>NZ_RZJP01000010.1:0-442 GCF_008698085.1 Bifidobacterium callitrichos
GGGACTAAGTCGTAACAAGGTAGCCGTACCGGAAGGTGCGGCTGGATCACCTCCTTTCTACGGAGATTTCAGGCTCGTGTTTGCGAGTCGTTGTGGGCCCGGCGGCCGGATGTTCCGGTTGGTCCGGGTTGCTGGTGTGGAAGAGATCGTTGGCTTGTGGTCGTGGCCGTCGTTGGTCGTGGCCGGTGGTATGGGCATGCTTTTGGGTTCCCGGATCGCCACTTCCCGTGGTTGTTCGCGGGGGCGGGTCCGTCGTCGCGCGGTGTGGTCGTCCGGTCGTTTGGCCGGGTGGTCGGGTCGTGTGTGCGGTGGTGGTTTGAGAACTGGATAGTGGACGCGAGCAAGTGACAACTTCTTGTTGTTTCTTGCTGTTGATTTCGAAGAGCACTTTTTTGTGTTCGTCGATCGTTTTGTGATCATTCTAGTTGTATTGATGTGTCGT
>NZ_RZJP01000011.1:0-240 GCF_008698085.1 Bifidobacterium callitrichos
GTGCGCCGGACAGGATTCGAACCTGCGACCTGCTGATCCGTAGTCAGCTGCTCTAATCCGCTGGGCTACCGGCGCATACCGCTTGTTTATCCTCTTGCGGTGAAGAGGTGTGCGCCGGACAGGATTCGAACCTGCGACCTGCTGATCCGTAGTCAGCTGCTCTAATCCGCTGGGCTACCGGCGCATACCGCTTGTTTATCCTCTTGCGGTGAAGAGGTGTGCGCCGGACAGGATTCGAAC
>NZ_RZJP01000001.1:0-343148 GCF_008698085.1 Bifidobacterium callitrichos
CCACCCACGCACCATCGAAAGGGAGCATCCCATGGCCATGCCATTCGATCCATTCGACGCCGAGTCGTTCGGCGCGATCACCCTCGACCATCTGCCGCCGTTCGCGACCCGTCTGCGTAAGGCCGCCGACCTCGTCTGGGAGGAGGGCTACCTTCAGCCGTTCCTGCGCGAGCTCGGCGAGGGCACGCTGCCGCGTGAGAAGTTCGCCTTCTACCTGCTGCAGGACTACCGCTATCTGGCCGACTACGCGAAGGTCCACGCGCTGGGACTCACCAAGACGCGCGACCCCGAGGTGATGCGGTTCATGGCCAACGTGCAGAACGCCATCTTCGCCGTCGAATCTTCGATGCACAGGAAGTACATGGCGGCCTACGGGATCACCGAGGAGGAGATGAACTCGGTGCGCCAGTCCGCGTTCGCCCGCGCCTACACGTCGAACATCCTGTCGATCGCCTACGGCGGCGACCTCCTCGACATACTCGTCGCCGTGCTGCCGTGCGCATGGGTGTACGCCGACTACGGCCAGCGTCTCGCCCGCGAATTCGCCGGCACGCTCGAGACCAACCCGTACGCAAGCTGGGTCGACATGTACAAAACCGACGAGTTCTGGTCCGGATCCGCATGGCTGATCGAACAGATCGAGCGGCGCGTGGCCGGCCTCGACGAGACCCGCCTTGAGGAGCTCACCGACATCTTCGTCACCGGAGTCGAGAACGAGTACATGTTCTGGGCGAGCGCCTACGACATGCAGTACTCGTGGAGGAGCGAGTGGGACGCCGCTCGCTCCTGAAACACCTCTCGTCCCTCTGACTGGAGAATCCCGGCCCCCTCTGACGGGACGTTGCCGTGAAGCAAACGGCGGAGCTGTTTGTAGGCAACGTGCGAGCCGACAGGCGAGCCAGTCAGCTGCGCGCGCAGCACGTCCGTAATTGCGGGACGGGCCGTCAGCTGGAAGCTGACTGGGGGAGAGAAACGCCCCCCTCTCAGGCCTCCTCGTGCCAGTGCGGGTTCTGACCGAACGTGTAGCCTTCCGGGTTGTCCATCGCCGCGATGTCGCGCATATCCTGCTCGTCGAGCGCGAAACCGGTCAGATCGAGGTTCGCGCGCTGGCGCTCGCGGTGCAGCGACTTGGGGATCGCCACGTCGCCCAGCTGCAGGTGCCAGCGCAGGATCGCCGCCACGGGGGAGACGCCGTGCTTGTCGGCGATGCGCGTGATGGTCGGGTCCTTGAGCATCTGGTTGGCGCGTCCCAGCGGGCTCCACGCCTCGGTGATGATGCCGTGCGCCTCGTCGTAGGCGCGCTGCTCGCTCTGCTGGAAGAACGGGTGCAGCTCGACCTGGTTGACGGCCGGCGTCACGCCGGTGGCGCGGATGAGCAGGTCGATGTGGCCGGGCAGGAAGTTGCTCACGCCGATGTGCCTGACGATGCCCTGCTTCTGCGCATCGACCAGCGCCTGCCACGCCTCGACGAACTGGCCCTGCGACGGGTTCGGCCAGTGGATGAGATACAGGTCGATGTAGTCGAGGCCCATGCGAGCCACCGACTCCTCGATCGTCTCGCGCGCCTGATCGTACTGGTGATGACGTCCCGGCAGCTTCGAGGTGACGATGATGTCCTCGCGCGGCACTTCGGATTCGCGGATCGCCCTGCCGACCACGCCCTCGTTCTCGTAGTTGAACGCGGAGTCGATGAGCCGGTAGCCGACCTCCAGCGCCGACGTGATCGCCTCGACGCCGGCGAACCCGTTGACCTTGTACGTGCCGAAGCCGATGGCCGGCAGCTCCAGCCCGTCGTGCGCCCTGCGCACGGGAATGGCCGGCGGTTCAAGCAGTGTCATGATGTGTCCCTTCGTTGGTGTCATGTGTAGGTGTCATGGGCCGTTCACCGTGAACATCGCCCATGACCACTGTACGCCGGATTGACGGACGTTCGGGTTCTCCGTTGGGGATGTCGGTCGGACTGCCGATCGGCTATCATTGTGGGGTTTGAGCACAGTGAAGCACACAGGGAGCGTAGAGGAATGTCATTCGAACATCCGAACAGGAACGGGGAGTCGATCGAGGACGTCGAGCTGGACATCATGAGCCGGCCGCCGGAGCACAACACCACCAACCTCGATCTGGACCGCATGAATCTGATGCTGGACCTGCTGGGCCACCCGGAGGACTCGTTCCGCGTGATCCACGTGACCGGCACCAACGGCAAGGGCTCGACCGCGCGCATGGCCGAGGCCATCTGCCGCGCCTACGGCATGCGCACCGGCCTGTGCACCTCGCCGCATCTGGAGAAGATCAACGAACGCATCGCCATCGACGGGCAGGAGCTGTCCGACGACGACTTCATCGACGCATGGGATCAGATCAAGGACCTCGTCGCCATGGTCGACAAGCAGATGAGCGAGCAGGGCAAGCCGCGCATGAGCTTCTTCGAGGTGCTCACCTCGATGGCCATCTGGAAGTTCGCCGACGCCCCGGTCGACGTGGCCGTCGTCGAGGTCGGCATGGGCGGCGCATGGGACGCCACCAACGTGCTCGACGCCGATGCGGCGATCATCGGACCGGTCGACATGGACCACATGCAGTGGCTCGGCAACACCGTCGAGCAGATCGCCGCCGAGAAGGCCGGCATCATCAAGCCCGACTGCACCGCCGTCATCGGCCCGCAGCCCCATGCCGAAGCCGTCATGCCGATCCTTCAGGCCGCCGCCGAACGCAACCACGCCAAGCTGGTGCGCGACGGCTACGAGATGGAGGTCGTCTCCCGCACTCCGGCCGTCGGCGGTCAGGTCGTCACCCTCAACACCCCGCTCGGCACGTACGAGGAGGTTCCGATCGCCAAGTTCGGCGAGCATCAGGCGCACAACGCGCTCGCCGCGCTCGCCGCCTGTGAGGCGGTGATCCCCGTCTCCGGCGCGCTCGACGGCGACATCGTCGCCGAGGCGCTCTCCGGCGTGAAAATCCCCGGTCGCATCGAGCAGATCCGCACCTCGCCGACCATCATCGTCGACGGCGGGCACAACGTGAACGCCGCCGAATCGCTGCGCGCCGCCATTGAGGAAAACTACCACTTCGAACAGCTCGTCGGCGTCATCGCCATGATGGAGGACAAGCAGGTCGAGGAGTATCTGGGCGTGCTCGAGCCGATCCTGAGCCAGGTGGTCGTCACCGAGAACTCGTGGCGCGACCGCGTCATGCCGGCCGACGAGCTGGAGAAGATCGCCGTGGAGGTGTTCGGCCGCGACCGCGTCATCAAGGAGCCGGAACTGCCCGACGCGATCCAGACCGCCGTGAACCTCGTCGACGAATCCGACGATCTCGGCGTCGGCTACGGCCACGGCGTGCTCATCTGCGGCAGCTTCGTCACCGCGGGCGACGCGCGCACCATGCTCAAGGAGCACATGAGCCCCGTCATGAAAAAGGCGATGAGCATCCACCAGCCCGTCGTCGACCCCGACGACACGGACATCACCGACGACACGGACCTCGACGCCGAGCAGTCCGACGAGGAAGCGACGAACAAGGACGAGTAACTAGGTGTATCTCAAGGAACTCACCCTCAAAGGCTTCAAATCCTTCGCATCCGCAACCACCCTGCGCTTCGAGCCCGGCATCACCGCCGTGGTCGGCCCCAACGGTTCGGGCAAGTCGAACATCGTCGACGCCCTGACCTGGGTCATGGGCGAACAGGGCGCGAAGAACCTACGCGGCGTCTCGATGGAGGACGTGATCTTCGCCGGCACGTCCTCCCGCCCCGCATTGGGGCGCGCACAGGTCAGCCTCACCATCGACAACACCGACCACACGCTGGACATCGACTACGACGAGGTCACGATCTCGCGCACGATCTTCCGCAACGGCGGCTCCGAATACGCGATCAACGGCTCGCCATGCCGCCTGCTCGACATCCAGGAGCTCCTGAGCGACACCGGTCTCGGCCAGCAGATGCACGTCATCGTCGGCCAGGGGCGCCTCGATTCGATCCTCAAGGCCGACCCGGCAGGACACCGCGCCTTCATCGAGGAGGCCGCCGGCATCCTCAAGCATCGCAAACGCAAGGAACGCGCGCTGCGCAAGCTCGCCAACACCGAGACCAACCTCAGTCGTCTCGACGACCTCCTGGGCGAGATCCGACGCCAGATGGGCCCGCTCGGACGGCAGGCGCGAGTCTCCCGCCGCGCCGACGCCATCCAGATCACGCTGCGCGACGCCAAATCCCGCCTGTACGCCGACGACGCCGTCACCTCGACGGCGAAACGCGACGACGTGCGCGCCGAGCTCACCCGCGTGCGCGGCGAACTCACCGCGTCACGCCGCAGCCTCGCCCAAATCAAGGTGAGCATCGAACAGGCCGAGGCCTCCATCAGCTCGTCCAGTCCGGCCCTCGACCGGCTGAACCGCACATGGCGCTCCCTGACGCAGATCCAGGAGCGACTGCGCTCGCTGTCGGCGCTCGCCGACGAGCGCGGCGACTCCCTGCTCCGTCAGGTGATCGACAATCCGGGGGAGGATCCGACGATCCTGAAGCATCGCGCCGTCGAACTCGACGAGCAGGCGGCCGCGCAGTCCGCCGTGGCCGACACCGCGCGGATCGCACTCGACAAGGCCACCGAAGCTCGTGCGGCCGACGAGCAGCGGCTCGCCGCCGTCCGGCAGACCCTGATCGAACTGCGTCGTACGCAGCAGGAGCGGGGAGAGCGCATCGCCGGCCTGCGCGAGATGATCGCCCGCGAGGAGGGCGCCGTACAGCTGGGCGCCGACCGGGTCAGGGACCTCGAAACCCAATTGGCCGCGCTGGTGGAGGAGCATGGCGAGGCGGTGGGGCTGCGTGCCCGTCTCAAGGGCGAGTCGGATCCGGACGGCGACGACGGCTCCGAGGCGCTGGACGCGGCGCACACGCGCCTCGCCGACAGCCGCGACGCATTGGGCGAACTGCTCGACAGGCGCCGGGAGCTCGGCGCACGGGTGATCTCACTGGAGGCCAAGGCCGACGCGCTGAAGGACACGTTGGAGAACCGCAACGCCGCAGGCGCGCTCGAATCCGATATTCAGGCCGGCGTGCTGGGCAGGCTCACCGATTTCATCCATGTGGCCGACGGCTGGGAGGAGGCCGTGGCGCATGCGCTCGGACGGTACGCCAGTGCGCTGGTCGTACCCGATGGAACGCACATGCTGCACGCGCTCGAACGGGCACGCGTCGACCGTCTCGGCAGGGCCGTGGTCGTCAACGCGTCCGGCGACGCCGCGCCTGCTTCGTCTGCGCCGGCGTCCGTGCCGGCGTCCGCATCCGATAAGACCGCTGTGACAAGCCTCTCCTCCCTGATCGAGGCCGATCCGGACGCGTCCGATCCCGCGCTCGCCGCACGCGTCGTCGACGCGGTGCGTGCGCTGATCGGCGACTATGTGATCGCCGACGATGCCGAGACCGCACAGCGGATGGTGTCAGATACGGCCTCCTCACGGCCCGGCATGCACGCCGTCACCCGCGAGGGTGAGGTGTTCGCCGATGGCGTGGCCGCGTCCGGAGGCTCCTCGCTGTCACAGAGCGATCTGACGCTGAACGCCAAGCGGAATCGCGCATTGAAGCAGGTCAGGGAGCTCAACGTCGAACTGGCGAAGCTCGATGCGGAGGTGAAGAGCGCTCAGGCGGTACACGATGAGGCCACGCGCATGGTCGATGAGGCGGTGCAGCGGCGGACGGAATGCCGTCTCAGGGCCCGTCAGGCCGAGGCATCGCTCAAGGAGGCGAACGATCGCGTCGCCGCTCTGGAACGACGCATCGCCGACCTGAAGGATCGCATCGAACGCATCGACGTCGAACGCGCATCGCATCGTGAGCGTCTCGACGATCTGAACGGGATGCTCGAGGCCGCCGGTCACGCTGATGACGGCGATGCCGATGTCGACGGCCTTACCGAGCGTGAGCGCGCGTTGGAGTCGGCGCTCTCATTGGCGCGCGATCAGGAGACGGCAGCTCGTATCGCGTGGACCGAATCGAGCCGCAAGGCCGAATCGCTGGCCCGTCAGGCGGGATTGCTGCACGCCAATGCGAAGGAGGCGGCCGAACGCCGCGCCCGCATCGAGACGGTGAACGCGGCACGCCGGCAGCAGGCCGAACGGGCTCGGAACGTGGCCCGTGACGCCCGAGGGACGGAGACGCTGGTGGCCGCGGCCATCGCCGATGTCGTGGATCGCCGCGATAGACTGCAGGCCGCCGCCTCCGGCCACAACGAGGAGCTCAGGGCCCTTCGCGAACAACGCAACGCCATCGAGCCGACGGTGGGCGAGCTGGCCGCGCGCGAGCACGAGCTCGACGTGGTGCGTGAGCGGCTCGCCTCCAAGCATGACCAGCTGGAGGCGAGGATCCGTGACGAGCTCGCTATGGGCGTCGAGGATCTCATCGCCGAATACGGCCCCGACAGGCCGGTGCCGGTGCTCGACGAGACCGGCGCGCCGATTCCGCTGGAAACGCCCGACGACGATGCTGATGATGCGGACGCGGACGATGCGGCAGACGTCCGTTACCGAACCACGCCCTACGTGCGTGCCGAGCAGGAGCGTCGCCTCGAGAAGGCGAAGCGTGATCTGACGGCTCTGGGCAAGGTGAACCCGCTGGCGGTCGAGGAGTACGCCGCGCTCGAGGAACGCAACCGGTACCTCAACGAGCAGCGTGATGACGTGGCGAGGTCCCGCGACGATCTGATGGGACTTATCGATGAACTCGACAGGACGATGGTCGGCGTGTTCCGCACCGCCTTCGACGACACCGCCAAGGCGTTCGAGTCGATGTTCGCCACCCTGTTCCCCGGCGGCACGGGCAGACTGCGTCTCGAGAACCCCGACGACATGCTGACGACCGGCGTGATCGTCGAGGCGAGCCCCGCCGGCAAGCGGGTGAAGCGACTGAGCCTGCTGTCCGGAGGTGAACGGTCCCTGACCGCGCTGGCGCTGCTGTTCGCGATCTTCACCGCGCGCCCCAGCCCGTTCTACGTGATGGACGAGGTCGAGGCCGCGCTGGATGACGTGAATCTGACACGTCTGCTCAACGCGCTGAACAGACTGCGCGAGCACGCCCAGCTCATCGTCATCACGCACCAGCAGCGCACGATGTCCATCGCCGACGCCCTCTACGGCGTCACGATGCGCGCCGACGGCGTCACCGCCGTCATCAGCCAGCGCATCACAGCAAGGTGACAGTCACCGAAAACGAGTGTGGGGCGGTGGCGGGGCATTGCACGACCGTAGGCTTGGCCGAACGGCCTTGAGTGTGTCGTGCAATGCCCCGCCACCGCCCCACACGGACAGCGGACAACGAAACGGCAAAATGCCGAATCAGGACATCCGCAGTTTTCGAGCGCGCGCGATGGTATCGTCCACCAGCACCGCCTGCGCGTCGACGAGTGGCAATTGTGGCATCGGGAACGCCTCGTTGAGCACGCTCAGCTCGGTGCATCCGAGCACGAGCGCGTCGGCACGGCACGAGCCGGCCGGGTCGAGCATGGCGGAGAGCACCGCCTCGTATCGACCACGGTCAAGCCCGCGATCGCCCTTCACGTCGTCGTAGATCAGCGACGTGATGCGATCCTGCAGCTCGTCGTCCGGCTCGATGAACTCGTACCCGGCCTCCTCGGCGGCCTGACGGTACACGCCGGAGGCGCGCGATCCCACCGTGCCGAGGAACCCGACCCGGGGGAAGCGGTCGGCGGGGTAGCGCGAGGAGAGGCGCACCACCGCACCGCGCGGCATGTGCAGGATCGGCACGGGGGTGAGGGCCTGGAACTGGTCGTAGAAGTAGTGCGCCGTGTTGCAGGTGAGCACGATGAAGCTCGCGCCGATGGCCGTGGCCTTGTCGATGTCGTCGGCGATCACCGGGAACGGGTCGTCGTCCGACTGTCCGGTGATGAACGCGGTGCGATCGGGGACGCTTGCATCGTTGAACACGATGTAGTCGAGGTAATCCTGATCGCAGGTCGCGTGGATGCCCGCGTTGACGAGGCGCACGTAGCTTTCCGTGGCCAGCGATCCCATGCCGCCGAGGACGGCGAAGAACGGTCTTCTCACTTCAAATCGCCCTTCTGCTTGAAGTACTTCGCATAGCTCTTCTTGTAGATCGAGAACATGTGCCGGATCATCAGCCAGCGCAGCGGGTTCATGTCCTTCGAATACTCGAGAGTCGTGCCCCAGTCGCCGGACTTCATCATCGCGAGCCCGCGGTCCTTGTCCTCGCCGGGAGCCACGTAGTCGGTGAAGATCGAACGGGGGATCTCCAGCCACAGCTTCGAGCCGCGGCCGAACACCGTGTTCCCGTCGAACGGCGTGTCCTCGACGAGGTCGTCGACGAAGTACTTGGCGAGGTTGAACCCGTTGAGGGTGACGAAGTAGCTGGAGCGTCCCTGACGCAGGTTGATCTCGAACAGCTTGTACTCGCCGTCGCGCTCGTCGTACTTCATGTCGAAGTTCGCGACGCCCTCGTAGCCGATGGTCTCGAGGAACGACTTGATGCGGTCGAACACCTGCTGGTTGAAGTCGGGGATGATCGCCGCGTAGTTGCCGGCCGCCACGGGGGAGGGATCCTCGAGCAGCGGGTGGCCGAGGAACATCATGCGCACGCGGTGGTGATGGTCCACGTAGGCGTTGAGCACGCGCATGCGGGAGTCGTCTCCGGGGATGAAGTCCTGGATGACCATCTCGGACTTGTATCCGGCGTCGTAGGCGCGGCGGATCATCACGTCCAGATCGTCGGGATTATCGAAGATGTACGCCTTGCGGCGGCCTTCGAAGTCGATGCCGAGCCATTCCACCGAGTTCGCCGGCTTCATGGCCACCGGGTAGTCGAAGGGCAGGTTCTTGTATGCGCCGAGCCTGACGTCCTCGGCGGTGACGGTCTTCGTCCTGGGGTGCGGCAGCCCGTACTGCTCGCACAGCTGGTAGAAGGTGGCCTTGTAGGCCAGCTTGCGCGACAGCCTGATGTCGAGGGTGTTGTAGACGAAGTACCTGCGCAGGTCGTCGCCGCACTGGCTCAGGAGATTCGCGTACACGTCGCCGCAGGGGATGAGCAGCAGCGCGCGATCGGGGTCCTCCGCCTTCATCCTCTTGCCGAGGCTCAGCATGAAGTCGCGGAAGGTGACGAAGTTGTCGAAGTCGGGCACGATGTGGACGTTGACGATCCTGCTGAACTTCGTGGGGCTCAACTGGAAGTAGGCGTAGGCGTCCGAGACGATGCCGTACTCCTCATGAAATGCACGGGCCATGCCGTACACGTTGATGTCGCTACCGAGCAGAATCGGTTGAAATCGGGTCATGGTTGCTCACCTTACTCCATGTGTGACGATGGAAAACATGTGACGATGGAAAACCGCATCGGAGGGTATCACGCGGCCGCAAGACCGAGCTCGCGGCGCACGATGGTCGCGTCCCCGGGCCAGTCGACGGCCTTGCCGTTGATGATGTTGCGGGTCTCGTGCCCCTTGCCGATGACTAGCACGATGTTGAATCGGCCGTCGCGGTCGGTGGATTCGCGTGCCTCGCGGATCGCGGTGACGATGGCCTGCTCGCGGTCGACGATGATGTTCACGCGCTGCCTGCCGTCGTCGGGGACGAACGAGGCCATCTCCTCGCAGATCTTGTGGGGATCCTCGAAGTTCGGATCGTCGAGGGTGAAGATGAACGATTCGGCGCGGCCCAGCGCGCCCTTGACGATGCCCTCGCGCCGGTCGATGGCCTTGCCTCCGGTGGTGCCGGACACCAGCGTGATGCGCGGGTTGCGCTCGCCGTACACGCGGATCATCTCGTCGACGAGCGCCTTGGTGGACAGGTAGTTGTGCGCGAAGTCGACGTACACGTGCATGCCGTCGGAGCCGATGAAGCGCTCCATGCGGCCCGGCACGTGCACGGTCTCGACGGCGGCCATGGCCTCGTCGCCGAACGGCACGCCGGCCTTCATCGCGATGGTGATCGCGGCGGCGGCGTTGAGGAAGTTGAACTCGCCGAGCATGTCCAGCTCGTACGGGAGGGCCCTGCCGTCGCATGCGACGACGAATCCGGTCTTGCGGCTCGGGTCGGCGGCGACGACGACGTCGGCGGGCGTGTGATGCCCGTTGGCCGGGTCGTGCAGCGCGAATGTCGTCACCGGCACGTCGTGCGCGGCCGCATCCTCGAGGAGCAGGTCGACGTGCGCCGAGTCGGCGCCGATCACCATGGCGCGCGAATTGGCGATGATCTGGCGCTTGCAGTGGAAGTAGTCCTCGAACGTGGGGTGTTCGATCGGGGAGATGTGATCGGGGGAGATGTTGAGGAAGGCGCCCACGTCGAACGTGAGACCGTAGACGCGCTGGATCTTGTACGCCTGGGAGCTGACCTCCATGACGAGGTAGCGCATGCCGTTGTCGACCGCCTCGCGCATCATGCGGAACGCGTCGAGCGGTTCGGGGGTGGTGAGCTGGGACGGGGCGAACGTGCGACCGTCGAGGCATACGGCGATCGAGCTCATCATCGCGGCGTGCCCGCCGGAATAGGCGTTGAGGATCGCGTGTGTGAGGTAGTCGGTGGTGGTCTTGCCCTTGGTGCCGGTGATGCCGACCAGCGTGAGCTCATCCTGCGGCCGCCCGTAGAATTCCGCGGAGAGCAGGCTCATCGCCTTGTGCACGTTCTCGACGATCAGACCGACGGCCTTCGTGCGGTCTGAATGATCCTCCTCCGCCACGTAGACGGCGAGCCCGCGCTCATCGATGCCGTCGAGGAACTCCGGCTTGAACCGGCCCTTGACGAACAGCAGCGATCCCTCGCGTACCTGACGGGTGTCGTAGGTGATCGCGGGGATCGGCCTGTCGGCGTCCGGCAGATGCGCGGCGTCGAGCGTCCAGCGTTCGGGCGTGATGATCTCGCGCAACAGGTGGTGATCTTCCAACAGCTTGGCCGCGGAGGCGAGGCTCAGCGGCGAAGTCGTGGTGGGCATGGCGTGTACTCCTAGTGTCGTGCGGCGCGCGGGTCTCGCGTGCGTCACCGCACGATACTACTCCACGGATGTGTTCATCCGATGTTCATCAACGGTTGCCCGTATCCCGGACTTGGGTGCCCTAGACAGGTCAGGCGGATCGGGCGACTCAGACGCCGAGCAGACGCGCGACCACCTGATCGTCGCCCTCGTACGGCACGTGCTTGTTGAGATCCTTGATCCAGCGTTCGTGCCCCTTGCCGATGACGAGGACCACGTCGTGCCGCTGCGGGTGGGCGCGCGCCTCGTCCAGCGCGTCGGTGATGGCGGTCACGCGGTCGATGATCGTGGTGGCCTCGACCCGATCGTTCGTCACGAAGGAGCGCATGTCACGGCAGATGTCCTCGTACGGCTCGGTATCGGTGTCCTCGGCCGTGAACACGAACCGGGCGATGCGATCCTGCGCCGCCTCGACGATCTCACGGCGACGGTCGTACGCCTTGTTGCCGGCCGATCCGGCGACGAGCGTGATGTACGGGTGCTCGCCGTGGCCTGCCCAACGCTCGTACACGAAATCGAGCAGCGCCTTGACGGAGGTGTAGTTGTGCGCGTAGTCGACGATCACATCGGTGTCGGAGCTCTTGTCGCGGGTGAGCTCCATGCGCCCCGAGACGCGCGTGGGCTCCATCGCGTGCAGCGTCTCGATCGCATCCGCGGGCACTCCGGCGGCGTGGGCGATGCTCACCGCGGCGAGGGCGTTCTCGTAGTTGAAGTCGCCGACCAGATGGAGCCGGTAGCGGCCCAGATCGTGTCCGTCGAGACGCATGAGATAGGAGTCGTGCGAGGCGTCGGCGGGCCATGCGGTCGCGTCGACGCCGGGATCGGCGGCGGGGTCGACGACGGACTCGTCCAGCAGGGCGAAATCACGCACCGGCACTCCGGCGGCGGCCGCGTCCTGACGGATCAGATCGGCGTGGTCCGCGCGGGCGTTGAGAATCAGCGTGCGGGAGTTGGCCGTGATCTGCCGCTTGCAGTACAGATAGTCCTCGAGCGTGGGGTGTTCGATCGGGGAGATGTGGTCGGGGGAGATGTTGAGGAAGGCGCCCACGTCGAACGTGAACCCGTAGACGCGATGCACCTTGTACGCCTGGGAGCTGACCTCCATGACGAGGTAGCGCATGCCGCCGTTGACTGCCTCGCGCATCATGCGCACCGCGTCGAGCGATTCGGGGGTGGTCAGATCCGATTCGACGTAGGTGTGGCCGTCGAGGCAGTTGTCGACCGAGGAGAAGAGCGCGCAGCGGCCGCCCGAATACGCGTTGAGGATCGCCTGCGTGAAGTACGCGGTGGTGGTCTTGCCCTTGGTGCCGGTGATGCCGATGAGCGTGAGCTCGTCCTGCGGGCGCCCGTAGAACTCGGTGGCGAGCAGGGCCAGGGCCTTGCGCGCGTCGTCGACGATCAGCCCCGGGGTGCCGGTGTGTGCGGACAGGTCGGTCTCGGCCACGTACGCGGCGAGTCCCTTCTCATCGCAGCCGTCGAGGAACTCCGGCCTGAAGCGTCCCTTGCATACCAGCAGCGATCCCTCGCGCACCTGACGGGTGTCGTAGGTGATGGAGGAGAACGGCTTGTCCGCGCCGTCGATGTCGTCGGCGTCGAGCGTCCACGAGTCGACGTGGATCACCTCCCGCAGCAGATGATGCCGGTTGAGCAGTTCGGCGGCGGAAGCGAGGGTCAGAGCCATGGGGAGGGTCCTTTCGGCGTGATAGGCGAGTGGTGCAGGTGCTGTCCGGAAGACACCCGACGATGTCGCCCCCACTGTGCGCGACGATTCTGGGAGACCTCTGGACGGTTTCTCAAACATCCGTAAACCGTTTCCAGTATACGAGCGACTGGCCGATTACAATGGGCGGACGTGACCACACAGACGAACGGGACTGCGACGAACGAGACTCTTGCCGAACGGCGCGAGCGGTTCGAACGGCTCGCCATGCCGGCGCTCAACGCGCTCTATCGGCAGGCGATGAGGCTCACCAACAACCCGGAGGACGCGCAGGATCTCGTGCAGGATACGTTCGAGAAGGGATTCAAGGCGTTCGACTCGTTCCAGGAGGGCACGAACTTCGAGGCGTGGATGACCACGATCGAGCGCAACACCTACTTCAACCAGTACGCGAAGGCCAAGCGCAGGCCGCAGCGCGCCAACGACGCGGACGGCGAATACGACGACTGGGACATCTACGAGGCCTCCGAACACACCTCCGACGGGCTCAAGTCCGCCGAGGACGAGTATCTCGACGCGTTCGCCCCCGAGGAGATCATGCAGGCGCTGTCCAAACTGTCGCCGGAACGGCGTCAGGTGTTCATCGACGCGGCGATCGACGGCAAGTCGTACCAGCAGGTCGCCGACGAGCAGGGCGTGAAGATCGGCACGGTGATGAGCAGGCTCAACCGCGCGCGCACCCAGTTGAAGCGTGAACTTGCCTCCTATGCGCGCGAGCACGGCTACGGCACGCAGCTGCCGGCGGGTTCGCCGAAGGCGTCGAAGGCAAAGTCCGGTAGTGTATCGGCCGGCTCGACGTCGTCCGGTTCACCGAAAGCAAAGTCCGGTGAAAAACCGCTCTCCATAGCCCGTCACGGCGATAATGGAGATGATGCCTCCATGAGGGGCCGTGGAATCGATGAGGCCCCGCATTCGAAGCGAAGGAAGGAGATACGATGAACGGACGGCATGTGGAGCATGTGCGTCATATCTCCATCACCCGCACATCGGCCGACGGCGTGGTCAGTCATATCAGTCATACGGAGGTGCGCATCAGCGATACGGACGACGCGGACGCATACGACGTCTACGGTACGGATGTGCGCGATGAGGCCGCGGGCGGCGACTGTTTCGACCCGTCGACCTGCTGCTCCGAGCGCGAGCAGGCGATGATCGCCGCGCTGCGCGCCTATCTGCGCCCCGACGAGGCGCCTGAGTGCCTCAAGACCCGCATCAAGGAGTGCCTCGACCACTGCTGTGGTCAGTGAGTGGGTCGAACTCCTTGGTTTCTCCACCTGACAAGGTGTTAGCGTGGTGGTCGTGTACGCAGGGCGGGGTTATATGCGTCCTGATCCCTGACCACGTACGCTCAGCTGCACTCAGTGTACGTGGATGGGGGCGATAGCCGCTTTCCCCCTTATTTTCGTATGATTGCGCTCACTCAACATACGAAAACGTGGGGTGGCGTGATGATCACCCCGGGGAGCGTATGCTGACGCACACTCACCGTACGTTATCCGGGATTTGCCGAGTGGAGGCGTGGTCGTCGGTATCGACGTACGTCGATGAATGTTCGGAGCTCGTGGTCCTGATGCCGCTGTCGTCATATGTCCGGGATTGATCGAGCTTGTACAGTGCGGCGGCTGAGGCCATGATAAGCAGCATCGCCACGAGAATAGCGAGGACCTTCAGAATCTGTACACGGAGCCGGTCGCGCTCCGATGAATACTGGTCGTTCATATTCATGTCGCTGTCCTCCTCAATGTCGGATACTCAGGTCGTTTCGTAGATCCTGCAATGCTCTGGTCTGCCGCTTCGCCTCGAACGCCTGACTGACTTGGGCGAGGGCGGATATGGCGAGCACAATAGTCTGCTTCCGGGTCTCCTGAATCCTGTCCCGTTCGAGCTGCTCCAGCCGCCGGCAATGGTCGTACTCCTCCCACAGTCCGGCAGCGGTGTTGAAATCATCGGCGCGTCCGCACATGAGCATCTGCAGAATGTAGGCGTTAGCCTTCCCGTTACGGCAGGAGACGGGCAACAGTAGCAGGGTTGGCCGCATGGTCTTGCGAATGTCGGCGATGGTCCGCTCGTCGGTTGCGATTGCCGGATAAAGCGCGGGAAGCACGTTTTCGACGTTGTGCTTGAACACCCTGAGCTGGTTCAGACCGACGAGCAGCGGGATGATGCCGACTGCGCATGCGATCAGCGCGGAGATCGGAGCCCGGTGGTTCCACGGCTCGCAGACGATCCCATAGAGCAGTGCGCCCGCACCGATGAGTCCGGCCAACAGTAGACAGGCCAGACCGATGTCATATTCCGTCTTGTTTCTCCTCATGAGTCCATAGGCGGATCGTATGCCGTCCTCTATCGCTTCGATCCGTGCGAACTGCTCGTCAAGCGATGTGAGCAGTTTGATCAGCTGGGCGGAAGACATCCGTCCCAAAGACGACATCATGACCGGGTGAGGCATGGAGACAGTGCATCGATCCGGCATGGCCATCGGCGACGGTTCCCTGAGGTCGTCGGAGGCAACGGCGGATTTCATACCGCATTTCACACAGAACACCGCGTCGTCAAGCAGATTCGCACCACAGTGGAGGCAGAACATCATGAACGCACCTCATTCCCCGTAGGCGGAGAGTTCGTCTCCGCATCCGTTCGCATAGACATCCCGTCAATCACACGAAGTCCACGAATGATTGCGATCATGCCTGATTCCAGTATCGGGGAGCACTTCGTCAGCAGGTAGATTTCTACCGGTCATAATGAAGTAGCTCTATAATGAGAGACGTCATATTAGGCGTCGGTATAGGAGCCGGCGAACGATCGAAAGGTGTGCAATGATGCTGGGAACCGTTGATCTAATGAGGAGCGCAGGCATCGACCCCAACGATGTCGTGTTGATTCGGCATACGGAGGGAATGGTCGGGAAATATGCAAGGCTCGGTTATCTGCGTGAGCGTACGGGCACTCAGACCGAATCCTTCATCGGACGTGGCAAGACCTACTGGATGACGTTCATGGGTGAGCCGGGTGGTGTGACCCGTTTCGTTGCGCTGTACAGAATGGTGGGAACAAAACTGTACCGGCCCGGCATGCTGCCCGACGACTATCCGAATCAGGAATTCAAACCCGGCGACTTCCTTTACGATCTCGAGCCCTGCGACCTGTTCGCCGAGTATGAGAATCGCCTTACCGTCGACTGGGGTGGCGCATATGTCAGCTGGGCGCAGAACGGTACGAACGACAAGCGCATCGTCTCCATCGAAGAGCGTAAGCCGCAGTTCCCGGGCTTTGACAGTCTTCTTCTGTCGTTCGACGACTTGTCCGACATCGTTGGCAGCCCTGAGCTGTATAGCGCGTACCGTGATGCGATGAGTCAGGTCTCGGCAGTCTACCTCGTGGTAGACAAGGTGAGCGGACAGCAGTACGTCGGATCCGCATATGGTGAGAACGGTCTGTGGGGCAGGTGGTCGGAATACGCCAACACCAATGGACAGGGCGGCAACAAGCTGATGCGCGAGTTGATGACCGCCCATCCGGACAGATACCGCGACTTGCAGTATACGGTGCTGAGGGTCCTCGATAAGACCACGCCCGTGACGGACGTCATCGCACTCGAGGGGTTGTTCAAGCAGAAGCTCGGCAGCAGGGCCTTCGGCCTGAACGCCAACTGAGAGGGTGATTCACGACTCCTCCATCTGACGATTCCGTCGATGGAGGAGCCGTTGCGTTATGGCTGAAGACGCATCACATGTCTTTGTGCTCCGATGAATTCTGACTGATGCGCCTGATGGACTCCATCATTTCCTCTAGGGATTCGCTCATCCTTCCCAGTTCATCGTCCATTGTGAGCAGGGAGGTTCGTGTTTGCTCCATGAATCGATCTATGCTCGTTGGGGTCTCACAGGAGGAGTCGATGAGCCTGAGAATCCCGTCCGGGATCCTCAGGCTGTCGTTTGAAGTATGCATCCGCAGAATGCTGTTGAGGGTGTCACGATCGGGTGCTTTGACATCGACGGCGAGCCCGCTCTCCAGACGTGAGAGAAGTTCGGATCCGAATTTGTCGAGCTTATGCGGAGCTACGTCGGCGGTGACGACGATGCTCTTGTTCGCCCAGTACAGCGTGCAGAATGTGCGCCTGAACTGCTCCGAGGCGTCGTCCTCTCCGCTCAGCATCTGGATGTCGTCAACAAGCAGCATGTCGAGCTCACGGTGGTAACGGTTGAATTCCGTTGTTTGACACTTCGATTTCACCTTGGAGAATTCCTCAGCGAATTCCTCGGCGGTGACGTAGCGAATCCTCAGACTCGGATCCCTGGCGATCGCATAATTGCCGATCGCGTTCAACAGATGGGTCTTGCCCCGACCGGATCCGCCGTAGATGTACAGCGGATTGAAGAGCTGCCCTGAGCCATTGGCCACGGCAATCGCAGCAGACCGGGCGAATCGGTTGCAGTCGGCCGGAATGAAGGTATCAAATGTCAGGGTTCTGTCAAGATGCGTTTCCGGATCGATGTTCTTGCTCATTGTCGTATTTCCTTAGCCTTTCCCGTGTTCCGCATCGTCGCAACAGGTGCGATCCAGTGCGACGAGAGGCGCCTTCCCGTCAATTCGATGAGCGGGTCCCACGTCGTCAGTATCAGAGGACATATAATGAGCAGGTAGTTTTCTACCGGTCATCACGCTTCTGCTGTGATTCGTCCGAACAAGCCGAAAGGATGTGGTCATGGAACGGGATTCGGTGCGCAATGGCGGCTCCCGATCGGAGATCATCATCGGGATTCTGGAGCTGCTTGACAAGAACACGGATCGCGAGCACGGAGTCACCGCCGCATGGTTGGCCGATCAGCTCGGCATCACTGTGAAGACGATCAGAGGACATCTGTACGCGCTGCGGGAGATGCAGCCATTCGGTCGCAAGGTCGATCGGATAGAAAGAAGCGACCTCAAGGATGCGGAAAGTCCCGATCCTCGTCCCGGCTGGTACATCGAGCCGGTATTCGACACCGCGCAGATGCGGCTACTTGCCGACGGTGCGGCGCTGTCCCGTTCGGACGGAGAATACATTCAGGATCTGATCGCCAAGATCTACGCCTTCGCCGGCCGGTCCGACCAGCTTGGCATACGCGGACCGTTGATGACTCCTCGGCACTACAACCGGGAGTTCCTCAACAACATCGAACAGTTGAACGATGCCATCGCCCATGAACGAGGCATCCGCTTCCGCTACTGCACGTATGATGTCAGCGGCGAGCTCGTGCCCAGACTCGGGGAGGACGGCCGTCCGAGGGAATATGTCGCCGACCCGTACGATCTACGGTACAAGAACGAGAAGTACTACCTCATCTGCCATCTCCGGCCCTACGACAATCTGTCCTGTCTGCATGTCGAACGCATTCGTGATCTGATGGTCGATGGAAACGACCATACGCTGGATCGCGCGTTCGACAGCTTCACCGATGAGAACGGGGTCCCAATCGATCTCACGGCTTTCATGGACGAACGTCCCTACCCATCGCCGGGGCCTGCGATACCGGTGCGATTGCGTGTCGAAGGCGGTCTCGAACCGGTGTTCGACTGGTTTCCCGACGCGCAGGCCACGCAGGTCGGTGACGGCGTCTATGAGGTGACCGTCAAGGCGACCCCGTGGTCGACGATTTGGTGGGCTCTGCAATATACCAACAGTGGCGTTCGTATCACGGTGCTGGAGCCGGAATCAATCCGTGCTGAACTGCGCAGAGCCGGACATATACTGCTTGAGCGGTATGAGTGAGGTGACGTCGAGTCTCCCCGTCAGCATCCCAGTTACCCCACGTCGGGAAAGATGATGGATATGCGCCGCATTGCGCATGATATTCAATCCGCATTTGATTCCCCGGAACCATTCCGTATCCAGTGCCAAAGTGCAGTATTCCGAGCGAATGGTCAGAAATCCTGTTCTGGAGTTGCAGACTTTCTCCAGAAGATCGAAATGCGCATCAAGCAAATCGACCATGACATACTCGCCGGCCATGCGGATCGTCTTCCCGTCAGTGAAGCGGTACGTGTCGGAACGGAAATCGATGGATTCCAAGCCGCTGGTTCCTATGGCATGGATACGTTCCAACAACGTCAGAAGACCCATCACTTTTTCTACATCGTCGAACGAACAGGAGTTCGATGGGACGAACGATTTCTCTGTGCAACCCTCATTGGACGGTTCATCATCCATGGAACCGGAAAACACGAGCTCTGCAACACGGTCATTGCGCCATTCGATATTCGCGCTACTTTCAATCACATCCGCCACGAACGACGACAGTCTGACCGCCGCCAGATGGAACTCATCATGGGCCATGCGCCCAACATGTTCACCATCAAGTATGTATGGTGAATCATCATCGATATCGGTGATGATTCAAGCTCTATGCTCATTAATCCGCCCTCCATGACGCATACGGGATGTTGGTATCGAATCTATATGCGTCGGAATTCGGCAGGTAGTTTTCTACCTATCTGGAAAACCGCATCATATCGTCCCGTATATGAACAGAAGCGGCAATTTCGTGCATCTGCATAATCACACGCATTACTCGCTGCTCGACGGGGCGTCCAAGATCCCGGATCTGGCGAAGTACACGGCGGAACTGGGCATGCCGGCGGTCGCCATCACGGATCACGGCAACATGCATGGCGCGTACGAGATGTATACGAACTGCGTGGCTAACGGTGTCAAGCCGATCATCGGCATCGAGGCGTACGTGACGCCGGAGACCGCGCGTCAGGACAAGTCCCGCGTGCACTGGGGCACCGAGGAGCAGCGCAGCGACGACGTCTCCGGTGGTGGTCTGATCACGCACATGACGATGTGGGCGGAGAACGACGAGGGCCTCGTGAACCTCATCAAGGCGTCGTCGGTGGCGAACCTCGAGGGCCGTGTGCAGCGCTATCCGCGTATGGACAAGGAGGTGCTCGCGACGTACTCGAAGGGCGTGATCGCGTCGTCGGGCTGCCCGTCGGGCATCATTCAGACTCGTCTGCGTCTGGGGCAGTTCGATGAGGCGCTGCGTGCGGCGGGCGAGTTTCAGGACATCTTCGGCCGGGACAATTTCTATATCGAGCTGATGGATCACGGTCTGAGGATCGAGAGGCAGGTCACGTCCGGTTTGCTGGATATCGCGAAGCGTCTGAACGCGCCGTTGCTGGCCACGAACGATTCGCATTACGTGCATGCGGAGGACGCCGAGGCGCAGGATGCGATGTTGTGCATCAACTCGGGCTCGCATCTGGATGATCCGAACCGGTTCAAGTTCGATGGTACGGGCTATTACATCAAGCCGGCCGAGGAGATGCGTGAGCTGTTCAGGGAGTTTCCCGAGGCGTGTGACAACACGTTGGAGGTGGCGGAACGCTGCAACGTGATCTTCGACGATCACGAGGACGGCGCGTTCATGCCGCAGTTCGACTGCCCGGAGGGGTGGGATGAGGCGAGCCTGTTCCTCAGGAAGGTCGAGGAGGGTCTGGAGCGCCGGTATGACGGCAACGTGCCGGAGCATGTGTCCAGGCAGGCGGATTACGAGTGTGGTGTGATCTGTCAGATGCAGTTCTGCGGCTACTTCCTGGTGGTGGCGGATTACATCCAGTGGGCGAAGGATCACGGGATCATGGTGGGTCCGGGTCGTGGTTCGGCGGCGGGTTCGATGGTCGCGTACGCGATGGGCATCACGGAGCTGGATCCGTTGAAGCATGGTCTGATCTTCGAGAGGTTCCTGAACCCGGAGCGCGTGAGCCTGCCGGATATCGATGTGGATTTCGACCCGGAGGGTCGTCTGCATGTGATCGACTACTGCGGCGAGAAGTACGGGCGTGACAAGGTCGCGCAGTGCGTGATCTACGGCGTGATCAAGACGAAGCAGGCGTTGAAGGATTCGGCGCGCATCATGGGCTACGAGTTCGCGATGGGCACGAAGGTCACCGAGGCGCTGCCCCCGTCGAAGAACGGCAAGGACGCGAGTCTCAAGGAGATCTTCGATCCGACGTCGAAGCGGTATGCGGAGGCGCGCGAGTTCCGTGAGCTCTACGAGTCGGATCATGACGTGCACATGGTCGTCGACAAGGCGAAGACGATCGAGGGTCTGATTCGTCAGACGGGTGTGCATGCGTGTGCGACGATCATGGGTAGTGAGCCGATCACGGATACGTCCCCGTTGTTGGAGCGTACGGATGGTACGGTGACGACCACGTTCGAGTATCACACGTGCGAGACGCTGGGGCTGGTGAAGATGGACTTCCTGGGGTTGTCCAACCTGACGATCATCCAGGACACGCTTCGGAACATCGAGGCGAACGGCAAGCCGGCGATCGACTACACGAGGATCCCGCTGGATGACAGGGCGACGTACGAGCTGCTGTCGCGTGGTGACACGCTGGGCGTGTTCCAGTTGGATTCCGATGGCATGCGCAGTCTGCTCAAGATGCTGAAGCCGGATAACTTCAACGACATCTCCGCATTGATCGCGCTGTATCGTCCGGGTCCGATGTCGATGGAGTCGCATATCAACTACGCCAAGCGCAAGAACGGGCTGCAGAGGATCACGCCGATCCACCCGGAGCTGGATGAGCCGCTTCGTCAGGTGCTGGACGAGACGTATGGTCTGATCATCTACCAGGAGCAGGTGCAGTCGGCGGCGCGTATCCTGGCGGGCTATTCGCTGGGCAAGGCCGATGTGCTGCGGCGTGCGATGGGCAAGAAGAAGCCGGAGGTGCTGGCCAAGGAGAAGATCCCGTTCTTCGCGGGCATGAAGGAGCACGGCTATTCGGAGGAGGCGTCGCAGGCCGTGTGGGACGTGCTGGTCCCGTTCTCCGGGTATGCGTTCAACAAGGCGCATTCGGCCGCGTACGGGCTGATCTCGTATTGGACCGCGTATCTGAAGACGCATTATCCGGTGGAGTTCATGGCGGCCCTGCTGCAGGGTGCGAAGGGCAACAAGGACAAGACCGCGCTCTATTTGGGTGAGGCGCGGCGTATGGGTATCCAGGTGCTGTCGCCGGATGTCAACGAGTCGCAGTTCGCGTATTCGGCCGTGGGTGACGTGGTGCGTTTCGGCTTGGGTGCGATCCGCAACGTGGGTGAGAAGCCGGTGGCGGATATCATCGCGGAGCGTTCCGGCGGTCATGGCCGGTATGTGAACTTCATGGACTTCATCCGTCGCGTGCCGTTGACCGCGTTGAACAAGCGTCTGGTCGAATCCCTGATCAAGGCCGGCGCGTTCGACTCCATCGACCCCAACCGACGCGCGCTCTACGAGATCCACGAGGCCGCCATCGATTCGATCCTTCCCATAAAGCTCAAACAGATGGAAGGACAGTTCGACCTGTTCGCCGACGAGGCCGATGAAGACGTGGAATTGCGGGATGCAGGCGTTCCCGTGCCTGATGTGGAGGAATGGGACAAGAAGACCAAGCTCAACTTCGAACGCGAGATGCTCGGCCTCTACGTCTCCGACCATCCGCTGAACGGCATGCAAGCATTGATTGACTCTCTCAGGGATATATCCATCGCTCGGCTCGTCGATAACGCCGACCCTGTTCCCGAGGGAAGAAAGGTCACCATCGCCGGACTCGTCATCAACGTGGACCGACGGGTGTCCAAACGGGGCAACGCGTGGGCGATCGTCACCATCGAGGACCTGGAAAGCTCCATCCAATGCCTGTTCTTCGGCAAGATGTACGAGACATGTGCTGCGCAGCTTGCCGTCGATCAGATCGTACAGATTCAGGGACGTGTGGATCGACGTGATGAAACCACCACGATCAGAGTGACGGGGATGCATATACCTTATACGGAGGATCGGGGTGGGAAACCGCTCGTCATCCTCCTGCCTAGTTCATCGGCGACCCGAGCCAATATGACCAGACTCAGACAAGTGATCGTCAATCACCCTGGACTCAGCGAGGTAAAGCTTGCGCTTATCGACACCGCAGGCAATGCAGAGGTTCTTACCTTCGGCGACCGATTCCGCGTCAGAAAGGGGACGGGGTTGATCGCTGAACTCAAGGCCATGTTCGGTCCCAACTGTCTGCCGTCGATTTGACGGCGCTGCGCGCCTATCTGCGCCCCGACGAGGCGCCTGAGTGCCTCAAGACCCGCATCAAGGAGTGCCTCGACCACTGCTGCGGCGAGCGGTGAGCGGCGGGGCGGATGGTCGTCCGGGACGTGCCGTCGGATGCCGCCGGGATGCCCCGGGTGAACGTCGCATGTCCCGCCGGCAACGTCCAGTGAGACGCGCGGTTGAGAACGTCGTCCTGTTGTGGCATAATTCCGAAGGCTTATTTTTCTAGTAAAAAGGAGTCCAATCATGGGCATGCGCGGACGTAAGCGCAGGGATCGTCGTAAGAAGGCCGCCAACCACGGCAAGCGCCCGAACACCTGATCGATCCTGTCGCAAGACATGTGAAAACCCGCCTGAACCGTTACGGTTCGGCGGGTTTTCCTTTTGCCTATGCCCGATGGTGCAATCTGATGCGGAATCCGGGGCCGTGGCCCCCATGGGGGAACCGTTGTGGTGCTTTGGACCGGTCGGTATTGTCGTGTTCTCGTGTGCCAATTGCCATTCAACGAACGTCAATCGTTGTATGTTCGTTGAATGGCAGGATTGCGTGCCGTTCAACGTGCAAATCGACAAAAATCGCGTTGAATGGCACGAGCGTTCGAGCCGAGTGCCGCTCCGCTTGGAACGTATGCGATTGACATGCTGTCAAAATGGCTATTTTCCAAGGGTTTGCGATTCGGTTGATCAAGTGTGGTCGAACACGTGCGGCCGCGACGGCAGTCAGCTCTGCCACTCAACGCGAAAAATCGCGTAATCGGCGTTGAACGGCAGCGATGTGTGCCGTTCAACGCGATAATCCGAGAAAACGACGTTGAGTGGCAGTGGCCGCGCAGTGGCCGCGATGGAGAGCCGTCGTTCGGCTCGCTTCCCAGCTCCTCGTAGGAGACCCTCCCATGAGTATCGCCCTTTGTCCCGATTCATTGGGGTCATTCGTCTCGGCATAACGGAAAAACGGTTGGTCGGTACCCCTGGTGTGGAGCACCGACCAACCGTCAGGCGGGACCGCATGTGCGATCGCGTGTTCCCGCGCGTCGGACCCGTCGAGATCCGTCGGACCCGTCAGACGCGATCGGCGCGGAACGTGACCTGCGTCGTGTAGTCGTCGCCGGGCTCGAGGACGACCAGATCCTTGCCGGTGCGGAACGCATCGGCGTAGGCGGTCATCGGTTCGACGGCGACGCCGGGCTGGCGGACCTTGGCGCCGATCTCGTTGCCGGTGCACACCTGCCACGAGTTGATGGTCTTGTCACCGGTCAGCGTGACCCTGATGCCGTCGGGGCGGGTGAACACCGCCGACGTGCTGCCGTCGGCCGCACGGTCCACGATGTCGGTCCACGCATCGTCGAAGCCACGGCCCTCGAGCGTCGGGTTGTCGCGCAGGTCGTAGATGCCGGACACCGGCTCCTCGCCGGTGGGCAGCAGGTGCTCGTCGACGGTGACGTGCGTGTCGCACGGGATCGTCAGACGGCACGGCTCGTTATCCGGGGTGATGTCCGCGCCGACGGAGCGCTTGCCGTTCGCCAGCCACGGGTGGATGCCGAACGCCCACGGTGCCTTCACGGAGTCGTTGTTGTGCACGGTGAACGTCTCGTGCAGGCCATCCTCCTCCAGCGTGTAGGTGGCGGTGACGGTGATGTCGAACGGGTAGCCGGCCAGATCGGGGGAGCGCCAGAAAAGCGTGACGTGCGACTCGCCGAGGTCCTCGAGCTCCCACATGTAGCGGTAGGCGTAGCCGTGCAGCGAGGCGGAGCGGTCGAACTCGTCGATCGGCATCTGGTAGTCCTCGCCGTCGAACGTGTACTGGCCGTCGGTCACGCGGTTCGGGTAGGGGGCGAGCACCCAGCCGTTGCAGCAGGGGATGACCTTGTTCGGATCAAACGGGACAATGATGTCCTCACCCTGCCACTTGAGCTCGCGCAGGCTGGCGCCGAGCTCGGTGACGACGGCGCTCCACTCGCCCTTGCGAATCGAATACTGGTTGCCGGTACGTGGCTTGAGAACCATGGTATGAGCACTCCTTCGTGAATGGTGAGACGGATTGTTACCGCTCACAATGATACCTCAGTGACGGCTGACCTCGTAGCGCACCACGGTGGTGACGGTCTCGCCCGGTTCGATCACGGTCAGGTGCTCGCCGGAGCGGAACGCGTTGGCCGGTGCGGTCATCGGCTCGACGGCCACGCCGTACGGGTGCTCGACGAACGGAGCGCCGGTGGCGGTGTAGCACTGCCATGCGTTGATGGTCTCGTCGCCGATGAGCCTGACCTCGATGCCGTCGGGGCGGGTGAACACGGTGGTCGTGGTGCCGTCGGCGGCACGGTTGACGTCGAGCCACGCATCGTCGAAGGAACGCCCCTCCAGCGTCGGTCCCTCACGCAGATCGGTGACGCCTGCGACCGGCTCGACGCCCGTCGGGATCAGTCCGTCGTCGACGACCACGTGCTGGTTGGCGTCGATCTTCAGTCGGCAGGCGGCGGAATCGGCGTCGCGCTCCTCGCTGGTCGCACCCTGCTTGCCGTTCGCCAGCCACGGGTGCAGTCCCAGGGCCCACGGGGCCGGCTCGTCGCCGCCGTTGAACGCGGAGACGGTCACGGTCATGCCGTGCTCGCCCAGCTCGTACGTGGCCGTGACGGTCACGTCGAACGGGTAGCCGTCGAGGTTCGGGAAGCGAAGCGACTGGGTGACGGCGTTGTCGGTGAGCGATTCGAGCTTCCACATGTAGTGGTAGGCGTAGCCGTGGTTTGCGTTGTGGCGCGGAGCGGGGTGGCATTCGTTGACCGGCGCGCAGTAGTGCTTGCCGTTGAAGTCGTATTCGCCGTCCTTGATGCGGTTCGGCCACGGGGCGAGGATGTAGCCGTTGCAGGTGGGGGTCAGATCGTCCGGACCGAACGGGCAGAAGATCTCCTCGCCCTGCCAGTCGAAGCGGCGCAGCTTCGAGCCGAGCTCGCAGATCACGGCGGAATAGTCGCCGTGATGGATGGAATACTGGTTGCCGGTGCGCGGTGTCGTGCTCATGATTCACTCCATAGTGAGAGAGGTGATGTTACCGTTCACCATCCTAATGCGTGCCGTGCTGTTCGAACGGACGACCGGCCGCGGAGATGTTTCTCACACGGTTTCGCCACGCGTTTCGACCCGGGTGCCCTTCGGCGGTTGCTAGGCTTGTCAGCGGATGATCAGCGGACGTGATCAACTGACGACACGAGGAGGAACACGATTATGGGCAAACGCATCGTACTGGCCGATCCGAGGGGATTCTGCGCCGGCGTGGACCGTGCGATCCTCACCGTGCGCACGATCCTCAAGGCGCGTCCGTCGAGCGTCGATGCGGGCGGCTCCGGCGATGCCGGTGCCCGTGGCGGTCTGCCTCCCGTGTACGTGCGTCGTCAGATCGTGCACAACAAGCATGTGGTCGAGGACCTGTCCTCGATGGGCGCGGTGTTCGTCGAGGAGCTGGACGAGATCCCGGATGCGGCGGCCGAAGCCGGCGTGCCGGTCGTGTTCTCCGCCCACGGCGTGTCCCCCGAGGTCAAGGCGGAGGCCAAGGCGCGCGGGCTCAACGTCGTGGACGCCACCTGCCCGCTGGTCGGTAAGGTCCATCGCGAGGTGACGCGGTTCGCCCGCGGCGGCTACGAGATCGTCTACATCGGACACAAAGGCCACGACGAGGCGGTCGGCGTGGTGGGGGAGAGCCCCGAGCATGTGCATCTGATCGAGCACGAGGGCGACGTCGCCTCGCTCGACTTCACGCCGGACACGAAACTCGTGCTGCTCACGCAGACCACGCTGAGCGTCGACGAGACCGCCGACACGATCGCGGCGCTCAAGGCACGCTTCCCGTGGATCGAGATGCCGCCCAATTCGGACATCTGCTATGCGACCTCCAACCGTCAGGCGGCGGTCAAGGTCGTCGCCGAGCAATCCGACTGCGTGGTGATCGTAGGATCGGCGAACTCCTCGAACTCGGTGCGTCTCGTCGAGGTCGCGCAGGAGGGACTCGGGGAGCGGGGGCGCGCGCATCGCGTCGACGACGCCGGAGACCTTGACGACGCATGGTTCGAAGGGGTTGAGGCGGTCGGCATATCCTCGGGTGCATCGGTGCCGGAGGAGTACGTCGCCGGAGTCATCACGGCGCTCAAGTCGAAGGGCTACACCGAGACGACCTCGGTGGAGACCACGCGTGAGGACATGCACTTCGTGCTACCCGCCGAGCTGCGCCGGCGACTTCCTTCGTAGGCCCCCTCTGACGAGGGGGCTGTCAGCGAAGCTGACTGGGGGAGAGACGGGTGCGGGCGTGTGAAATGCGGATCACCAGGTGCCGATGGGGGCGGCGACGGCGTCGAGGACCTTGATCAGATCGTTCGGGTTGACGCCGACGGAGAATCCGCGCTTGCCTCCGGAGACGAGGATCACGTCGTACTTCAGAGCGCTTTCGTCGAGGACGGTCCTGTGCCGCGTGCGCTGTCCGAGCGGGGAGATGCCGCCGACCACGTAGCCGGATTCGCGCATCGCGACCTTCGGGTCGGCCATCGCCGCCTTCTTCGCGCCGACCGCCGCGGCCAGGGCCTTCAGATCCATATGTCCGGATACCGGTACGACGCCGACCACGCGTTCGTCGCCGGTGTCCGCCATCAGGGTCTTGAAGACCTGATGCTCGTCGAATCCGAGCTTCGTGGCCGCCTCCACGCCGTAGCCGTCGTCCATGTGATCATTGGAATGCTCGTATTCGTACGGGGTGAACTCCACGCCCGCGCGTTCCAGTTCGATGGTCGCGGGAGTGGATCCGGCGCCCTTCTCATGCTTCTTTTTCTTGGTCATGCCCTCAAGTAATACCCTTCGCAAATGACAGACAGCGCCCGTTCGTCCGTATAGTCGTCCGTATACGAGAAAACCCCCGCACGGGGCGGGGGTTTCGACCGATCAGTCGGTCACGTCATGGCAGCGTATGCTGCGACGACTCACTCGGAGATCTCGGCGAAGTACAGCAGGGTACGGATCATGTTGGAGGTGAAGCCGTACTCGTTGTCGTAGAAGGAGACCGTGCGGGCGAGGGTCAGGCCGTCGATGTTGTTCACGTCGGTCTGGGTCGGATCGAAGACGCCACCGTGGGTGTCGCCCAGGATGTCGGAGGATACGATGCCCTCGTCGTTGTAGCCGTAGTAATCGGTGTCGGAGAAGGCTTCCTTGAACGCGGCGTTGATCTCGTCGGCGGTGACTTCCTTCTTCAGGACCGTGGTCAGCTCGGTGACGGAGCCGTCCGGGACCTGCACGCGCTGGGCGTGGCCCTGCAGCTTGCCGTTGACGGACGGAACGACCTTGCCGATGGCCTTGGCGGCGCCGGTGGAGTGGGCGATCGTGTTGATGCCCGCGGCGCGCAGGTTGCGGCCGGACTTGGTGCCACGCGGGCCGTCCAGCAGCATCTGGGTGCCGGTGTAGGCGTGGATGGTGGTCATGAAGCCGGCGCGGATGCCGAACTTCTCGTCCAGCAGCTTGACCATGGCGGCCATGGAGTTGGTGGTGCAGGAGCCGGCGGACACGATGTTGTCGGAGGCCTTGAGGATGTCGTGGTTCACGCCGAACACGACGGTCGGGGTGACATCGTCCTTGGCCGGGGCGGAGATCAGGACCTTCTTGGCGCCGGCGTTCAGGTGGGCCTGGGACTTCTCGGCGGAGGTGTAGAAGCCGGTGCACTCGAGCACGAACTCGACGCCGTCATTCTTGACCCACGGAATGTTGTTGGCGTCCTTCTCGGCGTAGACCTTGTACTCCTTGCCGTCCACGACGATGGAGTCCTCGGTGGACTTGACGTCGACCGGGGTGCCGTCGTCATGACGGAAGGTGCCATGGGTGGAATCGTACTTCAGCAGGTAGGCCAGGGTGGCCGGGGTGGTCAGATCGTTGATGGCGGCAACTTCGATGTCACCAGCCTGGCCGCCGCGAGCCTGGAGCTCGAAGATGCGACGGAAGGCGAGACGACCAATGCGACCGAAGCCGTTGATACCAATCTTAACTGTCATGTAATTCTCCCTTGGGGAAGGCCCCGGGCGCGTGGACGCACACGGAACCATTGTTTACCAACGATTCCTTACTGTAATGCCTCACCTGTACTTCAGGCAACGTTTCACCGGGTGTTTCCAGCGAAAATACGGGATTTTTTGTGAGCGTTCACATTCTGGACGTTGAAGAACCGCATTCCGCCACGCGGAACCCTATCCGGTCAGCTAGCCGGCCAGCAGGGAGGAGACCGAGGTGTCCAGAGCGCCCAGATCGCCCGAGGGCGCGTGACGCAGCGTCACCCTCGGGCTCGGCGCCTCGGCCGGATAGGTGACGATCAGCGTGCCCTCGCGCACCGAGACCGCCGCCGGCGTGAAGGGCAGGAACTCGTTGCTCAGTCCCAGCACCGAATCCCCATCGAGCACGCCGTCCATCAGCCGGTACTTCAGGCCCGGCTCGTCCACGCCGCGCGAGACGTCCGTGTGCGAGAACACCGACACCATGCGTCCCGGCGTCGCGTCGAACGCCGGCCAGTCGAGGCGCCCGTCGCGGATCGCCGTGACGATCGTCTCATCGCCGTGCAGGAAGGCGATGCCGCCGTGGCGCGCGACAAGCGCCGTCAGCCTGATCGCCGACAGCGTATGGTCGATGCGCCCGCCCAGTGCGCCGTAGATATGGAACGTACGGCATCCGTGCGTCCAGCCGATCTTCAGGGCGCTGAGTAGATCCGGATCGTCCTTCTGCGGCGGCAGCGCGATCGTGTGCTCGCCGCAGGCCGGCCGATCGCCTTGAAGCGAATCGAAATCGCCCACTACCACATCCGGCGCGACGCCGAGCGCGCGGGCGTGGTCCAGTCCGCCGTCCGCTGCGACGACGAACGCCCCGTGGGGCACCTCGACCGCATTCGCACGATTGGCGTCGACCGCATAATATTCGCCGGCGGCGAACACCACGCACGGGGGAAGCGACTCCATACGCGTGGTGTCCGTCCTCTCGTCCGAGTCGTTCGTGGTGTCCGTGTCGGCCGCGTCGTCCAAGGTCGTGTCATCCATGAGCGACAAGTCTACGCCGTGTGCCAATCGGCCGTGTACCAGCACTGTAATACCGTTGACTGCCATGGCAGTGAAAACAGCGGCGAGCGACCGGCCGATCCTCAAGTCCAAGACCTTCCTGTACGTCACCGAGTTCTTCTCCGGCATGGCGGTGATGGCCGCCGAGCTCGGCGCCTCCAGACTCCTGGCCCCCTACTTCTCCAGTTCGCAGATCGTATGGACCATCATCATCGGCACGATCATGATCGCCCTCGCCCTGGGCGCCGTGTTCGGCGGCAGATGGGCCGACCGCGACCCCGACCCGGACAAGCTCTACCTGAGGATCATGGCGGCCGCCGTATGGATCTCGCTGATCCCGCTCGTCGGCAAGTTCGTGATCCTCCTGATCTCCGGCCTGCTCATCGTCACCGTCTCGACGAACTTCCTCGTCATCGCCGCGTTCGTCTCCTGCATGATCGTCTTCGTGCCGCCGCTCTTCCTGCTCGGCACCGTCACCGCCGGCCTCAACAAGTTCGCCACCGACTCGCTCGACGACAACGCCTCCGTCGTCGGACGCCTGTCCGCATGCAACACGATCGGCTCGATCCTCGGCACGTTCCTGCCCACGTTCGTCACGATCCCCGCAGCCGGCACGTTCGTCACGTTCCTGCTCTTCTCCGGCGCGCTGCTGGCGATCCCGCTCATCTACTTCATCTCGATGAAGGCGAAGGTCGTCGCCTGCGCCGTCTCGGCCGTGGTCTTCGCCATCAGCTCCGTGCTCTCGCCGATGACCGGATTCGCCTTCTGGGAGAACCACACCACCCTCGCCTATGAGGGCGAGTCCATCTACAACTACCTGCAGGTCAAGAACCTCTCCGACCGTACGATCCTGTCGACCAACGTGCTCTTCGGCGTCCAGTCCGTCACGATGAAGGACCAGGGGCTGACCGGCATGTACTACGACACCGCGCTCGCGGCCCCGGCGCTCGCCGATCATGCGAGGAGCGCCCTGATCCTCGGCATGGGCACCGGCACCTACGCGAGGCAGCTCAAGCGCTACTATCCGAAGATGAGCGTCACCGGCGTCGAGATCGACCAGAAGATCACCGATCTGGCGGTGAGGTACTTCGACGAGCCGGACGACGTGCCGGTCTCCACCTACGACGGGCGCGCATGGCTGGCCGCATCCCACGACACCTACGACGTGATCATGGTCGACGCGTATCAGGACATCACCATCCCGTTCCAGATGAGCTCCGACGAGTTCTTCTCGATGGTGCGCCGGCACCTGAATCCCGGGGGAGTCATGGTCGTCAACATGAACATGATCTCCGACGGCGAAGGATCCATCAACGAGGCGCTGCAGACCACCATCGCCAACGTGTTCAACGGGGCGTGCCGCATCGGCACCACATACACCGCCGACGTGCCCGGCACCACCAACCGCGAGCTGTTCGCCAAGGCGCCCACCACCGACGAGACGGCCCGCTACGACGGGTGCGACGACGCGTGGCGCACCACCGGACGCATCGCCACCGTCTCCGAACCGTTCACCTCCACCATGAGACGCGACACGACGGCCGATTCGCTGCTCGCCGTCACCCGGGAGCGGACCGGCGACGGCGAGCTCGCCGCATACATGGACGAGGTGGGCGGCAGAATGACGCCGGTCAGGGATCCGCAGAGCGGCACGGACGACGAATCGCTGATCCTTACCGACGACCATGCGCCGGTCGAGCTGCTCGGCATGCGCGCCATCGACCAGCTCATCGCCGAACAGGCCGGGCCATACCGCGAGATCCTCGAGAAGGAGGGGATCGGAGGACTGCTGCGCGCGGTGCAGTGAGCCGCGGCGATCCGTGCGAAGCGGCGCAGCTCCGTACGCGAGACGTGACGACACGCCCTAGTCGATGGATGTGGTATAGTAACCATTCGGCTTGAGAAATCAAGAAAGCGGGGCAACCCCACCTGGAAGCCTTTCACGGTTTCGGGTTCAAGGCAATGGCCTTCCTTCCAACGGCAGTGATATGCCCATGCATTCTCGCATGCGGGAGGATATACCACAGCGCGTACGCGCGGAAGTTGCAACACAGCGCCATAAGGCGCACATTGGCCTGCCATGAAACCGAAGCGATGAACGACGTCCAAGTGAGTCCCGGTCCCGTAGAGGAAATTTGAGGATTGGAGTCATCATCAGCGACGAACCACGCATTAACGACGAGATTCGCGTCTCGCAGGTGCGCCTGATCGGCCCGAACGGCGAACAGGTGGGAGTCATCGCGACCTCGGTCGCCCTCAACCTGGCGAAGGAAGCGAACCTCGATCTCGTCGAGGTGGCGCCCAACGCGAAGCCTCCGGTCGCCAAGCTCATCGATTACGGCAAGTTCAAGTACAACGAGAAGATCAAGGCTCGTGAGGCTCGCCGCAACCAGAACACGGCCGAGATCAAGGAGATTCGTTTCCGCCTCAAGATCGACGACCATGACTTCGAAGTGAAGAAGGGGCATGTGGTCCGCTTCCTCAACGGCGGAGACAAGGTCAAGGTCACCATCATGCTGCGTGGCCGTGAACAGTCCCGTCCGATCGGTGGCGTCGAGCTGCTGCAGCGACTCGCCGCCGACGTGGAGGAATACGGCACCATCGAGTCCAAGCCGAAGCAGGAGGGCCGCAACATCATCATGACGCTTGCGCCCAAGGGCAAGAAGGTGCACACGCAGTCCGAGCAGCGCCGTCGCGGTGCGGAATCCCGCGCCGAGCGTCAGGCCCGTCAGGCAGCACGTCTGGCCGCCAAGCAGGACGCGCAGGCTCAGGCCGTCGCCGAGGCGAAGACCGCGTTTTCCCCCTCGACCTCCAACCAGAAGCACATCAACAAGGAGGGCAGCAATGCCGAAGATGAAAACTAACTCCGCCGCTTCCAAGCGCGTCCGTCGTACCGGTTCGGGCAAGCTGATGCAGGTCGGTTCCGCCATGCGCCACAACCTTGAGCACAAGTCCGCCCGCAAGCGTCGCCAGCTGAAGGCCGACGCCGTCATCCCGACCGCGCAGGCCAAGAAGCTCAACCGCATGCTCGCCAAGTGAGCGACGTTTCGAGACAAGACATTTAGAAAGCTGAGGAAATAGATTATGGCACGTGTCAAGCGCGCAGTGAACGCCCACAAGAAGCGTCGCGTCGTTCTCGAGAGGGCTTCCGGCTACCGCGGCCAGCGCTCCCGTCTGTACCGCAAGGCCAAGGAGCAGCTGCTTCACTCCTTTAACTACAACTTCCGCGACCGCAAGGCTCGCAAGGGCGACTTCCGCAAGCTGTGGATCCAGCGCATCAACGCCGCCGTCCGCGCTGAGGGCATCACCTACAACCGCTTCATCCAAGGTCTGCGTCTCGCCGGCATCGAGCTGGATCGTCGCGCTCTGGCCGAGCTGGCCGTCTCCGACGCCGACGCCTTCAAGGCGATCGTCGAGGCCGCCAAGGCCGCTCTGCCGGAGGACATCAACGCTCCGGTCGAGGCCTGATTCGAGTCGAGACCTGATTCGATAGGTTCGAATAGGACTGAGACGGTTTTCGGGTCGCAAGCCTGAGAGCCTGATATAGCCTGATACTGCATGATCCCCGCTTTCCGAATGGAAAACGGGGATCATGCAGTATCAGGCTGTTTTCGTTGTCGTTCGCCCGTCAGATCTCGATCTTACCGGCACGCCAGTAGCCCATGAACGCGGCGCGGCGGCGATCGAGACCATGATCGCGCAGCAGCACCCGACGAACGTCCCTGACCACCGCGGCCTCGCCGGCGACCCACGCGTAGAAGCCGTTCGAACCGGTTGCCAGCCGCGAGGTGTTGCCGATGCGCGGCAGTCCGTCCCCGGTCGTCTCCCACAGCAGTTCGCGATCGACGTCGGTCTCCGAGTACACGGGGGCGGGGGAGTCGCCGGTCCTGCGCCATCGGGTGACGAACGAGCGGGGATGCGCGTCGGCGTACGCCTCGACCGCGCGGACGAGACGCGTGCCGCGTGCCGATCCGTTTCGGGGAAGCCATTCGATGTCGAGCCGCTCGTATTCGGGCGCGGCGATGACGTCACCGCTTTCGGGCACCTCCAGCAGCGCGGTGATCGAACCGTCCCACTGCGTTTCGGCCAGCGAGCCGATGATGCCGAGGATGGCGGGCGCCGCCGTCTCGTCGCCCGCCAGCAGCACGTTGCCCGCCACGCCGGGGTGGAAGTCGATGCCGCCGCCGTATGTCTCGGCGCGATCATCGGGCGCGATCAGCACCACGGCGTCGCCGGGGCGTGCCGTCATGGCGAAGGCGCCTGCGGGGCCGGCCCCCTCATGGGTGACGAATTCGATGCACACCCTGCCGTCGGCCGCCGCCGTGCGCAGCGTGTAGGTACGGATCACGTTGCGCCGATCGGCGGGCAGCGCCCGCCAGACATCCCACCAGGTGCCGCGTTCGACGCAGTCGGCGGCGAGCAGCGGCGAACGCTCCCAGTGGGGATCGTCCGCCAGCGGCAGCACGAGCTTGATGCGCTGATCGTATCCGGTGCGTCGCACATGCCTAAGATCGGGGCCCTCGAAGGTGATCCGGGTGAAATGCGCCGACAATGGCGTGACGTCGGCCACGTGGGCGAGGAACGGACGGAACGGCGGGTATGCCGTGTGTTTGGCACTTGTGGTGGTCATATCGTCTCCTTGAGTCGGTGGTCGTTAGAGTCGGTGGTCGTCGTGGTTCGTTGCCGTCTGCGCCTGTTCCCCATGCGAGTCGCCGCGCAGACGGGCCAGGCTGTGCCGCGTGCCGGGCAGCATCAGCGGCAGTCCGGTGTCAGGATCGGGGATGATGCGCGCGTCGGTGTCGAACACCTCGGCCACCATGCGTTCGCTGATCACCTCGTCCGGCGTGCCGAAGTACGCCTGACGCCCGTCCTTGACGGCCAGGATCCAATCCGTGTAGCGCGCCGCCTGATTGAGATCGTGCAGCACCATCACGATGGTGGTGTGCTCGGTGGCGTTGAGCTCGCTCAGCAGATCCAGCACCTCGAGCTGGTAGGCGATGTCGAGATAGGTGGTCGGCTCGTCCAGCAGCAGGATGTCCGTCTGCTGCGCCAGCGCCAGCGCTATCCACGCGCGCTGGCGCTGGCCGCCGGACACCTCGTCCACCGGTCGGTCGGCGAGATCCGCCAGACCGGTCACCTCCAGCGCATGCGCCACGGCCCTGTCATCCTCGTCGGACCACGAACCGAGCATTCCCTGATACGGGTGGCGTCCACGGGAGACCAGATCGGCGATAGTGATGCCTTCCGGAGCCATGGGGGATTGGGGAAGAAGCCCCACGATGGTGGACACCTTGCGGGTGGGCATCGTGTTGATGGCCTTGCCATCGAGCGTCACTGCGCCGTGGGTGGGCGTGAGCAGGCGGGCGAGCGCCTTGAGCAGCGTGGACTTGCCGCAGCCGTTGGCGCCGATGATCGCCCCTACGGTTCCCGGCGGGATGTCCAGATCCAGATCGTGCACGATCTCGCGCCGCTCGTAGGCGAGCGTCACGTGCCGGGCGGCCAGCGTGTGGGAGATCGGGGTCTCGGGGGAGTGTCCCGTCATGCGAGCACCTGCTTTCTGGACAGTCTGATGATGAGAAGGATGAGGATCGGGCCTGCGATGATGCTGGTGACCACGCCCACCGGCAGTTGCGTCGGTGGGATGTGCTGGGCCACGATGTCGGCGGCGAGCACGATGCATGAGCCGACCAGTCCGGACTGCACGATCGCGGGCCTGTGAGGGCCGGCCAGCCACATGGCGAGCGGTCCGGAGAGGAACGAGACGAACGAGATCGGGCCGCTCGAGGCGGTGGCCGTGGACAGCAGCAGCACCGACAGCACGATGACCGTCATCTGCACGGATTCCACGCGCACGCCGAGACCTCGTGCCATCGGGTCTCCGAACCGCATCACGTCCACCTGACGGGCCAATGCGATCAACGGCACCGCGGCGAGGGCCGTCACGGCGGCCAGCGCTGGGACGTCGGACCAGTCGGACGACGCCAGGGAGCCGGTCAGCCAGCGGGACGCCTGCTGGATGTTCCACTGGTCGCCGCGCACCAGAATCCACGAGGTCGCGGCGTTGAGCGCTGCGGCGACGCCGATGCCCATGAGGATCAGCCGTCCGGTGGAGAAGGTGCCCCTCCACGCCAGACGCACCGTCAGCAGTGCCGTCAGAATGCCGCCGATGACCGCCGCCGCGGACAGCGAGGGGCCGGACCAGCCGAGCACGATGATGGCGAACACCGCCGTCAGATTCGCTCCCGCGGTGATGCCGATGATGTCGGGGCTGGCCATCGTGTTGCGCAGCATCTGCTGGAAGCTCACGCCGGCGACGCCGAACGCGAACCCGGCCAGCAGGCCGACGACCACCCTGGGCAGTCGGAGCTCGCCGATGGTGAAGCTCAAACCCGGCACGAACTCGCCGCCAAGCACCTTCAGGATGTCGCCTATGGGATACACCTCGTGACCGAACGCCAGATCGGCCACGAACAACGCCGCGGCGAGTACGCCGAGCGTAAGGGTGACGAGCATGGAACGCCGCGAGACGATATGGACGATATGCATGTTCCCCGGCCGAGGGCGTATGACCCTTCGACCGGGGAACATCATGGGAATCGTTAAACGACCGCATAGGTGCGTCGATTCCTTTCGGCTCAGCCGTTCACCTTGGAGGCGGCCTCGCCGAGCAGCTTGGCGTAGTCGCCGGTGGTGGCCTCGATGGACAGCGGCATCGCGTCGAGCGCGTTGGCCAGCTCGGACGTGGTGTCGATCACCACCACGGAGCCGCGCTTGACCGCGGGGATCTTGGACAGCAGCGGATCCTTCTGCATGGCGGCCAGAAGGTCGGGGGTGCCGTAGGTGACGATCACGTCGATGTCGGCGAACTGGTCGGCCTGCTCGGAGGAGATGTCCTTGTAGAAGCTGTCCGTGGTTTCGGAGACCTGCTTGATGGATTCGGGGGTCTCGAAGCCGAGGTCGTTCAGGAACTGGGGGCGCACGTCATGCGTGGTGTACACGCTGAAGCTGGAGAGCTTGGAGGAGTCGAAGTACATGACGGAGGCGCTTTTGCCCTTGATCTGCGGGTACTTGGCGGCCGCCTCGGAGATGGTGTCCTCCAGCTTGGCGATGAGCTTCTCTCCCTCCTGCTGCTTGCCGAGCACCTTGGCGGTGGTCTCGACCAGGCTGTGCCACGGGTCGCCCCAGGAGGCCTGCTGCCAGGGGATGGTCGGCGCGATCTTGCTGAGCGTCTTGTACTGCTCCTCGGTGATGCCGGACTGCATGCCCAGGATCACATCCGGCCGGGCCGCGGCGATGGCCTCCATGTCGATCGAATCGGATTCGTCATGCTGCTCGGGCAGGTCCGCCGTGGCGACGTTCATGTCGTCGAGCTTGGCCTTGACCCACGGCAGATAGCCATCCTCGGTCTTGCCGAAGGTCTTGATGTGATATGGAAGGACGGGGTCGGGGGCATATGTGATATGAATCACAGTTTCCGTATGTCATACCATGGAATGCATGGTCAATGGATTCCCTGCACTCATCGAACGGTTCCTCGCGCATGTCGGTGTCGAGCGCGGACTTGCCGACGCCACGGTGACGGCGTACGAGTCCGATCTGAGGAAATACGCGGGCTGGCTGGAAAGCCGGGGCATCGACGACATCGCGCACGTCACGCGTCACGATGTGGAGGACTACGTTGCTTTCCTCGACGACTTGGGCGAATCGGCCCGGTCCAAGGCCAGACGACTCGCCGCGGTCCACGAATTCCACCGGTTCGCGCTCGCGGGGAATCTGATCGCCGACGACGTGGCCGCCCCGGTCAAGGCCCCCAAGGGGGCGAGCACGCTGCCGGACGTGCTCTCCGTCGACGAGGTGGCTCGCCTGCTCGACGCGGTCCCGGTCGAGGGGGACGACCCGGTGATGCTGCGCGACAGGGCGCTGCTCGAGTTCATGTACGCGACCGGAGCCCGCGTCTCCGAGGCCGTGGGGGTGAACTTCGACGACCTCGACCTGCAGGACGCGCATATCGTGCGGCTCACCGGCAAGGGTTCCAAACAGCGGATCGTGCCGGTCGGCACCTATGCGTGCGCGGCGATGGAGCGGTATTTCGCCAAGGGGCGGCCCGCGCTCGAGGCGCGAATCAGGAACGCGCCGGCGCCGGAGCGTCGGGCGGTCTTCCTCAACAAACGGGGTCGTCGGCTGTCGCGACAATCGGTATGGGAGATCGTCCGCAACGCGGGGGAGCGCGCCCGCATCGACAAGCCGCTGCATCCGCACACGCTGCGCCACTCGTTCGCCACGCACCTGATCCAGGGCGGCGCGGACGTGCGCACCGTGCAGGAGCTGCTCGGCCACGCCTCGGTGACGACCACTCAGATCTATACGCATGTCAGCCCGGAGAACCTCATCGAGGCGTACCTGACGGCCCATCCACGTGCGCAGTGACGGAAATGATAAGGTGAACAGTATGCCTACGGATATGCTTGGACGTGAATATGAGACTTTCCCCGTCCCCTCCCCGCTGCAGCAGCACGGGCCGGCGAGGGTCATCGCCATGTGCAACCAGAAGGGCGGCGTCGGCAAGACCACCAGTTCCATCAACATCGCCGGCGCGTTGAGTCAGTACGGCCGCCGCTGCCTGATCGTCGACTTCGATCCGCAGGGCGCCGCCACCGTCGGTCTCGGCATCAACGCCAACACCGTCGACAACACCATCTACACCGCGCTGTTCGACATGCGCGTCGACGTGCATGACGTCGTGCGCCGCACCGCGTTCGAGAACCTCGACATCATCCCGGCGAACATCGACCTGTCCGCCGCCGAGGTGCAGCTGGTCACCGAAGTGGGCCGCGAGCAGATCCTCAACAGCGTGCTGCGCCCCTTGAGGGACGAATACGACGTCATCATCATCGACTGCCAGCCCTCGCTGGGTCTGCTGACCGTGAACGCGCTGACCGCGGCTGACGGCGTCATCATCCCAGTGGCCGCCGAGTTCTTCGCGCTGCGCGGCGTGGCGCTGCTCATGCAGTCCATCCAGAAGGTGCAGAGCCGCATCAACCCGAACCTCAAGGTGTACGGCGTGCTGGTGACGATGTTCACGCGTACCCTGCACTGCGAGGAGGTCATGCAGCGCATCTACGAGGCGTTCCAGGACAAGGTGTTCCACACCGTCATCTCCCGTTCGATCAAACTGCCCGACTCCACCGTGGCCGCCGCGCCGATCACCATGTACGCGCCGAACCACAAGACCAGTCAGGAGTACCGCGAGGTGGCCCGCGAGCTCGTCGCCAACGGGGTGATCGCCTGAGCGCGGACGAGGCTGGCTTCCGCGTCGATCTCGACGTGTACTCCGGCCCGTTCGACGTCCTGCTCGGCATGATCGCGAACCGGCGCCTCGAACTGACCGAGGTGTCGCTGTCGGCGATCACCGGTGAGTTCATCCGATACGTGCGCGGCCTCGACTTCGGCGACGCCGTCAGGGGCGGCCCGTCCGATTCGGACGGTGGCTCGGGCGGTGGGTCGGACGGCATGGACGAAGCCAGTGCGTTCATCGACGTGGCCTCGGTGCTCATCGAGGCCAAAAGCGCCTCGCTGCTGCCCGCGGACGTGTCGGGCGAGCATGACGAATCCAGCATGGAGGCGCTGCGCGAACGCGATCTGCTGTTCGCCCGACTGCTGCAGTACCGCGCCTACAAGGAGGCGTCGCACGCGTTGCGCGAGCGGATGGCCCATGCCTCGGGCCGTTATCCGCATCCGGGCGTCGTCGACGATCGCATCCGGGGCATGCTGCCCGAACTCGACTGGAACGTCGGGCCGGACGAGCTGGCGAGGATAGCCGCGCGGGCCATCGCCGCCGCCCCGGTCGATCGGGTGAGCGTCCATCAGCTGCATGTGCCGTTGGTCGACCTGCGCGAACAGTCGCGGCTCGTCATGACGAGACTGGTGGCGTTGGGGGAGGGCGGATCCTCCACCTTCGACGAACTGACGGCGGACGCTTCGGGCCGTATCGAGACGGTGGCGCGCTTCCTCGCGCTGCTGGCGTTCTTCAAGCAGGGGGCGATCCAGTTCCGGCAGGACGGACCGTATTCGCCGCTGCACGTGCGATGGGTGTGGGCTGATGGTGCTCCGGTGAAAGCCGTATTGGTTGCGGATGGGATGATCGAGGAAGGAGAGGGCGCCTGATGGGTGTGACGGAAGCGATGGATAGGCGGGATTCGGATGCGGACGTGAGGGAGAGGGACGCCGCCGGTTCGGCAGGCTTGGCGTCGGCGGCTCGTGGGGGGCTGTGTGTGGAGCAGTTCCCCGGCGGCCTCAAGGCGTGTCTCGAGGCGATCCTCATGACCGCCGGCGAGCCGCAGCACTCCGCCGATCTGGCGGGCGTGCTCGGCGTCGACGCGCGGCTCGTGGCCGAGGCGCTGGAGCGGCTGCAATCCTCCTATGCGATGTCTGAACGGGGGTTCGAACTGCGTCACACCGCGCGCGGATGGCGGTTCGCCAGCCGCGCCGAGTTCGAGCCCGTGGTCGCCGCGTTCGTCACCGACGGCCAGTCCGCGCGACTGAGTCAGGCGGCGATGGAGACGCTGGCGGTCATCGCATACCGTCAGCCCGTCACTCGCGCCCGGGTCTCGTCGATCCGAGGCGTCAACTGCGACGGCGTGATCCGCTCCCTGCTCGTACGCGGCCTGATATGCGAACGCGGCATCGACGAGGAGTCGCGCGCCTCGCTGCTGGCCACCACCGACCTGTTCTTGGAGAAGATGGGTCTGTCGTCCCTCGACGACCTGCCATCCCTCGCGCCGTTCCTGCCTGACGCCGGCGAGGTGATCGAGGAGGGCGTCGAAACGGCGCTGTAGATCTTCCGGAATCGGAAAAGGGAATCGGTCTCAGACCGATTCCCTTTTTTCTTGGAATTCCAGGCGTTTCCATTTATGGTCATTATGACCATAAATGGTGTTATGCTTCATATCCGTCAACGGATCGGAGCGAAGGCATCCGTGTCGGGAAAGAGGACGAATGGGCATCGGCAACGTTTCGGAGCGGCGTCTCGCCCCACCGCAGGTGGGCGTCTCCGTCGTCATCCTCGCGCTCGCGCCCGATGGAGGCGAGACCGGCCGCGGGCGTCTGTGGCTTCCGCTGGTCAGACGCGTGCGCCAACCCTACTTGGGTTGCTGGGCGCTGCCCGGCGGCGGGCTCTTCGCCGACCGTTCGCTCGAGGACTGCGCGTACGCGGCGCTCGAATCGACCACCTCGATGCATCCGCGCTATCTCGAGCAGCTGTACACGTTCGGCGGCCCCGACCGCTCGCGCGGAGGACTGCCGATGGTGTCCGTCGTCTACTGGGCGCTCGTCGGACAGGCCGAGACGCGCGATCTCGTCGAGGGGGACAACGTCGCATGGTTCCCCGAGGACGAGCTGCCCGAACTCGCCTTCGACCACCGTCGCATCATCGACTACGCGCTGTGGCGTCTTCGCAACAAGATCGAATACCCCGACGTGGCCGTGCGACTGGTCGGCGAGACCTTCACGCTCGGCCAGCTGCACGACGTGTACGAGGCCATCACCGGCGAGTCCATCGATCTGGCGAACTTCAGACGCCGGATCCTCGCCTCCGGACAGCTCGAGGACACCGGAGCCAAGCAGCGCGTCGGCCGACACCGTCCGGCCGCCGTCTACCGGTACGTCTCGGGGACGGCGAACGGCGTCTCGGACACGGACGGCGAGCGACGCGACCTGTGGAACCCCGCCCAGTGGAGCATCGGTCCACAAGGTCCACGCGAGCCGCACGGTCCACACGAATCGACGTCTCGGGTCGGTTTGACCGACGCACTGTCGGCACTGGCCCGCTGAAGGGCCCCGGCGATCCCGATATCCGCAGACCTCACAAGACGTATCCAGAAAGGAACAACCATGACCGCAACATTCACCGCGCCGTCCGTCGATGAGATCATCGCCCGACTCGGCGCACAGAGCACCTGCGACGCGGGCCTGACCCTCGACCCGTGGCACTTCGACACCACCAGGCCCAGCTACGGGCCCGGCGCCTCGATGCTCGACCGCCTGCCCGCGAACGCGCCCCGCCAGCAGGTGCTGCCCGACGAATACCGCAACGCCTCCGAGGACGAGCTCCAGCAGCGCATCGTCGACGCCAAGAGGCGCCTTGGATCCAAGCTGCTTATCCTCGGCCACTTCTACCAGCGCGACGAGATCATCAGGCACGCCGACTTCGTGGGCGACTCCTTCCAGCTCGCCAAGAACGCGACCGAACGCCCCGACGCCGACCACATCGTCTTCTGCGGCGTCCACTTCATGGCCGAAACCGCCGACATCCTCTCCACGCCCGAACAGAGCGTGACCCTGCCGAACCTGTCCGCCGGCTGCTCGATGGCCGACATGGCCAACATCGACCAGGTCGAGGAGGCGTGGGACCAGCTCGGCGAGATCTGCGGACGCGACAAGGACGCCGACGGCATGCAGCCGATCATCCCCGTCACCTACATGAACTCCTCCGCCGCCCTGAAGGCGTTCTGCGGGCGCCACGGCGGCATCGTGTGCACGTCGTCCAACGCGCACGCCGTGCTCGAATGGGCGTTCGCCCGCGGCCGGCGCGTCCTGTTCTTCCCCGACCAGCATCTGGGACGCAACACCGCGCGCGCCATGGGCATCCCGCTGAGCCAGATGCCGCTGTGGGACCCGTTCAAGGCGATGGGCGGCGCCGCCGACCCGTCCGACTACGCGAACGCGAGGATGATCCTGTGGAAGGGCTTCTGCTCCGTGCACCAGCGCTTCACCGTCGACCAGATCGAACGCGCCCGCAGGGCCTACCCGGGCGTCAAGGTCATCGTGCACCCCGAATGCTCGATGCAGGTCGTCGACGCGGCCGACGGCGTCGGATCCACCGCATACATCGTCAAGGAGATCGCCAACGCGCCCGCCGGCTCCGCCGTGGCCGTGGGCACCGAGATCAACCTCGTCAACCGCCTCGCCGCCCAGTACCCGGACAAGACCGTGTTCTGCCTCGACCCGGTCGTCTGCCCGTGCTCGACGATGTACCGCATCCACCCCGCCTACCTCGCGTGGGCGCTGGAGAACCTCGAGGCCGGCAACGTCGTCAACCGCATCACCGTCGACGAGGACACCGCACGCGAGGCCAAGGTCGCGCTGGAACGCATGCTACGCGTCCACTGAGAGGCAGACAGGCAATGAGCGAGGACACGAACATCATCGTCATCGGAGCCGGCGTGGCCGGCCTGTCCGCGGCACTGGCCGTGGCGCGCGCCGGACACGACGTGACGCTGGTCGCCAAGGACGAACTGGTCGAATCGAACACCTACCACGCGCAGGGAGGCATCGCCGCGGCCATCTTCGCCGACGACGACCCGAAGCTGCACGCCGCCGACACCATTGCCGCCGGACATGGTCTGTGCGACCCGAAGGCCGTCGACATCCTCACGCGCGAGGGCGCTGACCGCGTGCGTGAATTCGCGGCCGCCGGCGTCCACTTCGACCGCGACGCCGAGGGACACATGCTGCGCGGCCTCGAGGCGGCCCACTCCAGGGCGCGCGTCGTCCACGCCGGGGGAGACGCCACCGGCAGGGTGCTCGAACTCGACGTATCCGCCATGGTGCGCGCCAACCCGCTCATCCACATCATCGAACACGCCTTCCTGACCGACCTCGTCGTGAAGGACGGACGCATCGCCGGCGTCGACCTGCTCGTCGGTGGCGAAGCGAATGACGATGCCGCGCATGGCAGGGAACGCCGGTTCGTCGAGGCCTCCCGCGTCATCCTCGCCACTGGAGGCGCCGGACGCATGTACCCGTACACCACCAACCCGGCCGTCGCCACCGCCGACGGACTCGCCGCAGCATGGCGCGCCGGAGCACAGGTCGCCGACCTCGAGTTCTACCAGTTCCATCCCACCGCCATGGCCATTGGCGAGCACTTCCTCGTCTCCGAGGCCGTACGCGGCGAAGGCGCGATCCTGCTCGACGAACACGGCCACCGGTACATGCAGGACGTCGACCCGCGCGCCGAACTCGCGCCGCGCGACGTCGTCGCCCGCGAGAACTTCCGCGTCATGCAGCGCCAGCACGGACGTCCGGTCATGCTCGATGTCTCGCCGATGCACGCCGAACACCCCGACCTCGCCGCGTTCCTCGCGCACCGATTCCCGACCATCGACGCCTACACGCGCTCCCTCGGCTTCGACTGGAGCCGCGAGCCGATCCCCGTCGCCCCCGCGGCCCACTACTACATGGGCGGCGTACGCACGGACCTCAACGGCCGCGCATCCATCCCCGGCCTCTACGCGGCCGGCGAATGCGCGCGCACCGGCGTCATGGGCTCCAACCGACTCGCCTCCAACTCGCTGCTCGAAGGACTCGTCTACGGCCGCCGCGCCGGCCTTGCCGCGCTCGCCGACACCGACGACACGGTATGGTCGCCCGAACCATTGCTCAACTCCGCGACCGGCGAGGCGTACGCCGCCGACCCCGTCCGCCTTGCCGACCCGGAGACGGCCGGCGCAGGCGGCGCGGACGGCGACGCAGACGTATGGGACCGCACCCGCATCCAGAACACCATGTGGCATGGCGTCGGCGTCCTGCGCGACGCCGAAGGACTCGCCCACGCGATCGACGACCTCGGTCGGGGTCTCGCCGCCGCGAACGCGCATGCCGCCGAAGCCGCCGCGTCCGGCGACATCGCCGCGCTCGAGAACCGCGACATGCTCACCGTCGGACGCATCGGCGCCACGGCGGCGCTCGCCCGCACCGAATCGCGCGGCGCCCACGCGCGAACCGACTTCCCCGAACCGCACGACGAGTGGGCCCACTCCGTCGCCTACGTCAAGGAGTGACATGCTCACCCAGCACATCATCCGCACCGCCGTCGAGTCGGCGCTCGCCGAGGACGCACCCTACGGCGACGTGACCTGCGAAACCACCATCCCCGCCGACGAAACCGGCTCGGCGTCCCTCGCCGCCCGCGAGGACGGCGTGATGAGCGGCATCGACGTGTTCGCCGCGGCCTTCCGTGCACAGAACCCCGCGATCGAGGTCACGGCGTCCATTGCGGACGGCGAACCCTTCCGCGCCGGGCAGACGCTCGCCGCGGTCTCCGGTCCGGTCAGGGACCTCCTGACCGCGGAACGCGTCGCACTGAACTTCACCCAGCGCATGAGCGGCATCGCCACGATGACCGCCGCGTTCGTCGCACGGGTCGACGCGATCTACGCCGACGGGTTCCGGCCGGCGAACGGACCGGTCGTACGACCCCGCCGCTACGAGCGCACTCGCATCGTCGACACACGCAAGACCACGCCCGGACTGCGCCCGTTCGAGAAATACGCGGTCCGCTGCGGCGGCGGACACAACCACCGCTACGGCCTGTCCGACGCCATCATGATGAAGGACAACCATCTGGCCGCCCTCGCCGCGCGCGGCATCGACCTGACCGGCGCGATCCGCCACGTCAGGCAGCAGGTCGGACACACCACGCACATCGAGGTCGAGGTCGACCGGCTCGACCAGATCCCCGCCGTCATCGCGGGCGGCGCCGACACCATCATGCTCGACAACTTCACGCTCGACGACACCCGCCGCGGCGTCGAACTGATCGACGGACGCGCCATCGTCGAAGCCAGCGGCAACATGAGCCTCGAGCGGGTCGCCGACGTGGCGGCCGCCGGCGTCGATGTCATCTCCGTGGGCGCCCTCACCCACTCCGTGCGATCCATCGATCTGGGACTCGACTGGCTGGACTAGGAGCATCATGACCGACTCCGAAGCGCTCTACCTCGATGCTGCCGCCACCGAACCGGTCAGCCGCGACGTCATCGACGCGATGACCCCGTTCCTGACCGACGCCTACGCGAACCCGGCCAGCGTCCACCAGCCCGGGCGTACCGCGGCGCGCGCCCTCGACGCGGCGCGCGCCTCCTTCGCCTCCGACCTCGGCGCAAAACCCGACGACGTGATCTTCACCTCCGGTGGCACCGAATCAGACAACCTCGCCGTCAAGGGCATCGCCATGGCGAGAATGCGGCGGATGGGACTCGGCGGCTTCGCCACTGGGGCGGTATCCGCGGTATCCGGCGACGCCGCAGCATCCGGCGACGCCGCGGGAACCGCGCCCGCCGTCCGCCGCCCGCGCATCGTCATCTCGTCGATCGAACATCCGGCCGTCTCCGGATCCGCCGACTGGCTCGCACGCTGGTTCGGCTTCGACGTCGTGCGCATCCCCGTCGACGACGAGGCCCACATCGACCTCGACGCCCTCGAGCAGGCGCTCGACGGCGAGGCGGGGGAGCGGACCACGCTCGTCGCGATGATGCTCGCCAACAACGAGGTCGGCTCCGTCGAACCGATCGAACGCATCGTCTCGATCGCCCACGCGCACCACGTACCCGTCCACGTCGACGCCGTGCAGGCCGCCGGACTCATCCCCATCCGCATGCGCGACTGGGATGTCGACTCGCTCGCCGTCTCCGGCCACAAATTCGGCGCGCCTAAGGGACTCGGGGCGCTCCTCGTACGCGGACGCACGCCCATCGAGCCGATCATCTCCGGCGGAGGGCAGGAACGCGGTCTGCGCTCCGGTACGCAGAACGTGGCCGGGGCCGTCGCGCTCGCCATCGCCCTGCGCCGGTCCAACACGCGCATGGCCGCACACTACCGCGAACTCGTCGCATCCCGCGACATGCTCATCGACGCGGTACGTAGGGTCGTGCCCCGCGCCGAACTGACCGGCGACCCCGAACGCCGCCTGCCCGGCCACGTCTCCTTCGTCTTCCCCGGCGTCACCGGCGAGGCGCTGCTCGTCGACCTCGACGCGCGCGGCATCGCCTGCTCGTCCGGTTCGGCATGCGCGATCGGACGCCACGAGATCCCTCCGACGCTGCTGGCGATGGGCATCGAACCGCAGATCGCCAAATCCGCGTTGCGCATGACCTTCCGCGAGCCGCTGACGCGCGTCGACATCGAACGCATCAGCCTCGCCATCGAGGAGTCCTACGCCGCCCTGACCAAGCGGTGAGGGCGACGGTCGAACGGGTTGGTTATCATCATGTCGGTTTGTGTGTAATTGGCAGGTGAAATACCGGAACAATACCAAGCAAGCGACCCGACGCCGCATGGCGTCGGCAGGTTACGCGACGAATCAACAAACAGTACTAAGAGAGGTTTCGATGGCGGTTCGCGGTGATATCCGTAATGTGGCGATTGTGGCTCACGTCGACCACGGCAAGACCACGCTGGTGAACGCGATGCTTCAGCAGTCCCACGTCTTTTCCGAGCGTGAGGAAGTGCCGGACCGAGTGATGGACTCCAACGATCTCGAGCGCGAGAAGGGCATCACCATCCTCGCCAAGAACACGGCCGTTGAGTACACCGGTCCGTTGGCCGCCAAGTACGGCCACCCGGAGGGCATCACCCTCAACATCATCGACACCCCCGGCCACGCCGACTTCGGCGGCGAGGTCGAGCGCGGCATCTCGATGGTCGACGGCGTCGTGCTGCTCGTCGACGCCTCCGAGGGCCCGCTGCCGCAGACCCGCTTCGTGCTGCGCAAGGCCCTCGAGGCCAAGCTGCCGGTCATCCTGTGCGTCAACAAGGTCGACCGTCCGGACGCCCGCATCTCCGAGGTCGTCTCCGAGTCCACCGACCTGCTGCTGGGCCTCGCCCAGGACGTCGTCGAGGAGGGCATCGACCTCGACCTCGACCACCTGCTCGAGCTGCCGGTGGTCTACTGCGCCGCCAAGGCCGGATACGCGTCCGTCAATCAGCCGGCCGACGGCGCCCTGCCGGACAACGACAACCTCGAGCCGCTGTTCGAGGACATCATCAAGTACATCCCCGCCCCGGAGTACGAGGAGGGCGCCCCGCTGCAGGCGCACGTCGCCAACATCGACTCCTCCGACTTCCTCGGCCGACTCGGCCTCGTCCGCATCTACAACGGCACGCTCGAGAAGGGCAAGAACTACGGTCTGAGCCGTGTCAACGGCACCATCGAGAACTTCCGCGTCACCGAGCTGCTGCGCACGCAGGGCCTCGAGCGCATCTCCGTCGAATCCGCGGGCCCGGGCGACATCGTCGCCGTCGCCGGCGTCAACGACATCATGATCGGCGAGACCATCGTCGACCCGGATAACCCGAAGCCGCTGCCGCTCATCCACGTCGACGACCCGGCCATCTCCATGACCTTCGGCGTCAACGACTCCCCGCTGGCCGGCACCGAGGGCAAGGACCACAAGCTCACCGCCCGCATGATCAAGGACCGTCTCGACCGTGAGCTCATCGGCAACGTGTCCATCAAGGTGCTGCCTACCGACCGTCCTGACGCGTGGGAGGTGCAGGGCCGCGGCGAGCTGGCGCTGGCCGTCCTCGCCGAGGAGATGCGCCGTGAAGGCTACGAGCTGACCGTTGGCCGTCCGCAGGTCGTCACCAAGAAGATCGACGGCGTGGTCAACGAGCCGATGGAGAACACCACCATCGACGTGCCCGAGGAGTACATGGGCACCGTGACCCAGCTCATGGCCGACCGCAAGGGCCGCATGGACTCCATGTCCAACCACGGCTCCGGCTGGGTGCGCCTGCAGTTCACCGTGCCGTCCCGTGGCCTGATCGGCTTCCGCACCGCGCTGCTGTCCGCCACGCGCGGCACCGGCATCGCCGCCTCCATCTCCGCCGGCTACGCGCCGTGGGCCGGCCAGATCGTGACCCGTCAGAACGGCTCCATGGTCTCCGACCGCAAGGGCATTGCCACCCCGTACGCCATGCAGCGTCTGCAGGCCCGCGGCAACTTCTTCGTCGAGCCGCAGTCCCCGGTCTACGAGGGCCAGGTCGTCGGCGTCAACAACAAGCCCGATGAGCTGGACGTCAACATCACGCTGGCCAAGCACATGACCAACATGCGCTCCTCCACCGCCGACGTGCTCGAGACCCTCACCCCGCCGATCAAGATGAGCCTCGAGGAGTCCCTCGACTTCGCGAACGAGGACGAGTGCGTCGAGGTCACCCCGGAGTCCGTCCGCGTGCGCAAGATCATCCTCGGCCGTGAGGACTGGTACAAGTGGCGCGCCAAGCAGCGCCGCCAGAACGCCGCCCAGGAGGCCGCCGCGCAGGCCAAGTAACCGTCAATCAAGCGGAGCTATCAAAAAGGCTTTCCGAAGATCCATCGCGGATCCTTGGAAAGCCTTTTCGTGTCTCTGGTGCTTCTGGTGGTTCGGTGATTGTTCGGTGATTGTCACAACGTGCTGTCACAACGTGCAGATCCACGCCGATTCGGGTACGTTGTGACAAGAAAAGCTGTCACAACGTACGATTCCCGGCGATCTTCGCGTGTTGTGACACGGATCGTTGGCGGCGCGTGCGATCACATGACAAAGGGGATCGACAGAATGGCGGAATTTCAGGCTTTCCGCCGACCAGCTCCCCATCGTCTCTCCGTCGTCTTACGCCGTTGGGCCGGCGTTCTTGTCACAACGTGCGATTCACGATGATTCGGGTGAGTTGTGACAGCGGAAATCGTCACAACGTATCGAAAAGACGCCGGGAACCACGTTGTGACTCGCCCCCCGCATCCGAACGTCCGATGCGGAGGGCGCGTCACCGATTCAGAAGTCCCAGTCCTCGTCGTCGGTCTCCTCGGCCTTGCCCATCACGTAGGAGGAGCCGGAGCCGGAGAAGAAGTCGTGGTTCTCGTCAGCGTTGGGGGAGAGGGACGCGATGATCGCCGGATTCACATCGCAGATCTCGGCCGGGAACAGCGCCGGGTAGCCGAGGTTCATCAGCGCCTTGTTGCCGTTGTAGCGCAGGAACTTCTCCACGTCCTCGACCAGGCCCACGCCCGCATACAGCGACTCGGTGTACTCCACCTCGTTGTCGTACAGCTCGTTGAGCAGCTCGTACGTGTACTCGCGCATCTCCTCGCGCTTCGCCTCGTTCACGAGTTCGAGACCACGCTGGTACTTGTAGCCGATGTAGTAGCCGTGCACGGCCTCGTCGCGGATGATGAGTCGGATCACGTCGGCCGTGTTCGTCAGCTTCGCATGGCTCGAGAAGTACATCGGCAGGTAGAAGCCCGAATAGAACAGGAACGACTCCAGCAGCGTGGAGGCGACCTTGCGCTTCAGGGGGCTGTCGCCCTCGTAGTAGTCGAGGACGATCTGCGCCTTCTTCTGCAGGTACTCGTTCTCCTCGCTCCACGAGAACGCGGCGTCGATCTGCTCGGTGGAGCACAGCGTCGAGAAGATCGACGAGTAGCTCTTCGCATGCACGGACTCCATGAACGCGATGTTCGTGTACACGGCCTCCTCGTGCGGGGTGAGCGCGTCGGGGATCAGCGAGACCGCGCCGACCGTGCCCTGGATCGTGTCGAGCAGCGTGAGACCGGTGAACACGCGCATCGTGAGCGTGTGCTCCTCCTCGCTCATCGATTGCCAGCTGGGGATGTCGTTCGAGACCGGAACCTTCTCCGGCAGCCAGAAGTTGCCGGTCAGACGGTCCCACACCTCGAGGTCCTTGTCGTCCTCGAGACGGTTCCAGTTGATCGCGCTGACGCGGTCGATGAGCTTGAGCGGCTTGCGCGGTACGGAGATCGGTGCCATATTCGTTCCTCGTTTCCTGTATTTACTCGTTTGCGTTGTCGTCGTCGTGTTCGCCGTATTTGTCCGCGTACTCCTCCGGCGCCGTCAGACGCAGGATCATGCGGTAGATCATCGGTGACATATTGTCCTTACAGCATGCACGACACGCAGCCGGCCACTTCGGTGCCTTCGAGGGCCTGCTGGCGGATGCGGATGTAGTAGAGGGTCTTGATAGCCTTGCGCCAGGCGTAGATCTGCGCCTTGTTCACGTCGCGCGTGGTGGCCGTGTCGGGGAAGAACAGCGTCAGGGACAGGCCCTGATCGACGTGCTGCGTGGCCTCGGCGTACGTGTCGACGATCGCCTGCCATCCGATCTCGTAGGCGTCCTTGAAGTACTCGAGGTTGTCGTTCGTCATGTACGGCGCCGGGTAGTACATGCGGCCGATCTTGCCTTCCTTGCGGATCTCGATCTTCGAGGCGATCGGGTGGATCGACGACGTGGAGTGGTTGATGTACGAGATCGATCCGGTCGGCGGCACGGCCTGCAGGTTCTGGTTGTAGATGCCGTCGGCGAGGATCTCGTCGCGCAGCGCCTGCCAGTCGGCGACGGTCGGGATGGCGACGCCGAAACGTGCGAACAGCTCGCGCACGCGTTCGGTGCGCGGTTCGATCGAACGGCGGCCATCCGTGTACTTGTCGAAGTAGTTGCCTTGACCGGCGGGCTTGGCGTAGTCGGAGCGTTCGAAGCCGACGAACGCCTTGCCATGGCGGACGGCCAGCTCGTGCGAGGCCTTGTAGGCGTGGTAGGCGACGGTCATGAAGTACATGTCGGTGAAGTCGAGCGCTTCGTCGGAGCCGTACATGATGCCCTCGCGTGCGAGGAAGCCGTGCAGGTTCATCTGGCCGAGGCCGATCGCGTGGCCCTCCTCGTTGGCGCGGCGGATGGAGGGCACCGCGTCGATGCTCGTGTGTTCGGCCACGGCGGTCAGCGCGTGGATTGCCGTCTCGACCGTGTCGGCGAGGCCGCCGTCCATCGCCTTGGCGATGTTGAGCGAACCGAGGTTGCAGGACACGTCGCGGCCCACATGCGTGTAGGACAGGTCCTCCGCGTACGTGCTCGGCTCCTGCACCTGCAGGATCTCCGAGCACAGGTTCGACATGGTCACGCGGCCGTCGATCGGGTTGGCGCGGTTGACGGTGTCCTCGAACACGATGTACGGGTATCCGGATTCGAACTGGAGCTCGGCGAGCGTCGTGAAGAACTTCCTCGCGTCGATGTACGTCTTGCTGATGCGCTCGTCGGCGAGCATCTCGTCATAGTGCTCGCTCACCGAGATGTCGGCGAACGGCTTGCCGTAGACGCGTTCGACGTCGTACGGGCTGAACAGAGCCATCTGCTCCTTGCGCTTGGCCAGTTCGAATGTGATGTCCGGCACGACGACGCCCAGGGCGAGCGACTTGATGCGGATCTTCTCGTCGGCGTTCTCGCGCTTGGTGTCGAGGAAACGCATGATGTCGGGGTGATGGGCGTTCAGGTACACGGCGCCGGCGCCCTGACGCGCGCCGAGCTGGTTCGCGTAGGAGAACGAGTCCTCCAGAAGCTTCATGACCGGCACGACGCCGCTGGACTGGTTCTCGATGTGCTTGATCGGCGCGCCGAGCTCCCTGAGGTTCGACAGCAGCAGGGCCACGCCGCCGCCGCGCTTGGACAGCTGCAGGGCCGCGTTGATGCCGCGCGAGATCGACTCCATGTTGTCCTCGATGCGCACGAGGAAGCAGCTGACCGGCTCGCCGCGCTGCGCCTTGCCAAGGTTGAGGAACGTCGGCGTGGCCGGCTGGAAGCGGCCGGCGAGCATCTCGTCGAGGTAGCGTTCGGCGGCATGCTCGTCGCCGGCGGCGAGATCGAGCGCCACGGCGGCGCAGCGCTGCGGGAAGTCCTCGAGGTACGTCTTGCCGTCGAACGACTTCAACGCGTAGGAGCGGAAGAACTTGAACGCGCCGAGGAACGTCTCGAACTCGAATCCGCTCGATTGGGCGTGCTGGTAGAACGCGTCGAGGAATTCGGGGGAGTAGCGGGCGAACACGTCGCCGTCGTAGTACTGGTGTCCGATGAGGTAGTCGAGGCGCTCGGCGGTGGAGTCGAACCTCATCGTGTTCGGTTCGATCTCGGAGGCGACGTACGCGCGCTCCGCCTCCTTGTCCTTGCCGAACTGGATGAGGCCGTGCTCGTCGTAGAGGTTGAGCATCGCGTTGAGCGCATGGTAATCGGTGGAGGGATCGTAGGTGGTGGTCATGTAGATGGCTGTCCTATGGTCGGTGGTCGATTGGTCGAGTGGGTTAGTGAAGGCGTGGAGGCGCGCGGAGATCAGCGCGCCGTGGCGTTCCGTTCGCGGAAGAAGCGGGCGATACCCTCGCGCACCTTGCGCGTGTCCTCGCGGGTGCCCATCAGTTCGAAGCGATACAGGTAGGGCACGCGGCATTTCGCGGCGATGATGTCGCCGGCGGCGGCGTACGCGGAGCCGAAGTTCGTGTTGCCCGAGGCGATGACGCCGCGGATCCATGCGCGGTTCGCCGCATTGTTGAGGAACTTCTTCACCTGCACCGGCACGGCCTTGCGAGCGTCTCCGCCGCCGTAGGTGGGCACCATGAGCAGATACGGTTCGCGTACCTGCAGTGCGGGCTGACCGAGCTTGAGCGGAATGCGGTAGACGTTGACGCCCAGTTCGGACAGCTTCAGTCCGGCGACGAATCGGGATGTGTTCTCCGATGCGGAGGAGAAGTACACCAATGCTCCGATGGACTTGCCGGCGCCGCCCGTCGCGGCGGTCTCCGGGACGCTGGGGGTGGTGTCGTCGCTTGCGGGCGTCGGGTCGGCGTGCATGGCGATCGGCGCGCTCTTCGGCGCACGGGCTGCGGTCGGCTGTCCGCCGACGCCGTATGCGTCGGCCTCGCCGCGCGTGCCGGCCGCGCTGGTGCTGATCTTCGGTGTGAAGGACATCGAACGGTCGGTCCTCACGCTCACGCGGCGACGGTGGCCTGCGACTTGGCGAGCTCCTTGATCAGATCGGGGCGGTAGCCGGTCCACGAGTTGTCGGGGGTGATGACGACCGGGGCCTGGCGGAAGCCGGCGGCCTGCAGCTGCTCCAGGGTGGACGGGTTCTCGGACAGGTCAACGGTGTCGAAGGGCACGCCGAGCTTGGTGAGCTGACGCTTGGTGGCGTCGCACTGCGGGCAGCGGGGCTTGGTGAACACGGTGACGGTCATGGCTGTTCCTTGTCTGATGCTCGTTGGATGCGGGGTCCGATGGAATCCCGTAGCTGGGGTGGTTGTGGCTTGGCGCTATTCGCGTGAAAGCGTCATGCGCGCTTGCTGGGGATATAGATTACATCCATGTCATTTGATTGAAAACGCTATCGGTTGTGGCATGTCGAGCGTGTCGCCACTAGATGTAGTGTTTGCGGGTTTGGCAAGAGCCAAGCAATCAGTAGGCGCGTCGCAGGTTGCGTACGGGTGGACGGCGGCCGGAAAAACGAAAAATGTCGTCTTCGTCACATTCGTAAGATCGGTTGGCCCCCTCTTCGGTTGGTTTCCTCCGACGAGGGGGCTGCCGGCGAAGCCGACTGGGGAGAGAACGCACGTGGCATCCCGTGACACCGGTTCGTCGGGGCGGCGGGTACAGTGATCCGGTATGAAGCAGCAACCGCAACGCCGACATGGTTCGAATACTGATCGGAAGGCAGGTCAGGCCCTTGGCACGAAGTCGAAGACGGTCCCGTCGTCGACTCGTCGGGATGTATCCCTGATGCCGTGGTCGCACCGGTTCGGCCCTCTCGGCCGATCGCTGGTCACGGTGGCCGCCGGCGCCGGTTCGGCGTTCGTCGGCACGTTCGCGCATCGCATGGGCGCGTCGATGAACATCCCCTACGGTCTCGTGCTCGCGTTCCTCATCGTCGGCCTGTCCACCTACGCCGCACGCGCGCGTCAGGGGGCTGTCGGCATCGGTTTGCACCTGACCGTCTCGTCCACCGTGGCATGGGGTCTTGCCATCGTCGGCGGCCCCGGCGGGGATGTGCTCACCGTCGCCGGATTTGGCGCCGAAGTGCCGTTCATGAGTCAGCATGCCGGCTACATCTGGCTCTACGGCGTGATCGCGCTGCAGGTGCTTCTGCTCGTCCTTCCCGCCCGCTGGTTCGTGATCCCGCCGAGAAGGGTTTCCTGAGGATTCCCGGTCGTCCGCCCGGCTGTCAGTGACGGGCCGGTGCCGCGGTTGTCGATCGTACGACGAGCCGTACGGGGAATGTCTCGTATGGCGTCTTAGGTGTTCGACCTTCGATGAGATCGAGCGTCTTGTGCGCGGCTGCCACGGCCATGGCGTATGGGTCCTGTCTGATGGTGGTCAGGCCGGCCGCGGCCGAGAAGGTGCTGTCGTCGAATCCCGTGATCGACAGATCGTCGGGTACGCTCAGCCCGTAGCGGCGCAGATTGAGCAGCAGTGGTATCGCCATCGAGTCCTGGTGGAAGCATACGGCGGTGGGCGGGTCGTCGTATGCGTGCAGCTCGGAGGCCATGGCGTCGAGCATGTTGTCTCCCGGCCGGGTGGAGACGATGCGTCCGGTGACGCCGGGGAGATGCTCGCAGGCCTCGCGGAATCCGCTGATGCGGTTGAGCGAGCTGAATCCGAGGGTGTTGTGGAAGTCCTCGTACATGTACAGCAGGTTGCGATGTCCGAGTTGCGCCAGATGCCGTACGATGAGGCGGATGCCGAGGCGGTCGTCGATGCCGGTGGAGGCGTCGAACCCCTCGCCGGTCACGTTGATGCCGATCAGGGGGATGCGCATGGCGCTGCGCAGTCGTTGGATCTCCTCGGGGCTGGCGGCGAAGGATGATATGACGACCGCGTCCGCATTGCCGGAGACGGGCAGGTCCTCGAAGAATGCGTGCCTCGCCTGGCCCGAGCCGATGGGGTAGACGACCAGATCGTAGCCGGCGTCACGGAATACCGCGTTGAGTCCCTCGATCAGTCCGGCCGTGAACCATTCGATCCTCGGCCCTCCGACGAGCAGCGCGATGCGGCGTGATCTGCCCGAGCGCAGTACTCCCGCCGTGCGTGACACGGAGAATCCAAGTTCGTCGGCCACCTTCATGACCTTGGCGCGGGTCTTCTCCGAGACGAGATCGGGTTTGGAGAACGCTCTCGACACCGTCGCGGTCGATACCCCCGCCCTTTCGGCGACGTCCTCGATGTTGGGCTTCATGGCGATCTCCTTGGCGTATGCGATGGTGCAGTCGGTTGCGGGCGTGGGGTATGGGGCGGACGTCGTGTCCGTCCCGCCGCTGCCTGACATTGTACGTCAATATCGCATGGAACTCACCATGAATGTAAATGATTGCATATACGACACGCCGGTGGAAAATAGCTTGTTAGCGTGCACATAGATGATTTTGCAACGGTTTACAAATGTAACGGTTTACATCTTGTTGCAATGCAGTTGCCGAACCGGTTTGATCTCGCTATCGTAAAGCCATGCCCATCGCAGCTTACGAGGAGGTAAGGGAGTAATGAACGTCAGAAAACCGCTGGCTGCACTGACTGCCACTGTCGCCCTGTTGGCAGGTGTAAACGGTTGCAGTGCGAACAGCACGTCGGGCGTGATCGACACCAAGGCCGACAAGGGGCTTGAGGTGCTCGGACAGCACTTGAAATACGATCCCAACCATCTGGTCAACGACGGCCAGCCCATCGAACTCGGATACTGGACCTGGGGCGACGGCAGCACCGATCCGGTCGTCACCATGCTTCATGAATACGAGAAGATCCACCCCAACGTCACGTTCAAGATCTCGCAGGTCGCATGGAGCGACTACTGGGTCAAGACGCCGCTCTCGCTCAAGGGCAACAGGAACGCACCGGTCCTGTTCAACGTGCACAACTCGCAGGATGCGCTGCTCCGTCCGCATATGGAGGCCTACGACATCGACCTCGACGATCTCGAGGCCGACTACACGAACGTCGAGACCCACGTGGTCGACGGCCAGGTCGACTACATCGACTCCGTGATCAACACCGGCAACATCTACTACAACAAGACCCTGTGGAAGGAGGCCGGACTGACCGACGCCGACATCCCCACCACATGGGACGAGTTCGCCGAAGTCGCCAGGAAGCTCACGAAATTCGACGGCGGCAAGATGGTGCAGGCCGGATTCAACATGAACGGCGACGGCCGCTACGACGGCCTGTGGCAGGGGCTCAACTACCAGCGCGGCACGCTCATGTTCGACAAGTCCGGTACGAAGGCCAACTACGACAGCGAGGCCACGCGCGAGAACCTCCAGTTCCTCCTTGACCTGTACGAGAAGGACAAGGTCGGCTCCGTCAAGTTCGGAGACAACTCCGAACAGAGCTTCGGCAACGGCCAGACCGCGATGATCTACGCGTGGGGCGCGCTGCAGGGCACGCTCGACACCAAGTACCCGGACATCGACTACGGCGTCTTCCCGACGCCGACCTTCACCAGGGACGTGCCGTTCGCTTACGACAGGTACAACGGCGAATCCACGCCCGGCATCAACAAGCACCAGAGCGCCGAGCAGCGCGCGGTCGCCCAGGACGTGATCCGCTTCATGCTCGCCGGCGACGACTACGTGCGCACCGCGGTCAAACTGCAGAACTCCTTCCCCGGCAAGAAATCACTGCAGGACGATCCCGACATCCTCTCCAATCCGGTCATGGCGGCGATCAAACCCCGACTCGACCGTCTGATCTGGCCCGGCCCGACGCCCTCCACGCTGGAAAGCAGCCCCAAGATCGCCTTCCAGAACGTCTTCCAGAACCATCAGCCGATCGCCAAGGCGGTAGCCGCCGCGCAGGCCCAGATCGAAACCGACATGAAGAACAGCGACTTCGTCTCGCTGGAACGCATGTACCAGCACTACGACGAAGCCAAGCAGGACTGAAAAGGAGACATGGCAATGTCAACGACCACATCCAAGTCACGACGCACAACCTCGATGCCGGCACGCAGGCACCTTGCGCTTGGCGACATCCTGTCCATGCGCAACGTGTCCGTGGTGCTTCTCATCGCGTACTTCGCGGTGTTCATGGCCTACCCGATCTTCAAGGCGTTCGCCGGCAGCCTGCATGAATGGAATCCGCTGACCGACACCTACAACTGGGTCGGTCTGGACAACTTCACCCAGGTGCTCACCGACTCCCTGTTCTGGAAGTCGATCTGGAACACCGCCGTGTTCTCCTTCTTCTCGATCCTGTTCCGCGTGGTCATCGGTCTGGCGCTCGCCATGTTCCTGACCTCCAGACTCGTCAAGGCGAAGGACTCGCTGCGCGGTCTGTTCTACATGCCCACCATCACACCGCTCGTGGCCGTCTCGTTCGTCTGGATGTGGATGTTCGACCCGCAATTCGGCATGATCGACAAGATCACCGGCCTCGACATCAGCTGGCTCAACGACTCCAAGTGGGCCATGCCGGCGATCATCATCATGACCATCTGGAAAGACTTCGGCTACGCCACCGTCCTGTACATGGGCGGCATCATGTCCCTGCCGAAGGACGTCTACGAGGCCGTCTCCCTCGACGGCGCCAACAAATGGCAGACGTTCCGCTCGATCACCCTGCCGCTGCTGCGCCCGACCACGCTGCTCATCGTCATCACCTCGCTCATCAGCTACCTGCAGGCCTACGTGCAGATCCTCGTGATGACCGGTGGCGGACCGGGCACCGACACCTACACCATCAGCTACCTCATCTACGACCAGGCGTTCCAGAAGTACAACTTCGGCGTCGCCTCCGCGATGAGCGTCATCCTGTTCGCACTGACCGGCGTGCTCACCCTGTTCATGTTCAAGGCGTCCGGCGACAATCTGGAGGAATCACGATGAAGAAGAACACCATCGCATCGGTCATCGTCACCGCGCTGCTGTTCGTGCTCGCGGCCGTCACCATCATCCCGTTCATCTGGATGCTGGTCTCCTCGTTCGCGCCCAACAGCGAGATCGTCAAGCTCACCGGCGGCGTGTTCCCCACGCCCAGCACGATCGACAACTACATCAACATTCAGGACAAGTTCAACTTCCTGCGTCTGTTCGCGAACTCCCTGTTCGTGGCCAGCCTCAAGACCCTGCTCATCATCTACATCAGCGCCGTGTTCGGCTACGTGTTCTCCAAGCTGCACTTCCGCGGACGCAACCTGCTGTTCGGCATGGTGCTCGCCACCATGATGCTGCCGTGGGCCGTCACCATCATCCCGCAGTACGACATGATGGTCCAGTTCGGCTGGCTCGACACCTACCGTGCGCTCATCATCCCCGGACTGGTCTCCGGATTCGGCGTGTTCCTGTTCCGCCAGTCCATCGGAGGCATCTCCGACGAGATCATCGAGGCGGCGCGTCTCGACGGCGCCAGCGACTGGCGCATCTTCCATCAGGTCGTGCTGCCGATGAGCCGCAACTCCATCGCCGCGCTCGCGATCTTCACGTTCCTGTGGAACTGGGAGGACTACCTGTGGCCGTTCCTCATGATCACCGACGACGACAAGCAGCTGCTGTCGGTCGGCCTCAAGATGTTCTCCGGCCAGTACGGCACCGACTACGGCGGACTGTTCGCGGCCACCTCGGTGGCGATCATCCCGGTGGTTATCGTGTACATGTGCTTCCAGAAGCAGTTCATCGCCGGCATCGCCACCGGTTCCGGCAAGTGAAAGGACAACGACCATGACAGCATCGCATATCGCGCCGCAAACCGGCTTGGACACGCAGTCTCCCGATCCGAAGGACTTCAAGGTCGATGCGAAGCCGCTCGCGCGCGCCGACTCCGTCATCCGCGGCGACCGCTGGCGCATCACGATGATCACCGCATCGCTCGTCCGCTTCGAATGGTCGGACGACGGCGTGTTCGAGGACCGTCCGACCCAGACCGTGCTCAACCGCGATCTCGGCGAGGACGTGCGCTACACGCTCACCGAACGCGACGGCCGGGTCATCATCGACACCGATTCGCTGTACATCACCTACGACAGGCGTCCCTTCAGCAAGGAGGGATTGAGCGTCGTGGTCAAGGGCGTCTCCGACACCCAGTTCAACACGTGGCATTACGGCGACGCGCAGAGCGGCAACCTCAAGGGCACCGCCCGCACGCTCGACGAGGCCGACGGCGAGATCCCGCTCGGCGACGGCGTCATCTCCCGCGACGGCTGGGCCGTGATCGACGACTCGAAGTCCAACATCATCGTCGAGGCGGACGAGGTCGACGGCAAACGCAATCCGTTCGGCAGTTGGGTCGAGCCTCGCACAAACGGGGAGACGGACCTGTACTTCTTCGGCTACGGGCACCGCTACATCGAGGCCGTACACGACTTCTACCGGCTCACCGGCCCCACGCCGCTGCTGCCGCGATGGGCGCTCGGCAACTGGTGGAGCCGCTACTACCGGTACACGCAGGAAAGCTACCTGAACCTCATGGACCGGTTCAAGCGCGAAGGCATCCCGTTCACCACGTCCGTGATCGACATGGACTGGCATCTGGTCGACGACGTCGACCCGAAATACGGTTCCGGATGGACCGGATACACATGGAACCGCAAACTGTTCCCCGATCCGCCGGCGTTCCTCGAATCCCTGCACGAGCGCGGACTCAAGACCACGCTCAACGTGCACCCGCGCGACGGCGTGCGCGCGTACGAGGACGCCTATCCGGCAGTCGCCAAGCGCGTCGGCATCGATCCGGCGAGCGGTGAGAGCATCGAATGCGACCTGACCAGTCCGGACTACATGGATGCGTACTTCGCCATGCATCACGCGCTGGAGGACGAGGGCGTCGACTTCTGGTGGATCGACTGGCAGCAGGGCGGCGTCACCCGTCAGAAGGGCCTCGACCCGCTGTGGATGCTCAACCACATGCACTACCTCGACTCCGGTCGAGACGGCCGCTGGCCGATCACCTTCTCCCGATACGCGGGCCCCGGATCGCACCGGTACCCGGTCGGCTTCTCCGGGGACACGATCGTGACCTGGGAATCGCTCAGGTTCCAGCCGTACTTCACCGCCACCGCCTCGAACATCGGCTACGGGTGGTGGAGTCATGACATCGGCGGCCATATGTTCGGCTACCGTGACGAGGAGCTCGAGGCCCGCTGGTACCAGCTCGGCACGTTCAGCCCGATCAACCGTCTGCATTCCTCCAAGTTGCCGTTTGCCGGCAAGGAGCCGTGGAACTTCGAGCCCGCCGTGCGCGAATCGATGACCGGTATGCTGCGGCTGCGACATGCGATGCTGCCCTACCTGTACACGATGGACTGGCGTGCGGCGCATGACGGCAGGCCACTGGTGGAACCGATGTACTGGCAGTCGCCCGACACCGCCAACGCATACGAGGTGCCGAACGAGTTCCGATTCGGCACCGAGCTGATCGTCGCCCCGATCGTCGAGGCGAACGACCGTGCGGCGCAACGCGGCCGCGCCGAGGTGTGGCTGCCCGACGGCGAATGGTTCGACTTCTTCGACGGACGCCGATATGTCTCGCATACGGTCTCGGGCGTCGGACGACGGCTCGAGGCGTGGCGTGGCATCGACCGGATCCCCGTGTTCGCCAAGGCCGGCGGCATCGTGCCGTTGCAGAGGGTGGCGGACGCCGGCGACCCCGCGGTGAACTCGGTCGGCAATCCGAACGCCCTGGAGGTGGTCGTCTTCCCCGGAGCCGACGGTGCGTTCACGTTGCGTGAGGACGACGGCACGCGGGATTCGGCCGCCGCAAGGACCTCGATGTCGTTCACATGGCGTGACGCCGATGACTGCGAGGAAGCGCCCGGGAACGGCCCTCGCATGTCGAGCAGTCTGTCCATCGCCCCGGTGTCGGGTGATGCGGATGTCGTTCCGGACAGGCGCGAGTGGACCATCGTGTTCCGCGGCGTCGCGCCGGTGTCGGCCGCCGACGTGCAGGTGTACTGCGGCGGGCAGCCGTGCGACGGCACGCCGGACGTGACATACGACGAGGCGACGATGAGCCTGTCGGTGCGTGTGCCCGACGTCTCCTCGCAGGCTGGTCTGCGCATCACGATCCCCGACGGCCTCGCCATCGCCGACAACCCGATCGAATCGGACGTCATGGATCTGCTCCTGCACGCCCAGATGCGCTACCGCACCAAGGAGCTCGCACTGAACGCGGTCAGGGAACTGGGCGTGCACGCGCTCGACGCGATGCGGACCATGAACCGCGGCCCCCGCTACGACAACGACTTCTGGGTGAGCGACATGCCCGAAGCGGTGTCCGGAGCGCTCGCGGAGATCCTGCTGCGCTCCTGAGCGCGCATCCGTACATTCGCCAATCAGTTCCACGATGTGCGCGTGGGGTCGGCCTGTCCGACCCCACGGCCGCTACAGTAGGAGCCTATGGCATGTAAGGAACTGTTCTATCTGGGGCCGGAAGGCACCTTCACCCATCAGGCGGCGATGGAGGCCGCCGATCAGCTGCGACCGTACGTCGGCGGCGACGGAGACGATGACGGCGAGATCACGCTGACCGCCCTGTCCGACGTCCCGGCCATCATCGACGCCGTCCAGCAGGGGCGCGGCTGGGGCGTCATCGCATGGGAGAATAACGTCGAAGGGTACGTGGTGCCGAACCTCGACGCCCTGATCGACTCGACCGATCTCGCCGGATTCGCGCGCGTGGGCGTCGACGTCGCCTTCGACGCGTTCGCCGTGGCGGGCGACGATCCGCTGAACGGGCATGGGGGAGACGAACCCGTCATCGTCTCCGCACACTCACACGGGCTCGCGCAGTGCAAACGCTTCATCGCCGAATATCATCTCAGGGCGGTCCCCGCATCCTCCAACGCCGCCGCATGCCGCGACCTGAAGCCGGGACGCATCGCATTCGGCCCGCGCATCTGCGGCGACCTGTACGGTCTCGACACGCTCGCCGAACGCGTGCAGGACTTCGACGGCGCCCGCACAGAATTCCTAGTCCTCGCCCGGCGCGACGACGTACGCGACCTGTCCTCGAGGTTCCGTAAGCACGGCACCGGGGAGTTCGAAACCATCATCACATTCATTCCACTCGTCACCGGTCCGGGCGTCGTCGCCAACGTGCTCGACATCCTGCGTGACGCGGGACTCAACATGACCAGCTTCATGTCCCGGCCCATCAAGGGCCACGACGGCACCTACAGTTTCATCGACACGCTCGACGCCGCCCCATGGGAGCCGCGGTTCCGCGAGGTGCTCGAAACGCTCGCCACGCACGGCATCTGGCTCAAGACCCTCGCCGTGTATCCGAGGCGCGAGAGGCCCAACCCACCGGTCGACGCATGGATGCTGCCCCAGGGCGGCGTGCATCTCGACGCGATGCGCATCGAACGCGACTGGCAGACGGCCGCCGCCGTGGAAAGGGAACTGCTGTGGTAGGGAAGAACGAAACAGGCACGAGCAAGCGTGCGGATGTTCGGCCCCCTCTGACGAGGGGGCTGTCAGCGAAGCTGACTGGGGGAGAGATCTCGATGACCGTCGGCATCGTCGGCATGGGGCTGATCGGCGGCTCCCTCGCCCGCCGACTCGTCGACCGCGGCGTCGACGTCGTCGCGTGGAACCACCGCCCGCACCCGTATGCAGACGCTGAACGGGCCGGCATCCGATGCATGCCGACACTCGCCGACCTCGTCGAGGTCCGCCCGGATGTGATCGTCCTGTGCAACCCGCTCAAGGCCATGCCCACGATCCTCGCCGAATTGAAGCCCCTGCTCGACGCCGCGCCGGACATCACCCTCACGGACGTGGGCAGCGTCAAGGGCATGGTGCGCGATCAGGTCGAGGAGGCCGGACTGGGGGAGTGCTACGTCGGCGCGCACCCGATGGCCGGCAACGAACTGTCCGGCTGGACGGCGGCCGACCCGAGCCTCTACGACGACGCCCTATGGGCGATCACCGTGACCCCTGACACCGATTTCAACCGGTTCCTCGCCGTCGCACGACTCATCGTCGACGGCGTCGGCAACCGCGTGATCGTCCTCGACGACGACACGCACGACAAGGCCGCCGCGATGATCAGCCACATGCCGCACGTTGTCGCCACGGCCCTCATCAACGAGCTCACCGCCGACACGAACCGTAACGTCGCCGCCGCGCTCGCCGCCGGCAGCTGGCGCGATATGACCCGCGTCGCCCTGACCGACCCGGACCGCACGCGCGCGATGGTCGAGGAGGACGCGGCCAACGTCGAAGGGCTGCTGCGCGACATGGCCGCGCGCCTCACCGCCGTCGCGGACCTGCTTCACGCCGAACGGGCCGCCGCCGTGCCGGTGGGGGCGGCCGATCCGCATGCGGCCGCGATGAAGGCGTTCTTCGCCGAAGGCCAACCGTTCCGCGACTACAAGGCACGTCAGCGCGCCATCGCGTCGCAGGGGGATGGCGCGGATGGCGCTTCCGGCGAGCTCGCCTACGAGGAGCGACTCGTCGACTTCACCCCGGAACACTGGCAGACGGACCTGCTGGACTCGGCCCGCCGCGGCGAGCACATCATCGCGCTCGCGGGGCCGCACACGGTCCGCGTCCAGCTGCGTTCTGCGCTGTAGGGTCGTCTACGGCCGTGGCTTGGGGCGCTCCGGCACCGGCTTCAGCGTGGCGATGGTGTCGGCATCGATCATCACATGCTGTTTCGGGCGCGAGCCGTTCGCGGCCGCGTCCCGTGACAGTTCGAGCGTGCGACCGTCCCACGAGAGCACATGCCCCACATAATCGCGGAACTTCGTGCGCCCATCGGCCGGATCCACGCCCTCGATGACGCGCACGACGATGCGTGCGCCGTTCGGAATCGACTGCGGCAATGCCATATTTCCTCCCCACGTAAGACCCATACGGATCAACGAACGAACCGACGGCGGACCACCGTGTCCGCCTGTCGTCACTTCTCTCTAACTGTACCTCGTCCCGGACGCCACGCCGGAAGCGTTGGGCCGGTCTTGAGGAAACCGCGGCCTGCGGGGATTCAGCGCAGCCAAAGCCGATTCCGCACCTGAATCCCGCAAGTCCGGGGGAATCAGAGCGATTCCCCGCGATTCTCACGCTGGGTCCCGCGGCAACGCCCTCCCATACCGGCATCGGACCGGAGACGACCTGTCAGCGTCGCCGCACAACGGCGGAATTCCAATGATTTCCATTTCACGATCGACAGTCGGTCGCGGGGCGGGCGTTCAAGTCGCGGGACTCAACGACGAAACCATCCGCAACCGCGCTGAATCCCACGAACCCGGGGGACTCGACACGATTCCCCCACGTGTTTCACGCTGAATCCCCCGAGACAGGCGGACGGAGCGGACGAGAGAAGTAACGGACACAACAGGGGGCAGTGCTGTCGCGTCTGGCGGCTCAAGGGACTCCTCGGGGGCCTGTCAAATCCCCATCGCACAGGCCGGGGTAATGGGTAGGAAGAGGATGCTGTCGGTGCTTTTGCCGGAGGGGATGTGGACGGGCGTGAGGCTGATGTCTCCTGTTTCGGTGTCTATTGCGAGAATGCTGCCAATGACTGCGGCTCATATTCGAGCACGAACTTCATCTTGCTGTTATCCATCAGCCATGCGTACGGATCCCGGTCCATGATCATCGCCAGATCGAAGCATGCCTGCACGGCCTCCGCCAGTGCGATGCGCCGATTCTCGCCAGGAAGCGGGATGCCATTGACGAGAGGCTCGTGATGGGCGACACGGTTGCGCAGGGCGTGCACGGTCTTGACAATGGCCAGCGCGTAGTTCCTTGTCCATTTGGCGTTCGCATCCAAGGCATGACGTCGCCCGCCGGGGAAGGCCTTGACAATGCCCTTTCGCCAGAAGTCGTTCTCGTAGTCGGCGCTGTCTTCGTCCGGCCAATGTGCACGGATGGCACCGCCGTTCTCCAACAATTTACGCCAGAAGCCGAACGTCAGTGCCGCGACAAGATGGCCATGAGTGTGTCGTTTCTTCTGCTGAATAGTGAGATGTCCCCACGCCTCGCGAATCTGGCGTTGAGTACGGTCGTCGAAGCGGAGTCCCGCCATGTACCAGTCCTTGGTGTTTGCTTGTTCCAAGGCAATGATGGACAACTGCTGATCCATGTGGTTGCGCAGGGCGACTTCGAGAATGGCGATGTCACCCATACAGGCACTGGCCATGTCATGATCCCACAGATACAGCTGCAGTGCCGGGCATGAACGTCGTTGGGCCTCGGAATCATAAGAGGCAAGCCGTTCGTTGGTGATGCACGAGAGTAAGGCTCTTTCCTGCGAACTGCCTTTCCGTGGGGTCTGTGAGAGGGAAGCAGCTGCTGCGTTTGACTGTGAGTTCATAGCCTACTAGCATAAGTTGTGAAATCCCCCAAAGGGCCTCTCCGGACGGTCATTGACTGAGCCGTGATGCACTGGGGGTTCTTTTTTTATCCGGCAACCGGTCCGGCTGCCTGGGTGGTGATTCCATACTTAGGAAGAGAACGACGCCCCGTCCATCGTTCGTAGGGCTGAATCCTGTTTCGTCGTCGAGACGGCTTTCGTTCCCACGGATGATGGTCGCAGATCCTCATCGGTGACACAATCCCGTACCGTGAACACAACCGGTTCACATCGTGCCTGAGTTATCTTGGACGTGGACCCGGAATCGGCGTTGGATGGTGTGGGCATCGCCCGTGCGGCGCAGGGGAGGAAGGCGAAGGATTACTCGACGGGCATGAAGGAGCGTTTGGAGCTGTGCCTCGCGCTTCTACCGCGTCCGAGGTTCCTGTTCCTGGACGAGCCGCAGAACGGCTTGGATCCCGATGGCATAGCTTCCTTGTCCGAAACGCTTCGCGCCTATCGGGACAAGGGGAACTGCGTGGTGATTTCCACGCATCTGCTCCACGAGATCCAGGGGGTCCCGGACGAGTGCATTCTGATTCGTCATGGTCGGGCCGAGCAGATCACGGATCTGACCGGGGTGAACCTCGCGGATCTGTATCAGGGGAGGTAGGGTCGTGAACGCCGTTTCCCCTGTTCGCGCGCTGGTCATGTATTACTGGAGCGCATGGTATTTCCTCGCCGCGGTGCTCGGGTCCGTATCGTCCCTCCTGCTGGGCGCGTGGATCTCCAGCGAGGCGAACGGAACCCCGATCACTGGAGGGTACAGCTTCCTCTTCACCGGCACTCAGCCGCTGATCTGTCTCGCGCTGCTCTTTATGTGCGATGACAGGGTCTCGAAAGCACACTACGGAGGCTTGCCCCCACGGATGTATTTCGCATGGAAACCATGTTCGCTCAGAGCCATATTCCGGGCGCTGGTTCTGACCGCCGTGAACCTGCTGAGCGTTCTGGGCTTCGACGCCATCATGATCCTGACGGGCGCCGCAATGACCCCGCACCTAGGTGTGGTCCTGTGCTTCGTCGTATTGCAAAGCCTGCTGATCGCTCTGGTCTACTCGATCATCGAGATCGCCGTCAATCCCACGGCCGCCGGGATCGTCTCAGGTGTCCTCTTCTATGTGTGGATCCTGTTGCCGGGCGACCTTCCCGACTATGCGACGCCCTACGTCGCCAATGCCCTGCGAGCCGTCGGATTGAACCTGAACGGCACCGTGATGTCGCCGGCGGAAGCGGCGAGTCCGCCGCCCATCGGTCCTGTGGTGGTCGTCGTCCCGATTGTGGTGCTCTTGGCTGCCTATGCTCTGCTGAGCCGGTTCCGTTGCAAAGGAGCGGAAAAGAAATGAAATCCCTGTTGCGTATTGGATACGTGGCGTTGATCCGCTGGTCGACGCTCGCCTTCATGGCCGTGCTTGTTCTTCCGCTGATCTTTCTGCGTTACGGGAACACGGGTGCGGTGGCGCAGACTGCGATGGCGATGGCGATTCCCATAGCCTCGGCTGGCCTTGTTTTCTCCCATGCTAGGGTGCCCTGCTCGTATCGTTCCTTCAGCATCCACGACCGGCTCCTGCTTCGTTTTACCTTGAAGTCGCTGGCGCTTGGCGTCGCGGTCAACGTCTGTCTGACCCTGCTGTACGGGCTTGCCATCGGATTCGTCGTCAATGGGCGGCCGCTTTCGTTGCATACTGTTCTGATGCTTGCATTCACCGCCGCCGTTCTTGCTCCGGCGTGCTTCGTGTTACGGCTCTGGATCGATCCCGTTGCCGTTTGGAGCGTCGTCGGTTTCTTCATTATCGCCGGACTTACAGTCAGCTCCGGCATGTTCGAGGACGTGCCGATCCTGTACGCAGCCATACCGACTACATGGATGCTGTACGGGGTGAGATTCGCCGCCTACGTGATTCCGGTCGGCGTCGCCGTCGCCGCGATCAGCGCATGGCTGCTGCATAAGGCGGTGAAACGTGTCTAGTCGCGTCGGGCCGCTCTTGGGAAAACCGTGACTTCCGAGAAGAACCGTCACGAGAAGAACCGTCACGAGAAGCACCGTCACTCACCGATTCTCAGCGTCAGGTTCTCTCGAAAACACCCCATATCCCGAGAGAACCCGACACTGGCTGAGTCCCAGCGTCAGGTTCTCTCGAAATCCTTTTCAAGTCAGTCGGTGGCGACGGCGTCGAGGACAGGGACCTTCAGCGCGCGGCGCGCCGGTGGCAGCGCGGCGATGACGCCCACGACGATCGACAGCGCGAGGAACACGCCCAGCTGGTCCCACGGCACCGCGAGCCATTCCAGACCGTTGGACTGGTACACCCGCTGGATGACCGCGCCCGCGCCGACGCCGACGACGAGGCCGAGCAGCGTGCCGAGCACGGCGATCAGCGACGCCTCGATCGCGAGCATGCCGCGCACCTGACCGCGTGACGTACCGATCGCCCGCAACAGGCCGATCTCCCTCGTGCGCTCCGACACGCTCAACGCCAAAGTGTTCACGATGCCGAACACGGCGATCACGATCGACAGGGCGAGTAGCGCGTACAGGATGATGAGGATCTGGTCGACCATCGAGCTCATCGACGACTTGAACTCGTCGCGGTCCTGCACGGTGATTACGTAGAACGGCTTGACCGCCTTGACGAGCCGCTCCTTGACCGCGGTCACGTCCGCGCCGTGGTCGGCGTTGATGAACAGCATGATCGTGAACATCGTGTAGTCGTTGGCGAGCTTCTCGGCCAGCGAGTCGTTCATGAGCACCATCGAACGGTAGACGGAGTTCTCGATGATCGCCCCGACCTTCACATCTCGATGCGTGGTCTCGGTCTTCGTCTTGACGAGCGTCGACGGGTCGACGTGCTGCGCGTCCTCGGCGGCCTGCTGCGCCTCGGCCGACTTGGCCTGCGCGCCAGCGCGGTCGCCCGCGGCGAGCAGACGCTGCGCCTCGGCCTGCAATCCGGCGACCTGCTGCTGGACCTGCGCCTGATAGTCGGCCTGCGCCTTGGCGGTCGCCTCCTCGTCGACGACGACCTGTTTGCCGTTGACCCGGACCGTGTCGCCGACCTTCCAGCCGTTGTCCTGCGCCACGGTGAGCCCGACGACGAGTTCGCCGGCGCGCAGCGCCCGATCGGCGTCACCGGAATTGGTGACGGGCGCGAACACCTTCGCGAACAAAGACGGCTGTTCCGCGAACGTCATCGCCTGCGTCTTGTCGTCTCCCGTGCCATACGTCACGCCCATGAGCATGCGGCTGCGCGATACCGACGCCACGCCTTCGGTGCCCTCGATCGCTGTGACCGCGTCATCCGGGATGCGCCCCGACGACGCGGACATCGCGGTGAAATCGGACTTCAGGCCCGTGTCGACGATGCCCGCGACCGACGCCTTCGCCGACGAGGCGACCACGCCGAGGCAGCTGACGATCGCGACGCCGACGAACAGGGAGGCCGCCGTGTTCGCCGTGCGGCGCTTCTGCCTTGCCAGATTGCGCGTGGCGAGGCGGCCGGTCACCGGGAATACGTGCGAGGGGATCCAGCCGAGCACCGCGCCCACCGGGCCGACCAGCGCCGGGGCGAGCACGATCACGCCGATGACGATGAGACCGGCGCCGATGCCGAGCGGCCAGCCGGTGCCGTACTGGGAGGCTAGATCGTTGAGGAACGCGACCGGGGTCGGGTCGCCGTCGTCGCCTGCCGCGGCGATCGCCGCGCAGAACATCCACGAGATGACGCCCAGCGCGATCATCACCAATCCCGTCACGCCGCGCGGCCACACCGGCTTCTCCGGATTCACGGTCTCGTTCATCGCCTGGATCGGCGGGGCCATCGCCGCGCGCCGGGCCGGCAAGGCGGCACCGACAAGCGTGACCAGAATGCCCACCACGAGCCCGGCGAGCATGTCGGTGACGCTCGGGGTGGCCGCACCGCTCATCGGCGTGCCCATGCGCGCCATGCCGGCGACGATCAGCTTCACCATGCCCCAGCCGAGCCCGATGCCGGCCGCCGAGCCGACGACGCCCAACAGCAGCGCCTGGATGATCACCGTGGAGAACACCTGTGCGGGGGAGGCGCCCACCGAGCGCAGCAGCGCGTAGCCGCGCATCGACTCGCGCACGATCATCGAGAACGTGTTCGCGATGATGAACGAACCGACGAACAGGGCGATCACCGCGAAGATCAGGATCAGCGGCTGGATGAAGCCGAGCTGGTCCTTGATGGCCTGCGAATACTCGTCGCGCAGCTGGTCGCCGGTCACGGCCGTCGCCTTGGAGCCGGCGGGCAGCACCTTATTGATACGATCCGCGAGCTCCCGCTGCTGCTCGTCGCTCAGCGGTGCGCCGCCGTTCGCCGAACCGTACACGCCGATGTACTGCGTGGTGCCGATTTCACCGGTCTTCTCCTGATACAGGGATTTCGCCACATCGGGCGCGAGTCCGATGATGATCGCGCCCGCCTGCGAGGAGTCCGTGTCGAACACGCCGACGACCCGCACATCCTTCGGGCCCGACGGGTAGACGAGCTTCGTCGTGTCGCCGACCTTGAGTCCGGCCGTCTCGGCGGCGAACGCGTGCAGGGCGATCTCGCCGTCGTTCCGCGCCCAACGGCCTTGAGTCAGATGCGCGGAACGCCATGTGCCCTTCGCCAGGCCGATGCCCATCGTCGGCGAGCCCATCGTGGAGACCGCGTTGCCGTCCTTCCTGACCAGCACGAGCGAACCCGACACCGAATACGTGACCTCGGCGGTCTTCACGCCGTCCACCGCGGCGACGTCGTCGACCAGCGCGTCGTCGATGTCGTTGTACGTCTTGAGCGACGAGCCGGACGAGTCGGATGAGGATGATTGGTCGGACGATTCGTCCTTCTTCTCCACGGTGCCGCGCACGTACACGTCGTGGTCGGTGTTCGATCCCATCATCTGGTCGACCTGATCGTTCATCATCTCGCGGAAGCAGAACGAGCCGACGACGAAGGACACGCCCAATGCGATCGCGATGATCGACATCACGAACCGGGGGAGATGCGCGCGTGCGTCACGCAGACCGATGCGGATCATGCGCGATCCTCCGTGCCGGTCGCGACATCGTCGGACGTGCGAGCCGCGTCCTCGTCGCCCTCCGTGACGAACACGTCGAGGATCTCCTCATAGCTGGGGTGCTTCAGATCGCGGGTGATTCGCCCGTCGGCGAGCACGAGCACGCGATCCGCGTACGAGGCGGCGCGCGGGTCGTGCGTGACCATCACGATGGTCTGCCCGTACTCGCGCACGGAGTCCTTGAGGAAGCCCAGCACCTCCCTGCTGGAACGCGAGTCGAGATTGCCGGTCGGCTCGTCGGCGAAGATCACCGCCGGACGGGCCATGATCGCGCGGGCGCACGCGACGCGCTGCTGCTGGCCGCCGGAGAGCTGGCTCGGCCGGTGCGTGAGCCTCGGTCGCAGTCCGACCACGTCGACGACTTTGTCGAACCATGCGCGGTCGATCGGACGCTTCGCGATCTGCAACGGCAGGAGGATGTTCTCCTCGGCCGTGAGCGTCGGCACCAGATTGAACGACTGGAAGATGAAGCCGATCTGCTCACGCCTCAGCTTCGTCAGCTGACGCTGGTTCATCGACGACACCTCAAGCCCCTCGACGATCACCTTGCCCGACGTCGGCTGATCGAGACCTGCCATGCAGTGCATCAGCGTCGACTTGCCCGAACCGGACGGGCCCATGATCGCGGTCATCTCGCCGCGCGTGAACTCGACGTTCACATGGTCGAGCGCCACGACCTGCGAATCGCGCTCGCCGTACGTCTTCGTCAGATCGATCGCACGGGCCACGACGGTGTCGTCGGAGGCGGGGCTGACGTCGCGACCGGACGACGTCGTCTGCGATCCGCGTTCCGTCTGTGCCGTAGCGGATGCGGGTCGGATCATCCCCGATCCCGTCACCGTTCTCGCGCTGCGTCGTCCCGTTGCCTTCGTTGCTTTCGCCGCATGCCGTGCCATGGTGCCTTCGCCTTCCTCAGTGCCCGCTGTGTTGCCCGGGTTCCCCTGTTGTCCGAACGGTTATAGTCTAACTGACCGGTATCTGACCGGACCGGTGCCGTAATCACTGCGGAAAGGGGCAAGTATGGGTGTTGATGACCGTTTTCCCGATGCCGGATCCGACGGGCACGGCCTCGAAGATCACCTGAACGCCTACGCCACCTTCCTCAAGGCGAACAAGGGACTGAGCGCCAATACGCTCAGAGCGTATCTGGCCGATGTGGACGAGTGTCTGCACATCCTCGCCCTGCGCGGGGTGAACGATCTCAGGGAGATCACGCCGGACGATCTGCGCAGCTGGATGGCCCACGAGTCGCGCACCCACGCCCGTTCCAGCATGGCGCGCAAGGTCGTAGCCGTTCGTTCGTTCTTCTCCTGGGCCTATGACCACGGCGTGATCGCGACCGACCCTGCCGCCGCTCTCGCGACGCCGAAGATCCCCGCCGTGCTGCCCACGGTGCTCACCAAGGCGCAGGCCGCGCGGATGATGGATGACGCCGACGCCGAGGCACAGGGACGGGATCCGACGACTCATGCAGGCGAGACGGTGCCGAAGGACAATCGTCCAACCGCCATCCGCCTGCGGGACGCCGCGATGCTCGAGACCCTGTACGCGACGGGCATCCGCGTCGCCGAACTCGTCGGCCTCGACATGAATGACGTCGATTTCTCCAACCGCACGATGCGCGTCACCGGCAAGGGAAATAAACAACGTGTCGTCCCCTTCGGCGCTCCAGCCGCCCGGGCGCTCATCCGCTGGATCGAGGAGGGGCGTCCGCAGGTCCTGCATGGATCCGATGACGGTGCGCGTGCCGGCGATACGCGAACCGCCCTCTTCCTCGGCGTGCGCGGTGGCCGCATCAACCAGCGGGTCGTCCGCGAGGTGGTCCACAGGGAGTCGAGAAGGGCGGGCGTTCCAGATATTGGACCTCATGCGTTGAGACATTCCGCGGCCACCCATCTGCTCGACGGGGGAGCGGACCTGCGCGAGGTCCAGGAGATGCTGGGCCACGCCTCCCTCAAGACCACGCAGCGCTACACCCACGTCTCCATAGAACAGCTCAAAGCCCGCTACACCCAAGCATTTCCAAGGGCTTAAAGCCCCCGCGCTCCCAGTTTGCGTCAACGGAGAGGCCCTATCCGAGCGGGTCTGCTCCCGCAATATGCAGTGCCCGACCGTAGGCTTGGCCGAACGGCCTTGAGTGTGTCGGGCACTGCATATTGCGGGAGCAGACCCACCCCCGAAATCCCTCCGTTAACGCAAACAACCCAGTCTGTATTCACAGAATATCCATAATTTGGTAACGTGCTGTCTCCAGAACGCGGCACAATGGACCGCGATCAGCAAGGGGGTGGTACGCGGAGCGATCCGCGCGCGACCCCCTTGCACATTGCGGTGCGTTTTCCAGCGCACCGGGCGGATGCGAACCACGCATCCGCAGGATGAACAGGAGAACATCAATGATGAAGAAGAAAGCCTTCGCGATCGCCGCGGCCGTGTGCGCCGTCGCGACCCTGGTGGCCGGCTGCGGCTCCTCGAGCAACAGCAGCTCCACGTCGAGCGCCAAGAGCGGCGCGAACGTGCTCAACGTCTACGCCTCCGAGCCTCAGAACCCGCTGATCCCGGGCAACACCAACGAGACCGGCGGCGGCAAGCCGGGCGACCTGCTGTTCGCCCGCCTCGTCTCCTTCGACGCCAAGGGCAACGCCTCCAACGAGGTCGCCGAGTCCATCACGCCGAACGACGACGCCACCCAGTACACCATCAAGCTCAAGGATGGCTGGAAGTTCACCGACGGCACCGACGTGACCGCCGAGTCCTTCACCAAGGCCTGGAGCTACACCGCCAACGCGAAGAACGCCCAGAAGGCCTCCTCCTTCTTCTCCACCATCGCCGGCTACGACGATCTGCAGAAGACCGACGGCCTCAAGGGCGACGAGCAGCTCTCCGGCCTGAAGGTCGTGGACGACAAGACCTTCACCGTCGACATGGCCCAGCCGGACGCCACCTTCCCGATCAAGGTCGGCTACCTGGCGTTCGCCCCGCTGCCGGAGTCCTTCTACAAGGACCCGAAGGCCTTCGGCGAGGCCCCGGTCGGCAACGGCCCGTACAAGTTCTCCAAGTGGGATCACAACAAGGAGATCGACCTCGTCAAGAACCCCGACTACAAGGGCAATGACGTGCCGAAGAACGACGGCATCAACTTCAAGATCTACACGTCCGACACCTCCGCCTACGCCGACATCCAGTCCGGCAACCTCGACGTGATGGAGTCCGTCCCGGCCTCCGCCACCAAGACCTTCCAGAAGAACCCGAAGGTCCAGGCCTACAACAAGGCCGGCTCCGTCTCCCAGACCTTCACCATCCCGTCCAACCTCGAGCACTTCCAGACCAACACCGAGGAGGGCCAGCTGCGTCGTCAGGCCATCTCCATGGCCATTGACCGCGAGCAGCTCGTCGAGAAGGTCCTCGGCGGCATCGGCACCCCGGCCGTCGAATTCACCTCCCCGCTCACCCCGGGCTACTCCGACTCCCTCAAGGGCTCCGAGAACCTCAAGTTCAATGCCTCCAAGGCCAAGGAGCTGTGGGCCAAGGCCGACGCCATCTCCAAGTACGACGGCCAGCTGACCTTCTCCTACAACGCCGACGGCGGCGCCAAGCCGATCTACGACGCCATCGTCAACCAGCTCAAGAACAACCTGGGCATCAACGTCGCCACCAACCCGATGCCGACGTTCCAGGAGTTCCGCAACGCCGTCACCAACCGCCAGATCAAGGGTGCCTTCCGCACCGGCTGGCAGCCGGACTACCCGTCCCCGGAGAACTACCTGTTCCAGCTGTACGCCTCCGCCGCCGCGGACGGCAACGGCTCCAACGACGGCGACTACAAGAACGCCGACTTCGACAAGCTGATGGACGAGGCCTACGCCGCCAAGACCACCGAGGAAGCCAACAAGCTCTACCAGCAGTCCCAGGAGATCCTGCTCCAGCAGCTGCCGGCCATCCCGCTGTACTACTCCAACGCCGACGGCGTGGCCGCGACCGGCGTCAAGGGCTTCGAGATGAACTGGCAGAACCTGCCGGTCTACGAGGAGCTCTCCAAGTGAGCGTGATGCTCGCCTGACCTGATTCCCCAATGGAATCGTAAAAAGGGTCGGAATCCGCAAGGGTTCCGACCCTTTTGCTATGTCCGTACCGTCCCGTTGTAAGCTCCGATTCACCTTCGTGAAACATTCGTGTCAACCCGTAGGGTAAACTTACGGGGTACTTAGCGACCGGCTGGGCGCTTTGGCATGCCTTCCCGCACAACGGCGCGGCGAGTCAGGGCGATGAAAGACCGGTCCGAAAGAATTCAAGGAGAAACCGATGGGCAAATATCTTCTGCGACGCATTCTGCAGATGATCCCCGTGGTTCTCGGTGCGACCCTGTTGGTCTATGCTCTCGTCTTCGCATTGCCGGGCGATCCGGTCAAGGCGATGTTCGGAGACAAGCCGGTCAACGAAGCGGTCGCAGCCCAGATCCGCGCCGAATACAACCTCGACAAGCCGTTCATCATCCAGTACCTGCTGTTCCTCAAGAACGCGTTCACGCTGGACTTCGGCAACACCTTCGCCGGTCAGCCGGTCATCGACGAGATCGGCCGCGCCTTCCCGGTCACCATCAAGCTCGCCCTGATGGCCTTCTGCTTCGAGGCGGTCTTCGGCGTGGTCTTCGGCATCATCTCGGGCCTCAAGAAGGGCAAGTGGTACGACTCGGTGATCCTCATCATCTCCCTGCTGCTCATCTCCGTGCCGACCTTCGTCACCGGCTTTGCGGGCCAGTACTTCCTGGGCATCCAGTGGAGCCTCATCCCCGTGACCGCCAGCGCCGACGCCACGTTCACCGAGCTGCTCTTCCCCGCGATGGTGCTGGGTTCGGTCTCGATGGCGTACATCATCCGACTGACCCGCTCCGAGATCTCCTCGAACATCGCTTTGGACTACGTGCGTACCGCGCGCGCCAAGGGCATGTCGAACGGCTCCGTGATGGTCCGTCACGTGCTGCGCAACTCCCTGATCCCCGTCGTCACGTACCTCGGCCAGGATCTCGGCGCCCTGATGGGCGGCGCGATGATCACCGAACAGATCTTCAACATCCACGGCGTCGGCTTCCTGACCTACCAGTCGATCCTCAAGGGCGAAGGCAACCTCGTGGTCTCCATCGTCACGCTGCTGCTGCTGGTCTTCGTGATCTGCAACCTGCTCGTCGACCTGCTGTACGCGGCACTCGACCCGCGCATCCGTTACGAGTGACAGGGAGGAGATTCATATCATGACCGACAACAACCAGAACCTCTCCTACGAGCCGTTGCCCGGACAGGAGCGCTACGTCGCCCCGCTCGACGAGACGCCGCTGCAGGACGTCGACAAGGTCGACGAATCCGCCCCGGCCTCGAGCATGTGGTCCGACGCGTGGCGCACGCTGCGCAAGAACCCGCTGTTCATCGTCTCCGGCATCCTCATCGTCTTCATCATCTTCATCGCGCTCTTCCCGGGCGTGTTCACGAAGATCGATCCGAAGTACTGCAACCTCGACAACTCGCTGGCCGAACCGGAGGCCGGACATCCGTTCGGCTATGACTTCCAGGGCTGCGACGTGTTCGCCCGCACCATCTACGGCACGCGCACCTCGCTGTCCGTGGGCCTGCTGACCACGATCATCGTCGTCATCATCGGCACGCTGATCGGCGCGGTCGCCGGCTTCTTCGGCGGCTGGGTCGATGCGGTTCTGAGCCGCATCATCGACATCTTCTACTCGATCCCGTTCCTGCTGGGCGCGATCGTGGTCCTGCAGATGTTCCGCACCTCCTCCTCCATCTGGAAGGTCGTCTTCGTCCTCGCCCTCTTCGGCTGGGTGTCCACCGCACGTATCGCCCGCGGCTCGGTGATGGAGGCCAAGAACCTCGAGTTCAACACCGCCTCGACCGCCCTCGGCTCGACCCCGATGAGGAACCTGTTCAGCCACATCATCCCCAACGCCCTGGCGCCGATCATCGTCATCGGCACCACGTCCCTCGGCTCGTTCATCGTCTCGGAGGCCACGCTGAGCTTCCTCGGCCTCGGTCTGCCGACCACGGTCGTCAGCTGGGGTGGCGACATCTCCCAGGCGCAGGTCAACCTGATGACCAACCCGATGGTGCTGTTCTATCCGTCCGTCGCCCTGGCCATCACCGTCCTGAGCTTCATCATGATGGGCGACGCCGTCAAGGACGCGCTCGACCCGAAGAGCCGTACGGCCTGAGTGTGAGGTAGGCAAAACAACATGGAAAACACGAACGACGCCAAGATCGTCGAGATGCAGAAGGCCCAGGGCCCGCTGCTCGAGGTCAAGAACCTCGCGATCGACTTCACCACCGACGAGAAGAAGGCCGTGCACGCCGTGCGCGACGCCTCCTTCTCCGTCTACCCCGGCCAGTGGGTGGCCATCGTGGGCGAGTCCGGTTCCGGCAAGTCCACCTCCGCCATGGCCGTGCTCGGCCTGCTGCCCGGCACCGGTCACGTGGTCGGCGGCTCCATCAAGCTCGAAGGCAAGGAGCTCACGGGTCTCAAGCCCAAGGACTTCGACAAGCTGCGCGGTGACAAGATGGGCCTTGTGCCCCAGGACCCGATGAGCAACCTGAACCCGGTGTACCGCATCGGCACGCAGGTCAAGGAGGCGCTCAAGGCCAACAACATGGACGTGGCGCACGAGAAGCGCTCCGCCCTCGCCAAGGCGCTGGCCGACGAGGACTCCGCCGTCGAGCTCAAGGGCAACGAGGACGAGACCTTCATCGGCTCCGCCGAGCTGCCCGCCCTGATGGACGCGGCCAAGCAGGCCCTCACCGATGCCGGCATCACCGGCGAGGCCGCCGAGAAGGCGGTCAAGCACTTCGAGAGCGAATGGGTGCCCGGTTCCGAGACCCGCTGGCGCGTCGCCAACGACCTCATCAAGGCCGGCGTGAACGACGACAAGGCGTGGTCCATCGCCAAGGCCCACGTCACCGGCTCCACGCTCGACGACCGCATCGCGGGCCTGCTGTCCGAGGCCGGCCTGCCCGACGCGGCCACCCGCGCCCGCCAGTACCCGCACGAGTTCTCCGGCGGCATGCGCCAGCGCGCGCTCATCGCCATCGGTCTGGCCTGCCGCCCCGACCTGCTCATCGCCGACGAGCCGACCTCCGCGCTCGACGTGACCGTCCAGAAGAAGATCCTCGACCACCTGCACATGCTCACCGACTCGCTCGGCACCGCCGTGCTGTTCATCACCCACGATCTGGGCCTCGCCGCCGAGCGCGCCCAGCACATCGTCGTGATGTACAAGGGTCAGGTCGTCGAATCCGGTCCGTCGCTCGAGGTGCTCCAGCACCCGCAGCACCCGTACACCAAGCGTCTGGTCGCGGCCGCCCCGTCGCTCGCCTCCCAGCGCATCATCTCTGCGCACAAGCGCGGCGAGGACACGGACGCGCTGCTCGAGCACCACGTGGTCGGCGAGGACAAGCTCGAGAAGAGCGAGAACATCATCACCGTCGAGCATCTGACCAAGGAGTTCAAGCTCCCGCGCACCAAGGAGATGTTCAAGGCCGTCGACGATGTGTCCTTCTCGCTCAAGCGCGGCTCCACGCTCGCGATCGTGGGCGAGTCCGGCTCCGGCAAATCGACCGTCGCCAACATGATCCTGAAGCTCCTCGAACCCACGGGAGGCAAGGCCCTGTACGAGGGCGAGGACATCGCGACGTTCACCGGCGCCAAGCTCCTCGAGTTCCGCCGCCACGTGCAGCCGGTCTTCCAGAACCCGTATGGCTCGCTCGACCCGATGTACTCGATCTACCGTTCGATCGAGGAGCCGCTGCGCATCCACAAGATCGGCGACGCCAAGAGCCGCACCAAGCGCGTGCGCGAGCTGCTCGACATGGTCGAACTGCCCGAGTCCGTGATGACCCGCTACCCGAACGAGCTGTCCGGCGGCCAGCGCCAGCGCATCGCCATCGCGCGAGCCATGGCCCTGAACCCGGACGTCATCGTGTGCGATGAGGCGGTCTCCGCCCTCGACGTGCTCGTGCAGGACCAGGTGCTGAGGCTCCTCAACGACCTGCAGGCCGAGAAGGGTCTGAGCTACCTGTTCATCACGCACGATCTCGCGGTCGTCCGCCAGATCGCCGACGAGGTCGTCGTCATGCAGCACGGCAGGCTCGTCGAGCACGCCACCACCGACGAGGTGTTCAACCACCCGCAGAAGCAGTACACGCGCGATCTGCTTGACGCCATCCCCGGCGGCAAGCTCCAGCTCGGCCTCGACTGATAGGGGCTCCGAGCCTCCCCGCGAAAGCCCCCGTCCCACTGCGGACGGGGGCTTTCGCGTTGTATAGTAAGCCGCATGATCACGATCACCACTTCGAACCTGAACGGTATCCGCGCGGCCAAGCGCAAGGGTGTCGAGACATGGGCCGGGCAGCATACGCCCGACGTCTGGTGCATGCAGGAGGTGCGCGCCCCGCAGGACGAGATCGATCCGATCCTCGACTCGTTCGCCTTCGAATACGCGACCCATGGCCGCATCAACGACCCCGGCGAACTCGATCGCATGAACGAGGTATGCCGCGTCAAGGGACGCGCCGGAGTGGGACTGCTGAGCACCCTGCCCGTCACGCAACGCCGATACGGCCTGCCCGGACTCGACGAGGACGTCGACTCGGGCCGCTGGATCGAAGCGGACGTCGTCACCCCGCAGGGCTATACGATCACCGTCGCCAGCGTGTACGTGCATGCGGGCAACGCCGACGATCCGGTCAAGATGGAACAGAAGTACCGTTTCCTCGACGCGATGCTCATACGCATGGGCGACCTGCGCGACGAGGCGGCGCATGGCGGGCGTCAGGCCGTGCTGTGCGGCGACTTCAACATCGCGCACACGCCGCTCGACATCAAGAACGCCAAGGCCAACGAGAAGCACGCCGGATTCCTGCCCGCCGAACGCGCCTATGTGGACCGGTGGCTGGGGGAGCTGGAGTTCGTCGACGTGATGCGAGACCTCGCCGGGGACATCCAGGGGCCGTACACGTGGTGGAGCCAGCGCGGACGCGCCTTCGACAACAACGTCGGCTGGCGCATCGACTACCAGTTCGCCACCCCGGAGCTCGCCGAGAGCGCGCGCGGCTTCGTCATCGACAAGGCGCCCACCTACGATCTGCGCTGGTCCGACCACGCGCCCCTCACCGTCACCTACGACGTGTGAAGCCGGCGTGAAGCGGGCGTCCAGCCAGTTCCAAGCCGAGGTGCTAGGCTTGGCAGGGTTGCAATCGTCAGACACGACACTGTGAAATGAGGAACCATGGGACTGTTCGGATTCGGCAAGAAGAAGGATAAGGCGGAGAAGAAGGCCGCCGAGACCGAGGACGAGGACGCCAAGGCCGCTGCCGCCGCCAACGCCGCCGCCAAGGCCGACAGCGAAACCGCCGAGAAGACCGCCGCAGAGGCGCTGCCCGAGGCCAGCGAGGAGTATGTGGGACGCGGCGAGGACCGCGGCCCGTGGGACGTCAACGACGAGGACGTGCCCGACTACGACGACTATCTCGACCTCGGCGCCTACTACCTGCCGTTCATGCAGAACATCGAGCTGAGAATCAAGGCCAACCGCGCCACGCGCGCCATCCTCGGCTCCACCATCACCTACCAGCACTCCAGCCTCGAGATCGAGGCGTACGCCGCGCCGAAGACGCTCGGCCTGTGGGAGGACTGGAGGAGCGACTTCCTCGAGGCCAACAAGAACGCCTCCGCCGACAAGGGCGTGTTCGGCACCGAGATCAAGCTGCCCGTCGCGGTCAAGGCCGGCAGGACCGTCATCACCCGCATCGTCGGCGTCGACGGCCCGCGCTGGATGCTGCGCGGCATCTTCTCCGGCGTGGCCGCCACCGACCCGGACGCCGAGGAGACCAAGGCCTTGAACGAGTTCTTCTCCAAGATCGTCGTCGAACGCGGCGAGGAGCCGCTCGCCCCGCGCGACCTCATCCCGATGCATCCGCCGGTCAGCCCGGCCGAGCGCAAGGCCGCCAAGGAGGCCGCCGAGAACGCCGACGGCGCCGAGGCGCAGAACGGCAAGGAGCATCTCAAGGACGTTCCCACCCGTCCGAACGGACCGCTGAGCCAGGACCAGCAGACGGAGGTCAAGACCACGCTCTCGCGCGGCCCCATGTTCTCCGAAGTCCGCTGAGGCCGCCTCCGAATCCACCCAAGGTCATGCAAGGAAGGAATCGTCACGGATTTGGCCGTACCGAACGCTGAACAGAAGAAACGCACCGGACTGGGCGCCCTCGCCTCGGCCGGCGCGGATGAGGACTTCTCCGTCATCGACGCGATCGGCGGGCCGCGCGGCGTCATCGAATCGATGCTGCCGGGCGTGCTGTTCGTCGTCATGTTCGTGGCGACGAACAACCTCAACCTGACCGTCGCCGTCTCCGCGGCGCTGGCCGTGATCCAGGTCATCGTCCGTCTCCTCCAACGCCAGTCGGTGATGGGCGCGCTGAGCGGTCTCATCGCCGTCGGCATCTGCCTGATCTGGGCGTGGAAAAGCCATGAGGCCCGCAACTACTACATGTTCGGGTTCCTCACCAACACCGGGTACGCGGCGCTGCTCGCCATCTCGCTGGCCGCGCGCGTGCCCGGTCTCGGCCTCGTCATCGAATTCATCCGACAGCTGCCCACTGAACGATTCGGAGCATGGTTCCACGACTGGATGGACGACAAGCCGCTCAAACGCGCGTACATGATCATCACCGCCCTGTGGATGGGGCTGTTCCTGGCGCGACTGGCGGTGCAGGTGCCGTTGTATCTGACCGATCACGTGGCGGCGCTGGGCGTGGCGCGCCTGATCATGGGCATCCCGTTCTGGGCGCTCGCCATCTGGGTGAGCTATCTCATCATCGCTACCCCTCTGCACCGCCACAAGGCCGCCGCCAAGGCCAAAGCCGATAACTGAAGTCACAACCTGTAAAAGGAATCCATGGAAGCTGAAGTCCGCATCGAACGATACGCCGATCAGGGCCGTTGCGTGGCCCACATCGACGGCCGCGTCGTCTTCGTCCGCTTCGCCCTACCCGGCGAGCTCGTACGCATCGTGCTCGACGAGCCGCACGACCGGGACGAACGGTTCTGGACCGCGGAGGTCGTCGAGGTCATCGAGGCGAGCGAGGACCGTGTCAGCCCCGCATGGCCGCTCGCCGGACCGCTCGCCATGGGCGGCGGCGTCGGCGGCGCGGATCTCGTCCACGTCTCCCTGCCCGGGCAGCTTCGATGGAAGGCCGTGACCGTCAGCGAGCAGATGAGCCGCCTCGGCCATGTCGACGTCACCGTGCCGATCGAACGCATGGACGGTGATGAGGCGCTCGGCGGACTGCACTGGCGAACCCGCATCGAGATGATCGCCGACGACGAGGGACGCCCGTCGATGCGCCGGCGCGGATCCCATACGCGCGTGCCCATCGACACGATGCCGCTCGCCACGAACGGCCTGCTCGACGTGGCGGCCGCCACCGGCGTGTGGGACGGCGGATTCACGCCCGGTGCGCAGATCCGCCTGTCCGTGCCCGAACCGCGCACCGACGCGCCGCGCGGCGACAACTACGCCGTCCTCGTCGACGGCGATCTCACCCACGGCAGCCCAACGCTCAGCGAACAGGTCACCGTCGCCGGCATCACCTTCACGTACGAGGTCGACGCCAACGGCTTCTGGCAGATCCACCGCCAGGCGCCCGTAGGACTGGCGAACCACGTCATCGACCTGACCCGCGGCGAGCTCGATGGCGCGGACTGCGCCGTCATCTGGGACCTCTACTCCGGCTCCGGCCTGTTCACCCTGCCACTGGCGACGCTCACCACCGACCGCACGCGCGTGTTCAGCGTCGAAGGCGGACGTACCGCCGTCAAGAGCCAGCAGCGCAACCTGCGCGCACTGGGCCTCAACGACGTGGACGCCCGCTGCGGCGACGTCGCGAGGACCCTCGCGCACGTGCCCGCGAACTTCGCCCGCCCCGACGTGGTCGTCCTCGACCCGCCGCGCGCCGGCGCCCATGCCAAGGTCTGCCGTCAGATCGCCGAGGCCGGACCGCGATCCGTCATCTACATCGCCTGCGATCCGACCAGCCTCGCGCGCGACACCGGCACGCTGACTTCGCTCGGCTACACGCTCGCCGACATCCGCGCCTACGACATCTACCCGATGACCCACCACGTCGAGACCGTGGCCCTGTTCCGCAAGGACGAGGCGTGATCGCGCGGCGTCTTGCCGGACTTGTGACCTGCGCCGCCGCGTGCCTCGCACTGACCGCCTGCACGCCGGCCGGCAAGGCCGTCGGCGACACGCAGACCAAGCAACCCGAGGTTGCGCACGTCGGCATCCAACGCAACGAGGCGAGGATCGCGCTCGTCGGATCGCCGACGGCCGCCGCGGACGAGCCGGTCCTCGACGCGATGGGCGACGTCGACATCCAGACCGTCTACGTCTCCGCGAAGGATGCCAAGGATCCCGATGCCGTGATGCGTCAGGGCGTGCGCGACATGGTCGACCGCGTCGTCAACCTCATCGTCGTCTCCGACCTTGATGTCTCGGCCGACGCCTTAGGCTGGGACGCCGCGCTCGGCTCCGCACGCGAGGCCGGCATCCCCGTCGCCCTGCTCAACCCGGTCCACGCCCCCGACGACGCCACGCTCTACGCCGCGACCCTCGTCCTCAACGACCGCGCCGCCGACGCCGTGAGAATCGACGACGCGATGATGACGGTGCTCAACGACGAGCCGCACGAGCGTCAGATCGTCGTCACCACACTTCGGTGATAGTGGTCTGTCCGGGAGGAGGTAAGGAACGTGGTTGCATCGTATCCACCGATCCGACCTCAAGGGGCAGCAAACAAGTAAGGTAAGCAGCATGAGCGAAATGCCGAAGATCGATGAGACCGGCCTGACCGGCGACGAGGTGGCGCAGCGGGTGGCGGCGGGGGCCGTCAACCGGGTGAGGGACTCGACGTCGCGGTCGGTCAAGGACATCGTGCGCGCGAACGTGTTCACGCTGTTCAACGGGATCATCCTCGCCGCGATGATCATGGTCCTCGCCACCGGATCGTGGAAGGACGCGGTCTTCGGCTTCGTGATCATCATCAACACGGGCATCGGCATCGTCACCGAGCTGAAGGCGAAGCGCACGCTCGACAGGCTCTCCATCCTCGTCGCCTCCGACTATCTCGTGCACCGTGACGGGCGGGACGTCGAGATCGCGCACGACGGGATCGTCATGGACGACCTCCTGTGGATCCGATCCGGCGAGCAGGTGCCCGCCGACGCCGAAATCATCTCCAGCTGGGGGCTGGAGGTCGACGAGTCGATGCTGACCGGCGAATCGCGCACCGTGCGCAAGAAGCCGGGCGACGACGTGTATTCCGGGTCCACGGCCGTGTCGGGACTGGCGCTCGTGAAGGTCACCGCGGTGGGGGAGCACTCCTATGCGGCGACGCTCACCGCGAAGGCCAAGGTGTACCGCAAGACCGTGTCCGACCTCAACAAGGGCATCAACACGATCCTCAAGTTCATGACGTTCCTCGTGGTGCCGCTGTGCGTGCTGCTCATCCTCTCGCAGCTGCGTGCCGTCGGCGGATGGTCCGAGGCACTTGCCACCGGCCAGTGGCGCCAGGCGGTGGTCTCCGCGGTCGCCGGCGTCGTCGGCATGATCCCCGAGGGACTCGTGCTGCTCACCTCGCTCAACTTCGCGGTCGCCGCGATGCGGCTCGCACGCCACGAGACCCTCGTCCAGGAACTCGAATCGGTGGAGACGCTGGCTCGCGTCGACTGCCTGAACCTCGACAAGACCGGCACGATCACCGACGGCGGCATCGCCTTCGAGCAAATCGTCATGCTGGGTGGTGTGAACGGGAACGGGAACGAGTCCGGAAACGACACCGAACGCGAGGCCGCGCAGGCGCTGTACGACCTCGCGAACGAGGAGCAGCCCAACGCCACCGGTCGGGCCGTGCTCGCTGGGCTGAGGGAGCGCGGCTACGGGCCCGGCGAGGTCGCCCGTCGCGTGCCGTTCTCGTCGGCGCGCAAGTGGAGCGCCATCGTGCGCGCCGGTGCCGGGAACGACAGCGGCAGCACCGCCGGGCATGCGGCGCAGACCTGGTACATGGGCGCGCCCGAGGTGGTCCTTGCCGGCCTCGACGACGAAGGTGCGGCCCACGCCGCGATCCTCGAACAGGTCAACACGTACGCCGGCCAGGGCAGCCGCGTGCTGCTCATCGCCCGCGCGCACGAAACCGGCGTGAACGCCGAGACCGCACGGTCCGACGCCGACGAACCCACGCTTGACCCGCACGCCGAGCCGGTCGCGCTCGTCCTGTGCTCCGAACGCATCCGCCCGGATGCCGAGAGGACCCTCGCATGGTTCCGCGAACAGGGCGTGCGATGCCGCATCATCTCCGGAGACAGCCCCGTCACCGTCGGTGCCATCGCCCGCAGGGTCAGGCTGACGGGAGAGCGCGAACCCGTGACGCTGGACGCGCGCGAACTACCCGACGATCCGACCGAACTCGGCCGCCTCATCGAGGACATCGACGTGATCGGCCGCGTGCTGCCCGACCAGAAGAAGCTCATCGTCGACGCGCTTCACGAGCGCGACTACACGGTCGCGATGACCGGCGACGGCGTCAACGACGCGCTCGCCATCAAGCAGGCCGATCTCGGCATCGCTATGGGCAACGCGGCGCCCGCCACCAAGGCCGTCGCGCAGGTCGTGCTCGTCGACTCGAAGTTCAGTCATCTGCCCGACGTGGTCGCCCGCGGCCGGCAGGTCATGGCCAACATGGAACGCGTCGCCGGACTCTTCCTCGTCAAGACCGTCTACTCGGCGCTGATCTCCCTCGGCGTGGTACTCACGCAGATCCCGTACCCGTATCTGCCACGGCACATCACCTACATCGGCGCGCTCACGATCGGCGTGCCCGCGTTCATCCTCGCCCTCGCGCCGAACACGAGGAAGTACATTCCGGGCTTCCTCAGCCGCGTCGTGCGCTTCGCGCTGCCGGGCGGCATCGCCACCGGCCTGTCCGTGCTCATCACCGCATGGACGCTGCCCGCGATCATGGGCTGGAACGTGACCGACGCCGCCGACCTCGCACGTCTGCGCGCCACCGAGGCGATCATCCTGTTCGTCATGGGCGTGTTCGTGCTCGCCCGCGTTGCCCGCCCGCTCACCGGTTGGCGCGGCCTCATGGTCCTCGTCTTCGCCGCGGCCGGCGTGATCGGCATGCTCATCCCGTTCGTCGCACGGTTCTTCGCCCTCATCATCCCCACCGGATCCACGCTCGTCGCCACGCTGATCGCCCTGATCGGATCCGCGTTCATCTTCGCGATCTGCCTGTTCGCCGTGCCGGCGGCCACCCACGCGATCCTCGAACGCCGGCTCCACCGCTAGGGCGAAGCGCGAATTGTCTCACCTTTCAAGCCGACACGCCAGAGGAAAAGTAACGTACCCGTACCATTCGAAGTGGATAATCAACGGCAAACAGCAGCCGACCAATGATTTCGGAGGAAGTATGTCCGTACGTGACGACCAGCTGTCGACCCTACAGGTCGGCGGCAAGGACTTCGACTATTACAACATCGCCGATCTGAAGGGGATCGACCACCTGCCCTACTCGCTCAAGGTGCTGGTGGAGAACCTCGTGCGCAACATCGACGGCGCCAACATCACCGACGAGCACGTGCGCGCACTGCTCGACTGGGATCCGAACGCCCAGCCCAGCCACGAGATCCAGTTCACCCCCTCGCGAGTCGTCATGCAGGACTTCACCGGCGTGCCGTGCATCGTCGACCTCGCCACCATGCGCGACGCGGTCAAGGACCTCGGCGGCGACCCCGAGGTCATCAACCCGCAGGTCCAGTCCGACATGGTCATCGACCACTCCGTGCAGATCGACAAGTACGCGCTCGCCGACGCCGTCGAGCAGAACATGGACATCGAATACCAGCGCAACGGCGAACGCTACCAGTTCCTGCGCTGGGGTCAGCAGGCGTTCCGCAACTTCCGCGTCGTGCCGCCGGGAACCGGCATCATCCACCAGGTCAACATCGAATACCTTGCCAAGGTCATCATGACCAAGTCGGCCGAGGCCTCCGGACTGGGCGACGGCCGCGAGCTTGCCTACCTCGACTCCTGCGTCGGCACCGACTCGCACACCACCACCGAAAACGGCCTCGGCGTGCTCGGCTGGGGCGTCGGCGGCATCGAGGCCGAGGCCGCCATGCTCGGCCAGCCGATCTCCATGCTCGTGCCGCGCGTCGTCGGCTTCAAGCTCACCGGATCCATCCCCGAGGGCGTCACCGCCACCGACGTGGTCCTGACCATCACCGACATGCTGCGCCAGCACGGCGTGGTCGGCAAGTTCGTCGAGTTCTACGGCGAGGGCATCGCCTCCGTGCCGCTCGCCAACCGCGCCACCATCGGCAACATGAGCCCCGAGTTCGGCTCCACCTGCGGCATCTTCCCGATCGACGACGTGACCCTCGACTACCTGCGCCTGACCGGCCGCTCCGAGAGCCAGGTCGCGCTCGTCGAGGCCTACGCCAAGGCCAACAAGCTGTGGGGCGACGCCAAGGACCCGAACTACGTCGAACCCGAATACTCCGAATACATGGAGCTCGACCTGGGCGACGTCGTGCCGTCCATCGCCGGCCCGAAGCGCCCGCAGGACCGCATCAAGCTGTCCGAATCGAAGCAGGTGTTCGAGGACACGCTGCCCGCGTACGAGACCGACAGGACCGTCAAGGAGTCCGTGCCCGTCTCCACGTCCTTCCGCGGCGACTTCGACCTCGACAACGGTGACGTGGCCATCGCCTCCATCACCTCGTGCACCAACACGTCCAACCCGTCCGTGATGATCGCCGCCGGCCTCATCGCCCGCAACGCGCACGCCAAGGGCCTCGCCCCGAAGCCCTGGGTCAAGACCTCGCTCGCCCCGGGATCCCAGGTCGTCGCCGACTACCTCAAGGCCGCCGGCCTGCAGGACGACCTCGACGCGCTCGGCTACCAGCTCGTCGGCTTCGGCTGCGCCACCTGCATCGGCAACTCCGGCCCGCTGCTGCCCGAGATCTCCCAGGCCATCAACGCCAACGATCTGACCGTCACCGCCGTGCTGAGCGGCAACCGCAACTTCGAGGGCCGCATCAGCCCGGACGTCAAGATGAACTACCTCGCCTCGCCGCCGCTCGTCATCGCGTACGCGCTCGCCGGCACGATGGACTTCGACTTCGAGTCCCAGCCGCTCGGCCAGGACAAGGACGGCAACGACGTGTACCTCAAGGACATCTGGCCGACCAACGAGGAGGTCGCCGCCGTGGTCAACGGCACCGTCAGCCGCGAGATGTTCCTCAAGGACTACGCCTCCGTGTTCGAGGGCGACCGCCGCTGGAAGGGCCTCGACGTGCCCGAGGGCGAACTGTTCGCGTGGGATCCGAAGTCCACGTACGTGCGCCGTCAGACGTTCTTCGACGGCATGAAGTCCACGCCGGATCCGGTCCAGAACATCCACGGCGCCCGCGTGCTCGCCCTGCTCGGCGACTCCGTGACCACCGATCACATCTCTCCGGCCGGCGCGTTCAAGGCGTCCAGCCCGGCGGGCAAGTACCTGACCGAGCGCGGCGTCGAACCGCGCAACTTCAACTCCTACGGCTCGCGTCGAGGCAACCACGAGATCATGGTGCGCGGCACGTTCGGCAACATCCGCCTGCGCAACCAGCTGCTCGCCTCCGTGGGCGAGGAGGTCACGCCCGGCGGCTTCACCTACGACTTCACCACCGGCAAGCCGTCGACGATCTTCGACGCCTCCCTGAACTACAAGGCCGCGGGCACGCCGCTCGTGGTCCTCGCCGGCAAGGAGTACGGCACCGGCTCCTCGCGCGACTGGGCCGCCAAGGGCACGCTGATGCTCGGCGTGAAGGCCGTCATCACCGAAAGCTTCGAGCGCATCCACCGCTCCAACCTGATCGGCATGGGCGTGCTCCCGCTGCAGTTCCCCGAAGGCGAGTCGTACACGTCGCTCGGCCTTGACGGCACCGAGACCTACGACATCGCCGGCATCGACGAGCTCAACACGGGCGTCACCCCGAAGACGGTGCACGTCACCTCCACGCACAAGGACGGTTCGACCACCGAGTTCGACGCGGTCGTGCGCATCGACACCCCCGGTGAGGCCGACTACTACCGCAACGGCGGCATCCTGCAGTACGTGCTGAGGAACCTCATGCGCAAGTGATTGCCGCATTCGCCGCGCAAGTCATGACGGGCCGTGGCCGATCGGAGCATTCCGCTGCGATCGGCCATGGCCCGTCCCGTCTTTCCGCGCCCGTTGTCCAACGGGTGTGGGGTGATGGAGATCATGGCAACAAAGGCAGGAGACGCGCTCGTGCGCGTGGTGTTCGGCGGAGACGCCTACCTCAACGCGCGTACCGCACGCGAACTATGCGATGAGGCGCTCAAGACCCGACCGGATGCGGACCTCATCGAGATCGACGCGGCGTCGGCCGACCGGTACGCCTTCGACGAGGCGGTGAGCCCCTCGCTCCTGGCCGAAACCGCGGTCGTGCGGGTGGACAATCTGCAATCCGCCGACGAGAAGCTCGGCGAGGCGATCCTCGCCTATCTCAGGGAGTCGGCGGACGATCCGAACGCGAGCCGCGTCATCTGCCGCCACGAGGGAGGACAGAAGGGCAGGCGTCTGGTCGACCAGCTGGTGCGTGCCGGAGCGGCGAAGGACGAGGTGCCCGACCTGAAGAAGCCGGAGGCGAAGCTCAACTTCGTCCTGTCCCGCTTCGAACGGCTTGGCCGACGCGTCGAACCGCTCGCCGCCCAGCAGCTCGTCGACGTGCTCGGCGATCGCACCGGGGAACTCGATGCGATGTGCGGACAGCTGTGTTTCGACTTCGACGACGATCCGATCGGATTGGACCGCGTCAACCAGTATCTGACCGACAATCCGCAGGTCACCGGATTCGCCGTCGCCGACGCGGCGCTGGCCGGCCGCACCGCCGACGCGATCGTCATGATGCGTTCGGCCGTCGAACAGGGCACGGCTCCGATCGCGCTGATCGGCGCGCTTGCGGCGAAGCTGCGCACCGTGGCCAAGGCGTCGGCCGTCAAGACCGGTGCGATCTCCGCGGCCGAGGCCGGCATGCCAAGCTGGATGCTGCAGAAGGTCCGTCTGGGCGGATGGACGTCGCAGGGACTGGCCGCCTGCATACGGATGCTCGCATGGGCCGACGAGCAGAGCAAGACCAGCGGCGGCGATCCGATGTACGCGCTCGAGCGCAGCATCGAGACGATCGCGACGAAGGGACGATAGAACGACCGATGGGACGGCCGATAGAACGATGAAGGAGGACGAAATGACCAACGGGAACGGAACCATCCGCATCGAAGTGCCCACCGGCGAGGACATGCACGCATTGGGCCGCCGCATCGCGGGGAAGGTCCGCGGCGGCGACGTGCTGCTCCTGTCCGGACCGCTGGGCGCCGGCAAGACGACGTTCGCACAGGGATTCGGCGAGGGTCTCGGCATCGGCGAGCCGATCGTCTCGCCCACGTTCACCATCGCCCGCGAACTCGACGGACGATTCGCCGACGGCGGCCCCGCCCATCTGGTGCACGTCGACGCCTACCGTCTCGGCGGCGCCGACTACGCGCCCGGCCAGGCGGCCGTCGATCGGCTCCTCGACGAGCTCGAATCGCTGGGACTCGACGAGGAGCTGGAGGACACCGACGACGACACCGTCATCCTCATGGAATGGGGCGAGCAGATGGTCGCGGCGCTCGCCCCCGAACGTCTGGAGATCCACATCGCCCGCCCGCTGGACGATACCGACGACGGGACGGCCGCCTACGGGCCGGACGGCGAACTCACCGGCGACGGCACGCGTATCGTCACGCTCGTGCCCGTCGGCCCCCGCTGGGCCGACTTCACGCTGTGACGTACGCGCCGCGGCCGGGTGTACACTCGCTAGAGGCTTTTTCCGATCATAGGGAGGTTTCATGGGCTGCACACTGGTGATCGACACGTCATACGGTTCGACCGTGGGCGTCGTGGGGCATGAGCCGATCATCGAAACCGATTCGCGCACCCATGTCGAACGGCTCCAGCCCAACATCGCCCGTGCGGTCGGCGAGGCGGGACTGAACCCCGCCGACATCGACACCGTCATCGTGGGTACCGGTCCCGCACCGTTCACCGGCCTGCGCGCCGGCATCGTCGCCGCCAAGGCCATCGCATTCGCCACCGGCGCCACGCTCATCGGGCAGAACATCCTCGACGTGCAGGGCGAGATGATGGCGGCCGAATCCGCGCAATCCTCGCAATCCGCACAGGAGCTGGATCGTCACGTCACCCTATGCGTCAACGACGCGCGACGCAAGCAGCTGTACTTCTGCCTCAACCACGGATCCATCAGCCTGCCCGACTTCCAGGCGGCGGACAGGCGCTGGATCGCCATGGACATCGACTACCCCGAACGCATCGTCGAACGCGTCAACGCGGCCGTGACCGAGCATGCCGAACGCGACGGCGTCGACTACATCGTCGACGTGGCCGGACACGGCGCCGCCAAATACGCCGCCGCATGGCAGGGGATCGAGCGTCTCGGCGACGTGACCGACCGGTCCGTGCTGGACCTCGGCGCCAGAGGACTCGACATATTCGCCGCGACCGCAACGGGCCGCACCGCGCGCGGCGACGCGCAGCCGCCCGTCGAACCGCTCTATCTGCGCCGACCCGACGCCGAGATCCCCGCGCCGTTGAAGCACGTGCTCGGCCACGAGAGTGCCACGCGCGCGGATGGGGTCAAGACCGGAATCGGGGCCGAAACGGCAGGTCCGCAAGCATGACGCAGCCGACGCAATCGATACAGCCGACGCAGGCCGGACTGTCCGGCCTGCGCATCACGCCCATCGACGAACTCGACCGTGACGTCGTCGTCGGTGCCGTCGCGCGACTCGAACGCGAACTGTTCGGCCGCGGCGCATGGAGCGAGAACATGGTGCGCGAGGAGCTGGACGCCCCCGCCCGCACCTACTACGTCTGCGTGGACGACACCTCCGCCATCGTCGGATACGCGGGCTTCTGGTACGACGGCGACGACGCGGAGCTCATGACCATCGGCGTCTCGGGCGCATACCAGCGTCGAGGCATCGCCGCGAAGCTGCTGGCCACGCTCATCGACGAGGCGCGCGGCCAGGGCGCCGCACGCATGCTGCTCGAAGTGCGCGTCGACAACGACCCCGCACTCGCGCTCTACGAACGATTCGGCTTCACGCGCATGGGACTGCGCAAACGCTACTACCAGCCCGGCAACATCGACGCGTACACCATGGCTCTGGACCTCGCCCCACGAGTGATCGGATTCGCGGACTCCGGGACGGGCAGCGGCAGGCAACAGGGCAAGGAACACAAGGAACGGGAGGAAGACAAACGATGAGCGAACCCATCGTGCTCGGCATCGAATCGACCTGCGACGAAACGGCGGCCGCCATCGTCCAAGGACGCACGCTGCTGTCCAACGTGGTCGCCTCCTCGATGGAGGAACACGCGCGATACGGCGGCGTCATCCCCGAAATCGCCTCGCGCGCGCACGCCGAGGCGTTCGTGCCATGCGTATCCAAGGCGCTCGCCGACGCCGGTCTGGAACTGTCCGATGTGGATGCGATCGCCGTATCCGCCGGCCCCGGTCTCGCCGGATGCCTCGCCGTGGGCGTCTCCGGCGCGAAGGCCCTCGCATGGTCCGCGAACAAGCCGATCTACGGCATCAACCACGTGATCGGACACATCGCGGTCACGCAGCTGCAGTTCGGCCCGTTCCCCGACGACACGCTCGCCCTGATCGTCTCCGGCGGGCACACGTCGCTGCTCCACGTCGAGGACGTGGCGCGCCGCATCGACGTGGTCGGCACGACGCTCGACGACGCGGCGGGGGAGTGCTTCGACAAGGTCGCCCGCCTGCTGGGCTTCCCCTACCCGGGAGGCCCGCATATCGACCGTCACGCCCAGCAGGGCGACCCGCACGCCATCAAGGTGCCGCAGGGCCTGACCCAAGGGCAGGCCGGCGCAAGGCACCCCTACGACTTCAGCTTCTCCGGCGTCAAGACCGCCGTGGCCCGCTGGGTGGAAGGGGAGCAGGCCGCAGGCCGCGAGATCCCCGTCGACGACGTGTGCGCCTCGCTCGCCGATTCGGTGGCCACGGTTCTGGCGAGAAAGGCGATGCGCGGCTGCCGCCAGTACGATTCGAAGACGCTGATCGTCGGCGGCGGATTCTCCGCGAACTCGCAGCTGCGCGCGAAGCTGCTGGAATTCGGACGCAGCAACGGCATCGAGGTGCGCATCCCCGAACTGAAGCTGTGCACCGACAACGGTGCGATGGTCGCCATGCTCGGCGTGAACCTCGTCGAGGCGGGCGTCAGGCCCAGCGCCCCCGATTTCCCCATCGACTCCGCAATGCCCCTGACCAGGGTCTCGATGTAGATGTGTTCGATGTAGACACGCCGAATTTGACGTTTCCACTGGCCTCACGGTAAAGTACACGTCTTGTGCGAACGGGAGAGATCCTGTGAGCAAGCCATTCCTGCGTAGCTCAGTTGGCAGAGCATCCGACTGTTAATCGGACGGTCGCTGGTTCAAGCCCAGCCGCAGGAGCTACTTCGGTCGAGCCGAGAGGCTCGGGTGGAGAAAACTGAATATTCCTGCGTAGCTCAGTTGGCAGAGCATCCGACTGTTAATCGGACGGTCGCTGGTTCAAGCCCAGCCGCAGGAGCCCAACAAGCCGTCGGCGCATCGCCGGCGGCTTTTCTGTGTGTTCGGATGCATCGGAGCCTTCGCCGCAACCTCTCCGCGTGTTCCGGACGGCGCGTCGCGCGTGTCGACGTTAGCATCGCAGATAACGAACAAGAGATTACGGCAAGGAGGCCGGGATCATGGACGTCAGGATCATGAGGATAGAGCGTGGCGTGTTCGCCGTGCTCCACGACGGAGCGGGAGCGGGCACGGTGCGCAAGCAGCGTTTCGGACTGAAGCGCATGTGGCTGGCCGACGGGGCCAACGGCGCGCAGGGCGTGTTCCCCTCGAAGAAGGTCGCAGCGCAATGGCTGGTGCAGCGCGCCTGAGCCGGCGATGAATCGACGATGAACCGATGATGAACCGGCCTCGAATGGGCCGTGAACCGTGTATGGCCGGTTTCATCAATCCGTTCGATACTCGAACGCGGCTTGCGCATGTCGCCGATCGTGCCTATCGTGTCCACTGTTGATCACACAGTCCAGGCCTGCCCATTAGTAACGCGGGCCCCGATAGCAAAGGACACATCATGGCGCAAAGCTCCATCTCCATCACAGTCAACGGCGAGGCGAAGGAGGTGGAAGCTACCACCACCGGCGTCGAGCTCTTCGCGGACGACAAGGACATCATCGCGGTGCGCCTGAACGGCGAACTGCGCGACCTGTACACCCCGCTCGCTGACGGCGACACGGTCGAATCCGTCACGCTCGACTCCGAGGACGGCCTCGGCATCATGCGTCACTCCGCGACGCACGTCATGGCCCAGGCCGTGCAGGAACTGTTCCCGAACGCCAAGCTCGGCGTCGGTCCGATCATCAAGGACGGCTTCTACTACGACTTCCAGGTCGACCAGCCCTTCACGCCGGACGATCTGAAGAACATCGAGAAGCACATGCAGCGCATCATCAAGTCCTCCCAGTCGTTCCGCCGCCGCGTGACGACCGAGGAGGAGGCGCTCGCGGAGGAGGCCGATCAGCCGTTCAAGATCGAGCTCATCAAGGACAAGGAGGCGCATCTCGACCCCTCCACGGCCACCGAGATCTCCGGCAAGGAGCTGAGCTTCTACGACAACGTCGACCGCGACGGCAACGTCGTGTGGAAGGACCTGTGCCGCGGACCGCACCTGCCGAACACCCGCTTCATCAAGGCGTTCAAGATCGAGCGCTCCGCCGCCGCCTACTGGCGTGGCAACGAGAAGAACCCGACCATGCAGCGCATCTACGGCACCGCATGGGCCACCAAGGAGGATCTCAAGGCCTACCAGACGCGTCTTGAGGAGGCCGCCAAGCGCGACCACCGCAAGCTCGGCGCCGAGATGGACCTGTTCTCCTTCCCGGAGGAGATCGGACCGGGCCTGGCCGTCTTCCACCCGAAGGGCGCGGCCGTCATCAACGCGATGGAGGACTACTCCCGCGAGATGCACCGCAAGTACCACTACAGCTTCGTGCAGACCCCGCACATCACCAAGGGCGGCCTGTACGAGACCTCCGGCCACCTGCACTGGTACAAGGACTCCATGTATCCGGCGATGCGCCTTGACGAGGAGCGCGACGCCGACGGCAACATCACCAAGCAGGGCTTCGACTACTACCTCAAGCCGATGAACTGCCCGATGCACAACCTCATCTTCAAGTCCCGCCAGCGCTCCTACAAGGAGCTGCCGCTGCGCCTGTTCGAGTTCGGCACCGTGTACCGCTACGAGAAGTCCGGCGAGGTCCATGGTCTGACCCGCGTGCGCGGCCTTACCCAGGACGACTCCCACATCTACTGCACCCGCGAGCAGATGAAGGGCGAGCTGACCAACCTGCTGACCTTCGTCCTGAAGGTCCTCAAGGACTTCGGCCTCAACGACTTCTACCTCGAGCTGTCCACCAAGGACGAGCACAAGTACGTCGGCAGCGACGAGATCTGGGAGGAGGCGACCAACACGCTCGCCGAGGTCGCCAAGGACTCCGGCCTGACCCTCGTGGCCGATCCGGGCGGCGCCGCGTTCTACGGCCCGAAGATCTCCGTGCAGGCCCGCGACGCGATCGGCCGCACCTGGCAGGTGTCGACCATCCAGCTCGACTTCAACCTGCCCGAGCGCTTCCAGCTCGAGTACATCGCGGCCGACGGCACCCACCAGCGTCCGGTGATGATCCACCGTGCGCTGTTCGGCTCCATCGAGCGCTTCTTCGCCGTGCTGCTTGAGCACTACGCCGGCGCGTTCCCGGCGTGGCTGGCCCCGGTGCAGGTGCTCGGCGTGCCGGTCGCGGACGAGTTCGCCCCGCACCTCGCCGGCTTCGTCAAGAGCCTCGAGGACGAGATGGTCCGCTGCGAGATCGACTACTCCGACGACCGCTTCGGCAAGAAGATCCGCAACGCCTCCAAGTCCAAGGCACCGTTCATCCTCATCGTCGGCGAGGAGGACATGAACAACAACGCGGTGAGCTTCCGCTTCCGCGACGGCAGCCAGCTCAACGGCGTGCCGGTCGACGAGGCGCGCGCGAAGATCCTCGAGGTCATCAAGAAGCGCGTCCAGGTCAACTCGGCCGACGACTTCAAGGCCGCGACCGAGGACACCGAGGAGTGAGACACTCCGAGCGGTTCTGATACGAGCCGCGGGGCGGTTCCCCGACCGGCTTCGTCCGATCGACGACATTGATCGGACGAAGCCGATTGTCGGCTAACCGCCCTACAATCGTTTCGTTTGTCCATTATCCGTCAACCTGCTAGGAGCATTATGTCAGGTCATTCCAAGTGGGCGACCACCAAGCACAAGAAGGCCGCCATCGACGCCAAGCGCGGCAAGCTCTTCGCCAAGCTCATCAAGAACATCGAGATCGCGGCCCGTATGGGCGGTGGCGATCCGGACGGCAACCCGTCCCTCTACGACGCCGTCTACAAGGCCAAGAAGGCCTCCATGCCGGCCGACAACATCAAGCGCGCCATCAAGCGTGGCTCCGGTGAGGAAGCCGGCGGCGCCAACTACGAGGACATCGTCTACGAGGGCTACGCCCCCGCCGGCGTCGGCCTCATCATCGAGTGCCTGACCGACAACCGCAACCGCGCGGCCGCCGAGGTCCGTTCCACCCTGACCAAGGGCAACGGCTCTCTGGCCACCTCCGGCTCCGTGTCCTTCAACTTCGAGCGCAAGGGCCAGATCGAGGTTCCGTCCGAGGGTGTCGACTTCGACGACCTGTTCGAGAAGGCCGGCGACGCCGGTGCCGAGGACGTCGTCGACGATGGCGACGTGTTCACCGTCGTGACCGACCCGTCCGACCTGCACACCGTCCGCAAGGCCCTGCAGGACGCCGGTTTCGACTACGATTCCGCTGATATCGTCATGCGCCCGAAGAACGAGGTCGAACTGACCCTCGACGATGCGCGCAAGGTCTCCAAGCTCATCGACAACCTCGATGATCTGGACGATGTGCAGAACATCTACTCCAACTGGACCGCCTCCGACGAGGTCATGGAACAGCTTGACGAGGAGTAATCCGAGGTGATCATCCTTGGCGTCGATCCCGGGCTCACACGCTGCGGGGTCGGCGTGATCGAAGCCGGCGCACACCGCCGGCTTTCGTTTATTCACGTCGACGTCGTGCGTTCGTCGCCCGATGTGTCGCAGGATCTGCGTCTGCTCTCCATCTACAACGGGCTGGTCGACAAGATCGAGACCTACGCTCCGGATGCCGTGTCGATCGAGCGCGTGTTCGCCCAGTCGAACCGCAACACCGTGCTCGGCACCGCGCAAGCCGCGGGACTGGCCATGCTCGCCGCAGCGCAGCGCAACATCCCGGTGGCGCTGCACACGCCGACCGAGGCGAAGCTCGCGATCACCGGCAACGGCCAGGCGCAGAAGATACAGGTCGAGCGCATGGTCACGCGCATCCTCAACCTCAACAGGATGCCCACGCCCGCCGACGCGGCCGATGCGCTCGCGCTGGCGATCTGCCACGCCCTGCGTCCCGCGGGCGCGCTGCAGGGCGGGGAGCGCGAGGAGCATCTGACGCCCGCGCAGCGGCAGTGGGCCGATGCCGCCAAGAAGGCGACGAAGCGCCATATCAACGCCGACCGCGGCATGTGATGTCTGTGCGATACCTGCATGTGATGCCCGCGTGCGATACCGTGTGATACACTGTCGAACAGTTGTTCGATAGGAGGTGTCGTGATCGGTTCGTTACGCGGCATGGTCGATGCGGTGGATGCCTCGGCCATGCTCATCGAGGTCGGGGGAGTCGGCTACGAGGTGCGCATGCCCTCGGCCGACCTCTCCCGCGTCCATGGCGGCATGGAGGCGAGGGTCTACACCTATCTCAACGTCTCGCAGGATGCGATCACGCTGTACGGGTTCCTCGAGCCCGCGGCGAAGCGCACGTTCCTGCAGCTGATCAAGGTTAACGGCATCGGACCGAAGGTGGCGCTGTCGCTGCTCTCGACGCTCAACCCCACCCAGCTCGCCCGCGCGATCGCCGACAACGACGCCGCAGCCCTGGCCAAGGCTCCCGGTCTCGGCAGGAAGGGCGCGCAGAAGATCATCCTCGAGCTCAAGGGGTCCATCGATCTGGAGGCTCTGGAGGAGAACGGCACCTCCGTGACGACCGCCGGAGTCGAGGACAAGGGTGCCGCACAGGTCATCGAGGGCCTCATGTCCCTTGGCTGGCGTGAACAGGACGCCGAATACGCGGTGCATGCCGCCTTGGAGGACAATGGCATCACCACGCCGATCGCAGAGACGGACGTGCCCAGAGTGCTGCGTCTGGCCCTCGCCTCGCTGGACAGAGGGCGGTGATAGACGGACATGAACGAACCGTACATCAGCGCCGAACTTGCCCAGCCGCAGGGCAACGAGAACATCGGGGCCAACGAGGAGTCGCTGCGCATGGTCTCCTCCCAGCCGCTCGGCAACGAACCGGTCAGCGACGAGGAGCTGCGCCCCCACGCCCTCGCCGGATTCATCGGCCAGCCCCGTCTCAAGGCCCAGCTCCAGCTGTTCCTCGACGCGGCGCGCAAGCGCGAGGTGCCGCCGGACCACATCCTGCTCGCCGGCCCTCCGGGCCTCGGCAAGACCACGTTGGCGATGATCGTCGCCAACGAGCTCGGTGTGCCGATCCGCATCACCTCCGGTCCCGCCATCCAGCACGCCGGCGACCTCGCTTCGATCCTGAGCTCGCTGGACGCGGGGGAGGTGCTGTTCGTCGACGAGGTGCACCGTCTGCCGCGTGCGGCCGAGGAGCTGCTGTACATCGCGATGGAGGACTTCCGCGTCGACGTGATGGTCGGCAAGGGGCCGGGCGCCTCGTCGATCCCGCTCACGCTGCCGTGCTTCACGATGATCGGCGCCACCACGCGCGAGGGCATGCTGCCCTCGCCGCTGCGCGCCCGATTCGGCTTCACCGCCCACCTCGACTTCTATCCGGTGGAGGAGTTGGAGAAGCTCGTCGAGCGTTCCTCCGGAGTGCTCGGCATCGTTCTGGACGAGGGATCATCCCACGAGCTCGCGCTGCGTTCCCGCGGCACGCCGCGTATCGCCAACCGTCTGCTGCGCCGCGTGCGCGACTGGGCGATCGTTCATGATCTGCCCTCCGTCGGCCCCGATGACGTCAGGGAGGCGCTGTCCCTCTACCAGATCGACGCCGAGGGTCTCGACCGGTTGGACATCGCGGTGCTCAACGCCATCGTCAGGAACTTCAACGGCGGTCCGGTGGGTCTCAACACCCTTGCGGCCATGGTCGGCGAGGAATCGGAGACCGTGGAGACCGTGTGCGAGCCGTATCTGGTGCGTGAGGGATTCCTCATCCGCACGCCCAAGGGCCGCGTCGCCACCGACAAGGCGTGGAGGCATCTCGGCATACGGCCGGATGCCGATGCGGACGGGAACGATGTCAGCAAGCTTTTCTAGACTTTATATTTTGGATTAGTCGTTATTCGGATTAGTCATTGTTTCCCGACCGGAAGGAAATCATCGTCATGGATTCCAGTTTTATCTTCATCATCGTGCTCGTCGTCGTCATGGGCGGCATGATGTGGTGGCAGCAGAAGAAGGCCAAGGAACAGCAGCAGAAGGTCAAGGACTTCCGCTCCAGCCTCCAGCCGGGTACCGAGATCATCACCATCGGCCAGATCATCGGCAAGGTCGTCTCCGTCGACGAGCAGTACGAGGAGGTCGTCATCGACTCCGAAGGCAGCAGGCTCCGCGTCGGCTTCAACGCGATCTCCCGCGAATACGTGCGCCCCGCCTACGTCTCCGATGACGAGGTCGACGAGAACGGCAACCCGATCGCCGAGAACGATGCCGCCGAGTCCGACGTCACGTCCGATGCCAAGTCCGACGTCGCCCAGGTGAACGTCGAGGACTCCGTCGCGGCGAACAACGCCGAGGCCGGCACGGACAACGCCGTGAACGCGGACAAGGAAGCCAAGTGATCATGGCCGACAGCGACATCGTCATCAAGGATCTCGCCAAGGTCGGTCAGAGCGACGCCGAGTACCTCGTCTCCCTGATCCGCTCCATTCCCGGCTTCCCGAAGGAAGGCATCATCTTCCGTGACTTCATGCCGGTGCTGGCCGACGCCAGAGGCCTCGACGTGCTGATGCACGCACTCGAGGCGGCCCTGCCGCTGCCGGCCGACGAGTTCGACTCCATCGCAGGCCTCGAATCGCGTGGCTTCCTGTTCGGCCCCGCTCTCGCCCATCATCTGGGCAAGGGGTTCATCGCCATCCGCAAGGCGGGTAAGCTTCCGCCCGAGACAATCGGCGAATCCTACGATCTGGAGTACGGCACCGCCAGCGTCGAGATCGAGACCGCGGCCGTCAAGCCCGGTGAGCGCGTGCTCATCGTCGATGACCTCATCGCCACCGGCGGCACCGCCAAGGCCGGTGCCGACCTCATCGAGAAGGCGGGCGGCACGATCGCGGGCTTCAGCTTCGTGATGGCGCTCGACGGGCTCGACGGGCTCGACAAGCTCGGCGAGGTCCCCGTCAGCACGCTCATCTCCATGCCGGCCTGAGTCGAGGCCGACGATCCGTGGGTCCGTCGTTTGGAAGGCAAACGGCGGACCCACGGGTAATCAATCGACAATCACACGCAACGGAAAAGAGCAATGGATCTTTACGAATATCAGGCGCGCGAACTGCTCGAGGAGCAGGGTATCCCCACGCCGAAGGCCATCTACGCACAGAACTCGCATGAGGTGGCCGAAGCCGCCGAACAGCTTGGATACCCCTGCGTCGTCAAGGCGCAGGTCAAGATCGGCCATCGCGGTCAGGCCGGAGGCGTCAAACTCGCCAAGACCCGCGACGAGGCCATTCTCGATTCCGAGGCCATCCTGCCGATGACCATCCACAAGCACAAGGTCAACGGCGTGCTCGTCGCCGAGGGCAAGAACATCCTTCACGAATACTACGTGTCCATCTCCGTGGACCGCACCTCGCGCGACTACGACGTCCTCGCCACCGCCAACGGAGGCACCGAGGTCGAGGAGATCGCCCGCGAGCACCCCGAATCGGTCAAGCGCCTGCACATCGAGGCGCTCGACGACTTCGATCTCGAGGCCGCCACCAGGATGGCCGAGAGCATCGGCTTCTACCACGCTGACGTCGATCAGGCGGCGCAGATCCTGCTCAAGATGTGGAAGTGCTTCAAGGAGAACGACGCCACGCTCGTCGAGATCAACCCGCTCGCCAAGATCGGCGATCCGGACGACGAGTCCTCGAAGAGCCTGTGCGCGCTTGACGCCAAGATCTCCCTCGACGACAACGCCGCGTTCCGTCACGACGGCTGGAAGCGCTTCGCCGATCCGATGGCCAACGACGAGTTCGAACGCCGCGCCAAGGAGCACGGCCTGCACTACGTGCATCTCAAGGGCCAGGTCGGCGTGATCGGCAACGGCGCGGGTCTCGTGATGAGCTCCCTCGACGCCGTCTCCGGCGCCGGCGAGGAACAGGGCACCGGCATCAAGCCGGCCAACTTCCTCGACATCGGCGGCGGCGCCTCGGCCGAGGTCATGGCCGCCAGCCTCGAGATCGTGCTGTCCGATCCGCAGGTCGAGTCGGTGTTCATCAACGTGTACGGCGGCATCACCTCCTGCGAGCAGGTCGCCAAGGGCATCCTCGAGGCGGTCGAGACGCTCGGCGGCACCAAGCCGATCGTCGTGCGCTTCGACGGCAACGCCGCTGCCGAGGGTCTCGCCCTCCTCGCCGAATCGAACACCCCGAACGTGCATGTCGCCCAGACCATGGAGGAGGCGGCAAGCGAGGCCGCACGCATCGCGGCCAACGCGCAGAAGACCAAGGAGACCAACTGATGGTGCTGTTCATTGAAGACGACGCTCCCGTCATCGTGCAGGGCATGACCGGTCATCAGGGCATGACCCACACCGCCCGCATGCTCAGGGCGGGCACCAACATCGTCGGCGGCGTCAACGCCCGCAAGGCGGGTCTTGACGTCACGTTCCCGGCCGCCAAGGACGGCCAGGACGCCACGATCCACGTGTACGGCTCCTGCGCCGAGGCTCGCGAGGCCACCAGTGCCACCGCATCCGTCGTGTTCGTGCCGCCGCGCTTCGCCAAGGACGCTGTGGTCGAGGCCATCGAGGCCGGCATCAAGCTCATCGTCGTCATCACCGAAGGCATTCCGGTCGCCGATTCCGCCTACTTCGTCGAGCTCGCGCTGCAGCACGGCGCACGCGTGGTTGGTCCCAACTGCCCCGGGCTCATGACCCTGGCCTCGTCCGAGCATACGCACGGCGTCAACCTCGGCATCATCCCCGACGGCATTGTCTCCCGCGGTCCGCTGGGTCTCGTCTCCAAGTCCGGCACGCTCACCTACCAGCTGATGGGGGAGCTGTCCGACATCGGCTTCACCGCGTGCCTCGGCGCCGGCGGCGATCCGATCGTCGGCACCACGCTGCTCGAGGCGCTGCAGGCCTTCGAGGCTGATCCGAACACGAAGGCCGTCATGATGATCGGCGAGATCGGCGGCAACGCCGAACAGGACGCCGCACAGTGGGCCGCCGAGCACATGACCAAGCCGGTCGTCGCCTACATCGCGGGCTTCACCGCCCCCGAAGGCAAGCAGATGGGCCACGCCGGCGCCATCGTCTCCGGCGGCAAGGGCACCGCAAAGGACAAGAAGGAAGCGCTTGAAGCCGTCGGCATCCGCGTCGGGCGCACGCCAGGCCAGGCCGCCGATATCATGCGTGAGGTGCTTGCGGGTCTCGATCAGTGAAACTGAAATCACGATATCTCGCCATCGTCATCAAGGGCGCCGTCGCCTCCCTCGGGGCGATGGCGCTTTATGCGATCTCGCTCGGCTGCTTCATCGCGCTGATGCTGCTGGTCATCTCGATGGAGGAGGGCGGCGAGAACCTGCCCACATCCGCCGTTCCGCTGACCCAGGCCGTCATCCTGCTCAGCCAGGGCGTAGGGTTTTCCCTCGGCACGGTACGCGTCGGCATCACGCCCCTGCTCCTGACCATCCTGCTGGTTGCGCTCATCGCGCAATGCGCGCGCAAGGCGGGGGGAAACATCATCAACTGGGCGGTGGGTCTCGGCATATGGATCGTGCTCGACCTCATGTGCGCCAACGGCACGTCCATCGAACTCGAGGATCCGCCGCTGACCATCATCGCCAAGGCCGCGGCGATCTGGACGGTCGGATACCTGCTGGGCGCGCTGCCGGGCTCGCGGCTCATGTCCGACGCGCGTACCGCGTTCAGGGAACGTGTCGGCGCGCGGGCCTACGACGCCGTGGCGCTTGCACTGCTGCTCGTCACCGTCATGTTCATCGTGGCATGCGTCGCCGGACTTGTCGTCGTGATCGTATGGATCGTACGCGACTGGCAGGGCATGGCGCTCCTGTTCGACATGGACGGCATGGAGAACGGCTCGCGCATCCTCACCACGATCGCCTCGTGCGCGTGGCTGCCCAACCTCATGGTCTGGGCGTTCTCGTGGCTGCTGGGTGCCGGATTCCACATCGGCGATCTCGGCGTCTTCACCATGTGGGCGGGACAGTCCGCGGGGCTGCCGCCGCTGCCGGTATTCGGCCTGATGCCGGAAGGGGTGGGCGACGACCGCATCCGTCTGATCCTGCAATGCGTCATCCCCGCCGTCTACGCGGTCCTCACCCTGCTCGCCATGCTGCTGCCCGGCCCGATGAAGATCAGGCCGGTCGCGTTCGGCGACGCCGACGGGCTGAAGCGTCTGATCGTCACGATGCTGTGCCATGCCGGCGTGCTCGTCGCCGTGGCCGCGGCCACGATCGGACTGTCGGCCGCAGGTTTCGCGCTGTCGAACGGCCCGCTCGGCCACCAGCGGCTCGCCCATGTGGGCGTCGACGTCGTCCCCTCGACGGCGGCGGTGGCCCGCGCGCTCGGATTCGGGCTGACGAGCGCATGGCTCGTCGTCACCGTAGTGTTGGCGGCCGTCTACGGGATACACTGGATTGTCGAGCATCACGCCGACCATTCGCCGCGCACGGAACATGTCGAGCGGACGTCCGACGGGGATCCGGGCCGTGTGCAGCCCGTCAGGGCCGCCGACGAGCGTCGTGCCGTCCGCGTGGCCGAAGGCAAGGCGGGCAAGACACCGAAGGCCGGCAGAGTCGTGCGTTCGGCGCAAAACGTGAAGCGTGAACAACCATCAAAGGAGGAACACGATGACAACAACCAATCGTCCGATCAGGAGGGCGCTGGTCTCCGTCTTCCATAAGGAAGGCATCGAAGTGCTCGCCGAGGCCTTCATCAAGGCCGGCGTAGAGGTCGTATCCACCGGTTCGACCGCCAAGCGTCTGGCCGAGCTGGGTGTGCCCGTCACCGAAGTGAGCGAAGTCACCGGGTTCCCCGAGTGCCTCGACGGCCGCGTCAAGACCCTCGACCCGCACATCCACGCCGGCATCCTCGCCGACATGACCAACCCGGACCACGCCGCCCAGCTGGAGAAGTTCGGCATCAAGCCGTTCGATCTGGTCGTCGTGAACCTGTACCCGTTCGCCGACACCGTGCGCTCCGGCGCCGATGAGGCCGCCACCATCGAGAAGATCGACATCGGCGGCCCGTCCATGGTGCGCGGCGCCGCGAAGAACAGCGCCACCGTCGCGATCATCACCGATCCGGCCGACTACGCGCTGGTCGCCGAGCGCATCTCGAACGGCGAGGGCTTCTCCCTCGAGGAGCGCCGCTGGCTGGCCGGCAAGGCGTTCGCCCACACCGCCGCCTACGACGCGACGATCAACGAGTGGACCGCCAAGCACTGGCCCAAGCCCGCCACCATCGTCGAAACCGATCACGACGACGAGGACCATCCGGTCAACGACGCCAAGTTCCCGGCCGCATTCACCCGCACCTGGGATCGTGCGCACACACTGCGCTACGGCGAGAACTCCCACCAGCAGGCCGCCCTGTACCTCGATCCGCTGGACCGCAACGGCTTCGCGCACGCCGAGCAGCTCGGCGGCAAGCCGATGAGCTACAACAACTACGTCGACGCCGACGCCGCATGGCGCGCAGTGTGGGATATGGCGCCGTCCATCGCGGTCGCCGTGGTCAAGCACAACAACCCGTGCGGTCTCGCCATCGGAGCCACCGCGGCCGAGGCCCACAGGAAGGCCCACGCCTGTGATCCGGTGAGCGCCTACGGCGGCGTCATCGCGTGCAACAGCACCGTCACCCTTGAAATGGCCGAAAGCGTGCGTCCGATCTTCACCGAGGTCATCGTCGCCCCGGCCTACGAGCCCGAGGCGCTGGAGCTGCTCCAGACCAAGAAGAAGAACCTGCGCATCCTCAAGGTGGCCGAGCCGCCGAAGGGCCACACGCAGTTCCGTCAGATCGACGGCGGCCTGCTCGTGCAGGACATGGACCTCATCAACGCCACCGGCGACGATCCGGACGCGTGGAAGCTCGTCTCCGGCGAACCCGCCGACGAGGCCACGCTGAAGGATCTCGTGTTCGCTTGGCGCGCCATCCGCTGCGTCAAGTCCAACGCCATCCTGCTTGCGCACGATCAGGCCACGGTCGGTATCGGCATGGGTCAGGTCAACCGCGTGGACTCCTGCCATCTGGCCGTCGAGCGTGCGAACACGCTGGCGGACGGCGCCGACCGCGCCACCGGTTCCGTGGCCGCCTCCGACGCGTTCTTCCCGTTCGCCGACGGTGCCGAGACCCTGATGGACGCCGGCGTCAAGGCCATCGTCCAGCCGGGTGGTTCCATCCGCGACGAGGAGGTCATCGAGGCCGCGAAGAAGGCCGGCGTGACGATGTACCTGACCGGAACCCGTCACTTCTTCCACTGATCGAGCGATCGGGTCGATAAGTCCATGAAGAATCATCCCTATGTCTCCGAGGACCACGAGGGCAAGCCGTGGTTCGAATGGTGCGTCGCCGTGGCGGTGATCGCCTCCGGCGTGATCGCGGTCCTCGGATACACGATGGCCGCCACGGTGCTGATCTCCGTGACGGCCATCGGTACGGGGCTGCTGCGCCTGATCATGCGCGAACGCAGCCCATGGAAGGTGAGGTCAGTGGCGTTCGACACCACCATCGGCATCTGCCTTGGCGTCGGACTGCTGGTCCTCTACTTCTCCGGCTACTTCCTGTGACGCCTCGGATGCTCCGGCCGTCTCGAACGGTTCCTGGGCGTTGCCATCGGAGGCATCGGCCGTCGGCTCCTTCCCGGAGTCGGCGGCCTCGTCGTATCCGCCGATCTGCGCGGGGTCATCGCCCGCGGCCTTCGGCGTGTGCACCATCTGCATGACGATCATCGCCAGCGCGACCAGTGCCGCTGCGAGGATCGGGCACACCCAGAACACCCACAGCTGGCTCAGCGGCTCCACCGACAGACCCTGGTTTTGCGAGGCCACGGCGATGCCGGTGGCACGGGCGGGATTGAGCGCAGCACCGGTGATCGGGAAGGCCACGGCGGTGGCGAACGTGTAGGCGACGGCCGTCGCGAGCGCATAGCGGCACTTGCCGTAGTTCGCCATCGCGACGCCCACGACCACCACGCCGGCCACGACCTCGACCGCGATCGCCTGCGTGATGGAGACGTTCAGACCGTACTGGTTGAGCGTCGTGTAGGCGACGGAACCCTTGTCGAAGCCGTTGACCGCGGTGGTCAGCCACTGCGAGATCGTCACCGTGCTCGAGGTGGGCAGCAGGAACCTGACCAGCAGACCGGCAAGCACGGCGCCGAGCGTCTGGAAGACGATGTACAGGACGCCGTCCACGAGCTTCGTCCTACCGGTGAGCATGGCCGCCACCGTCACCGCCGGGTTGAAGTGGCCGCCGGAGACCCAGCCGAGCGCGTACACCGCGGCGGCGTAGGCCAGACCGGTGCCGATCGCGATATAGGCGAGATTGGCGGAGAAGACCACCGTGCCGAACGTGCTGAACACGTAGACGGCGAAGCAGATGAGGAAGGTGCCGGCCAGCTCGGCCCCCACCCGAAGCGGCCACGGCTGTTCCTTCGTAACGTTGTCCTGTGATGTCATATCAATCCTTCGATCATTGCGATACTTCGTTCCGCTCCGGGCACACCCCGCGGAACGCTGCCAGTCTAGCAGTGCCGCGCGTCGTCGGGCCGGTTTGGACCGGAGGTCACGATACACTATCGGATTTGGAAATACACCTAAGGCCACGTTGGGAGAACGATGCCAAACGCATATTCCCGCGCCAGAAAGGCGCATGAAGACAATCAGGAAGGCGTTCGCCTTCAGAAGCTGCTCGCTCAGGCCGGATTCGGTTCCCGCCGCAAGTGTGAGCTCATGATCACCGAAGGCCGAGTCGAAGTGGACGGGGAGCTCGTCACCGAACTCGGCACCCGCGTCGATCCCACGCACCAGCAGGTCCGCGTCGACGGATCCCGCGTGCGCATCAACAACAACCACATCACGCTTGCGCTCAACAAGCCGAAGAGGGTCCTGTCCGCCATGGAGGATCCGAAGGGCCGCTACACGCTGCGCGACATTGTCGGCGACAAGTACGAGCGCATCTTCCACATGGGCCGTCTGGACTACGATTCGGAAGGCCTCATCCTCATGACGAACGACGGCGAGCTGAGCCAACACGTCATGCACCCCAAGTACGAGGTCGAGAAGACCTACGTCGCCACCCTCGAGGGCAAGATCTCCGGCACCGTGTGCCGCCGTCTGGTCACCACCGGCGTGCAGCTGGACGACGGATGGATCAAGCTCGACCACTGCGCGATCATCGACTCGAGCCGTGACGCCACGATCGTCAAGGTCGTGCTGCACTCCGGCAAGAACCGCATCGTGCGCCGAATCTTCGGTTCGATCGGCTTCCCGGTCAAGCGTCTGGTACGCACCCAGATCGGCCCGATCAAGCTCGGCGAGCTCAAGTCCGGTTCCTACCGCGTGCTGAGCCAGGCCGAGGTCCGTTCCCTGGCCAAGGAGGTCGGCCTGTGATCCGCGTCGCCATCGACGGGCCCGCCGGCGTCGGCAAATCCTCGACGTCGAAGGCGCTGGCCAAGTACTACGGCTTCGCCTACCTCGACACCGGCGCGATGTACCGCGCCTGCGCATGGTGGTGCCTGAAGCAGGGCATCGATCTCGACGTCGCCGAGCCCGACGAGCGAGTCGTCACCGAGACGGTCGGCGAGTTCTTCACCGGCGACCACTTCGACATCTCCGTCGATCCGGACCATCCGTCCGTGAGCGCCGACGGCGAGGACATCTCCGAGGCGATCCGCTCCTCCGAGGTCTCCACGCACGTCTCCAAGGTGTCGGGCATCATCCCGGTACGCAACGTGCTCATCGCCGCCCAGCGCGCCTACATCGCCCGCGAGGAGTCCAAGGACTCCTTCTCCGGCGGTCTCGGCATCGTCGCGGAGGGCCGTGACATCACCACGGTCGTCGCCCCCGATGCCGAGGTACGCGTCCTGCTGACCGCCCGCGAGGAGGTCCGTCAGGCCCGCCGCACCGGCCAGTCCGTGGGTGCCGCCGGAGTCGGCGCGGAGGACGTCGCGGCCCGCGATCGTATCGACGCGAAGACCACGAGCTTCCTGACCGCCGCGGACGGCGTCACCACCATCGACAACTCGGACATGACCTTCGAGCAGACCCTCGACACGCTCGTCAGGCTCGTCGACGACGCCATCGAGGAGCAGGAGTACGAGCAGTACGCCGCCAACCTCGAGGACTACGATCTGGACGAGGGCGACGAGGCGCTGATCGAGCGCAACGGCGTCGTCTCCACGTCGGACGGCCAGTCCGGTCCGAAGCCGGTCGGCGTGCTCGCCATCGTCGGGCGTCCGAACGTGGGCAAGTCGTCACTGGTCAACCGCATTCTCGGCAAGCGTGTCGCCGTCGTCGAGGACACGCCGGGCGTCACCCGCGACCGTGTCAGCTACGACGCCGAATGGGCCGGCACCGACTTCAAGCTCGTCGACACCGGCGGCTGGGAGGTCGACGTCGAGGGCATCGATTCCGCCATCGCCTCGCAGGCCGAGGTCGCCGTGCATCTCGCCGACGCCGTCGTGCTCGTCGTCGACGGGCAGGTCGGCCTGACCGATACGGACGAACGCATCGTCAGGATGCTGCGTGCCTCCGGCAAGCCGGTCACGCTCGCCGTCAACAAGATCGACGACCGTGAAAGCGAATACCTGGCCGCCGAATTCTGGAAGCTCGGTCTGGGCGAGCCCCACTCGATCTCCGCCATGCACGGCAGGGGAGTGGGCGATCTGCTCGACGAGGCGCTCGACAGCCTGAGGAAGGCGCAGAAGACCTCCGGATTCCTCACGCCGTACGGTCTGCGCCGCGTGGCGCTGGTGGGCCGTCCGAACGTGGGCAAGTCGTCGCTGCTCAACCAGCTCGCGCACGAGGAGCGCTCCGTCGTCAACGATCTGGCGGGCACCACGCGCGATCCGGTCGACGAGGTCATCGACATCGACGGCGAGGACTGGCTGTTCATCGACACGGCCGGCATCAAGCGCCGCCAGCACAAGCTGCAGGGTGCCGAATACTATTCGTCGCTGCGCACGCAGGCCGCCATCGAACGCTCCGAGCTCGCGCTCGTCCTGTTCGACGCGTCCGTGCCGATCTCCGATCAGGATTTGAAGGTCATGAGCTCCGCCGTGGACGCGGGACGCGCCATCGTCCTCGTGTTCAACAAATGGGATGCGATGGACGAGTTCGACAAGCAGCGTCTCGAACGTCTGTGGGCCACCGAGTTCGACCGCGTCACCTGGGCGCAGCGCGTGAATCTGTCCGCCAAGACCGGCTGGCACACCAACCGTCTGGCCAAGGCCATGCGCGAGGCGCTCGAATCGTGGGACAAGCGCATTCCGACCGGCAAGCTCAATGCGTTCCTCGGCCAGCTGCAGTCCGCCCACCCGCACCCGCTGCGCGGCGGCAAGCAGCCGCGAATCCTGTTCGCCACGCAGGCCTCGACGCGTCCGCCGCGTTTCGTGATCTTCGCCACCGGCTTCCTCGAGCATGGCTACCGTCGCTACATCGAACGCTCGCTGCGTGAGGAGTTCGGTTTCGAGGGCACGCCGATCCAGATCTCGGTGAACATCCGCGAGAAGAAGAAGCGCAAGTAGCTTATGTGGCTTATGTAGCTCACGTGGCTTATGCAGCGGGGACCTATCTCGCTGTGTCAGTGCAACAATTTCCGGAAATCTCCCTTGGTTTCCCGAGATTGTTGCACTGACTTCGTCCCAGCGCAACAATCTCCGGAGCATAGGGGTGATTTCCGGAATTTGTTGCGCTGCCCCTGACTCAGCGCGACAATTTCGGGAACTCAAGGCTGCTTTCGGGAGATTGTTGCGCCGGAAAGAACGATCCTGATTCCATAATTCCATATAGCGCTATCCATAGCTATCCATAATCCATAGCTATCCATGGCGCTATCCCCGATGGTTTCCGACGATCTTATTGTAGAGACGCGTCAGACGGTCCTCGCGCACCGGTTTCGCCAGTTCGCACTCCCACACCGTGATGACCCGCCATCCGTCCCGTTCCAGCGCGGCTCTTTGCGCGACGTCGCGTTCGTGATTGCGCAGGAGCTTCGCGGTCCAGAACTCCACGTTCGACTTCGGCATCGAGTATTTCGGGCATCCTTCGTGCATGTGCCAGAAGCACCCGTTGACGAACACGATCGCACGGTACTTCGGCAGCACCACATCCGGATGGCCGGGGTAGCGCCTGTCGTTCTTGCGGAACCGCAGTCCGCGGCGGAACAGGTAGCTGCGCACCATCACCTCGATCGATGTGTCCTTGCCCCGGATGTGCGACATCGTGTACGACCGCGTCCCCCGTGCGTATTTCTCCGTCGTTGACTTTGTTGAAGCCCTTGCCGGCGTCTTTGTTGGAGTCTTTGTCGGTTCCTTTATCGAGGTCTTTGTTGGTTTCTTCATCGAGATCTCTGTGGAGGTCTTTATTGGGATCTCTGTTCTCGTTTCTGTTCCCGTCTTCTTCGGGGTCTTCTTCCGGGTCTGTCCCGTTTCCGTTGTCCCATTGTTCCTTCGCGCGGCGGTTCGCGGCGTTTCGTGGGTCATGTGCCCCAGTGTCATGTGCCCAAAGGTACCTCAGCCACCTCAGCGCAACAAATTCGCGAAATCAGGCCACACTTCCCGAGATTGTTGCGCTGAGCCCAAGTCAGTGCAACAAATTCGGGAGATCAAGGGTGATTTCGCGAGATTGTTGCGCTGAAGCTAAACAGCGCTGGGCTGAGTGCTCGCTGAGGACTCCCTCGAGACCAACCAACAGCTCGACACGTTCGGCGAACAGCATGGCGTCAACTACAGCGAGGTGCTGCGCGAGGGACTCAAACACCGATACCGCGCCCTGCATCAGGCGTAGGGGCCTTGCCCGCTGACTTGGCAAAGCGGGCATTCGCATGCGGTCCGGATTGAGGTATGGACAAAGATCGTGTGAAGGAAGTGTGAGCAAGCCTTGGGGATGGGTCGGGGCAATTCCGCAGTCGTTTGGAGACATGCCCATGATATGAGGCGTGCCGGGGTGGCGATGTGTCCGGTTGTGTCCCGAGTTGTGTCCGAAAACGTGTCCAGAATGCCGAGAACACGGCGTGTCGCAGAATACAAAAAACCCGGAATCGTTGAAATTCCGGGCTTTCTGGTCGGACCAGCGGGATTTGAACCCGCGACCCCTTGACCCCCAGTCAAGTGCGCTACCAAACTGCGCTATGGTCCGATGCTGCGTTTTGCAACAGTCGATTAATTTACCAGAAACTCTCGGAAACGCAACTCGGCGTGTTTCCTACGGATGCCCGGGGATGGTGACTTCTGTCCGGGGAGGTGACGACGTAGCCGCCGCTGTGGTCGCCGTATGGGGTGAGGATGATCGGGTAGACCAGTTTCATTTCGTCCTCTTCTCGTTGATTTCGGCTTGTTCCCATATCGATTTGACGATGTAGGGGTTCGCGCGGACTGTATGCGGCCATTGTGGTACGCGATCATTCGGGCAGGATCTCGCCGACGGAGAACAGCGCCGCACTTCCGCCGAGGCTGACACGCCCGTCATTCACCGTCGCTTGGATGACGCCACCGCGTGCGGATGCCTGATAGGCGGTGAGTGTGGCCTTGCCGAGTCTCTTGCTCCAATAGGGCAGGATATGGCAGTGTCCGGAACCGCAAACCGGGTCTTCGGGCACGTTGAGTTTCGGGGCGAACGAGCGGGAGACGCAGTCGAATCCTGTGCCGGGCTTCCCCGCGGCCGTGATATTGGCCAGCAGGCCGGGCAGTCCGGTCAGGGCGGCCAAGTCGGGCTTGAGCCCGCGCACGGTCTGCTCGTTCTCCATCACGCATAGCAGGTCACGGCCGAGCCACGCCTCAAGAGGTCGTGCCCCCAGCGCCTGTTCCATCGCATCGGTAACGGGTGTGGGCTTGAGATCGTATGCGGGGAAATCCATCGAGAGGACTTCGCCCGTGGTTCTGCGGTCGTTGCCGGAGCCGTTTTGCCGTGTTACGGTCAGCATGCCGCTCATTGTCCGGAACCGGACCTCGCTGGCCTCGGGCTCGACGAACCGCAGTATCACGTACGCGGAGGCGAGTGTCGCATGCCCGCACAGATCGATCTCGCCTCCTGGCGTGAACCAGCGCAGGCGCCATCCATCCGGCTCATGCACGATGAACGCGGTCTCGGAGAACCGATTCTCCATCGCGATGTTCGCCATCAGCTCGTCTGATGGCCACGACTCAGGCAAGCACACCGCCGCCGGATTGCCTTTGAACACCCGATCCGTGAACGCATCCACCACATACTGTTTCATATCTTGTCCGGTCCCCCCATTCCTTATCCGATTGCGCCAAGTTTATTCCGGGAGCTCGAACTTGAGCTGAGCTGAGACAGGATGTGCTGACCACTATCGACGTGGCTGTCGTGCGACTGGCCGGCGTCATCGGGATTCGTCCTGTCGTCGGTGCAACGGCATTTTGCCGATTTCTCGGGCTCATCCGGATCTGGCGCAAGTCGGACGGCCGAAGTTTTGCTTCGCGTCATGTCGGCGTCATGTCGGCGTCATGCTGGCTTTGCGAGGGGGCGTACTTGTCCTGCGCGGGATACTATGTTGTGGCCGATTCGACCGGTTCGATCGATTCAGCCGAATCGGAGCATGATCGCAAGAGGGGCTGGGCATGGCGATCATGATCGTCGGCATCATCGTGCTGCAGTGGGGCAGTCATACCGCCGCCCGTTGAGCGGGATGGGCGCTGGAGGAGTCCCGGCTCACGGGGACGCAGAAGCGGGATGTGCGTGCCGAGCGCGCGGAGAAGGAGCTCAACGATCTGAAGACCGCACGGCAGTGTCTCGCATGATGTGACGGGGTGCCAAGAAGACGGGCATTGCCGGTGGATTTGCTGCATGACGATACGGCCGAGGAGATCAACGCGCATGTGCAGGCCATCAAGTCCTATATGGCTTCCTATATGGCTGTCTATATGATGATTTTTAGTGTTTTAGACGATAGAAGAGTGAAATTCGTGTTCCAAACATCGATATAAGGTGAAACGAGGTGATAGAAGCGATGGACTACAAAAGCATCAGACAGACTATCAACATGTCTCGGTCCACGCAGAGGCCCGTGGAGGCAGCCCAACGCGAATACGAGTCACGGATTAACGGATGGTCCACGTTCTGTTCTGGAATCACGTTCGACGAGCATGAGATGTTCGTCGTGTGCTTCAGGGAGCTCGTCACGGCACTCGATGCCGTGAGGGAACTCGAAGGCAAGGTGGAATCGCTGTGGGACGGCCTGCCGAACCTCGCCAAACGAGCATATCTGTTCGACCTCATCGGGGCTGAGGTGCAAAGCACCAACACCATTGAAGGCGTGCGCACCACACGCAAGGAGATAGCCGACGCGTTGGAGTCGGCCGCGGGCGCAGGTCCCCACAGGCGACTGACCGAATTTGCGAAACTGTTCCTCGGACTGTCCGGAGAGGAGGGCAAGCATCTTGAACTGCCCCACAGCCTCAAGGACATCAGGAGCATCTATGATCAGGTCACGGATGGGGAGATAGCCGATAAGGACAAACCTGACGGCGTGCTGTTCCGGAAGGGTGCGGTCTCCATATGGGATGATGGCAACGGACGCAAACTTCACGACGGCGCATACCCCGAATCGGAGATACAGGTGCAGCTCACCCAATGGATCGCCCTGCTTGCCGACTCGAGCATACCGCCGGTGCTCCGTGCCGTGATGTGCCATTACGCCTTCGAATGCATTCACCCGTTTTACGACGGCAATGGAAGGACAGGGCGCTTCCTGCTGGCGTTGCAGCTGAGCAAGCACCTGAGCGTGCCCACCGCGATATCGCTCAGTCCGGTCATAGCCGGCGCCAAAGGTCAGTACTACAAGGCGTTCGACGATGCTCAGTTCCCACTGAACTGCTCCGATGCATCCCTGTTCTGCTACCGGATGGTGAAATTCATCATCACTGCGCAGAAAAACATCATCGCCGATCTGGGGGATAAGTGGAACTCTCTGACCGCAGCCCACGACAAATTCGGCGAATACGTCGAATGGGAGAACATGTCTATCGACCAGAAGGACATCCTGTTCTACCTGTTGCAGGTGGAACTGTTCGACACCGATCCGCGACCGGTCTCCCGCAGGAGGCTGCGCTCGTGGCTTGGGGTCGGGAACACTAGGCTTATGAGCGCTGTCAACAGGCTTCTCGACCTTGGCCTCCTGCAGGAACATGGCAAACGGCCGATACGATATTCATTGTCGGGAGCGGCCCGCGAGCAATTCCTGCGATGAGGAGTCCGGCTGGCGAAGGTGCTGGATTGCGGCATGCCGACCGCGTTGGCGTATGGCGTGTGGTCGTGTGTCGGCATCATCGTGCTGCAGTGGGACAGCCACACCGCCGTCCGCTGAACGCAAGGCCTTTGATGTCGACGAATCGTCGGCGGACGTGCCGGTCATATGGTCGTCCGAGTGGTGCGGCCTTCATAGTTCGATGTTCTGTGCGAGGATTTCGACGGCGTCGTCTTTGTGTTCGATCCACCATGCGGCGTCGTCGCGGTGCAGGATCTGGCGGCGGAGCACGGCGAACGCGTCCCGTTCGCCGATGCGGGCGTGGCGGGCGAGCGCGTCGACGCGGCTGAGGGCGCGGCGGCGGATCGGCTCGGCCTGGTCGCACTGCCGCTGCGTGCCCCACAGGTCGCAGAAGCCCAGCAGCTTGTTGTCCCACCGGCTTACGTGCCCGGTGCAGGAGTCGCACATGGAGCGTTCGGCCCGACGGATGCGCTGTTCGACGACCACGTAGGAGCCGTCGGCGCTGATGCGCTCGCGGTGTCCGCAGGTATGGGTGATGATCCGCCAGAACATGATGCGCCCCGAATCCCGACCGCTATAGTCGAACAAATATTCGAATAACAATGTCGAACACATGTTCTAACAAGGGGGAGACCGCAACGTTCGGTCGGCGTTTCGCCGAGGTGTCTGGGATCACGCATGCGTCACTCTGCCGGATACGATCTCGACTGGCGGCAAGTCGACGGTCGATTCCTGATGACTGTAAAGTGTCCGGCTTTCAGGCGGTGACGAGGGGGCGGATGTCGCCCAGATCGCTTGGGTCGAAGGTCAGCAGATCATAGTCGGTCTGGAGGTTCGACCAGAAGTCTGGCGTGGTGCCGAGTGCCTTGGCGAGTCGCCATGCCATCGCGGTGGTGATGCGGCGTTTCCCGTTGACGATCTCTCCTATGGCCGTTTCGCTGACGCCGATCGCCTTGGCGAGTCGGTATCGGCTGATGCCGAGCGGCTGAAGGAACTCCTCATCGAGGATCTGGCCGGGGGTGCTGTAATAGTGGCTAGTTGTGGTAGTCGTCGAAGTGGACATCGATTGCCTCCTTGTTGTTGTCGTCCCATTGGAATGCGAGTCGCCACTGCTGATTGATTCGAATGCTCCAGTATCCTTTCAGGTTGCCTTTGGGCGGTTCGAGTCGGTTGCCTGGCGGTATTTTCAGATCGCGTAGCTCGTGCGCTGCCTTGATCATCTGGAGTTTGCGCATGAGGATGCGTTCGAGCCCGGTGGGGTAGGTTTTGGGATATGGGCCTCCATACAGGAAATCCGTGAGCTCCTCCGTTCTGGTTCTCATACCACGATACTATCGCATTGCGATAGTATCGGCAAACGTTAGTTTTCGCATCATGTCAGCGTTATGCTGACGTCATGCTGGCATCGCGAGGAGCGTACATGTCCAGCGCGGGATGCTAAGTTGTGGCCGATTCGACTGATTTCAACCGATTCGGCGAATCGGAGCGTGATCGCAAGGAGGGAATGGCTGTGGCGTTGACGTGGCTGATGCTGTTCGGGGCTATTTTCTGCGAGGTGACGGCCACGCTGTCGCTGCGTGCCTCGGAGGGATTCAGCAAACTCGCGTGGGTGATTCCCGTGGTGCTGGGGTACGGTGTCTGCTTCTTCCTGCTGGCGAAGGTGCTGGACCGCGGGATGCCGACCGCGTTGGCGTATGGCGTGTGGTCGTGCGTCGGCATCATCGCCACCGCGATCATCGCGCATTTCGCCTTCCGGGATCCGTTGAACTGGCGTATGTGGCTGGGCATGGCGATCATGATCGTCGGCATCATCGTGCTGCAGTGGGGCAGCCACACAGCCGCCCGCTGACAAGATGGGCTGAGCCGTGTGCTACTCTGACGCCAGAGCCGTACGTGGCTCCCGGACGATGGACAAGTACCCGGTTTGACAAGACTTGCCATGACCATGAGGAGCGTGATGGCTGTGTCTTGGCTCGTTCTCATTCTTTCCGGCATATGCGAATCGGTATGGGCGATCGCACTTGATCGTTCCGCGGGATTCTCCCGGATCATTCCCACGGTAGTATTCGCGGTCGGTCTTGCCGTCAGCATGGGTGGGCTTGCATACGCGATGAAGCACATACCGATCGGCACCTCGTATGCGATCTGGGTCGGCATCGGGGCGGCGATCACCGCGGCATACGGCATGATCAGCGGGGAGGAGACCGTGTCGCTGGTGCGTATCCTCCTCATCGGTGGACTGGTCGCTTGTGTCATAGGGTTGAAGCTCATCGAGTGACATGCGCGAGGATCGCCGGCAGTCGATCGTCGTACGCTATGTGCTGGTACGACGTAGACCGCAGAAGGTATCGCAAGGCGGGCGGCAGGCAAGGCTTTTTCGGAAAGGGTGATTCGCGATGATCGTTGACGAGCGCATAGACGATGGCACGCCGTTCGACTGGGGGAGGGCGTCGGCCGATTACGCGAAGTACCGTGACATCTACCCGCCGGAGTTCTACCGGATGATCCTCGACCGCGGCCTGTGCCGGGACGGTCAGCATGTGCTCGATCTGGGTACCGGCACCGGGGTGCTGCCGAGGAACATGGCCCGGTACGGTGCCACATGGGTCGGAGCCGACGTCTCGGCAGAACAGATCGAACAGGCGCGTCGGCTTACGGCTGGCGTCGGGGAGGACGGGGGAACACGGAGCATCGAATACCGGGTATCCTCGGCTGAGGACCTCGATTTCCCGGACGCCTCGTTCGACGTGGTCACCGCGTGCCAGTGCTTCTGGTATTTCGACCATGAGGTCGTGTGCGACAGGCTGCATCGCCTGCTCAAGCCGGGTGGCCGGTTCCTGATTCTCGTCATGGAGTGGCTGCCGTTCGAGGATGAGATCGCCGGTGCGAGCGAACGACTCGTCCTCAAGTACAGTCCGCATTGGAGCGGAGCAGGGGAGCGAATGCACCCGATCGACGTTCCGGCCTGTTACGCCGCCTCCGGTTTCGAGCTGGTCCATCATGAGGAGCGCAAGCTGAAGGTGCCGTTCACCAGGGAGAGTTGGAACGGCAGGATGAAGGCGTGCCGTGGCATCGGCGCGTCGCTCGATCCGGAGCACGTCGCCGCATGGGAGCGCGAGCACATGGCCATGCTCGAGCGCATCGCCCCGGAACGGTTCGACGTACTGCACTATGCGGCCATGGTCGAACTGAAACGGGTCTGAAATCCGGAAGTCCACAGGATGAGGACGATGCGGCGTCTGCTTGTGAACATGTTCCTGCGCCAGTCGTTGGTGGAAGACGGCGTACCGTTCAGACCACGTCGTTACGAGGGTGTCCGGCTGGCTCCCACCGAGGAAACGCGTAAGGCGATGGCGGAGTCGGAAGCCAAGGAACTCGGATTGATCCCGAACGACGCGGTGGAATGCCGAGCCGAAGCCGAGATACGCGATCATCTGCATCGTCTCAGGGAGCGTACGCGGTGAGCTGTGCGATAGCGCTCAGTCGTGGTTCATGATGGTCAGCACGGTGCGGCGGATCATGCTCAGCGGGTGGTCGGGGAAGCGTGCGTCCCATGCGATGTCATCGGACAGGTCGCGTAGCGCGCCGTTTGTGATCGTCGGATCGTACGGGTCGGCGGCCCAGCCGTTGCCGTCCTTGTCGATGTGATGATGCCGTTTCGCGTGATCGCGCACGTACTTCTCGCGTACGCCGGTCATGCCCGCCTCCTCGGCGGCCACCGTGAACTCCAGGATGGTGTCGTCGAATCGCACATCCATGACCAGACGATAGCCAAGCGGCCGGCCGGGCTCCATCGTCTTGACGATCCTCCAGATCGCATCGTGCCCGTCATGCGTGGAACCCAGCCCGACCTCGATGAGTCCCTGCATGTCGGTCAGTCCCGCATGCGCGTCGTCGACGACCTTCCGACCATTCCCGAACGGCATCGCATCCGACTCGTCGATCGGATGGACCTCAAGATTGGCGAATCCCTGACCTGTCTGGGCGGAGTAGGTCGAAAGCCGCAACGGGCCGTCCGTGGGGGAGCCGACCGGCGTGAACATGTCGGGGATGATGAGTCGGATGCCTGCGACCTCGATGGCGATCGTGTGACGCATGTGGTTCCTTTCGAAAGATGCCTATGATGCACGTGAAGCGCAATGTCTGTCGGTTTGTATTTGGCTTGTGGTCGGTCTGCTGTCAGAACTGCTCGGCTTGGGCGATTTGTCTGCGTTCTCTCTCAAGCAGATCCAATACGAGCTTCGCCATGGTCGTGTTCCTGTCAAGTATGAGCGCGGCCCTGGCCTCGAGCCCGCAGGTGCCTCTGTCGCCGCATAGCCACATGAGGTACGCGGCGACGGCGTGAAGCTCAGGATCGTTCCGTTCCCACGCCTCGTGCGAGATACCCTCGGCGGCCGACATGATGCGCATGCCATCGTTGTCCGAAGGATGTCTCGGCCCTTCGAGAAGGATACGGTTGATAAGGGCCGTGGACTGAGGAGAGGGATCAATTCGGTTCGAGTGCGCGATGCCGCTGAACTCCTCGAGGGTGATCGACGGGTCGATGATGCGCATCATGACGGCGTCGCGCATCCCCGAACCGAGTTCGATGGCGTCGCAGAGCGCCGCGATGCTCGTATGTGCCCCGAACAGGCGGTAGACGTTTTCGATCGTGCTGTCGTCCATATGCATATGATGCTCCGACATGTGCTCACCCGATCAGGTGCCGGTAGAGTTCCGGGTCGATCGGCTTGGCGAGCCGCAGCGTGGACAGCGTCACCTTCACCGTGCCGGCCCCGGAGGCGTCCGGTTTGGTGGTGAGCTCTGGATGCTCGACGGCGGACACATGGCCTACGTAGTAGTATTTGCTGCCCTTGAGCTTCTTGCCGTCCGCGGTCTCGGCTTCGGCCTTGCGCATGACGAACAGCGGTACGAAATGCGTGTCGTCCCAAGCGGGACCGGTGTTCTCACGCAGCCATCGGAACTCGGGGGATTGCGGGGTGCGTCCGTTCTTGCTGAAGTACCGCATCTCCTGTGCGCTCAGGAACTCGTCTTCGTATTGGCTGGTGGCGTATTTCACGAAGATCGGCATGGTGCCGCTCTCCTTGTCCAGATAATATCCGCCAACGTTCTGCGGTGTGTTCTCCTTCTTCCAGCCGCACAACCGCATCACGTCGTCAAGCGAGTACTTGCGTTCATACAGGAACGCATGATCGAACGTGCGATGATGCTCGCGGGCGTCCCGGAACAGGTCTCGGCAGTTGCTCAATCCGACCTGCAGCGTGTCCCTGAGGAAGGTGTGGAACGTACGGTTCGAGGTGAGCATGGTCGCGAACCGATCGCTGAGCCGATACGTCGTGCCGCTGACGGCGTGACGTTCGGACGTGATCAACGGCAGATCGCCGAATCGTTTCCGGTTCCCTTCGCGGAAGTACGAGTAGTCGAGCACGCTGATCGCGGAGTCGAACTGCGAATCGGACGTATCGGCCTGTGGGAAGTCATGACGTATCGCAGCCAGCAGATCATCCCGTTCCATCGGCTTAGGGGCATGCCATGCGCTCTGATCCGTCTTTTGTAATGCATCCTTCTGTAGTGCATCGCTCGAGGATTCCCGCTCGAGGTCATATGCGAATCCACACAACCGCGACAGAATCACCAGCTCATGCGGGCGCAATCCCGGCAGCAGCAGTTCCGTTGCCATCTTCAGCACGGCGTTTTCGGTTTCGCCAACCGGTTCCAGCTGGTCGAGGTATGACGTGTCATGCTGTCCTCCGCGGCTGAGGCTCTGCTCGCGCGACCGCACGAAATCAAGATAGTTGCCGCGTTTCGACGCCAGCGTGGACGGCAGGGACGGATCGTAGCAGTACACGTCCGCCAGCATGGGGATGCGTCCGAGCTCGAATCGGATCTGCCGGTACTGTTCGGTGAGCTGCTTCATATCGGACCAGTCGGCGGTGTCCAGCGATCCGAGAATCCGCTCCTTGGCGATCGGGTCGAAGCTGATCGACGACAGTCCGATCGATCGCCGCTGCAGGTTCCTGCGTGCGATGTCTCGGTCTCCGGTGTTGCCGTACAGGGCGACCGGGATCAGATAGTTGTTGCGGTAGTTGCCGATGAAGTCGATGACGGTGACGCTGTCCTTGTGCGGGAACTTGCGCAGACCACGTCCCAGCTGCTGCGTGAAGACGATGCTCGACTTGGTGTTGCGCAGCATGACGACCTGATTGAGCGCGGGAATATCGATGCCCTCATTGAACATGTCAACGGTGAACAGATAGTCGAGCTCGCCCTTTTCCAATCGTTCGACATATCGTCCGAGTTCCTGCGGAGACATCGACCGTCCATTCTCGTCCTTGCTGGTCACAGCGACGGTGCGGTACGGGCGCTCGGCCTGCTGATTCATATGCCGGTTGAACAGGCGAGACAGCTCGTGTGCCTCCTCCTGCCGGCTGCAGAAGATGAGACCCGTCACCGGCAGGCCGGGCTGGCCGTACTGCTCAAGCTTGTCGATGATGTATCGGACGCGCCCTTCGGTCGCCAACTGGCTGATCTCGTATTGCAGCTGGGCGTCGTCCTCAGCGCTGGTCTCATCGGACACCTCGATGCGAGGATGCTCGTCCCCATGATCCGGATCCTCCTGCGATCCCAGATACTCGGCGATGCCGTAGTAGTGGAACAGGCAGAGCATGCCCTCATCCAACGCCCGCTGCAGGCGAATCTCATAGGCGATGTTGTGCCCGAACAGTTCGAAGATGTTGATGCCATCGGTACGTTCGGGCGTTGCGGTCATACCCAGCATGAAACCGGCATCCTTGAAATGGTCGATCAGCTGACGGTAGCTTTTGGCGCCGGCATGATGCACTTCGTCGACCAGGATGTAGTCGAACTCGTCCGACGCGAACTGCGCCAGCACATCCGACTGGCTCATCGTCTGTATGGTCGCGAACACGTATCTGCGATCCTGCTGTTTGCTGGTGCCGGAATACAGTCCCAGCTCCGATTCGTCGCAGCCGAGCACCTTGCGATAGGACTGCATCGCCTTGGTGAGAATCTGCTGCTGTTGTGCGATGTACAGCATGCGTCTCGGCTGATACTCACGCACATCGAACGCCGACAGATACGTCTTGCCGGTACCGGTTGCGGACACGATGATCGCGCGATGCTCGCCCTGCTCACGCAACTCCTTGAGATTGCGCAACGCCTCACGCTGCATCGCATTTGGCGTGATCGTTCTCTTGTCATACTCACTGAGAAGCTCACGTCGTGGTGGCGCGTATCTCCGGAAGTCCTCCTCATACCGTTTGATCCACTCCTCGGTGAGCGGCACCGACTCACTGATCTGCGTATCGATCTCCTGCCGGAACTGGTTCACCAGGCCACCATCCGCCAGAGAGGAGAGGCGCAGATTCCATTCGCGCTGCTTGCCCAATGCCGCGGTGGTGAGATTCGAACTGCCGACGTACAGGTTGTAATACGGGCGGCCGTCGGGCATTCGACGACGGAACACGTATCCCTTGGGATGGAAAGGCTGTCCCTGTGCTATCGACGATTCAGATGCATCGCCATCGCGATCCGACCCCTCCCATACGCGCACGTCGATGCCGGACAGGCTCCCCAGATGCAGCAGCGCACGGAAGTCCTGCGGACTGTTGAAATAGTTCTTCGTGGAGGTGATCAGTCGACTTGTCTCATCGGAGGCGTCATGATGATCCATGAAATCCTGCAACAGACCACGCATCGCCTCGGTCTTCACGAAGGCCACGGAGATGTCGAAGCAATCACTGTCGGCGATCTCCTCGTGAAGCGCGTCACTCATGGTGCGACCGTCGGGGCCATTCGTGATGAGCATAGGCGCATAGGCGCCGGAGGACTGCGTATTCGGATCGATCAGACCGTATACGACGTCCTCGAGCACGGTGCGCTCGCCGGCGCTGTCCAGACCGAACGCAGGGGTGTCTTGGTCGCTCATGATCGTCCCTTCGTGATCGTGTCGAATCGCATGGCCGAGATGATGCCGACGGCTTCGCGATCCACCGGCGCCCAGTCGAATGCCGGCATGTCGGCCGGCGTCTGCCAGCGGATGTCCGTGTGCTCGGTCAGACGTGGCGTGCCACCGGTCAGATGGCAGATGAACGTGGTGAGTCGAACGATGCCGAAGTCATAGGCGTATTCGCTGGTGCACACCTCGTCCGCGACCTCGACCTCGCACAGCAGCTCCTCTTCGATCTCGCGATGCAACGCCTGACGCGGCGTCTCATGGGGCTCGATCTTGCCTCCCGGAAACTCCCAGTATCCGGCCAATGACTTGCCTTCGCCGCGCTGTGCGCACAGCACCCTGCCATCACGCACGATCGCCGCCCCCACGACGTTGATGCGTCTGACCTGCTCGGCCGGCCGTTCCCGGCTTTCATGCGGCGTTTGGAGGCCTGTCGTGTTCGCGGCGTCGTCGATCTCGGAGACATTCGGTTGCATCGTATGGGTTTCCTTTCCTTCATTCCGTCTTCGAACGGCCGATGTCCACTACATGTCTAGAGGGGATTATCCCACGTCGAACGGTGCTGTCCTCACGAATCGCCTGAAGGTCGGCTCGCGCATGGCATCCCATGGCCGGCGAAGCGCTCGGGATTGTCGTCATCAGACGGATCGCAGTTCGCTGGTCACCATGCACACGGTGTCGTCGGTCAGTATGCCGTCGACCGCGCGTCGGTCGAACAGCGCGTCCACCCATGAGCGGTACTCCGCGTAATCCGCGTCGTCCGGCAGCGGGCTGTGCGAATGCGAGTCCATATAGGCGCGCCATGATTGACGTGTGTAGTGCATCGGATTGGGGAACGAACGGATCGCGGGGTTGCGGAAGAACTCGTCGGTCGTATCCTCGAAGTGCCTCATGCTGCCGGTGACGACGTCGCCGTGGCCATCCAGCCGGTCCGGGCGCATCGCCGAATCGAAGGACGTGACGTTGTACAGCGATACCAGCAGGTAGCGTCCCCCGTGCGCGATGCGGCCGCATTCGGCGGCGAAGGATTCGGGTTCGAACCAGTGGAGCGCCTGTGCGACGGTCACCACGTCCACGCCGTGCGCCGGCAGGCCGGTGTTGTCGGCGGTGCCGTCCACGACCGTCACGTTGCCGAGTCCTCGCGTGTGCATCGTCAGCTCCGCGCGCATGTCCGTATCCGGTTCGACCGCGTACAGCGGCAGCCCGAATCCCGCCAGCGCGACCGTGAGCTTGCCCGTGCCGGCGCCGATGTCCGCGATTGTCGTTTCGTGATCGTCCGTTGCGCCCGCATCCCGATTCGTACTCCGGCGAATCATCTCGTCGATATACCGCAGCGCCGCCGCGGGATATCCGGGGCGTCCCGCCGCGTATGCCCGGGCCTTGCCCTGAAACCTCGTATGCTCCATGTTTCACAGCATAGGTCTGGTGGACCGGCGTGCGAGAGGCGGTCCGCAGGCCGACACGAGCGGCAAGGGGAGGGCTGGGAGCGCTCCCAACGGCGTAGTTCACGAATTTTTTACCCCCGTTGTTACCCCCGTTGCGCACAAACGCCCGTTTTGCCACTAGACTGGACACCAGTTTTCAAAAGCGACAGTCGCGTCCCCCGCGGCTGGAACGAGCGAACAAACGCAGTACATCAAAGGAGCAAAGAGTGTCCGACGTGTTCGACCAGTCAGCAGCGAAGATGCGCGAGCATGGCATGAGCGAGATGGCCATCAACCAGTTCAGGCGTCTGTACGACGTGTGGCGCAACGAGCAGGCGTCCAGCTGGATCCGCGAGACCGACGTGGAGCCGCTCGTCGACGTTCCCAGCTTCCACGACGTCTACAAGACCATCGACCATGACAAGGCTGTGAACGCGTTCGCCAAGACCGCGTTCCTCAAGCTCAACGGCGGCCTCGGCACGTCGATGGGCCTCGACTGCGCCAAGTCGCTGCTGCCGGTGCGCCGCCACAAGGCCAAGCAGATGCGATTCATCGACATCATCCTCGGCCAGGTGCTCACGGCCCGCACCCGTCTCGGCGTGGATCTGCCGCTGACGCTGATGAACTCGTTCCGCACCTCCAAGGACACGATGAAGGTGCTGCACCACAACCGCAAGTTCCATCAGGAGAACATCCCGATGGAGATCGTCCAGCACGTCGAACCGAAGATCGACCCCACCACCGGCGCGCCGGTCTCCTTCCCCGAGGACACGGATCTCGAATGGTGCCCGCCGGGACACGGCGACCTGTTCTCCACCATCTGGGAGTCCGGCCTGCTTGACAAGCTCGAGGAGAACGGGTTCGAATACCTGTTCATCTCCAACTCGGACAACCTCGGCGCACGCCCCTCGCGCACGCTGGCCCAGTACTTCGAGAACACGGGGGCGCCGTTCATGGTCGAGGTCGCCCGCCGCACCTACGCCGACCGCAAGGGCGGCCACATCGTGCGCGACAGGAACACCGGCCGTCTCATGCTGCGCGAGATGAGCCAGGTCCACGCCGACGACAAGGCCGACGCGCAGAACATCGAGAAGCACCCGTACTTCAACACGAACTCCATTTGGGTGCGCGTCGACGCGCTCAAGGCCAAGCTCGCCGAATACGACGGCGTGCTGCCCCTGCCGGTCATCCGCAACCACAAGACCGTCGACCCCACGGATCCCGACTCCACGCCGGTCATCCAGCTGGAGACCGCGATGGGAGCCGCCATCGGCCTGTTCGACGGCGCGATCTGCGTGCAGGTTGACCGCATGCGCTTCCTGCCGGTCAAGACCACCGACGACCTGTTCATCATGCGCTCGGACCGTTTCCACCTGACCGACACGTACGAGATGGAGGACGGCAACTACATCTTCCCGAACGTGACCCTCGATCCGAAGTACTACAAGAACATCCACGACTTCGACGAGCGCTTCCCGTACGGTGTGCCGTCGCTCGCCGCCGCCAAGTCGGTGACGATCAACGGCGACTGGACGTTCGGCCGCGACGTGCGCATGTTCTCGGACGCGGTGCTTCAGGACGAGGGGGAGTCGTGCTACGTGCCGAACGGCGAGTATGTCGGCCCGCAGGGCGTCGAACCCGACAACTGGATCTGATGGAGCCTCGCACGCAGCGGCGTTTCGATCCGGAACGCCGTCAGCGCATCATCGACGCCTGCCTCGACGTGATCGCCGCACGCGGCGTCTCCGGCACGTCCCATCGCGCGGTCGCGGCCGCGGCGGACGTGCCGCTTGGATCGATGACCTACCATTTCGATGGCATGTCCGATCTGCTGCATCAGGCGTTCGAACGGTTCGTGCAGCACAGCATCGACGTGTTCGCCGAACGCATGCGCGACGCGCGCACCGTGGACGAGGCGTGCGAGGTCATCGCCCTGCATATCGAAGGCGACCTGCTCGCCACGCAGCGCGATCTCGCCATCAACCTCGAGTTCTATACACTCGCCGCCCGTGACCCCTCCTACCGGGACCTGACCGACCGGTGGATGGCCGCCTCGCTCACGCAGCTCGAACGGTTCTTCGACGAACCCACCGCACAGCTCATCGACGCGATGATCGAGGGCATCACCCTCCACCGCGCGCTCGGCGGCACCCCGCAGGACGTGGCGACGATCCGCGAGGGCATCCGTCGCGTCGCCCTAAGCGGGGGAGGGAACCCGACCATCGGCCAACGGGCGTAAGGTGGTGCAGCGGAATCGGACACGGCAGAAGGGACGTGGATCATGATGACGATGACGAATGACGGCGCGTTGCTGTACCCGCAGGTGACGGCGACCAGACGCATGCAGAGCCTTGACGGCATGTGGCGGTTCCGCTTCGACCCCGAGAGCGAGGGGGAGCGGGACGGCTGGCCCGAGACGGGTCTGCCCGATGCGGCGCAGGTGCCCGTGCCCGCAAGCTTCAACGACCTGTTCACCGACAAGGCGTCACGCGAATACACCGGCGACTTCTGGTACGAGACCGAATTCGTCGCCCCCGGCGAATGGCGGTGCAAGGACCTGTTCCTCCGGTTCGACGCCGCCACGCATCGCGCCGACGTGTTCGTCAACGGCATCTCCGTCGGCTCGCACGAGGGCGGATTCACGCCGTTCGCCGTACGCGTCAACGACGCGGTGCGCTGGAACGAGACCAATCGCCTCGTCGTCCGCCTCAACAACGAGCTCAGCCACGCGAGCCTGCCGGCGGGCACCACCGGCAGGCTGCCGGACGGCACGAAGGTATCCGGACCGTACTTCGACTTCTTCAACTACGCGGGGCTGCAGCGTCCGGTGCGCCTCATCGCCGTGCCGGCCGAGGCGGTCACCGGATACACCACCGAGTACGAGCTCCACAAGGACGGTTCCGCCGTCGTCCACTACACGGTCGAGACCAGAGGACTGCGCCCCGAGGACTCGCTCCGCGTGCGCCTGATCGACGAGGTGGGAAGCGTCGTGGCGGACGCACAGGGCACCGAAGGCGAACTCGCCGTCGCGTACGCGCGGCTGTGGGACGTGCGCGACGCCCACCTGTACCGCATCGAGTTCACGATTCTCGACGGCACGGGTGACGTGGCCGCGGCGGACGGCGGCGTCATCGACGAGTACCACGACGAGATCGGCATCCGCACCGTGGAGGTCAGGGGCCGGGAGATCCTGCTCAACGGGCGGCCCGTGTATCTCAGGGGCTTCGGCCGCCACGAGGACAGCGCGATCAACGGGCGCGGCGAGAACCTCGCCGTCGTCACCCGCGACTTCGAACTCATGAAATGGTGCGGCGCGAACTCCTTCCGCACCTCCCACTACCCGTACTCCGAGGAGGAGCTGCGACTGGCGGACCGCGAGGGCTTCCTCGTCATCGACGAGGTCGCGGCGGTCGGCTTCATGAAGAGTCTCATGAACTTCCTCGACGCCGCCAACGACGATGACGAGCATCGCGGCAGGGGGTTCTTCGACGATCCGGACGTCATGACCCGCACGCTCCACGTGCACAAGGCCGCGCTCGACGAACTGTTCACGCGCGACCGCAACCATCCGAGCGTGATCATGTGGAGCCTCATGAACGAGCCCGACTCCGCGTCCGAGGCGGCCGTGCCGTACTTCCGGGCGATCTTCGACCATGCGCGCACGCTCGACCCGCAGCACAGGCCCCTGACCTACACGAACCTCATGATGGCGGCCGCCGGACGAGACCGGTGCCACGGATTCGCCGACGTGATCTGCCTCAACCGCTACTACGGCTGGTACGTGCAGGGCGGCTACCAGCTGTCCGGTGCGAAGGCCGCGTTCATGGCCGAGATGGACCGGTGGATGCAGATCGAACCCGACAAGCCGTTCGTGTTCACCGAATACGGCGCGGACACCGCCGCCGGCGTGCACAAGCTGCCCAGCGTGCAGTGGAGCGAGGAATACCAGTGCGAATACCTGAAGATGCAGCATGAGGTGTTCGACGCCTACCCGGCGGTCGTCGGCGAGCAGATGTGGAACCTGTGCGACTTCCAGACCGGCGAGGGCATCATGCGCGTCGACGGCAACAGGAAGGGCGCGTTCACCCGCGACCGTCAGCCCAAGGCCGCCGCGTTCCTGCTCCGGGAGCGCTGGAACGACGCCGCGCGGCATCAGGCGTGAACGCCCGACCATGTGAGCATCGCGTTCCCGCCCAGGCGGGAACGGTGCTATATTGCCCCGGGTGACCACACGAAGGGTCGAACACAGGACGAAAGGGGCGGAGCCATGGCGGGGCGCGGCGTACGGATCAGGGCATTGAAGGCGGCGTTCCCGCTGACCGTGCCGATCGCGCTGGGCTTCCTGTTCCTCGGCTGCTCGTACGGCATGCTCATGGGCACCAAGGGCTTCTCGTTCGTATGGCCCATGTGCATGAGCGCGTTCATCTTCGCCGGATCCATGGAGTTCGTCACCGTGAACCTGCTCCTGTCCGCGTTCAACCCGCTGGCCGCGTTCCTGCTCGCCCTGATGGTCAACGCGCGGCATCTGTTCTACGGACTGTCGATGCTGGGACGGTTCCGCGGTCTCGGCTGGAAGCGTCCGCTGCTGATCTTCGGCATGTGCGACGAGACGTTCGCCGTCAACTCGTCCGTCCATGTTCCCGAGGGCGTGGACCGGGGATGGCTGTACCTGTGGGTCACGCTGCTCAACCAGTCGTACTGGGTGACGGGCGCGACGCTCGGCGGGATCCTCGGCGCGAACCTGCCGTTCGACACGTCCGGCCTCGAGTTCGTGCTGACCGCCATGTTTCTGGTCATCTTCCTCGAGCAGTGGATGGGTTCGGACACCGGACGCCGCGGCAGGATCAGCGCGCTGATCGGCGTCGGCGTCTCGATCGCCTGCCTCGCCCTGTTCGGCTCTGACGGGTTCATGATCCCGGCGATGGCGGCGATGATCGTCCTGTTCGTCCTGCTGCGCCCATGGCTCGACGACCTCGCGACGGGTGCGGCGGCCGATGGCGCCGATGGCATCGATGACACCGATGGGAATGGCGCCGAGGGAAAGGAGCGGGTGCGATGACCATGACCGTAATGCAGGGGATCCTCACGGTCCTCGCCGTGGTGGCGGGCACGATGCTCACCAGGTTCGTGCCGTTCCTCGTGTTCCCCGAGTCGAAGCGGCCGCCGCGCATCATCGAATACTTCGGCAGGGTGCTGCCCTACGCGATGACCGGTCTGCTGGTCGTCTACGCCCTGCGCAACACGCCGATCACCACCGGCGACCACGGTCTGCCCGAGCTGATCGCATGCATGGCGATCGTCGTCCTGCACCTGTGGCGGCGCAACATGCTCGTCTCCATCGCCGGCGGAACGATCGTCTACATGCTGCTCGTCCAGCTCGTGTTCTGAGAAACTCGTGTTCTGAAAAAGGAAAAAGGGGGGAGTCGCGTGCAACAGTTCGATATCGTGCTCGGACAGATGATCGGCATGGCCGTGATGATGGCGGTCGGCTACATCTGCGTGAAGACCAGAGTGCTGGGCGAGGCCGCGCTGAACGGCATCTGCTCGCTGATCCTCAAGGTCGGCATCCCGCTGCTGGTGTTCTCCAACGCCGTGGCCGGCACCACGCGCGCCGATCTCATCGGATCCGACGCGATCATCGTGATGACCCTCGTCATGTACGGCCTGCTCATCGCCGTGTTCACCGCACTGTCATACGTGCTGCGATTGAGGCGGGAACGCGGCCGCATGTTCCGCGGATGCTTCGTGTTCGGCAACGCCGGATTCATCGGGCTGCCGCTCGTCATCGCACTGTTCCCCACCAAGGGCGCGCTCTACTTCGCGCTCATGAGCATCGTCGACCAGTTCCTGCTGTGGACGTACGGCGTGTGGACGTGCAAGAAGGTCGACGACCGTCAGTCGGTCGCCGACGAGCGTCCGGCGCATGGCTGGCTGGACCGTCTCTCCCCGCTCGTGAGCCCCGCCCTGATCGCGGTCGTGCTCGCCGTCGTGCTCATCCTCGCCGACGTGCGCGTGCCCGGGGTGCTGCTCTCCCCGCTGCAGAAGCTCGGCGGCGTCGCCTCGCCCCTGTCGATGGTGTATCTGGGCGGACTGTTCGCGATCCGCGACTGGACCGGGGTTTTGAGGAAATACGAACTGTACGTCGGCATCCTGGCCAAGATGCTCGTATTCCCGATCGGATTCTACGCGCTGCTCACGTTCGTGCCGCCGATGCTCGGCCTCGCACCCGCGAACCCGGACATGGTGCACATGATGACGCTCATCTCCGGCCTGCCCACGATGAGCACGATGGTCATGTTCGCCGAACGCGAGCGCAACCAGCCCGAATACGCGATCGGCATGGTGCTCGCCACCACCGTGGCGAGCCTGTTCACGCTCACCGCCGTCTCGTTCCTCGTGTTCTAGTCCTTGGGACGTCCGCCGTTCATGAACGCGGCGATCCGGCGCGTCAGCGCACGCGGCAGCGCGCGTTCGGCGAACGCCCCGGCCTTCGTGAACGTCCCGGGGTAGGCGAGCACGGCGCCCGCGTTCATCCTGCGATACGCGTACAGGGCGAGCCCGCGGGCCGTGGCGGGCCTGGTCATCGTGAAGAAGTTCCGTCCCGACATGTGCGCGGCCTTCGCGAACCCGGTGGACGTGGGGCCGGGGCACACGCACGTGACCGTCACCCCGGTGCCCTTGAGCTCGTAGGCGACAGCCTCGGACAACGAGCGTACGAACGCCTTCGACGCGAAGTACATCGCCATCCAGGGGCCGGCCATCATCGAGGCGACCGATGAGATGTTGAGGATCCTGCCGTATCCGGCGTCGCGCATGTCCCGCCCGTACAGGCGGGTGAGCGTGGCGAGGGCCTCCATGTTCAGGCGCATCATCCGCCGTTGACGGTCCCAGTCGCCGTCGAGGTACGTCGCCCATTCGCTGAATCCGGCGTTGTTGACCAGCGTGTCGACTTGGAGCCCGCGCGAGCGGGTGAACTCGTGCAGACGCTCCGGCGCGCCGTCCTCGGACAGGTCCGCGGCGAGCGTCTCCACATGGACGCCGAAGTCGCGCTCCAGCACCGCCTTCACCCGGTCGAGCCCCGCCCTGCCGCGGGCCACGATGACCAGGTCATGCCCGTCGCGCGCCAGCAGGGCCGCCAGCTCCCGTCCGATGCCGTTCGATGCTCCGGTGACCACCGCGTACGCCATGTCCGCCTCCCTTGCGTTGCATGCAACTCCATGTTTTTCCCATGATCGCTGCCGTGATTGGCTGTGATTATTTGTGATTATTCTTACGGGTGATTCTACGCCCGATCGCCTGTTGCGGGTCCGGAGAATCCGGTACCATGAGGTGTCGGATTCTCCGGATATCGCCGGGGCCATTCCATCCGGAACATCAAGGGGGCGGAAGATGGATCGCGAGTCGGAATACATCGGTCGTCACCGTAGCCATACGGATCTCCTTCTCATCGCACAGATCGTCATCTGCGCGGTACTTGCCGTCATCCTGTGCATGACGGGCCTCATGTGGCATGCGCGCACCGTCGAGGCGGATCGGGCGAGCGTCGTGGCAGGCGCGCCGGTCGCCGAGGTCGAGACCGCGGCCGACAGGACGGTCGACGCCGATACCGCCGATACCGCGAGGAAGTCAGCGAAATCGACGGCGCTGGCCCGCGGGAAGGTGCCTGCGGTCAATCAGGAGCTCGCCCGCGCCCGCTGGACGAACCCCACCGGCGGCGCCCAGCCGGACCTGTCGCGCTACCGGAACCTCAGCATCGACGTGAGCCTTGCCAGGCAGCGCGTCTACATCAAATCGAACGGCGAGACCATCTACTCCATGATCGTGAGCACCGGCATGAACGACACCACGCCGCACGGCTCGTTCACCATCGGCGTGCGTGGCGACCACTTCTACAATCCCGAGGAGAGGATGGGCGCCGACTACTGGGTGCGCATCACGGGGCCGTACCTGTTCCACTCGGTGCCGACGAACGAGAACGCCGGGCAGTACCTTCCGGATGAGGGAGACAAGCTGGGTCGCCCCGCCTCGCACGGCTGCGTGAGGCTCAGCATCGCGGACGCGAAGTGGTTCTACGATCAGATCCCGTCCGGCACGCCGGTCACCATCGCCTGACGGTCGCATACGTCGCATACCCTGATCGCCTGACCGCGATCGGGTCCGCGGGGTCGGCGCGTCTGAACGTTCGATGAACTTTTCCGCCTCCGGCGCACTCGCATGGACCCCGACGTCGCGCATCGACTACGCTGGTGCGGGTATTTCAAGGAACTCTTCAAGGAACCCGAAACGAGGAAGACCGTATGAGCATGCCGCTTGATTTGTATGTGATTCGGCATGGAGAATCCGAGGCGAACGTCATCGTCAACGCCGGCAACAGGGGAGACAACTCCCTGTACACGCAGGACAACGTCACCGTGCCGGACCGTTCGTGGAGGCTCACCGCCGTAGGCCGCAAGCAGGCCGACTGCATCGGACGCTGGCTCGTCGGCCAGCAGCAGCTGTTCGACCGCTACATGGTCTCCCCATACGTGCGCACGCGCGAGACCGCCGCCACCATGGCCCTGCCCAAGGCCAAATGGGAGGAGAACCGCGTCATCCGCGAACGCTCCTGGGGTGAGATCAACACGATCACCAAGGACGAATTCCGCACCAACTACGCGCGCAACTGGATGTTCAAGAACACGGACCCGCTCTACTGGCGTCCGCCGGCAGGCGAATCCATCGCCGACGTGGCCGAGGACCGCGTGCACAACGTGCTCACCTCCCTGTCGCGCAAGTCGGATGCGGGCAGCGTCGTCATGGTCACGCACGGCGACTTCATGCTCGCCATGATGCTCACCATCGAGGACCTCTCCGACGAGGAGTTCCTCCACCGCGCCGACTCGCCGGACTGGGCGATCACCAACTGCACGTGCCTGCACTACACGCGCCGAGATCCGGAGACCGGACGCACCTCCAAGCGCGTGCGCTGGGAGCAGACCGCCCGCCCGGTGCTCAACGAGGAGACCGGCAAGTGGGAGGTGAAGGTCAACGAGTGGCGCGAGTTCAAACGCCCCTACCTGTCCAACGGCGATCTGGTCGACGTGGTGCAGGCCGTCGACCCGCATCTGCGCGAATATTACGGCAAGTGAACGGAAGGTGAACCGGAACGTGCCGTGAGGCGGCTACAATGGCTTCGGATCCGCGGGCTGAAGGTCATGCCCGCGCGAGAAGAAGGTAAGGAGAGCCTCATATGAGCACAACCGCGCCCAAAGGCAACATCTTCCAATGGAAACTGCACGGGGACGGCAGGACGCTGCACCCCGGCGAGGTCGTCGAACCCGACGAGCGTCTGACGTGGGGACGCACCGCCGGCATCGGCGCGCAGCACGTCGTCGCCATGTTCGGCGCCACGTTCCTCGTGCCGATCCTGACCAAGTTCGACCCGTCCACCACCCTGTTCTTCACCGCCCTGTCGACCGCGCTGTTCCTGCTCATCAACAGGAACGTGCTGCCGAGCTATCTGGGTTCCAGCTTCGGCTTCATCGCGCCGATCGTCGCGGTCACGACCTCCGGCAAGGGCATTCCGGTGGCGAGCTTCGGCATCATGGTCACCGGTCTGCTGCTCGCCCTGATCGGCGTGGCCGTGCACTACGCCGGCTCGAAGTGGATCGACATCATCATGCCGCCGGTCGTCAACGGCGCCATCGTCGCGATCATCGGCTTCAACCTCGCGCCCAGCGTGTGGAACAACTTCAAGGTCGCCCCCGACACCGCGCTCGTCACGCTCGTGGCCGTGCTGCTCGTGGCCGTCCTGTTCCGCGGCCTGGCGGGACGTCTCAACATCCTGCTCGGCGTGATCGTCGGCTACGTGTACGCGTGCGTGCGCGGACAGGTCGACTTCTCCGCCATCGGCAAGGCCGCATGGGTGGGCCTGCCGCAGTTCCACACCCCGCAGGTCGACTTCTCGATCCTGCCGATGTTCCTGCCCGTCGTGCTCGTGCTCGTCGCAGAGAACGTCGGCCACGTCAAGTCCGTGGCGCAGATGACCGGCCGCGATTATGACAGCCAGATGGGCACCGCCCTGTTCGCCGATGGTCTCGGCACCGCGATCGCCGGCTTCGGCGGCGGCTCCGGCACCACCACGTACGGCGAGAACATCGGCGTGATGGCCGCCACCAAGGTGTATTCGACCGCCGCCTACTGGTGCGCGGCCGGATTCGCGCTCCTGCTGAGCCTGTGCCCGAAGTTCGGCGCGATCATCAACACGATCCCCGCCGGCGTGCTCGGCGGCGTCACCACGCTGCTCTACGGCATGATCGGCATGATGGGCATCCGCATCTGGGTGGAGAACAAGGTCAACTTCGACAAGCCGCTCAACATCATGGTCGCCGCGATCGTGATGATCATCGCCATCGGCCAGTTCGAGTTCGCGTTCAACGGCATCCAGTTCAACGGCATCGCCATCGGCACGATCGCGATCCTCGTCGCCTACCACGGCCTCAAGGCCATCGGCAAGGCCACCGGCACCATCGAGAAGGACGACCCCGACATCCAGTGATGAATGTCAGCCTCATGCGCTGACTTACGCAATCCGGCCCCCTCTTTAAGGGGGCCGTCTTTTTGCTCTATGTCTGGATCTTCGGGGAAATATACGCATGCGCCGGACGGCGTTATCTCGCCCGGTAGGCCTTGGGGGTCAGGCCGGTGCGCCTGCGAAAGACGCTGATGAAGTAGCTCGACGACGCGAAGCCGCAGGCGCGCGCGATCTCCGCGACCGACCCGTTCGTGCCGTCAAGCAGGCGCTTCGCCTCCTCCAGACGCCGGTCGGCGAGATACTCGTTCGGCGTGCGTCCCACATAACGCCGGAACAGCGCGCAGCATCGGCTGCGCCCCACGCTGCCGGCCGCCGCGATGTCGTCCAGCGACAGCGGTTCGGCGAAGCGGCGCTGGATCAGTCCGGTCATGTGCAGCACGGTGAGGCGGTCGCGCTGGTCGTCCGACGCCGGTGCGACGGGATCGGGGACGGTGGCGTCGGATATGACGGAGTCGGATGCGGCGGCCGGCCGGAACCGGTCCAGCACCTGATCGATCAGGCCGATCGCGGTCATCGCCGCCGGCAGCGGATCGAGATCGGCCGCGTCGTCCATCGGCCGGCCCACCTCCGACGGGCGCAGACGCCGGTCGCCGTGCAGCTGTTCGACGATTCTGTCGATATCCATGAGCACGTTACGCTGCCAATCCACATCGGGGGAGAGGAACAGCGCGTCATCCATGTCCTGCGCGAACGCGCGCTCGCAGCGTGCGGCCACGCCCTGCGAAAACCCCTCGACGAGTTGCGGGCCGATCACCGCGCAGGAGAACCGGGCCTCCTGCCGGTCGGGGGAGAAGCCGTAGTGCAGCCGGCTCGAATTGACCACCAGCCCCTCGCCAGCCGCAAGCCTCGTGACCGCGCCGTTGACGAAATAGCGCATCGTGCCGCTGACCACGCGCACGAACTCCAGATCCCGGTGCCAGTGGCACGCGCACCGGTAGTCGTAGATCGACAGCGAATCGCACCGGGCGTACACCGGCAGTCCCCGCACCGCATACGGCACTCGCTCCGACAGATCCGACAGCAGCGACAGCCGTCGCGTCTCCTGCGGCTCGACCACACCCATGCCCCGCTCCTTCACACCATGCACATATGATCATATGTTTGATCATATGTTCTCGGATGCGCACGATTTTACTATTACGACGTCCGCAAGCGACATTTCCCGCACCGTGGCGCGCCTTTCCGGAACATATCCTGTAAACAGCTTCAGCTGCAGCGAAGAAGTGCATAGACCAACCGGTACGGACGGCTCATATGGAGGATTGTCATATCCATATATCCGTATACGGGCCGTGCCGTATCCGCACCAATGTCCAAAGGAGCATCGACCGCCATGACCGCAGCACACATCCACACGAACGTAACCCCGCTCACCCGTCTCGCGACGGCATACGCGGAACTCATGCAGGGGTTCTTCGCCGCATGCCGACGCTGGACCGCCGACCACATCGCCCGCCCCGACGAGGAGAACTGGTTCGCGATGTGGATCCCCGCATCCGCCTCGCAGATCGTCTGAGACGCGCGTCTCAACGCTTCGATACGCTGACCATGACAATCACACCATCGGACGGATACGTCGGAAGGCAGGAATCATCATGGCTCACGCAACGAACGGCAAGCGCATCGCGATCGTCACGGGAAGCGCCTCGGGACTCGGCCGCGAACTGGCCGTACGCCTTACGGAACGCGGCTGGTTCGTGGCCGGCATCGACTTCGACGCCGAACGGCAGGCCACGCTCGCCGACGAGCTGACCGCCGACTCGTACCGCGCCTGCGTCGGCGACGTGTCCGACGAGACGTTCGTGAAGACGTCCATCGCCGAGATCGCGGGCCTCGGCCACATCGACCTGCTGATCAACAACGCCGGACAGCCCTCGTTCAAGACGCCCACCGCCTACGAGGGCGCCGACGTCGACCGCTGTCTCAAGGGCCTCAAGGGCATGATCCTGTGGAGCGTCGAGACGCTGAAGGCCGACGGCGAGACGGACCTCAAGATCGCGAACGTGATGAGCACCGCCGCCACACGCGGCAACGCCAACGAATCGGTCTACTGCGCCGCCAAGTGGGGCGAGAAGGGCTACACGCAGAGCCTCAAGGCCGCCTACAAGGGCACGAGCGTCAAGATCGTCGGCGTGTACCCCGGCGGCATCGACACCGACTTCTACCGCGACAGCCACGACTACGTGTCCGAGGAGAAGCAGCACACGTTCATGGACCCCGGCGAGCTCGCCGACGTGATCCTGTTCAACCTCGTCAACGACGCCAACCTGACCGTCTCCGACATCCTCATCGAACGCAACTACCGGTGACGGCAAAAGTATTGAGCATGGGGTAATGTAGGGGAGTTTGCGCCGAACGCGCATTTTTCCCTACATATGAAAGGCCACTGTGCCCATTACCGATTCTTCTGTACCGTCCGCCGCGCAGACAGCGGGCGACGACCGTCCCACCTTCGCCGATCTCGGCGTACCCGGCCCGCTGCTGCGCGTGCTCGCCGCCGACGGCAAGAGCGAGGCGTTCCCCATCCAGGCCGACACCCTGCCCGATTCGCTGGCCGGCCGTGACATCCTCGGCCGCGGCCGCACCGGCTCCGGCAAGACCCTCGCATTCTCGATCCCGCTCGCCGCGCGTCTCATGGAGGCCGCGTGGGAGCCGGGCATGCCGATGGCCGAATACCGCCGCAACGTCAAGGCCATCCGCCGGGAGCATCTCGCCGAACGCGAGGCCGGCGGCTTCCACCCGCATCCGCGCGGTCTCATCCTCGCGCCGACGCGCGAACTCGCCAACCAGATCAACGAGGTCATCCAGCCGCTCGCGCAGATGGCGGGCATGACCACCACCACCGTGTACGGCGGCGTCAAGCAGAACCGTCAGGTGCGCGACCTCATGGCGGGCGCCGACATCGTCGTCGCCTGCCCGGGGCGTCTCGAGGACCTGCTCAATCAGCGTCTGCTCACCCTGTCCGACGTGAGGATCGTCGTGCTCGACGAGGCCGACGAGATGGCCGACATGGGCTTCCTGCCCCAGGTGCGTCGCATCCTGAAGCGCATTCCGGACGACGCCCAGCACATGCTGTTCTCCGCCACGCTCGACCACGGCGTCGACGAGCTGGTGCGCGAGTTCCTGCATGACCCCAAGACCCACAGCGTCGACGACGTGAACGCCGAGCCGGACCTCATGACCCAGCACGTGTTCGAGGTGGAGAAGGCCGACAAGTTCGAGGTGGTCCGCCAGCTCGCCTCAGGCACGGGCCGACGCATCCTGTTCACCCGCACCAAGTTCCAGGCCAAGAAGCTCGCCAAGAGCCTGACCAACAGCGGCGTGCCCGCGGCCCAGCTGCACGGCAACCTGAGCCAGAACCAGCGCGACCGCAACCTCGCCGCGTTCGAACAGGGCGATGTCAACGTGATGGTCGCCACCGACGTGGCGGCGCGCGGCATCGACGTCTCCGGCGTCGAACTCGTCGTCCAGGTCGACCCGCCCGCCGACCCGAAGTCGTTCACGCATCGTTCCGGCCGCACCGCGCGAGCGGGCCGCGCCGGCGACGTGGTCACGCTCGTGCTGCCCTACGAGCGCCGCGAGGTCTCCCGACTGCTCAAGGCCGCGGGAATCACGGTCAGGCCGGTGAAGGTCACGCATTCCTCGGACGAGGTCAAGGAGCTCATGGGGGTCAAGGCCCCGATCGTCAAGGACTGGAGCCTCGACGAGACGCAACCGGCCGTCGACCCGCGTGGCGGCGGAAACGCCGGAAACGGCAGATCCGGCAGATCCGGCGCGGCGAAGACCGTCAGGTCGGCCGGACCGGCACGCGCCGATCGGGCCAAGGCGCTCGCGCACATGCCCAGGACGTCGTCGACGGACGGCGCGGATAGCGGTCGAGCGGATGCGAAGGAGCCGGGGGAGACGCGGCCGGAACGCCGGCGTCGCGACCGCGGCCGGGCCGAGGCACGTCGCGGTGATTCCCGTCGGGGGGCCGATACGGTCTCAGGTCGTCGGTCGCACGGTTCGAAGCCGCGTTCCGGATCCGCCTCCAACGCCAACGGCGGCAAGCGCATCCACCGCCACGACGAGAACCGCATCATCACCGATGAGCGTTCCGAGGCGGTCAAGCGCCACGAACGACGCATGGAGGCGCGCTACGGCGCGAAGCGCGAGACGGCCGGCAGGGGTTCTGCAGGGCGTCGCCGCGGCCGTCAGTACCGGTAGAGAACGATGCCGGATGCGTCCTGGATCTCGAAGGACGGCTTCGACTCGATGTCCAACTCGACGGTGAGCCGGTCGGAGCCGTCCGCGGCGATCGAACGGTAGACGAACCGCCTGTTCTCCAACAGCACCTTCTCGGTACGCGCGTCCAGCAGCCATGGGTTGCGCCTGCGCAGGGCGATCAGCGCCTGATGCAGACGGTAGACGGGCTCGCCGAGCCTCGACAGCTCGTCGGGGGAGTCGGGGAACTTCGGCCTGATGTCGTCATCGCCGCCGAGCACCTCGCGCTTGACGCCCACATAGCCCTGTTCGTCGCCGTAGTAGATGCTCGGCACGCCGCCGACCGTCATCAGCACCGCGAGGGCGAGCGCCGCCTTGTCGGCGCCGATCTGCGAGGCGATGCGCGTCACGTCGTGGTTGCCGATGAACGTCTGCGGCACGAACGCGTCGAGGAACGCGTTGTGGCGTGTGAGGTTCCAGTCAAGTTCGAAGAAGTTGTCGGTCTCGAGCGCATGCTGGATCGACTTCCACAGCTCGTACTGCGTGACCGCGTCCATCGTCGAGCGCTCCACGATCGCCGGATAGTCGCCGTGGATGACCTCGCCGAAGATCCACGTGTACGGGTGCGCCTGCCTGACGCGCGGCAGCACCTTCTCCCAGAAGCCGGTCGGCACCGCGTACGCGGCGTCAAGGCGCCATCCCGAGGCGCCCCGATCAAGCCAGTGGTTCATCACGCGGGTGACGTAGTCGACGGTCGCGGGACTGTCGTGATCGAGGTCGACCAGCCTGTCGTGGCCCTCGAACACGTCCAGAACGGGGGCTCCTGCGGCGTCGAGCCTCGCCCGGACCAGTCCGCGCCACGGCTCGTCATCGGGGGAGAGGCTGCCGGACGCCTCGTCGATCGCCGCGCGGACGGCAGGATGATTGCGCGAGACGTGGTTGAACACGCCGTCGAGGACGATGGACAGGCCCATGTCGCGGCAGGCATCGGCCAGGGCGTCGAACGCGCGGTCGCCGCCGAGACGCACGTCGACGTGCATATGGTCGAGCGTGTCGTAGCCGTGCGTGTCGGATTCGAAGATCGGCCCCAGCAACAGACCGGAGACGCCCATGTCACGCGCGTAGCCGAGCCAGGGGATCAGCGCGTCGAGTCCGCGTCCGTGGAATTCGCGCGGTCCCTGGGGCCGGATGTCGCATCCGCAGAATCCCAGCGGATAGACGTGCCAGAAGATTCCGTGACGCACCCAGTCGGGCAGCGATCCGGTCCGTTCGGATCCCGTCCGAGCGTCCGTCGCGCCGTCAATGCGCATCGTATCGATCCTGCCGTCATGGGTCATGGGGTACCTCCATTCAAGAATCCCGTTTCAGGAACATCACGAACACTGAATATTGACACCATGTCTATTTTCTCATATCGGGCGGATCGCCATGCGAGGCCGGCGCATCGGCCGCCCGTCCGACGGCTCGTCCAACGCCCGGGAGGGAAACGCCGGCGGACATGCCCGCCGAGCGTTACCGCAATGACACCGCTCGGTGAACAATGGGCCAATTGGACGCCTGAGGATAGAGACGTCCCCTATCGTCGTAATCATGATTGTGGGCAGGTTCAGATCGCCGTCGGCGGTGCAGGCGGCGATCTGCCTCGTATCCGGCGCGATCGTGACGGCCGCGGACGAGGCAGCCACCGTGGCGTCCATCGGCCCGTTCGACCTTAGCTTCGTCGGCAGCACCATCCTCGTCGCCGTCGTCCTGCTCGTCGCGTTCCTGCTCGGCGAGGCGCTGATGACGCCCGCCGAACCCGGCGTCCCCCGTGCCATGCGGCGCGGCGACGAGCGCCACGTCGGCCGTCTCGCGAACCTCGCCGCCGCGTTCCGCCGCGCCGCATCCGCCGTCACCGACCGCTATCACGCGCTGCCGCCCGTGGGTCGTCTCGTCGTTCCCGCCCTCCTCATGCTCCTGTGCTGGAGCCCGATCATCGTCATGATGTACCCGGGCACCATCTGGTACGACACCGGCGACCAGATCGCCCAATGGTACGGCATCGAGGCATACGGGCAGCCCGCGGGTGCGATCTCCTCGCACCACCCCGTCCTCGACACCATCGTCTTCGGATCCCTCGCCCGGCTGGGCGACGCGCTCGCCGGCGACTATCAGACCGGCATCAGCGCATACATCCTCGCGCAATGCGTGATCATGGCGCTGGAGCTGACGGGCGTATGCCGATACGTGGCGCGCGTCGGCCGGCCGGGGGCGGGGCGTGCCGCGGGGATCGCGCTCTTCGCGTTCTTCTCGCTGTTCCCCGCGTTCCCGATCTTCATGATGTCGATCGTCAAGGACTCCCTGCATCTGCTGGCGTTCGTGCCGTGGCTCGTGATGGTCGCCGAGACCGCGCGCACCCGTCTGAAGTCGTTGCGCTCGCCCCGTTTCGCAATGGGCCTGACGATCCTGTCCATCCTCGCGGCCCTGACCACGATGACCGGCCTGTACGTGACGGTGCTGACCCTGTGCTGCCTGCCGCTGACTCGGGTCGGACTCACTGCGCGACGGCATGACGGTCCGACGCGCGCGGACCGGCTGCGCGCCATCTCCTGCGCGGCCGTGACGGCCGTCATCGCCATGATCGTGTTCCCCGCCGCCGTGCGCGGACCATTGCACGTGGTGCCCGAGGACCGCAACCAGCTGCTGGTCGTGCCGATGCAGATGACCGCACGGTACGCGCTCGATCACCCGGACGACGTGACCGACGCCGAACGCGCCGCCATCGACCGGGTCAACCACGTGCCGTTCGAGGACATGGCCGCACGCTACAACCCGTATCTCGCCGATCCGATCATCCAATACTCGCTACGCGACCCCACGGGCGTCGGCGACTATCTCAGGGCATGGGCCTCGATGGGTCTGCGGCATCCGGACTCCTACATACAGGCGTTCGCCGCTCTGGAATCGGGATGGTTCGCGTTGAAGCGCACGCCGCTGAACGTCACCGACCGGGGGATCGGCCTCGACGAGCTTGCGCAGGCCGCGACGCGGGCGACGGCCAACCGCATCTGGTTCCAGATCGCCAACGCGATCAGCCCGCCGTTCTCCCGCATGCCCCCGTACCGGTCGAATCCGGACGGACAGGCGCGCGCCTACGCGCTGTGGGGGTTCTGGCAGTCGATGCCGGTGCTCGACGTGCTCACGCTCACCGCACTGTGGACGTTCGTCGCGCCCATGTTCCTGCTGTTCCGTCTGGCGCGGCCACGGGCGCGCACCGGATCGAAGGCGCCGGGAATGCGCACCGCGCTGCCGGCCGTCTACGCGGCGCCACTGGTCTGGTCGCTGCTCTCCCTGCTGCCCAACGCCATCTCCGTCCCGCTCAAGCCCACGGCGAGCCGATACATGCTGTGGGCGCTCGTCGTCATCCCGTTCACGCTCGCCCTGTGCGCATGCGCACCGAACACGTCGAACGCATCGAATCCAAAGCAAGAGAAAGAAGGAAACGCCCGATGAATCGCGGACTCATCCTGAACCTCATCAGCAACCTCGCGTTCTTCATCAGCGGCTACGCGATCCACTTCTTCCTCGGCGGATTCGCTTCGCCCGCAGCCTATGGAGTGGTCGGCACGGTGATCACCGTGCTCGACATCGAATACCTGTTCGTGTCCAACGGCGCACGCCAGTCACTGTCACGCACCCTGTCGGCGGGACGCTACGACCCGCGCGACCTGATCGTCAAGACCCTGGCCGTGCAGATGGGCATCGTGGCCGTGTTCGTGCTCATCGACGTGGCCGGCGCCCCCGTGTTCGGCCGGGTGCTGGGCGACCGCTCCCTCGACCTGTACATGCGTCTGGCCGCCTTCCTCGTGCCGGCCAACGGATTGTACGTGGTGATGCTCGGCATCAACGACGGCCTCAGGCGCTTCGGCCACAGCGCGCTCCTGTCCACGCTGTATCCGCTGATCAAGCTCGGCACGATCCCGCTGATCATGTTCGTGTTCCCCGACCGCCCGGTCATCGGCGTCGAGGTCGGCTACTGCGCATCGATGGTCCTCGTCATCGTGCTCGGCATGCTCATGCTCGCCCCCCATCTGATCGGTCTGAAGCGAGAGGATGGGAACGGATCGCGCGCGCCGCGCATCGGCTGGCGTCAGGCCGCGCACGGCACGCTGTCGTTCTCCCTGTTCTTCATCATGGCGTCCCTGGTGCTCAGCGCCGACACGCTCGTCGTCAAGGCGAACCTGCCCGACGGGATGGCCGGCTTCTACACGGGCGCGATGAACTTCGGCAAGACCACCTACTATCTGCTGCAGGCGTTCGCCGTGATCATCCTGCCCGTCGTCTCCGGCCTGATCGGCCAGGGACTTCGCGACGAGGCGCTCGGCAAGGCACGCGAACTGGTCCTGCTGGCGGTGGTGTTCATCCTGCCGATGGCCGTGTCGATCTCGGCGACGAGCACGAACCTCCTGTCGTCCTTCTACTCGCAGCAGTTCGCCGTGGCGGCCCCCGCCCTGTCGTGCCTGTCGCTCTCCAGCTTCTTCATGGGCGCCACCGTGATGCTCAACATGGTGCTCAACGCCGAGAGGGACACGCGGTTCTCCGACGTGCTCTCCGGCATCTCCCTGCCGGTCGTGGTCGTCGCTTTCGTTCTCGCCGCGCGCTTCGGCGGCATCACCGCCGTGGCCGGCGTGAGCATGGCCTCCACGTTCGCCACGATGACCGTCTCCTACGTCCAGGTGCGTCGCAGGTTCGGCGACGTCATGTCGAAGACCGCGTGGCGCGCCGTCGGCGTCAACGTCGTCCTGTGGATCGTCATGGCGGCGCTCGGCGCTGTGCTGCCCACCCGCAACTTCATCGTGCTCGTCCTCGTATACGCGCTCGAATACGCCGCATATCTGACGCTGCTCGTCGCCATGGGCATCCTCGACCTCACGCAGATCAGGCAATTCGCCTCGGGCCTTGGCCATTCGCGCGGCGAGGACGGCGTGCGGCGGATGCCGACCGTCGCGTCGTCCGCCACGAATGGCGCCGCGTCGGGTGCCGCCGGCATCGATGGAGCCGCCCGATGAACCCGCAGGGCGATCCTCGCGCCGCCATGACGAGCGCCTTCAGGAGACACGCCGCGGCCGTCATCGCGGCCATCGTCGTCGTCATCCTCGAACTGTTCGTCTTCAACCTGCCGTTCTGGCAGACGCTTGGAGCCCATCCCGTCGAGGCGCATGATGACGGCGTCGGCACCGGACTCGTGGTCGAGGAGGGAGGCATCGCCGTCGTCACCGACCCCGATCAGGCGTGGCGCGACATCTCCTCCGACCAGTGGATCGAATACCTGTACATGGGGCATACGAACTCCGAACACCCCCATCAGGGCGATCCCGTACGCTGGCGGATCTCCACCGCGAAGAACACCGACGGAGGCTGGTACGACGCCAACGCCGACGTCGGATACTCGCCCTCGTCCGAGGCGTCACGCTATTCGAGGGTCGGCGGACGGGCCACCCGCGTGCGCATCCGCTACCAGATGGACAAGGGGACGGTCATCCCGTACAACCCCATCACCGTCAACCCCCGGGTGCCGCTGCGATTCGAGCCGCTGCGACTGGCGGTCGAGATCATCATCGCCGCGCTCATCGTGCTGTTCCGTCCCTCGTCGCGCCTCTACCGCACGCCCTTCGGCCGCGGCCGCGCCTGCATCGTGCCGCTCGCCGCATGCGCGGCGCTCACCTGTCTGACGCCGCTCGCCCTGTTCGCGATGGCCGCGCCGCAGGAGAGCCCTGACCCCGTCTACTGGGACTTCTACGCCACGTATCAGGCCACCGACCAGTACCAGCGGCTCGCCGACGCGATCCTCCACGGTCGCCCATGGCTCGACTATCCAGTCAACAGCGCGTTCGCCGACATGGCCAACCCGTACGACACGCGCTCGCGCACGCTGCTCGCGCTGAACCACCCCGAGACGCCCATCTACTTCGACGTGGCCTTCCACGACGGCAAATACTACAGCTACTTCGGCGTCCTGCCGGCGCTGCTCCTGTTCGCCCCGTTCAAGGCCGTCACCGGCATGCGCCTGCCCACCAACGCGGGTGTCGCCATCAGCGCCCTGCTCGCATCCGTCGCATGCGCGCTGCTCGTCATTCAGATCGCCCGTCTGATCGCGCGCCGGCGCCCCGTCTCGCTCGGCGCCGTGATGCTCGGCATGGTCATGATCATGCTCGGCAACGGCATCGCCATGCTCATCCAGCTGGGTCTGTTCTACCAGATCCCGCAGGAGATGGCGGTGGCCTGCGCGGCCGGGGGCATCTGCCTGTGGATCGAGGCGAGACTGCGCGGCCTCGACCTGCGGTTCCTCGTCGGAGGATCGCTGCTCATGGCCCTGACCATCGCCTGCCGTCCGCAGGTGATCCTCGCGTCCCTATTCGCCATACCCCTGTTCGCCGACGACATCGTGCGACTGTGGCGGGGCGGACTCGCCGACCGCCGCGGCCTCGTACGGGAGGCTGCGGTATGGGCGTGCGCCATCGTGCCGTACCTGCTCGTGTTCGCGCCGCAGTTCGCGTACAACATGGTCCGGTTCGGCTCGCCGACGAACTTCGGCGCCACCCACAATCTCACCGGATACGACATGACGCACTTCCACGCGCCGCTCACCCAGTATCCGGCGTTCGTCTTCCACTACCTGTTCCAGCCGCCGAACCTGACGGCACACTTCCCGTTCGTCGGATGGGATGCGATCCCGCTGACCACGTGGCGTTCCGAACATCCGCATTTCGGCGGATGGTTCATGACCGACGCGCCGTTCGCCCTGATCCTGTTCGCCATCGTCCTGTGGAGACCGCTCGCACGACGGGTCAGGGCCACGGGGCTCGTCGCCGGGGCCCTGACGAGCGCTCTGCTCGCCTTCCTCATCAACGCGCGCATCACCGGCGTCGACTACCGGTACGAGATCGACTTCGCATGGATGATCATGATCGCGGTGCTCGCGGTGCTCTACGCGCTCGACACCGAGCTCAACGCCGTCGGTGATGCCTACGCCGCCGCGGACGTCGTGCCGGATCCGGATGCGCAGGCGAGCGTCTTCGACGCGCATGACACGCTGCGGCGGCTCATGTTCGGCGGGTTCGCGATTGCGGTGGCGCTCGCGTTCCTGTTCCTGTTCCTCAAGCAGTTCGCAGACGGCATGAACATGCCCGTGCGCATCCGCTGGGACGTCGCCTCCTGGTTCCTCTTCATGTGAGCGGCTCGGCCGAAGGCCGATTCCCTTCTGGATTCCCTCCTACCGGTGCGCGTTGATCCACAGGATCGCCAGCTGGGTGCGGTTGGACAGGCCCAGCTTGTCGAGCAGGGCGCTCACCCGGTTGCGCACGGTGCCCTCGCTCAGATACAGCCGATGCGCGATGTCCCGGTTGTCGAGTCCTTCGGCCACCAGAGAGGCGATCTCGCGCTCGCGATCGGTAAGATCGTTGACCGGTCCGTCCAGCGCGGGGGAGTTCCCGACTGATGCGCCGGAGGCCTGTTCCGCCCTCGCCGTGGCGCCATTCGAATTGCCGGATGAGGCGACCGCATCGGTGAGCTTGCCGAGCACGTCCGATCCCATCACCACCTGTCCGGCCATCACCGACTGGATCGCCGGCGCCACCGCGGCCACGTCCTGCTTGATGAGATACCCCCTGGCGCCGAGCGCCATGGCCTGGGCGATGTACGTGCGGTCGGCGAACGTCGTCAGGAACAGGATGCGCGCCGCCGGATCGCGCGCAAGGATCGCACGCGCCGCATCCAGCCCGTCCATGCCGGGCATCTGGATGTCGATGAGCAGCACGTCCGGCCTGTCCGAAGGGGAATCGAAATACCGGGATACGGCAGCCTGCCCGTCGTTCGCCGTCCACAGCACCTCCGCCGCGCCGGTGGCGGTGAGAATGGTCTGCAGCGACTGGCAGACGATCGGATCATCATCCACGATCGCGACGCTCACGATGCGCTCCCTTCCTGCTTGTCCTTGGTGTCCCTGTTCGCGTGCTTTTCGATGCGATCGCCGGCGTGCGCGTCCCACCGCGCCTTCGGCAGGGACACGAACACGCGCCACCCGCCGCCGTACGGTCCGCACAGGGCCGTGCCTCCCAGGGCCCGCGCCCGCGATTCGATGTCCGCGACCCCCATGCCACGGCCCTGCTCGCCGTCACCGAGCCCCCGACGGTCCCGAAGAACGGCGGGGGCGGAATCCTCGGACGGCTTCGTTGCCGACGCCGGCCCCGGATCCTGAACGACCAGCTGCCACAGGGCCGGCAGGTCACGCAGCGTGACCTGCGCCTCGTGCGCGTCGCTGTGATGCACCACGTTGGACAGCGCCTCGCGGATCGCCGTCGCGAAGCAGCGGGCCACCGGCGCCGGCGCATCGGTGATGTCGTTCGTCAACGAGACGCGGAAACCGGGGGAGACGCCGTCGAACGATCGGACCGCAGCGTCGATCTGCGCGGCGAAATCGGTGCCGTCGTCCTCCAGATCGTGCACGGACCGGCGCACCATCGTCATCGCGTCGTCCAACGTGGAGGACAGTGCGCCGAACCCCTGCGCCGCCATGTCGTCGCCGGTCGCCTCGGCCACCGCACGCGACGCCTGCGCCTGCATGATCGCGCGGGTGAGCAGATGGCCGACGTTGTCATGGATCTCGCGGGCGATGCGCGTGCGTTCGCCGAGTGTGGCCATGCGCACCGACTGCGCGCGCTCCTCGATCACGTCGGCCAGCCGGATGCGGGTCGCGCGGGAGCGTTCGCGCGCGTCGTCCCGCAACCGCCGCGTCTCGCCGTGCAGCGAAGAGACGGCGCGCGACTCGAACCCCAGCGCGCATCCCACGCATGAGACGATGACGAGCAGCCCGACGAAGGCCGGGGCGGACATGCCTGCCAGACCGGCCGAATCGACAAGACCGGACGATTCCGCGCCGGCCCGCCCCGGCCCGCCGGCCGTGACGAGGGGCGCGACCAAGGGGATCATCGGCAGCAGCCACAGACACCGCAGCAGCGGAATCGCACGAAACACGACGGCGTCCCGCCACGCACCGGAACGTGCCGGTCGCACATCCGGCAGCGTCATATGCGCCTCGTCATACGCGGCCAACGGCAGGAACAGTCGCCAGACCGGCACGAATGCGGCAACGATCACGAACATGGCGGTCGACAGCCATGCGAGCCGGGTGGACGGCATCCACACGACGACGCTCGTCACCGACATCGCGGTCAGCAGCGCCACGACCAGCGTCGCATCCACCGGCATGCGCGCGACCACGGCCAGCACCACGCCCAGCACGGCCAGCAGCGCCTTCTCGGCCATCGCACGCATACGCCCTCACCCCGCTTCGGCTCGCCCGGCGTCCCGTTCCTCTCCGGTCACGCCTCGGTTCCCGCGTCGGAGGGGGACGCATCCATCACCACCAGCCTACCCGCATCAAGCCGCCCGATCGGGGCAGACTCGCGAAGATCGCAACCCGTGACAAATGTCATCGCGCCTTGGGCCGATCGTGACGTTTGCCGGTGGCCCCGACACCCCGCCGGACGGCATGATGAAACCAACCCAGACAGGAAAGGAGCGGACATGACGACCAACACCACGACCCCGGCGGTCAGCGTCTCCAAGCTCGTCAAACACTACGGCGACATGACGGCGCTCGACTACTTCGACCTCGACGTGCGCCAGGGAGAGATCTTCGGCCTGCTCGGCCCCAACGGCTCCGGCAAGACCACCGCGATCAATTGCATCCTCGCCCTGCTCGCCTACGAGGCGGGCACCATCCGCGTCTTCGGCGAGCCCATGACGCCCACCAGCTACGCGCTCAAACGCCGCATCGGACTCGTACCCCAGAACGTCGCCGTCTTCAACGAGCTCACCGTCGAGGAGAACATCGACTACTTCTGCTCCCTGTACGTGCCGAAGAAGGCCGAACGCGCCCCGCTCGTCGAACAGGCCATCGACTTCGCCGAATTGAGGGAATTCCGCAAGTATCGCCCCGGCAAACTCTCCGGCGGACTCCTGCGCAGGCTCAACATCGCCTGCGGCATCGCCCACAGGCCCGACCTCATCTTCTTCGACGAACCCACCGTCGCGGTCGACCCGCAAAGCCGCAACGCGATCCTCGAAGGCATCCGGCGGCTCAACCGGGACGGCGCCACCATCATCTACACCAGCCACTACATGGAGGAGGTCGAGGAGATCTGCGACCGCATCCTCATCATGGACCACGGCCGGCACCTCGCCCTCGGCACCGCCGACGAACTGAAGAACATGATCGACACCGGCGAACGCATCACCATCGAGACCCTCGACTTGGGCGACGAGACCCTCACCGCCGTACGCGCGCTCGGCTTCGTCACCGACGCCGCATGGGACGGCCGCGAACTCGACGTCACCTGCCGGCGGGGCGAACACAACCTCGTCGACCTCATCGGCGTGCTGCGTGCGGGAGGCGCAAGCATCGGCCACCTCACCAGCCGGCCGCCCACCTTGAACGACGTGTTCCTCGAACTGACCGGCACGGCCCTGCGCGACTGATTCCCACCCTCACGCACCTACCCCACACATCTCACGGAAACACGGAAAGGAGACGCACCATGTGGTCCACCTTCGTCATGACCCTCAGAACGAACCTGCAGGACAAAGCGTCGATGTTCTGGCTCATCGTCTTCCCCCTGGCGCTCGCCACCCTGTTCAACATGATGTTCGCCGATCTCGGCGAGCAATACGAACTCAAGGCGGTGCCCCTCGCCACGGTCCAGGACACGAACTGGGACAACGCCAAAGGAGCCGCCGCATTCATCGACGCGCTGTCGGGCGAAGCCAAGGACACCACCGGCATCAGCCAGCCCCTGCTCGACGCGACCCCCGCCGACTCGGTCGACAAGGCCCGCGACCTTATCTCGAAGGGCGACGCGGACGGCTACCTGACCGTCGACAAGCAGGGGCGCATCACCCTGACCCTCGACTCAGGCACCGTCGTCGGCATGGACGGCTCCAGCGCGGCGGTCTCGGGCAAGTCCATCACCATTTCGGCTCTCGACGGCGCCATCAGCCTGTACAACCGCACCGACACGCTCACCCGCAAGCTCATCGCCGACAACCCCTGGGCCGCGACCAGCCGAGCCTTCTGGACGTCCCTCGGCGCCACCACCGGCATGACCCGCGAGACCACGCTCACCAACTCCGCCCCCGGCATCTCCACCCGGTACTTCTACGCGCTGCTCGCCATGGCCTGCATCATGGCGATGTCCTATTCGATCAGGGCCGTCGTCACCGCGCAGGCCAACCTGTCCGCGCTGGGCATACGCCGTTCGATCGCGCCGCTGAGCCGTACGCGGCAGTTCATCGCCGGGTTCCTCGCCAGCTGGCTGTGCGCCTCGGTCTGCCTGCTCGTCGCGTTCGCCTACATCCGCTACGTCCTCGACGTGCCGTTCGGCGGGCGCGAACCCGCCGCCGTCCTCGCCGTGGCGGTCGCCTCGTTCATGGCCTGCGCGTTCGGCACGATGATCGGCGCGATACCGAAACTCTCCCATGGGGTCAAGGTCGGTATGACCAACGCCATCGCCTGCACCCTGTCGCTGTTCTCCGGCCTGTACGGGGCGTTCGCGATGTCCCTGAGCGACTGGATCGCCCGCAACCTGCCCGTGCTCGCCCTCGTCAACCCCACCCAACAGGTCGTGAACCTGTTCTACGACATCCTCTACTTCGACAGCTACCGTCCGTTCCTCGTCACCTGCGGCGTGCTCCTCGCCATGAGCGTGCTGTTCCTCGCCGTGGGGGCCCTGATGCTCAAGGAGCAACGCTATGAACACCTGTAAGGCCACGCTGCGCGTGCTCATCGCGCACCGCATCTACATCCTCGTCTATCTGATCGGCATCGGCGTCATGATGCTCGCGCTCGGCGGCTCCGAACTGTCCGGGAACCGCCCGGTCGGCGACACCTACACTCCCGGCAAAGCCGACGTGGCGGTCATCGACAGGGACGCCAACCGCGGGGGAGTGGCCGACGCGATGCGCGCCTACCTCGCCGTCGACAACGATCTGACTGACCTCGACGACGATCCCGAGACCTTGCAGCAGGCGGTCGCCTCGAACTGGGTGGACCTGATCGTCATCATCCCCGACGGGTACGCGGACGGGCTGGTTGCCTCCGTCTCCTCGGAAGGCGGCAAGACGCCCGAGGTCGAGACCGTCACCAGCTACACGTCCGGACTGGGCGCGATGGCTTCGATGGACGTCAGCGGCTTCCTGTCCCTGACCCGCACCGCGCTGATCGGCGGCAACGTCACGGTCGACCCCGCGCAGCTGGCCGCGCGGTTCGGCGGGACGGGCGCGGGAGCCTCCGCTCAGCCCAATGCCATCCCCGACGGCATGCCGCGAAGCTTCACGTTGGACGGTTCCGATCTTGACGAGTTTGCCGAATCGGGCGGCATCACCCCCGATCAGCTGCCGGAAGGCACTCTCAAGAACCTCGCGATGGACGATCTCAAGGCGGCGACGAAACGCGCCGTCGACACCGCCCGCGACAAGGCCGAGAACCACGCGATCGCCGTCGACCACAGCGCCGCCGATGCTTCCACTTCCACCACCGAACGTACGCCCGACCGGGCCGCGGACGGATTCGGCGGTCTGATGGAGGTCGTGCTCTACCCGCTGTTCCTCGCCATGACCGTCTGCACCTCCCTCGTGCTGGGCGTGTTCAATGCCGGCGAGACGCGCCGTCGCCTGTACGCCTCGCCACAGCGTTCCTCGACGATGAGCCTGCAGCGCATGGCCACCCTGTGCGGGTTCGCACTGGTCGTCGTGGCCGGCTACTTCGCCATCGTCCTTGCGATGATGGCCGCGGCCGGCGTGGACCCGAGCTCGCTCGCTCCGACCGGCGTGGCGATGACTGTCACGTCGACCTGCGTGTACGCGCTGATGACCGTCGCCTGCGGTTTCCTGCTCGGCGAATGCGGGTTCAACGACATCATGGCCAACGGCTTTGCGAACGTGTTCGGACTGGTCATCCTGTTCACCTCCGGCGTCACCTTCCCTCTGGACCTGATGCCCGCGCCGATGATCGCGATCGGCCGGATGTTGCCCGGTTGGTGGTACTGCGCCTCGATCGACGACGCGCTCGGCATCGGCTCGGCGTCGGCCTCCGGCGTGGATGCGATCGGCTGGGGACTGTCGATCGGCATCGTCGCCCTGTTCGCCGTGGCGTTCGTCTGCATCGGACTCGCCGTCGGACGCGTCAGGCGCCTGCGCCCGGCGTCGTTCGCCTCGACGACCACGCAGCTGACCGAGGCGTGAAGTCACATGGCCGCTCACGCGGTCTTGAGCCGGTAGCGCTGGGTCGGGTCGTCCCGGAACCTCACCTGGATGACCCGACCTTCCTTGAGCAGTTCGCGCATGCCGGAGGTCGCCGCCAGCGGCGTCAGCTGCAGTTCGCGCAGGATTTCCTTTAAACTCATCGCCGAATGGCGTTCCAGCACGTCGAGGATCGCCTTCGACACGTCGCCTGTCGACCCCCGCTTGGCGGTGCGATGCCGTGTGATCGTCATCGTGAACGTGTTGATCGTGTTGCGCGTGGTCGCCGGTTCGATCCCCGCCTCGCGCAGGGTCGCCGCGATCCTCTGGTAGCCGTCGCCGCCCTCCGGGTTCACGTAGCCGCCGTTCGGATACGGGGTCGACTCGAGCAGCGTGAACAGGAACTGGTTCCTCGTGGAGACGAACGGCACGCCCGTGACCGGATGCGGGTTGGCGAGCACGTCATGCGTGACCGTGCCGAACAGGCCGCCCGGGTTCGTGATCTCGATGCGGTCCGTGAACACGTTGATCCTTACCTGCGTGCCGCGCGCGTCGGGGGAGTAGTCGCGGTGCGTCAGCGCGTTCGCGATCGCTTCGCGCAGGACGGTCGGCGGATAGTCGGGCTTCTTAGCGCCGATCCAGCGCATCAGCGACTCGACCGCGTCGTCGATCATCACCGGGATCGATCCGACCACGCTGCCCGAATAGACGAGACGCTCGTCGCCGCGGAACACGTCGTCACGGTCCGTGCCGGGAAACACGGCGATCGAGATGGACAGGCGCGGATAGAACTTCTGAGGATAGCGGCCCAATGCGAGCAGACCGGCCAGCGTGGGCCTGAGGACGCCGCCGACCCCGAGGGTCTCCGCTGCCGAATCGTCGTGGCGCAGTATCTCCAGATCGAGCATCATGTCCGTGTCGGAGCGTCCGGCGAACACATGCGGATGCTGCTCGCGCACCCGCGTGAGCAGGCCGTCGACCAGCGTCGGATCGAGATCGTCCGGCGTGGCGCCGGACACGATGTCCACATCGTAGGTGGGCTGCAGATGCTCCTCGATGAGCCTGTCGACCTCGTAGGAGGTCATGCGCCGGTCGCCGTCGCCGGTGCGGATGTAGGAGCCGGTGTGCGGCCCCAGCGCCGTGATGAAGCATGGCTTGTCGCGCGGCAGCATCTCGTCGACGCGCGCGAACACGAGATTCGTCCCCTCGAACGGGCAGGTGACGATCACCGGACGGACCACCGGGGTCATCTTCTCGCATGCCTGACTCAGCGCCTCCTGCATGGAGCGCGCGTTGAAGCCCTCGACCGGTGTGAACCCCTCCTTCTCGGATAGGCCGAGGATGATCCAGCCGCCCGAACCGTTCGAGAACGCGGACAGGGTGTCCGTGATGGTCGAGGAGATCTTGCGCTTGCACTCCTTGACCTCGCACTGCTGCGTATCGTTGCCGATCGCACGCATCAGCTCGATCAGCTCGGTCATCTTCGCGGTGTAGTCATCGACCATGGCGGGGCCTCCTTGCCACCATTGTGCCGCACGCCTGCGCCCTCGCACCCCGTTCCGACCCTCCCGAACGTCCGGTTCATGGAGAATTCATCTATAATTCTTCCGTTCAGTTCGCGCCGTTCGAAAGGTTGCCACAGCACATGCGACAGGGATTCGACAACGACAAGTACATCGAGATGCAGGCCGCGAGGATCCGCGAGCGGATCGACCGCTTCGGCGGCAAGCTCTATCTGGAGTTCGGCGGCAAGCTGTTCGATGACCATCACGCGGCGCGCGTGCTGCCCGGATTCGAGCCGGACGTCAAGTTCCGCATGCTCTCCAGCCTCGTCGACGACGTGGAGATCGTCATCGCGGTCAACGCGAACCACATCGAGAAGGCCAAGACGCGAGGCGATCTCGGCATCACCTACGACGAGGACGTGCTGCGTCTGATCGACGTCTTCCGTTCGCGCGGCTTCCATGTCGGCTCGGTGGTGCTCACCCAGTATGCGGGTCAGCCGGCCGCCGAGGCGTATCGCCGTCGTCTCGCCCAGCTGGGCGTCACCTGCTATCTGCACTATCCGATCGCCGGATATCCGCATGACATTGAACGCATCGTCTCGGACGAGGGATACGGACGCAACGACTACATCGAGACGAGCCGTCCGCTCGTCGTCGTCACCGCTCCGGGGCCGGGCTCCGGCAAGCTCGCCACGTGTCTGTCGCAGCTCTACCACGAGCACCGTCGCGGCGTGAAGGCCGGGTACGCGAAGTACGAGACGTTCCCGGTGTGGAACCTGCCGCTCAACCATCCGGTGAACATCGCCTACGAGGCGGCCACGGTCGACCTGGACGACGCGAATATCATCGACCCGTTCCAGCTGGAGGCGCACGGCGAGACCACCGTCAACTACAACCGCGACGTCGAGGCGTTCCCGGTGCTCAAGGCCATGATGGAGCGGATCATGGGCCAGAGCCCCTACCAGAGCCCCACCGACATGGGCGTCAACATGGTCGGCTATGCGATCAGCGACGATGAGGCGTGCCGCGAGGCCGCGAATCTCGAGATCGTGCGCCGCTACTTCACCGCGGCCGTGCAGTTCAAGCGCACCGGCGAGGGCGAGGATCAGGTCGAGCGCCTGCGTTCGATCATGAAGAAGGCCGGCGTCGACGAGGATCTCTCCCCGGCGCGGGCTGCGGCATTGCGCCGCGAGCAGGAGACCGGCGCCCCGGCCGGCGCCATGGTGCTGCCCGACGGCCGGGTCGTCACCGGCAGGACCGGCACGCTGCTCGGCGCGGCGAGCGCACTGCTGATGAACGCGCTCAAGGCTGTCACCGGCGTGGACGACGATCTGCTGGTGATCGACGACAAGGCGATCGAACCGATCTGCCGTCTGAAGACCGAACACCTCAACAGCGTGAACCGCCGTCTGCATTCCGATGAGACGCTGATCGCACTGTCCATCACGAGTTCGACGGACGAGACCGCGGCCCGCGTGATCGCAGGCCTTGAGCGCCTGCGCGGCTGCGACGCGTTCTTCTCGGTCATCATCTCGGCGGCCGACGAGGCACTCTACCGCAAGCTCGGCATCAACGTCTCCTGCGAGCCCAAGTACGAACGCGTGAGCCTCTATCACAAGTAGGAGGAAAGGTTCCGGCTCATCGGCCACGGCGGCGTGCGTTCTTCGTGGCCTTGCGCGTCCATCTCCCGATTCCCGTACGCTGAGGTTCCGTGAGCGTACGTCGCCGGTGGCTATTGGGCCCCCACCACCCGTATTCGTACGTCTGCGACTGCGTAGCGTACGAACACGGGGGATGGCATCGATAAGACCCCGTTCCTCGTGCACTGAGGTGACGTCAGCGTACGGGGAACGGGGTCTTGCGTCAGTTGGCCACGGGGAGCGTACCGGAGCCGCCCATCTCCGTGGTGCGGGGACAAGGTCTCATGCCGTGCCGGTGCCGGCGTTCGGGTTGAAGGTGGGGGAGGCGACCGGTGCGAGCAGCACGCGGCCGGTGCCGCGGTACACGTTCACGAGGCCCTCCCCGCTGGCGGCAGATCCGATCAGCGTCTTGCCGGAGCGTTCCACCGTGAACTGGAGTCCCGTGGTCCACGCGATGGCGAAATTGCCGTCGACCTTCAGCTCGTCGTCCTCCAGATCGATGGTGACGAGTTCCGACGCCGGGACTGGTGATTCCAACGCGACCGTGCCCTGCCCCTGCAACGCGAGATTGAACAGGCCCTCGCCGCCGGCGACCATCGCGCTCGGGCGGGAGACCATCACGGCCCGCTGTTGCACGGTCGATTCGCATGCGTAGAACAGGCCGTCGTTGACGGTCATCGAGCCGCCCATCTGCGTCGGGTCGATGAGCAGGATGTGCCGGTACGTCGGTTCGAGCACGAGCATGCCGACACCTTGGTATTCGGGCTTGATCGCCGATTCCTTGGTGACCGCGCCGCGCGCCATCTTGCCGAGGAAGTCACCCACGCCCTTCAGTCCAGTGGTGGCCTGGATGCGCCCGGCGGTCCACTGCATGGCGCCGGCCTGCACGGTGATGCCGATCTTTCCGTCGAGCGTGCACACCACCTGACGGCGTCGCACGTTCATCTCGGACGCGAAGTAGGCGGCCGCCGCGCCGCCGTAGTCGACGGACAGGTCCCGCTTCCATTCGATGACCTGGAATGCGCCCTGCCGTGCGACGATGTCGACATCGTCGTTGTCGGTGAAATTGTAGATCCTCACGATGTGCTCCTTTGCCCGGATGACTTCCGGATGTCTCCCGGATGACTCCGGTGATGTTCGGTGCCCGCGTATCCGGCGATGCCGGATGGTGCGCGATTGGCGGGTGTCTGGCTTCTTCCCGCCACGACTCCCAACATACCGCAGGCTTCGCAAACCCCGGAAAGACCTGTCGACGCCTGTGGACAACCCCGGCGATATGTCAATAACTCTGGCGACTTGAATTCCGCTCATCGAGCGGTAGATAGTGAGCGGATAACCCGTCACCGTGTTTCCAATGTGCCTGCAATAGCATTGATGGACAACGTTGGCGGTATCGTGGATGTATTCAATTGCTGTCGAGGATAGGAGAACGCCATGTCGCAGTCATTGGCAATTCCTAGTGGTGGTGTGCTATCGGAGCGCCGGCGTGCCGTGTCCTTCGCCATACACAATTCTCTGATGGAAGGGCTTCCCATGCCCGATGACCGAACGCTGGGACTGCTTCGGGAATACGCTGACGGCGTGATCGGAGCCGACGAGCTTGTGGAGCGTGGTTTCGATAGTCGCCTTTGAATTACAACGCCTGCTTTGGAACTCATATTTCGATCCAGAGACGGGTCTGCTGAAGAATCTGGTCAATGCGCGAACCCAGGATGAGCTGGATCAGGCGGAAGCGAGCGCGGTGACGATCATGGAAACAGTGCTGGAATCCGATCCGCCTGAGAATACCGGTGATTTAACACAGTTGCAGGAGATCCATCGTCAGTTGTTCTCCAGAATCTATCCGTGGGCGGGCAGTATTCGAACAGTCAACCTACGCAAGGAAGCTGATTCGACTCATGCGTTTGCTGATGCGTCCAGAATCGAATATGAGATGCGACTGGAGTCGAAGACCTTGCATGAGCAAGACAACATGCTTAAAGGGCTGGAGATCGACGAGTTTGTCGAAAGGTTGACCATCCATTTTGCCGTGGTGAACCGGATTCATCCATTCAGAGAAGGGAATGGCCGTACTCAACGGTTGTTCTGGACGCTGATTGCGCGGGAGGCCGGGCATCCTCTCGACTGGAGGCACATCGATGGGACATGGATGATCCGCGCTTCGCGCAAATCGATGGATGATGATCTGACGGATCTTCGTGATCTCATCGCTCGAGTGGTGGCTGATGGAGGTGATGCGAATGATTCCGTTGACTCCGTGCTGCGGATTCCTGCGTTGCACCTGCCTCCGTCAGCGTGATCGATGCGTCGTCAGTCCTGAGTGTCCTGAGCGTCCTGAGGGGCTCGGGGTTCTACTCGTCCAGAGGGTCGAAGCTGATGGTGAGCTTGCGGCCCATGCCATGGGCGAGGGCCTCAAGCGAACGGAACGACGGGTTGATGTGGGCCTGTTCGATGCGCTGGATCGTGATGCGCGAGACCCCGGTCGCGTCGGCCAGCTGCTGCTGGGTCATCCCGCACTCCTTGCGCGCCTGAAGCAGCGCCGCCCCCACCTCGGGGTAGATGCGTTCCTTGGCTGCCGTGTTGTTCGTGGTTGTGGCCATGTGTCGCTCTCTTCTTGTCGATTCTTATTCGCCTGTCGATCTCGGCCTTCGAGCTATTCGGCCGCCGACGGCTGGGCGCTCGCAAATGCTGCGAATTTGGATTGTATCGTCGATGATACTTCACGAATCCGGAATATATGATGGTACGCACGCAATCTCGGCATATCGCCGGATGGGATACCGCTGGAAGTCATCGTGGTCGACACATCGAAAGGCCCTGCATTGCTTCATGCGATGCGCATGCGAACCAAATACGTGAAGCTCATAGAATGATGTGATCTGAAAGATGACCATGTGACTGGGGCAAAGTAATGAAAAGGGGACACCATGTGTGTCCCCTTTATTCGAATAGGTTGGAAGTGTTTCCTACGCCTCCTGCTCCTTCGGCGCCGAGAGGAAGTGGTCCTCGCTCGGCAGGACGGCGTTCAGGACCACAGCGACGACGAATGCGACGGCGATGCAGTTCGAGGCGAAGATCTGCTGGAACAGGGCGGGGAACTGGGCGAAGATGTCGCTCACCTGGGTGAAGCCGATGCCGATCGTCAAGGAGAGCGCGGCGATCGTGATGTTGCGCTGCGTGAAACCGGCCTCGGCGATCATCTGGAAGCCGGAGAGGATGATGTTGCCGAACATCATGATCGTGCAGCCGCCGAGCACCGCCTGCGGCAGGGAGTTGAACACCTCGGCGATGGCCGGCACGAAGCTCGCCACCACGAGGATCAGACCGCCGGAAAGGATGACCTTGCGGTTGACGACCTTGGTCATCGCCACAAGGCCGATGTTCTGCGCGAATGAGGTCAGCGGCAGGCAGCCGAACAGGCCGGACACCGAGGAGATGAGGCCGTCGCCCGCGATCGCACCGGCGGTCTCCCTCTCGGTGGGCAGGCGGTTGAGACCCACCTTCGTCAGGGCGGCGGTGTCGCCGAGCACCTCGACCGAGGAGACGACGTAGAGCAGGGCGAGCGAGATGATCGCGCCGGGGTCGAACTCGGGCTTGAACGGCATGAACTGCGGCACGGAGACGATCGCGAGATGCTGGAATCCGGAGAAGTCGACCTTGCCCATGCAGATTGCCGCCACATAGCCGACGACGAGGCCGAACAGCACGGACAGCTGCTTGGCCGTGCCCTTCATGAGCAGCTGGAACGCCAAACACGCGACCAGCGAGATCAGACCCAGCGTGAGGTTCTGCCACGATCCGAAGTCCTTGGCTCCGGAGCCGCCGCCGAACGAGGTGGCGCCCACGTTGAGCAGCGAGAAACCGATCGAGGTCACGACGATCGCGGAGACGATCGGCGGCACGAACCGGCGCCAGTACTGCGCCGTCAGACCCAGCACCAGTTCCAGCAGGCCTCCGACGATCACCGCGCCGACGACCGCGCCGTAGCCCTTGTCCGCGCAGATCGCCACCGCGGCCGCCACGTACGTGAACGAGATGCCGGTGACCATCGGCAGCTTCGAGCCGATGCGCCACGCACCGTACAGCTGCAGGCAGGTGCCGAGACCCGCCACCAGCAGACCGGCCTGGATGACCGCCGCCGACTGGGCGGGGCTCATCTTCGCGGCCGACGCGACGATGAAGATCGGGGCGAGGTTCGCGACGAACATCGCCATCACGTGCTGCAGGCCGAAGGGGATGCCCTTGACGAACGACACCGGTGCGTCGAGGGAGGTCAGCGCCTCCATCGAGATGCCGGCCTTGCCTACCTTGTCGACCTTACCGGCGGCGTTCGCGCCGGCGTTCTTCTGCTCTTCCTGTTCTTCCATTGGTTCCTCTCAATATAAAATCAACATGTTGTTCATTGTTGTCGAAGTACCGATCTTCAAATCGAACAACATGTTGATTGGATACGACAACATCATGAAAACGGCTCCCCGACGGGGAGCCTTGGAATGCATGCGGATGCGTCCTCGCGGGCGTCAGTCGCGGAACGTGATCTCGCCGGTCTCGGCGTCCATCGACTCGACGATGGCGAGCGAATCGACGTCAAAGCCCTCGGCGCGCAGCGTGTCGCCGCCGCCCTGGAAGCCCTTCTCCACGGCGATGCCGATGCCCTCGACCACGGCTCCGGCCTCCTTGCACAGATCGATGAGACCGTGCAGCGCCTTGCCGTTGGCGAGGAAGTCGTCGATGAGCAGGACATGGTCGCCGGCGCTGAGGTACTTCTTCGCGACGATCACCGGGAACTCCTTCTGCTTGGTGAAGGAGTAGACGGTGGTGGTGTACTGCTCGCCGTCGAGGTTGATCGACTGCGCCTTCTTCGCGAACACCACCGGAACGCCGTCGAAGTGGCGCGCCGCGATGCATGCGATGCCGATGCCGGAGGCCTCGATGGTGAGGATCTTCGTGATGGTCCTGCCGGCGAAGTGCTCGGCCCAGGCCGCGCCCATGTGATCGAACAGCGTCACATCGCACTGGTGGTTCAGAAAGGCGTCCACCTTCAACACATTGCCAGGCTTGACCGTGCCCTCCTTGCGGATGCGTTCCTCAAGTTCCTTCAAAACAACCCCTTTTTGACGAATGGCGGGTAACGAATGGTTGAACTGTCAGTGTACGTCGCGTCGGTGACCGCCACGGGGAGCCGCGCGATCCGTCTCACGTCGTCCTCACGCAATCATCCCGCATCGTCCGGCCGACGAGGCCGTGTGGTAGACATATATGGCCGAAAATTTACACGGCAGAACGGTTCGCCAATACGTTCACAGTTCAGTTCACACGACAGGGGAGCAGCGTGCAACAGGATCCGGATGTCATCGCAAGAAGCGCCGAGGAGCTCGTGGGGGATCTCAACCCGCAGCAGTCCCAGGCGGTGCAGTATCGTGGGCCGGCGCTGCTGATCGGCGCGGGCGCCGGCTCCGGCAAGACCCGCGTGCTGACCCGTCGCATCGCGTGGATCCTGAGCCAGTTCGGCGCATGGCCCAGCCAGATCCTCGCCATCACGTTCACCAACAAGGCCGCCGCCGAGATGCGTGAGCGCCTCCAGACGCTGATCGGCCCGGTGGCCCAGCGCATGTGGGTGTCGACCTTCCACTCGGCGTGCGTAAGGATCCTCAGGCGCGACGGCAAGGAGATCGGGCTCAAGAGCGGCTTCTCGATCTACGACTCCGCCGACTCCGAGCGCCTCGTCAAGATCATCGCCACCGAGTTCAACATCGACGTCAAGCGCTATACGCCACGCTCGATCCTCGGACGCATCTCCGACTACAAGAACCAGCTCATCTCCGTCTCGACGCAGCTGGCCGCCTACGCGCCCGACTTCAAGCCCGGCCAGCGCGGCTACCGGATCAGCAGCTTCGACAACGTCGAGGAGCTGTACGCGATCGTCTACGCCGAGTACGAGCACCGCCTCGCCCTCGCCAACGCCGTGGACTTCGACGATCTCATCGTGCGCACCGTCGAACTGCTGCGCGATCATCCTCAGGCCGCCGAATACTACCGCCACAAGTTCCGATACATCCTCGTCGACGAGTATCAGGACACCAACCACGCGCAGTACGTGCTCGTGCGCGAGCTCGCCGGCGTCGACTCGCACGACGGTCAGGATCCGGCGTGGATCACCGTGGTGGGTGATTCCGACCAGTCGATCTACGCGTTCCGCGGCGCCGACATCCGCAACATCCAGGACTTCGAAAAGGACTTCCCGGATGCGAAGACCATCATGCTCGAGCAGAACTACCGTTCCACGCAGACCATCCTCGACGCCGCCAATGCGGTGATCTCGAACAATGAGGGACGCAAGCCCAAGAAGCTGTGGACCGCCATCGGCAAGGGGGAGCCGATCGTCGGCTATGCGGCCGACAACGCCCAGCAGGAGGCCCAGTGGGTCGCCGGCGAGATCGCCAGGCTCCACAGCGAGGAGTCCATCGCCTACTCGGACATGGCGGTCATGTATCGTGCCAACGCGCAGTCCCGCTCGCTGGAGGAGGCGCTCATCAACGCCGGAATGCCATACCAGCTGGTCGGCGGCACCAGATTCTACGAGCGTCGCGAGATCAAGGACGCGATGGCCTACCTGCAGGCCATCGTCAACCCGGATGACGACGTGAACCTGCGCCGCATCCTCAACGTGCCCAAGCGAGGACTCGGCGCCCGCGCCGAAGGCATCATCCTCGACTATGCGCGCGCCAACGGCGGCAGCTTCTTCTACGGTCTCATGCACATGGACGAGATCGAGGGCATGCCCACCCGTACGCTGAACCAGCTGCACGCCTTCCGCGATCTCATGGCCGGCCTGTCCGCGTTCGCGCGCGCCAATGACGCGCATCCCAGCGACGTCGTCGCCGAGGTACTCGACAAGTCCGGGCTGCTCGACGAGCTGCGCAAGTCCGCCGACCCGCAGGACGAATCGCGCATCGAGAACCTCTCCCAGCTGCAGTCCACCGCGGCCGAGTTCGAACAGAAGACCCCCGACGCCACGTTGGCCGGCTTCCTCGAGACCACGGCGCTCGTGGCGGACTCCGACCAGCTTCCCGGCGAGGGCGAGGACTCCGGCAAGGTCACGCTCATGACCCTGCACACCGCCAAGGGCCTCGAATACCCGGTGGTGTTCCTCACCGGCATGGAGCAGGGCACGTTCCCGCATTCGCGCTCCCTCGAGGACACGAGCGAACTGTCCGAGGAGCGTCGTCTCGCCTACGTGGGCATCACCCGCGCCAAGCGCCGCCTCTACGTCACGCGCGCCGCCGTGCGCAGCCAGTGGGGCAAGGCCGCCGAGATGCTCCCCAGCCAGTTCCTCGATGAGATCCCCGACGAGCTCATCGACTGGAAGCGCCGCGAATCCGACGTCGAGCGCATGCGCGCCAACTGGGACGATGACGAGTTCGGCGGCTGGGACGACGATTTCTCCTCCGGCCCGACCTTCGGGGGATCGGGATCGTACGGCTCATCGTCCTATGGTTCGCGCGGCTCCTCGTACGGAGGCTCCTCGTACGGCTCCACGTATGGGGGATCCTCCTACGGTTCGTCCTATGGCGGCTCCGGTTCCTCGTCCTACGGCTCGCGAGGCTCGGGCCGACGCGGATCCTCCGCCTATGGTTCCTCGTCGTATGGATCGTCCTCCCGCTCCGGCTCGTCCTCCTCGAGTGGACGCTCCGGCAAGATCTCAACCCGCCGCGTCACCCCGAAGGCGTCAGCCGCCTCGACGGCCTCGCAGGGCGTGCGGGACAACGGTCTTGACGTCGCCGATTTCTCGATCGGCGACCGCATCACCCACGACCGCTTCGGCATGGGCAAGATCATCGACATCCAAGCCGCGGGCCCGAGGCCGGTCATCACCGTCGACTTCGGCTCCGATGGCGTCAAGCGCCTGTCGCTCAAGAACGCGCCGATCGAGAAGCTCTGACAACCTTGGGCCACTCCATTGCCCAAGGTCGCGAGTGGCCCAATGCGTTCAGGCTCTTGAGCGAGCACCTTTAGCAGATATCGTCTCGAAAATCAAGGCTTGCTTTTTCTTTCGCTTCCCCACATAATGCGGGACATTGCGTTTTGTCGCATACATCACATGTACGAGAGAACCCAGAAAGAGAAGTATGAAGAACAAGCTCATCGCGTCCGTGCCGCCCATCGTCCTCGGAGCTCTGACCGCCATCGCGCCGCAGACCTTCGCCCACGCATGCCAGGGGCATGACACGTTCGGAGCCTGCCACTACTCGCAGCAGGCCGCCACCGGCATCGGTGTTGCGATCCTTGCCCTCGGTATCGTTTCGCTGTTCGTCGAGAGGAGGATCCGCGTCGGTCTCAACATCGCCGTGATCATCGATGCGCTGCTGATGCTCGCCGTTCCCACGATTCTCATCGGCATCTGCCCGGGGCAGATGATGCACTGCCGCATGGTGATGCTGCCGACGCTCATCGTGCTCGGCGTGCTCGAGATCGTCTTCGCCTCCATCGCGGTCTGGTTCGACTCGCGCGCTCCGAGGCGCTGATGTCGGGGACGACTGACCGAATGGGCAGCAAAAGCGCGGACGGTGTCGCGTGCGTGCCTGAGGACACGGGTGCGAAATACGTGAGGCTCACCGACCTTCCGCTTGCCAATCTCAGACGCAGGCCGTTGCGCACGGCGGCCCTGCTCACCGTGGTCGGCGTGCTCGCGGCCGCCTTCTTCGGAGGATCCATGCTCGGCATGAACCTCGGCAACGGCATGGATAGCATGGAACGCCGACTCGGAGCTGATCTCATGGTTGTGCCTCAGAACACCTCGACGCAGGCCGAGGCGCTGCTCACCGATGGCGATCCCGGCACCTTCTACTTCACGAAGGATATCGCGGACGGCATCGAACAGGCCGACGGCATCGAACAGGCCACCGAGCAGACCTACATCGCCTCGCTCGCCGCCGCATGCTGCGAGGAGAAGCTCCAGATCATCGGCTACGACCCGTCCACCGACTTCGTCATCGGACCGTGGGTGTCCTCCCAGTTCCACGGCGAACTCGGCGAGGGGGAGATGATCGCGGGAGGGAACGTCAACGTCTCTGCGGACGGCACCATCGAACTGTACGGGCGCAGGTGGCCGGTCGTCGCGCAGCTGGCGAACACCGGCACCAGCCTCGACAACTCCGTATTCATCCGGCAGGAGACCGTGCCTGACATGGTCGAGGCGTCGGCCGCGGTCTCCAGGCGCGTCATGCCGGCCGACTACGCGGGCAAGGCCGTCTCCTCGGTGCTGATCAAGGTGAGGGACGGCTATGAGCCCAAGGCCGTCGCGCGTAACATCGCCAAGCTCGACTCGAGGTTTGCGAGTCTCGGCTACGTCTATCCGGGCGGTGTGACGACCGCCACGAAGACCGCGCTGGGCTCGCTGGTCGGATATGTGACCATATTCGTCGCGGCGTTGTGGGTAATGGGCGTCATCGTGCTGATCGCCGTGTTCGCCTCCAGCGCGAACGAACGCAAACGCGAGTTCGCGTCGCTGCGCATCATGGGCGCCACCCGCGGCATGGTCAACAGGGTCATTCTCAAGGAATCGGCGATCATAGGTTTGTTCGGCGGCCTGGTCGGCGTCGGCGCCAGCGCACTCGGCATACTGCCGTTCAGTTCGCTCATCGGACGGCAGCTGCAGCTGCCGTATCTGCAGTCTGGCCCATTGGCGGTGCTTGCTATGGCGGCACTTGCCCTGGTCTGCTCCACGGCGGTCGGCATGTGCTCCTCACTCGTCGTCATGGGGCGGGTGTCCCGTGCCGATGCCGACATCATCCTGAAGGAGGGGCGCTGACGTGAGTGACGACATGACGGTCCGGCATGTTCCCGATGCGGGTGCCACGCACCTGCTGCACATCGAGGATCTGACGCGCAGCTTCGTGCGGCGCGGAGAGCCGTTCGACGCGGTGAGTCATGTGGATCTCGACCTCGCGTCCGGCGACTTCATCGCCATCGTCGGACGCTCCGGCAACGGCAAAAGCACCCTGATCAACATGATCGCCGGTCTCGTGCGCCCCTCCGGCGGCTTCGTCGAGGTGGAGGGGCGCCGCGTAGCCGATATGACGGACCGCGAGCTGTCCCGGATGCGCAACCGCACGATCGGATTCGTCACGCAGGAGCAGACGCTGCTTGGCAACCTGCCCGTGCTCGACAACGTGATCCTGCCCGCCACGTTCTTCCCGGACGGTCCGGGGGAGGACCTCATGGACCGGGCGCTCGGCCTGCTGCGCGAGCTCGGCGTCGAGGACCTCGCCGGATGCTATCCGCGAGAGCTGTCCGGAGGGGAGATGCGGCGGGTGTCGATCGCCCGCGCGCTCATCGGCTCGCCGAGACTCATCATCGCGGACGAACCGACCGGTGATCTCGACATGGACAGCACCACCATGGTCATGCGATTGCTGCGCCAACGGGCGGATACCGGCGCGGGAGTGCTCATGGTCACGCACGATCCGGACGCGGTCAGCTACGCCGACACGGTATATCGAATGGATGCCGGGGTGCTGTCCCGGGCATAGGTGTATATTTGTCGTTTGTGTCTGCCGCAAGGCGGATACATCTGGAGTCTTAGCCCATCAACGGGTCGGCGGCTTGCCGCTTGGGAATTCCCCAAGGGAAACAGGCCGCTCGTGAGCGATCACGACGAAGCGTTGGAGAGGCCCGACTCAGCGTGGAAGGCCAACAAGGCCATGCCACGTTCCGTTCAGATAACGACAGAAAGATAAAGGAATAATCATGACGAACGTTCAGCGTTCCCGCCGTCAGGTGCGCCTTTCCCGCGCCCTCGGCATTGCCCTGACCCCGAAGGCCCAGCGCATCTTCGAGAAGCGCCCGTACGCCCCGGGTGAGCACGGCCGCACCCGCCGTCGCACCGAGTCCGATTACGCCGTGCGTCTGCGCGAGAAGCAGCGTCTGCGCGCCCAGTACGGTGTGTCCGAGAAGCAGCTGCGCCGCGCCTACGAGCAGGCCACCCACGTTCCGGGTCAGACCGGTAACGCCATGCTGGCCGATCTCGAGGTCCGTCTCGACAACCTGGTCCTGCGTTCCGGCTTCGCCCGCACCACCGCCCAGGCCCGTCAGTTCGTGACCCACCGCCACATCCTCGTGGACGGCAACATCGTCAACCGTCCGTCCTACCGCGTCAAGCCCGGCCAGACCATCCAGGTCAAGCCGAAGAGCCAGACCATGGTTCCGTTCCAGATCGCCGCCGAGGGCGTGCACCGTGACGTGCTGCCCGCGGTCCCCGGCTACCTCGATGTGAACCTGCCGTCCCTCAAGGCCACCCTGACCCGCAAGCCGGAGGTCGATCAGATCCCGGTGCAGGTCAACATCCAGTACGTGGTCGAGTTCTACGCCCGCTGATCCGGGCCCACTTCTGTATCCATTTACAGTCAAGGACATACCGCCCGAACCCCGCGCTCCCGTCTGGGACGCGGGGTTCCCGCGTTATAGGGAAGTGAGTGCGGACTCGCGCGGCCGCTGCCACGGCGGTAGAGTGGACCCATGATTCTCCACCTGCATCTGGTCCGCCACGGGCAGACCACGTTCAACCGCTACAACCGTCTTCAGGGATGGTGCAACGCCCCGCTGACCGAATCCGGTCTCGCCGACGCCGACAAGGCCGGACACCGCCTGTCCGGCTACGACTTCGCCGCCGCGTACTGCTCGGACACCTCTCGCGCCCAGATCACCGCCGCCCGCATCCTCGACATCAACGAGGCCGCAGGCCACGCCCGCCCCGAGCTCGTCTCCGACATGCACTTCCGCGAGCAGTGCTACGGCTACTTCGAGGGGCAGGACATGTCCCTGGCGTGGACCGCCGCCGGCGGCCCCCACGGCGCGAGGAACTACAACGAGATCGTCGAGAAGTTCGGTCTCGCCGCCACCCGAGACTTCCTCAAGGAGGCCGACCCGTTCCACGATGCGGAATCGGACGAGGAATACTGGACCCGCGTCGAGGGCGCGTTCGCGCTCATCGCATCCAATCCGGATCTCAGGGACGGCGACGACGTCCTCCAGATCTCGCACGGCAACACGCTCCTGAGTCTCGGACACCGCTTCGGCGGCAGCGATCTCGATCTGAGCGAGAGACCGAAGAACGGCTCCGTCACCGACATCGACTTCGATACGTCCAAGCCGTTTGCCGAGGCGATCACCATCGTGTCGTACGGCAAGTGATACCCTATTGCGAGTAACTGTGACATAGGAGGCTTTATGGGAGTTGGAGAGATCGCCGGACTGGTGGCCGCCATCGCGTTCGCCGTGCTCGCCGGGTTCATGATCTATCCGCTGATCCGTCTGGGCAAGCTGTTCGACCAGATCGCCGCAACCGTCAAGGAATCCGGTGACCACGCCATCCCCGCGCTCGATGAGGGAGTCACCACCGTCAAGCAGGTCAACAAGTCGCTCGAGGACGTCAACAAGATCTCGGCGGCCGCGTCGACCACCGCCAACAACGTCGGCGCACTGACCGACCTGTACGGTTCGTTCCTCGGCAAGCCGGTGATCAAGATCGCATCGGCCGTGTACGCCGTGAAGTCCACCGCCGCTTCCTTCCTCGCCGAGGGCAAGTCCGCGGCGAAGCAGGAGGAGAAGTGATGTTCAAGCGCATCTTCTGGGTCGGTCTCGGCTTCGGTCTCGGCGTGATCGCCGTCTCCAAGGCCCAGGCATACGTCAAGGCCAACACCCCCGACGCCGCACGCCAGTTCCTGCTCGGCCCCGATCAGGACAATGTCGCCGTCAGGACGCTGGCCGGCCTGTTCGATGAATTTAATACCGCGCGCAAGGCCCGTGAGCATGAGCTCAACGAGCGGTATTCGAAGACCGTCCACTAAACGGGGGCGGGTCGGACGCACGAGCACGGAGCCGGCCGATCCGACCCCATGTACCGCGGTGACGGATCGGCCGGGAAATGATCGTCCGGTCGCCGACGTCCATCGATAATCGCATATCACAGTCTTTCCAGGGCTTCACCATGCCCGCAAACACACACAAGGAGTTCCAACCGCTTATGCGCACCTCAGAAATCGCGAAGCGCTATCTCGACTACTTCGCCGCGCACGACCATCTGGTCGTCCCGTCGGCGTCGCTGATTTCGCCGAACCCGACCACGCTGTTCACCATCGCCGGCATGGTGCCGTTCATCCCGTACCTGATGGGCGAGCAGACCCCGCCGAAGCACCGTATGGCCTCCAACCAGAAGTGCGTGCGCACGCTCGACATCGACGAGGTCGGCAAGACCACCCGTCACGGCACCTTCTTCCAGATGCTCGGCAACTTCTCCTTCGGCGACTACTTCAAGGAGGAGGCCATCCACTACGCCTACGAGCTGCTGACCACCCCGCAGGATAAGGGCGGCTACGGCTTCGACCCGGAGAAGCTGTGGATGACCACCTTCACCGATGACGAGGAAGCTCGCTCGATGTGGAAGAACGAGGGTGTCGACCCCGAGCACATCCAGATCATGGGCATGGAGGACAACTTCTGGACCACCGGCGGCCCCGGCCCCGGCGGCCCGTGCTCCGAGATCTACGTCGACCGCGGCCCGGCCTTCGGCAAGGAGGGCGGCCCGATCGCCGACGAGAACCGCTACATCGAGATCTGGGATCTGGTCTTCGAGAACTACGAGGTCGACAACGTCAAGTCCAAGACGGACCTGCACATCGTCGGCGAGCTCGAGCACAAGAACATCGATACCGGTGCGGGCCTCGAGCGCCTCGCCTACCTGATGCAGGGCAAGGGCAACATCTACGAGACCGACGAGGTCTACCCGGTCATCGAGGCCGCGGAGAAGCTCTCGGGCCGCAAGTACGGCGAGGACGAGGCGATGGACGTCAAGTTCCGCGTCGTGGCCGACCACGTGCGCTCCGCCCTGATGATCATGTCCGACGGCGTGCGTCCGTCCAACAACGGCCGCGGCTACGTGCTGCGCCGTCTGCTGCGCCGCACCATCGAGGCCATGCGCGTGCTCGGCGTCGAGGATGCGGTCCTGCCGACCCTCTTCCCGACCTCCAAGGCCGCGATGGAGCCCAGCTACCCGGAGCTCAACGACACCTTCCACGAGGTGTCCGAGTCCGCGTACGGCGAGGAGGACGCGTTCCGCCGCACCCTGTCCGCCGGCATCGACATCCTCGACGTGGCCGTGAACAAGGCCAAGCAGGAGTCCGGCGCGAACGCCGTCGTCTCCGGCGACGACGCGTTCAAGCTGCACGACACCTACGGTTTCCCGATCGAGCTGACCCTCGAGATGGCCGCCGATCAGGGCGTGAAGGTCGACGAGGCCAAGTTCCGCGAGCTGATGGCCGAGCAGAAGAACCGCGCCCGCGCCGATGCGCTCAAGAAGCGTCATAACGTGGACCTGTCCGTCTACGACGACTTCAAGAAGACCCTCGCCAAGCCGATCGACTTCCTCGGCTACACCGACATGTCCGCGCGCGCCACCGTGCTCGGCATCATGCAGGAGGGCAAGGGCTCCGTGCCGGCCGTCACCGGTCCGGCCAACATCGAGGTCATCCTCGACCGTACCCCGTTCTACGCGGAGGCCGGCGGCCAGCTCGCCGATCAGGGCGAGATCCTGTCCGACGACGGCGCCGTGCTTGAGGTCGACGACGTGCAGAAGCCCATCAAGGACCTCATCGTCCACCAGTGCCGTCTGACCGAGGGCACGCTGGTCGTCGGCACGCAGGTCAACGCCAGCATCGATCTGGCCCGCCGCGGCGCCATCGCCCGCTCGCACACCGCCACGCACATGGTGCACAAGGCGCTGCGCGAGGAGCTCGGCCCGCAGGCCACGCAGCGCGGCTCCGAGGACGCCCCGAACCGTCTGCGCTTCGACTTCCAGTGGTCCAGCGCCCCGACCAAGCAGGTCATGAGCGCCGTCGAGGAGCGCGTCAACGACCGTCTGCGCGACAACCTCGCGGTCACCACCAAGGAGATGAAGTTCGACGACGCCATCGCGCTCGGCGCCATGCACCTGTTCGGCGAGAAGTACGGCGACATCGTGCGCGTCGTGTCCATCGGCGAGGACGGCTGGAGCCGCGAGCTGTGCGGCGGCACCCACGTCGACCACGTCGGCAAGATCGGCGCGATCAACATCATGTCCGAATCCTCCATCGGCTCCGGCGTGCGCCGCGTCGACGCCGTGGTGGGCGCCGGCGCCTACGAGTTCAACGCCCGCGAGCACGCGCTGGTCTCCCAGCTGAGCGACAAGCTCAACGCCCGCCCGGACGAGTTGGCCGAGCGTGTCAACGCGCTGCTCGCCAAGCTCAAGGAATCGGACCGCAGGCTCGCCGCCATGTACGAGGGTCAGCTAGCCGCCGCCATCCCGGAGCTCGTCAAGAACGCCGAGGCCTCCACGGCTGCGGTGAAGGTCGCCGCGAAGAACGTCGGCCACTTCGGCTCGTTCGACGCGCTTCGCAAGACCGTGCTCGACGTGCGCTCCCGTCTCGGCGAGGAGTCCCCGGTGGTCGTGGCTCTGGCCGGCGTCAGCGCCGACGACAAGCCGATGGTCGCCGTCGCCACCAATGAGGCGGCGCGCAAGCTCGGCATCAAGGCCGGCGACCTCGTTCGCGGCGCATCCAAGGTCCTCGGCGGCGGTGGCGGCGGCAAGCCGGACTTCGCCCAGGGCGGCGGCGCTGACGCGTCGAAGCTCGACGAGGCGGTCTCCGCCCTCGAACGCGAGGCACTGAAGGGCTGAGCCGTTTGACCTGGCTTGGCATTGATTTGGGTGACGCCCGGGTCGGACTGGCATTGTCCGACCCGGAGCTCACCTTGGCACATCCCATCGGCAACATCCAGGTGTACGGCGACTCATTCCGTGCGCTTGATGATGTTATCGATACCATCGAAGACGAGCACATCGACCGTGTCATCGTCGGGCTGCCGTTGCTGCTGGACGGCACCGAAGGAAAGAGCGCAAAAAAGGCGCGCAGGTGGGCTTCGAACCTCGTCAATCGCATCGAACGGCTGATGGAGGACGGACAGATCGAACTGGAAACCGTACCTGAGATAGAATTGGTGGACGAACGGCTGACCACGGTCAGCGCGCATCGTCAGTTGCATGACGCGAATATCGCAGGCAGGAAGCACAGGCCTGTAGTCGACCAGCAGTCCGCGGTCGTGATATTGCAGTCCGCGTTGGATCGCAGTGAGCACTAGGGGAGAGGTAATGGCCGAGAGCTTCAACGATTTCTTCGAGGAGAACACACAGTGGGTGTCGGGCAATACGGCGGTTCCCGCAGCGGAGCCTCCACGTCCGCCGAAGTCGCGCAAGGAGATGCGCAAGCGGCGCAAGACCCACCGTCGTAAGAACGTCATCGTAGCCATCGTCGTGGCTCTCGTCATCGCTCTGGTCGCAGCCGGCTGCTTCTTCGGGTATCGTCGCATCGCCGCGATCCGCGCGGTCAACGACTACAACGACCGCGTCTCGCAGGATTATCCGGGTCCCGGCACCGGTTCGGTCATGTTCACGATCGAGCAGGGCGAGGATTCCGTCTCCGTGGGCAAGCGTCTGGTCAAGGCCGAGGTCGTCAAGTCAGCGGAGGCGTTCGCCTCGTCCGTCTCCGCCAACTCGGCGACGCTCTACCCGGGCACGTTCCAGCTCAAGAAGCATATGCGTTCGGCCGACGCCGTGGCCATCCTTTCCGACCAGACGAAGGCCACAGGCTTCCTTGACGTCAAGTCGGGTGATCGCGTCTCCGACGTCATCAAGGCGGCGGCCCAACTGAGCGGCATCGACGAGAGCGAATTCCAGTCCATCGTCGACGAGGGGGGAGCGGGCATCCTGCCCGCCGAGGCGAAGGGCAAGTTCGAGGGATGGCTCGAACCGGGGCAGTATGACGTGAAGTCCAAGAAGTCCGCGTCCGACATCCTCAAGATGATGGTCGACAGGCGCATCGCGAAGCTCGACTCGCTCGACGCTCCGACAGGCGACGAACGCGAACGTCTGCTCATCATCGCATCCATCGCCGAATCCGAGGTCAACTCGCAGGACTACTACGGCAAGGTCACCCGAGTGATCCTCAACAGGCTCGCCAAGGACATGCCGCTCGGCATGGACACGACCGTCGCCTACGGTCTTGGCACCACCGCGAACAAGCTCACCAACGCGCAGCTCGCGGACAAGTCCAATCCGTACAACACGCGAGTCAACAAGGGGCTGCCGCCCACGCCGATCTCCAACCCGGGAGACAACGCGATCAAGGCCGCCATCAGCCCCGAGGACGGCAACTGGCTGTACTTCGTGACCACCAACCTCGAATCCGGTGAGACCAAGTTCACCGACAACGAACAGGAGTTCCAGAAGTTCGTCCAGGAGTACAAGACCACCAACAAGGACGCGAACTGATCTCTTAAGGCGTCAGCATGCGTCACCAGACATCGACATCCCGGATGTCCCTGACGATCCACGGCTCCCCCATTGCAGGGGGAGCCGTTTTTCATAAGCGGGGGCCGGAAGTCCATGAAGTCCATGAGGGCCCGGGAGGCCCGGTTCAGATCAGCACCGCGGCGATCGCGCCAACCGCGATGGCGGGCACGAACGGCGTCCTTCCCCGATACTCGGTGTGACGCTGAGGGTCGAATCGGGTCCAGAACATCACCCATGCAAGCCCGAACAGGCTCATCGCCACCCACCAGACGATGACGCTCTCCAGACCGTACATGCCGACCGCAAGCCCCAGCGGAAGCATCGCGGTCACATCCCCAAGGCCGAGGGCGCCCGGCTTCACCAACGCCAGCAGCAGCTGAACGAACGCGCACAGCAGCGCGAACAGCAGCGCCTGCAGCACGATGAAGAACTGGTTCGCCATCCCCGCCCACACCAGATCGGCCACCAGCTGGATGACGGAGAACACTGCCACCCACACGCGCGGCACACGGCGTCTGCGTATGTCCTCAACGCTCAGAGCGACGGCGCAAATGAGACTCGGTAAACAATACAGGTACGGCATGTTTTAACATTAACCCCTAGTGAACACGCACAACGGCTCGCGGTCCCGCAGTTGCATGCGTTTCGTCACGCTATGGGCGTAAAGCCGTTTCGCAAGGCGTGTCGGTTCGTGTACGGCCATCCCGGTGATTCGTGAACAGCCGTGACAACCCATCATGGGAGGAGAAAGCAGATATGTTGCGTTGGCAGACGGCGGGGGAGTCGCACGGAGAGGCGTTGGTCGCCATGATCGAGGGCCTGCCCGCGGGAGTGGAGGTGACCAGCGGCGACGTGGTGGATGCACTGGCACGCCGCCGTCTCGGCTACGGCCGCGGCGCCCGCATGAAGTTCGAACAGGACAAGGTGCGTCTGCTCACCGGCGTCCGCCATGGTTCCACGCTCGGCGGCCCGATCGCCATCGAGATCGCCAACACGGAATGGCCCAAGTGGACCGAGGTCATGAGCGCCGATCCGCTGGATCATGACATTCCACGCGAGGGCCGCAACGCGCCGCTGACCCGCCCGCGCCCCGGCCATGCCGATCTTACCGGCATGCGCAAGTACGGCTTCGACGACGCCCGTCCGGTGCTCGAGCGCTCCAGCGCCCGCGAGACCGCGTCGCGCGTCGCACTCGGCGCCGTGGCGGCGAAGTTCCTCGAGCAGACGTTCGGCATCCGCACCGTCGCCCACGTGATCTCCATCGGAGGCGCCGGCGTCGAGGACGCCGACAATGCGCCGCTGCCCACTCCGGACGATGTCGCCGCGCTCGACGCCTCGCCGGTGCGCACGCTCGACAAGGCCGCCGAGGAGCGCATGATCAGGCGCATCGACGAGATCAAGGCCAACGCCGACACCGTCGGCGGCGTTATCGAGGTCATCGCCTACGGCGTGCCCGCCGGCATCGGCACCTACGTGGAGTCCGACCGTCGTCTCGACGCGGCTCTCGCGTCCGCCGTCATGGGCATCCAGGCCATCAAGGGCGTGGAGATCGGCGATGGCTTCCTCGAGGCCGTGCGCCCCGGCTCCGCCGCTCACGACGAGATGGTGCCCGGCGAGGACGGCCACATCACCCGGCTCACCAACCGTGCGGGCGGCATCGAGGGCGGCATGTCCAACGGCCAGCCGATCCGCGTGCGCGCCGCGATGAAGCCGATCCCCTCCATTCCGCGTGCGCTAAGGACGGTGGACGTCACCAACGGCGAGGCCGCCTCCGCCATCAACCAGCGTTCCGACTCCACCGCCGTGCCCGCCGCATCCGTCGTGGCGGAGGCGATGGTGCGTCTGACCATCGCCAAGTACGCGCTCGAGAAGTTCGGCGGTGATTCCTTGGAGGAGACCCGTCGCAACTGCGAGAACTACCTCGCCTCCTGGCCGGAGCACATGCGTTGAGTCGTATGAACCGTAATCACAGCGAACACGACGGCGGCGAGCACAACGGCAACCGAGGCAATGGACGCGGTCGCCGCAATCACGCCTCTCGGTCATCTCGCGCCTCAGACGGCGCGTCCCGCAACCCGCGTATCAGGCGCCGTAGGTCGGCAAGAGCGCAGAATACCGGCGCCCGTAACGAACGCGTCCGTACCCGTGCCCCCCGCACGCAGGAGTTGCGGGGTTCTAGGGATCTTCAGGATTCCCGGACCCCCCAGGTGAAACGCCCGCGTGCCGTCATCATCGGCATGATGGGCGCGGGCAAGACTCGCGTCGGCAAGGAGGTCGCGCACATGATGCGCATCCCGTTCGCAGACGCGGACGTGGAGATCGAGCGCGAGGTCGGCATGAAGATCCCCGCGTACTTCGACAAGTACGGGGAACCCGCGTTCCGCAAGGTCGAGGCCGATCTGATCGCCGACTTCCTGGAGGACTTCGACGGCATCTTCTCCCTCGGTGGAGGAGCCCCGATGACCCCCTCGACACAGGATGCCCTGGCCGACTACATCGCCGCGGGCGGTCGCGTCGTCTACCTCGACGCCGACCCCAAGGAGGCGATGGAGCGCGCCAACCGCGGAGGCGGACGCCCGATGCTCGCCGGCGACGCCAACGCCCGATGGAAGAAGCTCTACAAGCAACGCGATCCGGTGTTCCGCGAAGTAGCGAACGTGATTGTGCATACGCGCAAACAGACGCCGCAGGTCGCCGCAAGAAAGGTGATGGACATGATTTCCGAACGCCGTGTGCACGTGACCGGCACCGCCATCGAACCCTACGATGTGATGATCGGCGAAGGCACGATGAACCATGTCGCTGAGGTCTTCGGCGACAACGTCAACAAGGTGGCGCTCATCCACACGCAGCCGGTGCAGCGCCACTCCGACCGCGCCCGCGCTCTGCTGCGTCAGGCGGGCTATGAGGTCTACGACATCGCAGTACCGGACGCCGAGGCGGGCAAGACCGTCGAGGTCGCCAACCGCATCTGGGAGCGTCTCGGCGATGAGGGCTTCACCCGTTCCGACGCGATCGTCGGCGTGGGCGGTGGAGCCGCCACCGATCTGGCCGGCTTCATCGCCGCCACCTGGATGCGCGGCATCCGCTACGCCAACTGCCCGACCTCGCTGCTGGCCATGGTCGACGCCTCCACCGGCGGCAAGACCGGCGTCAACACGAGCGCCGGCAAGAACCTCGTCGGATCGTTCTACACACCCGCAGGCGTGTTCGCCGATACGAAGACGCTGGCCTCGCTGCCGAACGACATCTTCATCGAGGGACTCGGCGAAGTCGCGAAATCCGGCTTCATCGAGGATACGGAGATCCTGAGGATCCTCGAGGCGCATGCGGACGAACTGCGCGCCTTCGACGGCGCCACGTTCCTCGGCTCCGGCCTCGAGGACGTCGTCTCCGAGCTCATCGAACGCACCGTGACGGTCAAGGTCCACCACGTGTCCGCGGACTTGAAGGAGAAGGGCAAGCGCGAGTTCCTCAACTACGGGCACACGCTCGCCCATGCGATCGAGAAACTCGAACACTTCCGTTGGCGTCACGGCAACGCGGTGGCCGTCGGCACCGTGTACGCGGCCGAACTGGCGAACATCCTCGGATACATCGATCGGGATCTCGTCGACTACCATCGTTCGCTGCTCTCCTCACTGGGCCTGCCGACCTCCTGGAACGGCGGCTCGTTCGAAGACGTGCTCGCCCTGATGCACAAGGACAAGAAGGCGCGCGGCAACATGCTGCGCTTCGTCGTGCTCGACGGCGGCCCCGGCAACGTCATCCACTTGGAGAACCCGCCGGCAGACGCCGTCGAAGAGGCGTTCCGTCGCATTCATTCCTGAGCAGTCATTCCCGAAAGGAGAATCAGTCATCATGACCACGAAAGTCATCGTCGTCAACGGACCGAACCTCGGTCGTCTCGGAGTGCGCCAGCCCGACGTGTACGGCCGTCAGGATCTCGAGGAGCTTCGTCGTCTGTGCGGCGAATGGGGTACGGCACTGGGGCTCGAGGTCGAGGTGCGTCAGACCGACGACGAAGCCGAGATGGTGCACTGGATGCATCAGGCCGCCGACGAGAAGACGCCGATCGTCATGAACCCGGCCGCGTTCACCCACTACTCGTACGCGCTGGCCGATGCCGCGCACATGGTCGGCGATGCGGGTCTGCCGCTCATGGAGGTGCATATCTCCAATCCGTCCGCCCGTGACGAGTTCCGCAAACGCTCCGTGATCTCCCCGGTGGCCACCGGCACCATCACCGGTCTCGGCTTCTTCGGTTACAAGCTGGCCCTCGAGGCCATCGCCCATCTCGTCAGCGACTGAAGGCAACAATAGCAACAAAAGCAGCAACTGAAACGCCCACTCAGTGCGACAATCTCCCGAACCAAACCGTCATTTCGGGAATTTGTCGCGCTGAGTCGAGGGAAGTGCAACAAATTCCCGGATTCCCCGGCTATTTCGTGAGATTGTCGCACTGACGATTCCGCAGCGCAACAATCTCACGAGACATGGTCTGGTTTCGGGAAATCGTTGCGCTGAAATGGGAGAGAGCGGCTCTTCCATAGGTTATCGGCCATCCCGGTGAGAGTGTATCCGCGGTACACCGCCGGTTGTGAGTTTGGCGTTCAGGCGTTCCGGCGACATCACGTCTTCGTAGAACAGATGGACGATGACGGTGACTCCCTGATCCTTCAGATGCTGTTCTCGGCGCCTCTCGTAATCCAGCTTCGCCTGCAGACTGGCACGGTTGGGATTGGTCGTATCGGCATATTTGGTCATGCCGTCGAATTCCGCGACGATAATGCGCCCGTCGGCCAATCGCCAGCAGAAATCCGCCCGATACGGCATGGTGGGATTGTCGGGGTTCTCAAACTCGATCTGCAATTCGGGAGCTGCGAATCCCAGTTCCTCGATGTTGCCGCGTGTCAGTGATTCTCCTCCATTCTCACTCAGCGGATTCGCGTGATCGAGCAATCGGCGGACCGCTGACTCATCGCAATTGGACCGGATCGACAGCGTTCGCACCTCCTCGATGGTGACATGCCCCGCTCGAAGCGCCGAATCGTAGATGGCCAGCGCGTTCGGGAACGGGAACACGGCACAATCGATGAGCGTGCGCGCGGGCGAAGTCATGAGTATGCTCCCGGAACACCAGACCGGAACCTGATTCATATAGATCCGTTTGAGTTGCGCACAGTCCCTAACCGATGCCCCGCAGGTTCCGGCGATGTACACGGAACCATCGTGCAGTGAATAGGCGTGCTGATACCCATAGACGCAGGCGGCGCTCAGACCGGCGAACACCCATTTCGGATGCATTCTGGACAATGCGCGGACGACGTGCATCGATTGCTGTTCACTGTTCAAACCCCGCCAGTAACCGGCATCGGAATACAGATTTGGATACGGATTGACCAGTTCGAGAGCCTCCGCTCTGCGCCGCAATGCGTGATACAGCGATCTGCTCTCGCCGATGGCGCAGCGACGTTCCTGTTCCGCGGTCCGCAACAGTGCGGTGACACCTTTGTGCTCTTTCATACGTTGGACGCTACGAGGCGCGGGAGCATATGGGCAAGCCCAAACGGACAATGTGGACGAATCCCTTGGGCGTGCGATCCTTGTGAATAATCGTGCCTCTCCGCTCACGGAGGGAACACGCCGCGTCACGGACGGATGATAGGATGAAATTCCATGGTTAGAAGAACACATGGCAATTCCCAAGAGCACGTCACCAAGCATATCTTCGTCACCGGTGGCGTGGTTTCCTCCCTCGGCAAGGGCCTGACCGCATCCTCTCTCGGCCGCCTGCTGCGTTCCCGCGGTCTGCATGTGCTGCAGCAGAAGCTCGATCCGTACATCAACGTCGACCCGGGTACGATGAACCCGTTCCAGCATGGCGAGGTGTACGTCACCGAGGACGGTGCCGAGACGGATCTCGACATCGGCCACTATGAGCGTTTCCTTGATGTCTTCCTCTCCCAGAAGGCCAACGTCACCACCGGCCAGATCTACCAGGAGGTGCTGCGCAAGGAGCGTGCCGGCGAGTACCTCGGCCAGTGCGTGCAGGTCATTCCGCACATCACCAACGAGATCAAGTCCCGTATGCGCGCCCAGGCGAGCGATGACGTGGACGTGATCATCACCGAGATCGGCGGCACCGTCGGCGATATCGAATCTCAGCCGTTCCTCGAGGCGGCCCGTGAGGTGCGTCGCGATCTCGGGAGCGACAACTGCATGTTCGTGCACGTCTCCCTCGTGCCGTACATCTCCGCCGCCCACGAGCTCAAGACCAAGCCCACCCAGCATTCCGTCATGATGCTGCGTCAGCTCGGCATCACGCCGGATGCGCTCGTGCTGCGCTCCGACCGTCCGCTCAACCAGTCCATCAAGGACAAGATCAGCCTCATGTGCGATGTGGACGAGGAGGGCGTGGTCAACTGCGTGGACGCCCAGAGCATCTACGACGTGCCGAAGATCCTGTTCGACGAGGGTCTCGACGCCTACGTCGTGCGTGAGCTCGGTCTGCCGTTCCACGACGTCGACTGGGACGAGTGGGAGGATCTGCTCGAACGCGTCCACCATCCGAAGCATGAGGTCAACGTCGCGATCGTCGGCAAGTACATCGATCTGCCGGATGCGTACCTGTCCGTCACCGAGGCCATCAAGGCCGGCGGCTTCGCCAACTGGGCGAAGGTCAACGTCAAGTGGGTCGCGGCGGACCGCTGCGAGACCGAGGAGGGTGCGGCCGCCGCGCTCGACAACATCGACGGCATCGTGATCCCCGGCGGCTTCGGCATCCGCGGCATCGAAGGCAAGATCGGCGCGCTGAAGTTCGCCCGTGAGAACAGGCTGCCGGCGCTGGGCCTGTGCCTGGGTCTGCAGTCGATGGTCATCGAATACGCGCGTCACGTGCTCGGCATCGAGGATGCGAACTCCACCGAGTTCGAGCCGGATTGCGCCAACCCGGTCATCGCCACGATGGAGGAGCAGAAGGACATCGTCGCCGGTCACGGCGACATGGGCCACACCATGCGTCTCGGCTCCTATCCGGCCGAGCTCGAGGAGGGCTCGCTGGTCGCCGAACTGTACGGCACCACCCACGTCACCGAGCGTCACCGTCACCGTTACGAGGTGAACGTCGCCTACAAGGATCGTCTGCGCGAGGGCGGTCTGCGCATCTCCGGCCAGAGCCCGGACGGCGAGCTCACCGAGTTCGTCGAGCTGCCGCAGGAGGTTCACCCGTTCTACGTGGCCACCCAGGCGCACCCGGAGTTCAAGTCCCGCCCGACCAAGCCGCACCCGCTGTTCGCGGGCCTCGTCAAGGCCGCGCTCGACCACAAGGAAGCGCGCTGATCTGATCGGCTGCCGGTCGGGGGCCCAACCTCCGTCAATGACACGAGGCGGATGCCATGACCATAATGGTCTACGGCATCCGCCTCGTATTGTGTTTATCGGAGTATCTGGTGTGGCCTCTCTGACGAGGTGGCAGCAAATAATGGGACAGATCACGCAGGCCACTCGCTGACTGGGGGAGAGAAACCTGAGATCAACCCGCCATGAAGTTGTGCATCACCATGCCGATGAGATAGAGCACGACGATGTGCGCCGGGTAGAACACGTAGAAGAACCATTTGACGTGCGGCCCACGCTGATGGTTGTACAACAGCATGAACGGCAGCGCGAAGACCATCATCCACTGGTAGTTCACGGTGATGGGCGATTGGCCGAGGACGAATTGCGAGATGCCCGAGTTATTCAGCATGAAGTTGGTGATATAGCCGATGGGACTGTCGTCCATGATGATCCCGACCAGTCGATGGGCGATGGGGAGCGCGGAGGCCAGATATATAAGGGACATGCCGATGAAAGCCAACGACATGTGCAGCCTGTTGCCGTGGACGGCCCACAGGATGACTCCGATCGCGACATTGAGCCATCCGCCTTCGAGACCCAAAACGGTGCCGCTCACCGCCTGCAGAACGAAGAGAACGGAGGTCGCATAGGACAAGTCGTCTATGATGCCGTAGGCGAAGAACATCGCCGCACCGATGACGATCTGCGCAAGAATGTAGATCGACATGTTGCGTAGCCGCTCGCGCGCCGTGGGGGCGGATAGCAGGCAAATGATCAGACTCATCTGGAACAGCGTCGCGAAGATGTTGTTGTCGATGGGCTGCATCCCGTGGGCGAAGGAAGCCCCGTATCCACGAATACAATAGGATGCCGCTTGAATGATGGACATGCCCACGCTGGCCACATAAAGCCGCGTCAGGAACCGTTTGCGGTTGCTGGTGTAGACGCAGCTCCATCCGATGAGGAAGAAGAAGATCGGCGCCGACAGCCTTCCGATCCAATGCATCCATATCGGCATGCCGGGCAGGAACTCGGCAATATGGTCGACGAGCATGAGGGAGAGAGCAATTATCTTTAAAATAAACGAATTCATGTCATTAAATAGAATGCATGCATGGATGTGTAATAAATGTGATTGAAATAATGGTTTCAATTTCATATTGCATTGTTGCCCCCTTTGTTTTCTGGTAATAATAAAAATATAGCATCATCTAACAGATGATGCTATAACGATTGACCAAGGGTGAATGAACTCTTGTTCGGGCATTAGGGCAATATGGGGTTGCTCATCACCGTGCCGATGAGATAGAGCACGACGATGTGCGTGGGGTAGAACACGTAGAAGAACCACTTCACATGTGGTCCGCGCTGATGGTTGCACACCAGCATGAACGGCAGCGCGAAGACTTTCATCCACTGGTAGTTCACGGTGATGGGGGACTGCCTGAAGTTGAACGGGGAGAATCCCATCACGTCCCATATGCGATTCATCGATACGACCACCTGCGCCGGATCCGGGAACCTGTACATGAGGGCGGTCGTGATCGAATATAGAACGCCGAACGCGTTCAGGACCAGATCCGTCGCAGCCAGTCCGACTAGAGCCAAAGACAGACGCAAGCGATGATCATGCGTAGCCCATAGCACGACACCGATCGCAACAGCGAACAGCCCTCCCTCAAGATCCAGCACTGTACCGCTTGCGCGGAGCAGTATGTAGTCGAGGGTCTCCCCATAGGGCAGTCTGTCGATGACGTTCGTCAGGAAATACAGAGGGATGCTGATGACAAGTTGGATGAGGACGTAGATCGAGATGTTGCGCAGTCGCTTCCGCCATGACGTTGCGGACAGCAGACAGATGACGAGACTTATCTGGAACAGAGTGGCGAAGATGTTGTTCTCGATCGGATACACGTTGAGCTCCGGCAAGGCGGACGAGAACACGGACGACATCGCCTGGATGACGGACATCCCGACGCTGGCAACATACAATCGCAGCAGGAACCGTTTGCGATTGCTGGTGTAGACGCAGCTCCATCCGATGAGGAAGTAGAAGATGGGTGCCGACAGTCGCCCGATCCAATGCATCCATATCGGCATGCCCGGCAGGAATTCGGCCACATGATCGATGACCATGAGCACGCAGGCAAGAATCTTCAGTTGGAAACTGTTCATGTCGTCATCCCAACACGATTATTACTCATACCATGCAACGTAACGACTCTTCCACCGTCATAGTCTAAAAGACGATGAGTGGGACGATGCGTGAGGCTGTATGGGTATTTCCACCTGCAAAGTCCATATATCATCCTCACTATGACGAGTATGGAGCATTCCACCCATTGCCATGATGCGCGTTCGGTGCATGGATAGGCCCTTGCCTGAGTGAAGACGGCCGTCGGTCCGGCCGATGGCGTTGAATTCCCGTATGCGAAGCGCGCGATCGGTGAGTTCCATACGCACGTGGTAGACATCCGTACCGCGCGCGCCGTGAACCGCGATGTTGGTGTACATCTGATTGATGAGATCCCTGATCTCCCGCATCGTCTCCTGATCGATGCACGATACGGTCATGCCCGATGATGCGGATGACGTCATGGTGCTGCTTCCCTGTATGCCAATGGCCGCCATGTGTTCGTCGTTATCGGTCAGGAGACGTGTCAGCATCGATTCCATCGGCTCGTCTGAGACGCCTTCGGCTTTCGCATCCGCGTCTCGCTCATCCAGCTCGTCACGGTTCAACACGTCGATCACCTTGCGGACGTCCTGCAGGGTGGACCGCGCAGTCGAACCGATGAGGGCGATTCGCTCCGTCAGCCCGTCGGACAGCCCGGCATTAGCCCTTTCCGCAACGCATTGTTCCGACAGCAGCGAGATGAGAGTCAGACCGCGGGTCGTCGAATCATGGATTCGACTTGCCAGAGCCATATCACGGCGCAGACGTTCCTGTTCGATCTCCAGACGTTCCCTTTCCTGCGCCTCCCTACGCAGCCGATCAGCCTCCTGATGCTCCGCCAATGCATAGCCAACGACGGCCATGATCGCGCAGACGATGTTGAACGACAGCACTCCCGGGACATTCCAGTCGGCCATCTGATGTTGTTCCGGCAACGACGTCATCATACTGAACGTCTGGATCAGCAGCAGCGAGAACGCGATTCGGAGACGTCGATGATATCCGAGCAGCCCCGCCGCTAGCCAAAGGCACCAGAGCTGTTTCATGAACACGGCATCAGGCGGGAACTCCGCTGCGATCGACAGAGAGATGACCGCACAGGCGCAGGAGGTCGGATGCCAGTACAACCCCATGAGAAGGCATATATGGGCGAATGAGTACGCCGTCTGCAGCAGTGAATAGTCGCCATCGGTGACATAGGTGAGCGCCGTGCATATGATCGTGACGATGATCATCGCTGCAACATAGGGGCGTTGGAGCCGATCGAACGCACGGATATGAGGAAACATCCGTCTCATCCACCCCTCCTCATTTCAGACCACAGGCGTATCGCCTGTAGTTTGTTCCTCACCCGGAGTTTGATGATGACATGACGGATATGAGTCTTCACCGTAGGCTCGGAGATCGCCATCTTCGCGGCGACCTCCTTGGCCGTCAGTCCTTCAATGGTCCAATCCATGACCTCCATCTCCCGCGCGGACAGGGAGCGCACGGTTCGTGATCCTGAGAGAGGAGCGGCTTGCTCTCCGGTGGACGCGGATCCTCGCATCACCGTGCCGAATCCGTTCCGCGGCTGTTTCCCCGCGGCGCAGTCACGCAGACAGCAGGCCAGACCGGAGAAGTCAGCCTTGTCGAGCAGGACGGCGGCTCCGGAGGATCGGGCCAGCTCCCGGTATCTCGTCAACGAATGCGAGGTCATCGCAAGCAGCATGATTCGGGTTGACAGTCGACGGATGCGGCGCATCGTCATCGCGCCGTCCACATCATCCATCCCCATATCCACCACAACCGCATCCGGACGAGTACTCCGATCGAAGCACATGTCGACCGCTTCATCTCCCGAACGGACCGACCACGCCACCGAGATGCCGTCATCGGCAAATTTGGATCTGACCAGCGAGGACAACGCCGCCAGAGTCAGCGCGTCATCATCGACCAATCCCAGACGCCAATCATGTGCATCCATGTTCGTGTCCTCTCGTAAGAGACTATAGGAGACAGGTTTCCCGCATCATTATCACACCGGTCATCGCACCGTCTATGAACACGGGAACGGCCGAAGCAGAAGATCCCGTCATAACGGAACCCGTCGTAATCAAGCTCACGTTGCGCGCATAGCCGACATGCGGTGTCGTTATGGAGTTCCGGCGGCCCTTCTGCTAGGTTTACGTAGGAACTTTCGAACGATGGGAGGCAGCGTCAAGGTGAGTGACACCCAACAGGCGCCCAACGCCGCGTCCGACGTGGAGATGAGCCAGTATGTGGCCGATCGAGCGCGTGTGGACGAAGAGAAACTGAAGAAGGATGACGAGATCATCAGCCAATTCGGTGACTACACCTACGGCTGGCATGATTCCGACGCGGCCGGCGAGGCCGCGAAGCGAGGCATCGACGAGAACGTCGTGCGCGCCATCTCCGCGGACAAGCACGAGCCGGAATGGATGCTCGACATGCGTCTGCGCGGCTACAAGGCGTTCCTCGACAAACCGATGCCCGACTGGGGCGTCGACCTGTCCGGATTCAACGCCGACGACTTCAAGTACTACGTCAAGCCGATCGACAAGCAGGCCAAGAGCTGGGACGAACTGCCCGACGACATCCGCAACACGTATGACCGTCTCGGCATCCCCGAGGCGGAGAAGAACCGTCTCGTCTCCGGCGTCGCCGCGCAGTACGAGTCCGAGGTCATCTACAACTCCATCCAGGAGGACCTCAAGAAGCAGGGCGTGATCTTCGTCGACACCGACACCGCCGTGCGCGAGTACCCGGATCTCGTCAGGAAGTACTTCGGCACCGTCGTGCCGCCGGAGGACAACAAGTTCGGTGCCCTCAACACCGCCGCATGGTCCGGCGGCTCGTTCGTCTACGTGCCGAAGGGCGTGCACGTGGACATCCCGCTGCAGGCCTACTTCCGCATCAACACCCCGGCCATGGGCCAGTTCGAGCGCACCCTGATCATCGCCGACGAAGGCTCCTACGTGCACTACGTGGAGGGCTGCACCGCCCCGATCTGGTCCGAGGACTCGCTGCACGCAGCCATCGTCGAGATCATCGTCGAGAAGCACGCGCGCGTGCGCTACACCACCGTGCAGAACTGGTCGAACAACGTATACAACCTCGTCACCCAGCGCGCCTACGTGCGTGAGGGCGGCACGATGGAGTGGGTCGACGGCAACATCGGCTCCAAGGCCACGATGAAGTACCCGGCCTGCATCCTCGCCGAGCCGTACGCGAAGGCCGAGACCATGTCCCTCGGCTTCGCCGGCAAGGGCCAGTACCAGGACACCGGCGCGAAGATGATCCACCTCGCCCCGCACACCAGCTCCACGATCGTCGCCAAGTCGATCTCGCGTGGCGGCGGCCGCTCCGCCTACCGCGGACTCGTCAAGATCGTCGACGGCGCCGAGGGCTCGTCCAACTCCACCGTGTGCGACGCGCTGCTCGTCGACGACTTCAGCCGCTCCGACACGTACCCGCATGTCGACGTGCGCGAGGACGACGTGACGATGGCGCATGAGGCAACCGTCTCCAAGGTCTCCGAGGACCAGCTGTTCTACCTGATGAGCCGCGGCCTCGAGGAGAAGGAGGCCATGGGCATGATCGTACGCGGCTTCGTCGAGCCGATCAGCCGCGAGCTGCCGATGGAGTACGCGCTCGAATTGAACCGTTTGGTCGAACTGCAGATGGAAGGATCGGTGGGCTGATTCCCATGGCGCAGAACAACACTGAAATCACTATCCCCGTCGCGGATCCGAACGATCCGTACGCGATTCCGGCGGCCATGCCGTCCAGCGCCGACAAAGAGCCCCGCTCCTTCGACGTGAATGACTTCGCCATGCCGACCCGCAAGCAGGAGGATTGGCGCTACACCCCGCTCGAACGCATCGAGGAGTTCTTCGACGTGTTCTCCCCGAGCGGCGAGACGACCATCGCAGTGGGCTACGCCGACGGCTCCGCGGTCGACCCCGAGCGTGTGCGCATCAGCCAGGTGCCGCTCGGCGAGGGCCTGTCCGGCACCGTCTCCAAGCCGAACGACCGCGCCTCCGTCGTCGAATGGAACTCCGGCCGCACCGCGACCATCGTCGAACTGAACGGCGAGATCGACCAGCCGGTGCTCATCGACGTCAACGGACAGGGCGCCGATCTCGATGCGCTGCATCTGGTCATCGCGGCCGCCGACAACACGCACGCCGACGTCATCGTCGAACACCACGGACTCGCGCGTCTCGCCGAGGGCGTGGAGATCGTCACCGGCAGGTACTCGCACGTGTCCGCCACGTTCGTGCAGGAATGGGCGAAGGGCTCCAAGCACGTCGCCAACCACCGCATCCGCGTGGGCGAGGGTGCATCCCTGCGCCACTCCATCGTCACGCTTGGCGGTGACGTGGTCCGCATCCGCATGGATCAGGACTTCGGCGGAGAACAGGGCGATCTCAACATGCTCGGCATCTACTTCGTCGATCCCGGCGAGCACATCGAGCACCGCACGATGGTGGTGCACAACGCCCCCGAGTGCAAGTCCCGCGTCGTCTACAAGGGTGCGCTCGACGGCAAGGACGCGCACTCCACGTGGGTCGGCAACGCGCTCATCCAGCCGACCGCCCCCGGCACCGACTCCTACGAGCTCAACCGCAATCTGGTGCTCACCCCGGGCGCCATCGCCGACTCCGAGCCGAACCTCGAGATCGAGAACGGCAACATCATCGGCGCCGGCCACGCGAGCTCCGTGGGCCGCTTCGACGACGAGGAGCTGTTCTACCTGGAGTCCCGAGGCATCAGCGAGACCGACGCGCGCAAGCTCGTCGTGCGCGGCTTCTTCGGCGAACTCGTCGAGGAGATCGGCGTGCCCTACATTTCCGAACACCTGATGGACGTAATCGACCGGCGTCTCGCACGAGGAGAAAGCGACGCCATGCAAGCCGTATTGGAGGACAAGTAAACGATGGCTGGACAGCACACCCTCGAAATCAAGGATCTGTACGCATCTGTGGAAACGAAAGAGGGTCGCAAGCAGATCCTCAAAGGCGTGAACCTCACCGTCCACTCGGGCGAGACCCACGCCATCATGGGCCCCAACGGCTCCGGCAAGTCCACGCTCGCCTACACGCTCGCCGGACACCCCAAGTACGAGGTCGATTCCGGCGAGGCGCTGCTCGACGGCGTCGACATCCTCAAGCAGACCCCGGATCTGCGCGCCAAGGAGGGCCTCTTCCTCGCCATGCAGTACCCGGTCGAGGTGCCGGGCGTCTCCATGACCAACTTCCTGCGCACCGCCAAGACCGAGATCGACGGCCAGGCCCCCGCCATCCGCACGTGGGCCAAGGAGCTCGGCGAGGCGATGAAGCGCCTGCGCATGGACCCGAAGTTCGCGTCCCGCTCCGTCAACGACGGCTTCTCCGGCGGCGAGAAGAAGCGCGCCGAGGTCCTGCAGCTCGAGCTGCTCAAGCCGAAGTTCGCGATCATGGACGAGACCGACTCCGGCCTCGACGTCGACGCGCTGCGCATCGTGTCCGAAGGCGTCAACCGCGCCAAGGAGAACACCGACCTCGGCATCCTCATGGTCACGCACTACACGCGCATCCTCAAGTACATCAAGCCGGACATCGTGCACGTCTTCGCCGACGGCCACTTCGTCAAGACCGGTGGCCCGGAGCTCGCCGACTACCTCGAGGAGCACGGCTACGACGAGTATCTGCCGGAGGGTGCGGATTCCGAATCGGCACTCGCCTGATATGTCCGTGTGGGATTGCGATGTTCGGTTCACGACACACTCAAGGCCGTTCGGCCAAGCCTACGGTCGCGAACCGAACATCGTAATCCCATACTCGTCAGTCATCGTATGAGCGATGAGCAAGGGGGAAACATGACAGACTTCGCAAGCATTCGGGACGAGTTCCCGATTCTGAAGCAGGAGATCCACGGGCATCCGCTCGTGTATCTCGACTCGGCGGCCACCTCGCAGAAGCCGCAGTGCGTGATCGACGCGGAGAGCGAGTTCTACCGCACGATCAACGCCGGCGTGCACCGTGGCGCCCACGAGCTTGCGGCCCGCAGCACGATGGCCTTCGAGGACGCCCGTGCCAAGGTCGCCAAGCTGGTCGGCGCGAACGCCGCCGAAGGCGAGGAGGAGATCGTCGTCACGGCGGGTGCCACCGCGGGTCTCAACCTGCTGGCCACCGCATTCGGCAACGCGTCGCTCGGCCGTGGGGGAGAGGCCGCCAGGCGTTTCGCGCTGAAGCCCGGTGACGAGATCGTCGTCTCCAAGGCCGAGCACCACTCCGTGCTGCTGCCGTTCCAGGAGCTCGCCTACCGTACGGGCGCCACGTTCAAGTGGATCGACCTGACTGAGGACGGCCGCGTGCGCACCGACAACCTCGACGAGGTCATCACCGAACGCACCAAGGTCGTCGCCGTCACGCACGTGGGCAACACCACCGGCGCGATCACCGACATCGCGCCGATCATCGCCCGCGCGCACGCGGTCGGCGCGATCTTCATCCTTGACGCCTGCCAGTCGGTGCCGCATCTCAAGGTCGACTTCCACGCGCTCGACGTGGACTTCGCCGCGTGGAGCGCGCACAAGATGTACGGTCCCACCGGCGTCGGCTTCCTCTACGGACGCCGCGAACTGCTCGAGGCCCTGCCGCCGGCAAGCTTCGGCGGCTCCATGGTCGAACTCGCGTGGATGGACCAGCCCGCCCAGTACATGGAGCCTCCGGCACGCTTCGAGGCCGGCACCCAGCCGGTCGCGCAGGTCGTGGCCGCAGGCGTCGCCGCCGAATGGATGATGAAGGTGGGGCTCGAGAACATCGAAGCCCACGAGAGAACCATCGCCGCCGAACTGCTCAAGCTCGGCGACATCGACGGCATCCGCATTCTGGGCCCGCGCGAGAACGTGGACCGCATCGGCACCGTCGCGTTCGACGTCAAGGGTGTACACCCGCACGACGTCGGCCAGTACATCGACGCCCAGGGCATCGCCATCCGCGTCGGTCACCACTGCGCGCAGCCGGTGCACCGTCACTTCGGCCTGTATGCCTCCAACCGCGCCTCGTCCGGCGTGTACAACACCGTCGAGGACGCGCAGGCGCTCGTCGAGGCGGCGAAGGGCATCAGGCAGTTCTTCGGAGCCTGAAATCCGAAGCGGTTGTTTCGCCCTCCCCGTCAAGGGGAGGGCACTATATTGAGGAGACTATGAACGATTACGGCATGAGCGGTGATGACCTCGAACAGATGTATCAGGAGGTCATCCTCGAGGCGGCGAAGAATCCGCACGGCAAGGAGCATTTCGCAACGGACCTGACCAAGGAGACCACCGGTGACGGCAACGCCTCCGGCGAGACCGTGGTACGGGCCACGCACGAATACTGCACGCCCGGCGAATCCCACCAGTTCAACCCGACCTGCGGCGACGAGGCCACCGTGCACGTGGAGGTCTCCGATCAGGAGCCGTACACCCTCAGGCGCGTCGTATGGGATGGACAGGGATGCTCCATCTCACAGGCGAGCCTGTCCGTCATGGTCGATCTTGTCGACGGACAGACCGTCGACAAGGCGATGGAGCTGGAGCACACCTTCCACAGGCTCATGGAGTCCCGAGGCAAGGGTCTGAACGATGAGGCCGCCGAGGAGAGCCTCGGCGACGGCGTCGTCTTCCAGGGAGTGTCCAAGTATCCGATGCGCATCAAATGCGCGCTGCTCGCATGGGAGGGTCTCAAGGACTCCATCGCGAAGGCGCTGGCCGCCAAGAACGCGTGAACATGGCCCAAGCCTCTCTCAGCCGATAGCCAAGACGTGGACGCGCACGTATGACAAGCCGAAACAGCTCGCGTACAGTAGACGCTGTAATCCTATCCAAGGTATGGAGTGACAATGAGCGATAATCTGGTGCCCGAACCGCAGCCGTCCGTGTTCGACGCGGTCAACGACGTTCTGCAGGATGAGGAGGCCGCCCGTCGCGTGATGGCCAATCCGGCTCTGGCCAAGGGATTCCCGAACGGGCATCCCGCACCGTCGGCATCGGATGCGGACGACATGTGCGCATGCGGTCGCCACAAGAAGAGCGAATGCGGTCACGGTGACGACGAGCACGGCGACGACAGCAACATCCCGCTCAAGTTCGTCGATGATATCGGTCGCGCCACCGCCGAGGACGTGCGTGAGGCCCTGCATCAGGTCATCGACCCGGAGCTCGGCATCGACGTCATCGACCTTGGTCTGGTCTATGGCATCGAGATCGATGATCAGGGCCGTGCCATCATCACGATGACGCTGACCACGCCGGCCTGCCCGCTGACCGATCTCATCGAGGACGAGTGCGCCAGCACCCTCGCCGGTCTCGTCGAGGAGTTCCGCATCGACTGGACGTGGCAGCCGCGTTGGACAATGGACAAGATCACGCCCGAGGGCCGCGAGCAGCTCGCCGCGCTCGGCTTCAACTTCGACAACATGCCGCAGTACTGAAGTTGCAGTTGCAATACCGGATCCACTGATCCACAGCATCTGCGGCAATATGATGATGGGCCCCGACCAGTTACGGTCGGAGCCCATCATCATATGTCATAGCCGAATGTCGTATCGGGGAGCGATCAGTCGTCGACGACGGTTCCCTTCGGCACCACGGTGATGCCCTCGGGCGTGACGGTGAAGCCGCGCGCGAGATCATGCTCAGTGTCGATGCCGACCGTGGAGTTCTCGGTCAGTACGACGTTCTTGTCGAGGATCGCCTTGTACACGCGGGCGCGACGGTTGATGATCACGCCGTCGAACAGGACGGAGTCGACGACCTGCGCCCACGAGTGGATGCGCACGTTCGGGGAGAGCACCGAGTGGTGCACCTCGCCGCCGGAGACGATCACGCCGGGGGAGACGATCGAGTCGGTCGCGTGGCCCAGACGGTCACGTCCGGCGTGCACGAACTTGGCCGGCGGCAGCGTGCCGGAGTTCGTGTAGATCGGCCACGCCTGGTTGTACAGGTTGAACTCGGGCACATAGGCGATCAGATCCATGTGCGCATCATAGAACTGCTTGATCGTACCGACATCGCGCCAGTAGGCGTGATCGGTCGGCGTGGCGCCGGGGATCTCGTTCGTGTTGAAGTCGTACACTCCGGCCTCACCGCGCGAGGCGAAGTACGGGGCGATGTCTCCGCCCATGTCGTGCTTCGTGTTCTCGTTCTTCTCGTCCTTGGCGAGGGCGTCGAACAGGGCGTCCGTGTTGGCCACGTAGTTGCCCATCGAGGCGAGGAAGGAGTTCGGATCGTCCGGAAGACCGGCGCAGGTGTCCGGCTTCTCGAGGAAGCTCTTGATCTGGTTCGGGTGCTCCGGATCCACGTCGATCACGCCGAACTGCTTCGACTGCTCGATCGGCTGGCGGATGCCTGCCACGGTGAACTCGGCACCGGACTCGATGTGCTGCTGGACCATCTGGCCGAAGTCCATGCGATAGACGTGATCGGCGCCGACGATGACGACGATGTCGGGCTGGACATCCTCGATGATGTTGATGGTCTGGTAGATGGCGTCGGCGGAGCCGAGATACCAGTGCTTGCCAAGACGCTGCTGCGCCGGCACAGGGGAGACGTAGTTGCCCAGCAGGGAGGAGAAGCGCCACATCTGGGAGATGTGACGGTCCAGCGAATGGGACTTGTACTGGGTGAGCACGACGATGTGGCGATAGTCGGAGTTCACCAGATTGGACAGGGGGAAGTCGATGAGACGGAACACGCCGCCGAAGGGAACGGCCGGCTTCGCACGGTCTCGGGTCAGCGGCATCAGGCGGGTTCCCTCGCCGCCCGCCAGCACGATCGACAAAATCTTCTGCTTGTTCTTGGCCATTGTCTACGTTGCTCCTCTCAACAACTTCCAGCGTCTTTCAACGCCGCTCGGGGTTGTAAACCGGGCATCCTTGTCTCGGTCTCACATTGACAATGATTGCACAAAAACGGCGACACGCAAGCAACGTCGTCCCGCGCGTCTCGGTGTGTCACCTCGCATCGGCAGTGATGCATATCACATGTACGGGGTGTGTCGAAGGCCTCGTCATGCGTCGGAAACGATCATCGGCCGAGTGCGATCGGAGGGGGAACGGTGTTGGGAGAATCAACGACGATGAGGACGCGTCGCATAGAAGGCGACCGCGCTGGAGGCAGCCACGTTGAGGGAGTCGACGCCGTGCGCCATGGGGATCCTCACGGTGAGGTCGGCGCGCGCGATGGTGTGGCGCGACAGGCCGTCGCCCTCCGTGCCGAAGATCAGCGCCAGCTTCTCGATGTGATCGGCCTCGGCCGGATCGTTGTCGAGTCTGCGGGTGAGCTCGTCGAGACTGATCGAGTCGTCCTCGAGCGCCATGGCCACCGTGGTGAAGCCGAGGGACTTCAGCTCGTCGATGCCCCTGAACGGCCAGTAGCGCCTGTCCTCGCCGCCGATGCGAGTCCACGGGATCTGGAAGACCGTACCCATCGATACGCGTACCGCGCGACGGTACAACGGGTCGCCGCAGGAGGGGGTGACCAGCACGGCGTCCACATCGAGCGCGGCGGCCGAGCGCATCAGCGCCCCAACGTTCGTATGGTCGACGATGTTCTCCATCACCGCCACGCGTGTGGCATGCTCGCACACCTGCGCCACGGAGGGCAACGGCCAGCGACGCATGGCGGAAAGGGCCCCGCGGTGCAGACGGTATCCGGTCAGTCGCTGCAGCTGGTCGGGTGAGGCCACGTAGACCGGCACGTCCGGACCCCAATGCCCGTCGATGAAGGAGAACTCGTCGGCCATGCCCTCGATCCACTGCTCCTCGACCAGCAGAGAGATCGGCTCGCGTCCCGCGGCAAGCGCACGGTCGATGACCTTCGGCGATTCGGCGATGAACAGTCCCTTCGCCGGCTCCAGGCGATTGCGCAGCTGGATCTCAGTCAGATTGACATATGCTGACACGCGCTCGTCGTCGATGGATTCGAGATGGACGAAACGCATGGGGAGCTCCTTTATATGTCTTTGTCTTTGTCTCATAGGCGAACGGCCGAATGGGCTGCGGATACAAGAAAACCCCTTGTTTCCAAGGGGTTTTCGATGGTGCCCGAGACGGGACTTGAACCCGTACGCCCGTTAAAAATAGGCACTAGCACCTCAAGCTAGCGCGTCTACCATTCCGCCACCCGGGCAGGTGTCGCTGCGTGGCAACGAGTGATTACTCTATCATCGATCAACGGACGCGCAATCACCGGCGTGTCGCACCGGTGTTGATAGCCTTGGAACCATGACAAACGCTTTGTTCCTCCTCGATTCGGACCATGACGACGTGCCGGTCAACTCGGATGAGTTCAACGCCGGATGGAAGATCACTCTGCCGGCCTCGGTCAGACGTCACGCCGTGCAGGCGATGCGTCTCAAGGCCGGCGACGGACTCCAGCTCTCCGATGGCGCGGGGCTGCGCATCGCCGCCGAACTGGTCGACCCCGAAACCGGGCTGGCGGAGGTGAGGGAGTTCACGCGCGAGCCGCGGCCGATCACCCGTCTTGCGCTGGTGCAGGCTCTCGCCAAGACCGGACACGACGAGCAGGCCGTCGATACGGCCACGCAGATCGGCGTCGACGAGGTGATCCCGTGGCAGGCCGACCGGTCCATCGCCAAGTGGAAGGCGGGGCGCACCGATCGCAAATGGGGCGCCGTCATCGACGCCGCCACCGAACAGTCGCGCCGCGCGTGGAGACCGGAGCTGGGGGAGTGCGTCTCCTCGAAGCAGATCGTGGCGATGTGCCTGAGGGCCAACGTGCACGGGGATCTGGTCGTGGTCCTCCACCAGGACGCCACCGACACGTGGGACTCCGTCGAATCGCTGGTCGCCGACCTGTCCGGCAGATGTCTCGCGGATGGCAGGCCCCGTACCATATATGTGGTCGTCGGACCCGAAGGCGGCATCAGCGAGGACGAGGTCTCCCGGTTCGTCGAGGCGGGGGCGCACAGCGTCGTGCTGGGGCGCAACATCCTGCGCGCCTCGACCGCCGGGCCGGTCGCGCTCTCCCTGCTGAGCCGGGCGCTCGGACGGTACGCCTGACGCGCTAAGCTGAGTGCGAGGAAACCAAACCCCCATCGAACAACACGTCGAGCAAGGAGCACGTATGAGCGAAGCCGATGACTGCCTGTTCTGCAAGATCATCGCCGGACAGATCCCCAGCAGCAAGGTCTACGAGGACGACACCACCTATGCCTTCAACGACATCAACCCGAAGGCCAAGGTCCATGTGCTGATCGTCCCGAAGCGTCATTATGCGAACGTCGCCGAACTTGCCGCCGCCGATCCCGCCGAACTCGCCCATATCGTCGAGATCGCCCAGAGGATCGCGGACGAGCGGTTCCACGGCGCGTTCCGTCTCGTGTTCAACACCGGACTCTACGCAGGACAGACGGTCTTCCACGTGCACGCCCACGTGCTCACCGGCGAAGTCCTGGACGAGTAGGGGATAAGGGCTCCGTGGCGACGACAACGCGAACCATCACCATCCCCACCCAACTCGATCCCGTGGCCGTCCTCGGACCTGTCGACGAGGTGATCCGCGAGGTGGAACGCGCGTTCCCCGACCTGACCATTCTGGTACGGGGTAACCGCGTGGCCATCGTCTCGCGGTCCAAGCAGACCGAGTCCGACGCCTCCAAGGCCGAGGAGCTCGTCCACACGATCATCGAGGCGGCGCATACGGCGCCGATGGACGCGGACACCGTGCGGCGGATGATCGATCAGGACGTGCTTGACAACCGCACCCGCGTCACCCATCCGGGCCACGGCCGCACCGTCGAGGCGCTGCAGCGCATGGAGGCCAACGTCTCCGCCCGCTCGACGGGCGACGAACGGCGCAGGCCCACGGTGCCGGGCGTCATCACCTACGCCTCCGGCCAGCCCGTGCGGGCCAAGACCCCTGGTCAGGCCGCCTACGTGGCCGCCATCGAGTCGCATACCATCACGTTCGGCATCGGACCGGCAGGTACCGGCAAGACGTATCTGGCCGTCGCCAAGGCCGTGCGGGCCTTCCAGGACAAGCAGGTGCGCCGCATCATCCTCACCCGCCCAGCGGTGGAGGCCGGGGAGAGCCTCGGCTTCCTGCCGGGCACGCTCAACGACAAGGTCGACCCCTATCTGCGTCCGCTCTACGATGCGCTGGGGGACATGCTCGGCGCCGACCAGCTCAAGCGTCTCATGGACGACGGCACCATCGAGGTGGCGCCTCTGGCCTACATGCGCGGCCGTACGCTCAACGACGCGTACGTCATCCTCGACGAGGCGCAGAACACCACCGAGCAGCAGATGAAGATGTTCCTCACTCGTCTCGGCTTCAACACGAAGATGGTCATCACCGGCGACATCACGCAGGTCGACCTGACCGTGCCCAGATCGGGATTGGCGACCATCGAACGGATCCTCGACGGCATCAGGGACATCGCATTCGTGCATCTCGGGTCGCAGGACGTGGTACGCCACCGTCTCGTCGGCCTGATCGTCGAGGCGTATAACCGTCACGAGGGACTAGACGGCGACCATCGCCGTATCTCCCGCCGACATGACGGACACGACGGACGCGTCGACCATGACGACCATGACGAACGCGCCGAGCATGATGGCGATCACGACGACATGAACCGAACCGAGCACCGAAAGGAACCTGCATCCGATGAGCGTTGACGTATCCAACGAGACCGTGTGGACGATCGAGCCCAAGCTGTTCTCCGATCTCGGCATATGGGTGCTCGACCAGATGCGCGTGAGCACGCAGTCCGACCTGACCATCCTCTTCGTCGACCCCGAGCCGATCGCCGAGATGCACGCGCATTGGATGAACCTCGAGGGGCCGACCGACGTGATGAGCTTCCCGATGGACGAACTGCGCCCCGGAGACGGCAAGACCGTCATGGAGGGAGTGCTCGGCGACATCGTGATCTGCCCATGGGTCGCCGCGCAGCAGGCCGCCGCCGCCGGCCACGGCGTGCTGCAGGAGATGATGCTCCTGACCATCCACGGCATCCTGCACCTGCTCGGCTACGACCACGTCAACCCGGAGCAGGAACGTCAGATGTTCGGTCTGCAACGCCAGCTGCTGCTCACCTTCATCGCGGTGCGTCACGATCTGGGCGCTCCCGTGGGGCTGCCGGCCGGCAGCCCGGATGCACTGGCCATCTACGACGCCGAACACGGCGCGGGCCGTCAGATCACCCACTGATCGAAGACAACAGCCATAAACCCGTAACCTGTCATAATCTCATATTCCCGATCGCGTTAGGAAAGAACGAACACCGATGGAGTATTCCCAATCGACCCTGATCGTCATAACCGCCGTGCTGGTCGTCGTCGCGGCCCTGCTGGTCTGGCTGTCGCTGCTGCTGGCGGCAGCCGAGGGGGCGGCGGGACGGGTCACCCGGGCAAGCCTGAACAACCTCATCCTCGAAGTGCAGACCGATGCCGAGCTCTCGCAGTTCTCGAGGATGAAGAAGATCACGCGCATCCATCGGGTGCAGCGGCTCACCGCCGACCGGTATGCGGCGGCGGGGGCCTGCGCGTTCTTCCGTGTCACCTGCAACGTGCTCGTCGGCGCGCTCGTCGCCATCGTCGCCGCGATCTGGGGTGCGATGGTCTGGCTGCAGATCATCATCGGACTGGTGGTCGCCATCGTCGTCGGCGTGGTGAGCGTGCTGGTGCGTCCGCGCGAGACCGGCGCGGTCAAGCCGGCCGACATCATGATCAAGCATTCCTGGCTCGTCACCGTCGCGAACACCATCACCCCGTTCACCAGCATCGGAGCCGCGCCTGACGGCCGACGCCGTTCCCAGAACCTCTCCGATGACGAGGAGCTCGAGAAGATCCAACAGGAGCAGGGACGCGCCACCATCGACCGTCTCGTCGAATCGAACGACTTTGATCCTGAGGTTTCGGAGATGCTGCGCAATGTGCTCACCCTCTCCGATACGTTGACCCGCGAGATCATGGTGCCGAGAACCGACATGATCTGCATCGAGAAGGACACGACACTGGAGGACATGCTCAAGCTGTGCTCGCGTTCCGGATTCTCGCGCGTGCCGGTCATCGGCGAGGACGTCGACGATCTGATCGGCGTCGCGTACCTCAAGGACGCGGTCAGGGCCACCGCCTTCAATCCGGCGGCGATGGAGCGTGAGGTGTCCTCCATCGTGCGCGATCCGATGCTGGTGCCCGAATCCAAGCCGGTCGACGACCTGTTCCACCAGATGCAGCGCTCCCGCCAGCACGTGGCGATCGTCGTCGACGAATACGGCGGTATCGCAGGTCTCGTGACCATCGAGGACACCATCGAGCAGATCGTCGGCGAACTCGAGGACGAGCACGACCGCACCCAGCGCGAGGAGCCCGAGAAGATCGGCGAGAACAAGTGGCGCATGCCCGCGCGCACGCCGATCGCGGATCTCGAGGAGCTCTTCGAGATCGACATCGACGAGGATGACGTCGACACCGTCTACGGCCTACTCACCAAACTCATCGGCCGCGTGCCGATCGTCGGGGCCTCGGCCGTGACGCGCGGCCTCAGACTCACCGCCGTCGACTCGGCGGGACGCCGCAAGAAGGTGTCCACCATCGTCGTCGAACCTGCCCACGTCGAGGGGCACGAGGAAGATGACAAGTCCGAATCCGGCGATCAGAACGCCGATGATGACGACAAGAGCAAGACACGCAACACGCATGACGGCCATAGCGAAGGCCATGAGGAGTGATATGAGCGAAACAGCAACCACTGCAACCGAACAGCCGTACCGTTCCGGCTTCGTGGCGGTCGTCGGACGACCGAACGTAGGTAAATCCACACTGATCAACGCGCTGATCGGCACGCAGATCGCCATCGCGTCATCACGTCCGGAGACCACGCGCAAGGCCATCCGCGGCATTCTCACCACCGATCACGCACAGCTGGTGCTCGTCGACACCCCCGGCATCCACCGTCCGCGCACTCTGCTCGGCCAGCGTCTCAACGACATCGTCGACGAAAGCCTGTCCGACGTGGACGAGGTGGCGTTCCTGCTGCCCGCCGATCAGGAGATCGGCCCCGGAGACAAGCGCATTCTGTCGCGTCTGCGTTCCGACTTCGCCGTCAAGAGGGATGACGGCACGTTTGCGTGGAAGATCCCGCTGATCGCCATCGTCACCAAGATCGACGAGCTGTCCCGCGAGCAGTTGGTCGCCAAACTCATCGAGATCAACGAGTTCGCCGATTTCGCGGACATCGTGCCCGTGAGCGCCCTGGAGCACGACAACCTCGACGAGGTGCGCAACGTGCTCATCGAGCACATGCCCGAAGGCCCGCAGATGTATCCGGCGGATCAGGTCAGCGAGGAACGCCCGGAGGAGACCATCGCCGAGCTCATCCGAGGCGCGTTCCTCGAGCAGCTGGACGACGAGCTGCCGCACTCACTGGCCGTCGTGGTCGATTCGATCGAATACCCGCAGGACAACGAAACCGGCGAGACCTATGACGGCAAGGCCGAGGTGCATGTCTCGATCTACGTGGAGCGAGACTCCCAGAAGCCGATCATCATCGGCCGCGGCGCCGAGCATCTGACCGCCGTCAAGAAGAGGCTGCGCACGCCGGTCAACCGTATCGTCGGCTGCAAGGCCAGACTGGACCTGCATGTCAAGGTCGCCAAGGGATGGCAGTCCGACCCCAAGAAGCTCGAACGCCTCGGCTTCTGATCTGTCTGACCTGTTTGCCTATCGACCGCTCGACCGTCCTCCACGTCACAGGCCGGCATCGGCCATGGTGATGTAGCCTGGGTCAATGAGCACCGTCTTGAGATTGTAGGCGCTCACGGACAGGGCGTCCTCTCTGATCGTGTTCACCTTGGTCTTCGAGGACGATCCGGGCACGAGCTCCTTGGTGATGTACTTGAGATCCGCGAGGGATTCCCCGCGGTTGAGGCGAACGGTCGTCTCGGCGATATCGGCGGCGAGGGCATTGCGGTTCTCCAGCCCGGTCATCCACTGCTTGCCGTTGACGACCTGCGGAATGGTGTCCACGTAACCGCCGAATCCGGTGACGATGGGCCAGCGGGAATCCGATTCGTCGTCGGCGTTCGGATCCTGCGTGGAGTCGGACGAATCCGTGTCGTCGTTTCCGGCGGATTCACCATCGGCGTCCGGAGCCTTCGCCGGATCAGGCACTTTGCCCCGCTGCAGATCCTTCTTGCCGGTGATGTTGCCCACGATGCCGGAAATCGTGATCGACGGGTTGATGTCCGCCGCCGAACCCGTATAGCCGAGCGAGGCGAGCTCATCGGTCACGACCGAGGCCACATAGTCGTTCATCGCGATGATGCCATCGACCTTCGTATACGTCGTGCCCGCATCGTTCTTCTTCTCGATGGGAAGGCGCTCGTCCAGTGCGGCGGCGATGTGCTTCTCGTCGTCCGCGGGGACGGCGACGGCACGCCAATCGGAGTCCTTGGTGTTCTTATCGAGCAGACCGGACGGGCTGTACGCCTTGCCCTGGTTGAAATAGGGCTTAAGTATCCTCCACATGCCGGCGAACGCGGCACGAGCGAACGCGTCGTCGAACTGCGTCGTCTCGTCCCCATCGGTTTCATCGCTCTTCGTTTCGGACGCCGCATCGGACTTCGAACCGGATCCCGCCTCGTTCGCCTGCTCGTCGCCTGATGCGGAGTAGGGGATCAGCACCTCGATCGCCTTGGGGTTGTCCTTGCTGGCCTTGTCCAGATCGAGTTTGGCGATGAGCTTGGTCGCCTGGAGTGCGCCGATCTGCTCGGCCGTGGAGAATCGGACGAATGCGTCGGGGGAGAATCCGTCGACGCCGTTGGACAGCAACACCACATGCATGCCGGCGTCCTTTGCCAGTTTGAGCGCAGCATCGAGACGATCATAGGCGTCCTGCTCGTCGGTGTCCCCTGCGGAGGAATCGAAGGAACCGGCATCCGTCGAATCCGAGGAATCGGTGGGCTGCGTGACGTAATCGCCGTACTGGCGGGTGGAGGGGTCGGCGTCGACCACCGGCGCGACGATGATCGTCGTATGCGAGGGGTCGGAGCTGTCGTTGCCGCCGTCCGAGGAGTCCTGGCTGGCGGTCATGTGATCGACGATCCAGTCCTGCACGTCATGGCTCTGCTGGTCGAGACTGTCGGAGGTGGTCTTCTCGATCGCGTCCTTGCGGACCCCCTGGCCGATCAGTTCCTCGGTGATCTGCGGCGTGAGCTTCGCCCATTTGTTGAGCGGTGTGCGCTGGGAGATGGTGATGCCGTCCGATGGGGTGAAGATGGCCACCGTTCCCGCGGTGGTCTTGGATGTGGTGACGGTCGTGGCGCCGTTCGCATTCACGTCATTCTCGGAGCCGGTCGAGCACGCTCCGGAGGCGAACAGCAAAGAGATCCCCGCCGCCATGGCGATCAGTCGTACTGCGATGTGGCTGCGGCTTGTGGCCATGGGGCGGGGATCCTTTCAATCGACGGACGATGCTTGCGATCTTTTCGATCTTCGCCTCGATTGTAGTAGCCCCTCCCTAGGAAACGGGAATACGGGCTGGACTCTGGGTCTCATCGGATCATTCGGCAAGCGCCTTGGCGAGGTTCTCGTCGAGCGCGTTCATGAATCCCTCGGTGTCGAGCCACGGCTGGTCGGGACCGATGAGCATGGCGAGGTCCTTGGTCATCTGGCCGCCCTCGACGGTGTCGACGATCGTCTTCTCGAGCGTCTCGGCGAAGTGACGGACCTCAGGGGTGTTGTCGAGGTCCGCGCGGTGCTTGAGGCCGCCGGTCCAGGCGAAGATCGAGGCGATCGGGTTCGTGGAGGTCTTCTCGCCCTTGAGCCAGCGGCGGTAGTGGCGGGTCACGGTGCCGTGCGCCGCCTCGGCCTCGACGGTCTGTCCGTCCGGAGTCATGAGCACGGAGGTCATGAGGCCCAGCGAGCCGAAGCCCTGCGCCACGGAATCGGACTGGACGTCGCCGTCGTAGTTCTTGCAGGCCCAGATGTATCCGCCATGCCACTTGAGGGAGCTGGCGACCATGTCGTCGATGAGGCGATGCTCGTACGTCAGTCCCTCGGCCTCGAACTTCTCCTTGTACTCGGTCTCGTACACCTCGGCGAAGATGTCCTTGAACTGTCCGTCGTACGCCTTGAGGATCGTGTTCTTCGTGGACAGGTACACCGGGTAGTGGCGCATGAGACCGTAGTTGAAGCAGGCGCGGGCGAAGCCCCTGATCGAATCGTTGACGTTGTACTGCACCTGGGCCACGCCGCCGTCCGCGCCGTAGTCGTAGACCACGTGCTCGATCGGCTCGGAGCCGTCCTCGGGGGTGAACGTGACGGTCAGACGTCCGGCTCCCGGCACCTTGAAGTCGGTGGCCTTGTACTGGTCGCCGAAGGCGTGGCGGGCCACGACGATCGGCTTGGTCCATCCGGGGACGAGGCGCGGCACGTTGCTCATCACGATCGGCTCGCGGAAGATGGTGCCGCCCAGGATGTTGCGGATCGTGCCGTTGGGGGACTTCCACATCTTCTTCAGACCGAATTCCTTGACGCGTGCCTCGTCTGGGGTGATGGTGGCGCACTTGACGCCCACGTGCTCGCGCTTGATGGCGTTGGCCGCGTCGATGGTGACCTGATCGTCGGTGGCGTCGCGGTTCTCGATGCCCAGATCGTAGTAATCGAGATCCACATCGAGGTAGGGCAGGATCAGACGATCCTTGATGTCCTTCCAGATGACGCGGGTCATTTCGTCGCCGTCGAGCTCGACGACTGTGCCTTCGACCTTGATTTTGGCCATGCTTCCTCCTGACGGTTGAAAAGAACGTGATCATTCATATCTCATCCATGTAACGGCGAAAGCGGGCGTTCGAAAATGTGAGATGCGGCGAAATGCGCCCGCGGGCGCCGTAACTCGCCGTCATACCCGCGCATTATTCTCGGGAGATATGTCTCAGGAAATTGAAATCGGTTTGGGCAAGAAGGGCCGTCTGGCCTACTCTCTGGACGATGTCTCCATCGTTCCCTCCCGCAGGACCCGCGATCCCCAGGACGTCTCCACCGCTTGGCAGGTGGACGCCTATGAGTTCGACGTGCCGGTCGTCGGCGCGCCGATGGACTCGGTGACGAGCCCCGCCACGGCGATCGCGATGGGTAGGCTCGGCGCGCTCGGCGTGCTCGACCTCGAGGGTCTGTGGACCCGCTACGACGATCCGACGCCGCTGCTGGAGGAGATCTCCGAGCTGCCGGCCGAGACCTCGACCAAGCGCATCCAGGAGATCTACGCCGAGCCGATCAAGGCGGAGCTGATCACCCAGCGCCTGCACGAGATCCGCGATGCGGGCGTCACCGTTGCCGGTGCGCTCTCCCCGCAGCGCACGCAGCAGTTCTATTCGACGGTGGTCGATGCGGGCGTCGACCTGTTCGTCATCCGCGGCACCGTGGTCTCCGCCGAGCACGTCTCGCAGGACCATGAGCCGCTCAACCTCAAGCAGTTCATCTACGATCTCGATGTGCCGGTCATCGTCGGCGGCGCGGCCAACTACACGGCGGCGCTGCACCTGATGCGCACCGGAGCCGCCGGCGTGCTCGTCGGATTCGGCGGAGGCGCCGTCTCCGCCACCCGCAACACCATCGGCGTCGAGGCCCCGATGGCCACCGCCATCGCCGACGTGGCCGAGGCCCGCCGCGACTACATGGACGAGTCCGGCGGCCGCTACGTCCAGCTCATCGCCGACGGCGGCATGGGCGATTCCGGCAGCTTCGTCAAGGCGCTCGCCCTGGGCGCGGACGCCGTCATGCTGGGAGCCCCGCTGGCGCGCGCCACCGAGGCTCCGGGCAGGGGCAAGCACTGGGGCGCCGAGGCGCGTCACCAGACGCTGCCGCGCGGCTACCGTACGGATGTCGGAACCGTGGCCCCGCTCGAGCAGATCCTGTTCGGACCGAGCCACACCGCCGACGGCACCACCAACTTCATCGGTGCGCTGCGGCGTGCGATGGCGTCCACCGGCTACGTCGACATCAAGAGCTTCCAGCGCTGCGGCGTGGTCGTGGCGCCCTACAGCGGCCGTCGCTGAGCCGTCGGGCGTGTAGCCGGTCATCCACCGGATCATCCACAGTCATCACATCGGGTCCCCGCGTCGTTGACGCGGGGACTTCGTCGTGATGAGCTGAATCGCGAAACGCAAATCGCGAAAACGGATGAAGGAGTCCCCATGACCGGCACGAACGACATCGACGGCGATATGAACGGCACGGACGGCACGGAGCGCGATGGCGTCACGCGCCGGTCGATAAACGGCGCGCGCGACGCATGGCGGTCCGAGACCAGCGGTAACGCCTACGAATCGTCCGATGGTGACGGGGCGCCATCGCGCACCGAGCAGAATCTGCCCGTATACGAGGGGTCCATCTACGTCGAGCTCGGGGCGGATGCGGTGCCGTATCGCATCGTGGCCACCGAGGACGGCGTGATGGGGGAGCGCGAATGCCATGCACTGGCGGTTTCGGCCTGCAGGATCGCATGTCTGACGGCCGATGTGATCCGCGGCAAGCTCGCCCCGTCCGCGCTGAAGCGCGCCGTGACCGCGCCGTGTCTCAAACGGATCGAGACCCTCGCCTTCCTGGTGGACAGCCAGCTGAGGAAAAACCTCGAGTTGCGCGCGCGGATGCGCTGTCTTCCCGTGGTGCCGCATGACGTCTCCGGCACCCTAGTCAACGAGACGAGCGTCGAGATGGTCATCAAGATCTCCGTGGGCGGCACGGTCTACTGGTCGACCGTCGCACTCAGACGCATCGGATGCAGATGGATGTGCGTCGTCGTGGACATGGGTTAGGCAGGCCGCCGATCAGGCGGTGAAATACAGGCATAGCGGGTATAGTTGAGCCTTATGTTGCGTGAATACATCTCCGACCCCGAATATGTGACCGGCGACGGCGACACGATCTTCTCGCTGCTCGCCGACAGAGCGGCATCCGAACCCGACGGCGACATCGCCGAGTACCAGGACGACGAGCGTGTCTGGCACACCGTCTCCGCCGCGTCGATGCTCGCACGCGTGCGCGAAGTGGCCAAGGGCCTGATCGGACTCGGCGTCCGTCCGGGAACGATGGTGGCGATCTACTCGGCCACCTGCTACGAGTGGGGAGTCGTCGATTTCGCCTGCGCCGCGATCGGCGCGGTCAGCGTCCCGATCTACGAGACCGACTCGGAGCGGCAGGCCGCCTCCATCATCATGGATACGGCGCCGCTGATCGCGTTCGCCGGCGACCACCAGCACGCGCAGACCCTCGAGCAGGTGCGCGATCAGGTGAAGGACCTCAAGTACATCTTCAACTTCAGGGCCGCAGGACTCGACGCCGTCGCCGACTTCGGCGCGCACGTGCCCGACGACGAGCTCGACGAGGCCATCGCCCGCGTGAAGGCCGACGACATGTCGACCATCGTCTACACCTCCGGATCGACCGGCAAACCCAAGGGCGCGATGCTGTCCAACCGCAATTTCGTCCACATCGTCAAGAACGGCTACATCATCCTTGACGAGATGCTCTACGAGCCGAACCGTCTGCTGCTGTTCCTGCCGCTGGCCCATTGCTTCGCCCGCTACATCCAGTACGTGGCCGTCGGCGGACACGGCGTGGTCGGCTACATCCCGGGCGCCAAGCATCTGCTCGCCGATCTGCGCTCGTTCAAGCCCACGTATCTGCTCGGCGTGCCGCGCGTGTTCGAGAAGGTGTACAACGCCGCCTCACAGAAGGCCGGCAACGGCATCGCCGGTCGCGTGTTCGCCGCCGCATACCGTCATTTCGTGCAGTGGTCCAAGGACGAGCAGGAGGGACACGGACACTCGCTGATCGCCCGCATGCAGCACTCGTTCTTCATGTCCACGGTCGGCAAGTCGGTGCGTTCGGCACTGGGCCCGAACCTCGCCTGGCTCGCCTGCGGCGGCGCGCCCCTCAACGCCGATCTGGCGCACTTCTTCAACGGCATGGACGGCATCACCTTCATCCAGGGCTACGGCATGACCGAAACCGCGGCTCCGATGATGGTCAACTGGCAGGACGCAAACCGGGTCGGATCGGTGGGCAAGCCCGGCCCCGGCATGGGCGTGAGGCAGGACGAGGACGGCGAGCTGCTGCTCACCGGCCCGAACGTGTTCCTCGGCTACTACAAGCAGCCCGATCTGACCGCTCAGGTCAAGACCGCCGACGGCTGGATCCGCACCGGCGACCTCGGCACCATCGACGACGACGGCTTCGTGTACATCACCGGCCGCAAGAAGGACATCATCATCACGGCCGGAGGCAAGAACGTCAGCCCCGCGCCGATGGAGGAGGTCATCGCCACCTGCCCGATCGTCGACCATGCGGTCGTCGTGGGCGACGGCAAGCCGTTCATCTCCGCGCTGATCGAGCTCGACGAGGAGATGACCCGTTCCTGGCTCGCCTCGCAGGGACTCGACCGCGAGGCCCCGATGGACGAGATCGCGGCCAACGACGCGGTGCGCGCCTACATCCAGCAGTACGTCGACAAGGCCAACGCGAACGTCTCCCGCGCCGAGTCCGTGCGCAAGTTCGTCGTGCTCGACGAGGCATTCACCCAGGAGGACGGCACGCTGACCCCGAGCCTCAAGGTCGTGCGCCCGAAGGTACTCAAGCGCTACGAGAGCATCATCGACGGCGAGATCTACGCGCCGCGCGGCGCCTCCAAGCCGCTGCCCGCCACCGTGCGCATCCTCGACAGGACCACCGAATCGGTCAAGCGTACCGCCGAGACCGTCAAGCAGGCCTCCGAGAACGTCAACCCGAAGGCCCTGCGCTCCGCCTACGAGCAGGCCAAGGAGAACGTGTCGGATTCCATTGCTAGCGTATCCGAGAGAATCAAGCGCGAGGACCCGGGAGCCGAAGCCGATCAGACCGACGGCTCCGAGCGGACCGACCGTGCCGACGACCGTGCCGACGGTCATGACGAGGACAAGGAGAACTGAAAGCATTGGCCATCCGAGAGATTCGCATCGTACCAGATCCCGTGCTGCGCACGCCCTGCGATGAGATCCGCGAGATCACCCCGGCCGTGCGCCGGCTGGTGGACGACCTGCTGGAGACGGTGAACGATCCCGGCCGCGCCGGCCTGTCCGCCAACCAGATCGGCGTGAGCCTGCGAGCCTTCTCCTACAACATCGACGGGAAGATCGGATACATCCTCAATCCGGTGCTCGAGGAGACCCGAGGGGAGCAGTACGGTGACGAGGGGTGCCTGTCCGTGCCCGGCCTGTGGTACAAGACCCGCCGCGCCGACTACGCGCGCGTCAGGGGCATCGATCTTAACGGCAAGGAGATCGTGCTCGAGGGCAGCGGGCTGATGGGCCGCATGCTCCAGCACGAGACCGACCACCTCGACGGACACGTCTATCTCGACCGTCTCGAGAAGGCGGAACGACGCGCCGCGCTGAAGTACATGCGCGAGCACACCACCAAGTGATCAGGCGATAAGCCGACGCCGACAAAGGCCTGTGTGACGCATGCTCGTCGTCGCGCAGGCCTTTTCCATGCCACGTGGTATCCTAAAAATTTGTGTGCCAACCGGCAACGAACGCAGTCGCAGGCGTTCCGAGCCACCCATTATCGTCAACCGGCGCACCAAGAATTCGCGTCATGCTCGCGACGGCCCGTGTCGGTCGGCCCGACCCCGTGTCAATCGGGGGAACGGCTGCACCCGGGTGCGCATGACCAGGCAATAACCGACAAGAAAGGTGTATCACCATGGCTCAGATCACTATGAGCGAAATGCTGAAGGCCGGCCTGCACTTCGGCCACCAGACCCGCCGCTGGAACCCGAAGATGAAGCAGTTCATCCTCACCCAGCGCAACGGCATCCACATCATCAACCTGTTCAAGTCGCTCGAGATGATCGACAAGGCGTACGACTTCATCAAGACCACGGTCGCCCACAACGGCACCGTGCTCTTCGTCGGCACCAAGAAGCAGGCTCAGGAGGCCGTCTCCGCCCAGGCCACCCGCGTGAACATGCCGTATGTCTCCGAGCGCTGGCTCGGCGGCATGCTGACCAACTTCCAGACCGTCTCCAAGCGCGTCGCCCGCCTCAAGGAGCTCGAGGAGATGGACTTCTCCGACGTGCACGGCTCCGGCCTGACCAAGAAGGAGCTGCTCCTGCTCGAGCGCGAGAAGGACAAGCTGGAGAAGCAGCTGGGCGGCATCCGCAACATGGGCCGCACCCCGTCCGCGATGTTCGTCGTCGACATCAACAAGGAGGCGCTGGCCGTCGAGGAGGCCCACAAGCTGGGCATCCCGGTCGTCGCCATCGTCGACACCAACACCGACCCGGAGTCCGTCGAGTACCCGATTCCGGCCAACGATGACGCCATTCGCGGCATCGAGCTGCTGACCACCCTGATGGCCGACGCCGTCGCCGAGGGTCTGCTGGAGCGTTCCGGCAAGGCCGCCAAGGACGAGTCCGAGTCCGCCGAGCAGCCGATGGCCGCTTGGGAGAAGGACCTGCTGGAGAACCAGGACGCCGCCGCGACCGAGGCTCCGGCCGAGTCCGCCGAAGGCGAAGCCAAGGCCGAGTGACCCGTTAGGGACCGGTAGACGCTAGAATCGGAGGTGCGACAAGGATTGCACCTCCGATTCTAGGAGTACACAATCGAGTTTCATCTCAAGGAGATAGTTTCATGGCAGCAATTACCGCCGCTCTGATCAAGCAGGTTCGTGAGGACACCGGCGCCGGCATGCTCGACGTCAAGAAGGCCCTGACCGAGGCCGAAGGCGACGTCGCGCGCGCCAAGGAGATCATCCGTGCCAAGGGTATCGCCGCCGCCGGCAAGCGTGAGGGCCGCAAGGCTCAGGAGGGCACCATCGCCTCCAAGGTCGTCGAGGGCGCTAACGGCGAGACCGGCTACGCGGTCGAGCTGAACTCCGAGACCGACTTCGTGGCCAAGACCCCGAAGTTCGTCGAGTTCGCCGACACCATCCTCGGCTACGCCGTGGCCGCCGACGCGAACAACGCCGACGAGCTGCTGGCCGCCAAGGCCGGTGACGAGACCGTCAAGGAGGCCATCGAGGAAGCTGCCGCCCTGTTCGGCGAGCACGTCAAGGTCGGCCAGTTCGCGAAGATCTCCGGCGAGCACGTCGAGATCTACGCCCACAAGAAGTCCGCCGAGATGCCGCCGAGCATCGTCGCGATGATCGCCACCGACAAGGCCGGTGCCGCCGTCGCGCACGAGGCCGCTCTGCAGATCTCCGCGATGGGCGCCAAGTGGCTGACCCGTGAGGACGTTCCGGCTGATGTCGTCGAGTCCGAGCGTCGTGTCGCCACCGAGAAGTCCCTCGCCGAAGGCAAGCCGGAGAAGATCGTTCCGAAGATCGTCGAGGGTCGTCTCAACGCCTTCTACAAGGAGGTCGTCCTGCTCGAGCAGCCGTTCGTCAAGGATCCGTCCAAGAACGTCGGCAAGCTGTTCGAAGAGGTCGGCGGCAAGGCTCTGGCCTTCGCCCGCATCGAGGTCGGCAAGGGCGAAGAGGACTGATCCTTCGTCATCCCGTCCGTGAGCGGCCGTGCACCACGTTTCCATGCGTGGCGCACGGCCGCTTGCCGTACTACGGGAAGATACGGGAAGCACGAACGACGAACGACACCAAGAGAGAAACGACATGAATCGTCAATCGACAAAGGGGCGTGGCTTCAGATACGTGCCCGCAACCAGAGCCACGGCGGTGGGGCTCTCGGCCCTCCTGCTGTGGAGCATGATGACCGCACTCGTACGCATCGTCGCGGAATCGTTCGGCGCCACGCTCGGATCGGCGATGATCTACACCGTCGGCGTCGTGCTGCTGCTCGTCTTCCATCGTCCCGCGCCGTTGAGGGACTATCCCAGACGCTATCTCGCGATCGGCGGCGCACTGTTCGTCTTCTACGAGTCGTCGATCTCCCTGTCGATCGGACTGGCGTCCACCGCAGCGCAATCGGTCGAGGTCAGTCTCGTCAACTATCTGTGGCCCACGATGATGGTGCTGCTCTCCGCCGGCATCACCAAGCCGCGGGTCAAGGGGGCCGTATGGCGGGCCATCCCCGGCGCCGTGGTCGCCACCATCGGCGTGGCTCTTGCGGTCGGCGGCAACAGCGGGCTCGATTTCACGGCCGCGGTGGGCCATGTCGCGGACAATCCGCTGCCGTATCTGCTTGCGTTCCTCGGGGCATCCGCATGGTCCGTGTACGCGGTCATCACCCCGACGCTGTCCGGCGGACTCGACGGCACGTCCGTGTTCTTCCCCGGGGTGGCCATCGCGCTGTGGATCATCCACTTCATGTCCGGTCAGGGACTTCCCGCCGCGATGCCAGGCGTCATCGACTGGCTCGCCGTCCTCGGATGCGCAGTGGTCATCGCCGGCGGCTACGCCTGCTGGGGGTACGGCATCCTGCATGGCAGCCTCAGGACCCTAGCCATCGCATCCTACGCGACCCCGGTGCTCTCCGTGGCGGCCAGCTCGCTGATCCTCGGTCTGGCGCTCTCGCTGCCGTTCTGGTTCGGAACCATGCTGGTGGTCTCCGGATCGGTGCTCAACTGGCTCGCCGCACGCTCGACGCGCAACCGTCCCGGAACCTCGGACGCCGATCGGCCGGGCGCCTGTCGCGAATAGCGGATAACCTGTTAGACGGTAATTTTCGTGGGTCCCGGCCGGCACCGGACTCGGACCCGAGAACGAAAGGGTGTTCCATGACTGGCAACGATGCAAAAGACAAACCGCGCAGGGTTCTCCTCAAGCTGTCCGGAGAGGCGTTCGGCGGCGGCAAGGTAGGCATCGACACCTCGGTGATCCGTCGCATCGCCGAGGAGATCGTCCCGGCGGTGCGTCAGGGCGTGCAGGTCGCCATCGTGACCGGCGGCGGCAACTTCTTCCGCGGCGCCGAACTCCAGCAGGCCGGCATCGACCGCTCCCGCGGCGACTACATGGGCATGCTCGGCACCGTGATGAACTGCCTCGCCCTGCAGGACTTCCTCGAGCAGGAGGGACAGGCCACCCGCGTGCAGACCGCCATCACGATGGGTCAGGTCGCCGAGCCGTACATCCCGCTCAAGGCCATCCGTCATCTCGAGAAGGGCCGTGTGGTCATCTTCGGTGCCGGCGCCGGCATGCCGTACTTCTCCACCGATACCGTCTCCATCCAGCGATCCCTCGAGATCCACTGCGATGAGGTCGTCATGGGCAAGAACGGCGTCGACGGCGTGTACACCGCCGATCCGCGCAAGGATCCGAACGCCAAGCGCTTCGAGACGCTGAGCTACAACCGCGCCCTCGTCGACAACCTCGCCGTAATGGATGCCTCCGCACTGTCCATGGCGCGCGACAACAAGAAGCGCATCCGCGTGTTCGGACTCGAGGAGCCGGGCAACGTCACCCGCGCCCTGCTCGGCGAGGAGATCGGCACGCTCGTGTCCACCGCCGAATCGCGCGTGGCGGACTGACCCGCGGCCACCTCGGGCATCTACAATCGAAAGACGAAACCGTTCGTCTGAACCGTTCGTGGAAGAACAGACAGCACACAAGCTCTAGCTTAAGGAGAACACACATGGCAAACGTCATCGATCAGGCCAAGGAACAGATGGCCAAGACGGTGGAGAACACCAAGGAGAACTTTGCGGGCATCCGCACCGGCCGTGCCAACCCGGCGCTGCTCAACGGCATCATGGTCGACTACTACGGCGCCCCGACGCCGATCAAGGCCGTCGCCTCCATCGGCGTTCCCGAACCGCGCACCCTGTCCGTCACCCCGTTCGACGCATCCCAGGCCGGCGCCGTCGAGAAGGCGATCCGCAACTCGGATCTCGGCATCAGCCCGAACCGTGACGGCAACGTCATCCGCCTGACCATGCCGGAACTCACCGAGGACCGCCGCAAGGAGTACGTCAAGCTCGCCAAGTCCAAGGCCGAGGACGGCAAGGTCGCCGTGCGCAACATCCGCCGCAAGACCAAGGAAGGCATCGACAAGTCCGTCAAGGACGGCGATCTGGGCGAGGACGAGGGCGATCGTCTGCTCAAGGACCTCGACAAGGTCACCAAGTCCATCACCGACGAGATCGATGCCCTGCTCGAGACCAAGCAGAAGGAGATCATGGAGGTCTGAACCTCCGACACACCCATGGAACGCAACGAACAACTCCACGAAGAGGCCGAGGTCGCGCTCGACGAGATCAACAAGAAGACCGGGCGCAACATGCCCCAGGCGATCGGCACGGCCGTGCTGCTCATCGCCGTCATTCTCGCCGCACTGCTCATCAACATCGACCTGTTCGTGGCGTTGGTCGTCGTGTTCATGGTGCTGGCCCTGTGGGAGCTGCGCGTCGACTTCGCGACGGTCGGTCTGCATATACCCGTGGTCATGCTGTGGATCTGCTCGGCCATCACCCTCTTCGCCGCATACTTCTCGCCACTGCATGTGGTGGCCATGGCGCTGTGTGCCATGGCGTCGATCATGCTCGTGGCCATGTCCGCCACGGCCAAGCTGAGCTTCAGCAATCGTCTGTCGCTCGCCGTCGCGAACAAGCTGTCCAGCACCGAGGCGGGGGCGCGCCTTGAATCGTCGTTCAACCACGACGGCGGCGAACAGCATCATTCGAGGCTCAGCCATGTGGCGGTCTCCGTGCTCACGGTGCTCTACATCCCGGTGCTCGCCTCCTGCATCATCATCCCGCTGACCTTCCACGGTCACCCCGTCGCCCATGCGATCATGCTGGTGTTCCTGCCGGCGCTGTCCGATACCGGAGGCCTGTTCGCCGGCGCATGGCTGGGCAGGCACAAGCTCTCCCCGCGCATCTCCCCGAAGAAGAGCTGGGAGGGTCTGGCGGGCTCGATCCTGTTCGCCATGGCCGGGGCGTTCGCCGTCATGTTCTTCACCTACACCCCCGACGTATGGGCCGCCAAATGGTGGGTGCCGATCGTCTCCGGCGTACTCGTCGGCGTGACCGGCACGTTCGGCGACCTGTGCGCCTCGATGATCAAGCGCGATCTCGGCATCAAGGATATGGGTCACCTGCTCAAGGGACACGGCGGAGTCATGGATCGCGTCGACTCGATCCTGATGGCCGCTCCCTTCACCTGCATCCTGCTGTGGTTCACCGGCCTGTAACGGCGAACCGTTGACATTGGTTTGGCCACTTGACTGCAAGGCCTTACGAAAGGAACATCCAAGGACCGACATGGCCATTGACGATCAGCATCATGACACTCCCGAGACGGGCATCACCCCCGGTGGCACCACCGGCGCGTTCCGCGACGTGCTTTCCAAGGACCACGCCCGGCGCGGCAAACCACCGCTGCATTTCACTGATATGACCGGCGAGGAGCGGATCGCCAGGGCCGCCGAACTGGGGCTGCCGAAGTTCCGCGTCAAGCAGCTCGCCAACCACTACTACGGCCACTTCGACGTCAACGCCGCCGAGTTCACCGATTTCCCCGCCGCCAAACGCGACGAGGCTGCCGCCGCGTTCTTCCCCGAACTCATCCATGAGGTCACCAGGCAGGTGGCCGACGAAGGCACCACCATCAAGACCCTGTGGCGTCTGTTCGACGGCTCCCATATCGAATCCGTGCTCATGCGCTATCCGACGCGCACCACGCTGTGCATCTCCAGCCAGGTGGGCTGCGGCATGGGCTGCCCGTTCTGCGCCACGGGCAAGCTCGGTCTCACCCGCAACATGTCCGCGGGTGAGATCCTTGAACAGGTGCGTGTCGCCGCACGCATGATGCGCGACGGCGAGGTCGCCGGAGGACCCGGGCGTCTGAGCAACATCGTGTTCATGGGCATGGGCGAGCCGATGGGCAACTACCGATCCGTGATCTCCGCCGTACGTCAGATCTCCGCCATGCCGCCCGAGGGGTTCGGCATTTCCGCACGCAACATCACCGTCTCCACCGTGGGCGTCGTCCCCGGCATCAAAAAGCTCACCGCCGAGGGGCTTCCGGTGCGTCTGGCGGTGTCGCTGCACGCGCCGAGCGACGAGCTGCGCGACGAGCTCGTGCCGATGAACAAGCGTTTCAACACCACTGAAGTGCTCGACGCCGCGCATGACTACTTCCTTGCCTCCAAGCGCCGCGTCAGCATCGAATACGCGCTGATGCGAGGCATCAACGACCAGGCCGAGCACGCCAAGCTCCTCGCCAAGCGGCTCAACCACTACGGCGACAACTGGGCGCATGTCAACCCGATCCCGCTCAATCCGATCGAGGGTTCTCGCTGGACCGCCTCCAAACCCGAGGACGAGGCACGGTTCCTCGATATCCTGCACGCAGCCGGCATCACCGCCACATTGCGCGACACCCGTGGTCAGGACATCGACGGCGCCTGCGGACAGCTCGCCGCCAAGACCAGGGAGGCGTTCGAGCGTCGGTCGTGAGACCGAATCGGATGATCGTCGTCGCGAGTCAGCCGCGAGTCAGCATAGCGAGACGCGCGATGACGATGTAACGCTTCGCCACTAGCCTTGACATCTGTAACGAAAGCCTCGCAAAGCAAAGGGGAGTGAAGTATGACGCTGGCGGTTCGAGTCATCCCGTGCCTGGACGTCGATGCCGGACGAGTGGTCAAGGGCGTGCATTTCGAGAATCTCAAGGATGCCGGCGACCCGGTGGAGCTTGCCGCCGAATACTACCGGCAGGGCGCCGACGAGCTGACGTTCCTCGATGTGACCGCCTCCAGCTCCCATCGTGGCACGATGGTCGACGTCGTCAGCCGCACCGCCGAGCAGGTCTTCATCCCGATGACCGTCGGCGGCGGCGTGCGCACTCCCGAGGACGTCGACTCCCTGCTGCGCTGCGGAGCGGACAAGGTGGGCGTCAACACTGCCGCCATCAACGATCCCACTATGATCAGCAGGGTCGCCGAACGCTTCGGCAACCAGGTCCTCGTGCTCTCCGTCGACGCACGTCGCGAGAAGGGCGAGCAGCATACGCAGTCCGGCTTCGAGGTCACCACGATGGGCGGGCGCAAGTCCACCGGCATCGACGCCATCTGGTGGGTCAAGCGGGCCGAGCAGCTCGGCGCCGGTGAGATCCTCCTGAACTCAATGGACGCCGACGGCACCAAGCAGGGCTTCGACCTCGAAATGATCCGCGCCGTGCGCAAGGAGGTCAGCATTCCGATCATCGCCTCCGGCGGCGCCGGCAAGGTCGAGGACTTCCCGCCCGCCATCGAGGCCGGCGCGAATGCGGTGCTCGCCGCATCGGTCTTCCACTTCGGCATCATGACCATCGCCGACGTCAAGGCCGAGCTCAAGCGCCACGGCTACACCGTGCGCTAGAGCGGCTCTTCGGATTATCAGGTTTCCAAAGGCAGACAAGGACATATGACAGACATCACCTACGACAATTCAACCGAACTCGACCCGCGCATCGCGGACCGTCTCAAGCGCGACGCGACGGGTCTCGTGGCCGCCGTGATCCAGCAGTACGACACCCGCGAGGTGCTCATGGTCGGGTACATGAACGACGAGGCGCTGCGCCGCACGCTCACCACCGGACGCGTGACCTTCTGGTCCCGCTCCCGTCAGGAATACTGGCGCAAGGGCGACACCTCCGGCCACGTGCAGTACGTCAAGGGGGTCTCGCTCGATTGCGACGGCGACGCACTGCTCGTCGAGGTCGATCAGGTGGGGGCCGCATGCCACACCGGCAAGCGCAGCTGCTTCCTCGAGGGTGGTCCGCTGCCGGTCGTCGAAGGGCATCGCACCGTGGAGCAGGAGCGGAAGCAGGAGGAGGATCGATGAGCGGAAACACCGAAACCGTCGGCGACGAGAACAGCGTCAGGGGACTCAACTGGGGCGGCACATGGCCGTCGCGCGAGCAGTTCCACCGTCTTGCCGATGAGGGGTACCGCGTCATCCCGATCGTGCGCCGGCTGCTCGCCGACTCGCTCACTCCGGTCGGCTTCTACGAGCGTCTCGCCAACGGCCGTTCGGGCACATTCATCCTCGAATCCGCCGAATACGGCGGCACGTGGAGCCGTTACAGCTTCATCGGCGTCAATTCGATGGCGCAGCTGCGTGCCGACAAGGACGGCAACGCCGACTGGCTCGGCACCGTACCCGCCGGCGTGCCGACACACGGTGATGTGGTGGAGGTCGCCCACGCCACGTTGAAGGCGTTGAAGGCTCCGCACGTCGACGGTCTGCCGAATCTCACCTCCGGTCTGGTCGGTACCGTCGGCTGGGACGCGATCCGCCACTGGGAGCCCACGCTGCGCGCCGAGGCCCCGGACGAGACCGGCCAGCCGCAGATGGTGCTCGCCCTCGCCACCGACATCGCCGTCGTCGATCACGTCTCCGGGTCCGTGTGGCTCATCGCCAACGCGATCAACGTGGACGACAAGCCCACGCGCGCCGACGTCGCCTACGACGAGGCCATCGCGCGTCTGGAGCGCATGCAGGTCGACGCCTCCACACCGACCCCCGGTGAGGCGCGCGTCAATGCGCTCGACCCGTCGAGACCGCAGCCGCAGCTGCGGTTCCGCACCGAGAAAAGCCGGTACGAGCAGGCCGTCGAGGCCGCCAAGAAGCACATCGTCGACGGCGACGTGTTCCAGGTGGTCATCTCCCAGCGTCTCGACATCGATTCTCCGGCGGACCCGTTTGACGTGTACCGCGTGCTGCGCACCCTGAATCCGAGCCCGTACATGTACTTCATGGCGCTCACCGACGCCGAGGGCCGGGACTTCAACGTCATCGGATCCAGCCCGGAGACCCTCATCAAGGTCGACAACGGACATGCGATGACCTTCCCGATCGCAGGCTCCCGCCCGCGCGGCGCCACCCCGGAGGAGGACGAGAAGCTCGCCAAGGAGCTGCTCGCCGATCCCAAGGAGCGCAGCGAGCACATCATGCTCGTCGACCTGTCGCGCAACGACCTGAGCAAGGTGTGCGTTCCGCAGTCCGTCGAGGTCGTCCAGCTCATGGACATCAAGCGATTCAGCCACATCATGCACATCTGCTCGACGGTCACCGGCAGGGTCGACCCGTCGCTGACCGCGTTCGACGTGTTCAAATCCGCGTTCCCGGCCGGCACGCTCTCCGGCGCCCCCAAGCCGCGCGCGGTCGAGATCATCGACGAGCTTGAGGTGGCCGACCGCGGCATCTACGGCGGCACCGTCGGCTATTTCGATTTCTCCGGCAACATGGACATGGCCATCGCCATCCGCACCGCGTTCCTGCGCGATCATGAAGCGAGCGTGCAGGCCGGCGCCGGCATCGTGCTCGACTCCGTGCCCGCCAACGAATGGCAGGAGACCCGCAACAAGGCCGAGGCCAGCGTCGAATCCGTGCAGATCGCCGCGCAGCTGCGCGAACTGTGAATCCACGGCGCTATAGTCGGCGTCATGAAGCGTAGGAACAAGGTGCTCTGCGCTCTCATCGTCGGCGTGCTGCTTGTCGCGTTCGTCGCCGGGGGAGTGCTTTCCGTGCGCCAGCTTGGCGGACTGCCGTGGCAGACCATCGGGCGGATCGCCCTGTCCACCGCGTCGTCACGAGAGTCGTCGACCGGCTCATCGTCCGACGGATCCGCCTCATCCGGTGACGTGATGCCGTCGGATGAGGCGGCACGACGATATCCGAAGGTGGTCAGTCCCGTCGACTTCAACGCCAACGGCGTCGACGACTACGCCGATATCGTCTCCGGTGCCCGCGCCGACGCCGAAGCCCGCCCCACCTATGATGACGGCTACTATCAGGGCGGATATCCACCGGCGGACCGGGGCGCCTGCACCGATCTGGTGTGGCGTGCGTTCCGTGCCGCCGGCTACGATCTCAAGGCCATGGTCGATGCCGATGTCGCCTCCGATCCGGCCGCCTATCGTGCGGTTGTGCCGAAGCCGGATCCGAACATCGACTTCCGACGTACCGGCGTGCTCGACGTCTTCCTTTCCAGGTATGGTCAGCGCCTCACCCTCGATCCGACCGACCATGAGGCGTGGCAGGGAGGCGACATCGTCGTCTTCCAGAACGTCAGACACATCGGCGTGGTCTCCGACAAACGGGACCGCAACGGCATCGCATACGTATTGCACAACATGGGACAGCATCAGCGTGAGAACGACTATCTGGCGTTCAGGAAGCACATGACCGTCACCGGACACTACCGGTTCGACGCCTCCAAGGTGCCGCAGTCGGTGCTCAGGGCGTGGCATGAATGACGAGATCATGACGAAGGGAAAGGGGAAATCACATATGGGTGTGCATGATGATCCGGAGCAGCGCGGCGACGTGCTGTATATAGGCTCCCATCTGTCCACGGCGGGCGGTTGGAAAGCCCTCATCAAACGTTCGCATGACGAGGGCGGCAGCGCGTTCGCGTTCTTCCCTCGTTCGCCGTACGGCAAGCGTTCCAAGGCACTCGATCCCGCGGGTGCGGGGGAGTTCGGACGCACGCTCAAGACCGAGGACTATGGTCCGTTGGTCGTACACGCGCCCTACGTGTACAATCTCGCCGGCAAGGATCCAGCAAAACGTGAATTCGCCATTCAGGCGCTCGTCGAGGACATGACGCTGCTCGGGGCGATTCGTGCGGCAGGCCAGGAGACGTATCTCAACATCCATCCCGGTGCGCATGTCGGGCAGGGAGCGGAGACCGGGTGCCGGCTCATCGCCGAGGGACTGAACCGGGTGTTCGAGCTGTTGGCGGATGAGATGGATGAGACGGATGCCTCCGCCAGCGTCATGATCCTGTTGGAGACCATGGCCGGCAAGGGCACCGAATGCGGTCGCACCTTCGAGGAGTTGCGCACGATCATCGACGGCGTCGACCCCGCTGTGCGCGGCCGTGTGGGCATCACATTCGACACCTGCCATGTGTTCGATGCGGGCTATGATCTGCTCGACGACTACGACGGCGTGATGGCCTCGCTTGACGAGGTCATCGGGTTCGATCGGGTGAAGGCCATCCATGCGAACGACTCCCAGTTCGGACTGGGATCGCATAAGGACCGCCACGCCAACATCGGCGAAGGTAAGCTGGGCGTCCCGTTCTTCACGCGGCTCGTCAACGATCCGCGCATGGCCCGACTGCCGATGATCCTCGAGACCAAGGAGATCACCGAGACCACGCACCGGGAGGAGATCGCGCTGCTGCGCGGTCTGCGCCGCTAGCAGTACGCGATCGGAACGGTGCCGTCACTGGAACGTCGCCGTCAGCGTTTGCTCCGCCGCCTCGGTGCCGGACCAGGAGCCGGTCTTGCGTGTCCATTCCATGCCGTTCGCGTGGATGGCGTCTATGCCGTACTGCTGCGCATGGGCGATCAGCCAGGTCGCCGCCTGCCAGCCCCGTCTCTTCGTCTCGGTCGTCGACAAGCCCGCCGGAAGCGTGAATGTGAGAGTCGTCTCGACCGTCGATGGCTGATCGGCTGTGGAGGAGTCGTCGGAATTCGCGGAGTTCGAGGTTGAAGCGTGATTCGACGAATCCGATGAGCCGGATGAGTCCGAATCGTCGTCAAGTCCCAGTGAACGAACGATCGTGATCGAGGGGAACAGAGTGCGAAACGCCGAGACCAGACCATCGGGATCGGCTGTGGAACGTGAATGGATCGAACAGGTGATGCCGGCCGCTACCTCGCCGGTCATGGCGGACGCCCACGCGCGGGCCATGCCGTCCCACTGCGCGTACAGGTCCGGATATCCGGATCGCTGTACCGCCTGTGCGGCGTCCTCCACGGGGATCGTCTGCCAGTTCGCGACCTTCACCAGTCCGTCGTAGAAGGCGTTCGTCGCATACGTCTCGTCCATCAGCTGTTCGATCGTGCCCCATCCCTGACTCGGACGCTGCTGGAACAGGCCCACCGAATCACGGTCTCCGTAGTCGAGATTGACGAGCTTCGACTCCTGCATGGCCGTTGCGATCGCCACCGTGGCCGCATGGTCGGGAAGCCCGCGGCCTATGGCGATCGCGGTGATATGCGAGGCGTTGCGCGTCTGCGTGAGGCTCAGGGGATAGCTGCCCGATGACGTCGTGGTCATGCAGTAGTCCGCCGGCTTGGATGCGGTCTGACGGGTCGATCCGGAACGGGACCACACGAAGACGGCCATGAAGGCGAGTGCGAGCACGCAGATGATCGCGATTGCGGCAAGGACGGTGTTTCGTGCCGTCTGTGTATGTCCCGTGTTCGCCTCGTTCCGAGCCATCCAGTCTCCCGTCTTTCGATCGCGATAGTTCTCCGGTCGGTGTTCTCCTTGGCATTATCGCAGATCGGTGTGTGTGAATCGTCATCAGGGGCATCGGGGAGAGCCCTGAAATGTTCCCTGATTCGTCGTCGCCTTCTTTGCGTGATCGGCTTCGCGTCGTGTGTGGACGAACGGACGTACATGGACGTAGAGTGGCTGGCATGGCGGATCACATGGCATGGTGGCGGACTGTTCCATCGCAGTTCGCGCAGGGTTTCGCGCAATCGAATGCGCTGGACGAACGGGTGTGTCCCGTCGAGCGGCACCGTGCGATCACGGCCGTCATCGTCTGTCTGTGCATTGCGCCGCTATACGCATACGGCTGGGGTGACGGGATTCAGGTCGCGATCCGCGATCTGACCGGGGGCGCGGGACCAGCCAGACCCGGGATGGTCACCGTGTATGGGCAGAGTCGGCATCTGATCGACAACCTGCTGTTGACCAGCGTCGCCGCAATGGTGTTTCTGCTTCTTCGATGGCGCGCATGCGGATTCGTGTTCGTTCCGGATGGGCGGTCCCTGACCGGAACCGGCTCGGCCCTGCGGTGGCGGCGTTGGTGGCGTACCGGTTTCGCCTACTGCTGGTGCATGCTCGCCGGATTCGCCTCGATCGATCTCGTCTCCGCGATCATCCGTACGCCGTTCTACGACTATCCGTTCGCCGCCCGTTACGAGAACGATCTTGCGGCGATGCTCTACTGCATCAACATGTTCCTCGCCGGTCCGACCGAGGAACTGGTGCTGCTCGGCATCGTCGTGATCGGTCTGCGTTATGCGGGAGCTCCGTGGTGGCTGGTCACGTGCGTCGCGGTCGGACTGCGCGTGCCGTTCCACCTCTACTACGGATGGGCCGCGTTCGCCATCGCCGTCTGGCCAGTGCTCGCGGTGCTGCTGTACCGCCGGATGGGCATGATCACGCCGCTGATCGTGGCCCACGGCATGTACGACGTCTCGACCGCCATGACCAATCTCACCGGCGTGGCCGGCTCCTCATGGCCACGCGTTCTTGCCTTCTCCATCATGGCGATGCCGGTGGTATGGGCGGTCGCGTTCTGCATCATGACAGTGCGGGAACTGCTGCGGCATCGCTAAACCACCGCGGCATGTGCGTCATTGAACAACGTGTCGTTCAATGACGCACACTTAAATCAACAGCACGTTGATCATTATTTGATCGTCAACCGGCTTCCGATCACAGCTGGATGCCGGGAACGGAGACGGACGGCCGCTCGTCGATCGCGCGCAGACCCGCGACGTCGGCGGCATAGAAGCGCTTCAGGTCGTCGGAGAACTTGGCGAGGCTTGGCTCGGACGAGTACAGCATGTGGCCGGCGGGGTAGTAGGTGAATGCCACATTGCCCTGCAACGGCTTCGGCAGTCCCAGATGGTCGATGTCGTATTCGGTCTGGAAGAACGGCGTGCACAGGTCGTAGACGCCGTTGCCGATAAGCACCTTGAGCGTCGGCTGATGGGCGATCGCGGCGGCGAGATCCGGCACCACGTTCGGGAACGGGATGTTCTGCCCCCACGACGACTTGGTCATGTCGGGCTGCTTGTGCCACCACGTCCAGCCCTTGCCGGGGGTGGTGGCGTTCCAGTCGAAGTCGGCGAATCCGACGCGCTCGGGCTTCCTGTCCCAGCCGAGCTCGTCGCGCAGGTACGCGTTGGCGAGGCTCGAATACGCCGGATCGAGGAACGCGTCGTCCACGACGAACGTCTCCTCATCGTTCATCCGGTCGAGGTCGTATCCGGCCACGCGTCCATCGTAGCGGCCGACGATCCTGCCCTCGTCGCGCAGCAGCTCCTTGCGGAAGCGCATGTCGACCACGCGCAGGTCGGAGTCGTACACGTACTTTGCGTTCAGACCGGTCAGCTCGGCATAGCGTTCGGCGACCTGACGCTTGACGTCGTCGGGCAGGGAAGCCCCCGCGGCCAATGCGAGACGCAGCGGGCCGTTCGCGAATGCACGCGCCGCCTCGAGATGCGCGGCGAGCTCCACGTCATTCGCCGCACGGCCGTGATATCTGGCGACCGACGCGAAGGTGGGGAAGTAGCCGACATAGAACTGGTCGGACGTATCGAGGGTGTACGCGTAGTCGAGGATGTTCGAGATGAGGGTCAGGCCGTTCAGGGCGACCCCGTCCTGCTGAAGACGATAGGCGAGAGCGGCGCCTCGGGTCGTGCCGTAGGATTCGCCGAGCACGTACTTGGGGGAGTTCCAGCGGTGGTGGCTGCTCAGGTAGGCCCGGATGAACGCGCTGAAACCGGCCACGTCTCCGTCCACCGACCACAGTTCCGGCTTGGCGGCGTCGAGGATCTCGGAGAAGCCGGCGCCGGGCGCGTCGATGAACACGAGGTCGGAGGCCGGCAGCAGCGTATGCGGGTTGTCAGCCAGATGATAGGGCGCCGCGGGCACGGGGGCTGCGTCCGGCACGTCGATGCGCTTCGGGGCGATCGACCCCATGAGCAGGAACGTGGTGGACGAGCCCGGACCGCCGTTGAAGATGAAGGTGACCGGACGGTCGGGGTTGACCCTGTCGTTGGCGTCGAGCAGTTCGAACGAGGTGTAGAAGACGCTGGCGGCCGGCTTGACCTTGGGCGTGTCGATGAGGATCGTGCCAACCTTCGCGGCGTAGCGGATCTCGTGACCCTCGGCCTGCATGCTGTGGAACGTGGTCTTCTCGCAGGGCTCCGGCAGCTGTCTTCCAGCGGGGACGGCAGGCTTCGTTCCCGTCTGGTTCGTCGATGGCTCTGCAATGTTGGCGCTCATGCGCGCCACGCCGGTTTCGTTGGCGTCGGTCATGGTTGTCCTTTCCTTACGGTCGGCGGTTCGATCATTCCGGGCGCGTATCGGGACGATGCGCCGTTAGCCGACAACTATAGGCGCATGATTCCGCCGGATGCGTGATTTCGGCGACGATGCGGGTGGGCATATGCCGGATGGATGCGAAGCTCGTGGCGCGACGCGCTTGGTGGACACCCGTCGACCTGTCGAAGGCGGGATGGTCAGGTGCGTCTACAATATGGCGCTGGATGTCATCCGCCCCATTGGGGTTCGTTCGGTGCGGATGGCATATTGATGCGTCGGGCCGAATCGGCCGAAGGAGAATGAGCAATGCTGGGTGTCATTCGACAACATCCTGTCACAGGCAATAGGGGAAAGAGGGAGAGACAGGAGAGGAAGCCGTTCGACAGGGCCACGCCCGCCGGCATGCTCATCGCGGTCGGCATCGTCTATGGCGATCTGGGCACAAGTCCGATCTATGCGCCGAAGGCGCTGATGCTCGCCCAGGGCGGACGGCTCGACCGATTCCAGATCCTGGGATCGCTGTCGCTGGTGTTCTGGTTCATGCTGCTGGTCGTCTCCATCAAATACGTGTGGACCGTGATGAACGCCGACAACGACGGCGAGGGAGGCGTGTTCGCCCTGTTCGCCGCGGTGCGCCGGTATTGGAGGCAGGCGGCACCGTTCGCCATGATCGGCGCGGCGGCGTTCCTCGCCGATAGCGTGTTCACGCCCGCGGTGAGCATCACCTCCGCCGTCGAGGGACTCGCGTCGATCCCCGCGATAGGCGGCAGCGTCTACTGGTCCGAGGAGCTGTCGGTGATGATCGCCATCGCCATCATCGCCGTGCTGTTCCTGAGCCAGCATGCCGGAACGAACCGGCTCGGTTCGCTGTTCGGGCCGATCATGACCGTATGGTTCACGTTCATCGCCGTGATCGGCGTCATGAACATCGTCACCCGGGACTGGACCGTGGTCCAGGCGCTCGATCCGACGATCGGCATCCGATTCCTGTTCTCCCATGAGAACAAGGCCGGAGTGGCGCTCATGGGCAGCGTGTTCCTCGCGTTGACCGGCGCCGAGGCGCTGTATGCGGACATGGGCCATGTGGGCCGCGGCAACATCCGCGCCAGCTGGCCGTTGGTGAACCTGACGCTGATCTGCTCCTATTTCGGTCAGGGCGCGTGGATGCTGGAAGGTCATCGCGCTAACGTCTCCGACGCCGCCCCGTTCTTCCAGATCATCCCCGAACAGGTCCGCCCGTTCGGCGTGGTGCTCGCCCTGACGGCCGGCGTCATCGCCTCGCAGGCTCTGATCTCCGGCGCGTTCACCCTGACCGCCGCGGCGGATGGTCTGAACTGGCTTCCGCGTCTCAACATGCGCTATCCGGGCGTGAGCAAGGGGCAGATCTACATTCCCTCCGCCTGTGCGCTGCTCGCGGGGCTCACCATCGTCGTGGTGCTGTACTTCAGGTCCTCGTCGGCCATGGAGGCGGCCTACGGTCTGGCGCTGACCGTCGCGATGCTCATGATCACCGTGCTGCTGTTCGAGTTCCTGTGGCGTGTCAGGGGCAAACGGCTGAGCGCCGTCGTCTCATGCGTGCTGTTCGGGGCGATCGAGCTGCTGTTCCTGTCCGCCGCGGCGGCCAAGTTCATGGAGGGCGGATACATCACGGTGCTCATCTGGGGCGTGCTGTTCGGCGTATTCCACATCTGCTCGCGTGGTAGCCAGCTGGAGGCGTCCGACCGGGGGCACGTGCACGCAGAGGATCTGTCGCATATCCTCACCGCCGCCATGGCGGACAAGCGGCGTGATCTGGTGGCCGACAACCTCGTGTACCTGACCGCGGATCCGAGCATGAAGGAGGTCGAGAAGGACGTGGCCGCCAGCATGACCCATCATCGCGGCCATGCCTACTGGATCGTCACCCTCATCCAGTCCGAACGTCCGTTCGAACGCCGGTGGAAGGTCGTCTCCTACGGCCAGAACCTGCATCGCGTGATCATCATCCTCGGATACAAGGAGCCTCAGTTCTATCTGAGGCAGTACATGGACGCCATCATGGCGAACATGCTTTCCCGCGGCGAGATCAACCGCATCGAACCGCAATGGCCCAAGCTGGCCAATAGGAACGAACGCCTCGGCATCGGCAGCGTCAGATACGTGCTCATGCATCGCGTGGTCAGCCCGGAATCGTCCCTGCCGGACTCGGACCGTACGCTGGTGCGCAGCTATCAATGGATCAAACGCGCCGTCAGCCGGCCGGTCGAATGGTTCGGATTGGAGACCAATGATCCGCTCGTTGACACCGTGCCCGTATGGAGCGGCGGAGACAGACCCATGACGATGGAACGCATCGAAGGCAAGGTCCGGGAGCCGGCGCAGACGTCGAAGTGACCCGTCCGGACCGCCGATGATGCGCCGATGACGGCGCCTCCGGTACCATCGGATAAACATCACATGCAGGTAATCACGGGGTGGACCAAGGGAGGAACACGATGGCCGAGAACGGTACGGGGCAGGGCGAGGATGCGATGAGGACGACGGATCGTCAATCCTCGCAACGCGGCGTCTCGGTCAAGGCCGCCGTCGCCAGGACCCGCTGGCAGCGGCGCAAGCGGATGGCGACGCGCAGGACCATCAGGGACACCGCGATGCGTCTGTTCGACGAATACGGCTATGACGCGGTGACCACGCAGCGCATCGCCGCCGAGGCGGGCATGTCGCAGATCACACTGTTCCGGTATTTCCCGTCCAAGGAGGATCTGGTCATCGGGCTTCCCGCCGATGGCGAGCTGTTCGCCGATCTGAGGCGTGAGCTCGGCGCGCGTAAGGACGCATCCCCGGTCGCGTTCGCGCGGCGTGTGATACCGCAGGTCCTCGGTTCCGTCGAATCCGACCAGCTGGAGGAATTGGCGGCGCGTCTGCGGATCGTTCGATCCAACGAGGCGCTGCTTGCGGCGTTGTATGCGCGAGTGCCCCGATGGACATCGGCCGTCGCACGCGAGTGGGGGAGTGCTGGTTCCACTGCGGTCATGCCCTCCAATGCTTCTGCCGTCGGCGACGGCTCCGTTGATGGCGGCGATGACGTGCCGCCGGTCGACTTTGCCGTGCGCCTGTCGATCTCCTGCCTCATCGACAGCATGATCGAGACGCTGCTGGAGTGGTCGCATCGTTGCGAAAGCGAGCAGGAAGACAAGGCCGACCTGCTGGTCACGATCGTCTCCGAGGCCATGGCGACAGTATTGCACTGAGGGCTCGGATATTCCCCCGAGCTAAGGCCGTCACACCTCGTTTTGATTCATATGAATATATCTATCACATGAATTAAATCGGCTGAAAATCAGCGGTTTGACGAGTATCGGATCAATCGCGCCTCGCGTTTTTGTTTCATATGATTGAAACTTTCATATGAGAGAATCGTCTACAGAATTGCATATAATAGCTGATTACATATGAATTGCGGTCGTTAAGTCTCGACCCAACAGCTGCGGCATCTCCACGGCGATGCTGTTCCTCGCCAGCAACGTCTCCTCGTACGTGACCGCCGTCAACCTGCAGGTCGACGGCGGATACTCCGTGTACTGACCAATATGCGATGTGGGACAATGGGTCGCATGAACGACTCCATTGTCCTGCGTCCGCTGCGTCGGACGGATTACCCGGCGCTCGCCGAGATGCTGCGTCGGATGTGGTACGCCGAACCGGGGCTGAGCCCGTCATGCGCGAGTCGACTCGCCATGATCGACCTGCACTACAGCATGTCGGACTCCACCTCTGCTTTGGTTACGCAGCATGGCGGCAAGCCGGTCGGCATCATCGCCACGCACGTCGACGTGCCCGGAGCGCGGTCGCGCCGTCGGCTGTTCAACTGGCATCGCGAATCCATCCTGCGTCTGGCCGCCTCGCTGCTGCCATCCGCCGAAGGCCGTGACGGCCTGCGCAAGATGCTGTCCCTGACGCACATCGACGCGAAGCTGCTGCACGGTGTCCAATCCAAGTTCGACGCCGAGGTGGTGCTGTTCCTCGTCGACGAGTCACTCCGCGGCTGCGGGATCGGCCGCATCCTGTTCGACCGCGCGATGGAGGATTTCCGGAAGGCCGGGGTGCGTCGATACTTCCTGTTCACCGACACGAGATGCGACGTCGGCTTCTACGACCACCGCGGCCTGTCCCGGCTTCGCGGCCGGCGCGCGGCCCTGTACGGAGACGCCCCGGAGACCTTCTACCTCTACGAGGGTCTGGCGTAGCCGTCCGGATGAACCGAAAGGAGACGGCATGACGCCGATCGAACTGTCCACGCGCCGCAGGGTGACCGGGCTGACCTCGGACGAGTTCGCCAGACTGTTCGTCACGATCGAGAACAAGGTGAACGGCGAGAACGCCCAGTGGGACGCCGCGGACGTCGAATCATGGGAAATTGTCGGGCCGCCGGCCACGGCCGACCAGCATCTCGTCGACACATTGGGTGCGGCGAACGAGTTCGTCGCGACGCTGGCCAACCAGATCTATCACGCCGCGATGCCGGTTGCGGACGGCACCCGACTCGTCGCATACGGCGACAATCTGACCTTCTGGGCCGAACACCCCGGTTTCGGCGGCATGCCGTACGCGCTGTGGAACATCGCCGCGTTGCAGGCCGCTGAATGGATCCGCAAGGAGACCGGCGTCATCTGCGAACTGGAAGCCCACCACCCGCTGATGTGAAGCAGTACTATCTTGGATTTCAATGCAGCTTGATACCGAGAACGCACACGGTAATCCATGGAAAACAGAATAAGGAAGGGGAGTATTGAGATGTCGTTGACGAGTGAGCAGCGGGCGAACACGATTCGTGAGTTTCGGGAGAACATGAGGCTGCTCGGCCTGACCGCCGAGCAGATCGGCAGAGATTTCGGGGTAAGCGGTGAGACCATCGAGAACATCATCGACCTGCACTCCGGGGTGTTGGAGTACCCGTGGATCGTGCGCGGATACCTGCTGGACAAGGCCACCGCCGCGGGCGTGACGCCGGTGCCGTTCACCGCCCTGCGCGGCGACCCGCACGACTACTGGTTCCTGGACGACCGCGTCATCGACGCGAACAGGCTGGACTGAGCTCCCTGCCGGCCCGGAGCATCCGCCTCGGCAAGGATGCTGGGCTGATCGCCACGTGGCTTGACCGTGCGATCGACGGCGCGTCATTGTTCGCGGATGTGCGACCTCATGGCATCGAACTGTCCCGGCGGCTCACCTTCCATGAGGTCGCGCCGTTCGCCCCGGGGCGGCGGATGGAAGCCGGCTCATCCATATCCGCCACCCCGGGTCGAGACGCCGACGTTGTTCTGACGATCGTCCGGACGTCAGATCAGCACGCCGTTGCAGTGGTCGATCTCATGCTGGATGATCTGCGCGGTGAATCCCTCGAACGTGGCGGTGAGCTCGCGGAACCTGCGGCTCGCATAGGTGACGGTGATCCGCTCGTAGCGGACGGCGGAGCGTCTGCCGGCAAGCGACAGGCACCCCTCCTCGGCATGGTATTCGCCGCTGCGGGCGATGATACGGGGATTGAACATCGTCATGTTCCGGCCGGTCGCTTCGTCATGGAACACGATGATCCGTCTGCGTTCGCCGATCATGTTCGCGGCAAGTCCCACACACGCGTCGGCGTGCGCGGCCAGCGTGTCCGCGAGGTCCGCGGCGATCCGACGATCCTCATCGGTGTCGGCCGCCGGCTGCGAGGCGACGCTCAGGAACCGTTCGTCGGTCACGATCGGCCGTTGCATGATGATGTCCTTTCCATTGTCTGAATCACGTCGGGATTCGAGATCCTCCTGCACTCACTTCGCGAACGGCTCGGATGCCTTGTCGAGCGCGGCGACCTCGTCGGCGGTCAGGTCGAGGTCCACGGAGGCGAGAAGCGCGGGCAGCTGCTCGGGCGTGCGCGCCGAGGCGATGGGGCCGGCGACCTGCGGGCGGTGGCGCAGCCATGCGAGCGCGACCGTGGCGATCGCCACGTCGTGCGCCTTGGCGACCTCGTCGAGCGTGTCGACCAGCGCGAAGCCGTCGGCGTTGAGGTAGTCGGCGACCATGCCCTGACGCGCCTTGCCCTCGGCGTCCGCCGCGGAACGGTACTTGCCGGTCAGGAAGCCCGCGGCCAGCGAGAAGTACGGGAACACCGCGAGGTTCTCGCGTTCGGCGACAGGGGCGAGCGTACGCTCGTAGTTGCCGCGGGTGACGAGGTTGTAGTGCGGTTCCAGTGCGACCGGCAGCGCGTAGCCGTGCTCGCGGGCGATGCGGAACCATTCCTCGATGCGGTCGGCCGTGTAGTTGGACAGGGCGATCGCACGGACCTTGCCTGCCTTGACGAGCTCGTCGAACGCGGCGGCCGTCTCCTCGAGCGGGGTCGACTTGTCGTCGAAGTGCGCGTAGTACAGGTCGATCGTGTCGATGCCGAGGCGCAGCAGCGACTCGTTCGCGGCGGCGATCACGTTGTCGTGGCCAAGGCCCTTGTACTGCGGGTGCTCGCTGACCTTCGTGGCGATGACGACCTTGTCGCGGTTGTTTCGCACGGCGAGCCAGCGACCGAGGATGATCTCGGATTCGCCGCCCGCATTGCCCGGCGCCCACGCCGAATACACGTCGGCCGTGTCGATGAAGTTACCGCCGGCCTCCACGTACTCGTCAAGGACCCTGCGGCTCGTCGCCTCGTCGCTGGTCCAACCGAACGTGTTGCCACCCAGTACCAGCGGGAACACCTCGAGGTCGCTGTCGCCGACCTTCACACGCTTGTCGCTCATGATCGTCCTTTCGGTTCGTGTCTTCGCTCGCCCGTCGTCCCCGGCGGGTGCCGGACGGTTCCTCTGCCGTCCCTGCCTTCAACATTATGGCGTTTCGACACATGTGCTATGCCGATGCCGGTATTCATCTTGCTTATGGCGGAATATTCCCGGAAGGCATGACGTCGTCATCCGGGAACGTCCGGACTCCGCCGCTATCGCGTCTCGGCCTGTGATTCGGCGAGCGTGACGCCGGCCCCAGCCATCTCCCCGCGTGCGGCTACGCCCAGCTCCTCGCTGACCGGAACGGTCAGGTCCTCGAACACGGTGACGGAGTATCCGAGGCGGAGCGCGTCGAGCGCGGTCTCCTTGACGCAGTGCGATTCGGCGATGCCGACCACGTCAACCCGCGTGACGCCTGCGTCCTTGAGCGCATTGGCGAGCGTATGACCAGCCTCCTGCGCGGCCTCGACCTCGGCGCGGCTTTGGATGTGATCAGTGTTGTCCTCGATGCCTTCGAAACCGGAGTAGGCGGCAGAATACTGTCCCTTCTTGAAGTGATGCGCGATATCGAGCCCCTCGATCGCGGGATGCAGACGCGCGTTCGGGCTGCCCGCCCTGCCATGCACCGGCCACGTGTCCACGAAGTCGGGATGTTCGGACCAGTGCGCTCCCGGCTCGATGTGCCAGTCCTGCGTGGTGGCGATGAACGCGTAGTCGCCGCGATGCCGCCGCACGTATGCGGCGATCCGTTCGGCGACCGCGTTGCCGCCCTCCACGCCGAGCTCGCCGCCCTCGCAGAACGTCGGCTGCACGTCCACCACGATCAGCGCCTTCGTCGATTCGTTCGTCTTCGTCGTACCGGTCATGTCGTTCCTCCCTGTGTTCAGAACCACTGGATATGGCCTTGCCACCCTTACACCTATCAGATTATCGACGAATACGCGTTTGGACCCGCGACCGACAGGTGAACGAAACCGACCTCCCGCACCCCTCATCGTCCAGATCGACGGCAAGGATTGAAGGCATGAGCAACACCGCACTCGTCATCACCTCCAACCCCGAACACATCAGCCTGACCAACGCCGTCGGCAGGGCCTTCGCGCAGGGCTACGCCGAACAAGGCGGCAAGGCCGAGATCCTGGACCTGTACGACACGGATTTCAGCCCCGTCTACTCGTCCGCCGACCGCGCCCACTACCTCGGCAAGGGTCCTGTCCCCGCCGACGTGGCCGCCATCCAGGACAAACTCGCCGCAGCCGACGTGATCGCCCTCGTGTTCCCCGTCTACTGGTACACCATGCCAGCCATGGTCAAGGGTCTGTTCGACCGCGTCATCTGCCGCGGCTTCGCCTACCACGCGGACGGCACGCCCGGCGCGCTCGCCGGCAAGACGGTGCGCGTGATCCTTCTGACCGGCGGCACGGAATCCTGGTACGAGTCCGACGGCATCGGCGAGGCGTTGGACAACCAGATCCGCCGCCAGACCCTCATGAAGTACTGCGACGTGAAGGATGCCAAGCTCGTCTACGTCGACGGCCTGTCGATGGGCGATGACGATCCAGCCAAGCGTGAGGCCGCCGCACGCCATCTCGACCGCATCAGGCAGATGGGCGCCTCCTTGGCGTAAATGATTTGAGTGGCTACGGCCCCGGACCGAGATCGTAGCCACTCAAATCCACCATTGCGGCGTCAGGTCACCCAACGTGACGATCCGAGCCCGCTCGTAATCCATCATGATCTCCACCTGCCCATAGCTCTCAGGCATCAGTTGGGCCATGAGCTCACGGCAGGCGCCGCAGGGGGCGACGGCCTTGCCGTCACGGTCCACGGCGATCACGCGACGAAACGCATCCTCACCGTTCGTGATCATGTTGAACAGTGCGTTCCTCTCCGCGCACACACCGAGCGCGCATGCGGTATCCACGCAGACACCCACGTAGATCCGCCCGGAGAGGGACTCCACGGCCGCGGCGACGCCTCCGGCCTCCACCATGTTCGAAACGGCACGAGGACTCAGCACCCGCATCGCCGCGCGATGCATGTCGTCCCACGTATTCACCTGCATATCGGTTTTCCCCTCTCGAAGGTCATTGGCTGGTCACGACTGGGCCTGCTTCTAATGCACGAACCGCCGCGGTCCGATTGGACACAATTGAGCGCACCATGTCAACATGGTAGTCATGCATTGAAAAAGCTCTTCCTCGGACATGCTGGGCACGAGCATGCCTGTTCCGTTCCAGTGCAGCGCCGACATGGCAACGTAGGGTTGGCGAGAGGAAACGTCGTCGAAGGAGCACGTCTAATATGACGGGATCACATGCCATACTGTCCGGCCGGCTTTACGCGATGAACGATGTCGTCGAGCACGTTGGAGGCGAAGCATCTCCGATAGTGCTGTGCCATCTTGTCGGCGAAGACGGCGTTGCGGTCGGGACGCATCGAGCGTCCGGCTCTCATGGCGGCTCGGAGGCCGAAGCACTCGTATACGTGCCCCGATCCGAATGGGACATAGGCGCACATGAATACGCGCATCGGAATCAAGACAAGCCGAAGCACCCGGAATCCGCATGCTTCGGATCCATCTCGCGAGACATACGGGCCGACGCGTGCGCGCCACAGCCCACCGTCACCGCCCGCAGCAAGCCAGAGCTGAAAATACGATTATTCCGCTCCCTGTTCCGCGGCCGCGACGATGTGTACGCGCACGGGTTCATGAGCAGGAAGACCGGCAAGGTCGGCTATGCTCCGGCCGCATGGAACGAGTGGACTGCGTTGGCCAACGGCAAACGTGTTCCCACGCCGCCGGACCAACGCCGATGCAAGCCGTTGACCGATCAGGTGCTCCTCGATCACTTCACCAAACGAGATGAGAGAATGACCAACGTCGTGGGCCTGTATCCGATGTCCAAGGAATCGACAGTCTGGTTTCTCGCCATCGACTTCGACGACGACGGGTGGCGGGACGAGATCACGGCGACACGTCGCGTCTGCGAACAACACGGTCTGAGTCCGTCCATGGAACGATCTCGATCCGGTGATGGCGGACACCTATGGCTGTTCTTCACCGAACCCATCGAAGCCGCCGAAGCCCGCCGCATGGGAGAAACGCTGCTGACCGAAGCCTCCGATCTGACGCACATCAGATTCCGCTCATATGACCGTATGTTCCCCAATCAGGACACCCTGCCCACAGGCGGATTCGGCAACCTGATCGCCCTGCCCCTGCAGCGCATGGCGCGCGACAAGGGGAACAGCGTGTTCGTGGACGAGCAATTCGACGCATATCCCGACCAATGGGCGTATCTGTCCACGATCAGCCGCATCACGCCAGAACAGGTGCATGCCATCGCCGCCCAAGCCCAAAACAACGGCGGACCGTTGGGCAGACTCGTTCGTCAGGAGGATTCCACAACTTCAGCCACCAACGGCAAACGGTCATCCGATCAGCCGGACAAGAACCATTCCACAATCCGCAGCGGAACACTCACCCCACCAGATGTTCCACAGACCATCACCATCATCGAACGCAACATGCTGGTCATACCGAAAGCCGGCATGACGGCACACGCACTCAACGCGATACGACGACTGGCCGCATTCGCCAACCCGGATTTCTACCGGGCACAAGCCATGCGCCAGCCCGTCTACAACAAGCCGCGCATCATCCACCGTAGCGAAGAAACCACGGATGAAATCCTCCTGCCACGCGGATGCAGGGAATCGCTGAACACGTTGCTCGGCGCAACCGGAACCACCGTAACCTACAAGGACGAGCGGAATACAGGCAAACCCATCCAAGCGACATTCACCGGACAACTGAACCAACAACAGGCCATCGCGGCGAAAGCCATGCTCGACCATGACGACGGCATACTCATTGCACCGACAGGATTCGGCAAGACAGTAATCGCGGCGGACCTCATCGCCGAACGCCGAACCAGCACGCTGATCATTGTGCGGTCATCCGCTCTGCTCAGCCAATGGAAGGAACGACTCGGACAATTCCTCGACATCACAGCCACACTGCCTCCACGATTGACCAAAACCGGACGAATCAGCCGGAAACAACGCGGCATCATCGGACAGATTGGAGCCGGACGCAACGAACCCAACGGCATCATCGACATCGCACTCGCGCAATCACTCTTTGAAAAAGGCGACGCGCCCGGAGACAAGCGAGTCAGAGACATTGTCAGGAACTACGGCATGGTGATCTTCGACGAATGCCACCATGTAGCATCCATAGACACCGAAGCCATCGCACGCGAAACCACCGCCAAACACGTCTACGGACTCACCGGCACACTGAAACGCGACGACGGCATGCAACCCATCACCATCATGCAATGCGGACCGGTCCGCCACATCGTCGACGTCAGTACCCAGATGGCAGCACAACAATTCACACGCCGATTCGTCCCACGCTTCACACCCGTCAACCTCGATCTCACCGAACCATACGGATACCACGACTATCTCGAAGCAGCATGCGCGAACGCGCAACGCAACGCGATGATCCTCGACGACGCCATGCACGTCATCGAAGAACATCGCACACCGCTCCTGCTCACCAAACGCATCGAACATGCGAAGGCGCTCGCCGACGGGTTGAGCAAACGCGGATGCGAGCACGTGATTCTCCTGTACGGGGCCGATTCCAGGAAGACGCGGCAGACCAATCTCGAACGGCTTGCGGGTATCCCTGTGGATGAACGTCTTGCGGTCGTGGCGACGGGCAGTTATATCGGTGAGGGATTCGACCAGAAACGACTGGACACGCTGCTGCTCGCCGCTCCGGTGTCAGTGGAAGCGGCCGTCACCCAATATGTGGGCCGCCTGCACCGAGACAACGACGGCAAACGTGAGGTGCGAGTCTACGACTACATCGACGTAACCGTGCCCATGGCCGCCAGCATGTATCGCAAACGGCTGAAGGCATACATGGCGCAGGGGTACGAACCGCTACTGTCCGAAGAAGTCCGGACCGACGCGATGCGACAAGCAAAGACAAAGGCGCTGATGGAACGCAAATCGACACTAGGCGATTCAGAACATGGGAATCCGATGGATATCGGCAAGGTCACGCCTGTCATCACCGTTGCGGGATTCCTCAAGACGTTCCGTGACGACATCGAACATTGCAGTCGCACGATGACCGTCCAAGCCGGATACCTATCGGAACGCGCCATCAAACAAGTCGACGACGCGATTCTCAAAGCGGTCGGCAGGGGAGTGACCATCGACGTCACCGTGCGCCTCGCGCCCACGGCAACACCGGCTTCGCGCAAGCGTACCGAACGCAACATGGACAGGCTCCGAGCGCTGGGATGCACGGTGCACGCCGTCGAATCCTGCAGCGAATTCGTCGTGTTCGACGATTCCCTCGTCTGGTTCGGCACCATCGAACCGCTGGGCAACCCCAAATCGGACGACTGCTCGCTGCGGTTCGCCGATACGACGATCGCCCGGCGGCTTCTCCTAACAACCTCTAACTGCTCAAGACGAAATCGCGGATAGGCCGGATATCGTGGCGATGAAGGTGCCATCCTTCGCCGCCGCCTCCTTCGACAGGCGCAGCTTCGCATTCATCGCGGTGCATGCGGCATCGGCGATGGACAGGCCGAGCCCCACGCCGGAGACGGCGCTGATACGCGAGTTCACGCCACGGTGGAACGGCTGGACGAGTTCGTCCAGGTCGTCAGGCAGCTGCTCGTCGGTGGTGTTCGCGACGGTGAGCGAGACCTCGCCGGAGTCCGCCGCATCGATCGACACCGTGATCGAACCGTCATCCGTGTTGTGCACGACGGCGTTGCGGATGAGGTTGCCGACGGCGAGGCACATCAGCGCGGGATCGGCTTTGACCGTAACGTCGTCTGCGGCGTCGACGGTCACGCCGATGTGCCGTGCGTCGATGTCGTGTTCCATGTCGGCGAGCGCGTCATCCACGCACGCAGTGAGGCCAGTGACGCGTGCGCCCGTTGCGTCGTGCGTCCCGTTCTCCGTTCCCGTTGCGGTGAGTTTGCCGTATGCGCCGCTTTGGATGCGCGAGAGGGTGAGCAGCGCGTCGACGAGTTCGGCGCCACGCCGGTTGGCGGCGAGCGCCCGGCGGACGGACGGTTCGACGTCCTCGGGGAAGCGTCCCTGCGCCAGGGGCGCGTCGAGGTTCGTTTCTACGGCGGCGATGGGGGTGCGCAGTTCGTGCGACGCGTTGGACACGAACCGCCGCTCCGCTTCGGAGGCGGCCTGAATGCGGTCGAGCATGCCGTTGATGGAGTCGCCGAGACTGGTGATCTCGTCTTCGCCTCGTCCGTGTCCCGCACCGTCCGTGTCGATGCGCGTGCCGAGGTCGTTCGGGTCGAGTGCGGCCGCCTGTTCGCTGATGGATTTGAGCCTGCGGGACATGCGTGAGGTGACGGTCCAGATGACGAGGATGCTGGTGACGCCGAAGAACACGAAGATGACGGCGGCGCTGATGCGCAGTCCGTTGGTTATGGCGTCCCGGTTCCATATGGAGATTCCGTACGGTGTGGTGATGGTGAACGATCCGTCGCCGCCCCAGTCGAGATGATAGGGTTCGCCGTTGGTCCTTCCGGTGACCGCCCCCTCTCCCTTGCCGTTGGAGGAGCCGAGAAGGAGCGGGTCGTCCGCGTCCGGCTGTTGCCGCGTACCGGGGAGGGATCCTGCGCTCCAGCCTTGCGCGGACAGGAAGTCGTCGTCCGTCGATGTCCCGCCGGTGCCGACGTCCGATTGCGTGCTCTGCCCGCCGCTCTGCCCGTTCTCGTAGGAGATGGTCATCGCGTAGGAGAACATGCCGTTGATGATGACGGTCTGCACGATGGCCGCCGAACCGAGGGCGATGAGGAACACGACGCTGATCGCGATGGTGAGTCTGGCGCGGAACGTGCGCGGGGTGAGCCTGCCGGCGATCCGGCGCAGGATGCGGGAGACGCGGTTTCGGATGCTGGTCCGCGCCTTGGCTGGCGGCTGGTCGTGACCGTGGTCGTGGTTGCGGGTCATGCGAGCCGGTATCCTTCCCCGCGCGCGGAGACGATCAGGTCGCGGTCCTCCAGTTTGCGTCGCAGCGAGTACATGGTGGTCTTGACCACGTCGGCGGCCTCGACGTCCGGGCCGGCGTCCCATACGCTTCTGTGGAGTTCGTCCACGCTCACGTAGCCGCCGTCGGCGCGCATGAGCTCCAGGAGCACGCCGTACTCCTTGGGGGTGAGTTTGACGAGCGTGCGCCCGTGGTCGCGGAACACGAGCCGGCGCGTGGTGTCAAGCGTCAGGTCGCCGCGGGTGAACACGGCGGCCGTGGCAATGCCCTTGCCGGTGCGGCGCTGCAGGGCGCGGATGCGCGCGAGGAGCTCCGGATAGGCGAACGGCTTGGTCAGGTAGTCGTCGGCGCCCAGGTCGAGCCCGCTGACCCTGTCGCTGACGTCGGTCGCGGCGGTGAGCATGATCACGGCGACGGGGATGCGGTTCGCGGCGATCGTCGCCATCACCGCGTCTCCGGACAGGACGGGCAGGTCGCGGTCGAGCAGGACGATGTCGATGTCCGTGTCGGCCAGCGCCTTGAGCGCCTCGACGCCCGTCATGGCCACGTCGGTCGCATACCCCTCGTAGCGCAGCGCGTCATCCAACGCGGCCGCCAGCTCACGGTCGTCCTCGACGATCAGTATCCGCATGCGTCCCCACGCTCCTTGTCCCCGTGCTTCCGACGGCGTCCTGCGGTCCGTCCTTTCCGTATCGCCATTATCCTCCCGCGGCGACGGTAAGGCGAGGGTAAGGAAGGTTCCCACCGATACGGCACCGTCGACGAGCCGCTATCCGGCGATCATGCGCGAGGTCGCAAAAGGACTACTATGGGAATACGGCCACGCATGACGGCCGGATGGAGCGAAGGAGCACCACCATGGGCACGGTCACACACACATTCCACGCGGGCGTAACACGTAGGATCATCGCATCGGCGCTCGCCGTCGCATGCCTGCTTGGGGCGGCGGCATGCTCGACGAAGCCGGACGCCGACGCGGCCGGCACCGGCGCCACGGGCGCGACCGGTGCAGGCGCAAGCGCCGGCATCAGCGACGCCGCGAAAGCCGAGAACGCCCGTCTGGAGGACACCGCCAAACGGTTCGTCGCATGCCTGACCGACAAGGGCATCGACGCGAAAACCGTCGAATCGTACTCGATCGCCACCTCGAGCATGCCCGCGAAGGACATACCCAAGTCCACCGTCGTCGTCCGGAGACTCGACCAATCCGGCAACATGGCCGGCGCGGACACCACGGACGAGAACGGCACGGACAGCCTGTATCCCAACGTCCGACTGCGCGCTACCGACGACGACGGTCTATGGATCGGCTTCACGACATCGGCCGAACTCGCCGGCACCCCCTATGCCGCCAAGCAACAGGACTACGCCGCCTGCGAACAGGCCAACCCCGACTTCGCGCAGCCGCCGTTCTCGGGAAGCCAGCACGCCGACCCCGAAGTGGCGCTGGCCGAACTCAACTTCGCCCGCAAGGCGCGCGCCGCCGGATTCGACTGGTATCCCGACCCCGACCCCACCAACACGGGAACGCACGCCAGCGTGATCATCCCCGAGACCACCTCCAAGGAGGAGTTCAGACGGTTCCTGCGCACCTACAAGGGCGACGACTGGCCCACCTACAACGGCGTGCCCTTCGGCATAACGTGGAGCGAGAACCTCAACGACGTGTACTGCGAATTCAACCCCGGCCCCGGCTGCGACACCACCGACGGACAGCAGTAGGACGGCACGCAAGCCATCCGACGCAGGTAAGCCGAAGGTAAACCCGACCCACACCGACACGCGACGAAGCACCCGGTTGAATGGGACGCGACGCCACCCGACCACACGTCCCAACGGACACCACCCAAGGAGACTCGTGATGACCCGCAACCGCCCCCTCACCGCAACCACTGCGGCAGCCATATCCGCCGCCTTCCTCCTCGCGCTCGCCGCCTGCGCCGGCCCGGCATCCGGCACCGCGACCCCCGGCGCCGGAGACGACGCCAACGCCACCGACACCGCCAGCAACCTCCCCGTCGACGAGACCGCCCGCAGATTCGTCGCCTGCCTCACCTCCAAAGGCCTCGATGCGCGAACCGACGTCGGCCCCGGTGCACCCGACGCATCCGGCAAAGCCAAGGCCCCCACCGTCAGGAACATGGCCGAGCTGCGCATGATCGACCGCACCGGCAACCCCGTCACCACCGACGACACCGGCATGAGCATCGGCACCGACAGCGCCACCCAACAGCTCTACGCCAACGCCATGTTCACCTCGCTCGACAACGGCACCGTATGGGTCGCCTTCAAGGACTCCACCGCGCTCGCCGGCACACCGTACGAGTCGAAGCGGGCCGACTACGCGGACTGCGAGGCGAAGCACCCGAACTTCTCCCAACCCGCGCAGGACCTCGCCTCGGGGCAGCCCACGTACAGCGAGGAGGACAAGCGCGCAGCGCTCGACTTCGCGAGGAAGGCGCGCGACAAGGGCTTCGGCTGGGTCGCGGACCCGAGCGGCGACGAGCCGACCACGATCCTCATCCCACGGACCGTGAAGGCCGACGAGCTCAGACGCTTCTTCAGGGAATGCCCGGTCGGGGACACGCGCATCACCTTCGGATTCGACGGCACGCCCGAAGAGTTCGGCTACGACTACATGAAGGTGATGGACGAGGCGAACGGCGGCGACAGCACGACGACCACGCAATGACGGCCGGGACGACGACCACACGAACGACCACGCACACGCAGAAGGACACACGATGACACGGACGGAAGCAAGACGGATCGGCAGGACGCGCAGGATCATCACCATGATCGCCGTATGCGTCGCGGTCGCGGGACTCATCGCCGCGTGTGCGTTCACCAAACCGTGGACGCTGATCGCCGACATGACCGGCCCCGGCCGTACGGGAACGGCAACGTCGACGGGCGCGCACGCCTCGTCCGGCACGACCGTCGACGTGAGCACGCTGCGTACCCAGCCGGTCACCACAGGAATCCTCAACGCCGAAACCCGGCTCGGCGGCACCCTCCAATACGACGAACCATCCGAATTCCAAACGGCGACCGGCACCATCACCCAGCTGCCCACGCCCGGCGCCGAAATCGCCACCGGCCAACAGGTGTACGAGATGGACGGCGTGACCGTGCCGCTGTTCCACGGCGCGCGTCCGTTCTGGCGCACCCTCCAGGTGGACGTGCCCGACGGGCCCGACGTCACCCAACTCGAAACGAACCTGCAGGAACTCGGCTACTTCAAGGCCGCCCCCAACGCGCACTTCGACTGGCGCACCCGCGAAGCCATACGCCAATGGCAGACCAAAACCCTCGGACTCACAGGCGACCGGGTGACCGGCGTCTTCGAACCCGGATCCGTGGCGCTCGCCGCGACCGCCCCCATACGCATCAAAACCGTCACCGCCAGACTCGGCGAAACCAACGTGAGCCCCGGCACATACACCGGCGTCGCGCTGCACGTCGAGGCCACACTCACCGCCACACAGGCCGCCACGTTCAAAGCGGGCGACAAGGTGCAGGTCATCCTGCCGAACAACACGACCATCGACACCGCGCTCGCCGCCGTCGACCAGGGCGGTCAGTCCACCGGCAAGGACGGGCAGGTCACCTCGCCGTCGGCGCGCGTCGACTTCCCCGACCAGACGCAGGTGGCGAGCTTCGGCGCGACCTCCGTGCAGCTCGTCATCCCGAACGCGGCGAACGCGAACGCCGCGGAGACGCTGATCGTGCCCGTCACCGCGATCATCGCCTCCGCCGGCAGCACATACGCGGTCGATGTGGTGCGCGGGCAGCGGCTCGAACGCATCCCCGTCGAACTCGGCCTCGTCGCGAACGCGCAGGTGCAGCTGACCCGCGCCGACGGACTCAAGGCCGGCGACAAGGTGGTCGTCTCATGACCGCCCTGCTCGAACTCGACCGGGCCACGAAAAGCTATCCGGGACGGGACGCCGGCCCGCTGGAGATCCTGCACCCCACATCGCTCGCGATCGAACACGGCGAACGGATCGCGATCGTCGGACCGTCCGGCTCGGGCAAATCGACGCTCCTGTCCCTCCTGGGTACGCTCGACATGCCCACCACGGGAACTCTGCGCTACGGCGGCGAGGACGTCGCGGCCATGGGGGAGCGGCGCCGCAGCGCCCTGCGCGCGACACGCATCGGCTTCGTGTTCCAGCAGTTCCACCTGATCCCCACCGTCTGCGCGCTCGAGAACGTGACGACCGGACTGCAATACACGCCCCTCCCGCGACGCGACCGGCGAGCACGCGCCGTCAACGCCCTGCAGCGGGTCGGACTGGGCGAACGCCTGCGACACCGGCCGCCGCAGCTCTCCGGCGGCGAACAGCAGCGCGTGGCCATCGCCCGCGCGCTCGCCAAAAACCCGGACGTGATCTTCGCCGACGAACCGACCGGCGCGCTCGACACCGCCACCGGGCACGCGATCATCGACCTGCTGCTGGGCGCGGCGGACGACGGGGCAAGCCTCGTGGTCGTCACCCACGACCCGTCCATCGCCGCCCGATTCCCGAGACGGCTGCACATCCAGGACGGCGTCGTGACCGAACTGCCGCGTAACACACGGCACGATGACACGGACGCCGACGAGACCGAGGGGAGGAGCGCATGACCGACATCACACGAACGGCACGCCCGTCGGGACGTCCGCTGGCCGCACGATTCGCGGACCTCATGCACACGGCATGGATCGGAGCCACCGGACGCATGTCCCGCACGGTGCTCGCCGCGTTGGGCATCGCGCTCGGCGTGGCCGCATACGTGGCGCTCTCGGGCATCGCCGCGTCGAACCAGGCGGCTTTGCTCGCCCGTCTAGACGCGCTCGGCGCGAACCTGCAGGTCGTGTCTGAGGGGCGTGACGCCGCACAGCAGCCCGTGCCCCTGCCCGAGTACGCGCCCGAGACCATCGCACGCCAGCCGCAGGTGGAACGGGTGGGCGTGTTCGACACGGCGCCGGAGAGCGCGAGGATCTTCAAGAACGAGTTCGTGCCCAAGTCCAACGGCAACGCCCTGGCGCTGACGGTCATGCGGCCGGGCGCCCTGGACGCCGTCGGGGCGAGGGTCGCGCAGGGGCATGGCATCGACGAGAACAACCAGCATCTGCCCGTGGCGGTGCTCGGCTCCGAGGCCGCCTACCGGCTCGGCGTCACCGAGGTCGGCGACCGCGTCCTCATCGACGACGCATGGTACGGGGTCGTCGGCATCCTCGCCCCGGTGCCGCAGGCGCAGAACCTCGATTCGTCGGTTATCGTCGGCTCGGCGCAGGCGAAGGCCAGTCACCCGGATCAGGCCGAGGCGATCGGCCGGATCAGCGCGATCTACGTGCGCACCAGACCGGGCAACGCGGAGACGCTGCGCCGCATGCTCGCCCACGCGGCGAACCTGACCGGCGCCAACGTGTCCGTCAACGCGTCGGCAGACCTGTCCGAGGCGCGAAACACCACCGACGACTCCCTTAACACGCTGGGGCTGATGATCGGCGCGATCGCGCTGGTCGTGGGCGGCATGAGCATCGCCAACATGATGATCGTCACCGTGATGGAGCGCCGCGGCGAGATCGGCCTGAGACGCGCGCTCGGCGCGACGCCGGGCGCGATCCGCATGCAATTCGTCACCGAGGCGTCCATGCTCTCCGCGTTCGGCGGTCTCGCCGGCGTGACGCTCGGCGCCGGCTCGGCGTTCGGCTTCGCGATATGGGCGGGACAGCCGGCCGTGCTGGAATGGGGGACGCTGCCCGCCGCGTGGGTCGCGGCCGTGCTCGTCGGCGCGCTCGCCGGCATCTACCCGGCGTCGAGGGCCGCGAGACTCACTCCCACCGAGGCGCTGCGAGGGGAGTAGACCTGTCCTGACGCCATATGCCGCGCACCGCAATCGTCGCGGTTCTCCGATGCGGCGGCCTCGCGGGTCCTCGGCATATCGCCGGTGATGATTTCAGTCATTGGCAATCCAGCCATCGACGTCGACCACTTTGCCGAATTCGTCTTTCAGTCGATTGGCGGATTGTTCATCGGCGGCGGGAGCGACATACATGCCGACATCATCGTTCCGGTCACCGTGTATGTCGATGAACAGTGATGATCCATCGGCGGACAGCACTCCACTTACCTGCGTCATCCTCATTTCATATACAGGTGCGGGGTATTCCACCCAGAAACCATTGAATATCGAAATTGCATCCTCGGTGGAGGAACGGGTGACATCCTGTATGATCCATAGCTTTCTGTCAATATCCTGATCAACCACAATGTCCCCGCTGTCTTTCCGGGCTATAGCGATATGGCCCGTGAGCCGGTCATCCCGAAATGCATAGCGCAATCGCGTCGCATCGAATGAAATCGTATACGAGGTGACACCAGCTGCATTCGCGTCGACTCGGTATGCGTCGCCATCGATGCGAATGCGCTGCGGCCAGGGTATGTAATACAACAGCAATCCGGCAACGATCAATCCGGCGGCCGCTGATCCGATAATCGCCTTCACACGATCACGGCGCTTCTTCCGAGAGGTCTTCTCCATGCTGCCGCTCCTTTGCACCCGCAACATTGCTTCTGTTGGGAATCAGTGTACCGGATACCACCTCGGCTTACGCAACAACCGCATCGGAATCAGCGGAACCACATGCTGGTGCACGCATTCGGAGAGAATCGCTCTCCTTATAGGAGAATCGACGCCGCCATAGTAGTGTTCACCAGTTCGGATTGACGGTCTGCATGGCCACACCGTCAGTCATCACCTTGAAGCCGAAACGCTGATAGAACGAAGCGTTTCTGCTTTCTTCGGGCATGACCTCGATGTAGAGGTAATCGTGATACTTTTCCTGCAGCATCTCAACCATGTGTCCAGCAATGCCATGACCTTGATAATCGGGGTCGACCAGAACGTAATGCATGTATGCGAGCATGGCGCCATCATCCAATGCGCGTACCAATCCGACGAGCCGATCATCGTCCCATGCCGAGATCACGGTCGAGGACCCCATCAGCGCCCGGTAGAGCTTGTCGGGATATTCGCCGGATACCCAACCGACCGAACGGAACAGCTGCTGCACCTGCATCTTGGTAAACCTGCGCTCTTCGGTATAGATGATGGTCATACGCCTCGCTCCTTTCCGTTTCCAATCAGGACGTCACGGCCCAGACCTCCCATTGAAGCGCCCATACTAGGGCATCGCATTGGTCGGACTACGGCATCGTCCATGATATGAATTCCGTTCCATGAGGCTTCCCCGACGGCCCCCGATAATCGAGAAACGGCGCGACTCCAATCCTCCGAAGCCTCGGAACCGTTGGAATCGCGCCGTTTCTATACGGTATTGCCGTTACTTGCTCACGTTGAACTTGAACTCAAGTCGTATCGCGATATGGCATAGCCAGCCTTCAAGCAGAGACCAGTTCTCCAAAGGGGGAATACTCGTACGAATGGTCATACAGGTATGTGGGCGAGATGTCGATGTCACCGTTGCACCATGTCAGGATGCCGTGATCGATGCGGAAATCCTCGAACGTCCGCTCATCATGCAACGGTGCGAAGGCCGGCACATCATCGTACATCTCGGTGAAATCGCACAGGCGCGTCTCGCCGGTGGAGAAGGTCACCAGCATGATGTGATTGTCGGGGACACGTGCCGATCGAATTTCCAGCTCACGAGAGGGTTCATCCGCATACAGGATGCCGTTCATCTCAAACATGATGGGCTTCCTTCCTTACGAAAGCGGCTTGATACGGTCGAACGGACGTCCGGATACGGCCTCGTTCCATGCCTTGTACAGCTCGTCCTCGTGCAGCACAAGCCACGCGACCACCAACTTGTACTGTTTGGCGGGAAGGGAACCGGCCAAGAGTTCGCCATCAATGCCGATGGAGGCTTTGAAGTCACCGTAGTACACATGGACGTGAGGCTTGTGATGCTCGCTCTCATCCTGGTACATCATGCGAACGATGATTCCGAAGAACCGGCTCAGTTCCGGCATGCTCGCCTCCTATCCAGCCGCCTGCAGTATTGCCATGCCCTATCTTGAGTATATTTCCCAGCGGTGATGATGTGGAAGACGTCGTCATGATATACGTCAATAAGGCTGAAGTAGTCGTGTGCTGATTCGAAGACCGATTCCATGCCGCATTTAGCCATCACGCGACCGGACTGTGTGTTCTCCCTGTAGTGTCCGCCCCACACCGCTCTGGGGCTCCCGAGCTGGCGGAACCAATGGCTCCGCATACCAACACACAGCATCTGGATATGACGAGACCCGCCTTCCTTCCTAGGGGAGCGGGTCCGTCCTTCCATGTCAGACTATGAGATGAAGTCTATCGCAATCCGTGCGATACTCCGGCGTGTCCTCCTCTTTTATCGCTTGTTTGCGATAATCGAGATTGGCTTGATATCAGCCCTTGCTCACATTGAACTTGAACTCGACGATGTCGCCGTCCTGCATCACGTAGTCGCGGCCCTCCTGACGGAGCTTGCCCTCCTCCTTGATCTGCGCCATCGAGCCGTTCGCGGCCACGAAGTCGTCGTAGGAGACGATGTCGGCCTTGATGAAGCCCTTCTCGAAGTCGGTGTGGATCACGCCGGCGGCCTGCGGTGCGGTCCAGCCCTTGTGAATCTGCCAGGCGCGCACCTCCTTGACGCCGGCGGTCAGGAACGTCTGAAGACCGAGGATGTCGAAGCCGACACGGGCCAGCTGATCGAGGCCGGACTCCTTGAGGCCCGCGTCCTCGAGCATCTCGCGGGCGTCCGCCTCGTCAAGGTCGGTCAGATCGGCCTCGAACTGGGCGTTGAGGAACACGGCCGGCGCCGGGGCCACGGAGGCGGAGAGCTTGGTCTTGAGTTCGTCATTGGCCAGCTCGTCGTCGTCCACGTTGAACACGTAGATGAACGGCTTGGCGGTCATCAGGTGCAGGTCGTAGACGGAGTCCTTGTCGAAGCGGCCCTCACGGGCGGCCTTGTCGAGCGTCTCGCCGTTCTCGAGGATCGTCTTCGCCTCCTTGACGGCGTCGAAGTACTCCTTCTCGATCTTCTTGCCCCTGAGGTCCTTCTCCAGCTTGGGCAGCGCGTTCTCGATGGTCTGCAGGTCGGCGAGGATCAGCTCGGTGTTGATCGTGTCGATGTCGTCGGCCGGATCGACCTTGCCGTTGACGTGCACGATGTCATCGTCCTTGAACGCGCGCACGACCTCGCAGATCGCGTCGGCCTCGCGGATGTTCGCGAGGAACTTGTTGCCCAGGCCCTCGCCTTCGGAGGCACCCTTGACGATGCCGGCGATGTCGACGAACGTGACGGTGGCGGGCACGATCTTCTCGGTGTGCACCAGCTTGGCGAGCACCGGCAGACGATCGTCCGGCAGCGGCACGATGCCGGTGTTCGGCTCGATGGTGGCGAACGGGTAGTTCTCCGCCAGGACGTTGTTGCGGGTGAGCGCGTTGAACATGGTGGACTTGCCGACGTTCGGCAGTCCGACGATTCCGATAGTTAAAGACATGCCTTCCAGTCTAAGGCGGAAAGCGACAAGCGCCGTCCGGTTCGTGGCAGGGATCGTGGCAGCGTCATGGGCCACGTATCGGACGGCGCCGATTCGGAACAATCGATGGCGGGATATAAACGCCGCTCATAGCCGCGGGCGGGGGAGAGACCTCGTCACCACTCTGGGAGACGCCGCACACGAGGGTGTGAAACCGTTGCAACCGTTGGGATCATGCGGTGCCGCGCATGTCGCGCAGAACGTCCCGTGCATGCATCCGATGCCTGCGCATCCCGCCGCCCCGGACGTGCGCGAGCGCACGGACGGCGAAACGGCGATGCGGGAAGCCGCTACGCTGGGTGCCATCGAAGCAATCGCAAAGACCCCGCGCCACAACGTGCGGGCGAGGAGAGAGAAGGACGCGCGAACCGTGTGCGTCAACGACATCGAAGACATCGAAACGGGAACGGGAAGGAGGGACGACCTGTGAGCTGGGCTGCCATCTTGTCGGCGCTGCCGATCTTCGAGAAGGCGTTCGTCGTCACGCTGCGGCTGTCCGCGATCAGCGTGACGCTGGCCGCGGTGCTGGGACTCGTCCTCGCGCTGGTGCGTGAATACCGGGTGCCGGTCCTCGCGCAGGCGAGCTCCGTATTCGAGGAGCTGTTCCGCAACACCCCGCTGCTGATCCAGCTGTTCTTCCTGTATTACGGACTGCCGTCCGTGGGCGTGAGGTGGAGCGCCGAGGCGTGCGCCGTGATCGGCATGTCGGTGTTCGGCTCGGCGTACATGTCCGGCGCGTTCACCGGCGGGTTCAGCGGCATCCCGCGCGTGCAGAAGGAGTCGGCGCGCGCTCTGGGACTCTCGCCGCTGCAGATGATCCGCCATGTGACCCTGCCGCAGGGGCTGACCCGAAGCGTGCCGGCGGTCGCCGCGAACGTGATCTTCATGGTCAAGGAGACCTCCGTGTTCACCGTGATCGCGGTGCCGGAGCTGACCAACACGGCCCGCGACCTGATCGGCATGTACTACCGCAGCGACGAGTATCTGCTCATGCTGGTAGTCGCCTACGCGATCATCCTGATCCCGTTGTCGGTGCTGCTCACGCTGCTGGAAAGGAGGGTTCGTCGTGGTACTTTCGGCGATGACTGATCCGCTGCACGTGACGTTCGCCTCCGGCATGGACGTGCTGTTCGTCGGTGACAATCTCACCCGTCTGCTGTCGGGCCTCGGCACATCCGTGACGGTGGCCGGACTGGCCCTGCTGGCCGGCATCCCGCTGGGCGTCGTCCTCGGCGCCCTGCGCACCCTGAGGAACCCGGTGCTGCGCGCCGTGCTGCGCCTGTATCTGGAGTTCTTCCGCATCGTGCCGACGCTGGTGCTGCTGTTCCTGTCCTACTACATCCTGCCCAGGGAGCTCGGCGTGCAGGTGGACGGCGTGACCGTCGCGGTCGTCGCGTTCGGCCTGTGGGTGTCGGCCGAGATCAGCGACATCGTGCGAGGCGCCCTGATCTCCGTGTCCGAGCATCAGGTCGACGCGGGACGGGCGCTGGGCATGAGCGGGCTGCAGCTGCTGTGGTACGTGCGCATCCCGCAGTCGGTCAACCTCATGATCCCGGCCGTTATCAACCTTGCGGCGCGCGTGATCATGACCACGTCGCTGCTGCTGCTCATCAGCGTCATCGACGTGGTCACCGTTGGCCAGCAGATCATGGAGGCCAACCGCATGACCCATCCGGACGCCGCGTTCTGGGTGTACGGATTCATCTTCTTCCTGTACTTCATCATCTGCTGGCCGCTGGCGATGATCGCCAGGGCACTCGAGAAGCGAGCCAAGGAGCGTAACAATGGCTGACAACACGCGAACGACCACGGCGCCCGGCGGCGTCACGCCGAACGAGGCGGGGGAGGAGCCGCTGCTCTCGGTACGCCATCTGCGCAAATCCTACGGCGACCACGAGGTCCTCAAGGATGTGAGCTTCGACGTGCACCGCGGTCAGGTGCTGGTGCTGCTCGGCCCCTCGGGCTCCGGCAAGTCCACCCTGATCCGATGCCTCAACGGCCTGGAGACCATCCAGGGCGGCGAGATCCGTTTCAAGGGCAAGGTCGTGCCGAACAACAACGAACGGGCGTGGCGCGCGCTGCGCACCGAGATCGGCATGGTGTTCCAAAGCTACGACCTGTTCCCGAACCTGACCGTCGCCAAAAACATCGAACTTGGCCCGACCAAGGTGCAGAAGCGCGCCAAGGCCGAGGTCGACGAGCAGATGGACCGTCTGCTTAAGGACGTGCAGCTCACCGAATACAAGAACGCCTATCCGCGCGAGCTGTCCGGCGGACAGAAGCAGCGCATCGCCATCGTACGCGCCCTCGCGATGAACCCGGAGCTCATGCTCTTCGACGAGGTCACCGCATCGCTCGACCCCGAGATGGTCCGCGAGGTCCTGGAGCTCATGCTCCGACTCGCGAAACGGCACATGACGATGATCGTCGTCACCCACGAGATGGAGTTCGCCCGCCGCGTCGCCGACACCGTCATGTTCCTCGAGAACGGGGTGATCCTCGAACGCCAGTCCGGAGACGACTTCTTCACGCACCCGGCGACGGACCGCGCCAGAAGCTTCCTCGAAAGCATGTCGCCCGTCGGCGACGAATGACGACACACCCACCACACGTACCCATCCACAACAATCAGAAAACAACCAGAAACACAGAAAAGAGAAGAGGAATCATCATGTTCAACCTCAAGCGCATCGCCGCCGGCGCACTCGCCGCCGTCACGCTGATCTCCGTCGCCGCATGCGGCAACGGCCCGGACCCGGCCGCAGCCGGCGCCTCCGGATCGGGATCGTCGTCATCGCAGCAGGGCCAGACCGTCGACGAGATCAAGAAGGCCGGCACCATCCGCATCGCCACGTTCGGTGACCTGCCGCCCTACGGCTACGTGAAGAACGACGGCACCCGCGCCGGCTACGACGTCGCCCTCGGCAACCAGATCGGCAAGGACCTCGGCGTCAAGGTCGACTGGGTGCAGGTCAACGCCGACGGCCGCGTCGACTCGCTCAAGAGCGACAAGGTCGACCTCGTCCTCGCCAACTTCACCGTGACGGACGAACGCAAGCAGGTCGTCGACTTCGCCGAACCGTACATGAAGGTGTCCATCGGCGTCGTCTCCCCGGACAGCGCGAAGATCACCAGCGCCGACCAGCTCAAGGGCAAGGACCTGGCCGTGACCAAGGGCACCACCGCCGAAACGTACTTCACCGAGAACTACCCTGATGTGAACCTCCAGAAGTTCGACTCCAAGACCCAGCAGTTCCAGGCGTTCAAGGACGGCCGCGTGGCCGCGCTCGCCGACGACAACACGTACCTGTACGCGTGGGCGAAGGACAATCCGGGATTCACCGTGGGCGTCAAGACCCTCGGCGACGAGTCGACCATCGCCCCGGCGGTGAAGAAGGGCAACAAGAGTCTGCTCGACTGGACCAACAAGGAGATCAAGACCCTGACCGCCGACGGCTTCTTCGAGAAGGCGTACGAGAGCGAGCTCGCCCCGAGCTTCACCTCCGACATCAAGCCGGAGGACGTCATCATCAAGTGACGTCGCATCGTCCCGCATCGGCCGCGGGCATCATCCGCATTCCATGATCGATGGGGCGGCGGTTTTCCCGAGCATTATCGGGAAAACCGCCGCCCCATCGTCGTGCATGGACCTAGGTGCCGGGGTGCGCGGTATCACGTGGCATAATCGTGACTCATGCGCATCGTCATCCAGAGAGTGTCACAAGCAGGCGTCGACGTCGTCAACGAGTTGGGCGAGGTCGACCCCACGTTCGAACCGCAGCAGATCGGCCCCGGATACATGATCCTGGTCGGCGTGGCCGATGCGGACGGCGACGCCGAGATCGCCTGGCTCGCCCACAAGGTGCTCAACCTGCGCGTGTTCGAGGACGAGCACGGCAGGATGAACCGCTCCATCCAGGACATCGGGGGCGAGATCCTGTCGATCTCGCAGTTCACACTGTTCGCCGACGTGCACAAGGGCAATCGTCCCAGCTTCATCGCGGCGGGCGGGCCGGAGCATGCGGATCTCGTCTGGATCCGGTTCAACGAGGCGCTTCGTTCGGGAGGTCTCGTCGTCAGGGAGGGGCGTTTCGGCGCCCACATGCGCGTCGGACTGGTCAACGACGGCCCGGTCACCATCGCCATCGACACCGACGTGGACATGCCGCGCAGGGCGTGAATCCCGGAAAGCCGCGCCGTTCCCGTGTCTCGGCTTTCCCCGAACCGTCCGTTCCCCTATAGTGGGGCGATGAGTGAAAGCGGGAAGCGCAAAGGGGAACGGCATGCGGGTGTTCGACTTCGACGGGACGATCTACGACGGGGAGAGCCTGTTCGACCTCTATCTGTTCAGCGCGAGATACGACATGAAGGTGTTCCGTCACATCGCCCCGGTGCTGCGCTACGCGATCAAGTACAAGCTCGGTCGCGCCACGCTCGAGCAGATGGAGCGCGGCGTCGGCAAGGTGGCGCGCAGATATCTCAGGGACCTGTCAATGTCCAGGGGGATCGACGAGCTGCGCACCAGCCGGCTCGACGCCGTCGCCAAAGCCGGGCTCGACGGGGATGTGATGGTCGCCGACGCCTCGGTCATCGGAGCCGACGATCTGACCGGCGGACTCAGATCGCTGGTCAACGCGTTCTGGGACCGCAACATGCGCAAGATCAAGCCATGGTACGATCCGCGCCCCGACGACGTGATCCTCACCGCCTCGTTCGACGTGACGGTGGGGGAGGCGTGCAGGAGACTCGGCGTCGAACGGCTCATCGCCTCGACCATCGACCCCGAAACGTTCGAGGTCACCTATCTCAACTTCAACACGAACAAGCCCAAGCGGCTGCGCCAGGTGCTGGGGCCGGACGCGGTGATCGACGAGTTCTACACCGACAGCAAGTTCGACCAGCCGATGATCGACATGGCGCGCAAGGGGTTCATGGTCAGAGGCGACGTCATCACCCAGGTGAAGTGAGCCGTCGCCGCATCCGGCGTGTCGCGTATTTGCCCTTCGAGCGCTTCAACGGCGTAGCGTGGAATCCGTAACAGCCAATGTTCGATTTAAGGAGTGCTGATGAGCGAGACGATGAGGGCGGCGATCTTCGTGCAGCCGGGGGAGATGACCGTACGCGAGGTGCCGAAGGCGCGGATCGAACAGGTCGGAGACGCCGTGGTGCGCGTCGTGCGCGCCTGCGTATGCGGCTCCGACCTGTGGTATTTCCGAGGGCTGAGCGACCACCCGCACAACAGTCAGATCGGCCATGAGGCGATCGGCGTGGTCGATGAGGTCGCAGACGCCGTCACGTCGGTCCGACCGGGCGATTTCGTCGTGCTGCCGTTCCCGTACAGCTGCGGCACATGCCCGGTGTGCAGGGCCGGCTTCGAATCGGTATGCCCGCACGGCGGATACTTCGGCGCCAGCCAGGCCGAGTACGTGCGCGTCCCCGAGGCCGACGGCACCGTCGTCAAGGTGCCCGGCTCACCCGAGGACCACGACGACGAAACGCTCGCCTCACTGCTCACGATCGCCGACGTGATGTCCACCGGATACCATGCGGCCGTATCCGCCGAGGTCAGGCCCGGCGACACCGCCGTGGTCATGGGCGACGGCGCGGTGGGCCTGTGCGGCGTACTGTCCGCCCGCATGCTCGGCGCCGGTCGCATCATCGCGATGAGCCGTCACGAGGACCGTGCGGCGCTCGCCCGCGAGTTCGGCGCGACCGACATCGTGGCGGAGCGCGACCAGGCCGCCGTCGACAGGGTGCTGTCGATGACCGGAGGCTACGGTGCGGACGCGGTGCTCGAATGCGTGGGCTCCAGGCAGTCGTTCGACACGGCGCTGGGGCTTATCCGCCGCGGCGGCGTGATCGGCCGCGTCGGCCTTCCCCATGACGTTGAGATCAGCGCCGAGGGCACGTTCTACGGCAACATCGGCATCAAGGGTGGCCCCGCGCCGGTGCGCCACTACGATCTCAAGGCCGGGCTGCTCGACGCCGTGCTGGAGCACCGGATCGACCCCGGTCGCGTGTTCACCGGCATCTATGATCTCGACCATATCCAGGAGGCGTACGAGGCGATGGACCGTCGCGAGGTCATCAAGTCGCTGATCCGATTCTGATCGGGCATATACTGGCCGCATGGATGACGAACGGGAAGCCATGGGATCAGGGGACGGGATGGAGCGGCGCGGGGGCGCGGGCCCGACGGCCATCGAGGTGCGGGGCGCTCGCGTGCACAACCTCAGGAATGTGGACGTCGATGTGCCGCTGCACGCGCTGACGGGCGTGGCCGGCGTCTCCGGCTCGGGCAAGAGCTCGCTCGCTTTGGGCGTGCTCTACGCCGAGGGGTCGCGGCGCTATCTCGAGGCGCTCTCCACGTACACGCGCCGACGGCTCACCCAGGCGTCGCGCGCGCAGGTGGACGAGGTGCTGCACGTCCCAGCCGCGTTGGCCCTGCATCAGCGTCCCGCCGTGCCGGGAGTCCGCTCCACGTTCGGCACGATGAGCGAACTGCTCAACAGCCTGCGTCTGCTGTTCTCCCGCGTCGGCTCGCACGTGTGCCCGCACTGCGGCACGCGCAACGAGCCCACGCTCGCCGTGGCCGCCGAACTGCCCATCACCTGCTCGGGATGCGGCCGCGAGTTCCATGGTCCCGGTGCCGAAGGCCTCGCCTTCAACTCGGCCGGCGCGTGCCCCGCCTGCTCCGGCACCGGCGTCGTACGCGAGGTGAACCGTGCCGCCCTCGTGCCGGACGAGTCGAAGAGCATCGACGATGGTGCGGTCCTGCCGTGGGGCTCGCTCATGTGGGATCTCATGAAGGACGTGTGCCGCGCGATGGGCGTGCGCACCGACGTGCCGTTCCGTGAGCTCACCGCCGGGGAGCGCGACATCGTGTTCGACGGCCCGGCCGTCAAGAAGCACATCCTCTACCGGTCGAAGAAGAGCGACGACTTCGCCGAACTCGACTTCACCTACTACAACGCCGTCCGCACCGTCGAGAACGCGCTTGCCAAGGCCAAGGACGAGAAGGGACTCAAGCGCGTCGCCCGGTTCCTCGAGGAGAGGCCGTGCACGGCATGCGGGGGAACCCGTCTGAGCGAGGCCGCGCGCGCCCCGCGGGTGTGCGACGTCGATCTTGCCGAGGCGAGCGCGATGACGCTCGACGACGCCGTCTCCTGGGTGCGGAACGTCCCTGCCTCGCTTGCTCCCGAGATGCGTCCGATGGCCACGAACATCGCGGAATCGTTCCTCGACGTGGCGCGTCGGCTGATGGAGCTGGGGCTCGGGTATCTCACGCTCGACCGCGCCGGTTCCACGCTGTCCACCGGCGAACGCCAGCGCGTGCAGCTGGCCCGCGCCGTGCGCAACCGCACCACCGGCGTGCTGTATGTGCTCGACGAGCCGTCGATCGGATTGCATCCGGCCAACGTCGACGGGCTGATCGGCGTGATGCGCGATCTCGTGGCGGACGGCAACACCGTGGTCGTCGTCGACCATGACGTGCGCGTGCTCGAGGCCTGCGACCATCTGATCGAGATGGGACCGGCAGCGGGTGCGGGCGGCGGCCGGGTGATCGCACAGGGGTCGGTCGACGACGTCGCGCGCGCCGCCGCGCGGGGCAGCCGCATCGCACCGTTCCTCCTCGAGAACGGCCCGGGGCGCGTACGCACAGGGATCAACGCCGATCGCATGTTCGATCTCGGCCGCATCCACATGCAGACGGGGCCGATCCACACGGTCAAACCGCTTTCGGTGGATGTCCCGCGCGGCAGGCTCGTCGTCGTGACCGGCGTGTCCGGATCGGGCAAGACGACGATGGTGCTGGAGTCGCTGATCCCCGCTCTGCGGGCGAACGCCGCGAAGGGCGCGGGGTCGGACTCGCCCGCGCCCATGCCCGACCATGTGCATGCGATCGAGTCGGACGGCATCATGCGTGCGAATCTCATCGACGCGACGCCGATCGGTGCGAACGTGCGCTCCACGGTCGCCACATACGCCGGCGTCCATGATGATCTGCGACGGGCGTTCGCGCGTTCCGAGGCGGCGAAGGCGGGCGGCTGGAAGGCCGGCGACTTCTCCTACAACACCGGACGACTGCGCTGTCCGACCTGCGACGGCACCGGGTCGATCTCGCTCGACGTGCAGTTCCTGCCCGACGTGGACATCGCATGCCCCGACTGCCATGGCTCGCGCTACTCGCCCGAGGCGTACGGCATCCGACGCGTGACGGGGGACGGGCGTGAGCTGTCGCTGCCCGAATTCATGGCGATGAGCGTGGACGAGGCGCTGGAGGCGACCACGGACCTGCGTCGGGTGCATGCGCGTCTGACGACGCTGCACGATCTGGGGCTCGGATACCTCACGCTGGGCGAGCCGACCCCGTCCCTGTCCGGAGGGGAGGCGCAGCGGCTCAAGCTCTCCGGTGAGATGGGGCGCGCCCAGTCGGACGCCGTGTTCGTCTTCGACGAGCCGACCATCGGCCTGCATCCGCTTGACGTGCGTGTCCTGCTCGGCGTCTTCGACTCTCTCGTCTCGGCGGGCGCGACCGTCGTCGTCATCGAACATGACCTCGACATGATCGCCAACGCCGACTGGATCATCGACATGGGACCGGGAGGCGGCGAGTCCGGAGGCAGGATCGTCGCCGTCGGTACGCCGGCCGAGGTCGCCGCGAACCCGGCGAGCGTCACCGGACGGTACCTGAAGTGAGGAGACGTTTTGACCTCAAGCGCTTGATACCCGTAGATTGCATGGTAATGGCGTGGGACATGCCAGACACAGATAAGGAGCATGAGCATGACGGTCACCGCATGGCATACCATTCACGAGGCGTCCCTGGCATCCGGACTGCCTGAGTCGACGTTGCGCTACTACGAGCAGATCGGCATCATCCCGCCGATCGCACGCGACCAGTCCGGGCGCCGCGCCTATTCGGACGCCGATCTGGAGCGACTGACGACGGTGGCATGCCTGTCGGCGACGGGCATGCCGTTGGAATCGATGCGCGAGTATCTGCGCAACACGCAGGACGGCGCGGCGGGAGCGACCAGACAGATCGAGCTGCTCGACGCGCAGTCGCTGCGTCTCGCCGCCCGTGCCGAGGCGATCCGCATGCAGCAGGCGTACGTCTCGCTCAAGACCCTGTACTGGCGGGCGATCGCCGAGGGACGCGAAACGGACGCCTCGGAGCTCATCGAGGAGCATCGTGACGTCATCGAACAGGTGAAACGGCTGCAGAGCGGCGGTACGCCCGTCAAGTGACATTCGCCGCGATGCGGTCGGCACGAGAGGGTGTACAGTACCATCCCGTGGTCAAGATGCAACAGGGAATCAGAAGGGCGTCGGCGGACGCGAAATACCGGCAGATGACGCAAAGCCCGATCAGGCCGCTGATCCTGCGACTGTGCATTCCGGCGGTGATCTCGAATCTGGTGACCACCGCGTACAACCTCACCGACACGTACTTCATCGGGCAGCTGGGCACCTCGCAGTCCGGCGCGATCGGCATCGCGTTCTCGATCATGACCATCCTGCAGGCGATCGGCTTCTTCTTCGGCAACGGCTCGGGCAATTCGATGAGCCGCGAGCTCGGCAAACGCAACAACGAGAGGGCGTCTCGTCTGCTCGCCATCGGATTCGCGGGCGCGTTCCTTTCCGGCCTGCTCGTGGCGATCATCTGCCTGTCGACGCTGCGACCGCTGGTCGTGGCGCTCGGATCCACCGCCACGATCGCGCCGTACGCCGTGACCTATCTGACGCCGATCCTCGTGGCGGCGCCGTGCGTGTGCGGGTCGTTCGCGCTGAACGGCCTGCTGCGCTACCAGGGTCAGTCCGCGTTCGGCATGATCGGACTGGTCTGCGGGGCGCTGCTCAACTTCCTGCTCGCCCCGCTGTTCATCTTCGTGCTCGGCCTCGGCATCTTCGGCGCGGGACTGGCCACCGGCATCTGCCAGACGGTGAGCTTCCTGATCCTGACCGTCATGAGCGCGAGGTTCGGCGTGCTGAAACTGTCGCTGCGCAACTGTCGTCCCGACCCGCTGCTGCTGCGCGAGATCGTCGGCGGAGGTCTGCCGTCGCTCGTCCGCCAGAGCGCCGGATCGATCGCCACCACCTGCGTGAACATCGCCGCGAACCCGTTCGGCGATGCGGCGATCGCCGGCATGGCCATCGTCATGCGCATCATGCTTGGAGCGAACTCGGTCATCATCGGACTCGGCCAGGGGTTCCAACCGGTGTGCGGATACAACTACGGGGCGGGGAGGTTCGCCCGCGTGCGCGAGGCGTTCTGGTTCTGCGTGAAGCTGTCCACCGGCGTGCTGCTGGCGTTGGCGGTCGTCATCTGGGCCGTCGCCCCGCAGTTGGTCGAGATCTTCCGTTCCGATCCGGCGGTGATCGCCGTCGGAGTCGCGGCGCTGCATTTCCAGTGCGTGACGGTCGTGCTCAACGGCGTGAACATGATGGGCAACATGATCTCGCAGACGTTGGGGCAGACGGGCATCGCCTCGTTCCTCGCGGTGTGCCGGACCGGCCTGTACCTCGCGCCGATCGTGCTCGTCCTGCCGCATCTGATCGGCGTGACAGGCGTCGAGGCGGCGCAGTCCGTGGCCGACGTGCTCACGTTCGCCACCACGATCCCGTTCATGCGCCACATTCTCGGCAACGTGCTGAGGGACCGGACGTGACCCCTGCCATGCAGGTAAGCTAAAACCTATGAGTCTGATTGAGATGATGATCCTCGGATTCCTGTCCGAGCGGACGATGTGCGGCTACGAGCTGCGCAAGAAGATGGAGCAGCTGCAGGGCGACATGCGCCGGTTCAGCGACGGCGCCATCTACCCGGCCACCGCGCGTCTGGTCAGGGACGGGCTCATCTCGGAGCGCACCGATGTGCGCGACGGCCGTCAGCGTCACCTGTTCACGTTGGAGTCGGAGGGCCGAAAGCGGCTCGTCGAGGCTCTCAAGGATGCGGACGGGTTCACCATCACGGATTTCAACCGGTGGCGCGTGGTGCTCACCTTCCTGTCCGTCGTCCCCGACGAGTCCGATCGCGAGGCGGTGCTGCGCCGCCGCTACGATCTGCTGTCGCGCGGCGACACGCATTTCTTCTACTGCGACGCCGGACATCCGATGACGATCGACCACATCGACGACCCGTATCGCAGGGGACTGATCAACGTGCATGACGCACAGGTCGAGGCCGAACTCTCCTGGCTGCGTTCGATGCTCGGTCTCGACGCCGAATAGCCGAGCAGCATCCTCGCGGATCCGTAAATATGCGAGGTCCCTCGCGCGGACATAAAGCCGCGCGAGGGACCTCGCGTCTTTCAGGTGATGCTCAGCGACGCCAGTGGCGACGGTGGTAGTTGACGATGCGCTTGCCGCCGACGCCGGCCTTGCCGCCCGGACCCCACGGTCCGCGCGCCTCGGCCTTGAGCTGGGTGAGGTGATGCTTCATGGCGAGTAGCATGATGTGGCTGTCCTCGAGACCGAGGTGACGCTCGGAGTCGTCCTCATGCAGCGCCCCCTGCCGCTTCGCATACGCGTCGAGACGATTGTCGCCGTCGGGATGGTCCTCGCTGGGGATGGATCCCTCATCCCACAGGCGGCTCATCGGCAGCGTGTCGATGATGGTGACGTGCCCGTTGCGGTATGCCTCGGCGTACCCCTTGACGTTGAGCATGAAGAAGCTGTGCTCGAACGTGGCCATGTGGGCGACGAACGGCTGCGAGGTGAGTCTCTTCAGCAGTTCGGCCTGCGCCTCGGGATCCTCGTCGAACAGGGGATAGGAGTCTCCGACGCGCTCCTTGATGTCGATGCCGGTCAGCTGGATGATGAACGGGTTGCCGTGCCGCGCGGCCTCGGGGGTGACGCCGAACGACCAGTGGTGCTGGTCGTAGGCGTCCCCGTCCTCGTAGTAGTCCTTGTCGTAGCGGTATCCGGTGGGCGCATCCGCGGGGCGGGGCGAGCGCATGTTCATGTATTCGAATCCGACGTCGATGATGTACGTGCGCGCGGGTTCGGTGCCGTTGGTCTCCAGATCGATGCCCATGACCTTGTCGACGTCGCGTCCGGGCAGGAACACCTCGCGCCAGTAGTCCTTGGGACGGGCGGCGGCGTGCTCGGCCACATGCTCGGCGGCCGTATGGCGCGACTTCTCGAAGCGCTCCTCGGGTACGGCGGTCTCGTCGCGGTTGACCTGTTCGATCGTGGGGACCGCGGGGTTGTCGTCGTTGATGACGGGCTGGCCTTCGATCAGATAGTCGGGGCTGCCCTGGTCGGAGCTGGAGTCGGCGGGCGCGGATTCGTCCGGTCCCGCCTCGACGGAGCCGTAGGTCACCTCGTCGGCCTCGAACAGCGCCTGCTCGCGATGGCGTCGGGCCTCCTCGCGCTTGGCGCGGTCGGCCTTGCGCCGTTCGGCGCGCGCGTTGACGATCTCGGCGGTGCGGTCCTGGATGTCGTCGACGTCCACGTCCTCCCTGGCCGCGGTGAGCACCGGCACGGTGACGCGCTGGCGGTCCTCGTCGGCGACGGTCCACAGACCCTCGGCGATGCCGCGGTCACGCAGCAGCTGGATCTGGTCGTTGAGCCTGCGATCCGCGTAGGCGAGCGCGCGCGGCAGCTCGTAGGTGGTGATGTGACGGTCGAAGTCGCGCATGAACGTCATGCTCATCTTCGCGATGATCGCCTCGAGCCGGTCGCGGATCTCGAGATCAGCCTTGAGCAGGTCGTGCACGCTCGAGGCGGCACCCGTCTCGTAGTCGGCCGGCGATGCCACGCCGATGCCGTGCTCCAGGTCGAGCGAGCGGACCCACTCCCAGTCGATGTCGTGATCGTCGGCGTCCCTGAGCATGATGTACGCCCACTGGTCGATGCTCGTCTTCGCCTCGTTCAGCCACGAGCGGTCCACGGCCGCGCCGACCCCATCCATCGTCCGCGGCTCCTCGGCGCCCGGCGCCGTCATCCTCGCATCGTTCGATTCGTTGTTGTCGTTGTTGTTTTCTTCGCTACCATACATGGATTCATTCTCCATGCCTCCCATGGTAGCGCCCGCAGTCGCCCTAGACCCATGGCGGATCGCAAACACCGGGTGAACAGGCGCCGGGGCGAACGGACGAGAACGGGGCCGAGTCGACGGGAGAGGCGCGAGACGGCCGACACCGGTCATCTCGCGCCGCGCATGTCGGCCGACCGGAACTGATCGAGTGCGGTGAAGCAGGTGCGGTAGACCATCGCCATGATCAACCCGTCGGCGACGAGCGTGAGCGAGGCGATCGCGGCAAACACGACGAACTGGTATTTCGCGGCCTCCAGCGGGTCGCCGCCGGCGATGACCTGACCGGCCATCATGCCGGGGATCGTGACGATCCCGCAGGAGGCGAGCGTCGCCATCGTCGGCAGCAGGCCCAGTCGGATCGACGAGACGATCGAGGGCCGCGCCGCCTCCCATGCGGTCGCGCCGAGCGCGAGCATCGTGTCGATCTCGTCGCGTCGTTCGTCCATGCTCTCGTAGAATCGGCTCAGTCCCACCGCGAGCGCGGAGACCGTGTTGCCCAGGAGCATGCCGGTCAGGGGGACGACCAGCTGCGGCGCATACCACGGGTGGGGGCGCACCACGAGTTCGGTGACCAGCGCGATCATGAGCAGCATCGTGATGGTCAGGCTCAGCAGCACAGGGCCCGCCAGCCCCTTCGGCACGCCCTTGGCGCGCGAGAGCGTGATCTGCACGGCGGCGACGAGCATCACGCCGATCGTGGCGAACACGAGGAGCACGTTGTCCGCGCGGATCACATAGCCGACGACGAACCCCATCGCGCACAGCTGCAGCAGGGCGCGGCACGCCGACCACATGAGCGAACGCCCGATGCCCATGCGCATCAGGCCGCTCACGCCGGCGGACATGCCGACGCCCGAGCCGGCACGAACAGCGAAAGGACGGACGCGCATGACGACGAACGACATGACCGACCCCGGCAGGCTCCTGCTGCCCGCCATCCTGTGCGAGCCACGAGCTCAAGACCCCGCTCGCCGTCATCGCCACGCGCATCGACCTGATCGACTTCCGCCGTGCGCACGGCCAGCCCATCGACGGTCCGCTCGAGGATCTGCGTGGTGACGTCGACCGCATGAACGCGATCATCACCGGCGAGGGAGGCATAAGACCCGATGCCCGACGGGTCGGGTCACGGATCGCCTGCGACCCCTGCGAGCGCGCCGATGCGTTCGACGAACGCCTTCACCTGCGGTTCTGGGTCGGCGGGGTAGAGCAGCCCGTAGCGCATGCCGACAGGCCGCGGCCAGTCGACGGGCACGTTGACGAGCTGCGGATGCACGCCCGCCCACATGGGTTTGGAAATGAGCAGGTCGCCCGTTTCGGCGCATTCGTTGAACAGGTTCAGGTCGTAATGGTCGATGTCGACCAGTTCGACGCCGTCCAGTCGCTCCAGCAGGTCACGGGCGATGTCGTCGGTGCCGCCGCATCGGCGTAGGATACGGATGCGGGTGCGCACGCCGTCACGGCCGGCGAGATCGTCGAGTCTGAGCCGCGGCCGGCGTGACAGCGGATGGTCGCGGGGCACGGCCATGCATAGCGGCTCGTAGGAGATCGGCAGCGTGCCGCAGACATCCGTCCAATGCTCTGGCGCGAACGCGGTGGCCACCGCGTCGATGTCCTCGCCCAGCCGGGCGATGATGTCGTCGATCGGCACGTCGTCGTCCGGCATCGATACGAGCTCCACTCGGATGCGCGGGTCGGCTTCGCGCTGCCACAGGTCGAGGATGCGCCGGGCCGGACGCAGCGCGGAGATGCCGAGTCTGACCGGCGGCGTGCCCGTATGCGCGCGACGCCGCATTCTCGCGATGATCTCGTTCGACTGACGGACGATCGAACGGGCGTCTTCGATGAACTCCGCTCCCGCCGCGGTCGGCGTCACGCCGCTGCGGGAGCGGTCGAACACCGTGATCCCGTACGTTCTTTCGAACGTGTTGACCTGTTTGACTAACGCCGGCGTCGAGATGTGCAGGCGCCGGGATGCCGCCGTGAAACTGCCGGTCTCAGCTGCGGCGATGAGCGCGTCCAGTCTCCGGTCGTACATGATCCCACCCTTCCTCGCACCATTCCGCCCGTCCGTGGCTCTCCCGATCGGCTACGAACGAGCACCGATCGTAGCGTATGAACCGATGGTTCACGCACCATGAACCAGAATCGTCCGATATCCGCTGATTTTCACCTGTTATCAAGCCTACACTGTCCCATGCGATCGTTCGAACGGATTACGGCGGGACAATGTCAGGCATCCACCGAGGGGATGATCGCACAGGAGACGAGAGACAGGGGAGGGACGGCATGCGCTCATCGACCGCAACGCGCGACATCAAGGACACCGAGGACGGCAGGGTGACGGACACGGACCCCATGGCCCAGGGCCGTCCAGCCATCGGCCGCCACGACCATCACGCACGCCATCCGGCGGCGTCCGCCACGGCGGCCGCATCGATCGCCTCGTTCCTCGTCGGCATGGACGTGCTCATCGTCAACGTGGCGCTGCCGACCATCGCCCGCGACCTCGGCGGCGACATGGCCGTCCAGCAGTGGGTGGTCGACGGCTACAGCCTCCTGTTCGCCGCGTTGCTGCTGCTGTGCGGCAACCTCGCCGACCGTTGGGGCGCCAAACGCATGTTCACCGCCGGCGCGACGCTGTTCGCCGCGGCGTCGCTGTTCAGCTCGTTCGCATGGTCGATGACGGCACTCGTCGCCGGGCGCTGCCTGCTCGGCGTCGCCTCCGCGCTCATCCTGCCCGCATCGATGTCCCTGATCAACGAGGCGAACCCGGATCCGCGTCGTCGCGCGTGGGCGTTGGCCCTGTGGGGCGCGGGAGGCGCGAGCGCCTCGGCCGTGGGACCGCTGCTCGGCGGACTGCTCACGCCGATCCACTGGAGCCTCGTGTTCGCGATCAACGTGCCGTTCTGCCTGCTGGTGCTGCTGTTGACGCTGCGCGTCGCGCCATCGCCGCGACGGCCCAAGCCGTTCGACTGGACGGGACAGACGCTGGCGCTGACGGGATTCGTCCTGTTCATCGCGGGCGTCATCGAGATCGGCTCGCTCGGCGTCGGCTCGCCCCTCGCATGGGGGTTGACGGCCGGTGGCGCGTTCACGCTCGCGGCGTTCGTGCGCTCGCAGGCGCGGGTGCGTGCCCCGATGATGCCGCTGGGCCTGTTCCGCGTGCGCGGCATGCAGGTGGCGCTGATGATCGGGTTCGTCATGATCTTCAACTGGTACGGCATGGTGTTCATCTCGACGATGTTCCTGCAGAACGAGCGGGGGATGGGCGCCCTCGCCGCGGGGCTCGTGTTCGTGCCGAGCGCGTTCGTCACGGTCTTCGGCAACATCCTCGGCGGGCGCATCATCACCGCGCGCGGCTCGAGGTTCTCGATCACGCTCGGCCTGTCGATCATGATCGCCGGTTTCCTGTTCGAGTTCCTGTATCCCGCGCCGATCCCCGTATGGGTGATCGCCACGGGATTGAGCGTCGTCGGCTTCGGCGCCGCGATCACCACGCCGGCCGCCGCGGGCGTGGTCCTCGCCAGCGTGGAGGCGGCGCAGGCAGGCATCGCCTCGGCGATGTTCAACACGTTCCGTCAGGTCGGCGGCGCGGTCGGCGTGGCCGTGTTCGGCGTCGTCGCCACGTTCCTGCCCACGCTGACCCTCGCCTTGAGGGCCGTGTTCCTCGCCTCGGCCGCACTGCTCGCCCTCATCCTCGTCTTCGAACTGCTGTGCTGGCGCGAACGCTGAGGACCGGGGACGAGCATTCGGAAAGAATCGCGATCCACGGTATTCGATACGGGCATATAAAGCTTGGCACGGCAGCGTTTCCATCTATACGAGGGGATAAATTCGGATAAGCATCGATACAATGAATGCGGATAGAAAGAGTTGGACTGCGGGCTGTGCATCGGCCCAAGTCATGGAACTGAGGAAGGACGTGCGGATGGGAACGGACGCGATGGGTACGGGGCGGCCGGGGCGTGCGGCGCCGCCGGCGCCCCGACTCAACATCAACGCGCTCACCCCGGTGGAGACCGAGAAGGCGGTGGAGGACGCCGGCGTCGCCAAGACACGGCTGACCGGACGGCGCGCCTTCGTCTCGGCCATGTTCGCGGGCGCGTTCATCGGCTTCGGGGCGTTGTTCTTCCTGATCGTCACCGCCGACCCGTCGATGACATGGGGGCCGAAGCGGTTCGTGGGCGGACTCGCCTTCTGCATGGGGCTCGTACTCGTATTGTGCTGCGGGGCGGAGCTGTTCACCGGCAACTCGCTGATGGTCTCCGACCTCGCCGCACGCAAGGTCACGCTCAGGCAGATGCTGCGCAACTGGATCATCGTCTGGTTCGGCAATCTGGCCGGCGCCCTGCTGCTGGTGTCGCTGGTCGCCCTGGCCGGCACGATGGGGCTCGCCGACGGCGCGGTGGGCGATCTCGCGGTGGCGACCGCCGCATCGAAAGTCACGCCCGGATGGGGCACGCTGTTCGTCCGCGGCATCCTGTGCAACGTGCTCGTGTGCCTGGCGGTGCGCATCGGATTCGCCGCACGGTCCGTGGCCGACAAGGTGCTGGGCATCCTGTTGCCCATCGCGGGCTTCGTGGCCATGGGCTTCGAACACTGCGTGGCCAACATGTTCTTCCTGCCCATGGGACTGGCGGCCAAGCTCATGGGGTTCGGCGCCGGTACCGCCGGCGCGGGCGCATTGAACGTGGGAGCCATCGCGTACAACCTGTCCGCAGCCACGCTGGGCAACATCCTCGGCGGCTCCCTGTTCGTCGCACTGGCCTACTGGTACCTCAACGCGAAACCCGCACGCAAGCCGTCCGATCCCGTCATCGACTGAGGAAGCCGGACTGCGGTCCGTGGGGGACTCAACGCGGCCAAGGACGATTCCGGCGTTGAGTCCCGTGAATCTGGGGGACTCAACGCAATTCCCCGCGATTTCCGCGCTGAGTCCCGCGATATTCCCGCCCACAGCGGCACCGGGTCGGAGACCGCCGACGGCACCATCCCTAAAACGGCGGAATTCCAATGATTTTCCAATCTGCAACCAACTGCCGGACAAAGGGTCGGTGTCCACGTCGCGGGACACAACGACGAAAACGCCCGCAACCGCGTTGAGTCCCGCGGATCCGGGGGACTCAACGTGACTCCCCGAGGTTTTCACGTTGAGTCCCCCGAGACGAGTGGATAAGGCGGATGGGAGACGCAACGGACGCGACAGCCCTGCCGGTTCTGGCCGCTCACACGTATCTATCTCGGGGCCACTCATCGTCTTCTTCATCGTCACGAAACGCGACTGTTCCCATGGTAGTTTAGCCATACGCCGCAGGCGGGGAGGGCATGCCACGCTCCGCACGCCATGGACCGCAAAAGGTGCGGGGCATGGTCACGGGGAACCATTGGGGTGTCTCAGGGCGGCGTATCGCCATACGAACACGAATCGATGACCGACGGTATGACGCCACTAGCGTGAACCGCATGGTCACATGGGATTCCGAACAGTACCTGCGCTTCAACACGGAACGCACGCAGCCGTCGCGCGACCTCGCCGCCCAACTGCCCGCCGCCGACGCCATCATGCGCGTGCTCGACATCGGCTGCGGGCCGGGCAACAGCACCGCCGTGCTGCGCGAACGCTACCCGCACGCGCGCATCCTCGGCGTCGACAGCTCGCCGGACATGATCGACGCCGCACGCGCCGCCCACCCCGACATCGAATTCGCCCTGAGCGACGTCTCGCGGGCCGACCGGCTCGACGCCCTGCCGCACGACTTCGACATCGTCTTCTCCAACGCGTGCATCCAATGGGTGCCCGACCACCCGCACCTCATCCCGAACCTGCTCGGCCTGCTGCGCGAAGGCGGCACGCTCGCCGTGCAGACGCCCATGAACTACGAGGAGCCCATCCACCGCATCATCGCCGAACTCGTCCATTCGCCCCGATATGCCGACCGGCTGCCCCAGCAGCGCGAGTTCTTCAACCTCACGCCGCCCGACTACTGGGAGCTCCTGCACGCGCACGCCTCACGGTTCCGCATGTGGAAGACCACCTACATGCACACCCTGCCCTCGCACGAGGCCATCATGGACTGGTACCGCGGCACCGGACTGCGCCCCTACCTCCAGGCGCTCGCCGACGACGCCGAACGGGCGGAATTCGAACGGCAGGTGTTCGACCGCGTGTGCGACGCATACCCAGTCCAGTCCGACGGCAGCATCATCTTCCCGTTCCCGCGCTTCTTCTTCACGGCCGTCAAATAGCGGTACAGTGGGAGGGCAGCATAGGTGGACATCATAGGTCAGGCGCGGCGGCGGTCGGAGTTGCACGTCGGAAAGGAAGGGCCATGAATCATGCGGTGGGCGGCGATACGGCACATGGCGATGCCCCACACGCCAAGCCCAACCACCCGTACGGGCCGATGCTGGACTGGGCCGTGGAACTGCAGAGCCTCGCGCAGGCGGGGCTGACCTACGGCGAAAGCGTCTACGACAGGGAGCGCTACCGGCGCATCCGAGGCATCGCCGCCGAGATGCTCGCCGCGCAATCCGACCTGCCGTTGGAGAAGGTCAAGGACCTGTTCTGCAACGAGACCGGCTACCAGACGCCCAAGCTCGACACCCGCGCCGCCATCTTCAAGGACGATCGCATCCTATTGGTTCAGGAGAGCGACGGCACATGGTCGCTGCCGGGCGGATGGGTGGACGTCGACCAGTCGGTGCGCGAGAACACGGTCAAGGAGGCCAAGGAGGAGTCCGGGCTCGACGTGACCGCCGACCGGATCATCGCCATACAGGACCGCAACAGGCACAACGTCCCGCCCTACGCGTACGGCGTGTGCAAGATCTTCGTGCTGTGCACGGCCGTGGGCGGACACTTCGAACCCAACATCGAGACCCTCCAATCCGGGTACTTCGCCGAGGACGAACTGCCCGAACTCGCCGAGGCGAAGAACACCGCCGATCAGATCGCCATGTGCTTCGCCGCCCGACGCGACCCCGACTGGACCGTGGTGTTCGACTAGCGCCGGGGAGCCCCCGCCATATGGGGCGTCGGGTTGTCCGGTGTCTCCATATAGTTACCAATGGTCATTATCTTTGGTAACTATACGGAGGCTGCTGATGGACGATCCGAACACGCGGCCGACGTCCGAAAGGCTGTCGGCCGCATACGTGCGGCTGCTGCTGGACGCCTGCTGGAAGGCAAAAAGCGTCACCGAGCTCATGCCCGAACTACCCAAAGGCATGAAACCGCGCTACGTACACGTCATCGACGCGGTCTGGCACATCAACGCGCCACACGGACAGGACACGGCCACGGCACGCGTGGGCGACGTGAGCGCGTTCCTCGGCGTCACCACGCCAAGCGTCGCCAAACTCATCGGCGAAATGACCGGTCGAGGACTGCTCGTCAAACACGCGGACGACACCGACCGCCGCGCGGTCACGCTCACGCTCACCGAACATGGACTCGCCATCCGCAAGGCGTATGTGGCCGACTATCACGAGCATCTGGGCGAACTGCTCGCCGGCATCACCCAAGAGGAATGCGAGACCGTGGCGCGCGTGATGAGCCGTACGCTGCGGCTCATGCGGGACGACGGCTGGCAGGCAGCCGAAAACGATCAGAAGACAGACAGCCGACGAATGACGGACGGAAAGGACGACAACGAATCATGAACGAACGAACCACGTCGCACACGCAGACGCCGCACACGCAGACACCACGATCGCCCCGGACGGCGGCCGACGCCAAACGCCCCGTCGGCGCGAAGCTCACCGTCGCCGTCATCGCGCTCTCCATCCTCACCTTCCTCGGCATCCTGTCCGAAACCTCGCTCAACATCGCCTACTCCACGCTCATGGAGGAGTTCTCGATCGGCGCGTCCGTCGTGCAATGGCTCACCACCGGCTACCTGCTGCTGCTGTCCATCGCGATTCCGAGCTCGCCGTTCATGGTGCGCCGTTTCGCCACCCGCGCCCTGTTCGTCGCGGCCATCGCGATCTTCACGCTCGGCACGCTGATCGGCGCGCTCGCTTCGAGCTTCCCGATGCTGCTGGCCGCGCGTCTGGTCATGGCGCTTGGCACCGGCATCTCGCTGCCGCTCATCACCAACATCATCCTGGAGAAGGCGCCGCTCGAACAGCGAGGAGCGATGCTCGGCATCGTCAGCCTCGTCACCTGCGCCGCCCCCGCCGTGGGGCCGGTGTTCGGCGGCGTGGTCATGGAGTATCTCGACTGGCATTGGATCTTCTACACGATGCTGCCGTTCCTCGTGCTCTCGTTTGCGCTCGGCATGGTTTCGGTGCCTGAGATCCGCCACCCCGGCGACAAGGAGCATGCCTCGATCAGCATGCCGTCGCTCATGCTGGTGGCGTTGGGTCTCGCCGGCCTCATCGTGGCGGTGAGCTTCTTCGCCGAATGGAACGGCGACTGGCGGTTCTGGGCCACGCTCGTCGCGGCCGTGGCGGTGCTCGCCGTGTTCGTGGCCGTGCAGCTTCGCATGGAGCATCCGCTCATCGAGGTGCGCGTGTTCGCCTACGCGGGGTTCTCGCTCGGCATGCTCATCCTGCTCATGGCCTCGGGCGGCGTGCTGGGGTTGAACTTCCTGCTGCCGATCCTATTGCAGCGCGGCTTCGGCCATGGCTCGCTCGTCGCGGCACTGATCCTGCTGCCGGGCGCGATCGTCGGCGCCATCGCGGCCCCGATGATCGGCGGCGCGTTGAAGAGCCACTTCCCGCCGAAGTTCATCCTGTGCGGCTTCATCGGCGTCACCTTGATGGACATCGCGCTCATCGTGGGACACGCGAACGTGTGGGTGGTGGCCGTCGCATACGCGCTGTTCATGGCATCCTCCGGCTTCGTGCTCGTGCCCGACCAGACCCATGCCCTGAACCAGCTGCCCGCGCGGCTCAACGCGGACGGTTCGGCCGTGATGAACACCGTCCAGCAGCTGGCCGGCGCGATCGGCACCGCCGTGGCCAGCGCCCTGATCACCGAGTTCGCCGCCTCCGCCGCGCGCTCCGGCGCCTCGCAGCCCGACTCGTACCTTGAAGGGTTCGCGTCGAGCATGTGGGTCATCGCCGGGTTGGCCGTGGCCGGCATCGTCCTCGCCGCGCTCATGTTCCGTTTCTCCACGCGCCGTCCGCCCGAGATGACCGAGGTGTGACTCCGGCGAAACGGCATGAAAAGACCGGTCCCGGTCCCGATATTCGGTTGATTCCCAAACATGCGGGGCGTGGGCCGGCTTTCGGGCGTAGGATGAATCACCGTGCTCGCCCGTATGGGCACCCACACGTCACGTTCCATATATGCGCTGTATGTGCGGGAAACCCATGCGGCACGAATGCGACGCGAACACGAAGAAGGAGATGACGATGATGACGGTGGGCGTGATGGCCGCGGTGGCTTTGGCCGCGGTGCTGTACGGATTGGACAAGTCGCTGGCTCCCGGCGCGGGCATCCTCGCCGTGGCCACGCTCACCGCCGTCATGCCCGCCAAGGAAGCCACCGGCATCACGCTCATCATGGCGATCGTGGCCGACTGGAGCGCCATCTGGGCATACCGCGGCAACGTGTCACGTCGTTCGCTCATCCGCCTGTTCCCGTTCGTCGCCATAGGCATCGCGGCGGGGGCCGGGTTCCTGTTCGTGGCGGACAACACCGTTACGCGCCTGACGATCGGCGTGATCCTCGCGGTGTTCGTGTCGATGTACTTCCTGTCGCTCGCACGCAAACGGATGACGAAAACGGGCCGGACGGCGCATGCCGGCCGGGGGCAGGCGGCGGCATCGGACTCCGACGACCATGCCGGAAACGGGAAGACGGCGCTCTCCCTCGCCAAACGCGTGGTGTGCGGCGCGCTCGCCGGGTTCACCACGATGGTGGCCAACGCGGGCGGACCGATCACGTCCATCTACTTCCTGTCCGAGAACCTGAGCGTCATACGGTTCCTGGGCACTACCGCATGGTTCTATCTCATCATCAATCTGGTCAAGCTGCCGTTCTCCATCGGTCTGGGCATGATCACGTGGACGAACTTCACGGCGATGGCGTGGACGATCCCGCTGGTGGTCGTCGCGGTGCTCTGCGGGCGTTGGGTGGCCCGGCGCGTAAGCCAGTCCATGTTCAGCATGCTCGTCTACGTGCTGTCCGTCGTGGCGGTCGTCCGTCTGTTCCTGTGAGGCGTCGCGACCGCCGCATGTCGCTGTCGACCATCGCAAAGCGGGGGATTGGATGCCCGTTCCGGCGTGAATGCCGGCGCGGGGACGTCGACATGTCAGGCGATCAGCAGGAATCCCGCTGCGGCGGCGAGCACCGGCGCGATGACGCCCGCCGCGTCGCCGCCGTGTATCGCGGTGAAGCATTCCAGTGCGAGCGTGGACATCGTCGACAATCCGCCGCACATGCCCATGCCGAGGCCGCGGCTTGCGACCTCCTTGCGTCGCGCGGGGATGAGCGGCGAGCCGGCGAGGAACGTGGTGAGCCCGGCGTAGCAGAAGCATGCGAGGAGGTTCGCGGCGAGCGTGCCGATATGCCAGCTGCCGTTTGCACCGATGGCGGGAATCTGCGCGAACGCGTAGCGCAATGCGGTGCCGATGGTGCCGCCGCAGAAGACAATGAGAAGAATGTCGGCATGGATGTCCGGCAGACGTGTGCCACCCGTTTCGGGGGTCGGCTGTGATGACTGGCTCATAGGGAACCCTTTCCGGAACCGCTGGAGGTCGCTGAAGACACACCAGTCCCATATAGAGGAATCGTGTGTAGGGACCATCAGCGGGGGCTGCGGTTCGAAACGGATGTTTCAGGCGGGTTTCATCGCCTCCGGTTCAGAGTATTCACGGCCGGGACAAGCCGCTGCGTCCGTCTCGCTCACGTTCATCTCATTCATGCCCGGTCGGTTGCGTCCACCGCCGCACAGTCGGTGCCGTATTCTGCCGCCGTGGCGACGCCGCGGTGCATGAGCGCGGTCATCACGTCCGCCAGTTCCTCCTCGGGCGCGTCCATGCCGGAGGCGACCCACTGCTCGAGCACCGCGCAGATCGCGCCCGACCAGAACCGCGCGGCGTAGCGTGGTCCGGTCTCCACGGCGGAAGGCCCGCGGTTCATGTGCCATTGCATCGCATCCGTGATCCGCCCGCCATATCCCGCTTTCAGCAGCAGACGGTACTGCGGGGCGATGGCGCGCACCTCGGCGAGCAGCGCCAGCCACGCCTTACGCGTCTGGGTGATCGGGTCGTATGCGGTCAGCGTCCGGTTCACCGTCTCGATGAGCCCGTCCAGATATTCGGCGAGGATCGCCTCCTTCGACGCGTAGTTGCGGTAGTAGGCGTTGCGGGAGACCCCCGCGCGCCTCGCGATGTCCGTCACGGTGATCGCGGCGAACGGCTTGGTCTCCATGAGCTGGATGAGCGCCCCCTCGATGCACTTGCGCACGAACGCGTTCGACTCCTCGTTGTTGCGGTGCAGGGTGGCGATGCGCCGGCTGTCGGCGTCCACGTCACAGACCCCCATGTCACATTCTCCCGTCTTCCGTCATGTCCGATGGCGGCACGCATGCGTCCATTAGCGTCAATGATGTCACACATGTTACATCACAGCGAAGAAACGACAACACCATGGATCACACCCGAAGGGGAGAGGCGCGTCGGGAATACTGCGAACAGGCCTGCAAACCCTATCTCCGGTAGCCCCGCGCATAGCCCCGCGACGCCGACGCCTCCGGCATTGACTTCAAGCGCTCGAGGTCCGTAGCGTACAGAACCGTGCATCCGGACATGACATATGTGCCATACCTGACACGATGCACGACCGACCGCGACGCCGGCCGGCACAAGGAAAGGACGATCATGGACAATCCAAGCGCATTCCCGATCGGGGAACCGAACGACGCCTACGCGCAGTACTTCGAAGGACAAAGCTACCTGGCTGCGCTCGCCGGCGACGATCAGGTGAACGTTGCGAACGTGACGTTCGAGGCCGGCTGCACGAACCATTGGCATGTGCATCATGGCGTGTGCCAGATCCTGCTCGCCGTGGGCGGCCGTGGCTACTACCAGATCGAAGGACACGACCCGGTCGAGATGAAGCCCGGCGACGTGGCCTACATCCCGCCTGAGACCAAGCACTGGCACGGCGCCGCTCCCACCGAGGCGTTCGCGCACATCGCCGTCATGCCGAAGCGTGACGGCGCCTCCAACGAATGGCTCGAGCCCGTCGACGAGGAGGAATACCGCAGGCTCGCATAGCTTTGTGAGGCATCGTCTATTGCAGGAACCAACGCCATGCGGGAACCACATCGATGGTTCCCGCAGACGTGGTGACGCTTCCCTCCTCATCCAATGAGATAAGCGTTCCGTGCCGCAGACCCGTATTGGACATAGCTGCCGTGAGGTTGCCTATCTCGCTGTGGAATTTGTCGCTCAACGACGGGTCCGCGAAGTCGGCGACGTTTGTGCTGTCAATGCCGGTCCGTACTGCGACCTGGATCAGTTGATATGGCTCTCCGGTCGCCTCGTCTCCGACGACGAAGTCCACTTCCGGGCAGTTTTTGGCTGAATATGAGGCGATCGCGTTGCTTCGGTTGTCGCCGTATCGTCGTTTGAGTTCTATGAACACCGCCGTTTCCAGCCGTTGCCCGAGGTCGAGATGATTGGCGGGCGCCACGGCCAATGAGAGACCGGGGTCGACGGAGTAGACCTTGTACGAGGATTTGGGGTTGTCGCGAATGGAGAGGGTGAAGTCGCCCACTTTGAATAGCAGGTGTGCATCCTCGAAATCGTCCATCAGGTCATACAGCTTGGGTCCGGAGACCGGAACCTGCATGCCGCGCAGAGCTTTGATCTGGGCGTTGATGGAGAATTTGAGTCCTGTGGATCGCATGGCGTTGCGGGAAAAACGTGTGGCGACTCGCATCGAGGTGGTGCCGAATCGTTCCAGGACGTCCTTGATGACGATCTCATCCGCATAGCCCTGAAGCATGCGCATGCGGTCAAGCGTACCCATGCGCTGCACGGCGGGGAATCCTCCCACGTTGAGATATTCAACGAACGCGGATTGCAGCGGGCGACGTGTGTTCGCGGAATACTCCCCGGCGATCCGGGTCGTCGGAATATCGTGGAACAGGCAATACTCTTTGAAGCTCAGGGGCCACATCTCCCTTGACAGGGACCGGCCGCGCAGGTTCGTGGGAATATCCGAAGACAGCAGTTTCGATGAGGAGCCGGTGAGCACGATGGTGACATTATGCTGTTCGGCCACGCGACGGATGAAATTCGTCCAGTATGGCGCTTCCTGAATTTCGTCGAAGAGGAGGTAGCAGCCGTTCAATGCTTCGGGCACCATGCGGTAATAGGCGTCAAGCAGGTCGGCGAGGGTGTGGTCGGTGAATGGCATGATGCGTTCGTCGTCGAATGAGAAATGGAATAGTCTCGTGCGTGGGATTCCGGCGGCAAGAAGCCTATCCATAAGCTGGTACATGGCGTAGGTCTTCCCACATCGACGTACTCCGGTGATGGTGTGGATCACATTGTTGCGAGCCGGCTTAGGAACCTCGATGATCGCGCTGTCTCGCATGATGTAGTCCGGAATCTGGAAATCGAGATATTCGGCGATGAGTGACGACAGTGACATATATCTCTCCATCTTCTTCTGCTTGCGATGAAGATGATATCACATCTTCATCTGTGCTTGATGAAGATCGAATCCTGTCTTCATTGAACACAGATGAAGATATGGGCGCAGCTGCAGTGGAAGGGGAGAGCCCGAAAGCGTGGATACTTCTGCTGGAATCTAATACCGTGGCACGGGCGCGGGCGGGATCTGGCCTGTTTTGTCCTGCATGTCGGAGGCGAGGTACTGCATGTCGAGCGCGGCCACGGCGCCGTCCGCCACCGCGGTGACGACCTAGCGCAGGTCCTTGGCGCACACGTCGCCGGCCGCGTAGACGCCCGGGACGTTGGTGCGCCGCTTCGCTTCGGCCCTGATATACCCGCGCTCGTCAAGGTCGACGAAGTCACGGACCAGCGTGGTGTTGGGAACGAACCCGGCAAACACGAACACGCCGAACGTCATGCCACGACGGGCATGGTATTCGGTGGTTTCACCGGTCGTCCGGTCGCGCAGCCTTGCCCAGCGCAGGCCGCCGTCGCCCACGGAGCCGTCGTCGGCGGATTCCCCGTCGGGATATGATCCGACCGCTTCCAACACGGTGTCGAATCGGACGTCGATCTTCGGATGGCGCATGCACTTCTCGGCCACCTGCGCGGCGCAGGTGAACCCGTGTCCGCGCACCAGCACGGTGACATGGTCGGCGAACTGCGTCAGATACACCGCCTCCTCGGCGGCCGAATAGCCGCCCCCGATGATGACGTCGTCGTAGAGATCGCCTTCCGTGTTGTCCCCGGCGACGCTGGTCGGGGAGAGGACGGGCAGCGACACCGAGGCCGCATCCTTGTTTTCGCTCATGGCCCGTACGGTAGATGCGCAAACCTCACCCCATGTCACGGGCCGGTTACGCCGAGGAAAACCGGTGCCGCGAACGACGCGCCCGTCGTTCTTCGCCCGCGATCCCGCGTCGCACAGCAGGCACTGACGGTCTACAGGCATGAATCGCGATCCCATAACGCCCTCGCATAAAGCGTACGGACGGTGAAACAGACTAAGCTTGACATACGTGTGACCGACATGCGCGAAGCAAAGGAGATTTGACATGGCCATGGATTCGCAGACGAATACGAAAGCGACGGAAAGCACGGAACCGACGGCGGCTGATACGGCACCGGCCAACGGCGGCACGGCCGTGAATCTTGAGGACATCACGACCATCGCCAGCATAGGCACGGGCACAATGGGCCACGCCATCGCATTGCAGTTCGCACTTGCCGGTTATCCGACGCGGTTGATCGGACGCAGCGAATCGTCCTTGAACCGCGCGATGACGAACATTCGCGCGGACGCCACAACGCTTGCGAATGCGGATCTGCTGTGGGACGACGAGAGCGTGGACGACGTGCTTGCGCGCATCATGCCGGTCATCGGCTACGAGCGGGGCGTCGCCGGCGCCGATTTCGTCATCGAGGCGATCGCCGAGAACCTCGACGTCAAGCATGAGGCGTGGCAGGAGATCGAACGGTTCGCGCCCGCGGACGCGATCTTCGCCACGAATACGTCCGGATTAAGCCCGACCGCCATCGCTTCCGTGCTCGCGAAACCGGAACGGTTCGTGGTCGCGCACTTCTGGAACCCCGCCCACCTGATGCCGCTCGTCGAGGTCGTGCCGGGGGAGCGTACCGACCCGCAAGTGCTCGGCACCACGGTCGAACTCATGAAGCGCATCGGCAAGAAGCCGGCGCAACTCAACAGGGAAGCGCTGGGGTTCATCGGCAACCGACTGCAGATGGCAGTGCTGCGCGAGGAGTTCCACATCATCCAGGAGGGCATCGCCGACGCCGCCACCGTCGACGATGTGATGAAGTACAGTTTGGGCCGTCGCTGGAATCTGGTCGGTCCGGTCGCGAGCATCGATCTGGGTGGGCTCGACGTGTTCTACAACATCAGCACCTATCTGTTCGACGACATGGACAACGGCACCGGGCCCAGCCCGCTGCTCACCGAGAAGGTCAAGGCCGGCGACCTCGGTGCGAAAACCGGCCGAGGCTTCTTCTCATGGCAGGGCGAGACCGGCAAACGCATCATCGAGCGCCGCGATGCGGCCTTACTGCAGGCCCTGAAGGAGGACATGACCGGAGACGAGGATCGCTGACGGATGGGCATGTGACAGATGGGCATGAGGGCTTCTCCCCGCGTCCCGAATACGCTTGAACTGCGATTCGGAACATAGGGAGAAGCCCTCATGCAATCAAATCACCGACCGCATGAGCCGCCTGGCCCGCGAGATGGGCGTATACCATCGCACCGGAGCGCTCATGTGCTTCATCGGCCTGTCCTATGCCGCGTTCTCGCTGACCATGTTCTTCGTCGGCTCGCCAAGGCAATACGACGAGATCATTGCGATCAGCGTGGCGACGATCTCCTTCACCAAGATCGGCATCGCCATACGTGGCGTCATGGTGGCCAGACGCACGCACGACCCGATCGACTCATCCGTGAAGTTCGTGACGTTCATCGACGCGATGCTCTCGCTCGTCGTCACCCAGGACGTGCTGCTTGAATCCCAGCACACCACGAACGCCGCCCAATCCTCCGGGCTGTTCGGCATCGGGCTCGGTATGCTGGCCATCCTCATCGGACTATGGATGCCGCTGCGCAAACGCTGGCCCGAACAGGCCATCGTCAACCCGGCCGGCACTACCATGTCATCGAAAGCATCAGGCGAATAACCGACAACCCACGACAACCATACGGAAGACCCCACACCCGATCATGACCGACAATCGTCGCACAGACACCACGCCCATCAACCCGGCCCACGAAACCACACCGGTTTCATCGACATCCGCGACAACCATCACCGACCGTCAGCGCACCGCGATCTTCGCGGTGCTCCTCGCCGCATGCATCTCCGGTGCATTCGCGCAGACCGCGCTCACCACCGCACTGCCCGCCATCATGACCAGCCTCGACATCTCCGCGGTGCTCGGCAACTGGCTCACCAGCGGCTTCTCGCTCGCCATGGGCGTGATCATCCCCGCCACCGCGTTCATGATGAAACGATTCCCCACCAAACCCCTGTTCCTCGTGGGCATCGCCATGTTCGCCGGCGGCCTGCTGCTCGCCGCCGTCTCGACGAGCTTCCCGCTGCTCATGGTGGCCCGGATCATCCAGGCGCTCGGCTCGGGCATATCCCTGTCGATGACGCAGGTCATCATCCTTGCCCTGTACGCCGAATCCGGCGTCGGCACGGCCATGGGCTTCTACGGTCTCGCCGTATCCGCCGCCCCGGTGATCGCCCCGACCTTGGCCGGCATCATGGTCGACAACTGGGGATGGCAGTCGATCTTCTGGGTCTCCGGCGTGATCTCGGTCGTGGTGTTGGTCATCGCGCTGCCGCTGATGCGCAACGTGCTCAAGACCACGCGTGACGCGCACCTCGACATGCTTTCGTTCATCCTGTCCGCATTCGGATTCGCCGGACTTCAGCTCGGCTCCAGCAACCTCGGCGTGCGACCGTTCGCAAGCCTCGAGGTCGGCGTCGCACTGCTGCTCGGAGTGGCCTGTCTTACGCTGTTCGCTGTGCGGCAGTTGCGCATCGATCATCCGCTGCTGGAGCTGCGCATCTTCGCTGTGCGCGACTTCACCGTGGCGGTGCTGCTGAGCATGTTCCTGTACGCTGTGCTCATCGCCGGCTCCACGATCTTGCCGATCTACATGCAGCAGATGGACGGTGCATCCGTGACCGTCTCGGCCTTGTCGATGCTGCCGGGATCCTTGGTGATGGCCGCGTCCTCGCCGATCACCGGTCGCGTGTTCGACCGCTTCGGCATCCGCCCGCTCGCGGTCGGCGGGATGGCGTTGCTCGCTGTGACGATGGTTCCGTTCGGCTTCCTCACCTCCGCGACGCCGATCTGGTGGCTCACCATCGTGTTCGCCGTGCGTTCGATCGCCGTGTCGATGGTGATGATGCCGGCCGCCACATGGGGTCTCGCCTCCGTGGATCGCGCGCATGCCAGCGACGCGAGCGCCCTGTTGACATCGCTCAGGACGATCGCCGGCGCGCTCGGCTCTGCCGTGTTCGTGGCCATCATGGTCGCCTGCGGCAACAATCCCGCCGGCGTGAGCGTGGCGTTCTGGGCCATGATCGCGCTGACGGCCGTCGGCTTCATCATGGCCGTCCTCTTCTGCCGCAAGCGCTGAGCCGGCTCCCGGGATCACATCGTCGAGTCCCGGGAACCGGCGTCTCTCGATCAGCTCACTTGGTCAGGAACGCCTTGTACGCCTCGGCCTGCTTGGCCAGCGCCTCGTCGCTGATGCCGAAGGACGCGAAGGTGACGAACGGCTTGACCCACGTGGCGTTGATGTGGTTGGCGGTGCCCTCGAACGGCACGAGCACCTGATCGATGGTGAAGCGGTTGTCGCCGTCCGGCTGGTACTTCGACTCCGGCGATCCGGTGGACACGGCGACGGCGAATTCCTTGCCTTCGAGCGCGTGGCCTTCGGAGCCGTACGCCCAGCCGTGCTCGAGCACCTTGTCCTCCCATTCCTTGAGGAGCGCGGGGGAGGAGAACCAGTAGAGCGGGAACTGGAACACGACGCGGTCGGCGGCCTCGACGGCCTGCTGCTCGGCCTTCACATCGATGTTGCCGTCCGGGTAGAGCGCGTACTCGTCGCGCACGGTCACGTTCTCTAGCTCGCCGGCGGCCTCGGCCAGCGCCTTGTTCACGTGGGACTGTCCGCCCAGATCCGGGTGGAACACCAGAACCAGCGTCTTCTTCATATCATGCTCCTTGTCTTCGGCGATTTGATGGTCAACCATCAGTGTCGCAAATGATGGGACTGGCACGCACGGCGCTACGTCGTAGGCGAACAGGATGACGTATGCGTCCGTGCGGCACGTTGTCGGCGACGCTCATTACGGTTTACAGTCATGTGTTCCCTACTGATGGCCATGTGCCCGCAGACCGGCGGTCTGCCGGGCAGGTACGAGTACTGAGGTCTCCGAACCGAGACTGTTCGGACCAAGGCGGAGCCATACCCAAATTCGCGTAATGGCCGCCCGATCATCGTCAGCAATCGTCAGCAAGCATCGTCATCACGGCAAACGGCGCGATATGCCGCGTTTTCCGCGTATGCGTCCAATGAAGAAAGATACAGAACACATCCATGTCTCAGAACAACCGTGCCGTCGAAACGACGGCAATCGCACATGACCGGCTCGAGGACGGCTGGATGCGCCGCGTCGCGCTCCTGCTCGCCGGTCAGGCGTTCTCCCTGCTCGGCTCCAGCATCGTCCAATACGCCCTGTGGTGGTGGATCGTCCTCGAATCGCGCACGGGCGCGTCCATGCTGCTCGCCACCTTGTTCGGCGTGGTGCCGCAGGCCATCGTCTCCATGTTCGGCGGCCCCATGGCCGACCGGTACAACCGCAAGATCCTCATCATGCTGCCCGACCTTGTCATCGCGGCCGTCACCGTGTTCCTGTCCGTGAGCTTCGCGCTGGGATGGGCGAACCTCTCGGTGATTTTCGCGGTCCTGTTCATCCGCTCGGCGGGCGGCGGCATCCAGATGCCCGCGGTCCAATCGTTCATCCCCGATGTGACGCCTACGGGCAAGTTGCTGCGCGTCAATTCGATCTACGGCGTCATCAATTCGGCGAACATGATCGTCGCGCCGGCGATCGCCGCCGTGCTCATCAACATGGTGCCGTTGTGGTCGATCCTGCTGGTCGATGTGACGACCGCGGTCATTGGCGTCGGCTTCGTCGCGATGATCCGCGTGCCGGCGAAACGTCCGGCGGACGGATCAAAGGTAGATGCCGACGTGGCCGACGCGGCAGGGGAGCCGTTGCCGGACGGACCGCTGCCACTCGCCGTGCTCAAACGCACGTTCGCGGATCTGAAGTCCGGCTTCGCCTACACGATGGGCAACCCGCGTCTCAAGGGCGTGATCGTAGGCGACGCGCTCACTTGCTTCGTGGCCGTCGCCCCGATGAATCTGACGCTGCTGCTCATGACCCGCGAATACGAGGGCATCGACCTGCATCTGGGATTCGTGAACCTCGTCACCGCGTCCGACAAGCTCGCCGCCAATGAGCTCGGCTGGAGCGCGGGCATGCTGCTCGGTGGCGCGCTCATGTCCACGATTGGCGCGAAGGTGTTGCGTGACGGCCGCTCACAGATGCGCATGGTCGTGTTCGGCATCGCCATGGTGGGCGTCACCGTCATCGGGCTCGGCACCGCTCCCAGCCTGCTCGCCTATCTCGTCATCAACGTGCTCAACGGCATGTCGTCGGCCATCTGCGTCGGTCCGATGCGCACGATCATGCAGTCCGAATCCGACGAGTCGATGACCGGCCGCGTCTTCGGTCTCGATACCACGCTCGCCACGTTCGGCATGCCGTTGGGCATGCTGGTCTTCGCCCCGCTCGCCGACGTGATCCCGATCTCATGGGTGTTCATCGCCGGAGGCCTGCTCACCCTGCCCGTCGCCTGGTACGTGCTGTATTTGACCCGGCGCGGCGTATCCGCGCGAACCTGAGTCGCGTCCGGCGCCGTCCACACCTATCGGGGCGGCATGCTCGTTGGGCTTGGCTGCTTGGTTTTCGCGGGCGTCCGCGTCCCGCGGCACGATGCGGGGGAGGAGCTCTTCGGACATGAACCGGCCGACCTCGGTGGGGGCGATGAGATCGGGATTGTTGAGCGCCGCACGGAAGATGCCGAGAATGCCCGAAAGATAGAAATGTTTGAGCAGTTCCAGCCGACGGCGTTCCTGCGGGTCTTTGATGTCTTCGACGTTCGGGGTGTCCGGGAACAGGATCGGCTGGATGTACGGCCATACGCTATTTTCCGCTCGTTCCACGAACTTCGGGTCTCCATGCGGGCCGAGCAGCACCCTGCCATAGCGGAACAGCGTCATGGGCACATCCGTCAGTTCGGGCGTGATGGCAAGCTTGCCGTCGCGCATCGATGCGGTGAGCATCGCATCGCGCTGCGCGATCAGGTCGTCCTCGATCTGGTCGCGCACGTCCCGCACCGACGAAAAGTACAGGTAGAACGTGGCCCGGTTATAGCCGGCCATATCGGTGATCTGCTTGACGCTGATCTTTTCGATGGGCTTCTCCTCATAGAGCTTCCAGAACGCCTCCTTGATGTTGCGAATGGTCTGCCCGGTCTGTTCCGGATTCTTCTTGGCCATGGTCCCGCTCCTTGGTGGAGGCGGATTCACGGCGCTCGTCGCGCCTGTCGAGAATCACTCGATGAATCCACCAGAATTGTCGATTGATGAATGCTGGTGATCTCATTATCTTGTTATCCGACGACATAGTGTCGAGTGATTAACGAGAGGAAAGCAACCACCATGTCATTCCTTCAATTCCATGACGTCGTGCGCCAATACGGCAGCGGCGAATCCGAAGTGCTGGCACTGAACCACGCGACCTTCGACATCGAGAAGGGCGAGCTCGCCATCATCCTCGGCGCATCCGGCGCCGGCAAGTCCACCACGCTCAACATCCTCGGCGGCATGGACCGTGCGACTTCGGGCACCGTCACCATCGACGGCAAGGACATCGTCAAGGCCAGCGAGGCGGAACTCACCGATTACCGCCGCTTCGGCGTCGGATTCGTGTTCCAGTTCTATAACCTCGTGCCCAATCTCACGGCCCTTGAGAACGTGGAGCTCGCCTCGCAGATCTGCCCCGACGCACTCGACGCCCGCGAGACCTTGGAGAAAGTCGGACTCGGCGAGCGCCTGAACAACTTCCCGGCGCAGCTCTCCGGCGGCGAGCAGCAGCGTGTCGCCATCGCGCGCGCCCTCGCCAAGAACCCGAAGCTCCTCTTGTGCGACGAACCGACCGGCGCACTCGACTACAACACCGGCAAGCAGATCCTCCAGCTCCTGCAGGACGCCTGCCGCGACCGCGGCATCACCGTGGCGTTAGTGACCCACAATTCCGCCCTCGCGCCGATGGGCGACCGCCTGATCCGCTTCCGCTCCGGCAAGGTCACCGAAATCATGACGAACGCCAACCCGACGCCCATCGCGGACATCGAATGGTAAAGGAGTGAACGCTATGGCACATGCACAACAGCACGCGAAGCGCCGCGTGCGAGCGAAACACACCGCGCTTTACAAGGACGCCTGGCGGGCCGTCGCCTCCAACGGCAAGCGATTCGCGGCGATTGCGGTGATCGTCGCGGTCGGCGTGATGATGATGGGCGCACTTTCGTCCATCAGCAACGATTTGCGCGGCGGTCTCGACGGTTTCTTTGACAAAACCGACATGCACGATCTGAGCATCGTCTCCACGTTTGGCTTCGACGATGACGACATCAAGGCCCTGTCCGACGTGGACGGCGTGGGCTCGGTCGCCGGCCAGCGGTCGGCCAGCGCGTACACCAAGATCAACGGCAAGCAGTCGTCCGCCACGGTGACCGAGCTGAACGACCAGGGCCTTGATCAGCCGTACCTGACTGATGGCCGTCTGCCCAAGGCCGCACATGAGATCGCCGTCACCGAGCAGTATCTGGCCGACAGCGGCAAGGCGCTGGGGAATACACTCACGTTCACGCTGGACGAATCCACGTCCGTGGCGCAGCTGATTTCCGGGGCATCGTCTGCTGATTCGTCGTCTGCTGATTCGTCCGACGCGTCGAGCGAATCCGATTCCGGCACGTTCGCGACCGGCGACTACACCATCGTCGGTACCGTCATCGATCCGAACGACATCGTCAACCCATCCGGTCCGATGGCGTTGATCTCCGGCGCCAAAACCGTCTACCCGCTGTTCGTTTCGTCCGAGGCCGCGGCCGCGACGGATGCGCCGTATACGTCCGCGCTCATCAGCGTGGACGGCGCCGCCAACCTCAACACGTATGACGGCGATTACCTGACGCTGGTCAAACGGACGCAGGACAGCATCGAGAAGATCCAATCATCCCGTGAACAGGCCCGCACAGATGCCATCAAAGACGCCGTGCGCGAACCGGTTGAAAGCAAATTGGACGAACAGAAGCGAACCATCGAGGCCCTTCCTGATGGCAGCCCGATGAAGGCCACCGCCGAGCAGAAGATCGCCGATGCCGAATCCCAGTTGGAATCGGAGCTCGACGCGCTGCCGGACGCCAACTGGATCATCCACGACCGCAGCGCTCTGACCAGCTACGAGGACGTCAAGACCGAAAGCGAGATGATCTCGCGTCTCGGCAAGCTATTCCCGATCCTGTTCCTCGTCATCGCGATCCTCGTGAGTCTGACCGCGGTGGCGCGCATGGTGGAGGAGGACCGCCAGCTCATCGGCACCTACAAGGCGCTCGGCTACACGCGCGGCGAGACGATGCTCAAGTACCTCATCTACTCATCCGCTGCGGTGCTCGCGGGCGGTGTGGTCGGTGACCTCATCGGCCTGGCCGGACTGCCGTTCGTGTTCACCAAGCGCATGCTGCACATCCTCTATGTGATCCCGACCTATCCACTCATCATCGACTGGCGTATCGGCATCGGCGGCATTCTGCTGTTCCTCGTGCTCATCACCGGCAGTGCGATGGCCGTGTGCGCAGGTTCGCTGCGGCTCCAGCCGGCCGAACTGCTGCGCCCGAAGGCGCCGAAGGCCGGCAAGACCATCGTGCTGCAGCGCATCGGATTCGTCTGGAACCATTTGAGTTTCCTCGGCAAGGTGACCGCGCGCAACCTGTTCCGCTACAAGTCCCGTGCACTCATGGTCATCATCGGCGTGCTCGGATGCACCTCGCTCATGACCGCCGGTTTCGGCATGGCCTCCTCCGCGATGACAATGATGCCCCGCCAGTTCGGCGAGATCGCCACCTACGACGTAATGGCCGTGACCAAGGCCGCCGACCACGACAAGGCGCAGAAGGCGCTGGACGAAGACGATGCGGTGGAATCGTCGGTCCCGATTCATCTGGAAAGCGCGACGCTGTCCGCGGGCGATGCCGTTGGCGGTAACGGTGACGCCGGTAACAGCGGTTCCGGTAATGGCGGAGCAGCCGAGGATAGCAAGCTGACCGTGCAGCTCATGGTCATCCCGGACGGCGAGTCGCTCGATGGCTACCTCGATCTGCATACGACGGACGGCCGGACCATCGTGCTGGATGAGGGGAGCGAGGCCACGGCGGTCGTCACCGCAAACGCCGCGAAGACCTTCGGTTTGGACACCGGCGCCACGGTTGAGCTCGCTGATGCGATGATGGATACCGCCCAAGTGAAGGTCACCGGCGTGGCCCAGTACTACACCGGCAACATCGTGGTCATGTCCGAAGCCGCCTACCGTGCCGCGTTCGACGTGAACAACGATACGGACCTCGCGCTCAACGCCGACCTCATCAAGGTGAAGGGCGACGACGACACGCAGATCGCGTTCGCCGACGACCTGGCCGGACAGGACGAGTACCTGACAGTGGTGAGCACCGCCAAGCAGACGCGCGACTTCACCAAGAGCTTCATGATCTTCTTCGTGATGATCGGGTTCATCGTGGTCATGGCGGCAATCCTCGCGGTGGTGGTGCTCTACACGCTCGCTTCCACGAACATCTCCGAGCGCGAGCGCGAGCTCGCCACCATCAAGGTGCTGGGCTTCCGCAAGCGAGAAGTGCACGGGTACGTGAACAAGGAGATGCTGCTGCTCGCCTGCTTCGGCATTGCGATCGGTCTACCATGCGGCCGCGGCCTGCTCGGATTCCTCCTGAGCCAGCTCGACCTGCCGGGCATGAACATCGTGCCGAACGTGGCATGGTACTGCTATGCCGTTGCCGCACTGCTGGCGTTGCTGTTCACCGTGCTGGTCGAACTCGCCACGAACCGCTCCCTTGACAGCATCGACATGGTCGGCGCATTGAAGAGCCCTGAGTGACGAACGAATCAGAACAACGGATCCATGTCCGCCCCCGATTCGCCGATCGCATCGGCACGGGGGCGGACGCGCGCCTCAACGATCCATGAACCGCTTTCATCCAGCCTCGCTCTGGCCTCGAAGGCCCCCGTCTCGAATCCGCGGCGAATGCCGTTATTGATCTTGTATGCGGCCTTGCGCGCCGCCGAACGGTTCGCGGCGTCCGCGACGAGATGCCATCCCTCGTGGGTGAGCAGCCAGCGGGCAAGCTTGGGCCCATTGCGCTTGACGTTGAGCTGCTGTTCGTCCTCCACGGTCGCCTTCGGCGATTCCAATCCCAACTCGCGCAGACGGAACAGCCATGCGCGCGCGGAGGCCCTATCGGGAAAATCGAAGATTATACGCACGCGATCCATGCGCTTCACGATACGCGACCGGATACATCGACTCGCCGCATCTCGCGTATCGTTGGAATCATCGCATGAACCCGTACGGATAGGGGAGGGAAGCCACATGGAGACGAAACGAATCCCGGCAAAACTCATCGGACTGATCGCCCTGCTGGCGGCGGTCGCCATCGTGTTCGGGCTGGTCGTATGGAACGCCTCCCGTCCCGCCTCCACGACCTCCCAACCGACCAGAACCGTCACGGTCGACGGATATCTCGGAGGAGAGAAGATCGGTCTGTTCGACGATCCCGAGTTCGGCAGGATCGCCGCCGCGCAGGGGCTCGACGTCTCGTATCGCAAAGCCGGAAGTCTTGCGATGATGGACGCCGATCAAAAGGACCTCGACTACCTGTTCCCCTCCTCCCGCATCGCCGTCGAATACGGCAAAGCGCAGGGAGTGAAGGCCGTGCGCAGCGATATCGTGTTCAACTCGCCGATCGTCATCTACACGCATAAGGCCGTCGCCGACGGTCTGGTGTCCACGGGGCTCATGAGCGTGAAGGACGGCGTGTATCGCATCGACATGGCCAAGGCGGTCACGGCCATGGAGGCGAACAGATCATGGACGGACGTGGGGTACGCCGCCGGCTACGGACAGTTCCGCATCGACTCGACCGATCCCGTCCAATCGAACTCCGGCAACGAATACGCGGCCCTCATCGCCACCGTCATGAACGGCGGCGCACCCGCCACCACCGAATCGGTCACACGCGACGGCCCACGCGTGAAGGCCATCTTCGAGAAATCGGGGTGGATGGAGACCTCCAGCGAGGATTCGTTCAGTCAGTTCCTCACTCTCGGGGTCGGTTCCAAACCCATGACCGTGGGATACGAAAGCCAGATACTCGATCTTGCGGTCAACAAGCCGGATGCGTTCAAGCAGGTCAAGGACGATATCGTCATCGCCTATCCCACGCCCACCGTCTGGAGCACGCATACGCTCATGGCGCTGGATGAGAAGGGGGAGAGACTGCTTGATCTACTCACCTCCTCCGACGTGCAACGTCTCGCGTGGAGACGTCACGGATTCCGATCCGTCGATTACACCGGTGACGACTCCATCGCGCGGTTCGGCGTGAACGGCGTCGTGGATCAGGTCACGGACGTGGCTGAGCTTCCAGGCAATCAGGCCATGCAGGCGCTTATCACAGCGCTGAAATGATGGCTGAAATGATGATCGTCGAATAACCGTCGAATGAACGGTGCAATGGGTTCGCCAGCAACCCCGTCGACGGACCCGACGACCAGGGCTCAGTGCCGGGTGGCGCCAAGCCTGCTCTGCTCCCTGCGGGACAGTTCCTCAAGCGTGGGCATGGACGAAAGCGTGCTCCGGGCCGACTCGAGTCCTTCGAGCATCGAGCATTGGCTTGGCACCTCGCCGTCGTGAACACGCAACATCCTGAGCATCTCATCACGGCTCATCAGTTTCGCCGTCATCAACAACCTCCCTGACTGACGTCGATTCGTTCTCCATCCAGCTTAATCGCCGTTTGTCTCTACGGTGGGCTAACTTGGCCACCATCGATTTCAATATCGTCGATTCTGCTGCTTTCTGCACCTGTTATCCCATTTTTAGCATCGGGCGGACCAACCCTCCTAGGGTGTCGGCCCTGTTTCCCATTTTGAAAGGACCAAGCATGTTCATCAAACAGCGTTCCGTCTTCGACTATCAGGCGATCCTTGCGGATGCGCCGAACGGCATCGAGGCGCGAATCACGCGACTGACCCCCAATCTCACCTACGACGCCACGGTGATCGTTCCCGAATCGTATGGCCTCCCCGCATCCGTCGAGGATAAGGTGGTAGTCACGTCGATGGACCGCAAAGTCGTCCACCGGTCGTTCGACGCGTTGCACGACGCCCGCACATGGGTGAACGATCTGGTCACGACCGCCTGAATCCCCGTCATCGCGCCTCTCTCGAAAACTGCACTCGCCCCGTTGCGACACGCCGTTCGGCATGTCTCGGACGCGTGTAGGCGGATACGCGTCCGCCCATTGGCCATATACCGTGTGAAGCGGATATTGTCAGGGCCCGAACAGCGGGATCCGGCCCATCGAACCGGCACCGAACCGGTGTCAGGCAAAAAAATTTGAGACCGAAATTTAGCGAAAGGCACCTCATGGCCTGAAAACACAGTTAATATAGATGGAAGTTGCGTTATACACGCAGTTGAAATTTAAGATTAACGATACGTGAGGACTAATGGCAGAAGGTAGTACCGGAAGGCGGCGGTTTTCGGACAAGTGGGGTAAGCACGAGCTCGATGTGCTGGCCGTGTTGTCATCCGCATTCCCGCAGTGGCTCACCTCACGTCAGATCGCGCAACGAGTCAAGGCGTACGCCGACTCCTACGGGGAGCTGGCCGATCAGGCAGCCAAGGCCGCTTTCGCCAAGCAGTTCCAGCGCGATCGCGCCAAACTGGCGGCCATGGGAATCGCCATCGAGTCACGTCAGCCCGAATATTCGTCCAAATCCGAGGGACAGGACTTCGCCTCCTATCGTCTTCAGCTGGGAGACGAACCGCGCGTACGGCTGCGCTTCGACCCGGAGGACATGCCGGTGCTGGCCGCAGCGAACTATCTGGCACGGTCCATGTCGATGTCCAGCGAATCCGACCAGTCGACGGCGAGCAGCCACACCTCCCGCACGGCGCCGAGGGTTCCCCAGACCCCGATTCCAGGTCTCGGCCTCGATTCGATCGCCCCGGGGCTGGGCACACAGACCATTCCGGACGCGCTCGTCAAGGTCATCGACTCGCGCCGTTTCGCCGCCACCATCGATGTGGACGGCGAGCACATCAACGTGGCATATACCGATTCGGATGATCTGGCCATGTACGTGCTCGAGCATCCGGGCGCTTCGATCGTCAGCCCCCAGGAGGCGGCCGACGCGTTCCACCGCCGTCTCGTCGCCGCCGAGGCACTGGCTCTGGCCGACGCCGACGCCGAGAAGAAGGCCGTCGGTACCGCCGACGCCACACGAACCGACAACGACCGGGAGATGGATGAGGACGACGGTTCCAAGCAGCGTTCCAAGAAGTCGTCGTTCCAGACCGGCAGCGAGGTGGATCGTCGTCTCCGGCTGATGCTGTTCCTCTCCGCGCACCTGGGCGAGGAGTTCTCGCTCGAGGAACTCGCCGAACGGTTCATCGGCCGCCCCCGTACCCCGGAGGAGCTCAAGAAGTCCGTCAATGTGATCCACAAGGACATCAACACGCTCACCACCGTTTCCGATGACGGCGAGATGGCCGGAAGCCAGTTCTTCGACATCGACTGGTCGCTGCTGGATGCCGAGGGCATCGTATCGGCCACGAATTCGCTCGGTCTGGAACGGCTTGCCGGCATCTCGCCCCAGTATCTGAGCATGCTCACCGCATCCGTCAGCTATCTGGCCCATTCACCGCTGCTCCCGGATGATCAGCGGGCCCAGGCCGAAAGCCTCTATCATCGTCTGCATCAGCATGTCAAGCCCGGTCAGACCCCGTGGCTGAGCCTGACCGGTTACGAACTCGAACCACACAACTTCGGCATGGTCAAGCGCGCCATCACGTCGCAGTCCCTGCTCGACATGACCTACACGGACGGTGCCGGCAACAATCGTCGCCGTCTCGTGGCGCCGGTCAAGATCTATGTGGATGAAGGCGTGTACTACGTGGCCGTATGGACCGATGTGGCCAAGGCGGCTCCGGCGGACAAGCAGGACATCATCCTGAAGAACCCCGCCATCAACAAGGCCAACGGCAAGCCGCGCACCTGGCAGGTGCTTCGCATCGCCCGCATCGAGCAGGCGAAGCTCGTCGAGCCGACCACGCGTCTGGATATTCCGGACATGCCGTTGAGTGAGCTGCGCAAGTGGAGCTTCGACAACGGGACCGCTGCGGCGTTCATCACCGACACGAAGGATACGTCCTTCGTCAAGAACCTGCCCGGCGCCACCGTGACGCCGTGTGGCGACGGCGAGAAGGTGAAGCTCATCGTCTCATCCGATTCGTGGTTCGTGGCGTTCTGCATCGCACATGCACGTCATATCGTCGCCGTTGCGCCCGAGACGCTGCGCACGATGATCGTGGCCCGTGCACAGCGAGAGCTGAGTGTCGCCGCACGCGACGCGGATTAACGCGGATTAGGGGGAAGAGTCATGCCTTGGTGGATCTGGCTGCTGCTGGCGCTGTTCATGATCGCCATGCTCGTCATCGGTGGCATCTACGTATTCCGGCGTGCCCTCGCCGCATTGTCGGTGATCTCCGAAACCGGTGCACGAATCGGAGACCGGCTCACACGTATGAGCGAGCCGGTCGATCAGGAGAATCCTGACGAGGCACCGATATTCACGCAACCGTTGAAGGTCGCCGCCGAGCGCTACGAAGAGGCGCATGTCGGTGTGATCCTTAGGAAGGAAGCCAGACGAGACCGCCATGTCCAGGCATGGCGGCGTTGGCGTCACGGCATTCTTGGATAAATGAGCACAAAGAGCAATACCACAAAGAAACACCGCAACGGCGATTACGATGCGGTCATGTCCTCGCCCGCCGCACGGTACGCCGCGTTCAGGAAGCGTCAGATCCGCACCTCGAGTGTGGCGTCACGCTTCGCACGTACCCTGCCCTTCGAGCTCGACGACTTCCAGACGCAGGCCGACGAGGCGCTTGAGGCCGGCAAAAACGTCCTCGTCGCGGCACCCACCGGAGCTGGCAAGACGGTCGTGGCCGACTTCGCCGTCTATCTTGCGCAGGAGCGCAACGTCAAGGCGTTCTACACCACGCCGATCAAGGCGCTGAGCAACCAGAAATACCACGATCTCGTCGACGTGTACGGTCAGGACAAGGTGGGTCTGCTCACCGGCGACACCTCGATCAACTCCGAGGCGGACATCGTCGTGATGACCACCGAGGTGCTGCGCAATATGCTCTACGAGCACTCCACCACACTCGATGCACTTCATTACGTGATCCTCGACGAAGTGCACTACCTCGCCGACCGGTTCCGCGGACCGGTGTGGGAGGAGGTCATCATCCATCTGCCCGAGCGCGTACGCATCGTGGCACTGTCCGCAACGGTCTCCAATGTCGAGGATTTCGGCAAATGGATCTCATCGGTCAGGGGAGACACCGAACTGGTCGTCTCCGAGCGCCGTCCGGTTCCCCTCGAACAACATGTCATCGTTCAACAGGACGACCGCACCGAGCCGGAGATCATCGACCTGTATCAGCGTGACGACTCAGGTGAGCAGACCACCAAGGTCAATCCCGAACTCGCCAATCGCCTCGACCAGCTCGACCGGCGTGCTGCAAGACGTGCCGGCGCGGAACGTCCTCACAAGGGCCATGATCATGGCCACGGCGGCAAGGGCCGGGGGCGAGCGGGGGCGCCGGCTCGCAAGCCGGAACGACATACGCCGCGTCGGTGGGCCGTCGTCGACGAACTCAACTTCCTCGATATGCTGCCCGGAATCTACTTCATCTTCTCCCGCAACGGATGCGATCAGGCCGTCGAGCAGTGCATCAACGCCGGGCTCGAGCTCACTAGCGAACAGGAGGCGAAGCGTATCCGCGCCATCGTCGACGAGATGGTCGAAGGGCAGCTCTCGCAGGATGATCTCAAGGCGTTGGGCTTCTCCCGCTTCCGATTCGCACTCGAGGAGGGGTTCGCCTCCCACCATGCCGGCATGGTGGCCCTGTTCCGACAGATCGTCGAACGACTGTTCGAGGAGGGGCTCGTCAAGATGGTCTTCGCCACCGAGACGCTGGCCCTCGGCATCAACATGCCCGCACGATGCGTCGTGGTCGAGAAGCTGGAGAAGTTCGACGGCACTGGACACGTGGCGCTGACGCCGGGGGAGTTCACCCAGCTGACCGGCCGCGCCGGACGCCGCGGCATAGACACCATCGGACACGCGATCGTCGTCGATCATCGAGGATTCGTCCCGGCCACGGCGGCGGCGCTCTCCAGCAAGCGCGTCTATCCGCTGCACTCGAGCTTCAAGGCCACGTTCAACATGGCGGTGAACCTGCTCAACGCCAGTGATTATGAGACCAGCCGCATCACGCTCGATCATTCCTTCGCGCAATGGGAGGCGAACGCCTCCGCATGGCAGCTGGAATCGCGCATGGCCACGCTCCGTGAGGCTATCGACGGCTACGAGCGTGCCTTTGCATGCGATCACGGTGATTTCAGACAGTTCATGACCCTTCGCATGCAGCTGAGCGATCTTGAGAAAACCGAACGCAATCGACTCAAACACACGGCCTTCTCCTCCGACCAGGCGCGTTCCGACGCGTTCCGCGATCTGGATCGGCGCATCGGCGATCTGCGCAGACAGGAGCAGCAGCATCCGTGTCGCGAATGCCCCGATCTGCAGCAGCACCTCAAATGGGGTCACCGGTGGACTCGCGAGATGCGCGAACTGATGCGTACGCAGGAGCGCTACGATTCACGCACCGGTTCCGTGGCGCGTCAGTTCGATCGCATCTGCGACGTGCTTACCGAACTCGGGTATCTGGAGCAATCGGGTGAGCATGATCTTGTGCTCACCGAGCACGGACAGCTGCTGCGCCGCCTGTACAGCGAACAGGATGTGGTGCTTGCACAGGCGATCCTCACCGGTGCTCTCGATCTACTGCCACCGGCGGGTCTTGCTGCGGTGCTGTCGCTGCTGGTGTATGAGGCGCGTCGCGGGCTCGGTGGCGAGCCGCGTTACTATCCCGGATCGGTGCATGGTCCGATCGCCGTGGCCGCCGGAGAGCTCAAGGCGATCCGCAACCAGGTCAACGCACTGTGTGAGGATCACGGACTCGATCCGCTTCCCGATCTTGATGCCGGCATTCTCGACATCATGTACGAATGGGCCGATGGAAGGGATCTGGCGGACGTTTTGCACGGCGTCGAACTGACCGGCGGCGACTTCGTGCGCAACGCCAAGCGGCTTGCCGACGTGCTGCAGCAGATCGCGACGGCCGAGGCCTATCTCGGTCCTAATGGCGAATCTCTTGCAAAACGGGCGCGCAGAGCGGTCGAAATGGTCAATCGAGGCGTCGTATCCTATTCCGGCGTCGACTGAGTCTCCCTTCCAAACCGGAATAAAACGCTCGTCCGAGCTGTTTCGTAATGTTGATAGGTCGTATAAGGAGGACGTGAACTATGGCAGAACGCAGTCTGCGTGGCATGAGCATCGGTGCGAAGTCGTTGGAATCCGATTCCAACGTCGACTTCGCCGCGCGCGAAGAGGTCGCCTACGTGTGCCCGAACGGGCATCGCACCATCCTGCCGTTCGCCGAGGGAGCCGAGATCCCGGACGAATGGGAATGCCGTTGCGGTTCGACCGCGCATCGCGAGGGAGAGGACGCCGAGGCCAACGAGATCGCCAAGCCAACGCGTACCCACTGGGACATGCTGCTTGAACGTCGTAGCGAGGAGGAGCTCAAGGAGCTGCTCGAGAAGCGCCTGCAGATGCATCGTGACGGCTGGATCCCAGATTACGAGTGATTCCCTAGGCAATTCACGAATGGCAACGTATCAGCGATACGAATACCGTGGACGAGTGCCATGAGTGAACAGTGCATGAACGTTGTGCCCGGCCCGATGGACCGGGCACTTTTCTTCCGTGCTACAACGTAATCTATTCTAGGCAAGCGGCCCGGGGTACAAGAACATGATCCCGTGACCGACAAGGAAATGACGAGATAATCAGGGGAGTGACACCGATGGCTGAACATCCGAGGAACGTGGTCCTGCTTGATCTGGACGGCACGCTCACCGATTCCGCGCCCGGCATCATCGCGGCCGTGACCGAGACCTTCAGGAAGATCGGCATGACGGTGCCGGACGACGAGGAACTGCACCGCTTCGTGGGCCCCGCCATCATCACCTCGCTACGTCGCAACCATGTGCCGGAGGACAAGCTCGACGAGGCCGTCGACATCTACCGCGACTACTACGCCAACCAGAACGTGTTCGATGACCCGAACAACCCCGGTCAGAAGGTTGCCGGCCGGTACGTCAACAAGGTGTTCGACGGTATCGCCGAGCAGCTCGACATCCTGCGCGCCGACGGCTATTACCTCGCCGTGGCCACGTGCAAGCCCGAATACCAGGCCAAGCCGATCTGCGACCGCTTCGGCGTGACCCCGATGGTCTCCGGCATCTACGGCGCCAGCAAGGACAACTCACGTCTGACCAAGGAGCAGGTCATCCGCTACTGCTTCGAGCACATCGACTTCGACGCGGCCGCCGGCGACAAGGCGCTCATGGTCGGGGACCGTTGGACCGACGCCGACGGCGCGGTCGCCTGCGGGCTCGACTGCCTCGGCTGCGGTTGGGGGTACGCCGAACCCGGTGAGCTCAAGGAGCACGGCTGCTACCGCATCATCGACGACATCGCCGATCTGAGCGCCGCGGTCGAGGAATACTTCGCGAATTAGCTTCCGATATACCGCGACAACAGTCGACTATCATTGCAACTCCGACGGAAGATCTGCACAAGTGATCGAAAATGTTCACTGAAATCGAAATGTGATCTTTGATACATTTCAGTCATTTGTGCCGTTTGTGCAACAGTTTGGTGTTACCGTTCACATCATGTTCGTCAAGCAAGCATCGAATCTTGATTATGCGGCCACGCTTGTCGGCGGCCCTGCCGGGGTCACCGCGAAGATCACCCGCCTGGCGCCCAGTCTCGCCTATGACGTGACGGTGGTCATCCCGGGGTTCTATGAGCTGCCGGAGATGGTCACACGCGACGCGTCCACTGTGGACAAGAAACGCGTCATCGTGCACGGCTCCTTCGCCGGATTGCACGAGGCTTGCGCTTGGGTGGATCGGCTCGCCGGATCGCTGCATCAGACCGTCGCGGCCTGATCTGCAGCCTGACCGGTTTCGATCCGATGGGGGCATGCATCTGCTGCGTCTCGTCGGATCGAGATCGATCGCATGGAACGGTCGACGACTATGAGAAAGGTCAGTTATCGTCGTCCGCATCGTCTCCATCGTTATCGTCGTTATCGTCGTCGGTGTCATTCTGATCGTCGTCGCTATCATCGTTGGCATCGTCGTCCGACGAATCATCTGAGTCATCGCCGTCATCCTGGTCATCATCCCGATCGTCGGAACCGTCATTGGTGTCGTCTCCCGTATCGTCCGACGCATCGTCGGAGTCATCTGCATCGTCATCCGACTCATCGCCGACGTCATCCTGATCGTCGCCGTTCGACGTGGATTGTTCGTTCTGCGTGCCTCCGGACGCCGGTTGGGGCGAGGACGCCGTCCCGCATGCGGATACGCCCAGCACCAGCAGCAATGCCGCGGCCGCTCCGACGAGAATGGTGAACTTACGTTTGATTGAACTGGTCATGGTCGATTCCTTTATCGATCGTGCCGTATCGACGGCTCCCACCACGACCGTCGTCCCTCAATCATCCCATATCCGCCTATTCCGCGCACCCGGATCGACTGTGGCGTACGTCACGCATGATGCATCACGTCGGACGCTGATCTTCCGAAAGATCATGGTCAAGATCATGTGGAAGAATAGTCCATGAAAACCCACAAAGGAGTGATTCACCATGTTCGGTTCGTCGTCGGCCATCGTCGGTGGCGTGCTGTTCGCAGCCGGTCTTATTGTCCTACTCATCGCACTTGTCGTCTTGCAGCGTATCCGCATGCTGCATTCCCGTTGCACCGCCCGTACGCGCGGCACGGTCATTCGCTTCGTCGAGCATGAGAATGACTGGAATCTCACGTTGACGCCGGAAATCCGATATGACGCCGACGGTCGTGAACGCACGGTGCTGGCCGCGGCCACGGCCGGGTTGCCTGACATGCATCTGGACGAGCGGACCGACGTCGCCTATGATCCCACTCACCCGGATGTCGCCTACCTGCCTGCCGACCGGCACGTCGGTTCCATGGCATGTACCCTGACGGCCGCGGGCGCCGTCTGTCTGGTGGCTGGTGCGGCGCTTGCCGCCGCCAGTGCGTGAGATCCCGATGTTCGCCTTGGGCGTGGCCCTCATGCTCATCGGCACCATGCCCGTCACAGCCGGCGCCATTGGGCTTGCCCGTGTGCGTCGACTGCGGTCGGGATGCCGGCTGGCCATGACCGGCGTGATCGTCCGTCGTCTGCGCAATACACGTGACGGCACATGGAATCTCGTGGTCCGATATCTGATCCGAGGCGTGCCGTATACGATCATCTCGAAGGGGTGGGATCAGGACGTGCGGTTCAGCCCTGGCCAGACCGTCACCGTCGTGTGCGACCCGTCCCGTCCGCATACGGCGCGATTGGATGCCGATCGGCCGTCATATGTCGGTCCGATGCTGAAGATAGGGGCCGGCGCTCCGCTGCTGGCGATCGGCGTCGAATTGTCGGCGGTCGCGTTGCTGTAGCCGCAGGCGCTGGGTGGCGTGGCATCCGGACAGGAGGACGGCTGGCATGCATTCGACACGCGTTCTGTTCGCGGTTCCAGTCCATTCCGGCCGTCCCAGGTCAGGATTATGGTGAGATCAAACATACATACAGTGTGTTCCGCTCATGCGGGTGATTCATGAATATGCACGGGTCCGTGGTGTTTCTTACTTCTACAATGCTTTCGGCTTTTCCGCTGGACACCGCTGGAATATCCGTCGTTTACGTTTGACTGTCACACCCTGTTCTTGAAAGGGGTTTCATCATGTTGAATTTCATCATCGACGAATCGCGTCCGTTCACGTTCGCCGCCCATCTGACGGGGGCGAGGAACGGTGTGACCGCACGTATCGCGAAGCTTGCGCCAAACCTGCCGTATGATGCGTCGGTCAAGGTACCACGCCGGCTGATCCCGGCTGACATGCCGGTCCAGCCGTTCGGCGTGGACGGGATCCTGCACCAGAGCTTCGAGCGTCTGTCCGACGCCGAGGACTGGACCGCCGCATGGGCGAACCGGTGACGGCAAGAGGAGTTCATGTATGCGACTGATCGGCAATATTCTGTGGATCGTGCTCGGCGGCATCGAGATCGCCATCGGCTGGGCCGTCATCGGGTTCGTGCTGTGCATCACGATCATCGGCATCCCGCTCGGGCTGCAGGCGTTCAAGATGGCGGGACTGACCCTGACGCCGTTCGGCAAGACCGTGCAGTACGGCGGGGGAGCGGGATCGACGTTTGCGAACATCATCTGGATTGTGCTCGTCGGCATCTGGATGGCGATCGGGTATGCGATCGCCGGAGTACTCAACTGCATCACGATCATCGGCATCCCGTTCGGTATCCAATCGTTCAAAATGGCCAAGCTCGCCCTGTGGCCGTTCGGCGCGGAGATCGTGGACGCGTGAGCCGTATCGTTTCTTAAAAGATGCTGTACATCGACAAGCCTCTTATCGTCCGCGCACTTCGCATCACAGGTTTCACGCTGATTGTGCCGGTCGCGGCGTTCTGGATCCCACCATTCTTCGACATGGTGGCGCAGCTGGGGCAAACGGCCGCGGTCATGGCGTTCATATGCTATGCACTGGGTTTGCTCTGCTGGCTCATCTCATTCTTCATGTCGTTTCTGGATGACGCACCAGCCGACCCAGCCGAATTGCGTCGGCACATGATCGTCGGGATAGCGCGTGTGCTCGCCGAGTGGATTCTGACGATAGTCGCATTGCCGGTTGCATTCATCGGATTCATCGCCGTGGCGGATATGATCGATCCGGCGCCGGTGATACCGGGGTAGACGGAAGACGACGTGGCATAATACCAAATTAGCCGATAATGTACGTTATGTCAGAAAGGATTCATGTCCCACGCCCCCTACCGTTGGAAGCCCCTTGGAAACTCAATGCTTCCAAGGGGTTTCGCCGTCTCGCGACCGGTTGGACGGTTATCGGGTGAATAGCCAATCACGGCTAATTTCGGCTAGCGTAACCACCTTTTAACACCTTTTTCTTAAATATGTGCACCCCTACCGCACGGGTCGCGAACTTGTGCGCAGGACCGACCGGTGGTGTCTATGGCTGGTGGACATCGAACCATCGGAGCTGAAGCAATCCCCCTCAATACGAAAGTCCATCATCGCCGCGGGCCGCACCGTGCTCGCCGCCCGTGCGAATCATCCAGGCCAGTCGTTGGCGGACCTGTATGACCCGCTGACCATGCCGCCCGACCTGCGCCGGGCGCATGAGAGGCTGGACAAGGTCGTGGATCCGGCGTTTGGGGACGACAAGTGGCTTAAAGATGACGATGAGGCGCGGCTGCGCGTGTTGTTCGCCGGATATGCGCGGATGACGGCGTAGGCCGCATAGGCACCGGGGAGAAAACTCTGCCGTTTAAGCGGAAGGACGGCGTATCGTTCAAGCCGTTTCGCGGTCGGGTCGATAGACTTGTATGCAGTCGTCAATGCGATGATGCGGCTGACGACACGGCGTCCGCCATTCCGGGCGATCGCCGAAGTATGAGATTCGATCAGGGAGGATCGGCGATGAATACGAGAACCCGAGTGACCGCCTTGCTGGCGGCGACGGCGATGATCGCGCTGTCAGGGTGTGGCACATCCCAGCAGCAGTCGGCGGATACGGAGGGCGAGGCGAGCGGCACGGTGACCGTGTGGGCATGGGAACCCGCGCTGAAGCCGCTGGTCGCGAAGTTCGAGAAGAAGTATCCGAACATCACGATCAAGCTCACGAACGTGGGTACGGCGCCGAAGACGACCTCGTCGTTCACCAACGCGTTCGAGGCCGGATCGGGCATGCCCGACGTCGTCCAGTTCGAGTATTCGACACTCCCCCAGATCGTCTACGGATACCAAGGAGCGTTGGAGAATCTGTCATCCTATCCGATCAGCGGCTGGGAGGACGACTACACGTCCGGCCCGTGGAGTTCGGTGAACGTGAGTGACGGCATCTATGGAGTGCCCATGGACTCCGGCCCCATGGCCATGTTCTACAACAAGGCCACGTTCGACAAGGCGGGCATCAGCGAACCGCCGAAGACGTGGGACGAGTTCTACGAGGCCGCGAAGAAGATCCACGCGCTCGGCGACAATTACTACATCAGCTCGTACGGCGGTGATACGAACGATTCGAACAGCATCGTCGCGTTCTGGGCGCAGGCGGGCGCCAAGCCGTTCGCCATGGACGGCGAAAACCTCACCATCAGTCTGAAGAACGACGAGACGATCAAAAAGGTCAACGACTATTGGCAGCGCATGATCGACGAGGGGCTGATCGCCACGAACATCCCTAGCTGGTCCGACGAATGGTTCCGCAGCTTCGCCGATGGCACGAACGCCGCCGTCATCACCGGCGCATGGATGCCCGCGAATCTGGCCGGCAGCTCAGCCGCCGCGGCGGGCGACTGGAGGGTCACGCCCACGCCCGTCTGGCCGGGGGCGGAGACGATCAACTCGTCGAATGGCGGTTCGACGCTGGCGCTTGCCGCATCGTCGAAGAACAAGAAGGCGGCATGGAAGTGGCTGGAGTTCGTCTCCCATGACGAGGAGGGTATCGCCGCATACACGGATGCCGGCGGCTTCCCGTCCAACAAGGCGCGCCTCGAGGATGAGGACTTCCTCAAGGGCAGCGACGAGCTGTCCAAGTATTTCGGTGGGCAGGAGTACAACAAGGTGCTCGCCCAGTCCGCGCTCGACGTCAAGGAATCCTTCGCATTCCCGCCGTTCTGGGGTTACGCGATGACCGCGTTCGGCGACGAGTTCGGCCCCGTGTTCCAAGGCGGTGGCAAATTGGATGACGCGGTCGCCAAATGGCAGTCCAAGCTCGACGACTACGGCAAGCAGCAGGGGTTCACCGTGAAAGAGTGATCGACGCCGGTCATTCCGATATGACGTGAAGGCCGCTCCCGGACCGGTGGTTCGGGGACGGCCTTCACGTCTTTCATGCGACTTTTCAGTCGTCGTTATCGTCAGTGGAATCGTCGTCGCTCGAGTCATTCTGATCATCGTCCGCGTCGTCGCCCCGGTCGTCCGCGTCATCATCTGGACCCGCGGCATGCGCCCGGACGCGCTCGTGTTCACATCATCGCGCGGCAACCCTCTGAGCCGCGAGACGGCGCGCGAGGCATGGGCGCAGGGCGCTCGACCGGGTGAAACTCCCCTACACGAACATCCATTCGATGCGTCACACCGCCGCCACCATGATGGCCCGCAACGGCGTTCCCGACCTTGTGCGCAAGAAGCTCATCGGCCATGCCGACATCGACACCACCGACATGATCTACACCCATACCGACGCGCCATGCTCGCCAAGGCGGTCGACGGCATGGAGAAGCTCATCAATGACGGCGGCAAGACGCGGACCCCGCTCACGCGGTCCGTCTGAACGTCGTCGAGTCGAACGGGTCGCCGCCGCTCCCCCATGCGGCGGCCATCCCGCCCCACACCCCGTAGATCTCGTTGTGATCCAGCGCGTACCTGAGACACTGGTCGATGACCGGGCAGTCCCGGCATCGGCTCTTCGCCCATTCGACGCTCATCGGCAGGGTGTCGTAGAAGAAGCCGGCGGATCCGTCCCGCCATGCGTCGGGGATGCCACGCCCCGCCAAAGGCGGGTACGGCGCGCATCGGTGCAACCGGAAGGTTGTGACGATGCGCACTCAACGACCGGCTCGCCTCACCCGAGATTCGACACGATAAGCCACACCCCCGATGCCGGTCGGAATGGCGAAGACCGCGATGAGAAGGAAGATGAACCCATCGACGTGGTCTTTCCGGTCGGCGGTGACTCGCGCGGTCTTCGGATGAGCCGGGTCGTAGTCGACGTCCATCCGATCGCCGGGCTTGTGGTCCCCCTTCTGTGTGGTCACTTCGAACGTGTCGCCGTCCACCTCGTATTCGATGACGTAATGGCTGTCTTCGATGATGCCGTTGTCGCCTTTAATGATCTCCTCGCGCAGCACGGTGCCGGTGGTCGTGGGGGTAGCCCGCCTGTTCAACCGGTGCTCGTCGAACGCGGCGAACACCGTCAGGCTGAGGAAGAACAAGCCGAGCGCCAACGTGATGATCCCTTCGAACATGACGCATCCCCTTGTCGCCCATGTGAAACCCAACGCTCCTATTATCCCACGCCCACCCTCGCGGCCACACCCACATAGCCCCCATCCCCCATCAGTCCACGTCGAAGGAGGCCCGATCATGTCCAACCCGAACCAGCCAAGCCGACCCCGAGGCATCCCGAAGGGCGGTCATAGGCGAAAACCGACGTAATGACCGTCACGGCCCTGTGAACCCGCCCCGTCTCGCCAGATCCATCACACACCAGTGGCGTGTGACCACTCTCACGCATGTCGACCACGCGTAGCTTCACCGCGCATGAGAGAATTGAAGGACAGCGGCCCAATGGGGAGCTGAATCATTCATCAAAGGGGATTAATGACGATGACCACCGATTCAAAAGCCAAGACGTTGCGAACCGCACTGCTGTTGCTCGCCTGTCCGGCGCTGCTGTTCTCGATGACCGCATGTGGCGAGCAGGTCGCGCCCGCCGATCCGGCGTCGGTGAAGCAGACACCTGCTGACACGAACGATGATCAATCGGATGATGACGACATCGACGATTCCAATGACGACTGATACCGGATTATCCATCGAGAAAAAGGAATCCAAATCGTCCGCGACGAGATAGGGAAATCCATCCAATGCTATACGGCGATTGCCGTCATTACCGGCAAGGACGCCAGTCGCATCACGCCCTTTCCACAGTCACCGCACGGTTCCCGCAACGCACGGTCATCCCTGACGACGGACCGGCGCCAAGCATCGTCTTGTCGGCGGCCCATGCACCGTCGGGTCCGAATACGGCGGTCACGATATCCTTCAGCCTGCCGGTACGTACGAGCGTCGCCGCACGACGACGCAACCTCCGACCCTCGGGAAGATTCGCGGCGAATGCGAGGGCGGCGGCACGAATCCGGATGCGCCCGTCACGCACGATGGCCAGCATCCACTGCATGAGCGCCTCCCCGCATGACAGTCCTTCGACCATGCCGCGGACATCGCGCGCGCTCACGGTCGCATCCAGCATCCCCGTCCAGTCGGCCGCGGGCTGGAGCGTACCGGTTGCGCATCGCCCGTCAGCACCGGTCACGGACACGTGCAGTGCACGACGGCCGGAGAACAGCCTGATCCGCCGGAGAACAGCCGCCAACGGAGTGCGGGTGGCGACAAGCACGGGCAGGGGTGTGAGGCCGGCGATGATAAGCAACGCCGCGGACGACATGAGAACGGCAAGCATGGACTGGTCGACGGGAGGCATGGATGTGACGCTTTCGACTGGGTTTCGTTGGGATGGCTTGATCATACGACGTCGCGGACACGTACACGCGGATGAACGTCCAAACAAGGGAGGGTGTTCCCTCACATGGCGTTCGAAGCAAGCCATGTGAGGGGACACCCTCCCCGAGGCGCATCCGGCAACGGTCCGTCCGAACAGACGCCGTCAACCGGGAATCAGCAGACGCCGTCAATCAGTTGGACGGGACCTCGCCTTCCTGAGCGTGATCGAAGTTCGGGACGTTCTTCGCGTCGAACTTGTATACGCCGATGTTGGCGGAGCTCGGATCGTTGCTCTTGTTGAACGGGCCGATGCCGGTGACGCCCTTGTAGTGGATGTCCTTGCCGGACTTCAGCGCGGCGAGGCAATCGCTGTATGTCGAGCATTCGGTGCCGCCGTTCGCACCGGAGACCGCAGCCATGTTCTTCTGGATGGTTTCACCATCGGCGGATCCGCCCTTCTGCGCCGCAAGCGCAGCGAGGATGATGCCGTCATATGTTTCGGCACCGTATGTGAAGGTGCTGATATCCTTGCCGTAGGCCGCCACGAGTTTCTTCTGGAACTCGTCGGATGCCATGACGCCCGGAATGGTGCCCTTGGCCCCTTCCAGCAGTCCGGCGTCGAGATCCTTCGAGTAGTCGGCCGTGTTGCCATCGACGAAGTACAGTTTGTGGGTGTCGATGCCCTGCGACGCCATCTCCTTGATGAGCGGCTTGGTCTGGTCGAAGGCGATCACGGCGACCGCATCGGGCTTGGAGGCCTTGATGGCGGTCACGATCGAGGAGAAGTTCGTTTCGGTCGGGTCGAAGGCGTCCTTCTCACCGTAGACGATGTTGACGCCGGCGTCCTTGACGGTCTTGACGACCGTATCACGCAGACCGGTGCCGTACTCGTCGTTGAACACCGCGACCGCGAGGTTCTTGACGCCGTCCTGAGCGATGACCTGGCCGAGCACGGTGCCCTGCACGGTGTCCGGCGGAACGGTGCGGAAGAAGTAGGGGCTCAGACCCGAGAAGTCCGAGCTGGTAGCGCCCATGGAAAGCATCGGGATCTTCTGCTCGGTGATGGACTTGTACACGTTCTTGACCACGGAGCTGGAGGCGGGGCCGATGATGAACGACGGCTTCTTCGAAAGCACCGACTGGGTGGCGGACGTGTTCTGATCGGCATGATCCGCATCGGAGGTATCGGCGTCGACGGTGGTCACATCCTTGCCGAGCACGCCGCCGGCGGCGTTGATGTCCTTGACGGCGAGCTTCTCCGCGGCCAGTTCAGGAGGCGCCAGATAAGCGAGCGAACCGGTCTCCGGCCACAGGCCGCCAAGCGTGAAGGTGTCGACCTTGCCGGAGCCGGAATCGCCGCCGCTTGCGCCGCTCGAACCGGAACTGGATGAACCGCATCCGGCGAGTGCCATCACCGCAGCCGCGACGGCCGCCGTAACCGTAATCATCATCTTCCTGGAATTCAACATATGAATCACCACTTCCTCTCAAGCCCTTAACGGGCAATGGTGTTCGATGTCAGTGATTATCGACGCGAGTCTTCGTTTCCCCGTTTCCCTCTCGAATCTTGGGATTCACCTTAGACTCCGCGTGATTCGCCCAGATTGTTGCCATGTAACCGTCGCATGAAGTCCGAAAACCTACGGAAACATGAATCATCGACCAAAACGGGAAGGAGGGTCGATGACGTGTACGGAGACGTCCTTTCGGCAGCTCGAAGGCGTACTCAGGCACGTCGAGTGGCTCCGAAAGGACGTATACGCACCGTCATCGGCCCTCCTCCTTGACCTCCTCCTCGAGATTGCCCAAGTACAGGGAGATCACCTTCGGATCCTCAAGCAGGTCGCGGCCTCGACCGGAGTAGGCGTTACGCCCCTGATCGAGCACATATCCCCTATCGCAGATCTGCAGGCAGCGTCGGGCGTTCTGTTCGACGATGATGACCGAGACTCCCGCCTTGTTGACCTGACGGACGCGGATGAACGTCTCGTCCTGCAGCATCGGGGACAGACCTGCGGACGGCTCGTCAAGCAGCAGTACGGAGGGGTTCATCATCAGTGCACGGGCCATGGCTACCATCTGCCGTTCGCCGCCGGACAGCGATCCTGCGAGCTGGTCCTTGCGCTCCCCCAGTCTGGGGAAGATCGAGCACACGTAGTCGAAGCGCTCATTGAACTTCTTCGGCGCCTGATAGGCGCCCATGTGCATGTTCTCGGCGATGGTGAGGCTGGGGAACACGTTCTCGGTCTGCGGCACGAAGCCGACACCAAGGGAGACGAGCTTGTCCGCCCGCAGGTTCGTGATGTCCCTCCCCTTGAGGATCAGGTGTCCGGAATGGATGTGGACGAGACCGAACAGGGATTTGAGCAGCGTCGACTTTCCGGCGCCGTTCGGGCCGATGATGCCGACGATCTCGCCCTGGTGCAGGGTCAGGGACGCTCCGTTGAGGATGTTGACGCCGGGAATGTATCCGGCGACGAGGTCGACGGCGTCGAGCAGAGGCTCGCCCTCCGGCTCCCCCACGTGGATTTCGGCGCGCGGACGGGTGTCTGCGGTCGGCATGACATCTGTGTCGCTCATGATCAGTGCTCCCCCTTCTGTTCGTCGGCGGATCCGACGGATCCCGCGGATCCGGGTCCGTTCGCGTCTCCCGCCTCCAGATCGGCTACGACGGAATCGTCTCCCAGGTCGATGTTCGCGTGGGATCCGAGGTAGGCGTCGATGACGGCGGGATCGTTCATCACGGTCTTCGGCTGTCCCTCGGCGACGATCCTGCCTTCAGCCATGACGGTCACCCAGTCGGCGATGTGACGGACCATGTTGATGTCGTGCTCGACGAACAGCACGGTCGTTCCCTCCTCTCGCAGAGCCATGATGTGGTCCAGCAGGGACTGCTTCAGCGCCGGGTTGACGCCGGCCATCGGCTCGTCGAGCATGACGAGCTGCGGGTCGGACATCAGCGCGCGGGCCATCTCCAGCAGCTTCCTCTGGCCTCCGGAAAGCGATCCGGCGAAGTCGTTCCTCTTCTTGATCAGCAGGAAACGCTCCAGCAGCGCCTCGGCCTTGTCGATGTTGGCCTTCTCCTGCCTGCGCCATAATCCGGGGATGAGTGCGCGGAACATACCCTCACCGGGTTGGACCGGTGCGCCGAGCAGCATGTTGTCGAGGACCGTCAGACGGCTCATGACCTTGGTCAGCTGGAAGGTGCGGACCATGCCCATACGGGACACCTGTTCGGGGTGCACGTGGGCCAGATCCTTGCCGTCGAACTGCCATGAGCCCGTGTTGGGGGTGTCGAAGCCAGTCATCAGGTTGAAGAACGTGGTCTTGCCGGCGCCGTTCGGTCCGATGAGCGCCGTGATGCCGTGGCGTTCGATCTCGAAATGGTCGACGTCGACGGCGGTCATGCCGCCGAATCGACGGGTCACCTTGTCGGCCACGAGAATCGGGTCGGGCTTGTGCACTCCGGGCTTGTTCTCGACGAACTCCAGATCCTCGCGGACCTTGTCGCCGTACGCGGTGGAGATCAGATGCTCACCTTCGGGGGCTTTGGTGGCCCATTGGGCGAGGTCATGGAACGGCTTGCCGGGTTCGGTGGGGTTCATGTCCCGTTCGGAGAGGTTGGCGGCGGTCACGCCGGCGATGGTCTCCTCGTTCCCGTCGTCGGAACCCGCACCAGTCGTCTTGTGCAATGCGTTGTCAGACATTGAAGGCCAGTTCCTTTCTGTCTCCCAAGAGACCCTGCGGTCTGAAGATCACGAGGCACATCAGCGCGACGCCTACGATCACCCAGCCGAGCGATTCGACCTGGTTCGATGAGATCACCGTGTCCGGGATCGCGCCGCGCATCAGCTCCTTGACGAACGTGAGCAGCACCCACAGCAGGCACGAACCGACGATCGGTCCGAAGATCGTGGCTGCACCGCCCAGTAGCAGGATCGTCCACGCGTAGAAGGTGACCGCTCGTCCCAGCGAATCGGGTTGGACCGAGCGCGGCAGCACGAAGATAACGCCGCCGAGAGCGCCGAAGATGCCGCCGAGGATCAGCGCCTGCATCTTGTAGACGGTCACGTTCTTGCCGAGAGAGCGGACCGCGTTCTCATCCTCGCGGATGCCCTTGAGCACGCGCCCCCACGGCGAGTGGAACCAGCGCCAGCATAGGAGGGCGGCGACCGCCACGAGGACCCAGGCCACGATGCGCAGCCACCATGAATCGGCGATGTTGTTCGAATACGTCCATAGCAGGAACGTGGTCGATCCCTGCGGCAGGGGCGAGATGCCCTCGAACTGCGTGGTGAAGTCCTGCGGCGAGATGCCGGCCGAACCGCCCGTGAGCTTCGTCATTGCGGTGGATCTGCCGATGATGCGAATGATCTCAGCGGCCGCGAGCGTGACCATGGCGAGGTAGTCGGGTCCGAGCTTGAGGGTCGGGATGCCCAGCAGAAGCGCGTAGATCACGGCAAGTGCGATCGCGGCGCATAGCGAGGCGAACAGGTTGCCTCCCATCATCTGCACGATCGCGAATCCGTATGCGCCGAGCAGCATGAATCCCGCCTGGCCCATGTTCATCAGTCCGGTCATGCCGAAGTGGATGTTCAATCCGATGGCGGCCAACGCATATGCCGCCGTGGTCGGGGCGATGAGCTCGCCCAGCGTATTGGTGATGACGGTCATGAGGTCCATGTCTCAGCCCACCCTTTGCTGCTTGCCGAAGATGCCCTGCGGACGTACCAGCAGGACGATGATGAGAATCGCCAGCGCGCTGGCGTAACGCATGTCGTTGGGGATGATGAGCGAGCTCATGTCCGCCACGATGCCGATGATCAGGGATCCGACGAGCGCACCGTTCGCGGTGCCGAGGCCGCCAAGGGTGACGGCCGCGAACATCAGCAGCAGCAGCGTCGCGCCGGTGTTCCATGAGATGCCGTTGAGGTATACGCCCAACAGCACTCCGGACAGGGCGGCCATCGCGCAGGAGATGATCCACACGATCCGCACCACCTGTTCGACGTTGATGCCGGACGCGGCGGCCAGCGCCGCATTGTCGGACACTGCGCGGGTGGCGCGTCCGAGGCGCGTCCTGTACAGGAACAGGCTGACGCCGACGATGACGACGATCGCGATGCCTGCCGAGATGAGCGTCGGCGCGTCAGTGGTGATCGGACCGAGATTGAAGCTCGACGGCACCGACCTGACGATGCCCTTGATGTCGCCGCCGAAGAAGAACTGGAAGAGATACTGCAGCGCCATGGACAGGCCGATCGTGACGATCATCTGCTGCATGGTGCCGACGCGCTTGCGCCGAAGCGGAGCCCAGACGATCTCGTTCTGAATCCATCCGGTGAGCGCGCCCACCGCGACCGCGAAGATCGCCGAAGGGATGAGGGGCCAGTGCAGCACCTGCGTACCCACATACGCCATCAGACCACCGAGGCTGACCTGCTCGCCGTGGGAGAAGGAGCTCAGGCCGGTGGTGCCGTAGACCAAGTTCATGCCCACGGACATGAGGCCGAGCATGAGGCCGAAGATCACGCCGGAGAACAGCTGCTGCCAGAATCTGGCGCCGATGTTGGCTCCGATCGACGAACCCCCATCACCTGAGGCCGATCCCGTATTCGCCGATGTCGAACCGGACGATCCGGAGGCATCGGACGAGGATCCGCCGTTCGAGTTCGTCGAAGCGTTCGATGCGGGCTTGTCGAAGCGGACCACCTGCCGCGCCTTGTCGAAGCTGTTCATCTTGACGTCGACGGTGGCGCTTGCGGCCTTGAGCCTATGCTTCTCGGCGACCGACTTGTCCATGGTGACGGTGTATGTACCGTCCTTGGACACGCTGAACGCCCAATTGCCATTGGCATCGGTGGTGGTGGTCGCGGTCTCGGCCCCGCTCAGTGTGATCTCCACTCCGGCGATCGGGGTCTTGCCCGCGTCCTGCAGGATGCCGTTGACGCATCCGTTCGTCGCGGAGGGGTTGCAGGTGGGAACCGCCTCGGCCGCTTGCGCGGGGACTGGCGGAATGATAATGAGAAACGCCATCAGTAGGGTCGAAACCGCTGTACATGCGAACAGTAGCAATCCCATTCGATGACGCCGTTGTATGGTTACGGCTGCCATGTGAATGTCCTCTCTGGATTTGCTTCCACAATCTAGAGAGGCAAGTTACGCGCGCCGTTGCGCTTCTGTTTCTCCCTCGTTTCCGTAGATGCCGATTCGTTACGTGCGGATAATGTCCGCAATCAGAGCAATCGAAGCGATCAGAGATCGGACCGGTCTGCCGCGTGCGCCGATCCGAGGACGGCATCCATCTGACTGCGCGCGGCGCGACGCGCCTGCGCATACATGCAGACCCACTGGACGATCAGCAGCAGGATGAAGGTGACGGCGCTGGGCCAACCCAATGATGCGTAGAAGTCACGTACATCGGGGTCGAATGCGTTCCCATCGGCGTACCACACGTACACCATGTATGGGGAGGAACCAAGAACGACGCAGACCACATGCGCGTAGACCACATTCCATGAGACGATGGGGACTGCACCGGAATACCGATGCAGCAGACGGCCTCGTATGACGCATATGATGATGACGGCCACCGATATCAGCAGTGCCAGGCACCACAGCATGGCGGGCATCAGATCCAGCATGTCAGCCCCCTCATCAGTATCACAGTCCGTCGGTCTAGCCCTCATGCGACCGCGCTGTGTCGGGCCAGCCGCTGCGCCTCGAGCTTCCGGCGCATGCGCGCCGCGGTCAGATCATCGATAGGACGGCCGGTCGATCGGACGGCCGGATGGGTCTGGAGATCGACATAGTCCTCCCCCTCCAGCGCCTGTTGGATCTGATGCCACAATGATCCCACGGACACCGCGAACACCGCCTTGCCGCTCTGCAGCAGATCGAGCATCTGCTCGTTGGTGGTGCATTCGTGCACGTGCTGGCCGTCACACATGATGGTGATGTTCTCCAGCTGTCTGGTGCTACGCTGCGTGAGGAATCCGATGGCCGCAGTGACGTTCTGCAGGTTCACTCCGGCATCGAGCAGACGCTTGGATACGGCGAGGATGACGACGTCCTTGAACGAGTAGAGACGGCGCGAGCCGGAACCGTGCGACGGGGTGATCGACGGCTCCACTATCTGCTTGCGCGCCCAGTAATCCAGTTGCCGGTAGGTGATGCCGGCGACCTTGGATGCGACGGTGCCGCGATAGCCACGTTTGGGCTCACTGTCCTCCGGAGTGGCGAACAGCTCCCCCTGCACGGCATCGTCATCGCCGACCGCCGGATCATCGGACCATATGCGCAATCGCGGTCTGATCTCGTCCATGTCGGTCATCGCCGCTCCCCATGTGGTCCTTCTGATGGATTCACCCGAACCGGTGTTCAGGCGACGATCGCCGACTGGGTGAAGAATACGAGACGGAACTTGCCGATCATGATCTCGTCGCCGTTCTTCAACGTCGCCTGATCGACACGCTGACGGTTCACGTACGTGCCGTTGAGCGATCCCGCATCGATGACGGAGAACACTCCATTGACACGACGGAACACCGCATGCGCACGGGAGACGGTGGAATCGTCGAGCAGGATATCGGACTTCGGATCACGCCCGACGCTCACCTCGTCCTCGTCGAGGAGATATCGCGATCCGGAGACCGCCCCTCGCGTGGAGATGAGCAGCGCCGTACCCGGGGAAAGACGGGAGATGGTGTCCAGATCCTCCTGAGTGAGAGGACGGTCGCCGGTGGCGGTCACGGGAATGGTAATGGCGGGAAGACCGATGATGGTCGTTTCGCCTGCGCTAGGAATCGGTTCAGTCATAATTCATCATTCTAAGCCAATGATTTCCATTCCGCATCGACCAACTCGCGCGAGGCGCGCTGAAGTCGTGGGAAACGCCGAGAATCCCGTTCACTGCGCGGCTTTCGCATACTTGTACGTCGCGGGGTCGCGCACCGCATCAATGGTCACGTCATCGGATTGCGTGACGGTGACCCGCGAGCCGTACATCACCTTGAGTCTGGAGCCAATGCCTCCGGCGATATTGACGGCGTTCTGCAGGTCCGCGGGGTTGCCGATCGCACGGATCACGTACGGGGTGTCCAGAGTGACTCCGTCGCATATCAGGTTGCCGTCGGCGTCGGCGGTGATCGACGTGGAGGTGACGACGCGGACGTCGCCCACGGAGATGACCTCGGCTCCGGCGTTGCGCAGCTCCTCGATGAGGGTGAACAGGCTTGCGGCGTCGATGTTCTGCTTCGTGCCGCGCGTGATCGTGATGACCACTCCCTCGCCCTGCGCCGGGAGTCTACCGGAGATGATGCCGCTGGTCTCCTCGTTCTGCTTGGCGATCTTCTCGGCCTGCTCGCGCTGGTCGGCCGCCGCCTTGAGACTGGACAGCTGGCTGGACAGCTCGTTCTTGCGCTGTTCCAGCAGCTGCGCCTGATTGCTGGTCTCGTTGATCAGTCTGACGAGTTCATCCTCGCTGAGCGTCTCGTATGTGGACTGCGTGTTGTTGATCTGCGTCATGTAGCCGAATCCCAGCAACGCGCACATGAGGAGCACCAGCGTCGAGGACAGCAGCTTGGCCCGCAGGCCGGAGCCTCCCAGCGAACGCTTGCCGTTCCCCGCACGTCCCACCTGGGGGAAGGATCCGGTGGCCAGGTCGTCATTGCGCTCCTCCGCCTCGACATGCGCCTTCATCCGCGTGACGGTGTCGTCACGCGTCTCCCCGCCGTTACGGCGCCCGTCGCGTCCGTCCCGTCTCATACCCGCCATACGCATATCGCCCCTGTCAGCTTCGGAAGATGAACCGGCGGATGGCCGACACATTGGAGAAGATGCGGATGCCGAGCACGACGATGACCGCGGTCTGCAGCTGCGAGCCGACACCGAGCTGGTTGCCGAGCAGCACCAGCAGGGTGGCGGTGATCACGTTGGCGAAGAACGAGATGATGAACACGCGATCGGAGAAGCGGCGTTCGAAATAGGCGCGGGCGGCACCCAGCAGCGCATCGAGCGCAGCGACGACCATGATCGGCAGGTACGGCTGCACCCACACGGGGATGTCGGGCTGCACGAACACACCGATCACCACGCCGATGATCAGACCCAGAACCGCCGCCATCTATTCCGCCCTCCTTGCGTAGTTGAGATCGCCCACTACGGCCGCTTCCAGTGTAAGCCCTTTCGACTCCTTGACCTGCAGGGTGATGCCGGCGTCCTGATAGGCGTCATAGAGCGCGCCGAGTCGCTTACGTCCGACGGATGCGGACAGATCGCCGCTGTTGCCGATCGCCTCTATCCGGTACGGGCTGGATACCGCGTCGAGACCGACGAGAATGGCGCCTCCCGCGGTGCGGATCGAGGTCTGGGCCCCGAGCCTATGGCCGTTGATGGAGATGGCCTCCGCCCCTGATTGCCACAGCAGCGAGACCAGCAGCTGAAGATCCCCGTCCGTGATGACGCGCAGATGACTGCCCGCACTCTCTCTGGGCAATGCGCCGTTCGCACCGTCATTGGCGGCGGCGATCGGGTTGGAGGCCGTCAGGGTGATCCCCTCCCCCGTCACCTTGACCAGACCGCTGGCCATCTCGTCATTGAGCACGGTCTCGCTCGAACCGGTGACGTCCAGTCGATCGGACTGATCCTCGACCTTGGATCGCAGGTCGTTGATCTGCCCGGAGAGCGTATCCACGTTGGATTGGGACGTCTCCAGCTGCGAGGCGAGGGACGCGCGCACCTCCCGACGCGGATCGGAATGAAGCTGCTGGACGAACAGGCTGCCGAGAAACCCCACGCCGATGCATACGAGGAAGCACAGGATGCGCATCGACCATTTCGACAATGCGGTATCCCGATGCGTGGCCAGATTCGAATCCAGATAGATGGGGTCGAGGGGACGGTTCGTCAGATCGTCGATGAGACGCAGCGATTCGTCCTGCCGGACACGGCGACGACGTTCCCGCTCCCTCTCGTTGACATCGGGGCCGGGGGCGAGATGATGGGTGATCAGCCCCCGGTAGGTGCGCGAGAACGTCGAGCGGCGCCGGGGCACGGACTGTGCGCGATCCACCGGATAGGATGCCGGCATCGGCTCGAGATCGTTCATCACGCTACGCCCTGCTTACGTCCACGACTCAGGCCTTGCCATGCTGGCGCGGCAGTTCCTGGCGCAGCACGGTGATGCCCTGACGGAAATAGATGTATCCGGCAAGCCAGTACATGGCAACGCCCCAGATGCCGGCCGCCAGTGCTGCCAGATGCAGCAGTCGGAACAGCGATCCGGTTCCGAGGTCGGCCACGGTCAGGGCGACGATCGCCATCATGAGCAACGCGGTACCGGCCTTGCCCACGAAATGCACGGGCAGGGGGCCGTACCCGTACTGCGCGATCCACAGCACCTGCACCGCCATGACGAGATCACGCAGACCAACAACGATGAGCATCCACCAGGGGATGATGCCCGCCACCCCGAGTGCCAGAATGGAGCAGAAGATGAGCAGACGATCGGCCAGCGGGTCGAGGATCTGCCCGATCTTGCTGACCTGGTCGAGCTTGCGCGCCAGAATGCCGTCGATGCCGTCCGATGCGGACGATATCGCAAGTACGATCAGTGCCGGCACCATCTCATGCCGTGCCATCAGCCAGGCGATGAACGGGATGGAGATGATGCGCAGCAGACTGATGAGGTTCGGGACGGTCAGATAGATGTCCTTCGCCTCCGGACTGTACCGTGATGTGACGTTGTGCTCGGTCATGCTTCGATTCACTGTACACGCATGGGCCGTACGGCTACATGCGGGACGCCTGCAACGCGGTCACGATGATGCCGCGGGCGCCCACCTCGTAGAGCTTGTCCATGATCTGATTGACCTTGGCCTTCGGAACCATGACGCGCACCGCGTTCCACTGCTTGTCGTGCAGCGGGGAGATCGTCGGGCTTTCGAAACCGGGGGCCGCGGCCACGGCTGCGGAGACCTTGGAGATCGGAATGTCATAGTCCATGAGCACGTAGCGCTGCGCCGTGAGCACGCCTTCGAGACGGCGGCTGAGCACGGTGAGGCGCTCGTCCTTCGGATCGAGGCGCGGGGAACGGATCAGGCAGGCCTCGGAATGCATGATCGGATCGGCGAAGATCCGCAGACCGGCGTTGCGCAGCGTCGTTCCGGTGGACACCACGTCGGCGATGAGATCGGCGACGCCGAGCTGCACGGAGGATTCGACGGCGCCGTCCAGATGGATGGTCTGCGCGTTGATGCCGTGTTCGACCAGATAATCGTGCACCAGCTTGTCGAAGGAGGTGGCGACCCGCTTGCCCTCGATGTCCTCCAGTTTGGAGAAGGAGGATTCGTTGGGCGCGGCGAAGCGGAACGTGGAGGCTCCGAATCCGAGAGGCATGTGCTCGAGCGCCTCGGTGCCGGAGTTCTTCAGCAGGTCCTCGCCGGTGATGCCGCAGTCGATGGTGCCGCTGCCGACGTACACGGCGATGTCCAGAGGACGCAGATAGAACAGTTCGATGTCGTTATCGGGATCCTCGACGACGAGCTGTCGCGGATTGGAACGCAGGCGGTATCCCGCCTCGGACAGCATGTTCCAAGCGGGCTCGGACAGCATGCCCTTGTTGGGTACGGCGATTCTCAGCATGGTTTTCCCCTTAGTGCCGCCATGGTTCACGCGGCTTGATGAATGTCATGGGAGGTGCTCCACTTGCGTCGTGCCATGACCGTTCGTCATGTTGCGCGGAGCACGAGGTTCACAGGTGCTTGTAGACGTCCTCGAGCGTGAGGCCGTGCTTGATCATCATGACCTGCACGTGGTACAGCAGCTGGCTCATTTCCTCGGCCGTGCGGTCGGCGCCCTCGTATTCGGCGGCGATCCAAGTCTCTCCGGCCTCCTCGACGATCTTCTTGCCGATGAAATGGGTGCCCTTGTCGAGCTCCTCGACGGTCAGGGATCCTTCGGGACGGGTCTTGGCCTTCTCGCTCAGCTCGGCGAACAGGGATTCAAACGTCTTCATGATGTGTGATTGATGCTTTCTGTTGTTGTGTGGCGTTATACGCGGTATGTGACGCGGCTCGTTCGATGCGTCGCGCTCAGTCGCGGTAGGCGGCGGCCGCCTTGTCACGGATGGAGTCGATGGCTGCCGCACGGTCGTCGGCCCCGTACACGGCGGAACCGGCCACGAGCACGTCGGCACCGGCCTCGGCCACGATGTGCGCGGTCTTCGGGCTGACGCCGCCGTCGACCTGGATCTTGGTCGACAGGCCACGGCGGGTGATCTCGTCGCGCAGACGACGCACCTTGGCCATCTGGTTGTCGAGGAACTTCTGACCGCCGAAGCCGGGCTCGACGGTCATGATGAGGATCATGTCGAACTCGTCGAGGATGTCGAAGATGGGCTCGACCGGTTCGGCGGGACGCACGGCGAAGCAGGCCTTGCAGCCCATGTCACGCAGCTGGCGCGCCAGACGGACCGGAGCATGGGTGGCCCCCATGTGGAAGGACACGGAGGAGGCGCCGAGCCTGGCGTACTCCGGGGCCCAGCGGTCCGGATCCTCGATCATCAGGTGGACGTCGACGGGCAGGTCGGTGACCTCGCAGATGCGCTTGACGATCGGCTCGCCGAGCGTCAGGTTCGGCACGAAGTGATGGTCCATCACGTCGACGTGGACCAGATCGGCGTTGGCGATGGCCTTGAGGTCACGCTCGAGGTTGCAGAAGTCGGCGGACAGGATGCTGGGTGCGATTTCAATCTTCTTCATGATTTCATACCTTATCTATCAATTCGGACGATGTCGTGCATTGGCGAGGATGTCGCCGGAAGTTCAACGCCTGTTCTTCCCGCGTTGTTCCTCTTCGAGGCGCTGGCGTTCAAGCTCGTCCGCCGTGACCGCGACGAGTCGTTCGCTCAGCGTCGAGGTGTCCTGGCCGACGCGATGCAGCACGACGAAGAGGATGCATCCGGCAAGGAACACGAGGATCGCGGTCCACACGTTGGTCCTCAGGCCGAGGATCACCGTGGAGTAGTTGATGCGGACGTTCTCGATCCAACTGCGGCCGAGACCGTACCAGATCATGTACATGGCGAACTGTTGCCCCGCCTTGAGCCGGTCTGCGCACCGACGGCCGATCCAGACGATGAGGGCCGCGCCGATGAGGTTCCAGATCATCTCATAGAGGAACGTCGGGTGGAAGAGCGTGCCGGTGGGGCATGCCGTCCCCTGATAGCACACCTCGGTGCGGCCGATCGCGTCGGAGGAGTCGTTGAGCTTGAGGCCCCACGGCAGGGTGGTCGGCCAGCCGAACAGCTCCTGGTTGAACCAGTTGCCGAGTCGGCCGATGGCCTGTGCGACGAGCAGTCCCGGAGCGAGACAGTCGGCGAACATCGCGAACGGATAGTGCCGATGCCGGCACCACAGGAACGCGACCAGAGCGCCCACGCCGATGCCTCCGAAGATGGCCATTCCCCCCTCCCACACCTTGATGATGTCGGCGGGGTCTCCGTTTGGGGGGAAGTACATGTCGGGGGTCGTGAACACGTGGTACAGACGGGCTCCGACCAACGCGCACGGCACGGTGACCAACGTGGTGTCGAGCACCTGATCGAAGGTGCCACCCACACGCTTCCACCTGCGAGTGAGGATCCAGACGGCGAAGCATACGCCGATGAGGATGCACACCGCGTACATGCGGATGGTCACCGGGCCGATCTGGAACTTCGAGAACGTCGGCGAGGGAATATACGCGAGATTCATGGTTTCATCCTACGCGCGGCATGCGAATCCGCGCCGGAACCGTTGTCAGCTGCGCGCGCCGTGGATGCCTTCGGCGAGTTCCTCGCTCTTGGCGGCGAGGAGCCTCAGCCCCTCGGCCTTGTCGCGCGCGGTCCTGTTGTCGTCGGCAAGCAGCGTGTGGACGAGTGCGGAACCGACGATGACGCCGTCGGCATAGGATCCGACCTTCGCGCCCTGCTCGGCGGTGGACACGCCGATGCCGACGCACACGTTCGTCGCACCGGCCTTGCGGGTGCGTTCGACGAGCAGTTCCGGGGAGGCGTCGAGCTGCGCGCGCTCTCCGGTGACGCCCATGCGCGCGGCGGCGTAGACGAAGCCTCGGGCATTGCGGGAGACGATCTCAAGACGTTCGGTGGACGAATCCGGGGACACCAGGAAGATGCGATCGAGACCGTGCCTGTCGGACGCCTCGATCCATTCGCCGGCCTCGTCGGGGATGAGGTCGGGGGTGATCAGACCGGCGCCGCCGGCGTTCTCGAAGTCGGCGGCGAACCGTTCGACGCCGTAATGGTAGATCAGATTCCAGTAGCTCATGACCAGCGGGACTCCGCCGGCGTTGGCCACGGTCTCGACGGCCTCGAAGACGCGCCTGATGGTCTCGCCGTTGTTGAGGGCGATGGAGGATGCGGCCTGGATGACCGGTCCGTCCATCACCGGGTCGGAGTACGGCAGACCGATCTCGACGGCATCCACCCCGTGTTCGACCATGGTCCGCAACGCCTCGAGCGAGGTGTCCGGATCAGGGAACCCGTACGGCAGGTATCCGATGAAGGCGGGCTTGTTCTCGGCCTTGAACCGGGTGAACAGCGCCTCGGTCTGGCTGGGCTTGTGGCTGATGCCAAGCGGCTGTCCGGATGGCGTGGTTGCTGCGTTCGTCATAATGGGAAATCTCCTCTTCCTCTTGTCTCAGGCCACGGTGTTGCCGTGCGCTCCGGTGACCTCGAGCGCCTTGGCCTGATCATCGGTCAGGTATCCGAACCACTTGCCGGCGGTGGCCATGTCCTTGTCGCCGCGTCCGGAGATGTTGACGATCATCACGGCCTTGTCGTATCCCTTGGCCTTGAGGTCGGCGGCGGCCTTGTAGGCGCCTGCGACCGCGTGCGAGCTTTCGATGGCGGGGATGATGCCCTCGGTCTGGCTCAGGTCGCGGAAGGCGTTCATGGCCTCCTCGTCGGTGGCCCACGAGTAGTTGACGCGACCGATGTCCTTGAGCCACGAATGTTCGGGGCCGACGGATGCGTAGTCGAGTCCGGCGGAGATCGAGTAGGTGTCGAGGGTCTGTCCCTCATCGGTCTCCAGCAGATAGCTCTTGGCTCCCTGGAACATGCCGAGCTGACCAGTGCCGGGGGCGAAGCGGATGGCGTGCCTGCCGGATTCGGGGCCGTTGCCGCCGGCCTCGTAGCCGTACAGGTTGACGCGTTCGTCGTCGAGGAAGGCGTTCATCACGCCGATGGCGTTGGAACCGCCGCCCACGCACGCGCACACCGCGTCGGGATGGTCGATGCCGTACCAGTCCTGAAGCTGCTGCTTGGCCTCCTCACCGATGATCTTCTGGAAGTCGCGCACCATCTCGGGGAACGGGTGCGGACCCGCGACGGTGCCGAGCAGGTAATGGGTATCCTTGACGTTGGTGACCCAGTCGCGCAGCGCCTCGTTGATGGCGTCCTTGAGGATGCGGTCGCCGAGCGTGACCTCGACCACCTCGGCGCCGAGCATGCGCATGCGGGCCACGTTGAGGGCCTGACGTCGCGCGTCGATCTGGCCCATGTAGATGCGGCACTTGAGGCCCAACATCGCGCAGACGGTGGCGGTGGCCACGCCATGCTGACCGGCTCCGGTCTCGGCGATCACGCGGGTCTTGCCCATGCGCTTGACGAGCAGCGCCTGACCGAGCGCATTGTTGATCTTGTGGGCGCCGGTGTGGTTCAGATCCTCACGCTTGAGGAAGATGCGCGCATCAAGACCGGTCTTCTCCCTGACGAGCGCGGAGAAGCGCGGCGCCTCGGTCAGCGGCGAGGGACGACCCACATAGCGCTGCTGGAGGGTCATGAACTCCTTGTGGAACTCGGGATCGGCCTTGGCCTCATCGTAGACGCGCTCCAGCTCATCCAAGGCGGTGATCAGCGCCTCGGGCACGTAGCGGCCGCCGAACTGCCCCCAATACGGTCCGTGATGTTCGCTCAACGGGGTGGTTTCGGATGCTTTCACTCTTGCTCCTGCCTTTACTAGTCGTTCGACCGCCAGCTCATGGTCGTCGGCGGTGGCCACGCCTTCTCCGACGAGGACGGCGTCCGCGCCGGCACGGCCGTAGTCCTCGACCTCCACGGCGCCGAACACACCGGATTCCGCCACTCTGATGACGTCGTCCGGCAGATTCGCGGCCAATTCGTTGTACTTGTTGACGTCCACCTTCAGATCCTTGAGGTTGCGGGCGTTGATGCCGATGACCCTGGCGCCGACGGCGATCGCGCGATCGATCTCCTCGCGCGTATGGGTCTCGACGAGCACGGTCATGCCAAGCTCGTGCGACAGCTCGAGCAGATGCCTCAGCGTCGCGTCGTCCAGCGCGGCGACGATGAGCAGCACCAGATCGGCGCCGTGCGCACGCGCCTCGTAGATCTGATAGTCGGTAACGATGAAGTCCTTGCGCAGCACGGGGATATGCACCGCGGCGCGCACCTTGTCGAAATCGTCGAGGGAGCCGAGGAACCGGCGGCCTTCGGTCAGCACGGAGATCGCGCTGGCGCCGCCCTTCTCATACTCCAATGCCAGTGCGGCCGGATCGGGGATGTCGGAGAGGTGTCCCTTGGACGGGGATGCGCGCTTGATCTCGGCGATCACGGGGATGCCGTCGGCGCGCTTGAGCCATCGCATCGCATCGATCGGGGCCGGTGCCGCCAGTGCGGCACGCTTCACATCCTCAAGCGATACGCTGCGCTCGCGGGTACGCTGGTCCTCCAGCGCACCCGCCACCAGTTCGTCCAATACTGACATGATCCTCCCTTGTCGTGGTGGTCAATCATGCGTCACTCTAGGCCACGGTCCGTCTCACAGTGCCGTCGTGTCCTACATTCTGAGCGATTCCGGGCGTTCCGGTGCCCGCATCTTCCATGATCATTCCATGATCGCGTCGACGCCGTCGATGACGACTCCACGGAACCCGTCCTTCTCGAGCTGTCCGACGCCGCGGATGGTGGTGCCTCCAGGCGAGCAGACGGCATCCTTCATGGCTCCCGGATGCGCGCCGGTGGACATGTACAGGGCGCCGACGCCCTCGACCATCTTCGCGGCGAGACGATATGCGGCATCTCGTTGCAGGCCGTACTTGACGCCGGCGTCACCCAGTGCCTCGATGTACATGTCGGTGAAGGCGGGGGCGCATCCGGCCACGACCATCGCGATGTTCATGTGCGCGGAATCGACACGTTCGATGAGGCTGATCGGCGCGAACAGCCTCTCGAAGACGGCGGTCTGATCGGCGGTGAGCGTGTTCGCGGATTCGGTGACGAGCACGCCCTTGCCGACGGCCATCGGGGTGTTGGGGATCGTGCACTGGATATGCACGACTGGTGCTTCCCCGCCATCCACGCCGTCCGCACCGGCGGCGGGCTGCGACTGCTGCGTCCGGGCGTCGAACAGCGTGCGGTACCTCTCCAGATCCCAGCCGGCCGCGATCGACACGACGAACCTTCCGGGCTTGGCAAGCTCCTGCGTCAGCGGTCCGATCACCGTTTCGATCTGATAGGGCTTGATCGCGACGACGACCACATCGGCGGCGGCAACCACCTCGATCGGGCTTCGCAGCGCCCTGACGCCGAGTTTGGCGGCGTTGCGCTCCAGCTTGTCGTAGTGGGCGGCGCAGGCGACGATCTGCCTGCCGCGCACCACGCCCGCGTCGACGAGTCCCTGCGCGATGGCCTGCGCCATGTTGCCGTAGCCGATGAATCCGATGGTCAGATCATCCATATCATCCATGATGGTTCCCTTTCTACCTGTGTTCTGTCTGTGTTCCTATGACCCGTATTCCTCTAGAACAGCGTCTCCAGATCGCCGCGGTCCAGCGCCTCCTGCCACAGGTGACGGAACACGACCGACCCGTGCAGGCCGTCGTGCTCAAACTCGTTGGTCACCCAGTAGTGGCTGTTGCCGATGCGGCTCAGCGTGTCGAGTTGCATGCCCGAGTCGACGTACATGTCGTCGAAGTAGACACCCGCCTGCAGCGGCACCTCGTTGCCCGCGAGACGTTCCTCGTCGTAGATCACGCCGAAGTGCGTGTCCTCCATGAGCACGTCCATCGCCGCCCTGAACGGTCGGAGCGCGGCCTCCTGTTCGAACATCCACGGGAACATCGCCTCACCGGTGAAGTTGAGGGGGCGCTCCCCCGTGTCGAACTCGGGGTGTCGATCGCGCACGCGCTGCGCCGCCCAGCGGATCGGCTCGTCGAGCTCGCCGTTGGCGTAGATGAACTCCTGCAGCGGCCAGTACAGCGGCCGCGACGAGGTGGCGTTCATGACCTTAGCGAGGAACTCGTCGCTCAGGTCGGACAGCGGCGCATCCCCCGGTTCGGTCTCGGCCGACACCGAACCGTCACCGGATGTGAAGGCGTCGTCGAGGATCCAATGGACGCGTTCGAAGCTGGGCTTCATGCCGAAATCGGAGCCGAGGCACTGCAGCCGTTCGACGGTGAGTGGATCCCCGTTGGGCAGTAGCGGGAAACCGTGCGCGGCCATGCCGGCGATCACGCCGAGGCGATGCTCGATGGCGGTTCCTCCCAGCTGGCCGAGCACCGTATCGGTCAGCGTGGCGACGAACTCGTTCACCTCCGCGGCGGTCGGCAGCGTGTCGGCGAGCGCGGCCACGCGTGCGGCGTCCTGGGGGTAGCGTTCGTAGAACTGTTGGGTCTTTCTCGCCATGCGTGGGAACGTGTGCTCGTACACTTCGGTGGCGTCGGCGGGCACGTGTGGGATGCCTCCGGTGGTGAAGCTGGCGTTGATGCCTTCGGGGAATAGTGACAGGTAGGTGAGTGTGAGGAAGCCGCCGTAGCTCTGTCCCATCGTCACCCATTTGCGGCCGCCGAATTCGGTGCGGCGCAGGTGTTCGAAGTCGCGTACGATCGAGTCGGCGAGGAATAGTTTGAGGTAGTCGGCCTGTGCGCGTGCTGCGTCGGTCGTGCCGGTGTGGGCGGCGGCGATGCGCGTCATTGTGTGGGTGTCGACGCGGTTGGATCGTCCGGTGCCTCGTTGGTCGGGCAGGATTACGCGGAAGTGTTTCGTTGCCTCTTCGATCCATCCGTCGGATTGCGGGCTGAGCAGTCGGGGGCCGGCGCCGCCGGGGCCTCCCTGTAGGAAGATCAGTAGGGGCAGGTCGTCGTGCACGTGTTCGGGTGTGGTGACCACGCGGTAGAAGAGTTTGATCGGCTCGCCGTCGAAGCCGTGTCCTGGCTCGTGTCCTGTCCAGTCGAGCGGCACGTCGATGGAGCGGTCCTCGATGTGCAGTCCTGGAACATAGTATTCGTTGAGCAGCGTCATGCGTCTTCCCTTCGTTCGGCCGACCGCGCCTGAGTCGGGCGCGTGCGTTCGCGTACAGGTCAACTCTACCCGTCTCTTCATGGTTCGCGGGCATCTCATCCCATGGCATGATGGGCGGCGACCGTCGCACGCACTAGCCTTGGATGTCATGAATGGATGGATGGAGCGGCTCGCCGAATGGAACCGCGGGCATGTGCTGGCGGTGGATATTCTGCTGGCGGCGTTGTTGACCGGGTTGTGTTTTCCCTTGTCCGGCAGTACGGACACGTCGACCGCGCCCGGTCTGCTGTTCACCACCAACGCCGATGCCCTGTACCTGTGGGCGTCCCTTACCGTGATTCCCCTGGCGATGCGACGCTGGCGGCCGGAGGCGGCCGCGTGGCTGTTCGTCGCGTTGTGCGCGGCCCATCTCGTGTTGGGACCGGCGACTTCCTACGGCGATTTCTACGCGCTGCTGATGCTGTATTCGGTGCTGGTGCACGGTTCACCCGGTCATGCGCCGCGTTTCATCGTCACCGCGTTCATCATGGGTGTGGTGGCGTCCGTCGTCTGGTCGTTGGCGTTCAATCTTGGTCCGTTGTTCGGTGGTGCGACGCTCACGGACGCTCTGGGGCTGGATCTGACGCCTGTGTGGCCGCCGTCATGCCGGTCGTCGACCAGCGGCGTGTTCGGCGGCGACTCCGGTGGTTGCGTCGGAGATATCGGCATGGACGCGGGCCTGCTGATGATCGCCATGTCGGTGTGCCTCGTCAGCGCGATCATCATGGCCTTCTGGCGCCGGTCGCGTCTGGCGACCCTGCGCGCCATGCGAGAGCGCAACGAGTCGATCGCCGCGCGCGAGGACGAGGAGCGTCGTATCGCGGCGTTGGCGGAGCGGGCGCGTATCGCTCGTGATATGCATGATGTTGTGGCGCATACGTTGTCGACGATCATCGTCCAGTCGGATGGTGGTCGGTATGCGGGTGCCCGTGACATCGCTGTGGCGAAGCGTACGATGGCGACGATCCGTCATGAGGCGTTGATTGCCCAGCGGGATATGCATCGCCTGTTCGAGGTGTTCGGTGGTCCTGCGGATGAGGGGTATGCGCGTATTGGGGATCTGTGTGATGGCGTGCCGCCGGTTGATCGCCGTGTGGAGGGTGATGCCCGTCCCGATCGATTCTCTCCTGATGCGGATGTGGCTGTGTTTCGTCTGGTGCAGGAGTCGTTGTCGAATGTGCGCAAGCATGCCGGCCCGGATGCTCGGGTGACGATCGTTGAGACGTGGGGTCCGGATGAGTTTCGTATTGTGATTCATGATGATGGTCTTGGTGCGAGGGCGGCTTTGGATGGGCATCGTGCCGGTTATGGCCTGTTGGGCATGCGTGAACGCGTCACCGCGGTGGGCGGCGATGTGGAATCCGGCCCGGCGGAATCGGGCGGGTTCACGGTTTCGGCTCGTATCCCGTTGTCGTCTGTTGCCGCGGCGCGTGGGGAGTCGTCTGCGCGTTCGGATGAATCGTCGTTGCCCGTTGGATCGGTCGGTTCCGTTGCCTCTCTGTCTGGTTCGTTCGGATGGGTGGCGTCCGTCTTGTCCGGTTTGTCCGTCCGGTGGCGGTCGTGGCGTGCAGGTCGATCGATCGTGGATTCCGATGCCGACGATGTTCCGGACGGCGGCGTGTCCCGTTCGAATTGGATCGGCTATATGGCGTGGTGGACCGGTAGGCATTATCTGTTCATGGATGTGTTGTCCGCGGCGATTCTGACGTGGCTGCTTTATCCGGCGATGTTCGACGAGTCGGGTCTGGCCGATGTCTCGTCCGTTGCGCAACCGGTGTGGAGTGCGGTTGCGGTGGTGTTGACGGCGGTCATGCTTACGCCGTTCGCGTTGCGTCGTCGGTTCCCCGAGCGGAGCGCGCTGGCCATGGCGGTGCTGTGCGCGTTGGCGCTGTTGTGTCTGCCGTCGATTCCCGTGGTCGGCGTGTTCGCGTTGTCGTCCGTCCATGCGGCGGTGCTGTACGGTCGTGATGGTGCCTGGCGTTGGGTGCTGATCGCGACCGCCGTGGATTCGTGGCTGTTCGGCGTGCGGATGGTGGCCGGACGGGAGGGTATCGGACCGCTTGTGGGGCTGGTTCGCTCCGATCTGCCGGATGATGGTTCGATGTGGGTTCTGTTGGTCGGCTCGATGCCGATCGGGATGCTGATGCTGTTGTTGTGTCTTGTTTCGATGGCGATGGCCGCATGGCGGCGTTCGAGCGGGTCGGACATGCTGGTGCTGCGTCAGCGTGAGGAGGCGTTGCGGGCCGAGGAGGAGCGTCAGCGGGTATTGGCCGCGAACATGGAGCGTGAGCGTATCGGCGCGGCGATGCGTTCGGAGGTTGCGTCCACGTTGGATGCGGTGACCGCCAAGGCGGACGAGGGGCTGGTCATGCTGGACGAGTCGCCGCAGCCGTCCGCGGATCGGATCGCCGAATCGTTCGCGGGCATCGGCGCGCAGGGCAGGGAGGCGTTGGCGCATATGCGTCGCTTGCTGACGGTGCTGCGCGAGACCGGATTCAGCGATGGAACGCCCGCATCCCGACGGCAGGACCGTCATGCCGCGCCGTTGTCCCCCGCGGCGCCGTTGGACGAACAGATGAGGAGTCGTTCGGCCGGCTGATCATCATCACCACTCGTTGTCATGTGGCGGGAACGGCCGGGAATGCGGGATTGATTCAGGGAAGAATCAGGGTATCTGCTCCATGCGTGCGCGCCGCCACCGGGTAGGGTGGACGGTATGAGTGAGAGCAACAGGATTCGAGTGGTCATCGCCGACGATCAGGAGCTGGTGAGGGCCGGATTCGCCATGGTCATCGGCTCCCAGCCGGATATGGACGTGGTCGGGCAGGCCGGGGACGGCGGGCATGCCGTCGAACTGGCCGAGCGTCTCCATCCGGATGTCGTACTGATGGATGTGCGCATGCCAGGCATGGATGGCATCGAGGCGACGCGCAGGATCGTCGATATCGACGCTCATGGGCCGCGCGTGATCATCCTCACCACGTTCGATCTGGACGAGTACGTGATGGCGGCGATCGACGCCGGCGCCTCCGGCTTTCTGCTCAAGGACACGGAGCCGGAGACGCTGCTCGCCTCGATCCGCACCGTGTTCCAGGGCAATGCGATCATCGCCCCCTCCGCCACGAAACGGCTCATCGAGAAGATGATGCGGGACGGTTACGCGCAGAACGGGACGCTCCCCATCGGCGCCCCCGTGGAGGGGCCGGCGAGCGCGGCGCGTCGGACGGCGGTGTCGGCGTCGGTCCGTTCCGGTTTCTCCGCGGGTTCGCCGGCTCCGGCGAATGCTCCGCTTGCCGGCGGTCGTATGGTCGACCCGTCTGATCCGGTGTCGTATACGGATCCGGAGCTGGAGTTGTTGACCGATCGCGAGCGTGAGGTGCTGGTGGAGATCGCGCATGGTCTGAGCAATCAGGAGATTGCCGATAAGCTGTTCATCAGTCTGCCGACGGTGAAGACGCATGTGGCGCATATCCTGTCGAAGATCCATGCGCGTGATCGCGTGCAGGCCGTGGTTTTCGCCTATGACAACAGGCTGGTGTGAGCCGGCATTCCGGTGGATCATGGATAGATGGCTAGGGGGTGCCGCCTGCCACGGGCGACACCCCCTTGTCGTGTCATTGGGTTGTTCGTCTAGGCTTCGGCGAGCGCCTCGACCGGTGGGGTTCTGACGGCCCGGCGTGCGGGTGCGATGCTGGCGAGCAGCGCGGCCAGGGCGGCCACGGCGAGTACGGTGCCGTTCATCGTCCATTCGAAGGGTAGGGCGACCTTCCCGTAGAGGCTGAACACCATGTATGATCCGAGCCAGCCGAATCCGGTGCCGAGTATCACGCCGACGATGCCGGAGACGAGGGAGAGCAGGAGTGATTCGACGGCGAGCGAACGTTTGAGCTGGCCGCGGGTCATGCCGATGGCGCGCAGGGTCGCGGATTCGCGGGTGCGTTCGATGACGGAGAGCGATAGGGTGTTCGCCACGCCGACGAGTGCGATGAGCACGGCCACGGCGATGAGTCCGACGAGCATGGACATGAGTACGTCGATGATGGTCTCCCACATGGCGCGTTCGGCGACGGGGCCGGTGACGGTGATGCCGGGGTTGGCGGAGAACGCGGCCTGCACGTCGGTGAGGACAGTGATCAGCGGCGTGTCGTTCCGGTTGTCGACGGCCATCATGAGCATGCGTCCGCTGGCCTGGATTCCCCCGTTGCCGAACCGGTCGGCGTCGATGAACGCGACGGCCCCGTAGTCGGAGCTGACCCTGCGGTAGTCGGCCTGTTTCGGTGTGAGCGTGATCGGAGTCGTGGAGCCGTCGGCGGAGGCGATCGTGAACGTGGTTCCCCTGTTCGCCGGGAAGGTGAGTTTCCTGCCGTCCGAGGCCGAGTAGGCGGGCAGCAGCACGTCATCCACGCCGAGACCCACGCCGTTCAGGTCGGCGTGCATCACCTTGCGCAGCGAGTCGATGTCCTTGACTCCGACGAGCAGCACGGTGAGGTCCTTGCCGTCGGCGGTCTTCACGCTCGCCGCGGCGGTGGGCGCCGTAAGGGATGCGGTCACGCCCTTGACGGTGGAGGCCTTGCGGATCTGCGCGTCGGTCATGTCGCTTCCGGTGGCGATCATGTCGACGCTGTAGCGTGTGGAGATCGCCTCGGCCATGGTCTGCTTGCCGCTGGCGGCGCCGGTGGCGATGGTGGAGACGAGGGTGACGCCGATGAGCAGCGCCACGCCGGTGGCGGCGACGCGGCGCGGGTTCTTCTGGATGTTGGCGTGCGCGACCTTCGCGCTCGGACCGGTCAGCGAGACGAGCGCGCCGAATCCTCGCATGAGCACGGGCAGCCAGAACGTGGCGGACAGGACGAGTGCGAGGAACACGAACGCGCATCCCGCGATCGCGATCAGCAGCACCGGTCCGTAGTTGTCCTTCGCCAGCGAGTCGCGTCCGACGTTGAGCTCATGTATCTGCCATGCGCCGAACCAGCAGCCGGCCAGTCCGGCGATGAGCATCAGCGTGGATAGTACGGCGCGTAGGATGCCGGCGCGGCGGGTGGCGGTCAGTTCGATCGGGCGCAGCGCCTCCAACGGGGTGACGGCCGTGGCGGAGCGTGCGGAGCCGAGCGAGGCGATGATGGTCATTATGATGCCGAAGAGGATCGGTACGACGAACACCTGCCAGCTGAGGATCACGCCTTTCTCCAGGCCGGCCTTGCTCATCAGGCCCGAGGCTCCGACCCCGGCCATCAGGCCGATGCCGAGCAGCACGCCCAGCGCCGAGGCGATGAGTCCAAGTATGCCGGCTTCGAGCAGGACGGAGGCGTACAGCTGCCCCTTGCGTGCGCCGATGGTGCGCAGCAGGGCGAGGGTGCGTCGGCGTTGGGCGACGAGCACCTGGAACGTGTTGGCGATGACGAGCGCCGCGACGAGCATCGCGAGCACGCCGAAGCTCAGCAGGAACGTGGTGGTGATGTCGGTGCCGCCGCCGCTCATGCTCCTGACCGACGCGTCGGCCGCGTCGGCGCGCGACTGGATCGTGTAATGCCTGGGCAGGAGCTTCTCGACGCGCGCGATCGTGGCCTTCGCGGCGTCGGATGACGTGTCGGCGACGTCGAGGTAGATGTTGAGCACGCTCATCGAACTGAAGTCGTCGACACCGGCCATCGCGGCCAGGTCCGCGTCGGAGAGCACGGCGGCGCCGCCGTAGAGCGGGTAGGCGCCATCCGGGTCCGTGGTGATTCCCACCACGTGCACGGTGTCGCCGGCCGATGCGGATCGGGGCACGTCCGTCGGCGTCGGGGTCGAGGCGTCCGCCGTTGCGGCACTGTCCGCCCGCGTGCCGGCGGACAGTGCCGCGGCCTGTCGCATGGCGTGTGCCGCCTGCGAGTCGATCGTCACGGTGTCGCCGACCTTCACGCCGAGCTGGTTGGCCGCCGACTGTGGCAGGGCGATTTCGTGGTTGTCGGCCGGCTGGTCGCCGTGCGTGACCTTGACCGGCAGCAGTTTCGCGCCGTCCGATGCGGCGATGGCCTGCACGTTCACGTTCCGGTCGCCGTTGGTGACGGTCACGGTGGCGGACGCGTCGACGCGCACGCCGTCCACTCCCTCGGTGGCGCGCATCCTGTCGATGTGGAAGTCGCCGACAGAGCGCGTGTATGCGTATTCGAGCGCCTTGTCGTCGAGTTCGCCGAACGGCTTGGGCGCGATCATATAGTCGGCGTCGCCGAACTGGGCGGTGGTCTGTCTGGTCAGGGATGCGGTCATCGCGTTGGAGAACAGGAACGTGGAGGCGATGAACGCGGTGCCGATGAGGATGGCGATGCCCGCGGGGATGAGCATCCGCGCGCTCTTCCTCATGAGTCTGATGGTCAGTGAAAGCATGATGGGCCTTTCGGATCGGATCGACGTGTCTTGACGGATCAACGTTCAGCGTGCATGGCGTGCGCCGGACGAGGAACGGCGACGGCCTCGCGTCCCCCGACCGGCGCGGCCCGTACGGTCGACGGCATCCTCGCTCCCGCCCATCCAACCGTTCGCCGCCGTGCCTCCTGGCAGCGCGGACTGGTCCGGGACGGCCGCAGTGGCCGCGGTCGACGCCGGCGGCGTCGGCGGCAGCACGTCATCGGTGACCGGCAGTGCGGTCGTGTTGCGCGTGCCGGCCAGGCGCGCGAGCCGGTCCGCGGACGTGCCGGTGACGGCGGCGCGCGTGGCCCTCTCGCGTTCGGCCATGAGCAGCCGGTTCATGCGTTCGGCGGTTGGATGCGGCTCGTCGGCCACGATCCGCCCGTCGGCGAACACGATGGCCCGATCCGCGTAGGAGGCGGCGACCGCGTCGTGCGTGACCATGATGATCGTCTGTCCGAGTTCGTCGACCGACCGGCGCAGGAAGCCGAGCACCTCGGCGCTGGACACGGAGTCGAGGTTGCCGGTCGGTTCGTCGGCGAACACGAGCTTCGGCTTGGTGATCAGCGCGCGGGCGATGGCGACGCGCTGCTGCTGGCCGCCGGACAGTTCGGTCGGCCGGTGGTCGAGGCGGCGTTCGAGGCCGAGCGTGGTGACGAGGGTCGCGAACCAGCGTCGGTCCGGTCTGGCTCCGGCGAGCGTCAACGGCATGAGGATGTTCTGCTCGGCGGTGAACATCGGCAGCAGGTTGAAGCTCTGGAAGATGAATCCGATCCGGTTGCGGCGCAGCAGGGTCAGCTGCCTGTCGTTGAGACGGGTCAGGTCGCGCCCCTCGAACATGATGCGTCCCGATGTGGCCGAGTCGAGGCCGGCGAGCGTGTGCATCAGCGTGGACTTGCCGGATCCGGACGGTCCCATGATCGCGGTGAACCTGCCGCGTTCGAAGGTCACGTTGACGTCGCGCAACGCGTGCACGACGCCCTCCCCCTCGCCGTAGTCCTTGACGAGGTCGATCGCCTGGATGGCGGGATCGGGCCGGGAGGCTGCGCTGACTGTGTTGGTTTCGTTCATGATGCTCATGGCGTTGCTCCATACATGTTTGCCGCGGACGTGGTCCGTCCGCTCCTGGATTCCACGCTATGCGCATCGCCCGGCGCACCCCATCGTGCGCAGGGTTGAATTACGGAAGGCCGCATACGCGGGTCTCATCCTTTCGGATGAGCGTGTCCCTCCCGCCGTCGTGCATCCGCCTACGCGGTGTGCGGGCGCACGACGCGAAGCGGCGGCCGACACCGCATGACGTTCGGTGTCGGCCGCCGCTTGATCAGGCAGGCCTGGGGAGCCTTCCCCTCCCATCGTCCGATGTCGCCGCCCGTCCTCGAAACGCGGGCGACGCCCCTTCCACCGGTACGACGGACCCTATCGGATCCTGTCCGCCGGGCTCACTTGGCCAGACCGGAGGCACGGACGGCCTCGAAGCCGCCCTTGAGGTCGTCGAGGATGTCCTCGATGTTCTCGGTGCCGATGGACAGGCGGATGGTGCCCTGGTGGATGCCCTGGTCCTCGAGCTCCTCCAGGGTCTCCTGGGAGTGCGTGGTGGAGGCCGGGTGGATGACCAGGGACTTCACGTCGGCGACGTTGGCCAGCAGGCTGAACAGGTGCAGGTTGTCGATGAAGACGCGGGCCGCGTCCTTACCGCCCTTGATGTCGAAGGTGAAGATGGAGCCGGCGCCGTTCGGGAAGTACTTCTCGTACAGCGCGTGGTCGCGACGGCCCTCGATGGACGGGTGGGAGACGGACTCGACCTCGGGCACGGTCTGCAGGTACTCGACGACCTTGAGCGCGTTCTCGACGTGGCGCTCGACGCGCAGGGACAGGGTCTCGGTGCCCTGCAGCAGCAGGAACGCGGCGAACGGGCTCAGGGTGGCGCCGGTGTCGCGCAGCAGGATCGCGCGGATGCGGGTCACGAACGCGGCGCCGCCGAGCGCCTCGTAGAAGTTGAGGCCGTGGTAGGACGGATCCGGCTCGGTGAGGGTCGGGAACTTGCCCGGCACCTCGGCCCAGTTGAAGTTGCCGCCCTCGACGACGACGCCGCCCAGCGTGGTGCCGTGGCCGCCGATGAACTTCGTGGCGGACTCGACGACGACGTCGGCGCCGTGCTCGAGCGGACGGAACAGGTACGGGGTGGCGAACGTGTTGTCGACGATCACCGGCAGATGGTGCTTGTGGGCGATCGCGGAGATGGCCTCGAAGTCCGGCAGGTCGGCGTTCGGGTTGCCGAAGGTCTCGAAGTAGACGAGCTTGGTGTTCTCCTGGATGGCGTCCTCGAAGTTCTGCGGGACCTCCGGGTCGACGAAGGTGGTGGTGATGCCGTCGCGCGGCAGCGTGTGCTTGAGCAGGTTGAAGGTGCCGCCGTAGATGTTCTTGGAGGAGACGATGTGGTCGCCGGACTGGGTGATGTTGCGCACCGCGTATTCGACGGCCGCGGCGCCGGAGGCGACCGCGATGCCCGCGGTGCCGCCCTCGAGGGCGGCGATGCGGTCCTCGAACACGCCCTGGGTGGAGTTGGTCAGACGGCCGTAGATGTTGCCCGGGTCGGCCAGACCGAAGCGGGCCTCGGCGTGGTCGAAGTTGTGGAAGACGTAGGAGGTGGTCGCGTAGATCGGCACCGCGCGGGAGTCGGTGGCCGGGTCGGCCTGCTCCTGTCCGACGTGCAGCTGCAGGGTTTCGAAACGGTAGTTCTTGTTCTTCTCGGCCATGATGTGCTCCATTCTCGGGTTGGTCGACGTGCTGGTTTCCTTGCCACCCGCCTGCCGTGTTCGGCGGTTGGCGAGGTGTTGGTTATGAAGGTACGACCCGGGTGCCGCACGGCGCAAGCCGAACGCTATCGGGGTTGCCTATAGCCCCTTCAAACACGTTGGGATCATTGGGATCCCGGCATGCGCAAACCGGTCGGAAACCGCCCGCGACGGGCGCGACACGCCGATCGGACGCCATCGGATGTTCGTGTTCACGCCGACTACAGTCGTGCGCGATACACGGGCCGGCGCGCACGACGCCCGGCCATCGCAGAACACTGCGGAACACCGTGAGACTTGAGACTGGAGGATTCGCCGATGAGCGATGTGATCCTATACGAGCGCGACCCCGACTACATTCCGCGCGTGGCCGCCGTGCACGACATGTGCGGCTACGGCAAGTGCTCGCTGACCGCGGCTATCCCGATCCTGTCCGCCGCCGGATGCGACGTGTGCCCGGTGCCCACCGCCCTGTTCTCCGCGCACACGAGGTACCGGGTGTTCACGTTCCACGACACGACCGACATGCTCTCCGGCTATCTCGACGCGTGGCGGTCCGAGGACGTCGAGCTCGACGCCGTGTACTCCGGGTTCCTCGGCTCCCCCGATCAGGTGGCGATCATCCGCCGCCTGTACGACGAGTATCCGGACGCGCTGCGCCTGGTCGACCCGGTGATGGGCGACGGCGGCGAGATGTACCCCACGTACACGACGCGGCTGTGCGAGGCGATGGGCGCGCTCGCCGACGGTGCGGACGTGCTCATGCCGAACCTGACCGAGGCGGCGATCCTCACGGGCCGGGACTATCCGGGCCGCGATCTGGACGATGCGGCGGTCGACGACCTGCTGGAGGCGCTGCTCTCCCTCGGCGCCAGGAACGTGGTGTTGAAGGGCATCGACCGCGGCGACGGGATGATCCGCAACTACGTTGCGTCCGCCTCGGTCGGCGTCGGCGCGAGGCGGGAGATCGCGCACGAAAGGCTGCCGTACATGATCCACGGCACCGGCGACGCGTTCGCCTCGGCCCTGTGCGGCGCGCTGATGGCCGGCCGCGGGCTCGCCGAATCGGCGCGCATCGCCGGCGAGTTCGTCCGTCACGCGATGGCGCACACCCGCAACCAGCCGCACTACGAGGATCGCGGCGTCAGCTTCGAACTCGATCTGGCCGACCTGACCTCTCTGGTCGGCTGAACCGGTGGCGGGGCGGCCGAGCCGAGTCCGACGGCGCACGGCTCGCTCGGCAGTCACTGGTGCAGCGGGTCGCTCGTGCACTCGTAGAACAGGCGCCCCTTGTCGGTGTTCTGCCCGTATTTGAAATTGGGGTTGGGGTTGCCGTCGAAGTCGGTCTGGTAGTAGGCGCTGAAGAACTCCATCTCGCGTTTGATATTGGCCTCGAAGCCGGCGTTGTCGCCCTTGGCACCGACGGCGGTCATCGTGCTGATGTAGTCGTCCTCGCTGATCGGCGCGGGCAGCAGATCGTGCTTGACGAGGCACCGGTAGGTTGCCCGGTACATGGCCTCGACGTCGAGCCGTTCGGGGTTGTTCCGCATGCTGACGTACAGGCTGGAGATGATGCCGGCATCGGTCTTCGCGTGGCATTGCTTCATGATGTCGAGCTGCTCGTCGTCGGAGAGGGATCCGCGGTACTGCGCGACGGTCTCGCCCTCGTCCGCGGAGTACGTGGCCTGCAGTCCGTAGGGTTCGAGACAGGTGTTGTAGTCGTCGTAGACCTCCTGGATCTCGGCGTCGGTGATCCTGCCGTCCCTGAGGATGCCCCGCGCCAGATCGGTGGGCGCCTTGTCGTATTCCCGCTTGAATTCGTCGGCGTATGGTCCGGTGAACGTCGGCGTGCCGCCGTCTGCGGACGCGTCCTTTCCGGAGTCGGCGCCCGTCGACGTTCCACCGGCGGCGCAGCCGGCGAGCGCGGCGCATATGGCCAGCGCCGCGCCGATGGCCGTGATGCGTCGGCGCCATCCGTGGAGCGGGTGTGTGGTGGATGTCGTTGTCGTGTTCATGGCGGCCTCCTTGCCGTGCGGGTTTCGTCGCACCTGTGCGGGCGCGTCTCGTGGAGCCCGTGTTCGTTGTTTCCGTGTGCTTCTACGGTATGTCGTCGCCGTATGCGGGGCCAGTGGCCCCGTCGTCCGCGGGACGACGTCGATCGGATGGCGTGTGCGGTGTGGTGACGGGGTGCTCGTCGTCCCCGTCCAGTGGGATGCGCGCGTAGATGATCCAGTCGCCGTCCTCGGCGCTGGTGTTGAGTTCGCCGCCGAGTCGGGTGATGATGCGCCGGTGCAGTGCGAGTCCGCTGCCGTGCGGCGCGACGCCTGCCGGTTTGGACGTGGCGGGCAGCGGGTTGGTCTCCATGATCTCGATGGCGTGCTCTCCCAGCGTGACGACGGCGTGGTAGGTGCCCGCGGCCGGATCGAGGTGGCGGATGATGTTCGAGGCGATCTCGCCGATGAGGTTCGCGGCCTGCGCGGCCGGTTCGTCCGTCGCGTGCCGTCGGTTCGGACGCACGGACGGTGGGATGTCCGCCGGCGCGTGATCCGGGACGCCGCGCAGTTCCATGGTTCCGGTGAAGCCGAGATGGTCCAGTCGTCGGCGAGCTTCGCGGACGGCGTCGCCGATCACGTCGCCGTCCGGCCGTGGGGATTCGTCCGGCGTCGCGTCCGTTCCGGCGCCCGTCCGGTCGTCGTCCGTTCCGGCGTCCGTCACAGGTGTGCGTCGCGTGGCGTCTTCGGAGCGTTCGAGCAGGTCGATGACGTGGTGGATCTCGTCGAGGACGTGGCGTGCCTGTTCGTCGACGAACCGCCAGTCGGCGCGCTCGCCGGCGTGCGTGTCGTCGTCGGGGATGCGCCGCAGCTGGCGTTGGGCGGTCAGGGCGATGTAGGACAGTCCGCCGGAGGCCGAGTCGTGGATGCGCGAGGCGAGGCGCGTGTTGCGCTGCAGCGTGTCGAGCCGCCATTGGCGGCGTTCGAGGTTCATGGCCCGTTCGCGGCTTTCGTCGCGTTGGCGCCGCCAGCGCAGGGCCATGCCGATCATGGTGGCGAACACGAACATACCTACGTAGTTGACCATGCCCACCCATGTTGCGGACAGGGCGTTGAATCGGTTGAGCGCGACCGGCACGCATTCGGCGAGCGAGATGGCCGTCAGTGCGCCGATCGCGACGGGGATGGAGCTGTCGTAGCCGATGAGGGCGAGCGCGAGGTAGGCGGCCCACAGCGGGTTCGGTCCGGACAGGTCGAGGACGAACAGGCGGGCGATGACGCCCGCGATGATGAGCCAACTCGCGGTGCGGGGCAGGAACGGCGAGAGGATGACGGCGATGACCGCGATGGTGCACAGGAGCCGGTTGAGCGGGTAGATGGGCGGGATCGCCGCCCATTCGATCAGGGTGGCGGCGAGCACGAACAGGGCGATGAGGATGCGGAACGCCCTGGCGTGCAGCGCCTTAAGGATGCGTGTCCCCGCGTTGGTCGCATCTTCGAGGCTCATCGCTCGCCTTCCGACGCTCCGGTCCACAGGGCGACGGCCTGTCCGCGCGAGGAGGCGCCGAGCTTGCGGATGGCGCGCGCGAGATAGGTCTTGGCGGTGGAGACGCCCACGTGCATGTCCGCGGCGACCTGTTCGCTGGTCAGGCCGCGAGAGCACAGGTTCATCGCCTCGGCCTCCCGGTCGGAGAGCAGGAACTGGCGGGGCGCATGTCCGCCGGAGAGGAGCGCATGCGCGTCTGCCGCGGTCCGGAAGGACACGTCGTCGTTCGTCCGGTTCCATGTGCCTCCGGCGGCGAGCATGCGCACGGCGTCGATGATGGGCGCCTCGACGGATTTGGGGACGATGCCCTGCGCGCCGGATTCGGCGGCCTTGGAGGCGTACACGGCCAGGGAGAACGAGGTGACGGCGAGGATCGCGACCCGGGCGGTCCTGATCCTGATGGCGCGGATCACGGCCGGGCCGGACAGCTCGTCCATCGACATGTCGGTCAGCAGTACGTTCGGCATGGTGTCCGGCGTCGTGCACATGCGCACGGCCGCGCGTCCGGATGTGGTCGACCACAGTATGCGCGCCTCGGGCATGAGCTCGGCCAGGGACCGTTCGAGGAAGGCGAGCGCGAACCGGTCGTTGTCGAGCAGTCCGATGGTGACGATCGGGCGGATTGCGTCCGCGGTCTCGGTGTTCTTGGTGTCCTTAGCGCTTGTGGCGTCGCTGTATGCGGCTGCGGTGTTCGTGTCGCCCGTCATGGCTTGGCTCTCCCCTCGCCGCGCGCAACGTCACGTGCGGCCTCGTATCTTCACCGTAGCACCGCTGGGGTCGCCGCGTCGAACGGTGTTGTAGTCCCATGGATGACGGGTGGATGACGGGGACGGTGGATAACCTTCCCGTCGTCCACATCCCGTCCACAACACGCCCGGGGTATGGGTTCCGGTCCACAATCCCCATGGGCGTTGCCCGGAGCATGACCGGTGCCGCATAGTCGGTTCCCATGGATACCACCACGATCATGGGTCCGCCGGAGCCCCTCATGTCCGGCATGTGCAACGACGCCTCCGATGCGGTCGACGAGCTCGCCGAGATCGGCTCCCTGTTCGATGATCCGCTGCTCTCCTCGCGCGAGCTCGGCGAGCTCGGCGAACGGTATGCGGCCGCCTGGCTCGTCTCGCGCGGCTGGAGAGTGCTGGATCGCAACTGGCGTTCCCGCTACGGCGAGATCGACATCGTCGCCGTCTGCCCCGAACGCCGTCTCGCGTTTGTCGAGGTGAAGACCCGGCGCACCATGCGCCATGGCCTGCCCCAGGAGGCGGTGACGGCCGCGAAGCAGGCGAACCTGCGCCGCGCGGGCGTGCAGTGGCTCGTCGACCCCGCCCATCGGATCGCGCACACCGGGGTGCGTTTCGACGTGTTCACCGTCATGGTGCGCGACGGGCGGCCGGACGTCCATCTCATTAAGGGGGCGTTCTGATGGTGATCGGCAACGCGCTCTCCGTCGGACTGATCGGTCTGAAGGCCTTCACCGTGTCCATTCAGGCGTTCGTCAGTCCGGGGCTGCCCTACTTCTCGATCATCGGACTGCCCGACGCCTCGCTGTCCGAGGCGCGCGAACGGGTGAAGTCCGCCTGCCAGGCGACCGGATTCCACTGGCCCGAGACCCGGGTGACGGTGAACATGTCGCCCGCGTCCATGCCGAAACGCGGCTCCTCGCACGATCTGGCCATCGCGGCGAGCGTGCTGAGCGCCGCCGGCGCGATCCCCCACGACTGTCTGATCGAGACGATCACGATGGGCGAGGTGAACCTCGACGGCACCGTGCTGCCGATCAACGGCGTGCTGCCGATCCTCCTGCACGCCCGCGAGCGCGGCATCAGACGGGCGATCCTGCCGGCCGGAAACATGGACGAGGCTGATCTGATCTCGGGCGTCGAGGTCAGCTGCGTGCGTCATGTGGGTGAGCTCGTCGAGCTGATGGGGGGCATGGCCCGCTACAGTCTGCCTGACGTCGAACGTCCCGCGGGCGAGTGCGAGGGGGCGGGGGCCGAGCCCGGCGCGTTCACGCCTCCCCCGTCCGGGGATATGTGCGACGTGGTCGGCCAGCCCTACGCCAAATGGGCGCTGGAGGTGGCGGCCGCCGGAGGCCATCACGTCATCATGGTGGGGCCTCCGGGCTCCGGCAAGACGATGCTCGCCTCCCGGATGCCGTCGATCATGTGCCCGTTGGGCGTGCCCGAACAGCTGGAGGTCGCCTCGATCCGCTCCCTGTGCGGCACGCTGCCCGCCTACGGCATCTGCGACGTGCCGCCGTTCGAGGCGCCGCATCACACGTCGTCCACCGCCGCGCTGGCGGGAGGCGGATCGGGGCTCGCGGCCCCCGGCGCGATCACCCGGGCGCACCGGGGCGTGCTGTTCATGGACGAGGCGCCGGAGTTCTCGTCGCGCGCGTTGCAGACGCTGCGCGAGCCGCTCGAATCCGGGTACGTGGCGCTCTCGCGCGCCAAGGGCACGACGTACTATCCGGCGGCGTTCCAGCTGGTGATGGCCGCCAACGCGTGCCCGTGCGGGATGAGCTACGGCACCGGGGAGCGCTGCACGTGCACGCCGCAGGAGCGGCGACGCTACTTCGCCCGCCTGTCCGGGCCGATCCTCGACCGTGTGGACATCCAGGTGGAGGTGCCGCCCGTGTCGCGCATCATCCTCGACGAGGAAGTGGACGAGCCGCGCGAGACCAGCGCGGAGATCCGCGCACGTGTGATCGAGGCGCGCTCCAGGGCCGCGGAACGCTACGAGCAGTACGGGTGGGTCTGCAACGCGCAGGCGTCGGGCCGGTGGATGCGCGACCACATGTCCCGCTACGCGCTGGACCCGATCAACCGGGCGCTGGAATCCCAGCGGCTCAGTCTGCGAGGCGCGGACCGGGCGATGCGTCTGGCCTGGACGCTCGCCGATCTCAAGGGCATCCCGTCGCCGGGGCGCGAGGAGACCAGTCAGGGCATCGCGTTGAGGACACGGCTATGAGCGGCGTCGACACCATGATTCCCGCGGACGGCGTCTGCGACATTGACGAGACGGCGGACGGCACGGGTGGCACGAACGGCACGAACGATGCGAGCATGGACGGGATCACGGTGACGCGATCCGACGAGGTGCGTCCGACGCCGGGCCCGACCCCGCCGCCGCCCGACGTGGAGACGCTCGCCCGGGCCACGCTCACGTTCTGTCTGGACGGCGCCGACGCGCTGATGTACGCGCTCATCAAGGGAGCCGGAGCGCCCAGCGTCGCACTGGATCTCATCCTCGCCTCCCGTACCGGCTCCCCGCAGGCGAACGCCTCGGACAACCGTCTGGACCAGCTGTTCGCACTGGGGCTGGCCCGGTGGGGCCGCAGGGTGAGCGCGCGGGGCATGGACGCGTTCCACCGTGCGCTCGCCGGATGGCGTGCGCGTCTCGAGGCGCTGCCCTCATCCGACTGGAGGACCCTGACCGAATGGTTCACGATGGACGGGCGCCAGTGGATCATCGCCCCGCACACCCCCTACTGGCCGATGCAGCTGCAGGACCTGTCCACGCGCAGGGACTGGGCGGCTCCCTTGTGCCTGTGGGGCATCGGGGACGCGACCGCTTTGACCAGCTGCGAGCAGCCGCTGGCGGTCGTCGGTTCGCGGGGCGTCACCGACTACGGACGCGAGGTGGCCAGGGAGGTCGCCTTCCGCGCCGCCTCGGACGGGCATCTGATCGTCTCCGGAGGCGCGATGGGAGCCGACGCGGCCGCGCACTGGGGCGCGCTGAGCGCCTCGGGGGTGGGGGATCCGAAACGAACCGGACGCACGGTGGCGGTGTTCGCCGGCGGGCTCAACCACATCGGCCCCCTGTCGAACATGCGCCTGTTCGACACGATCACGCAACGGGGAGGCGCACTGGTCAGCGAACTGTGTCCGGGCACCATCCCCGAGGGACGCCGGTTCCTGCTGCGCAACAGGATCATCGCCGCGTTGGGCGCGCAGGTGGTGGTCGCCCAGGCGCGACTGCGCTCCGGAGCGCTCAACACGGCGGGATGGGGGTGCGATCTGAACCGTCTGGTGATCGCCGTCCCCGGCCCCATCACCACGCCGCACAACGCCGGATGCAACCAGCTCATCGCCGACGCGAAGGCGATCCTGCTGACGAGCGCCGAGGAGATCACCGATCTCGTCCACCCGCCGCATCCGCCACACGTCGCAGCCGCGGACACACACGACGAGGACTGAACCGCCGCTACGCCCGCCATTGGCAGCGGTCGAGATCCACACGCCAACCGTCCGCGCCGGCCGGCTCCCCGTCCCCCGGCGTGAAGACGACGCCCTCCGCCTCGAGCAGGGCCCGCTGACGGTCGGGGCCGCCGAACGCGAACCCCGGGGCGAGCGACCCGTCACGGAACACGACCCGATGGCACGGGATCACCCCCGGTTCGGGATTGGCGTGCAGCGCGAACCCGACGAACCGGGCGGCGCGGGGGGATCCGGCGAGCGCGGCGACCTGCCCGTAGGTGGCGACCCTGCCCCGGGGGATGCGCCGCACGACCCGGTAGACGCGTTCGCTGAACGTCGGTTCGCCGAACGTGGAAGTGCGGGTGTCATGGTCGTCGTCGTGCGTCTGCATGGGCTCCAGTCTACTGCGCACCGGTCGGTGCGCGGGCGTTCGCGGTCGGTCCGCCCTTATGTGACAATGAGGGGTATGAGTCCGAAGCAGTTGGAAGAAATGTATGATGCGGTGATCGTGGGCGCGGGCGCCGCCGGCCTGTCGGCGGCGCTGGGGCTGCTGCGCTCCCCGGCGGTCGCGCGGATGAGACGGGAGGGCGTGGAGCCGAGGATCCTGGTGGTCTCGAAGCTGCAGCCGCTGCGTTCGCACACCGGTTCGGCCGAAGGCGGCATCGCGGCGTCGCTGGGCAACGTCGAATCCGATGACTGGCACTGGCACTACTACGACACGGTCAAGGGCGGCGACTGGCTCGTCGACCAGGATGCGGCGCGGCTGCTGGCCGAATACGCGCCGCAGACCGTGATCAACCTGGAACGTCAGGGGGTGGCGTTCTCCCGCACCGACGAGGGGCGTATCGCGCAGCGTCGCTTCGGCGGGCATACGCGCGAGTTCGGCGGCGAGCCGGTCAGGCGCGCGGCGTATGCGGCCGACCGCATCGGCCATCAGATACTGCATACGCTGTGGCAGCAGTGCGTGGCCGAGGGCGTCGCGTTCGCCGAGGAATGGTATGTGACCGATCTGGTGCTCGCCGAGGACGGGGGGCGTGCGGCCGGCGTGGTCGCGTTCGACACGCATGCGGGCGCCGTCAAGGCCGTGCATGCGCGCAACGTGCTCATCGCCACGGGAGGCGCGGGCCGACTGTTCCACACCACGTCGAACTCGTGGGATCTGACCGGCGACGGCATGGCGCTGGCGCTGGATGCCGGGCTGCAGCTGGAGGACGTCGAGTTCGTGCAGTTCCATCCCACCGGCCTGGCCCATACGGGCATTCTGCTGTCCGAGGCGGCGCGCGCCGAGGGCGGCGTGCTCAGGAACGCCGACGGTGAGGCGTTCATGGAGCGCTACGCTCCGGGGCACGCCGATCTGGCGGCCCGCGACGTGGTGTCACGTTCCATCATGGCGGAGATCGACGCGGGCCGCGGCGTCGCCGATCCGAAGGATCCGGACGGGCCGAGGGACTGCGTGTGGCTCGATATGACGGGCATCGACCCGGATCGTATGCACGCCGTGCTGCCGCAGGTCGTCGAGACGATCGAGCAGTACGCGCACATCGATCCCGTCAGGGACTACGTGCCGGTCAAGCCGACCGCGCATTACACGATGGGTGGCATCCCCGTGACGACACGGGGCGAGGTGTACCGCTGGTCGGCGGATACCGACGGCGAGGCAACGCGCACGAAGGTCGCCGGACTGTTCGCGGCAGGCGAATGCTCCTGCGTCTCGGTGCATGGCGCCAACCGTCTGGGAGGCAATTCGCTGCTCGACGCCTGCCTGTTCGGCACGCGCGCGGGGGAGGCGATGGCCGAGCGGATCGCTGACGAGCCGGCCGGCGATCCGACGGCTGCGGACGATCCCGAGCTGCTGGCGCTGGACGGGATGCTGTCCGATGCGGTGGACCGCAGCGCGGATCATCGCAGGCAGGAGCTGGCCTCGCTGCTCGACGCGTCCGCGTCCCACGACCCTGAGGACAACAACCCGTATCGGCTCATGGCCCGGCTCGGCTCGCTCATGGAACGCGCTCTGGCGGTCCGTTGCAGCGCGCAGTCCATCGAAGCCGCCCTGGAGGAACTGGACTCCCGTGTCGCTCCCGAGGCGGACTCCCTGCATGCGCATGACGCCACGGCGGCATTCAACCAGGAAATCACCGCCATCTGGGAGGTGCGCCACCTGACCACGCTGGCGGGAGCCATGCTCTCGGCCAGCGCGGGCCGCCGTGAATCGCGCGGATCCCTCAGGCGCCTCGACTTCCCCGAACGCGACGACGAACGCTTCCTCGCGCATTCCATGATCCGTTCGACCCCCGTGGAGGATTCCTCGCACGGGGCCGACGCTCCGGGGTACGAGCTGCTCTGGCAGCCGGTGCATATCGTCGACATCCCGCCGAAGCGCCGCGAATACTGACCGCGTGTCGGCACGCGGCCGACACGGAGACGTCCCGACCATGCGGTGTGTCACAATGGAGAGTTGTTTTGGCAGTGTTTTTGGCAGGAGGCGCGCGCATGACGACCAGCACGAACGTGACCACGGTGACTTTGAAGGTGAACCGGTTCGCGCCACGCCCCGAGCGTGAACGCGACAGGACGCGCTCGGGCAGCCCCTTCGCCCGCAGGAGCTCGCCGTTCGGCGGATCGGCCGGCCCCGCGGCCGCGTCGCGCCGCCGGCCCCGCGGCAAGCAGTGGGTGCAGGAGTACACGATTCCGGCACGCCCCGAGGACACCGTGCTCGACTGCCTGATGACCATCAAGCGCACCGTCGACCCGACGCTCGCCTTCCGCTATTCGTGCGGCCACGGCATGTGCGGCTCGGACGCGGTGTCGATCAACGGCACCCCGAACCTGCTGTGCACCGCCACGCTCAGGGACTGGGCGAAACGTCCCGCCTCCCCCGCGGCCGGCATGACCGACGACGAGGGATTCCGCCATACCGGCGAGCCCGCTTGCGAACCCGGATCCGCCGATGATGCCGACGACGCATGCGCCGGGAACGGCAGCCTCGGCGTCATCGAACTCGGCCCGCTGCCCGGCTTCCCCGTGCAGCGCGACCTCATCGCCGACATCGACCCGATGCTCGACCAGATCAGAAGGCTCAGGCCGTATCTTGAGGCGTCCGGCACGCTCGCCACCACTAAGGACGGCAAGGTGGACGTGTTCGAATACCTGCAGCGCCCCGATCAGCTGGCCAGATACGAGCAGCTGAGCAACTGCATCGCCTGCGGCGTGTGCGAGGGCTCCTGTCCCGTGTTCGCCGGCGGCGACGCGTTCATCGGCCCCGCCGCGCTCATCTGGGCCAGCCGCTTCATCAACGATTCGCGCGACACGCAGTCGATGGCCCGCATGGACGCGATCGACACCGCCGACGGCGTGGCTGCCTGCCAGTCGGTGCGCGCATGCACCCGTCAGTGCCCGCGCGGCATCGACGTCGGCGAGGAGATGTGGCAGATCGTCGCCAAGGTGCGCGAACGCTAGCGGCGGGTGCCGGCGTCGCGCGAAGCGTCGCCGGCGCCACGGACGGGACCATTCTTTTCGGGGCTCCGGCGGCCCCATCTTCAAGGAACATGGACGGTTATGGATAGGAAGCAGTACACGAATCTGACCCAGGCATGGCGGTACGTGGAGGACCACGCGCTCGCCGCGCAGTCACAGGAGATGCGTGACGCACGTTCCAGCGCCGAGGAGTCGGGACTGCCGCAGGCCTGCGCCTCGCAGGCCGTCTTCCTGTCCATGCTGGTGCGCATCACCCGTGCCCGTTCGGTGATCGCCGTGGGCACCGGTTCGGTCGTCGACACGCTCGAGCTCGCCAACGGACTGGACGGCGAAGGCCAGCTGACCGCGGTCGACTCGTCCACGCAGGGCATCGCCCTGGTGCGTAGGGCGTTCGATCGCGCGCAGGACACCACCTCGACGAAGCTGCGCGCGGTGAACGCGCCGGCCCGAGTGTTCCTCCCCCGTCTCAACGGCGCGAACTACGATCTGATCGTCGTCTCCGGAGACGCGGGCAACTATGCGACCACGTTCGAACAGGCGCCGCGGCTGCTGCGCGGGCATGGCGCCATCGTGTTCACCGATGTGCTCGCCTTCGAGGACTCCGTGATCCACGGCGGCGTGCCCGATCCCGCCGACCGCGGCGAGAAGGCCACCGCGATGAGGGCGCTGATCGACGCCGTCGAATCGGACGACCGGTTCTCCTCCACGCTGACGGCGATCGGCACGGGACTGCTCGTCGCCGTCATGAACTGACCGGTTACGGACAACCGAGCCGAGGCTGGTGCCGGTCGGTCACAGGGCGCCGGCTGCGATCTCGACCGCCTCATCCACGTCGTCCGTGATCGTCACCAGCTTCGGGTCCACGCCCGAGATCATGCCACGGTCCCTCACCGGCCCGTTCAGCCAGTCGAGCAGGCCCTGCCAGTAGGATCTTCCGAACATCACGACCGGCATGCGCGCCACCTTGTGCGTCTGCACGAGCGTGAGCACCTCGAACGTCTCGTCGAGCGTGCCGAAGCCTCCCGGGCATACGATGATGCCGGACGAGTACTTCACGAACATGAGCTTGCGTACGAAGAAGTACCGGAAGCTCATGCCGAGGTTCACGTAGTCGTTGATGCCCTGCTCGTGCGGCAGTTCGATGCCGAGCCCCACCGACCTGCCGCCGGCCAGCGCCGCCCCCTTGTTCGCCGCCTCCATGATGCCGGGGCCTCCCCCGGTGATGACCGCGACCCCTCTGCCGGCGAGCCGCTCGCCCATGGCGCGGGCCGCCTCGTAATCCGGCGAGTCGGCCGGGGTTCGCGCGGATCCGAAGATCGACACGGCGGGTCCGAGCTCGGCCAGGGCGCCGAAGCCGTCTACGAATTCGGATTGGATGCGCAGCACGCGCCACGGATCCATGTGCAGCCAGTCGGTGCTCTCATCGGAGCGCAGCAGGTTGGCGGTCGAGCTGTCGGCGGGGATCATGTCCCCGCGCAGGATCACCGGTCCGCGCTGATACGTCCGGTCGTACGGCGCCGACGCATCCGATGCCCCTGACGCACCCGACGTGTGCGATCCATCCTGCACGGCCGTCGCGTCCGCGTCACCCGTTGGATCCGTCCGGTTTGTTGTCTTCGTCCCGCTCATCGGCAGACTCCTTCTCCCTATCCATCCTTATCCACGCCCGCCACGGGGGCGTCCCTCATCCGGCCTGCCCCGTGTTCGGATTCGCGTCCGTCTTCAGCGATGACGACGCCGCCAGCGCAGACGCCTGATCAGCCGCTTGTGCACGGGCTTCGCCCCATCGTCGGCGGTCATCCTCGCCACACCCTCCAGACGACGTCTTCTCTCCTCGCGGCGCGCCTTGAGCTCCGCGAGCTGCTCGGGGGTGAACGCGTCGATGTCGACCCTGACCGTGCCGTCCGGAAGGATGGTGACGTGTTCGGTCTCCAGCTGTTCGATCTCCTCGTCGATGCGGCGACGGGCGTTCGCACGCTCGTACCGCCTAGACTGGCGGTTGAGCAGCACGCCCGATATGGCGGCGGCGATCAACGATCCCGCCAGCACGCCGAATCGTGCCTCGGCCGACAGCTCGGGATTGTCGTAGGCCAGCGAGGCGATCAGGAACGACACGGTGAAGCCGATGCCGCAGGCGCAGGCCGCGGGGAGCATGTCGCGCACGCGCAGCCCCTTGGCCATGCTGAGCCCCGCGACGTGCGTGGCGATCCATGCCGTCGCCATGATGCCCAGGGGCTTGCCCACCACAAGGGCCACGATCAATGCGAGCACCAGTGGCGAGAGCATCAGTTCGGGGGTCAGCGATTCGAAGTGCACGCCGGTCGCGAACAGGGCGAAGATCGGCAGCGCCAGCAGCGCGGAGAACGGCTGGAGCTTCTCCGCGTAACGTGAGGCGCGCGGCGAGGCCTCGCCGTGCATCTCACGCGAGGGGGTGAGCAGTCCGACCAGCACGCCCGCCAGCGTGGGATGCACCCCGGCTTCGAACATGCAGGTCCATGCGAGCAGTCCCACGACGGCCACCAGCGGCCAAGGCACGCGCTTGAGACGAACGAGGAACGCCCATGCCGCAGCGCACAGGGCGATGCCGATGAACCAGTACCAGGCGTTGAGCGACGAGAAGAACACGGCGATCAGGATGATCGCCAGCAGATCGTCTACCGTGGCGAGCGTCATGAGGAACGCCCTGATGGATCCGGGCAGCGCCTTGGCGAACAGGGCGAGGACCGCCAGGGAGAACGCGATGTCCGTGGCGGTGGGCACCGCCCATCCTCGGATCATCTCGCCGAACGGGATGTTGTTGCCGGTGGTGATCAGCAGAAGGTCACCCACCGGACCCGGACCGTATTGCGAGAACAATGCGATGACCACGATGAACAGCACCGGCGGAGTCAGCATGCCGCCCACGGCGCACAGCATCGGCACCGCCGCGGCCTTGGGATTGGCCAGCGATCCGGTGGTGAGCTCCTGCTTGAGCTCGAGTCCGACGGTCAGGAAGAAGATGGTCAGCAGGCCGTCCTGCGCCCAGTGGCCGAGGGGAAGGTCGAGATTCGTGTACGGGATCGCGATGTGCGTCTCCGCGATCGTCTCGAACAGGTGCGCCGTGGCGGGAAGGTTCGCGAGCACCAGTCCGACGAGCGCGAAGCCGAGCATGACCAGACCGGCTACGCGATCGGATGCCGCGATACGGTGGATGGTTCCCCAGAATCCCGAAGTGTGTCCGCTATCGCGATCAGTCGTCATCATCCCTCCCGTTCCTAGGCCATACCCATACAAGGGTACCGGAAGAACGTCATGAACGGCGTTTCGCCCCGGGCTTGGTCACATGATCGTAGGATCGACAGAAGAGGGATGAAGAAAACGAAAAGCCCCGTGCGATGGCATCGAGGCTTGTTGCACGTGCGCCGGACAGGATTCGAACCTGCGACCTGCTGATCCGTAGTCAGCTGCTCTAATCCGCTGGGCTACCGGCGCATA
>NZ_RZJP01000001.1:343245-609944 GCF_008698085.1 Bifidobacterium callitrichos
GTGTGCGCCGGACAGGATTCGAACCTGCGACCTGCTGATCCGTAGTCAGCTGCTCTAATCCGCTGGGCTACCGGCGCATGTTGTCCTTGAGGCAACTCGAGATATATTACATGCTTTCAATCGATCCGCAACTCGGCGTGTCGCGATTGCCGATCGATGCGGAAGACCGCCCAAAAGCCCGGTATCATGCGGTTTTGAGCTGTTCCGAACGCACCAGCTTCGGTTCGGCTCTGCCGAGCACGGCCGCCTCGTCGACGATCACCTGCCCGACGTCAGGCATGCTCGGCAGGCGGAACATCGTGTCCTGCAGCGTGCGTTCGATGATCGAACGCAGGCCGCGCGCACCGGTGCCCTGACTGATCGCGGTGGCGGCGATCGCGCGGATCGCCTTCTGCGTGAAGGCGAGATCCACGCCATCGACGGCGAACAGCTTCATGTACTGCTTGACGAGCGAATTGGCCGGCTGCACGAGTACGGCGGCCAGATCGTCCTCGGTCAGTTCATCGAGGACGCTGATGACGGGCAGTCTGCCGATGAACTCGGGCAGCAGGCCGAAGTCGGCGAGATCGTCGGCGGTGACATGGCGCAGCAGCTCCCTGTCCGGAATCTGATTGTCGCGCCATGTCGCGCAGAAGCCGCTCTCGTGGGCCCCCAGACGGTTCTTGACGATGTCCGCCAGCCCCACGAACGCGCCTGCGCAGATGAACAGGATGCCGCGGGTGTTGATCTGCACCGTCTCCTGATCGCGGTGCTTGCGCGTGCCCTCCTCGGGCACCGAGGCGATGGTGCCCTCCAGGATCTTGAGCAGCGCCTGCTGGACGCCCTCGCCGGACACGTCGCGCGTGATGGAGGTGTTCTCGCCGGATTTGCGGGCGATCTTGTCGATCTCGTCGATGTAGATGATGCCGTGCTCGGCGCGGGACACGTCGCCGTCGGCCGCCTGGATGAGCCGCTGGAGGATCGTCTCGACATCGTCGCCGACGTATCCGGCCTCGGTGAGCGTGGTGGCGTCGGTGACGACGAACGGCACGTTCATCACTTTGGCGAGCGATTGGGCCAGATAGGTCTTGCCCACGCCTGTGGGCCCCATCAGCAGGATGTTCGATTTGGAGACCTCGACGTCCGCTAGCGGATCGGCGGCGTCGGAGCCGAACACCCCGGCGTGGGCGCGGTCGAGCTGCCCGGCAGCCTCGTCCAGCTCCATGTTGACCCGCTTGTAGTGGTTGTACACGGCGACCGACAACGCCCGCTTGGCCTCCTGCTGGCCGATCACGTAGCGGTCGAGATACGCGCTGATCTGCATGGGCTTGGGCAGCTGCAGCGCGTTGATCTCAGCGTCCTTGCGGCGCTCCTCCGAGATGATGCCGACGCACAGCTCGATGCACTCGTCACAGATCGCCGCCCCCTGACCGGTGACGAGCTTGCGCACCTGATGCTCGGTCTTGCCGCAGAACGTGCAGGCCGGAACCTCATCGTCATAGCTCATCGCACGTCCCATGCATCTGCCCCCTATCGGTGTATGCGCTACCGTGGTCGAAGTACAACAATACCCCCGGCACCTAATGGCCGGGGGTATTGGCGGAACCGCCTACTGGCGGTGTTCGAGCACCTCGTCGACGATGCCGTAGTCCTTGGCCTCCTGGGCCGTGAGGAACGTGTCGACCTCGATGTCCTTGCGGATCCTCTCGACGTCCTGACCGGTGTGCTTGGCGAGGGTGTTCTCGAGCCATTCGCGCATGCGCAGCATCTCGCGCGCCTGGATCTCGATCTCGGTGGCCTTGCCGAAGCCCTGGTCGATGGCCGGCTGGTGGATGAGCACGCGGGCGTTGGGCAGCATCAGACGCTTGCCCTTCGTGCCGGCGGCGAGCAGGATGGCGGCCGCGGAGGCCGCCTGGCCGAGGCAGACGGTCTGCACGTCGGGCTTGATGTACTGCATCGTGTCGTAGATGGCGGTCATGGCCGTCATCGAGCCGCCGGGCGAGTTGATGTACATCATCACGTCGCGGTTCGGATCCTGGGATTCAAGCACGAGCAGCTGGGCCATGATGTCGTCGGCGGAGGTGTCGTCCACCTGCACGCCCATGAAGATGATGCGGTCCTCGAACAGACGCGTGTACGGGTCCTGCCTCTTGAAGCCGTACGGGGTCTTCTCCTCGAACTGCGGCAGGATGTACCGGTTCTGCGGGGCGAACGCGGCCTCGCGACGGGCGGCCGGCATGAAGCCGATGACTCCGGCGGGACCGGCCAGACGGTCGGCGCGGGCGGCGAACCTCGCTTCCTCACTTGCCATGCTTGTCATTCTCCCTTCGTCATCGAATCGTGCGTGGTGATGATCTTGTCCACGAAACCGTACTCCAGCGCCTCGCTGGCGGTGAACCAGTGATCGTACTCGTTGTCGCGGTAGATCTCCTCGACGGTGTGACCCGTCTGCTCGGCGGTCAGCTCGCTCATGGTCTTCTTCATGTCCATGATGAGCTCGGCGTTGATGCGCACATCGGTGGTGGTGCCGCCGATGCCGCCCGAGGGCTGGTGCATGAGCACTCGGGCATGCGAGGTCAGGAAGCGCTTGCCCTTGGTGCCGGAGCTCAGCAGGAACTGGCCCATCGAGGCGCACATGCCAAGGCCCACGGTCGCCACGTCCGGCTCGATGAGCTGCATCGTGTCGTAGATGGCCATGCCGGCGGTGATGGAGCCGCCGGGCGAGTTGATGTACAGCCAGATGTCCTTCTTCGGATCCTCCGCGGCCAGCATCAGCATCTGCGCGCAGATGCGGTTGGCCATATCGTCCTTGACCTCCTCGCCCATCCAGATGATGCGGTCCTTGAGCAGACGGTTGAAGATCGGATCGGCGAATCCGGCCGGCGCGTCCTCGCCCGCCATGGTCGGAAGGGTTGCAAGAGTGTTGCTCACCTTGTTCTCCATTTCGAATATTCAGTCGTAAACAACTGTCAAGACTACCGCCTTCAAGCGACGGCCGGCGCATCAGCGCCCGTTTTCGGCTCGACGCGTAGCGCGCGACAGCATCCACTGCGAGACGAACGCCGAGGCGGCGACGCCCAGTCCGACGGGCACGAAGAAGGAAATGGGTGCCTCGGTCAGCTCCATGACGAGGCACATGGCCATCAGCGGCGCCTGCTGGGATGCCGACAGCAGCGCGGCGGCGCCGATCAGGGCGCAGGCGGTCACCGAATCGGCCGGGAAGACGAACATCCAGACGAGCCCCAGCATCGCCCCCAGGGTGGAGCCGAGGGCGATGCCCGGCTGGAGCACGCCGCCGGAGGCGCCGGATCGGATCGTCAGGAGCGTCATGACGGTCTTGGCCGCGAAGGTGAGCGCCAGCACGCCGAGGATGGTCCACCAGCCGGCGAGCGAGAGCGTGTCGCCGGCGTTCGGCGCACCCCCCGCGCTCGAGGCGAGCAAAGTCCACGGCGACGAGCCCGCGGATTGCGCGGACTGCGCAGCTCCGGACAGACCGGCGATCTCGGGCAGGAAGGTGGAGAATCCCAGTTGGGCCGCCGCGCGTCCGTTGCCCATGACCTGCGGGACGAGGAGTGCGACGAGGCCGGTCAGCACGCCGGCCAGAGGCATCTGCCACAGGATGGCCGTGTCCTTGGGCTGATGCGCGCTCGCCCATGACGATCCCCTGCGGAAGAGGGCACCGGCCACGCCGCATGCCGCGCCGCACAGCAGGGCGAACAGCATCAGGCTGGGCGTGGATTGGGGCTGCATCGCGGTGATGTCGTAGAAGGTGTGGCGTCCCTTGATCAGGGATGCGACGAACGCGGCCGTCGCGGACATGCCCAGGCCGAATGCGACCTTCTCGATGGTCACGTCGACCAGCAGGATCTCCACGGCGAAGAACATGCCGGCCAGGGGGGCGTTGTAGACGCCTCCCAGGCCTGCGCCGGCGGCGACGGCCACGATCATGCGCCGGTCGATGGCGCCCGCGTTGGAGCCGTCCGCGCCGATGCGGAACAGGTCGCAGAATCGTTGGGCGAGCATGGCACCGAGTTCGCGCGGGGCGACCTCGCGGCCGATCGACGCGCCGGAGCCGACGATGAAGATCTGCAGCACGACATGCACGATGGTCTGCCACCATGGCATGCGTGCCCCCGCCACGGCCTTCTTGACCGACGGCACCCTGACGGTCTTCGTGCGCAGCAGATACCAGATGACGCCCGCGATCGTCAGTCCGACGGTCACGGAGATCGCGCGTCGCACGCCCGGGACGCCGAACGGACCGGGCAGCTCCGATCCCTCGATGTAGCCGAGCATCGCGTGCTCCACGCCGTAGAGCAGTAGCGTGAGCAGTCCGGCGCCCGCGCCTATCAGTGCGCCGAGCGCCAGCGTGGCGCAGGTCAGCCATCCCATGCGTCTGAAGTCAACGGTTCGCTGCATGTCTCTCCCATCCCGTATCGAAGCATCGTTTTCTTTCACACGACAATGCCGTGAAATTTTTATTTCACCATACTCGTCGACATGTAACGCCGTCGTTTACATAAGCACGCGATGATGACGGCACGAATACACGGGAATCCGCTTGAAGGCGAGGGCGAGCAATGCGAAAGGGGTTGGAACCAATGTGGCTCCAACCCCTTCATGCCCTTTCAGGCGGATGACCGGTCACGATTCGCCGATCACTCGCCGTCCTTGGCGGACAGCTCGTCGGCGACCGCGGCGGCGGCGGACGCGGCCTCGACGGACTCGGCCTCCTCATCCTCGGCGGCCTCGCCGAGGAAGGCGGACAGGTCGACCTCCTCGCCGTTGGCGGTGAACTTCACGGCGCGCATGCCGGCCAGCAGACCCTTGGAGCGGCCGACCTCCTGCACGGCGGAGCCGAGCTGGCCGTTCTTGATGATCGCCTGGATGAAGGCGTTCGGATCCATGCCGTACTGCTGGGCGATGGAGGCGAGGAAGTTGAACACATCGGCCTGGGAGACCTGGACGTCCATCTTCTCGGCGAGCGTGTCAAGCAGGATCTGGTCCTTGAGCTCCTTCTCGGCGCCCTCCTCGGCCTGCTGCTTCTGCTCGTCGGTGGCCTTCTCCGGATCCGGGGTCAGACCCTTGAGGTGCTCCTCGACGGCCGCGGCCTTCACGCCCTTCGGCACCGGGATCTCGAGACCCTCGGCCAGCCTGGCGAGGAAGGCGTCACGCGCCTCGGTGGCCTGACGGCCCTTGGCGTCCTCGCCGGCGGCCTTGCGGATGTCGGCCTTGAGCTCGTCGAGCGTGTCGAACTCGGAGGCCTCCTGGGCGAAGTCGTCGTCGAGCTCGGGGAGCTCCTCGGCCTTCACGGAGTTGACCTTGACCTTGACGGTGGCCTTCTCGCCCTCGTGCTCGCCGGCCTCCAGCGTGCCCTCGAAGGTGGTCTCCTCGCCGGCGGACAGGCCGTCGAGGGCCTCATCCAGACCGTCGAGCATCGTGTTGGAGCCGAGCTCGTAGCTCACGCCCTCCTGGGAGTCGACGACCTCGCCGTTGATCTCGGCGGACAGGTCGATGTTCGCGTAGTCGCCCTTGGCGGCCGGACGATCGACGCCCACCAGGGTGCCGAAGCGCTGACGCAGGGTCTCGAGACGCTTGTCGACATCCTCGTCGGTGACCTCCGGGGCGGCAATGGCGATCTCCATGCCGTCGAGCTCGGGCAGCTCGATGTCCGGGCGACGCTCGACGGTGGCGGTGAACTTGAGCTTGGTCTCGTCCTTGGCGGACTGCGGAACGTCGGTGACGTCGAACTCCGGCTGGGCCATCGGGTGGATCTTCTTCTCCTCCAGAGCCTTGGAGTAGAGCTCCGGCACACCATCGTTGACAGCCTGGCCGGCGACGGCGCCGAAGCCGAAACGCTGATCGATGATCTTGCCCGGAACGTGACCCTTGCGGAAGCCCGGCACGTTCACCTGCTTGGCGATGTCCTTGCGGGCGGCATCGAGGTACGGGTCGAACTCCTCCGGTTCGACGGTGATGGTGAGCTTCACCTTGGTGGGTTCGAGGTTACGAACGCTGATCTTCACGCTAAACGCTCCTGAAAAATCGTATGTGTCCTATATCTGCCCGAAGGCAACCGTCATAGTATAGCGCGCGACACGGACGCGGCGATCAGACGCACCTGCCAGTCGCGCGCGCCCTGCTCCCTGAGGAACGCGGCCACGTCCCGCCCGGCCGGATCGTCGGTCCAGCACAGGTTGCGCACGATCTGGGGCTTGATGATGACCTCGGCGGGCGTGCGCGTGTCCTCGGCTATCTGGTTGATGACGCGGCGCACGCGCTGCAGGCGCTCCCGGCGTTCGGGCCGGCGGTCCCACAGGCGCATCGCGCGCGGCGCGTTGGACTCGCCCTCCCCCTGGCATCCCATGGCCGGCATGGACGGCAGATCGCGCTCCGGCAGCGCCAGCGCCTCCTGGATCGTGGTCTTCCATACGGACGGCTTGACGATGCGCTGGATCGGGGCGTAGCGCTCGAACATCTTGTCCTGCTCGCCCCCGGTATGGATGCGCACGCGTTCGTTGAGCGAACGCACCATGCGGAACTCGCGGGCGTTGCGGGGCTTCCTCTCGGCGGCCTCGATGATGGAGGCGTCGGACAGCAGCAGCGTCGGCGCGATGTCGTATCGGCGCGCCAGCTCGTCGCGCTTGGTCCACAGGGCGCGGGCCACGGCCAGTCCGCGACGGTCGCGGCCGAGCCTGGTGATGTGGGAGATGCGCAGCCATGGGATCGGATGCTGGTGCCGGGGCACGCCGGAGGTGCCCTCGTCGAGGATGTGGCGGAACTCCTCCTCGGCCCATTCGATCTTGCCCTGGCGTTCGAGGTCGGCGCGCATGAGCCGTTCGAGCTCGATCAGCAGCTCGACGTCGAGGGCGGCGTAGTTGCGCCAGTCGCGCGGCAGCGGACGATACGACCAGTCGGCGGCCGAATGCTCCTTGGCGAGGGTGATGCCGAGGTAGTGCTCGGTGACCGCGGCGAGTCCGAAACGGTGCAGACCGAGCAGGCGCGCGGACAATTCGGTGTCGAAGAGCCGCCGCGGCTTCAGACCGATGTCGGCGAAGCCCGGCAGGTCCATCATCGCATCGTGCAGGATCCAGACGGCATCGCCGACGGCGTCGTTGAATTCGTTCCAGTCGGCACCGGCCCGGGTGAGCGCCACGGGGTCGAGCAGGAAGATGCCGGCGCCCTCGCGCTTGAACTGGATGAGCCAGTCCTCATGCCCGTACCGGAAGCCGGAGGCCCGTTCGGCGTCGGCGGCCAGCGAGCCCGAGGCGGCGGCCAGCGCCTCGCACGCCTGATGGTAGCCGGCGAGCGTGTCGGTGACCGCAGGCACTCCCCCGCGCGGCTCGGTCTGCAGTCTCGGTTCGGATCGTCGTTCCTGTCTGGAATCAGTCAACGGTTGCGCCCTCGTTGAAGTGGATGGTGGATCTCAGGAAGCGGGCCCATGCTGCGACGTACGCGCCGGCGTCGAAGTGGACTCCGGTAGGGACCGCCGGGGTAAAGGATACACGCATCTCGCATCCGGCGGAATCGCCGTCGCCCAGGGAGCCGAACGTGGTGTTCTGCGTGACGGTGACGGTGCCGCCCATGCTCCCGCATTCGACGCCCTCCATGACGCCCTCCATCCGCTCGCACATGTCGTCCCAGTACATGCCTGGCGCAAGGGAATCGTTCTCGACGCTGGACAGCGGCAGACGCGCGAAGGCGACGCAGCGCCAGTGCGCGCCCCAGTCGGAGCGGAAGTCGTTGGAATACAGCATCATGATCCAGCCGGTGGCGGCATCGGTCAGCGGGTCCGCATCATGCGGGAAGCCCCTGCCGTCCCCGTGCGGCCCAGATTCGAACTCCACACCGATGCCGTAGTCGGACAGCGTCGAGGGGACGGGGATCTCCCGGTAGCGCACGTCGTCGAGTCTCGGCATGGAACGGACCGATTCGACCGCGTTCCACACGGCGTCGGGCACGCCGGCAGGCCGCCCCGGCAGGTCCGGAGCGGCGTCGCGTCCGGCCTGTCGCGGATTCACGCCGGTGGGAAACGCATAGATGTCGGCCATGTCTCCAGCGTACGTGCGCGCCTCGGGTTTCGTGGTATCGACACGTGAATTAATACACGGTGAAGCCGTGGGACTCGAACTGCTTCGTGACGCGTTCGCGCAGCGCGGCATTCGGTCCCTTCTGGTTCTCCAGCGGGTACGGGATGCGCAGCTCATGCCACTTGGGCCGGCCGAGCTGGTGGAAGCCGAGCACGTCGATGTGCTCGACGGCATCGCCGAAGCTCTCGCAGATGTTCGCCACCTGCTCGACGTTCTCCTCGGAGTCGGTCAGTCCCGGCACGAGCACGAAACGGACCCAGATCTTCTTGCCCGCCTTCGCGAGTCTGCGGCCGAAGTCGATGGTGGGCTGCAGGACGCCACCGGTGACCTTGTGGTAGGTCTCCTCGTTGCCTGACTTGACGTCGAGCAGGCACAGGTCGATGTCCTCGAGCATCTCGTCGGTGTAGTTGGTGTTGAGGAAGCCGGAGGTGTCGAGGCAGGTGTGCACGCCCATCTCCTTGGCCGCGTGGAACACGCGCGAGACGAACGCCGGCTGCATCATCGACTCGCCGCCGGAGAAGGTGATGCCCCCGTGGGTGGCCTTGAACAGATCCTTGTAGCGGTCGACCTTCCTGATCATCGCGTCGAGGTAGACGGGCTGGCCATCGCGCATCTTCCAGGTGTCCGGGTTCTGGCAGTACTGGCAGCGCAGCGGGCAGCCGGACATGAAGACGGTCATGCGGGTGCCCGGACCATCGACGGACGTGTTGATGTCCCAGGAGTGGACGAAGCCGATATCGCCGGACTTGAGTGCGGCGATGCGGTCCCTGCGGTCGAGGCCGATCGGGGATTCGAATCCGGAGAGTCCTCCCATGAGGGTCTGGGATGCATACGACTTGGATTCGCGCAGCATGTGGCGCGTGGTGGTGCGGAACTGGGTTTCGGGCATCGTTGTCCTCCTCCAGATGATGCGGATGCGGGATGGTGGTGTGGTCTAGGTCGATGGATTGCGTTGGATGGTGTGCGAGGCATGCGGGCCATGCGGGATGCGCCGGAGGCGGGGCCCATCCATGGATGGGCGCCCATCCATGAAGGAAGGGGTGGGATTTGACTCCCACCCCTTCATCGTCCTACCGCCTCATGCGGTCGCTCATCGCCGAGGGATCAGTCGGTGACGGCGCCCTGGTGGAAGGTGCGGGAGATGACGTCGAGCTGCTGCTCCTTGGTGAGCTTGACGAAGTTCACCGCGTAGCCGGAGACGCGCACGGTCAGGTGCGGGTACTTCTCCGGGTGCTCGACGGCGTCCTCCATGGTCTCCTTGCGCAGCACGTTGATGTTCGCGTGGTAGAGGCCGTGGCCGTTGCCGGCGTCGAGGATGCCGACCAAGTTGCCGATGCGCTCATCCTCGTCGCGGCCGAGGCCGTCGGGGGTGATGGTGTTGGTCAGCGAGATGCCGTCAAGCGCGTCGTTGTAGTCGATCTTGCCGACGGAGAACATGGACGGCAGCATGCCGTGGGAGTCCATGCCGTTCTCCGGGTTGGCGCCCGGGGCGTACGGGGTGCCCTTCTTGTGGCCGGACGGGAAGGAACCGGTGTTCTTGCCGTACTCGACGTTGGAGGTGATCGTCAGGATGGACTGGGTCGGGACGGCGCCGCGGTAGACCGGCAGACGCTTGACCTGGCCCATGACCGTGGAGACGACCCACTTGGCGATGTCGTCGGCGCGGTCGTCGTCGTTGCCGTAGATCGGGAACTCGCCCTCGGTACGGTAGCCCACGACCAGATCGTCGTCGGCGCCCTCGACGTACTCGTACTCGTGGCCCTCGAGGTTCTTGGCCTCGGCGTTGGTGATCGGGTACACCTTGGCGTACTTGATCGCGGCGAGGGAGTCGGCGGCGATGGACAGACCGGACATGCCGCAGCCGAGGGTGCGGTACACCTCCTTGTCGTGCAGGGCCATCTCGATGGACTCGTACGCGTACTTATCGTGCATGTAGTGGATGATGTTCAGGGCCATGACGTAGGTCTCGGACAGCCACTCGAGAGCCTTCTCGTAGTTGTTCTTGACCTTCTCGTAGTCCAGGGAGCCGTCGGCCTCGGGGGTGATCGGGTCGATCACGCCCTTGTCGATGACCTGCATGCCGGTCATCTCGTCACGGCCGCCGTTGATCGCGTAGAGCAGCGCCTTGGCGGAGTTCACGCGGGCCGCGAAGAACTGCATCTGCTTGCCGACGCGCATCGGGGACACGCAGCATGCGATGGCCGCGTCATCGCCCCAGTGGCCGCGGATCTCCTTGTCGGACTCGTACTGGATGGCCGAGGTGTCGATGGAGATCTTCGCGCAGAAGCGCTTGTAGCCTTCCGGCAGCTTCGGATCCCAGAAGATCGTGATGTTCGGCTCCGGGCCGGGTCCGAGGTGCTCGAGGGTCAGGGTGTTGAGCAGACGGAACGAGGTCTTGGTGACCAGCGGACGGCCGTCGTCGCCGAAGCCGGCGTCGGACCAGGTCGCCCAGTACGGGTCGCCGGAGAAGATGTTGTCGTAGTCCTTGGTGCGCAGGAAGCGGACGATCCTGAGCTTCATGACGATGTTGTCGATGAGCTCCTGGGCGTCGGTCTCGGTGATCCTGCCGGCCTGGAGGTCACGCTCGATGTAGCAGTCGAGGAAGGCGGAGTTGCGGCCGAAGGACATGGCGGCGCCGTCCTGGGACTTGATGGAGGCGAGGTAGCCCATGTAGGTCCACTGCACGGCCTCCTGAGCGGTCTGGGCCGGACGGGTCAGGTCGAGGCCGTACTCGTTGCCGAGGTTGATGAGCTTCTTCAGGGCCTTGATCTGCTCGTCGTGCTCCTCGCGGAAGCGGATCCAGTGCTCGATCTCCGGCTCGGTGAAGTCGTTGCGGTACGGCACGGAGTCCTTGTCGCGCTTCTTGAAGGCGATCAGCTTGTTGACGCCGTACAGGGCGACACGGCGGTAGTCGCCGATGATGCGGCCACGGCCGTAGGCATCCGGCAGACCGGTGAGGATCTTGTTGTGGCGGGCGACCTTGATCTGCTTGGTGTAGACGCCGAAGACGCCGTCGTTGTGGGTCTTGCGGTACTTGGTGAAGATCTTCTTGATCTCCGGATCCGGTTCCTTGCCGGCCTCGCGGATGGCCTGCTCGACCATGCGCCAGCCGCCGTTCGGCATCATCGCGCGCTTGCAGGGGACGTCGGTCTGCAGACCGACGATGACGTTGTCGACCTCCGGGGACTCGATGTAGCCCGCCGGGAAGGCGTCGATGTCGGCCGGGGTGTGGGTGTCCACGTCGTAGACGCGCTGCTTGCGCTCGACGGCCAGGTAGTTGTCGTCGAGGTACTGCCACAGGTGCTTGGTCTTCTCGGTGGCCGGAGCGAGGAAGGACTCATCGCCCTCGTACGGGGTGTAGTTCTTCTGGATGAAGTCACGAACGTCGATGTCCTTCTGCCAGTTGCCTCCCTCGAAGCCGTCCCACGCCTTGGCGTCCAGCTCCTCCTGAGTGAGCGCGGTAGATTCCACAGCTGTCATATCCACTCCTTGGTGTTGTGTTCCTGCGACGCACCGTTGTCGTCGTTACTTCCATAGTCTAGCCGTTGGTCACTGGAAGTTAACGCAAAATACGCGTGAGCTATCTCACATTCCGTTATCGTTCACAGTGATCGCTCACAGCTGAGCAGGTACCGCGGCGGTCTCTCCCCCAGTCAGCCTGCGGCTGACAGCCCCCTCGTCAGAGGGGGCCAGATGATGGCGTCAGTCGTCGGCCTGACCGTCGTCCTGCGGACCGTTCCACTGGCGGTTCCACTGACGGTCCTGCTCCTTCCAGATGGTCTCGCGATCCTGGAAGATCTTCCACGCGTTGAGGGCGTCCTCACGGGACCTGTACGGCCCCATGCGCTGCTCTATCGGCGACTGGGGACCCAGCTCCGGCTCCCCCGTACGGCTGTTGAAATACCACTGCTTATCCTGATCGGACATGATGCCATGCTCCTTCTTCGCGCAAACTATTCGCGGAACGCGTTGGTGATCGGCAGACGACGGTCGCGGCCGAACGCAAGCGCCGTGACCTTGGGGCCGAGCGGGTACTGGCGGCGCTTCCATTCGGCGCGGTCCACCAGACGCATCACCGTGTCCACGGTCCGCTCGTCGAAGCCGTCGGCAAGCAGGTCGGCGCGTCCGTGCGCGTGCTCGATGTACGCGGCGAGGACCTTGTCCAGCAGCGCGTATTCGGGCAGGGAGTCGGAGTCCTTCTGCCCGGGGCGCAGTTCGGCGCTCGGCGCCTTCTCGATGGACGAGACGGGGATCATCACCCCGTTCTCGAGCGGCTTGCCGGGGTTCCCGGCCTCGTTGCCCACGACCTTCAGCCCTCCGATGCCGACGCCCGCTGCGGCGGCGCGGTTGCGCCAGCGCGCCAGCTCCCACACGCGGGTCTTGAGCAGGTCCTTGATCGGGGCGTAGCCTCCCACCGCGTCGCCGTAGATCGTCGAGTAGCCGCAGGCGAGTTCGGATTTGTTGCCGGTGGCCACGGCGAGCAGCCCCTTCGAGTTGGAGTACGCCATGACGATGACGCCACGGATGCGGGCCTGCAGGTTCTCCGCGGACACCCCCTCCAGATGCAGCTGCCGCTGGTAGGCGTCGAACAGGGGTTCGATGGGCTGGACGTCGTAGTGGGCGCCGATGTTGGCGGCGAGGTCGGCGGCGTCGTCCTTGGATCCGTCGGACGAATACATGGAGGGCATGGAGATGCCGTGCACGTTCTCGCCGCCCACCGCGTCGGCCGCCATCGCGGCGACGAGCGCGGAGTCGATGCCGCCGGACAGGCCGAGCGTGACCCCGGTGAAGCGGTTCTTGGCCATGTAGTCCTTGAGCCCGAGCACGCAGGCGGTGTACACCTCCTCGTCCGGGTCGAGCGGGGGCGCGATCGTCCCCTTCGCCTGATGGACGGTGTCGGTGTCGAGCGTCCAGTAAGACAGGTCCTCCATGAACATCGGGGCCTGGGCGAGCAGCGTGCCGTCGGCGTCCATGACGAAGCTGCCGCCGTCGAAGACGAGATCGTCCTGACCGCCGACCTGGTTCAGGTAGACGAGCGGCGCATCGACCTCGGCGGCGCGGCGGTGCGCGAGGTCGAGTCGGACGTCGGTCTTGCCCTCCTCGTACGGGGATCCGTTGATGGTGACAAGCGCGTCGATGTCACGGCCGGCCAGTTCGGAGACCGGGCCGCCGTCCTGCCAGATGTCCTCGCAGATCGCCACGCCCAGTCGGGCGCCGTCGACGTCGAGGACGACGGAGCGATCGCCGGCCTTGAAGATGCGGAACTCGTCGAAGACGCCGTAGTTGGGCAGGAAGTGCTTGTCGTAGCCGGCCCACACCACGCCGTCATGCAGGACCACGAGACGGTTGTACGGCTTGTCGGTGGCGTGGTCGGTGCCGACCGTGCCGACCACGACGTACAGGTCGCCGAGATCGTCCCTCTTCAAACGGTCGGCGAGTTCGTCGGCCTTGTCCCATGCGGCCTGGCGGAACGTGCGGCGGAGGGCCAGATCCTCGATCGGGTATCCGGTCAGCGTCATCTCCGGGAAGACGACGACGTCGGCATGGCCTTCGGCGGCCCTGCGGGAGTAGTCGAGCACCTTGTCCGCGTTGGCGTCGAGCGCGCCGACGCAGGTGTCGATCTGGGCGAGTGCAAAACGAATCTGGGTCATGTCACCTATCCTAGGGCCTATCAGGCGAGTTCCCGTCCGACGCGCAGTGCGGCGTTGACGTAGAAGTTCACGAACGTGGGCAGGGACTCGTCGAGTCCCACGAAGCGGGGGCTGTGCCAATCGGCGCATCCGGGTTCGCCGTTGGAGCCGATGAACGCGAACACGCAACGGGTCGTCTTGGCAAACTCGCAGAAGTCCTCCCCCGCCATGGACGGCCGGATCGGCTCGAGCGAGGCGTAGTCGCGCACGTCCCCGGCGACCGGCAGCGCCAGCGCCGCGTCGGAGACGACCGGATCCTGGAAGTCGTCCCACTCCATGTCGGCGGTGATGCCGAACGCCTCGGCGGTGTGTCCGACGATGGAGCGGAACCGGCGTTCGGCGAGCAGACTGTCCTCCTTGTGGAAGTAGCGCACGGTGCCCTGGAATCCGGCCTCTGCGGGCACGACGTTCCACACGCGTCCGCCGTGCACCTCGGTGATGGAGAACACCAGCGGGTCCAGAGCCGAGATGTTGCGGCTGACGATGGTCTGCAGTTCGAGGATCATGCTCGCCATCGCCTCGATCGGACCGGTGCCCTTGTGCGGATAGCCGGCGTGCGTGCCTTCGGCGTGCAGCGTGACCTGGAAGCGCACGCAGCCCGCCATCATCGGCTCCGTGCCGACGGCGATCTGGCCGGGCGCGTAGTTGGGGTTGTTGTGCGTGCCGATGACTGCGTCCACGTCGTCGAGCAGGCCGGCGTCCATCATCGCCTGGGCTCCCTGTCCGGTCTCCTCGCTCGGCTGGAAGAGGATCTTGATGGACCCGGCGAACCGGTCCCGGTGCGCGGCGAGCCAGAAGGCCGCGCCCAGCAGGCCGGTCATGTGCAGGTCGTGGCCGCAGCCGTGCATGACGCCCTTGTTGACGGATGCGAAGTCGAGGCCGGTGTTCTCGACGATGGGCAGGCCGTCGATGTCCGCGCGCAGCGCGACGCGCGGCCCCGGACCCCCTTCGCCGCGGATCAGCCCGACGACTCCGGTGGGCAGGGGGTTGTCGAGGATCTCCACGCCGTGCTCGCGCAGCTGGTCGACCAGATAGATGCTGGTGTCGAACTCCTTGAAGCTGCGCTCGGGGTGCGCATGCAGGTAGTGGCGGATTGCGATGAGACTTGGATCCAACTCGATATGCTCGGTCATGGCTCCCAAAATACTCCCTTGCGCTCCTGTACACTGGAAGATGATCAACGGGAGGTTTCATCGTGACGACTGCAGGCAGCGACATCAGGGGCGTGTTCTTCGACATCGACGGAACGCTGACGAGCTTCGTCACGCATATCGTCCCGGATTCGACCATCGAGTCGCTGCGCCGTCTGCAGGCCAAGGGGATCAAGGTGTTCATCTGCTCGGGTCGGGCGCCGAGCCACATGACCGTCGTGCTCGACATGATCCCGATCAGATTCGACGGCATCGTCGGCCTCAACGGACAGTACTGCTGCGACGACGACGGGTTCCTCGCCAAGGAGCCGCTCGAAGCCGACGACGTCGCCGCGATCACCGCATGGCTTGACGCCCATCCGGACGTCGTCGCGAACTACTGCGAATCCGACTACGTGTACTTCAATCAGGTGACCGAAACGATGCGCGCCACCTGGCGCCAGCTGGGCCGGACCGCGCCGAAGGTGTTCATCGACGACCCGCATACGCGGCCGCTGACGCATGAGACGTTCCAGATCAGCCCGTACATCGGTCTCGACGAGCAGGTCGAGATCACCTCCCGGTGCCGCAACGTGCAGGGCGTGCGCTGGCATCCCGACTTCGTCGACCTGATTCCGGCCGACGGCGGCAAGCCGGTCGGCATTCGGAAGTTCATGGACCATTACGGCTGGACGCGCGATCAGATCATGGCCTTCGGCGACGGCGGCAACGACACCACGATGCTCGCGTTCGCGGGAATCGGCGTGGCGATGGGCAACGCCACCGAGGAGCCCAAGCAGGCGGCCGACTGGGTGACCGACGACGTCGACCACGACGGCGTGCTCAACGCGCTCAGGCACTTCGGCGTGCTCGACTGAGCGGGATTGCGCCATCTTTCGGGCAATCCCAAGCGTTTCGAAACACGGTCGAAATAACCTCTTATAACCAACGTCGATTACCACGCCGCACGATCTCCCTCCCAACGTCTGTATAGTTACGAGACGACACAGGCGCATGCGCCGTTCGTCATGCGCATCACATGCATCACGCATCGAGAGAGGAAGAATCATGCGTTTCACGAAGACCGCCGCGGCCGCCATCGCCGCAATCACGCTGGCAGCGTTCGGACTGGCCGGATGCGGCAACGCCTCCACCGCCACCAGCTCCGAGGACGACAAGACCATCACCATCGCTGCCAGCCCGACCCCGCACGCCGAGATCCTCAACAAGGCCGTCAAGCCGATCGTCGAGAAGGACGGCTACAAGCTGGAGGTCAAGGAGTTCACCGACTACGTCCAGCCGAACACCGCCACCGAGGACGGCGAGGTCGACGCCAACTACTTCCAGCACAAGCCCTACCTCGACAACTTCAACAAGGAGAAGGGCACGCACCTCGTGTCCGTCGAGACCGTGCACTTCGAGCCGTTCGGCCTGTACCCGGGCAAGACCAAGTCCCTCGACGCACTGGCCGACGGCGCGACCGTCGCCGTGCCGAACGACGCCACCAACGAGGCCCGCGCCCTCCTGCTGCTGCAGGACGCCGGACTGATCGAGCTCAAGAACCCCGAGGACATCAACGCCACGCCGAAGGACATCACCTCCAACCCGAAGAACCTGCAGTTCAAGGAGCTCGAGGCCGCCGTGGTGCCGACCGTCATCAAGGACGTCGACATCGCCGCGCTCAACGGTAACTACGCGATCCAGGCCGGCTTCGACGTGACCAAGGACGCGCTTGAGCTCGAGAAGGCCGACGGTCTGGCCGCGAAGACCTATGCGAACATCCTCGTGGTCAAGGAAGGCAACGAGAACACCGCCAAGACCAAGGAGCTCAAGAAGGCCCTGAACTCCGACGCGGTGCGCGACTACATCAACGACAACTACAAGGGAGCCGTGGTTCCGGTCTTCTGATCGGATCGTTCGGACGCCCATTTGATACGATGCCGCACGGCACGGGACCCATCGGCCCCCGTCTCGTGCGGCATCGCCGCGTCTCCCCCACGACAAGGACTACCCATGATCCAATTCGACCATCTGAAGAAAAGCTATGGCACCGGCGCGGATGCGCACGAGGTGCTGCACGACATCAACCTGACCATCGAGGACGGCGAGGTGTTCGGCTTCCTCGGCTCCTCCGGCGCCGGCAAGTCGACGCTGGTGCGCACGATCAACCTGCTGGAGCGCCCCACCGAGGGCAAGGTGATCATCGACGGCAGGGACGTCTCGCACGTCTCCGGCCACGAATTGGCCGAGCTGCGCACGAAGATCGGCATGATCTTCCAGGACTTCAACCTGTTCCAGCAACGCACCGTGCTGCGCAACGTGACCTTCCCGCTGGAGCTCGCGCACCGCCCGAAGGCCCAGCGCATCGAACGCGGACGTCGACTGCTGCGTCTGGTCGGTCTCGAGGGGTTCGAGGACCGCTACCCCAGTCAGCTGTCCGGCGGCCAGCAGCAGCGCGTCGCCATCGCCCGCGCGCTGGCGAACGAACCGAAGATCATGCTGTGTGACGAGGCGACGAGCGCTCTTGATTCGACGACGACCGTGCAGATCCTCGACCTGCTGCGCCGCATCAACCGCGAGCTCGGCGTGACGCTGGTGATCATCACCCACTCGCTGTCCGTGGCACGCAACATCTGCGACCGCGTGGCGATGATCGACGGCGGCAACATCGTCGAGGTCGGCGAGACCGCGGAGCTGTTCGCACACCCAAAGAGCGACATCCTCAGGACGCTGATCGCCAGCGCGAACGAGCAGAACGGCCGCGACGAACAGCCTGAGGCAGGAAACAACACCGAAGACGACGCCGAGGATGCCGGCACGAGGGAGGATCGCTGACCATGGGACAGGTCGTTTCGCAATTCATCGCCGACTACGGCGAACTGCTGCTCGAGGGTACGCGCGACACGCTCGTCATGACCGCCGTGTCGACGCTGCTCGCCTATGTGCTCGGCATCCCGCTCGGCGTGCTGCTGACCATCACGGGACCGAAGTCGCTGTGGCCGCACCGCGTGCTTAACACGGTGCTCGGCTGGATCGTGAACATCGGACGTTCGATCCCGTTCATCATCCTTCTGGTGGCGATCATCCCGTTCACCCGTCTGATCGTCGGCACGTCGCTCGGCGTCGAGGGCGCGATGGTGCCGCTGGTCATCTCCGCGGCCCCGTTCGTGGCGCGTGTCGTCGAACAGTCCCTCGCGGACGTGGACGGCGGCCTCATCGAGGCGGCGCAGAGCTTCGGCGCGAACAACTGGCAGATCGTCACCAAGGTGCTGCTCTTCGAGAGCCTGCCCTCGCTGGTGCGCGGCGCGGCCATCACGTTCATCAACCTGTTCGGCTACTCGGCCATGGCCGGCACCGTCGGCGCGGGCGGTCTGGGCGACATCGCGATCCGCTACGGATACCAGCGCTACCAGTACGACGTGATGCTCGTGGCCGTGATCCTGTCCGTCGTGCTCGTGCAGGTCATCCAGTCGCTCGGCGACTGGATCGCGCAGCGCATCGACCACCATGCGCGCTGACACGCTGTCGAGTACGTTAGACTGGGGCGTTATGAGCACTATCATCATGCACACCTCCGAAGGTGACATCACGATCAACCTGTTCGACGACAAGGCGCCGGAGACGGTCAAGAACTTCCTCGGCCTCGCCACCGGCGACAAGGAGTGGACGGATCCGTACACCGGCCAGCCCTCCCACGAGAAGTTCTACAACGGGCTGACCTTCCACCGCATCATCAAGGACTTCATGATCCAGGGCGGCTGCCCGCTGGGCAACGGCACCGGTGGTCCCGGCTACGACTTCGACGACGAGATCGACCCGTCGCTGAAGTTCGACCGCCCGTACCTGCTGGCCATGGCGAACGCCGGTCTGCGCCGCGGCATGGACGGCAAGGTCCACGGCACCAACGGCTCGCAGTTCTTCATCACCACCGTGCCGACCCCGTGGCTCGACGGCCATCACACGATCTTCGGCGAGGTCGCGGACGATGACTCGAAGGCCGTGGTCGACAGGCTCGAGGCGCTGCCGACCGATCCGATGGACCGTCCGACCGAACCGGCCGTGATCCTGTCCGTCGACGTGGCCGAGTGACGGTTCGCCTCACCACCAGACGCAACATGGGAACGCCCCCCTGATCCGCTCAAGGATCAGGGGGGCGTTCGATATTACGACCTGTGATCTGCTCTACTTCATCCGGCGCAGACGAGGTTCGGCGGAGTCCTTCGCGCCGGTGATGCGGTAGACGTCGAAGACGCCGTCGATCTTGCGCACGGCCGCGAGCAGCGTGTTGAGATGCTGCGGATCGGCCATCTCGAAGCTGAACTGGCTGGTGGCCACACGATCGGAGCCGGTGGAGATCGAACCGGAGATGATGTTGACGCCATGATCGGAGAGCACGCGCGTCACGTCGGAGAGCAGGTTGCGCCGGTCCAGCGCCTCCACCTGGATCTTGACCATGAACACGCCCTTGGTGCTGGTCCACTCCACCTCGACGACGCGTTCGGACTGTCGCTTCTCAAGATCGATCATGTTCTGGCAGTCGGTGCGATGCACGGACACGCCCTGATTGCGTGTGATGAAGCCGATGATCTTGTCACCGGGCACCGGCATGCAGCACCGGGCCAGCTTGACCCACACATCGCCCACGCCCTTGACGGACACGCCCGACGAGCTGGTGGTCTTCTGGCGGCTCTCCACCGGCTTGAGTGGCAGTGCCTCCTGCTCGATCTCCTCGTCGACCTCGTCGGCGCCCGCATCCTTGACCAGATGGGAGATGACGTTCTGCGTGGAGATCTGGCCATCGCCGATCGCGGCGAACAGACCGTCCGCGTTCGGGAAGTTGAGCTCGTCGGCGACGCCGACCAGCGCCTCCGGGGTCATGAGCGTGTTGATCGGCAGGCTGCGCTTGCGCATGGCGCGCGTCAGCTCGTCACGCCCCTCCTCGATGGCCTCGGTGCGACGCTCCTTGGAGAACCACTGGCGGATCTTGTTGCGTGCCTTCGGGCTTTTGGCGAAGCTCAGCCAATCGCGCGAGGGACCTGCGGTGTCTGACTTCGAGGTGAGGATCTCGACGGTGTCGCCGTTCTCGAGCTTCGTGTCGAGCGGCACGAGACGGCCGTTGACGCGTGCACCCATCGTACGATGGCCGACCTCGGTGTGCACGGCGTACGCGAAGTCGATCGGCGTGGCCGCGGCCGGCAGGGAGATGATCTTGCCCTTCGGCGTGAACACATACACCTCGGCCGAACCGAGATCCTCCTTCAGGGATCCCAGGAACTCGTTGGAGTCGGGCGTCTCGGAGGTCCAGTCGGCGAGCTGCTGGATCCACTTGAGGTTGTCGGCCTCGCTCAGCTCCTGGCTCTCGGAGCCCTCGCGCTTGCGGTCGGACTTGTCCGGCGAGCTCAACGCGCGTCCTGCCTGCCCGTTCTCCTTGTACTTCCAGTGCGCGGCGATGCCGAACTCGGCCCTACGATGCATGTCCCACGTGCGGATCTGGATCTCGACGGGTTTGCCGCCGGGGCCCACCACCGTGGTGTGCAGCGATTGGTACATGTTGAGCTTCGGCATCGCGATGTAGTCCTTGAACCGGCCGGGAACCGGGTTCCACCGCGCATGCACGGCACCAAGCGCCGCATAGCAGTCCTGAATCGAATCGACGATGATGCGCACGCCCACCAGATCGTAGATGTTGGCGAAATCGTGGCCGCGCACGATCATCTTCTGGTAGATGGAGAAGTAGTCCTTCGGGCGTCCGGTCACGTACGCCTTGATGTGCTGGGCGTCGAGATCCTCGTGGATCTCGGCCAGGATCTGCTTGAGGTACACGTCGCGCTGCCCTGCGCGACGAGCTACGAGCACGACGATCTCGTTGTAGATCTTCGGGTAGATGACCTTGAAGCTCAGCTCCTCGAGCTCGGTCTTGATGGCGTTCATGCCGAGGCGATTGGCGAGCGGCGCATACACATCGAGGGTCTCATGCGCCTTCTTGACGGCGCTGGAGGTCTTCACATACCGCCAGGTGCGGGCGTTGTGCACGCGGTCGGCGAGCTTGACGACCAGCACGCGCACATCACGGCTCATCGCCACGACCATCTTGCGGATGGTCTCGGCCTGCGCGGAGTCGCCGTACTCCATCTTGGACAGCTTGGTGACGCCATCGACGAGACCTGTGACGGTGTCACCGAATTCGGAGCGGCACTGGTCGAGCGTGTAATCGGTGTCCTCCACAGTGTCGTGCAGGAGACCCGCGGCGACGACCAACGGACCCATGCCAAGATCGGCGAGGATCTGGGCGACTGCGAGCGGATGGATGATGTACGGCTCGCCGGACTTGCGCCGTTGGGCGGAATGCTGGATGACCGCGCGACGGTAGGCGCGTTCGAGAATGGTCAGATCCTCACCGGGGTGGTGGACACGGCATGCCTGCATGATCGGCAGCAACGGGTTGATCGGATCCGTACTGACCTCGCAACCCAGCTTGCGTGCGGAATCAAACTCCATGTCATCGCCTGCCATGGCCACCTCCCTCGGTTCGTGCTCTCTGGCTCTCTATCCTAACGCGACTCAGGCCACACCCGTGGAGCCGAATCCACGTTCAGCCCTGTCGGAACCGGGAAGGCTCCGCGCGGGAACGAATCTCGCCTCCACATACCGCTGGATGACCAACTGGGCGATGCGATCCCCCACTTCGAAATGCGCGGTGCGCTCGGGATCCAGATTGATGAGCGGCACCTTGATCTCGCCGCGATATCCGGCATCGATGGTGCCGGGCGCATTGAGCACAGTGACGCCCTGCTTGACCGCCAGACCGCTTCTCGGATGGACCAGACCCACGTATCCGTTCGGCAGGGCGATGGCGACGCCGGTGGGTACCAGAGCGCGCTCGAAGGGCTTGAGATCGAACGACTCCGCGGCCCTCAGATCGGCGCCGGCGTCACCGGCATGCGCGTAGCCGAGCGCGGCGAGTTCGGCCGGCTGATCCGGATCGACCGGCTTGACGAGAACCTCGGTGTTCTCCGGCTCATTGTATGCGGGATCGAACGTCATATCAGGCGGCGCACTCCTGGCATACGGGCTGGCCGTCATCCGTCATGTAGGCGAGCTGGCTGCGATGCTTGACCAGGAAGCACTCGGAGCAGATGAACTCGTCACCCTGCATCGGGATGACCGTCACGGAGGAGTCCTCGTTGCTCAGGTCGGCACCCGGCAGCTCGTAGTCCTCGGCAATGGCGTTCTCGTCGTCGTCGATGTCGCTCGAAGAGTTCTGAGAGCTCTTCCCCAGAGCCTGCAGCGATTCCTCGTCCTCGTCCTTGTTACGGGGGGAATCATAATCCTGAGCCATCGCGATCCTTTCGTCTGTGCGTCGCGCGCGTGGGCGCGGACTATTATGACCAGCTGTGTTTACTCGGCATAGGATACACGATTTGAAATACTCGTAAAGTTCGACACGTGGGGCATACTTGAAGAAGTGACCCAAGTTTTACAGAAAGTGGTGCGCGCATGACTGAGGATTCGCCGAGAGGGGCTCGTCTCGACCATGTTTCCGATGCCGGCGACCTGGTCTTCGAGGCGGGGGGCGAGCGTTTCGTCGTCACGGTGGACGATGCGTTGGAGCGTGCGGTTCTCGCGGCGAAGCAGATCCGCATGGAATCACGCAAGCTACGCCAGCCGAGGGCGAACGACGCCCTGCCGATCTCCAAGATCCAGCAGCTTATCCGCGCCGGTGCGGATCCGTCCCAGGTAGCGGAACGCTATGGTCTCGATCAGGCTCTGGTCCGTCGTTTCTCCGCATCGGTGCAGATGGAGAAGCAGTACGCGATCGAGCAGTTCAAGCGCGTGCCCGCACCCAAGGAGAGCCGCGTGCGCACGGTGGAGGACCTCATCTACATGACGCTCTCGCTCGCACGCGTCGACCGCGGTACGCTCGCGTGGCAGGCCACCCGCCGCGGCCACGAGCCCTGGCACATCTCGGCGACGTTCCTCGCCTCCGGACGCAAGGTGCGTGCCGAATGGACGTGGGACATGCACGACAACACCGTGGTATGTCTCAATCCTGCGGCGAAGAAGCTGCTCGGCGAGCAGAACCTCGGACTTGGCGACGTGGACGGACGCCGTCCGGATCTGACGCCGATCATCGCCGAAAACATGACCTCCGCGGCCGGAATGTCCGACGACGTCGACGTTCCCACGGCAGTGGACACCGGCACGGGTACGGCGGAGTCCACGGATGCTGCTTCGGGCACCGGGGATGCAGGCGACGCGGGCAATGCGGATCCGAGTGACCCTCATTCCGGACACGGGACCGCGCAGACGCCGCAGCCTGCCACAATGGGCGACATTCCCGTCATCTCCGTCAAGGCCCCATCCGCCGCCCCGGCCGCCGACGGTGCGGTCGGGGATCTGCCGCCTGTTCCCGATCCCACCGAAGCCGATCTCAGCCGAGTCCCCGCGGCATCGGGAACGGACGCCGACTCCTCCGCCGGTTCGGACGAAAACGGGCAGCCGGCACGCAAGCATCGTACGAGACGCTCCGCGATCCCGAGCTGGGATCAGATCCTGTTCGGAGAGTGACGTCTATGCCACGTCGATCAGACAGGGGATGTCCATCTCCAGCATGGTCTGCGAACCATGCACGCTGGGCAGACGCGTGGCCTTGTCGGATTGGATGCGCGAATCAACCAGTGTGACGGCGCCGGCCGCCTGCACGATGACGTCGCCGAGCATCCGTTCGATACGGGGCTCCACCGGCCCGAACAGTCCGTCGTCGATGGCCTGACGTCTCGTGCGCACCAACGCCCGCTCCCCCAGCCGTTCGCGCCACCGTGCGGCGATGTCCTCCGGCGACTCGTCGCGTTCGGCATACAGCATGAGCGCGCGAGGCTCCCCTCCCACCAATGCGACGCCCTGTGACAACGCCGGTTCAGCTGCGATATCGATGCGTTCGGCAGGATCGGTGGCCACCATGCCGTGATCGGCGACCACGACGATGAGCGTTCCCTTCGGCGCCTCGCGTCGCAGCAGCGCCAGCTGCGCGTCGATGCGTTCGAACGTGCCCACCCACTGCTCGGAGTCCCAGCCGTCGGCGTGCCCGACCTTGTCGGCGTCGCGGATGTACAGGTAGGTCAGGCCAGGCGTGCGCGCCGCCTTCGCGGCCGCGCGCACACGGTCGTTCGGCGTGACGCCGGCTATGTAATCGGAGCCGCGCAGGGCAGCCTCGGTCAGCGGGGAGCCCTTGAACTTGGCCAGTCCCGAGCTGGTGACGCGCACATGCTCGGCAGCGAGGCGCTCGAAGACGGTGGGTTCGCGCTGCAGATCATGTGGGTCGATGACGGGACCGGTCTTCTCGCTCTCCGCCTTGGGCAGCAGCGGATCCTTGAACTGGATCAGCTGGATGATCCTTCCGCTTTCCGGTTCGAGCTGCGTGTATCCGGCCATGCCGGTCAGCCCCGGGCAGGTGCCGGTACCGAACGTGGCCATCGCGGCCACGGTGGTGCTGGGCGCGCAGGTGGAGATCGGACGCTGGTTGGCGTGCTCCTTCATCAGCGAACGCAGGTAGGGGGCGTGGCCGAGCCTCATGTTGAGATTCCAGTAGCCGAGTCCGTCGACGAGCACGACGATCGCGGAGGTCGCGTCAGGCAGTCCGAGCGCATGCTGCAACACCGCCGGATCGGCGTGCACGCGCGTCGGAACCGGATGTCCGATCGCCGAAGACAGAGCCGGCAGCACGGCGGACAGATGCAGCGCGCCACCACGCCGGTCCGTGGCGACGTTCGTGTCCTCCCCTGGTTCCTGCGGCGTCCAGTCGCCGTATCCTGCGGTCGGGGTCAATCGCAGCAGTTCGCTCATCTGCGGCACATCCACACTCATAGGGTTTCAGTGTAATCGCCGTTCGTCATCTTCCTGCTGTTATTATGGTGCGGGTTTGTTTTTCCAAGGAGTCCGCACATATGGCATCGCATCGTAGGAACACCACTTCGGCATATGATCCTCGCACGGTCAAGGAGCATATCGTCGAGACGCCGTTGAACGAGGAGATGAGCAAGTCGTTCCTCGAGTACGCGTATTCGGTGATCTATGCGCGTGCGCTTCCGGATGCCAGGGACGGTCTCAAGCCGGTGCAGCGCCGCATCATCTATCAGATGGGACAGATGAACCTCACGCCGGACCGTCCATACATGAAGTCGGCGCGCGTGGTCGGCGAGGTGATGGGTAAGCTGCACCCGCATGGCGATTCGGCGATCTACGAGGCGATGGTCCGTCTCGCGCAGCCGTTCGCGATGCGGCTTCCGCTGGTCGACGGCCACGGCAACTTCGGTTCGCTCGACGACGGGCCGGCCGCCTCCCGTTACACCGAGGCGAGACTCGGGCCCGCGGCTCTCGCGATGAATGCGGACATAGACGAGGATACGGTCGATTTCACGCCGAACTACGACAACAAGCTCAAGGAGCCGACCGTACTGCCGTCGGCCATTCCGAACCTGCTGGTCAACGGCGGATCGGGCATCGCCGTGGGCATGGCCACGAACATGGCCACGCATAATCTGGGCGAGGTGGTGGCCGCCGCCAAGCATCTGATGGCTCATCCGGACGCCACGCTGGAGGAGCTGATGCGCTACGTGCCGGGCCCGGATTGGCCGGGCGGCGGCATCGTGATCGGACGCGACGGCATCCGCGAGGCGTACGAGACGGGCCGTGGCACGCTCACCACGCGTTCGAAGACGCATATCGAGAACGTGACGGCGCGCAAGAAGGCCATCGTGGTCACGGAGCTGCCGTTCATGGTTGGCCCCGAGCGCGTGCTGGAACGCATCTCCGAAGGCGTGAAGTCACGCAAGCTGGAGGGCATCACCGGCGCCATCGATCTGACCGACCGTCACAACGGCACGCGTATCGTCATCGAGATCAAGACCGGCTACGACCCGGATGCGGTGCTCGCGCAGCTGTTCCGTCACACGCCGCTGCAGGACAACTTCACCATCAACAACGTGGCGCTGGTCGATGGCCGCCCGCACACGATGGGGCTGAAGGAACTGCTTCAGGTGTGGGTGGAGCATCGCCGCGTGGTGGTGCGCCGACGCAGCGAGTTCCGCCGCAGGAAGGCGCTGGAGCGTCTGCACCTGGTCGAGGGACTGCTGCTCGCGATGGTGGACATCGACGAGGTCATCCAGGTGATCCGCTCCTCCGACGACGCCGATGCGGCGAAGAACCGGCTCATGGCCGTGTTCGATCTGGACGAGGTGCAGGCCCAGTACATTCTGGATCTGCGTCTGCGTCGTCTGACGCGTATGAGCCGCATCGAGCTGGAGGCGGAGCGCGACGATCTCAAGCAGCGGATCGAGGAGCTGGAGCGCATCCTCGCCTCCGCCGAGGAGCTGGATCGCGTGGTCGTCGACGAGATGGACCAGACGGTCACGCAGTATGGGACGCCGCGCCGTACCGTACTGCTCGACGAGGGACCCGACGGCTCTCTGGTGCCAGTGGTCGCCAAGGGCGATGACTCCGGTCTGGCCCGTGCCGCGTTGGAGGCGGCGCAGGCGGCGACGAGTCTGACATCCGTGCAGGCCGATGTCGCCGCCGCGAACGCGGCCATGAAGGCCGGCGAGACCGAGGCCGCCGCGGCAGCGCTGCAGATCGAGGACGAGCCATGCGTGGTGATGATGAGCGCCACCGGTCTGATCGCGCGGGCCACGCCGTCCGCGATGGACGTGTACGAGTCGCGTTCGGTGTCCGACAAGCGGGTGAGCGACGACCAGATCACGACGATCTTCACCACGTCGACCCGTGCCACCTATGCGCTGATCACCTCCGCCGGACGTCTGGTGCTCGCCCACGTGGCCGACCTGCCGGCGTTGCCGCCATCGCAGACGCTGAGCGTGACGGGAGGCGTGAAGGCCGACGAGCTGATCGGCATGACCGAGTCGACCGATCCGATCGACGGCGAGCACGTGGTTTCGGCGATCGCGATGACGCCTCACGAGGAGGGCGGTGAACTGCCTCCTCTGGCGCTCGGCACGCGCGGCGGCGTGATCAAGCGCTGGAACCGCGAGGCGCCGACGACGATGGATTCGTGGCCGGTCATCGATCTCAAGGACGGCGACGAGGTGCTGCTCGCGGCCCCGGCCGCGGACGAGGATCGTCTGGTGTTCGTCTCCTCCGATTCCTCGCTGCTCACCTTCGAGGCCGGCAACGTGCGTCCGCAGGGTCGTACGGCCGGAGGCATGGCCGGCATCCGTCTGGCCGAGGGCGCGCATGTGGCCGCGTTCAACGTGGTTCCCGCCGGCAAGGTCGCGTGGACGTATGAGGAGGGCGAGAACGGTCTGACCGCCGCCTCGGGTGCGGTGGTGCTCACCGTGGCCGGTGACGCGGACGCGCTGCCCGGCACCGAGAACGGCTCGGCGAAGGTGACCCCGCTGGAGATGTACCCGACCAAGGGCCGTGCGACGGGCGGCGTGCGCTCGCAGCGCTTCCTCAAGGGTCAGAACACGCTGATTCTCGCATGGGTGGGTCTCTACCCGCTGCATGCCTCTTCCGAGTCAGGCTCCCCCGTCGAACTGCCCAAGCCCGACATGCGTCGCGACGGCTCAGGCGTGGACCTGACCGCCCCGATCGCGATCATCGGCTGAAGGCTGCCGTCAATAGGTGTTGTTCGCCGGGCAGCTCCCCTTGTCAGAGGATCTGTCTGGCGAAGCATCCCTGAGTGATAGTTCAACGGCGACGGGAGACTGCTCAATGAGTTCTACAACAGCGAGCATGGGCAGAGCTGACGGATAGGTGGAACCGCATGTCTGAAGCCGCATGTCTCGCATGCGACTAACGGTTACCGAACGGGTCTAGCATCATACGCAACGGCGTACGCATTCGACGCGTACACCGCGGGCATGACACATACGCGAAATATGCGAAAGGCGGGTTCAGCCATGAAGATGCTCACCGTAGGACCGAAGGACATCTACCAGTTCGCCACGGTCAAGGAGTTCGCCGAGGAGTTCGAACTCGGACCGCGTGATCTGGTCGTCACCATCGGCATGATCCATGACGCGTTCGTGAAACCGTATCTGAATGGCGCGAACGTGCTGCTCGTCGACAAGTACGGCAATCAGGAGCCGACCGATGTGATGATCGATGCGATCATCACCGATGCGAAGACGTTCGACTACGACCGCATCGTCGCGATCGGCGGCGGCGCGGTGATGGACATGTCGAAGATCGTGGCCGTGGCCGGTGGCGCGTCGATCGACGAGGTCATCGACCATCTGCCCGACTTCACGCGTACCGTCGGACTCGTGCTCGTACCCACCACCTGCGGCACGGGCAGCGAGGTGACCGAGATCGCGGCCATCAACCGCACACGTCTCGGCTGCAAGGCGGGCATCGCCAGCGCGCAAATGTTCGCCGACCATGCGGTGCTCATCCCGGAGCTGCTGTACGGCCTGCCTGACCACGTGTTCATGACGAGCTCACTGGACGCGATCGTGCATTCCGTCGAATCCACACTGTCACCGAACGCGACACCGTACACGCGTCTGTTCGGCTATGAGGCAATGCGCATGATCGTAAGCGGCTATCAGGCGATCGTCGCCGCCGGCGGTCCAGACGGCGATGCGCAGGCCCGGCGTGTGAAGCGCAACGAGCTGATGAACGACTTTCTCATCGCCTCCGACTACGCGGGCATCAGCTTCGACACCGGCGGTTGCGCGGCCGTGCATGCATTGAGCTACCAGCTGGGAGGCAAGTACCATGTGCCGCATGGCGAATCGAACTATGCGATGTTCACCGGCGTGCTGCGAAGCTACATGGAGATCAAGCCGGACGGGGAGATCGCGAAGCTCAACGGCGTGCTCGCCGGACTGCTTGGCTGCAACGTGGCCGACGTGTACGACGAGTTGGAGAAACTCATCAACCAGCTGCTGCCGAAGAAGGCGCTGCACGAGTACGGCGTGACCCGCGAGGACCTGCCGGAGTTCACCGAACGGGTGATGACCACGCAGGGGCGTCTCATGCGCAACAACTACGTGCCGCTCGACGCAGCCCGTGTGCGCAAGATCTTCGAGGAGCTGTACTGAACCGGATCGATACGAAGGAAAACGTACGAGAAACCGCGTCCGCCTAAGCAACAGGAGCGACCAGCCCTGAGCACACAGGCCCCGGAGTACCTCCGAAGTCGCCGGCTTCGGCGTCATCCGCGCATTCGTCCAACATGTCATCAGTGGCCAAACGGCCACCCTTAACGACAAAAGCCGTGAAACGACACTACACTAAACCCATGAAACCCACGAAAACAGAGAAAACTGACACCTCGTATCCGAATGACGAATATCCGAATGACGAACACAGGTGGCCGAAACCGAAACGGCTTGAAAGCACCGGATCCGCCGCCAATACCAAGGTCTTCGCCCGGAACAGCCGACGCGCCATGCCGTTCAAGGCCACCGGGCACAAGGGAGGCATCAGCTTCCGGTGACTCGTTTCGCTCCCTGCGTCGACCGTCCTGTCAACCGAAGAGCCTGACGCATATCCATGACACCGGCCTCGGCCTCCCACAGCCTCGCGTCGTATACTGAGCCACCATCGCGCACTTCCAGTTCCAGACCGGTGCGCGCAATCGAATACCAGTGGAGCGCCCGCTCATAGTCCAACATACATCCGCGTGCGTTTGCGTACGCCCGTGCAAGACGTAGCGCTACGCTCCCCCAGATGCGCGGCGTACCATCACGACCGTATCGGTACGCTCTCAGGAACATGTCAAGAGCCTTGGCGTAGTCGATCTCGCATCCCCTGCCTTCGGAAAGCATATCACCGAGTTTGTAGCAACCTTCGGCGATACCGGCTTCGGCTGCGTGACGGAAGCACTCATACGCCAATACATCCGTATCCGGCTTGGGCGGCACTTCGCCGAAGGTATCGAAATACGAGCGATAGTACTCCCCCTCGCACCGGTCATAGGCGTACACATAGCCAAGGCAGAGCCAGCCGATCGGGTTACCACGGCCCGCCGCATGCCGGTACAGGATTTCGGCGGCCTTGAAGCAGTCAATACGCAGCTGATGGTCCTCTGCCGATGGCGAGAGACCGAAGAGACGGGATTATGACCCCGCGACGACATCACGGCTACTACACTGGTCAGCAGGAGGCGAATCATGAGACTTCTGGTGGCGGTAGGCGATACGGCGTTGTCCCATGCGATTCAGGGGACGCTCAGCAATGCCCGGTATACGGTGACGGCGATCGATCCGAAAAGTCTGGTCTCCCCCGCTTTGGCGTCCGAAACCGTCATCTCGGTGCTTCACAAGCATGCCGCGGACCCGGATGAGGGGCCGTTCGACATCGCGATTCTCGGTTCGCCGGATCTGGTGGCGGCCGTGAAGTCGGCCCAGCCGTCGATCAGAACCCTGCTGCTCGCCACCACCACCCTGCATGGCACCGCAGCCGATGCCGCACGTATGGCCTCCGCACGTGCCAATGCGGCCCTCGATTCGACCGGCGACGAAGATGGCCATCCGTCCGATCAGTCGTCCGATCAGCCCATTGTCACGGCAAAACCGGATGCCACGCTGCGCCTGCCGTTCTCCGATACGGAGCTGCTCTCCTATGTGGAGCTGCTTGCTCGTGATTCCGCAGGAGCCGGCCCGGAGACGATGATGATCCGCGGCGATCTGACGTTGGATCTGACGAGTCGAAAGGCGTATTTCGCCAGTACGCACAAGGCGATGCCGTTGTCCCGTTTGGAATTCGACATCCTCGAGACGCTGGTGAGGGCGCGAGGACGGTTCGTCGGTCTCGACGAATTGCAGCATTCCGCGGGCGGATCGTACTTCACGCAGGAGGGGCTGGTCCGCCGAGGCGTCGAATCACTGGATCGCAAACTGCGCAACGCCGGTCTTGCCCTGACCAAGCGCGACGACTGGTATCGCGTGCTGTAGACACTGTGCCGCAGACCCTGCACGACCTCATGTCAGTACAGGCGCATCCCCTGAGGAACCGGTGTGAAGCCGGCCTGATGCAGGACCCGCGTATAGGGGTTGTGAGCGTTCAGCGGCTCGCCGTTCACATCGGCGAAGGTGACCGTTCCGGGGCCGTTGCGGCGCAGAGCGTATGCCAGTTCCGCAAGGGACGTGCGCAACGTCGGGCTCTGCCCGGGGGTCTGCCCGCCTTGATCGTCGGTCCTCTCGGTGGAGGTTTCGGCGGCAACGGAGTCGTCGTGCTCCGATGCGTCGGCGAACACGGTCAGGTGCTTGGATCTGGGTGTGGCGTAGGCGATGAGTGCGCCGCCTGCAAGTACCACGATGCCACCCTCGCGTCTGGTCGGCTTGCCGGTGCCGTTCGGCGCGGGTGGCCATGCGATCGCGGAACCGTACAGGTTCGCCGGATCCAGTACGCTGACCGCGACGGCCGAACGCATGTGTCCGTCGTGGCCGTCATCCGAAGCGGTCAAGGAGGTTTCCGTCTGCCCCGTTTTCCCCATGCGCCGCAGCGCATCGACGGTGTCCCGTTCGGCGAACTGGGCCGCGCCGAATCCCTTGACGAACATGCCTCGCGCGAGACGCCCGTGCTCCTCCATGCGCTTGAGCACCGGGTACAGTCCGGAGAATCCTCCGGGGATATCCTCCCTGTCAAGCACAGGCTGGCAGATGACGCCGTATCTGTCGAGAAGGATCTCGACTCGTTCCAGCATGCGACGCTCCGGAGTGTTGGGCGAATCGTCTCCGTTTGTCCCGTCGTCCCCTATCGCGCCGGCGGCACCGACCTGTGACCACAGTCCGCTCATGGTCATCGGTATGTGGGGCTGCACGCGGATGCGGCGGCGTGACGCGCGGGCAGGCGTGCGGACCTTGCGCCCGCCCGCCGCCAATGCGCGCACGGGCACGAGCGAACTATTCGTGACCCTGCCCTGCCAGACCAGTGACCACAGGGCCTCCTCGAACTGGGCGTCGGACCATGGGCGTGACGAGGCATCCGACGAGGGTACGTCAAGAATCTCACCGGTTTCGGGGTCCACGACTTCGACAAGTCGCGAATCGGCGGACTGCCATCGTTCCCGTACCATCGTCGCAAGCTGAGAGGCGTGGTAGGCGCCGCCGGATGCGAGGACGTCGAGGACCGCTTCAGGAAGCGTCATCTCGGCGCGATCCTTTGCATCATCGCCTTCATCTTCGCTGAGTGCTTCGGTCAGGAGCGGTGAATCCGCGGAGTGGAAGGCGATGAGCCCGGGCTCCGACGCCTTGGTGCCGCCGGTCTTGGAACCGATCCAGACGATCTCCCCGCCGGCGAGCAGTTCGTCGAGCATCGCGGGCGAGTATCCGCCGACACGCGCGGGAAACACGTTCGATTCCCACACGGATGCGGGCAACGCCACTCCCTCGAGCTGCTCGATGACGCGCATCAGGCCGTCGATGCCCTCGTATTGTTCGCCACCGACCGGCCCCACACCCTGACGCTCCAGCAGGAACGACTGGTATACGGCCGGTTCTACGGGTTCGACGGCCGCACGCGCCCTGGCCAGCGAGCGGGCGCGGATGCAGCGGAACACATCCCTGTGCAGCCATTGCGACGCATCGCTCGACAGACTGTCGAGGAAATGTCCGGACAGGATCTCGCCGCGCCCCGCGAGCTCGTCGAGCGCATGTACGGCTTCGGCGGCGTCGATGCCGAGATCGGCGATCAGCCGTTGTGCGGTGAACGGGCCGTGCGTCTTCGCGTAACGCGTCACGCGGCCCATCACGTCATCCGGCGCGAGGTCGTTCCAGAAGGTGCGCCCCGCGAGCTGACCCTCCACTTCGGCGATGGCATCCGGGTCAAGCACGGTGGCCATATCGGTGACACCGAGCAGACGTTCCAGCACTTCGGGGTCCATGGACAGCAGTCGCACGCCGCGTTCCGCCTGCGGCACGTCGTACTGGTACATGACCGAGCCGACGAAGCCGAACAGCAGGTTCTCAGCGAACGGCGAGGGGGTATCCGTCGTCACGATCCGCAGTCCGATGCGATCGGAGGCGAGCGCGGTCATGAGCTCGCGCAGTGCGGGCAGGTCGTAGACATCCTGCAGACATTCGCGGGCGGTTTCCAGCAGCAGCGGGAAATTGCGTCTGACGCGCGCGGCGTTGAGCAGTTGGGCGGCGCGCAGCCGCTGCTGCCATAACGGCACGCGTCGGCCGGGTTCGGTGCGCGGCAGGAACAGGGATCGGGCGGCGCATTCGCGGAACCGGGCCGCGTACAGTACACTCTCCCCCACTCCCGTTTCGACGAGTCGCTGTAGATCATCCGGATCGAACAGCAGCAGTTCACGAAGGGGTATCTCGCCCACGCCGTCGGGCAGGCGGATGACGATGCCGTCGTCCGCCGCGTATGCCTGTCCGTCGAAGCCGTAGCGCGCCTTGAGACGTGCGGTGACGGCCATCGACCAGGGTTCATGGACACGTCGGCCGTACGGCGAGTGGATGATGACGCGCCAGTCGCCCTCCTCGTCGGGGCATCGTTCGACAACGATGGCCATATCGTTCGGCACGACTCCGGTGGCGGTCCGCTGCTCGGCGAGCAGCCGGGCGAGGTTGGATACGGCGTTGTCGTCAAGACCATCGGCGTGCAGCCGGTTCAGGGTATGACGGTCGAACGTGGGCGAGCCATCGTCCGCGGCGGCGGAGCGAAGCCCGGATGCGGTCTCGCGTAGGAAGCGGCCTTTGGCACGGCCGAATCCGGCGTCGCGTCCGGATTCCTCGCCATGCCAGAACGGCAGGCGTGCAGTACGGCCCGGTGCCGGCGTGACGATGACGCGATCCCGGGTGATCTCCTGGATCTGCCACGTGGAGGTGCCGAGGGTGATGATGTCGCCGACGCGTGACTCGTAGACCATCTCCTCGTCGAGTTCGCCGACCCGGCGCTGCCCCCTGCCGGCGTCGGCCTCGGGCAGGACCACCGTGTACAGGCCACGGTCGGGTATGGTGCCGCCGGAGGTGACGGCAAGGCGTTGGGCTCCGGGTCGCGCGGAGATGAGGTCGGCCTCATGATTCCACATGAGCGGCGGCCGGAACGCCGAGAACTCCTCGGTGTCGTATGCGCCGGTCATCATGCCCATGACCGCGTCGAACATGTCCCGTTCGAGCGATGTGAACGGTGCGGCACGGCGTACGGTCGCATACCATGCGTCCGGATTGAGGTCGTCCATCGACGCGGCGGCCACGGTCTGCTGGGCGAGGATGTCGAGCGGATTGCGTGGCACGACCAGAGGTTCGATATCCCCTGCGCGCATGCTTTCGATGCTGGCCACCACACCGACGATCTGCTCACGCGTCAACGGGTAGAACAGGGCATGCGAGACGCCGCCCACACGATGGTCGGCGCGGCCAACGCGCTGCAGCCCGGATGCGACGGACAACGGCGGCGAGATCTGGATGACCAGATCCACCGATCCCATGTCGATGCCGAGCTCGAGGCTGCTGGTCGCGACCACGCAGCGCAGCTCGCCGCGTTTGAGACGCTCCTCGATCTGCTTGCGCCGGTCCTTCGACACGGATCCGTGATGCGCCATCGCGATCACGTCATCCGGACCGTGCGATCCGACAAGCATCGTGGTCGAACCGACCACGGCGTCGTAATGGGGCGCGAATCCCTCACGCCCCTCCGGCGACGCCTTGTCCCCGCTTCCGGACTTTCCGCCTCCCCCGCCTCCCCTACGTTCGGCGTACAGATCGTTGAGACGGGCGGTGAGCTTTTCGGCAAGACCACGGGAGTTGACGAACACGAGCGTGGTCGAATGTGCGAGGATCTCGTCGAGGACGCTCGCCTCGACCACCGGCCAGATCGAACCGGATGTGCGGTCCGAGGAGGCGCCGATGATCGCAGACGAATCGCCGACGAGTCCCTTGCGTTCGGCAAGACGCCGCATGGACGGCGTGACGCCGGAGATATATCCGACAGTGGAGGATTCGTGATCGACGCCTCCGGCACGGTGCGGGACGTTCGCGGATTGCAGATCACGCATGTCCGCCAGAGGCTCGACGACCTTCAGGTCCATCTGCGGCCGCGAGCCCGGGTTGACGATGGTGACCGGACGCGATCCGCCGAGGAACCGTGCGGCCTCGGCGGGAGGATTCACCGTGGCGGACAGGCCGATGCGCTGCGCGGGCCGTACGGCGGTCACGCGGTCGGACGCGCGCGGGTCCCGTTCCGTTCCGGCGATGAGGTCGTCGAGACGTTCGAGGCTCAGGGCGAGATGCGCGCCGCGCTTGGTTCCGGCGAGCGCATGGACCTCGTCGACGATGACGGTGTCGACGGTCCTGAGGATGCGCCGCGCTTTCGAGGTGAGGATGAGATACAGCGACTCCGGTGTGGTGACGAGGATGTCCGGCGGATGCGTGGCGATGGCGCGGCGTTCCTTGGGCGTGGTATCCCCGCTGCGGGTGGCCACGCGGATGGATGGCGCGGCCAGTCCCATCGTCTCGCATTGGCGTGCGATGCCGTCGAGAGGCGCTTCGAGGTTCTTCGCGACGTCGACGGCGAGCGCCTTGAGCGGGGAGATGTAGAGGATTCTGACGCCGCGTGGGCGCTTGCCGGAGGCGCCCGCGCCGATGTCGTTCCGATCCGTCATGAGGCGGTCTATGGCGGAGAGGAACGCGCACAGGGTCTTGCCGGATCCGGTGGGCGCGATGACGAGCGTGTTGGCGCCGGATCGGATGGCTGGCCATGCCTCGCGTTGCGCCTCGGTGGGCGCATCGAAGGCATGTCGGAACCACTCCCGTGTGGGTTTCGAGAACGACGCCAGACATTCGCACATATGTTCGATTATGGCTCGCGGCCGCGACGTGCCGACACTCTCCCTCGCGGGATTCGCGCCCCTCTCGGATCAGCCTCGTTTGCGGCGCAGCGATTCGTGCATGGCGACCATCAGCGCGAGGAAGACGAGCAGGAAGCACGGGAACAGGTCGACCGTCATGTATTGGGCGATGAGTCCGAACAGCGGCGGCATGAGCATCGTGCCGACGTAGGCGCATGCCATCTGCACGCCGACGATGGCCTGTGAGTTCTCCTCGCCGAAGTAGGCGGGCGTGGAGTGGATGATGCAGGGGTAGACGGGGGCGCAGCCGAGTCCGATGATCGTCAGTCCCGCGAATACGCCGATGTGGTGCGGCAGAGGCAGGAGCATGATGACGATTCCGGCGAGGATGAGCGCCTGTCCGAGGCGGATCATCTGATGGTCGGCGAGACGCATGGTGAGGAATCCGCTTAAGGCTCGGCCGACGGTGATGCCGATGAAGAACAGGCTGATCCAGCTGGCGGCTTCGGCTTTGCCGATGCCGTGCCCCATGACCATGTAGGTCGATCCCCAGAGCATGCAGGTGGATTCGATGGCGCAGTAGCACAGGAACATGAGCAGGATCTCGCTCGCGCCCTTGATGGCGACCACCCCCTTGATGCCGAGCGGCTTGCGGGGTTCGCCGTTCGCATCCGATGCGGCGGTCGAAACGGTCGTCTGCGGCCTTCTGCGCGCCTTCCACAGGGGCAGGCTGATGATGACGATGGCGGTCAGTGCGATCTGGATGAATCCGATGTACCGGTAGCCCCACGGCCACCCCTGTCCGTGGGACAATGCGTAGCCCATCACGTACGGGCCGGTGAGCGCGCCCACGCCCCACATGCAGTGCAGCCAGCTCATGTGTCGGCTTTCGTAGTGGATGGCGACGTAGTTGTTGAGCGCCGCGTCCACGCCGCCTGCGCCGAGTCCGTACGGGATGGCGAGCGCGATGAGCGTCCAGTAGTTCGGCGCGATCGAGAATCCCATCAGCGCAGCGGCGGTGAGACCGACCGACACGGCGGTGACGCGGCCCGCCCCGAAGCGCAGGGTCATGCGGTCGCTCATCAGCGCCGAGCAGATGGTCGCCGCGGAGATCGTCATGGAGATGCCGCCGGCCCATGAGACTGGCGCCCCGAGATCCTGGCTCATGGTCGGCCATGCGGCGCCGAGCAACGCATCGGGCAGCCCGAGGCTGATGAACGACAGATAGATCACGGCGAGCAGCAGGCTTGCCATCGGCCCTCCTTCAAGGTTGAGAATGTGATATGCACAACACGATGCGTACGGTCGTACATACTACGGAGGGCCGGGGATAACACGCCGGGCGATGATGACGCCCGACGAATCGCGCTGGATTCAGGCTGCGAAGTAGTCGGCGATCTCGACGGCCGTGCCGTAGGAGGATTGCGCGCCGAGCTTGGTGGCGGCGAATGCGGCCACGTACGAGGCGATCTGCGCGCACTGCAGTAGCGTGTATCCGGCTGCGAGTCCGGCGAGGATCGTGCCCATGAACGAGTCACCACAGCCGGTGGTGTCCACCGCGTCGATCCTCGCGGCGGACACGCGATGCCAGTGCCCGTCGTCGACGACGATGGAACCCTCCGCACCGAGCGTGACGATCGCCCGATCGAACCCGTAGTCGGAGAAGCGCTCAACCACGTCGGACCAGTCCAGCTCTCCCCAGTCTCCATCGGCGGGAGGATCGAGCTCGAGCAGCAACGCCGCCTCGTGTTCGTTGACGAGCAGGATGTCGGTGGCTTCGACGAGCTCGTGCGGCAGTTCGGGGAGGAACGGGGATTCGTTGAGCAGGACGGTCACTCCGCTGTCGTGAGCCATTCTCGCGGCGGCGATCACGGTGGTCAGCGGGCTTTCGAGGCACAGACCGAGCACGCGCGCCTCGGCCAGGCCGTCGCCGTGCGCCTGCACGTATCCGGCGCTGACCTTGCCGTTCGCACCCGCAGAATAGACGATGGTGTTCTCACCTTCGGCGTCCACGGTGATGACCGTGGTGCCGCTCGCCCCTTCGGCGTGCAGGATCTCGGAGGTGTCCACACCGGCGTCATCGAGCCTGCTGAGCAGGAATTCGGCATTCGAATCATCGCCGACCGCGCCGTACATACGTACGTTCGCCCCCAGACGCGCCGCACTGGCCGCCTGGTTCGCGCCCTTGCCGCCGGGCAGGATCTTGAGGACGCCTCCCGCGACCGTCTCGCCGGGCTGAGGCAGACGCCGTGTGGCGACCGTGTAGTCCGCGTTCATCGACCCGACCACGGCGACGGGTTCGCCGCCTCCAAGGGCGAGCAGCCGTTCACGGATGGCCTGCGGCATCTGCGGTCGTTCAACGCCCTTCGCGGCGGACGCTGCCGTATTGTTCATCACGATGTTCACGTGCTACAGCATAGTCCTCTCCGCGAGGGCGGACGAACCCCGATCGCCCTCCGGCAGGGCGATGCCGCAAGGCGATCGGGGGAATCGATCGGGAATCGATCAGGTGTCGATCTTGGAGCGATCGAAGTCGTCGGCGTTCTCGACGATGAACGCCTTGCGAGGCGGCACATCGTCACCCATGAGCAGATCGAAGATCTCGGCGGCCTGCGCGGCGTCCTCCATGCGGATGCGGCGCAGCATGCGCGTGCGCGGGTCCATCGTGGTGTCCGCCAACTGATCGGCGTCCATCTCGCCCAGACCCTTGTAGCGCTGGATGTCGGGATTGTAGGAGATGCGCCTGCTATCCAGATCGGCGAGCTTGCCCTCGAGCTCGTCGTCGGAGTACGTGTAGATGTACTCGCCCTTGTGCGAGCCGGCCAGCGCGATGCGGTGGAGCGGCGGCACGGCCGCGTACACGTAGCCGTGCTCGATGAGCGGGCGCATATAGCGGTAGAAGAGGGTGAGCAGCAGAATGCGGATATGCGCGCCATCCACATCGGCATCGGTCATCATGATGACCTTGTGGTAGCGGGACTGTTCGATGTCGAAGCTCTGTCCGCTGCCCGCGCCCACCACCTGGATGATGGCCGCGCACTCCTTGTTCGACAGCATCTGCGTGATCGACGCCTTCTGCACGTTGAGGATCTTGCCTCGGATCGGCAGCAACGCCTGGAAGCCCGAGTTGCGGGCGGCCTTGGCGGTGCCGAGTGCGGAATCACCCTCGACGATGAACAGTTCGGCCACATCATCATTGCCCGGCTGGCAGTCGGACAGCTTGGATGGCATGGATGCGGATTCGAGCGCGTTCTTGCGACGCGTCACCTCCTTGGCCTTGCGCGACTGGACGCGGGCGTGCATCTCTCCGACGATCTTCTCGAGCACGCGGCCGGACTGCTCCTTGTAGCCGCGCTTGGATCCGGAGATCATCTCGCCGAACTGGCTGTCGGCCATGCGCGTGACGATCGGCTTGACCTGAGCGGTGCCGAGCACGTCCTTGGTCTGCCCCTGGAACTGCGGTTCGGCGATGCGCACCGTGACGACGGCGACGAGACCCGCCATGATGTCGTCGCGTTCGACGCGCATGTTGGAATCCCTGAGGTTCACCTTGAGCCTGCGGGCGTTCGCCTCGACGGCCTTGCGTACCTGTCTGGTGACCGAGTTCATGAGGCCGTCGACGTGCATGCCGCCGCCCGGGGTCTCGATGATGTTCACGAAGCTGCGGATGGTGGTGTCGTATCCGTTGACCCAGCGCAGCGCGATGTCGACGCCGCAGGTGCGGGTGACCTTCTGCGCGTGCAGCTCGCCGTTCTCGCCGACGCTCTGCGTCTCCTCCTCGTAGGTGTCCTCACCCTGGATGCGCCAGATGTCGCTCACGGGTTCGCCGTGCGACAGGAAGTCGACGAAGTCCTTCACGCCGCCGGTGTGGCGGAACTCCTCGACGCGTGCGTGCGTGCGGTTCGCCGCGTCGGCCTTGGCGACGGCCACGCCCTGCGGCACGACGGCGCTATCCGGTTCCGGTGTCTCGGCCTGCTCGTCCGCGATCGGGGTGCCGTCCGAAACCTCATCCCCGTCGACTTCAAGCATCTCGTCGACGGATGCGTCGCCGGTGGCCGGCACGTTCTCGTCGATGACGGTGATCTTGAGTCCGGGCACAAGAAAGCTGGTCTGGCGCACGCGATCGATGAGCCGCTCGTAGGAGAACTCGGCGGTGCTGTTGAAGATCTCAGGGTCCGCCCAGTAGCGGATGCGCGTTCCGGTGCGCTTGGCGGGCACCTTGCCCGTGATCTCCAGCTCGGTGGGACGGTTCTTGCGCGTGCGCTTGAACGGCGAATCCGGCGAGGGATGCTCGGTGTCGGCATCCGCGTAGACGCCGGGATGTCCCTGATGGAACGACATGTGATGCGTCAGTCCCTCACGGTCCACGTACACGTCGAGACGGGAGCTCAACGCGTTGACGACGGACGAGCCGACGCCGTGCAGACCGCCGACCGCGTTGTAGGAGGAGCTGCCGAACTTCGCTCCGGCATGCAGCTTGGTCATGACGACCTCAACGCCCGACAGACCGGTCTTCGGCTCCTTGTCGACGGGGATGCCTCGACCGTTGTCGGCTACCTCGATCGATCCGTCGGTGTGCAGGGTCACGACGATGTCGTCGCAGAACCCCGCCAGCGCCTCGTCGACCGAATTGTCGATGATCTCCCACAGGCAGTGCATGAGGCCCTGGCTGTCGGTGGTGCCGATGTACATGCCGGGACGCTTGCGCACCGCGTCAAGCCCTTCGAGGACGGCAAGATCCTTCGCGCCGTATTCTTCTTTCGCCATAATCCTTCCGTTGGCTGGATGAGTAGGTCGTCACATGCCGCAGTTGACTGCGTTCACAGGTCTGGCCCGGCGACTCACTGGTCAAGGAAGTCGCGCAGGGTCTGCGAGCGGGACGGGTGACGCAGCTTCGACATGGTCTTCGATTCGATCTGGCGGATGCGTTCGCGGGTCACGCCGTACACGCGGCCGATGTCGTCGAGGGTCTTGGGCTGGCCGTCCTCCAGGCCATAGCGCATCTTGATGACGCCGGATTCGCGCGGAGAGAGCGTCTCCAGCACGCTCTTGAACTGCTCCTGCAGCAGGGAGAACGCGACGGCGTCGGACGGGGCGATGGCGTCGGTGTCCTCGATGAGGTCGCCGAACTCGGAGTCGCCGTCCTCGCCGAGCGGGGTGTGCAGCGAGATCGGCTCACGACCGTACTTCTGCACCTCCTGCACCTTCTCGACGGGCATGTCGAGCTCGCGGGCCAGCTCGTCCGGCGTGGGCTCGCGTCCCAGATCCTGCAGCATCTGGCGCTGCACGCGCGAGAGCTTGTTGATGACCTCGACCATGTGCACGGGCACGCGGATGGTGCGCGCCTGATCGGCCATGGCTCGGGTGATGGCCTGACGGATCCACCACGTGGCGTACGTGGAGAACTTGAAGCCCTTCTTCCAGTCGAACTTCTCGACCGCGCGGATCAGACCGAGGTTGCCCTCCTGAATGAGGTCGAGGAAGAGCATGCCGCGGCCGGTGTAGCGCTTGGCGAGCGAGACGACCAGTCGCAGGTTGGCCTCCAGCAGGTGGTCCTTGGCCTTCTTGCCGTCGTTCGCGGCCCACTTGAGCTCGCGCTTGCGCTTGAAGTCCATCTTGTCGCCCTCGGTGTCCAGCAGATGCTGGGCGTACAGGCCGGCCTCGATGCGCTCGGACAGGTCGACCTCCTGCTCGGCGTTCAACAGGTTCACACGGCCGATCTGCTTGAGGTAGTCCTTGACCGGATCCGCGGTGGCGCCGGCGGTGATCACGCGACGCTTCGGGTTGCCCGCCTTGCCGCGGCGGCGGGGCTCGTCGTCATCGTCGTCATCGCGCACGACGAAGGCGCCCTTCTGCTTGGGCTCCTCGACGACTTCGGGCTTGTCCTCCTCGTCGTCGTCCTCATCCTCGTCATCCTCGGATTCGTCGTCGGAGTCCTCGTCATCCCCGTCCACGTCCGGATCGTCGACGTCCTCGCCGTCGACCTCGTCGATGTCGTCGATGTCGTCGACCTCGAGATCGTCGTCCTCGTCATCCTCCAGCTGATCGACGGGCTCCTCGCCATCCACGGGCTTGACGGGCTCCTCCGCCTTCTCCGTCTTCTTGCGGCCGGCGCGCTTGGCCGTGCCCTTCGCCGCCGTCTTGCCGGTCGCAGCCTTCTTCGCGGTGGACTTCCTTGCGGCTGTCTTGCGTGCGGTGCTGGCTTTCTTGGCGGAGGCGGCCTTGGTCTCGTCCGTGGTGTCCTCGGTCTTGTCGCCGGCCGTCGTGCTCGTAGTAGCCAAACTTTCCTCCTCGCGGGTCCTCGCCCCGGCCGCATATACCACATGGGCATACTTATGGCAAGGGCAAATCGTCAACTATGTGAGTAAACCACCTCATAGGGACGATTATTCCCGGGCAGAGAAAACCGCATCCGTCGCGCCGATCGGATCCGAAACGTCCATTCGGCCCTAACCGACGCGGCGGATGCGGTCGCGGAAGGGGATCACGCTACGGGCATGCGCATCCCCGTGGACGTGCGCCCTTGCTCACGGCGGTCAGCACCAGCACCGCCAGCGAGCAGGAGTCGTCCACAGCGAGACTGCGGAGCGCATAGAGCGGCGCCCTGCGATCCCCGAGCCACCACAGGATGTAGGCGATCGAGGCCAGCGGCTGTACGGTCAGACGCCTGGGCATCATCAATCCCATCGAGGAGAACATCGCGATCCCCGTCCTGCAGCGTTCGACGTCCGGACCGCGATCGTCGTCGAACAGGTCGAACATCATGTCACGGACGGTGGTCGCCACCTCGGGGGTGCTCGGGCGGGCGATGACGTCCATCAGCACGTCCCGGTCGCACTCCCCCCGCCTGAGCATCAGGGACAAAAGCAGCGCATCGCGGATCGAGAGCGATTCATCCATACCCACCGCCAGCGCCGCCAGAACGTCCTCGTCATGGTCGACACGGTGGTCGTCGAGATGGTCGAGCCAGAAGTCGAGAGGACCGTTCATCCACTGCCGGTTGGCCATCTCCGGCCCCTGCTCGCGCCGGGAGCTGCGCAGATGCTCCGTCATGTCCTCGATGAAGGCGTCGTCGACCGGCTCGATGCCGTCGGCATCGATGTCGTCGAAGCCGAAGCCGTCGCAGCATTTCCCATGTCTGTTGGTCATTGTGTCATCCTCCTTGATGATCGTGTTGTCGGATGCGACCGACGACATGTCCGCGACGGCCGCGCCCCCAAGTATCAATGGTTCGACGCCCGATCGCCATAACCTCCCGCCTTTGTGGATGAGGCCTCGAAAGACCTTGGAAATAGCGGGTTCTTGTAATCATGGCGCATTGTGGATAACTTAGAGGCATGTGCAGAACCGACGTTGACCGTTCCCTGATCGAGCCCCGTATCGCCGCCCTGGTGGCGGGACGGGCCGGAATTCCCGACGGCGAGGAGATCCCCGACGCATGCCGGAAGGTGATGGATGAGGTCGTCCGCCAGGGCGTGTCCTCAAGCGAGGGCGGCAAGCGGCTGCGGGCGCTGCTGGCGCTGACCGCGTACGACGCGTTCGGCGGCGAACCACGGACCCGTGACGCGATGGTGGACATGGCGTGCGCCATCGAGGTGTTCCAGACGGCCGCGCTGGTGCATGACGACATCATCGACGAATCCGATCTTCGCCGCGGTCGACCCAGCGCACACAAGGCGTTGGAGGATTGGACCGGGGACAGGGCCATCGGCCGCGGTCTGGGACTGATGCTCGGCGACCTGCTGGCCACCGCATGCGTGGCCATCGCCAATGAGGCGGCGCACAGTCTGCCGAACTCCGCGAAGCTGGTCGACGCGTTCCTCACCATGCAGCGCGAGGTGGAGATCGGACAGGTGCTTGATCTTGCGGTCGAGCAGGCCCCGCTCGACGATCCCGATGCGCTGGTCGAGGCGTCACTGGGCGTGTTCCGATGGAAGACGGCAAGCTATACGACGATCGCCCCTCTGCGTCTGGCGATGCTCGCATCGGGATGCGACCCGCAACACGCCGAGCGCACGGCGACGGCGATCGGACGACCTCTGGGATTGGCGTTCCAGCTGGAGGACGATCTCATCGACGTCATCGGTTCGAGCCGATCCAGCGGCAAGCCGGTGGGCGGGGACATCCGCGAGGGCAAGCGCACGGTGCTGCTGGCCGACGCCATCGGTGCGGCCGACGCCGACGGGCGCGCCGAGCTCATCTCGATGTTCGAGGCGGAATCGCGCTCGCAGGACGACGTGCGCAGAACCATGGAGCTGTTCGGCGCCACAGGCGCCATCGACCGTTCGAAGTCGCGCATCGCGGCGTTGTGGGACCAGACGAGCCATGCCATCGACGCGAGCGGCCTGGACGCGGATCGCAGGGCGGATCTGACCGCCATGTGCGCGATGTTCGTGCCGGACGTCGCCGGCCGGTAAAGTAGTTCATGACATTTCCAGCACATCGAGGAATCTACGATAACCACTATGAGTGAAGCCGCAAACGCGCCCGAAGGCCAGTTGATCGAAGGACGCTACCGCATCGTGCGCAGGATCGCGCAGGGCGGCATGGCCACGGTGTACGAGGCGCGCGACGAGCGTCTGGCCCGCACGGTGGCCATCAAGGTCATGCACACGCAATTGGCGCAGGGGCCGCACCGCGACCAGTTCATCGAACGATTCAGGCGCGAGGCCCGTTCGGCGGCGCAGATAGCGAACCCGCACATCGTACAGGTATACGACACGGGAGAGTTCAACGGCCTCGCCTATCTGGTGATGGAGTACGTGCATGGCGTGAACCTCAGGCACGAGATGAACCTGCAGGGCACGTTCACCGTACGCGAGACGCTCAGGATCGTGGCCGAGACGCTTGACGGGCTCGCCTCCGCGCATCGCGTGAACGTGGTGCATCGCGACATCAAGCCCGAGAACATCATGCTCAACGATCGCGGCCGCGTGCAGATCACCGATTTCGGTCTGGCGAAGGCCACGTCCCAGGCGACGCTCTCCTCCACCGGCATGCTGCTCGGCACGGCCGCCTATCTGCCGCCGGAGACCATCGAACGCAACGAGGCCACCCCGCAGGGCGATCTGTACGCGGTGGGCATCATGGCATGGGAGATGCTCGCCGGCGAGGTGCCGTTCATCTCGGACAATCCCGTCACCCTCGTCTTCAAGCACGTCCACGAGGACGTGCCGTCGGTGTCCGTGCCGTGCCCGGGCATAGACCCGTCCGTGGCCCGCTTCATCGCGCACCTGACGGCCCGTTCGATCGAGGAGCGGCCGTCGAACGCTGCCGCGGCGCTCGACGAGCTGCGTCGGATCGGAGGCACGCTGTCGGCGGACGCCTGGGCGTATCGCAGGCCCGCGGCCTCGGCCGCCGACGTGCACCCGGCCCCCGAGGGACCGATGCTCGCCGGCATGGAGGACACCGGCACCGGCGTGACCGAAGGCACCGCCGCATCCGAAAACGCCGCCGGTATGACGGATTCCACGGGTTCGGACATCGACGCCAGCACGCTTCGTTCGCATCGACTGCCGCTGATACCCCCGGCCCCCGCCACCGCGAACCCCCCGCACACCTCGATCTCCTCACCCATGCCGCCGCACCCCACCGCCCCCGCAGATGCCGCCTCCGACGCCTCCGATACCAACGGGGACAACGCGCAGCCGACCATGACCATGGGGGCCGCCGCCACGCGCATGCTGCCGCCGATGGCCGATACCGGCGCCACGCGCACGATGCCCGCCATGGGAGATGAATCCGAGCCGGCAGTCCCGACCCCCTCCACCGAGGCACCCGCCAAACAGGACAAGCGCCGCAAGGGACCGAAGAAGGCGATCCTCATCACCATCGCGGTGCTGCTGGCGCTCGCCCTCGCAGGCGGCGGAACCGGAGCATGGTGGTACTACCTCGGCCCGGGAAGCTATTGGGCGCTGCCCAAGCCCGCCGATGTGAGCTGCACGGAGGGTCAGGCCTGCAGGATCGCCGGCGCGAAATGGCAGTCCTATGAAAGCCTGCTCAAGGTGGCGGGAATCCCGTATACGACCGCCGAGGACTACAGCGACACCGTTGCCCAAGGGGCGATCATCTCCGCGAAACTCGCCGGTTCGGACGCCACGGTGGATGCTCATGTGAGCAAGCGCCACACGCAGACGCTCAACGTGGTGATCTCCAAGGGCGTCAAGATGGCGACGATCCCGTCGGATATCCTCGACCCGAACTCGGCGAACGGCAAGGCGCCGTTGGACGCGTTGAAGAACGCCGGACTGACGAACGTCAAACATGACGAGTCGAAGGACGCCTATTCGGAGACGCTGCCCGAGGGCGTGACCCTGTCCATCTCCCCCGATCCGGGAACCACGATCAAGCACAACGACGAGGTGACGGTGACCCTGTCGAAGGGCCCGATGCCGGTGCAGATGCCCGACATCGTCGGCCGCTCCAAGGACGAGGCCGCGCAGGCGTTGGGCGATCTGAAGCTCAAGGCGAACTACTCCGAACAGTACAGCGACACCGTGGAGGCCGGCAAGATCATCTCCGCATCCGTGGCGAAGGGCACGCAGCTGCACTGGGGCGATTCGGTCGACGTGGTCGTCTCCAAGGGCCCGCAGATGGTGACGATACCGGACGTGCGAGGTCAGGCGTACGACGATGCGGCCAAGACGCTGCAGGCATTGGGATTGGACGTGCAGAAGACCGCCCCGCTCGGCGACCTGACGCACACGGTGCGTCTGCAGGACCCGAACCCGGGTCAGCAGGTGCGCGTGCGCGATACGAACGGCAAGAAGACGGTCGTCACGCTTACGGTCGTATGAGCCGGCGTGCGAGCTGAATCGTGAGTCGTATGACACATGACGAAGGGCGGACCTTTCAAGGGTCCGCCCTTCGTCATGCTGTGTCCAAACTGCGTCCAGACTTCGCCGGCCGATGCCTACTTACGCGGTTTCGGTGGCCGACTTGGCCGCCTCGGCCTCCTGCTTGGCCTTGAGCTCGGCCTTGACCTTCTGCGCGTATTCGGGCACGTACTCCTGACCGCTGAGCTTCTGGATCTCGGCGGTCAGATGGTCGGTCAACGCGCGCAGGTCGTCATGCGTGATCTCGTCGGCGGCCTTCTTCTCGACCTTGATCGGCTTGCCATAGATCACCTGGGTGCGTCCCTTCTTCGGGATCGTGGTGCCGATGGGCTGGAGCTTGTCCGAGCCGATGAGCGCGGTCGGCACGATCGGGCAGCCGGTCTCGAGCGCGAGGCGCGCCACGCCGGTGTGTCCCTTGTACAGGCGACCGTCGGGGCTGCGGGTGCCTTCGATGTGGATGCCGAACAGGTGGCCGTCCTCGATGATCTCACGTGCATGCTCGAGCGCGCCGAGCGACTTGTTGCCACCGGAGCGGTCCACCGGGAACACGCCCACGGACGTGAACCACCACTTCTTGAACTTGCCCTTGATGCCTTTGCCCTCGAAGTACTCGGCCTTGCCCATGAAATGCACCATGCGCGGGCAGGTGATCGGGATCAGCGCATCGTCGATGACGGCGAGATGGTTGGCGGCGATGATCGCACCGCCCTTGCGCGGGATGTTCTCCAGACCCTTGGCGGTGGGGCCGAGATGATGACGTGCGATGGGACCGAAGACCTTGACGAAGAACCAGTAGAGCACTGCGTTTCCCTCCCCGCGCAAACACCCGCGGCAGATTAGAGTGATGGGTATGACTGATCTCAACAATACCAACGCGGATGACGAGCGCACAAACCCCGCGCCGGATGGCGATGCCGCCTGCGGAAAGGCGAAGGATCCGGCAACGAAGCCGGCCGACCTCGGCAATCTCGACGAGGCGTGGGCGGCGTTCGAGGCCGAGCATAAGGACGATCTCGCCGCCGTGGCCTCCTCACGCAATGCGAAACGCTTCCAGAAGCACGCCGAACGTCAGGAGAAGGAGCAGCTGCTGCATGTGCGCGACCTTGCCCCGGACTCCTTCTCCCGTACCGGTTCGACCCACGGGCCGCGTGATTTCACCGGTTCCAGCTGGCTGGACGCCGATGACGTGATGGACGCGGAGGGCGATGACTTCGTGCCGCCGAACCCCAGCATCGGACCGGTCAAGGGCACGAAGCTCGTCTTCTGGATCCTGCTCGTCGCGGGCGTTGCCGGCGTCATCGGGTCGGTGTTCGTCCCCGCGCTCACCGGCATCCTCGGCACGGTGTTCGGCCTGTGCGTGCTGATCGGCGGCGCCGGGCTTATCGTCCAGCACAAGGGTCACAAGGAGACCCGCGAGGACGAGTTCGACGACGGCGCCCGCGTCTGAGCCCTGCGTCGCGAGCCCCGCGCAGGCGCTCACGACGCGAAGTCGATGGACTCCTGCAGTTCGGCGATCATCGCCTTGGCCGCGTCCAGCGCCTTGCGCTTGCCGAAGACGACATCCTGCTGGTAGCGCACGATCGTCTTGTCGAGTTCGGAGGCGCCGTTCGGTGTGATCGCCGGGGAATCACCCAACGTAGGTTGGATCTTGTCGACGAAGTCGAGCGCCTTGCGGTCGGTTCCGGTCGCCTCATCGGCCAACGACCTGCGGATGTCGTTGTTGGCGGGGATGCCTCGTTCGGTCCCGAGGATCTCACCGGCCGACCGGTCGTTGAGCAGATAGTCGACGAGCATGGCCGCCTCGGCCGGGTGCTGAGACTGCGAGGAGATCGTCCAGTACATGCCGGGCTTGAGGTACATGGTCTTCGCGCCGGGTTCCACCTGCGGCATCGGCACGAGCGTCATGTTGTCGGTTCCGGCGGCCTGGGCGTACGGGGTGATCATCGTGGCCTGCGTGATCATCATCGCCTGCCTGCCCTTGCCGAAATCACTGTCGTTCATGGCCGCGGCGGTGTTCTCGCTCCATCGTTCGGCGCTGCCTTCGATGCCGTTCTTCGCCCAGTCCGCGGGAAGTTGGAGGAACGACGCCAGCGTCTCGGGCGAGATCGTGATGCGGTTGCCTTCGAACAGCTTCTCCCCATGCTGGCGGGCCCACAGCTGCAGTCCGTAGCCGTTGTTCGGGGCGATCGAGCCGATGGCCTTGCCGTTCGACTTTTCGGCGACCTGTTGCGCGAAGTCGGAGAACTCGTCCCATGTCCAGCGCTCGGTGTCCGGCAGAGCGAGTCCGAGTTCGTCGAGCACGTCGTTGTTGACGATGACGCCGTACTGGGCGGTGGTCATCGGGACGGCGACCTGCTTGCCCTCGACCTGTCCCATCTGCTTCAAGGATGCATCCATTGTGCCGAGATCCAAGTACTTCGACGTCTTGCCGAGGTCGAGCAGGGAGCCCATCGACCCATAGAAAGCGAGATAGAGCTCGTCCATCTGCATGACGTCCGGGGCGTTGCCGCCGGCGGATTGGACGGCGAGCTTGTCCCAGTAGCCGGTCCAGTCGGAGTATTCCATATCGACGTGGATGTTCGGATGCTCCTTCTCGAAGCCCTTGACCGCCTCCTCGGTGGCCTTGATGCGGGCGTCGCCGCCCCACCAGTTGAGGCGGATGGTCACGTCGCCGTCGGCGGGCACGACCGGCGCATCCGAGGCACCCACCGAACTGCCGCATGCGGCGGATACGGTCAGCGCGACGGTCGCCATCACCGCGGCCAGATATTTCTTCCACAAACGCTTGAACATCATTGTTGTCCTTCATGATTGGAAATGGCATGGATGCGTGCGGCATCAAGGCGCACCGAGGGAAGACGTACGAAGGTACGTCGACTGAGGGGCAACGCGGATGACGCTCCATCCATGTCATTTCCCTCCGGTGGTGGCGATGCCCTGGACCAAGTACTTCTGGCCGAACGTGAACACAAGGAACAGCGGGATCAGGCTCACCACGCTCATCGCGAACATCGGGCCATAGCTGGACTGGGACTGCGCATCGATGAACGTACGCAGGGCGATCGGCACGGTGTACATGTCGGGCTTGGTCAGGTAGAGCAGCTGGCTGAAGAAGTCGTTCCACGTCCAGATGAACGTGAACACGGCGCAGGTGCCGATGGCGGGCTTCATCAGGGGCAGGAGCACCTGGAAGAAGATGCGCAGGTGGCCCGCGCCGTCGAGCTTGGCGGCCTCGTCGAGGTCACGCGGCAGGCCCCGCAGAAACTGGTAGAACAGGAACGTGAAGAACCCGTCCATCGCAAGGAACTTCGGCACGATCAGCGGCACGAACGTGTTGATCATGTGCAGCGAGTTCCACATGATGTACTGCGGGATGACGACCACGTGGATCGGGATCATGAGCATGAGCAGCATGAACCCGAACAGCACGCCGCGGAACCGGAAGTTGAGCCGGGCGAATGCGTAGGCGGCCATCGAGCAGGTGAGGATGTTGCCGATGATCGCGAACGCCACGATGATCAGCGAGTTGAGGATGTACCGGCCGAACGGGTAGCTCAGCGCGTTCCATCCGGCCGCGTAGTTCTCCCACACCGGATTGGTGACCAGCAGCCCCATGTTCGTGAAGATCTCGCTCTGCGGGCGCAGGGAGCTGACGATCATCCACAGGATCGGGTAGAGCATGACGATCGCGACCAGCAGCACTATGACCTGCTTGACTACGGCAACTACCACGCGGCCAATGCTGCGGCCGCGATTCGGCATCATGCCGGCGCCGGAACCAAGGTCGACGTTCTTCATAGAAATATCAGTCATCGTAATGTACCCAGAACTTGGAGAGAGCGAAATTGATTCCCGTGAGCACGGCCACGATCAGCACCATAATCCATGCCAGCGCGGAGGCGTATCCCATACGCAGGGAGGCGAATCCCTGCTGGTAGAGGTACAGGGTGTAGAACAGCGTCGAGTCGGACGGGCCGCCGGTGCCTCCGGAGACGACGTACGCCTGAGTGAACGTCTGGAACGAGTTGATCACGCTCATCACGAGGTTGAAGAAGATAATCGGGCTCAGCTGCGGCAAGGTGATCGCGGTGAACTGCTTCCACTTGCCGGCGCCGTCCACGCTGGCCGCCTCGTACAGCTCGCGCGGGATCTGGCGCAGACCGGCCAGGAAGATGACCATCGGGGAACCGAACTGCCAGACATGCAGGGCGATGAGCGTCCAGTTGGCGGTGTCCGGGTTGGCGATCCACGACATCGACGAGCTCGCGCCGAACAGGTTGATGAGCGCGTTGAACAGGCCATCGGAACCGAACACCATCTTCCACAGGACCGCCACGGCCACCGAGCCGCCGAGCATGGACGGCAGGTAGAACGCGGAACGGTAGAAGGCGAGTCCTCTCATGCCGCGGTCGAGCAGCACCGCGAGCGCGAGCGCCGCGACGAGCTGCAACGGCACCGAGATGACCACGTAGGTCAGCGTCACCTTGAGCGAGCTCAAAAACCTCGGGTCGATGAGCATGTGCCGATAGTTCATGAGGCCGACGAACTGCGGCGGCTTGATCATGTTGTACTTCGTGAACGAGATCACCAGCGAGTACAGCATCGGGATCAGGCTCAGGAAGATCGCGCCGATCAGCCACGGGGCAAGGAATCCCAACGCCACCTTGGTGTCCTTCGGCTTGTCCTTGGGCCGATGCCGGTTCTTCACCAGCGTCCCGAACTCAGTAAACGAACTCACGTTGTTCCTCCCGATATGCCGTAATCTCTGCCAACCCATGCCGTCATCGGCCGATTGCCAGTTTTTAGATTATTGGCGCAAGATGCTTCGTTGCCACTTGTTGCCATTGTTGCCGCATTGTGCAGTAACGAATGAAGGCCACCCCTTTTTTGATGGGGTGGCCTTCATGGAATCACATATCGGCACTACGACCGGGACTACGGTAAGTGCGCCCGGACGGGACGGCGCCTCCCGCTTCGGATCAGGCCTTGGACTTGGCGGTCTCGATCCACTTGTCGAGCAGGGCCTGGGCCTTGCCGGAGTCGACGGTCTCCTCGGCGAGCCTGTACGCCTCGCGGAACCGATCGGCCAGCGTGCCGTCGGCGGCATCGGAGATCAGATGGCCTTCGGCCACGATGGCGGACGCCGTGTTGAGCAGCGCGGTGGTGCGGGCCGGGATGTCCTTGCCGGCGAGGAAGTCGCGGAACGCGGCGGCGTTGACCTCGGGCTCGCCGCCTTTGAGCTGCGTGACGTCGATCTTCTCGAGTCCGAGCTCGACGGTCGGGTCGAATTCGGACTCGGTGACCTTGCCGTCGCGGATCTCCCACACGGAAACCGGGCCGGTGGGCGCGAGCTCGTCGAGCCCCTCGTGCGAGGTGTAGACCATGCCGGACTGACCGTTGGCCGCGTACACGGCGGCCATGATCGGGCTGACCTCGCGCTTGGCGCAGCCGATGGCCACATGAGCGGGCTTGGCCGGGTTGGTCAGCGGTCCGAGGACGTTGAACACGCACGGGATGCCGAGCGCGGCGCGGATCGGGCCGACGAAGCGCATGGCCGGGTGGAAGGTGCGGGCGAACGCGAAGGTGATACCGACCTCGTCGCCGACCTCGCCAACCGCCTCGGGCTTCAAGTCCAGCGGCAGGCCGAGCGCCTCAAGCACATCGGCGGCGCCGCACTTCGAGGAGGCGGCGCGGTTGCCGTGCTTGACGATCTTGACGCCGGCGGCCGCGGCGGCGACCGCACCCATCGTGGACAGGTTCACGGTGGAGAAGCCGTCGCCGCCGGTGCCGACGATGTCGGTGGTCTCGCCGGAGACGTTGAGCGGCACCGCGTGCGAGACCATGGCCTTGGCCGCGCCGGACACCTCCTCGGGCGTCAGGCCCAGCTGCTGCTGCATGGCGAGGGCCGCGCCCACGGCCGCCGGGTTCGCGTTGCCCTTCATCAGATCATCGACGAACCACTCGGACTCCTCGGCGCTCAGATGGTCTCCCCCGACCAGCTTGGTGAGAATCGACTTCCATGTGATCTCTGCCATTGTTCCTCCTTGGCGCTTCACGCGCCTTCATAACCCAAGTGACGGGCCTTATTCTAGCCGTCTCAGGTTTCCCGCTCCCCCGGCTTCCATATTGCAGAACCGAAGACATGGCAGGAACGCGGTAAAAAACACGATAAGGCAAGAGATGGTGTGGAGCACGTCTGCAACCGTACCCTGCACCATCTCCCACCCAAGCTCATCGGGATAACATCTTCATCGTGATCGGGACCTCACGATGCGCTCATCCCGAAACCTGCTACCGAGTTCACTCGGCGGCCTGCGGCCAGCACTTCTCGTACTTGACACCGGTAAGCTGCTCGACGACCTTCTTCGTGTTCGGGTCGACGTCGGCCTTCTTACCGCCGTTCTTGAGACGCTCGATCTCGGCGAGCAGGATGCCGTCGGTCTTCTTGTCAAGCTTGAAGGTAAGGGCGATACCCCACGCGATAAGCAGACCAATGATGACCCAGCCGATGCATACGAAGGCGATGCCATTCTGCGCGGCGACCGGCTGGTCCGGGTACTGCATCACGCCGGCGGCGTCCTTGGCCGGCTTGATGAAGCCGGTGGAGGCCAGGTAGATGCCAATGAAGGTGGTCGCAAGACCGGAGGTCAGCTTGCGGGTGAACGCCTTGAAACCGGAGAAGACACCAGTGCGGTTCTTGCCGGTGACGATCTCGTCGACGTCCGGGATGAACGGGAACACGTTCCACGGGATGAACCAGACCATGGCACGGAAGATGAGCCACCAGACGGTCACCACAAAGGCGAGCGCGGTCCAGGCACCTTCGGCGAGACTGCCCTGCGCCTGCCACAGACCGAGCAGACCGAGCAGACCGATGATGCCGCCGGCGAAGTTCAGGGAGTACATCTTGCGCGGGCCGAGCTTGGTGAACAGCCAGCCGAAGGCCGGCTTGAGCGGTTCGCCGACGAGCGCGAAGCTCAGCAGCAGGGAGCCGAAGGCGGCGGTCTTGTTCCAGTCGTAGATCACGAAGAACAGCCAGGTCTGGCCGAACACATCCATGAAGGTCTGGCCGAGCAGGTAGATGAGGACGTGCTTGCGGAAGGACTTGATGCGCAGGGTGGAGAAGTAGTCGACGAACACGTCGCCGATGCCCTTGAGCCACTTGCCGAAATCGAACGGCTGCTTGGCCTCCTCCTCGATCTTCCTGACGTCGAAGCCGGCTTCCTCGGGCGTGAGCTCCCACGTGGACTTGTAGCACACGAACAGGGCGATGCAGAAGGCGAGGATCAGGCCGACCATGGAGATCTGATAGGCGTAGGAGTGCTGTTCGCCGAGACCGGTCAGGGCGGCGGTCATGATCAGCGGGATGACCGCGGTGGTTACGCCGGAGATGAACATGCGGACGGTGGACAGCTTGGTACGGCCGTTGAAGTCCGTAGTCATCTCGGTGGGCAGCGTGGAGTACGGGGTCATGATCAGCTGGTTGGCGATGATCCACAGTGCGTATCCGATGAAGTACAGCCAGACCGGCAGGCCGGGGACCCACACGATCGCCGTGACCAGCAGCACCGGGATGCCGGCGATGAGGAAGAAGCGACGGCGGCCGAACCTGCGGCCGATCCGGTACTTGTAGAAGTTGTCGGACAGGGATCCGACGATCAGCGCCGCGAAGGCGGACACGATCGTGGCGATGCCCATGATGGAGGTCGCCTGATCGACGGCCAGACCGGCGAACGTCACCCAGAACACCGGAAGGTAGGTGGCGATCTGTCCGAAGCCGCCGCCGTAGAAGTCTCCGATGCCGAAGCCGAAGGCGTTCGCCATCGTGATCTTGCGTCCCTTAGGCGCGCTAGCCTGAGGGGTGGTTGCCTGCTGTGTCATTGCAGCATCCTTTCCATTCCTGCATGCGGGAGGCACCCCGCATACAGGTTTTTCATATCCCGTCCGGTGGGAGGCCCCCGCCGGACGTCGTTCTTTCTTTGTTCTTCCTTTTCGTACGCGCCCGGGAGGCACCCCGGGTTCACGTCAGTTGGCCCACTTGGCCTTCATGGCCTCGAAGATCTCCTGATCGGTGGGGTGGTTCTCCATGTTCATGATGACGAACACGTCCTTCTCCCACTCCGGGTAGCAGAAGTCACGCAGCCACTGGAAGTAGTGCGGTCCGTCACCGACGCACCTGAGGTAGCCCATGAGCTAGCGGGCGACCCACGCGGACTGCTTGACGTCGGTCAGGCAGTCGTTGCGCCAGAAGTTGGCCCACACGCCGTGCTCGCGGTCGCGCATCGCACGGTCGCCGGCGGTGAACTCCTCCGCGGCGAGACCTGCGTCGTAGAAGGCGTGCTGCCAGTCCTCGTCGTAGCCGGCGAGCAGGGCGTCGCACACATGCACGGACGCGGCCACGGAGTACTCGTAGATGCCGGACTCGACGCCGATGGAGTCGCGGATCAGCTCGGCGGCGTTGTCCTCGCCGCGCAGTTCGGCGGAGATGGCGGCGAGTTCGACCTTATCGGCCAGATCGGCGTAACGCTCGACGGCCGGGGCGATGAGTCCGCGGTAGAACTCGATCTGCTCCTTGAGCGTGTCGGCCTCATGCATCCAGCGCAGATCCTGAGCCGGGGCGTTGCGATCCTTGAGCCACTGGGTGATGAGCATGCGCGGCACGTGGTTGAAGTACTGCTCGCCGGCGTGGTCGTCCCAGTTCGGACCGTACTGCACGGCCGACTTCCAGTATTCCTCGTACAGGTCGAACACGGCGTCGACGTTGTCCTTGCCGTAATAGTCGGCGATGTAATCCTTGGCGACCTTCTCGAAGTCGATCTTGCCGTCGCGCCAGATCGCGGCGATGAAGTTCAGGAAGTAGACGTGGGGCTTGATGTTGGAGGCGTTGACGATCCACACGTCGGCGCCGCCGTGCTCGATCACCTGCTCGAGCTCGCCGGCCACGAGGCGCGGGTCGTTGCAGATATCGGTGGTGTGGTTGGCGGCCTGCAGGTCGTAGAAGCTCGCGTGGTAGTAGATGCCGTTGTCGCCGTCGTTCGTCGGCATGGCGGGCACGCGCGGGTTGTTGTTCTCCTGTCGGCGGGAGACCATGCGGCCGAAGCCGTTGTCGGCCCAGATCTTGGCGACCTGCTTGGGGTAGGTCAGCACACCGGCGCGGTAGAGCTCCATGGCCTCGCCGTACAGGTAGATGCAGCACTGCGCGCCCGGATCGGCCTCCTGAACCATGTCGTACTGCTTCTGGATGATCTCGGAGAGCAGCTTGCCGCGCGCCTCGTCGGTGGCGTAGCGCGGGTCGAAGTTCCAGAACGGCTGGTCGCCCTGGCCGCGGAAGCCGAGCGTCCAGACGGTGCGCTTGCCCTTCTGCGCCTCGATGGCCTCACGCCACAGCACCTCGAAGCGGGGGGCCTCCTCCGGCCACTTCGGTTGCACGCCCGGGTAGGCGGCGGCGAACATGCGGGCGCCGAGCGGGCAGGCGTGGTGCTGGTTGATGTAGAAGCCCATGTCCTGCGCGAGCTTCAGGTGCGGTTCGCCGCGCTGGCCGGAGCCGGGGATCACCATGTTGCCGCCGAGACGGTACACGGTCTCGAAGGCGAGCCTCCACGGCTTCTCCTTGTCGTTGTCGACCTGCCAGTCCTCGAGCAGCACCTCGTCGTTGACGAAGAAGCCCTTGTACTTGACGGCCGTCGGCTTCGAGACGAGCGTGAAGTCGTCCGCGATCTCGATGGACGGCACGGGCGTGAACTCCTGGTCGTTCCAGAACCAGAAGTCCTTGACGCCGAGAACCTCGCGGCTGACGGCATACAGGCCGTAGATGAAGCCGAAGTCGTCTCCGGCATGGATCTCGAGGTTGCCGTCCGAGACGCGCACCTCGTACGTCTCCGGGTTGTGCGGCTCCTCGACGAGCACGATGTTCGCGCCGGCCGTCTCGGACGGGACGATCGTCTTGCCCAAGTCGCGTTCGATGTCCTCGACGGCGAACGAGACGGCCTTCGACGGCGTCGCGCCGGTCACCGTCGTCGTGGACGTGATGAAAATGGACATGGTTCCTCCAAGTGAACTTGTCTCCTGCTTGTTTCACGGATCCTCGCGCTTCCACGCGCCGTTTCCGCTGACAGGAACCATATTCGCGCGGGACGGAACCTTGATTGCGCTTGTTGCCAAAGGTTGCCATAATGTTGCCCATGCGTCAGAAGACCACGATCTACGACATCGCCAAAGAGGCCGGCGTGAGCCCGTCGACGGTCTCGCGTGCCCTGTCCCAGCCGGGACGCATCTCCGCGAAGACCGAGTTCCGCATCCGCCGCATTGCCGAACAACTCGGGTATCTCGCACCGGACGGGGACGCGGACGGCGACAGGCTGCCCTCCACCGGCATGATGGCCGTCATCGTGCCCACGCTGCGCAATTCCCTGTACGCCACCATCGCCAATACCCTGCAACGACGTCTGGAGACGAAGGGGGTACGGGCTGATCACGCTGGACACGGACGAGAAGCCGGCGGTCGAGCGCAAGGCCATGTCGTATGTGATGCGCAACGTGGACGGCGTGGCGCTGGTTTCCTCGCGTCTGAGTGAGCCCGACATCCGTCGCATCATGCTGGTCAAGCCGGTCATCCTGCTCAACCGGACGATCCCGGGTCTGGCGAGCGTCACCGTGGACGTGGCCGGGGCCATCGACGACGCGGCGCGCAGACTCAAGGAGTCGGGACACTCATCCATCACCTATCTCGCCGGCCCGGCGGGTTCATGGTCGAACGAATACCGCCGACGCTCCGTCCGCGCGGCCGCGTTCCGCTACGACATGACCTACCGTGTGGTGCGCGAATGCGACCCGAACCTTTCCGGCGGCACTAAAGCGGTCGACCAGTATCTGGTCCGCCCCACGGACGCGGTGTTCGCGTTCAACGACTCGCTGGCGGCCGGATTCATCGCGGCAGCCCGACGTGCGGGGCTGCGTATCCCGGAGGACGTGTCGGTCGTCGGCTTCGACAACATCGAGATGGGATCGCTCATCACGCCAACGCTCTCCACCATCGACATGCGGGGAGAGGACATGGCCAAGGCCGCGGCCGATGCGCTGACGAAAGCGACGACGCATGAGGCCAGCGTGTCCCGACCCGAACCGATCTCGCTGGACGCACGATTCACGGCGCGCGATTCGATCAACCCGCACAAGCGGTCGACGATGAAACTCGGACCATACGCGGAACTCACACGCTCGAGCGACATGATCGTGCTGACGATGCTATCCAACGCGTTCAACGAGACCATGCCACGCCTGAACGAGTTCATGCGCACGCATCCGCGCATCGTCATCGACCCGATCGAGGGGCGTACGCAGGAGAACACGCTCGCCCTGTACTGGGAACGCATCATCAACCACCGGCCCGTACCGGACATCGTCAACATCGAACGTACGGCCTTGCCACAGCTGGCCGCATCCGGTGCCCTGCAGGACATCTCCGGCGAGCGCATCGAACGCGAGATCGGTCCTCTGGTGGACAGGGCGGCATGGCAGTCGGCGCATTACGCGGGCAAGCTGTATGGCATTCCGGGCGATCAGTCGCAGACCGTGATGTTCTACCGGCACGACCTGATGGAACGGTACGGGCTGCAGGCGCCCGCCACATGGGACGAGTTCTACGAGGAGGGCGTACGGCTCCACACCCGCAATCCGGGACGATACCTAGGTATCCTCGACACGACCGACGTGCAGCACTATCTGTCGTTCTTCCGTATGGCGGGTGCGAAACCGTGGGTCGTCGAGGGCGATTCGACGATCCGGTTCCAGATGACCGACGACCGGGTGCGTTTCGTGGCCGGGTTCCTCCAGCAGTGCCTCGACGATGGGGTGTTGTGCGCCGAACCGTTGTGGGACAACCGGTATATGTTGCCCGCTTCGGGCAAGTACCTGACGGTGACGTACGCGAACTGGCTCGGCAAGATCCTCGCCGCCTCGTATCCCGCGGACAAGGGACTGTGGAAGGTGGCGTTGCCGCCCGGCTTCGTCGATCCGAGTCAGACAATGACGGCGGAGATCGGCGGTTCGACGTTGGCGATCAGCGCGGGCCTGCCGCCGGTGCGCCAGCGTGCGGCATTGACGTTCATCCGCTGGTTCCAGCTCGACCCCACGTCGATCGAGCTTCGCGCGCCGGGCGGCGTATCCGCGGCGGCCGGCTATGTGGAGGACCTGACCCGCCGCGGCACCATGGACCCGTATTTCAACCAGTCGATCTACGACGTGTACGCCAAGTCCGCGGCGCGTGTGAACCTCGATTGGGACAACCTGCTGTTCTTCAGCCAACTGGATGCGGAGTTCACCCGTCTGGTCGCGCCCGCCCTTCGCCCCGGCGGCCGCAGCGACGACCGTCTGGACGAGTGGGAGCGTCGCTTGAGGCTCTACGCCGCCTCGCAGGGTTTCACCGTGAAATGAACGGCATGTGCACTATTCCGCACATAGCCACAGTAGGTGAATTATTTTGCACATCAGGTGATGAGGTGATATATTTTTCACATGCTTATCGGGAACACGGAGGGCTTCGCCCGCCTCATCCGCAGCGAACGCCGCAGCAAAGGCATCAGCCAGTCGCAGATGGCCGAACAGCTGGGCGTATCGCGCCGATGGTTGATCGAATTCGAGCAGGGCCGCGTGCCGAACCCCGGATTCGCCACCATACTCAATGCGCTCGCGCTCCTCGGCCTTTCACTCAACGTGCAGAAGACACCACAATCTCCGATGCCTCCCTACGAATGGTGACCATATGACGGAGCAGAAACTCTATGCGTTCCTCGGAGAAACCCCTGTCGGGGAATTCACCCGAAGCACGAACGGGACCATCGCCTTCCGCTACCTCGACGATTACCGATGGTCCGATAACCCCACACCCATCTCGCTCTCGATGCCGCTCGCGCAGGAAACCCACACAGGAGCCGTAGCGGCGAATTTCCTTGACGCACTGGTTCCCGAATCCCAACAGGCCCGCAGGGAATCGCAACGCATGCATCACGCGAGCACAACCGACGCCTTCGATCTCCTGCAGGCGATAGGATTCGACGCCACAGGGGCTCTGCGACTGTCCTCCTCTTCCGACCTGCCCGCCGAGAACCAACACCTTCTTCCCATCGATGACTCCGCGATAGCCGCACGACTGCGCGCAGCGGCCCCAACGGGAATTCAACCGGCCGGGGCGAAGGAACACTGGTCCGTCGCAGGGCAACAAGGCAAGATCGCCCTCCGTCTCCATGACGGCCGGTGGTATACGGCCGAAGGTACAGCCCGCACCACCCATATCCTCAAGCCGGGAATCCCCACGCTACCCGATCAGGCATTCGACGAACACCTCACCATGCGGATCGCGACCCATATGGGACTGCGTGTGGCGAACACCACGTTCCGTCTGTTCGAGGGGGTGCCCGCCATCATCATCGAACGATACGATCGAATCACCAACGACAATGGCGACGTCATCGCGCTGCATCAGGAGGATCTCACCCAGGCGATGGGCATACCATCATCGTTGAAATACGAGGAACACAACGGTCCGACCTCGGAACGATACGCGGCGATGATCCGCCGCCACGGACTAAACGGGGAGGGAGAAGCGAACATACGGGCGTTCGCCGACGGAATCCTCGTCAGCTATCTGCTCGGAGCCACGGACAGTCACGCGAAAAACTACTCGCTGCTGCTCAAAGGCGATTCCGTGAGAATGGCGCCCTTATATGATCTCGCCTCGATCTACCCGTATCTTGGCCGTGGATCCATAAGCGCAAGCACGACGCTTGCGATGAACATCGGCGGCAGGCGGAATCTCCTTCAGCTCCGCCGCAAACATCTGGAGCGATTCGCCGCACGCATGGGCCTGCCGGCCGAGGATGTTCTCCATAGATTCGCGACACTCACCCGACGCATGCCCGACGCATTCGAACAGGCCGTCGCCGAACAACAGACAACGGACGACAGCTATGCGAACACGGTAGGCGCAACTCTCATCGACGACTATCGCAAACGACTGCTCATGACCTATGACGACGCGATGCACTGGTTGACGGAGTCCGCACCCTGAGCACAATGCCGACCGTCGTCCGTCCGATTCCTCCTGCGACGGAATCGGACGGACGACGGTCGGTTGCATTCGCGTACTGGTCGCAGCTCGCCGAATGGCAACGCGGCATCATCGGCTACGCCCAATCCCACGGCTTCCGGGTGAAGTGAGATGCCGCGACCGCTACTTGCCGATGCCGGGAAGGACATAGGTGAACTGGACGCGGTCCACGGCGGTGTTGGCGGGGGCGACGAACGAATGCGCCTTGAAACCCTTGCCGAGTTTCTCGTCGATGGTCTTCTGCAGTTCGTCGAGCACCTTGTCATCCATGCCCTTGACGGAGTCGGCGAGCTCACGGGCGCCGTCATCAAGCCGGTCTGCGCCGTCGGCGGCTGAGACGGCCCCCGAGGCGAGGCTGCGCGCGCCCGAGTCCGCCGCAGCGGCTCCAGCGGCGAGGCTGTTGGCGCCGTCACGCGCGGCCGACAGTCCCTTCGCCAGATCCTCGGCACCGGAGGCGGCGGATTGCGCCCCCGCATTGAGCTGTCCGACGGCGGTGTGCATCGACGCCAATCCCTCGGCCAGTTGCGCAAGGGACGCCTGCGTGGCCGCGGAGTCGGCTGACGATCCGTTGGCCGAACCGTTCACCTTCGCGTCGAGCTGATCCACTCCCCCGCTCAGTTGGCCGACGCCGGAGGAGATGTCCGCGTAACCGTCAAGCGCCTGTCCGAGCGCCTGATACTGCCCCTTGGCGTTCTCCACCTGCGCCATGGCGGTCACGGCCTTGTCGAGCGCCGCGATGGTCTGAGCGTCGCCGGGGCTCCGCTTCACGGCGGCCAACGCCTGGGCATACGCCTGTCGCGACGCCGTTTCGGCCGCATCGATGTCGCCGCCAACCTGTGCGAGGATCGCCTGTTGCCCGCCGGCGAGTGCCTGACGGTACTGCCCATCCCCCTGCTTCAGGGCGTCCGACCCCTGTTTGAGCGTGGTGACGCCCTGCGAGAGGGCCGTGATCTGTTCGGGCAGTCCCTTGACGCCCGCGCTCATGCGTCCGCTGGCGTCGTATAGCTGCGTCAGTCCGTCGGCCAGCTGTCGGTTGCCCTGCGCTAGCGCTCCGGCTCCCTGGGAGAGCGTTTCCGTTCCGCTGGCGAGGGATTGCGCGCCGCGGTTGAGTTCGGTGGTTCCGGTGGCGAGCGAACCGATTCCCCGGCTCAGTTCACGGTTACCTTGGGCGAGGGATGTCGTGCCGTCCGCCAGCTGTGCGGTGGCGTCGCCGAGTTTGCCGGTCTGCTCGGTGAGCTGGGAGGTGTCCTGATCACGCACATCCAGAGCCATGTCGAGGCTCATCGCGGTGATCTGCCATCCGGAGCTTGTGAAGTCCTTGGCCCGGCCGCGGATGGTGAACGTTCCGGTTTCCCCGGGCAGGACCATGCCGGAGACAACGGTGTTGCCGCCGGATTGGGCGAGGGTGGCGTCACCGGCGTCGGTGATGTCGAGCGCCTCCTGCGGGAACGTGCCCTGCGCCTGGATCACGTAGGCGTCGGCGAATTCGCGGGTCGCCTTGTCGGCGGATTCGTTGGGAGCGATGCGCAGGGTCATGGCGAGTTCGCCGTCAGCCCCGTCCAGCTCCTTGACGTCGACGGCTCTGCCATCCAGCGTGTAGTCGACGCTGACGTTCCAGGGCAGTGCGGTGTCGGCCTTGAGATCACCCTGATAGTAGAACGGTTTGTTCTTGAGGGTGGTGACGTTCACCTTGCCGTTCTTCTCTGCGAGTTTCGCGTCGGTGGTGAGGTTCGTGACCTTGGTGTATGAGCCCGGGTCCTGGACGGTGCGTGGCTGCCCGGCATCGAAGGTGTTGACCACGTAGATGCCGGAGACGGAGCCGTTCGCCTTGGTTTTGATGTAGACGGTCTCGTCCTTGCCGTTTTTCTCTGCGCTATTGCCCCCATTGTCCGTCGAAGTCGCCACTGCCGTGGTGTGTACGGATGCTTGGGGCGTGTCCGCGGCATTCGCCGGGGTCAGCACCGGAACCGTGAGAAGCACGGTCGCGAGGAATGCGGCGATGGTGGGCGCGAGGATTCTTCTGACCGTCGTACGTTGACGGCCTGCGATGGGGTTCGGGGTGTTGTCGGTCGTGGTCATCGTGTGATCTCCTTCGTGGGGTGGGTGGCGGTATCGGTCGTCAATTGGGTGGCGGATTGGTCATTGGGGTGGTTGTATCGCGTGTCGGATTGCGTGTCGTCACGGAAGGTCAGTCCGATCGAAGAGCGTCGTATCAGACCGTCGGATACGCGGAACAGCCATGGCAGCAGCAGGAACATGAGCAGCATCGAGATGAGGGCGCCGCGGGAGATGAGCAGGCCGATCTCGCTGATCACGCCGTTGGAGGCGATGCGCCACACGGCGAATCCGGCGCTGATGAGGATCGTGGCCGAGGTGAGGATCGTGATCGCGGAGTGCTGGATGGACAGGCGTGTCGCCTCACGTGCCCCATGCCGTCGTCGCTGGTCCAGATATTCTCGCGTATAGATGATGCCGTAGTCGACGGCCGCTCCCAGCTGCACCGCCTCGATGACGAGGTATCCGATGTAGTTGAGGGTGTCGCCGGTCACGTAGGGCACGGCGAGATTGAGCCAGATCGAGATTTCGATGGCGAGCAGCACGACGACCGGGATCGCGATCGACCGGAATACGATGAGCAGCACGAGCGCGATGCTGCCGATGGAGAACAGACGCACCTTGCCGGTGTCGGCGCGCACCACGTCCCTCAGGTCGTAGGTGCTCACCGTCGTGCCGACCAGCCGGTAGTCGTCGCCGTAATGGCGGGCGACGGTGTCGCGCACCTCGGGCACGAGCGCGTAGGCGTCCTTCGATTCGGTCTGCACGTCCATCGATACGACGAGACGCGACCATCCGTGCGAGATGAGCTGGTCCAGCTGATCGCCGGGGACGATGGCGGTCGGCATCGCCCTGCCTGCCATGGTGATGTACGAGGTGACGTCGGTGACATGAGGAAGCTGTTCGACGTCGTCGATGACGGCCTGTTCATCCGACCATCGTCCTTCGGGGACCATGATGACCCATGTCTCGGATCGGCCGAAGGCGTCGTTGATGTGGTCGGCGTCGGATTTGAGCCGGCTGCCTGGTTGCATGAAATCGGCTGAGCCGTAGATGAAGTCATTGCGCTCCTGCGCCACGTAGGCGGGAACGGCGGCGATGAGGATCGCCAGCGCCGCCGGCAGGGCGATGCGCATCGAGACTCGCGCGAACCGGGAGAACGAGGGCATGAGATACCGGTGTTCCAGTGCGTTCAACGGTTTGAGGCATATGAGTATCAGGCAGGGCATGAGCAGCATGATCGACAGGAAGCTGAATACGATGCCCTTGGAGAGCACGATGCCCATGTTCACGCCGATGCCGAAGCGCATGACCGTCAGCGAGAGGAATCCGAAGAAGGTGACGGCCGCCGAGCTCAGGATCACCGTGAAACTGCGGATCACGGTCTCGGTCATCGCCTTGACCGGCGTGGCGCCGGGCATCTCCTTCTCCACTCTGCGGAACGTGTGCAGCAGCACGATCGCGTAGTCCATCGAGACGGCGAGCTGGAGAATAGCTCCGCAGATCTGGCTGACGAAGCTGATCTCGCCGAGTATGATGTTCGACCCCATGTTCATTACGATCGCGACGCCGATGACGATGAGGAAGATCACCGGTTCGAACCACGAGTGCGAGGTGATGAGCAGGATGCCGACGACGATGGCCACGGCGATGACCATGATCAGTATGATCTCCGTGGCGGTGGATCCCTGCGCCTCGGCCGTGGTGACGCCGTCGCCGGCCATCGTCACGCGCGTCGCATGCGCCTGCTCCGCCATGGCTCTGGCCTCGGGCACCGCGTCGACCAACTTGGACGAGTCGATGGTCAACTGGTAGAGATACCCCTTGTCCGTTTTCCACGAAGAGACGGTGTCTGCATCCTGGATCTTCGCCGGCGCCTTGGTGTCGACGACCGAGCCGAGCCACATGACCTCATCGACGCCATCGACATCGGCCAGATCATCGGCGAGCCGTTCCGCCTGCACCGCGCTGATACCCTCGGCATACAGACGCGCGTTCGGCACGCCCGCGTCAAAGGACGCCTTCATGTCGTCGAGCGCAATGACGGACGGCGCGTCCTTCGGCAGGTAATCGGCGAACGAATAGTTGACCTTGACCTGCGGATAGGCGATGGCCCCGAGGATCGTCAGCATCGCGAAGGCGATTACCACGATGATGCGATGCCTGAGAAAGCCGTTGATGATCCGTTGCACCGGATACCCCCTGACAGTTTTCTTACAGTCGTGTGTTTTACTACACCTGTTGCTTTACGGGGTATCATTATTGGAGAAGTTGGATTGCCCTGCAACCATCACCTTGGGCATCTTCCGATTGATAAGCTACGAATATGACCGACACCTGTAGGAAAAACGACAATGACCACTAAAAATGACGTTAAAATGGATCGTCGAACACGGCGTACGCGCCTTCTTCTCCAAGAGGCGTTGCTCCGACTGCTGGCCGACAAGCCCCTGAACCGGATCACGGTCACCGAACTGACGGAACTGGCCGACGTCAACCGCGTCACGTTCTACGCGCACTACCACGATGTATACGACATGTTCGACCAGCTCAGACTCGACCTGATCGAGATGTACACGGGCATGACGTACCGGCACACTCAGGAGATGTGCAACGGCGACTACCGTCCGTTCATTCGCGAGGTCTACATGTCGCTGGACGGGCGGGAGCAGCTCCTCTCGCTGCTGTCGACGCCGTCCGGCGGCAATCTGTACGCGGACATCATCGATGCGATCTCCAAGGTCTGCACCGAGACGGTCGCACCGCAGATCATTCTGGGGATAACCGGCGGCCGCGCCATCGGGAACGACGGCGCGGCCGCCACGGACGACGCGTCGGGCACTGATGAGACGACGACTGATCAGATGACGGTTGACCCGACAATGGCGAAGACGATCAGCGACTACCAGTTCGGCTACATCGCCGGAGGGGTCGTGAACATGCTCAAGGACTGGTTCCGTCGGGGTAGGCGGGAGTCCATCGAACTCATGGTCGGCATGACCTCGAACCTGATCTCGCATTCGGGGCCCGAGGTCTACCGGGAGAATTTGCAGCTGCTTGGGGAAACAACGGAAACAGCAGGAACACACTGAACGGATACAGGAAAGCCCCGCCGGTTCATCATCACGTGAACCAGCGGGGCTTGCTTCATACGTGCAGGAGCGGTCAGCTCACTGCTCGTTCTGGCCGTGGCACATCTTGTACTTACGGCCGGAACCGCACGGGCACAGCGCGTTCTTGCCGGTGCCGGGGAACGTGCGGCCGTCGGCCCACGGGGTCTTGAGCTCCTCGTTCTTCGGACGCTTGTTGGCTGGGACCTTGCCTTCAGCGTGGCTGATCGGGGCCGGGCCGGAGATGGCGGACGTGGCCTCGCCGGCCTCGGAGGCCTTCGCGGCCTCGGCGATCGCCTGCTTCTCCTCGGCGCTCTCCTCCTCGGCCTCGGTCTCGCCTTCGGCGGTCTCGGCTGCGGTCTCGCCGTTCTCATCCGGGCCGGTGGCCTGGGCCGCATCGGCGGATGCGGCCTGCTCGGCCTGCTCCTCGGCGTCCTCGGTCCTGGCGATCTGCTGGATGTCGACGTGGAACAGCAGCTGGACGGTCTCCTCCTTGATCGCGTCGATCATGGAGTTGTACATCTGGTAGCCCTCGCGCTGGTATTCGACCAGCGGGTCGCGCTGGCCCATGCCGCGCAGGCCGATGCCGTCCTTGAGGTAGTCCATCTCGTAGAGGTGCTCGCGCCACTTGCGGTCGAGCACAGCGAGCACGACGCGGCGCTCGAGCTGGCGCAGGCCGTCGACGCCGAGCTTGTCCTCGAATTCGGCGTACTTGGCCTTGGCGTCGGCGACGATCACGTCGCGCACGGCCTCGACGGCCTTCTCGCCCTTCTTGCCTTCGGCGGCCTTCTCGGCCTCCTCGACGGTCACGTCGGTCGGCAGGACGGTGTTGAGCGCCTTGAACAGGCCCTCCCAATCCCAGTCCTTCGGCTTGTCGGAGCCGTTGTTGGCGCCCTTGACGTAGCTCTCCACGGTGTCGGAGATGAAGCGCTCGATGTCCTCGTGGATGTCCTCGCCCTTGAGCACCGCCTGACGCTCGGCGTAGATGACGGTGCGCTGCTTGTTCATCACATCGTCGTACTTGAGGACGTTCTTACGGATCTCGAAGTTCTGCGACTCGCGCGCCTTCTGCGCGGTGCGCACGCCCTTGGAGACGCTCTTGGAGTGGATCGGCTCGCCCTCGGGCAGGCCCTTGGCCATCACGCGGGCGACGAGCTGCGTGTTGAACAGACGCATCAGATCATCCTCGAGGGACAGGTAGAAGCGGGACTCGCCCGGATCGCCCTGACGGCCGGAACGACCGCGCAGCTGGTTGTCGATTCGACGGGACTCGTGGCGTTCGGTGCCCAGCACGTACAGACCGCCGAGCTCCTTGACCTCCTCGTGCTCGTCCTTGACCTGGGCCTTGACCTCGTTCAGGGTGCCCGGCCAGCGCTTCTCGTACTCCTCCGGGGTGTCCTCCGGCGAGTAGCCCTCGGACTTGAGCTTGGCGTCGGCGAGGAACTCGACGTTGCCGCCGAGCATGATGTCGGTACCACGACCGGCCATGTTGGTGGCCACGGTAACGGCGCCCTTGCGGCCGGCGACCGCGACGATCGCGGCCTCCTTATCGTGCTGCTTGGCATTGAGGACCTGATGGGGGATGTTGGCGACGTCGAGCAGCGTGGAGACGACCTCGGAACTCTCGACGGACGCGGTGCCGAGCAGGACCGGCTGGCCCTTGGCGTGGCGTGCGGCGACGTCCTTGATGACGGCAGCGAGCTTCTCCTTCTTGGTGCGGAAGATGAAGTCGTCCTGATCCTTGCGGATCATCGGGCGGTTGGTCGGGATCGGCAGCACGCCCAGCTTGTACGTGCTCATGAACTCGGCCGCCTCGGTCTCGGCGGTACCGGTCATGCCGGAGAGCTTGTCGTACATGCGGAAGTAGTTCTGCAGGGTGATGGTGGCGAAGGTCTGGTTCTCGGCCTTGACCTCCACGCCCTCCTTGGCCTCGATGGCCTGGTGCAGGCCTTCGTTGTAGCGGCGGCCCGGCAGCACACGGCCGGTGTGCTCGTCGACGATGAGGACCTCGCCGTGGGTGACGACGTAGTCGCGGTCGCGCAGGAACAGCTCCTTGGCCTTGATGGCGTTGTTGAGGTAGCCGATCAGGGCGGTGTTGGCCGGCTCGTACAGGTTGTCGATGCCGAGGAAGTCCTCGACCTTGGTGATGCCCGGGTCCTTGATGCCGACGACCTTCTTCTTCTCGTCGACCTCGTAGTCCTCGTCGCGGGTGAGCTTCAGGACCAGCTTGGCGAAGGTGCGGTACCAGCGGGTCACGTCGCCCTCGGCAGGGCCGGAGATGATCAACGGGGTACGGGCCTCGTCGATGAGGATGGAGTCGACCTCGTCGACGATGGCGAAGTGGTGGCCGCGCTGCACCAGCTCGTTCTTCTCCCACGCCATGTTGTCGCGCAGGTAGTCGAAGCCGAACTCGTTGTTGGTGCCGTAGGTGATGTCGGCGTTGTACTGCTTGCGGCGCTCCGGCGGCTTCTGCTCGGTGAGGATGCAGCCGACGTTCATGCCGAGGAAGCGGTAGATGCGGCCCATCAGCTCGCTCTGGTAGCTGGCGAGGTAGTCGTTGACGGTGACGACGTGGACGCCCTTGCCCTCAAGCGCGTTCAGGTACGCCGGCAGGGTGGCGACCAGGGTCTTGCCCTCACCGGTCTTCATCTCGGCGATGTTGCCCCAATGCAGGGCGGCACCGCCCATGAGCTGTACGTCGAAATGACGCTGGCCGAGGGTGCGCTTGGAGACCTCGCGCACGGTGGCGAACGCCTCAGGCATGATGTCGTCGAGCTTCTTGCCGTTGTCGAGCTGCTGCTTGAACTTGGGCGTCTGGGCCTTGAGCTCCTCGTCGGAGAGCGCCGAGATCTCATCCTCGAGCGCGTTCACGGCCTTGGCCACGCCCTCGAGCTTCTTGATCTGGCGGCCTTCGCCCATGCGCAGGGCCTTATCAACGATATCTACCACTATTCGCTCCTGTGTCGTTCCTTCGTTCCGCAGCCCGCCCCGCCATCCCCGTTGTCCACGTGGATTTCGAAAAGGCGTGCGGCGGACACACTGCCGACCATCATACGCGACATTGCCGATAACGTGGGCATATTCCCATATTCGGTCGCGCAGGTGAAAATACGATGAGGTCCCCGCAACCGATTGAACCGGTTGCGGGGACCTCATCGATCCGAATCATCGGCCCACATCACCTCGTGGACCGGCCGTCCCTTCACTGCTTGGCGACGTTCTCCGGGGTGTCGATCTCGAACACGCCGTAGCTCCAACCGTGACGGTGGTAGACAACGGACGGACGACCGGTCTCCTTGTTGACGAACAGGAAGAAGTCGTGTCCGATCAGCTCCATCTCGTACAGGGCCTCGTCGATGCTCATCGGCTCGGCGATGTGCAGCTTGCGGCGGATGACGATCGGCGTGTCACCGACCTGAACCTCCACCGACTCACCCGGGCCGAGATCGGAGGCGACTGCGGCGGCGGGGCTGTTGTTCGGCTCCTCCGGCTCGTTCTCCTCCACACTCTCCGGCTCGACCACGCCCAGATCCACCGGAGCGGGGTTGGTGTAGCCGCGACGATGATCCTTACGACGATCGCGGGTGCGGCGCAGACGCAGGGTCAGCTTGTCGAGCGCCATGTCGAGCGCGCTGTACTCATCGGCGCTCGAGGCCTCGGCACGCACCACGGTGCTGCCGGCGATGATGGTGATTTCCACGCGCTTGGCGATATCCGCCTGACGCGGGTTGCCCTCGTGGGTGACCACGACCTGCGCACGCTGCGCATCGGGGGCGATAGCGGTCACACGATTCATCTTGTTCTCTACGACATCACGGAACCTCTGCTTGATCTGCGTGTGACGTCCGGTAACGACGATTTCCATGTGGACCTCCCTTAACTCAAGCGGTCTCCCGCTATTTGCGTTCCGCTCGGCGTCTTCACCGACCGGGTATGACTCATTGTAGACGAACCTCGCGTAAACGACGGGAGAACTCGCGGGGAGCGATATGTTTCTTTCCCGACTTCACGACGAAATAATCCGGTACATATGCTGTGCGTTTGCCTTGATGCCATGCTCGTTCCAGCTCGGAAACCGCATGGACAAGCAGAAGCCGCAATTCCCGAGAAAGGCGGGAATCAGGAAAGGGAAGAATAAAGGTGAGACCCCTTATACCCCGGGTTCTGTCGTCCCCGCGCGAACGCGGGAACGGATGGCCATCCATCTCGACCTGACGTCGCCGCCAGGCTCTAGCAGCCTACCCGATGGCACGGGCGAGCAGCCCTTACCGCCATCTGCTTGGCCTTGCTCCCGATGAGGCTTGCCATGCGACTCGCTGTTACCAGCGGCCCGGTGGTCTCTTACACCGCCGTTTCACCCTTACCCGTCGTGGACGGGCGGTCTGTTCTCTGCTGCGCTATCTCTCAGGTCACCCTGGGCGGACGTTATCCGCCATCGTGCTCTGTGGAGCCCGGAAGTTCCTCAGTCACTCGCAATGAAGTCCGCGACCGCGGCCATCAAGAGGTCTCACAAGCGGACCATTATACATAGCCTGCGGATATTGGCCGCGTGGGCTAGTCCAGCAGCTCGTGCGCCACGCGACGCAGCGTCTCCGGGTCATGCCCCTTGCGTCCGCCGGCCGACCATAGACGACGCTGGCGCACCTGTCTTTCAAGGCCCCGGGTTCTGCGCGCCACCTGACGCCCCAGCTCCCATGCGGCCTCCTCGAACACGCCCTCACTTTCGGCCTCGTCGGCCACGCTGGTGGCCAGTGCACGGTCGACGCCCTTGCGTGTGAGCTCCATGACGGTTCCCCGTCTGCCCATCATGCGGCCGGCGCAGTAGCGGACCACCGATTCGGCGTAGTCGCGGTCGTCAAGCAGATGGAGTTCGGTCAGTCGGTCGATGACCTCGTCGACGACACCGGCGGCGTACCCCTTATCGAGCAGACGGCCACGCAGCATGCCGGACGAGCGCGCCGCCGCGTCCAGCAGGCGCAGGGCCGCCTCACGACAGGCGTCCGCATCGGACGGGTCCTCCACCTCACCGTTGCCCTTTCCCCAGCGGGAGAACCTCGAGGGGCGAGCGGCACGGGAATCGCCGTCGTCATCCGGCGCGTTCTCGTCGATGGCGTTCTCGTCGATGGCGTTCCCGGCACCATCGCAGAACGACGGCCCGTGAGCGCCGCCCGTGAGCGCGTCATCCACACGGATGCCATCCTCGCGGGCGGAACGAACGGGGTGCCCCGCGTCCCCCTCCGGCGCGACCGGATGACGCCGGAGGAACTCCTCGGCACTGATCATCGTCAGGCCTTGGTCCCGGACTTCGCCGTCGCGGAGGCGGATGAGGAGGCGGAAGCCGCGGCTGCGGATTTGCCCGACTTGGACGCAGTCGCGGACTTGGCTCCGGCACCGGCGTTGGCCGATGTCACGGACACGTCCTCGGTATTGGTGTCCGCCTCGGATGCTTGCTTGGTGGCGTCGTCCTCGGCGAACTGGTCGGTCGGTTTGATGAGGCCGAACTTCTCCTTGACCTTGTTCTCGATCTCCTCGGTGACGGCCGGGTTGTCCTTGAGGAACTGACGCACCTTCTCCCTGCCCTGACCCAGCTGGTCCTCTCCGTAGGTGAACCAGGAGCCGGACTTCTTGACGACGCCAACCTGGATGGCCATGTCGATCACGGAGCCCTCACGGGAGATGCCCTCGCCGTAGAGCATGTCGAACTCCGCGGACTTGAAGGGCGGGGCCATCTTGTTCTTGACGACCTTGACGCGCGTGCGGTTGCCGACGGCCTCCTCGCCGTTCTTGATGGTCTGGATGCGGCGGATGTCGAGGCGCACCGAGGAGTAGAACTTGAGCGCCTTGCCGCCGGTGGTGGTCTCCGGGCTGCCGAAGAACACGCCGATCTTCTCTCGCAGCTGGTTGATGAAGATGGCGGTGGTGCCCGCCTGGGCGAGCGCGCCGGTCATCTTGCGCAGCGCCTGGCTCATGAGTCGGGCCTGCAGACCGACGTGGCTGTCTCCCATGTCACCTTCGATCTCGGCCTTCGGCACGAGAGCCGCGACGGAGTCGACGACGATGACGTCGAGCGCTCCGGAACGGATGAGCATATCGGCGATCTCCAGCGCCTGCTCGCCGTTGTCGGGCTGGGAGACGATCAGGGAATCGGTGTCGACGCCGAGCTTGCGTGCGTAGACGGGGTCGAGGGCGTGTTCGGCGTCGATGAACGCGGCGACGCCGCCGGCCTTCTGCGCGTTGGCGACCACGTGCAGCGCCAGCGTGGTCTTGCCGGACGATTCGGGTCCGTAGATCTCGACGATGCGCCCCTTGGGCAGACCGCCGATGCCGAGCGCCATGTCGAGCGCGAGCGAACCGGTGGGGATGACCTCCACGTTCTGCTCCGGTCTGTCGCCCAGCCTCATCGCCGAACCCTTGCCGAAGTTCTTCTCGACCTGCGCCAGAGCGTTGTCGAGGGCGGCCTTGCGACGCGGATCGATCTCGTGCTTCGCATCCGATGCCGGCTGCTCCTTGGGCTTGTCCACGGAGGTGGTTGCTTTCTGTGCCATGCTATTTCTCCTTGATGGTTATGCGGATGGTCGCCCCTCACGCTACGGAACGCGTTCACTGCGGTGCAAGGCGCACCGCCTCCTGTGGTTGAAACCCCTCGCACGATGGTCGGCGTGGATAACTATAGCGCATAAGACGAACATTTGTTCGAATATAGGAACCGACACGCCAGTCAGATACCGACCGGGAAGCCGATAGGAAGGTCAGCGTGCGGGCATCGGCGGCGCGTTGTGGTCTCGCCCCCACCGCTCGGCGTCGGGGATCCCCATCTGATCGCACAGCACGTTCCATACGACGCGCGGCTCCTCCCCCGCAGCCAGAGCCTCGACGACCGTCATGTTGTCCAACTCGGTCAGCTGCTGGTCCTGCGACAATGCCCTGCCGTAGCTTCGACCGAACACCTCTTCGAGCAGCTGCCAGAATTCACGTTCCCTCACGAACATCACAGTCTAGCCGATGCGGTTCATCCCAGCAGCCGACAAACGAAAGAGGGCGGCGGAATCCATTGTTCGGATTCCGCCGCCCTATGACACGGATCACGACCGGATCCGCATGGACCCGGCACCGACCATTACCCGTTACGCCTCAACCATGTCGAGCCTGTCGGCGACCATGCGCAGCAGCTGCGCGGTGGACACGCCCAACGCCTCGGCGATGGAGCTGAGCAGCTCGGAGCTGGCCTCCTTCTGACCACGCTCCACCTCCGACAGATAGCCGAGCGAGACGCCGGCCTTCTCGCTGACCTCGCGAAGGGTCTTGTGATCGCGCGAACGAAGATCGCGCAACACCCGGCCGATGGCCTCACGCAGGGTGATCTCGCCGGTCTCCCGGGTCTGCTCCCTGGCGGCAACGGCCGTCGTGGCCGTACGAGGCGCACGCTCGGCGCTCTCCGCCTCGTCCCACATGCGGCGGCGGGCCTCCGCGGCATCGTCCTTCGCCTTCTTGGCGGCGCGCGCCATGAGCACCTGCTGCTGGGCGAACATGACGGCACGGCGCTGGGCCGGGGTCAGCTCGCGCATGCGGGCGGTGCCGGGACGCACCATCGTCGCGGCCTTGATCTGCGTCTGTTCCTCAGTGCGGGTCATCGTCTCCATAATCCCCATCCCTTTCGTGTATGTCATGCAGGTACGATTGCCTTCTACTACGACCAACAGCGAAAGAGGCCGGTTTTATTCCTGTGAAATGCCTGTGAGTACGCTCACGATTCGCAGGACGCTGTCGACGGTACGTGTCCGCACCTGTTCGCGGCTGCCGTCAAGCCGAAGCTCGACGGCGACGGTGAGACGGCCGTCACGGCTCTCGCTCACCCCGCATCCGCCACGCAGCGACTCCATCGGATGCAGCAGATCAGGCAGATCCAAGGCCGCCGGGAAGGAGACGCCGACGTATACAAGTCCGGCCGGCTTGTCGCCATCGGGACCGGGACCGGCCACGCCGGTCGTCGACAGTCCCATGATGCGATCGTCGTATTCGGGCTGCGCATACAGACGAGCGGTCGCCGCAGCCATCTGGCGGGCGACTTCGGGATGCACGGCCCCCTCCCGCTCGAGCAGCTCTCGATCCACATGGAGAATCCGATCCTTGGCTCTGATGTCGTAGGTGACGGCGGAGCCCAGAAAGACCCTGGAGGCCCCCGGCACACGCACGAAGGCGTCGGCCAGAAGACCTCCGGTGAGCGACTCGGCGCATGCGATCCTCAGGTTCTCCCGTTCGCACCACCGCAGCAGCGCGGCGGCGAGCGTCTCGGGACGCATGGTCACTTCCTCTTCGAACCGATGAACGTGTTGTACAGGTACACGCCACCGGAGTAGAGGCACAGCACCAGAGCCACGTACAGCATCGCGTAGGTGAGGAAGTAGTAGCCCTCCAGCCATGCCGGCGTGGCCTGGCCATCGTCGAAGATCCAGAACGGCAGCAGCAGCATGGACAGGCCGATGCACTGGAAGAGCGTCTTGAGCTTGCCCGGCCATGCGGCGGCGATGACCTTGCCGCCGGGGCGTTCCATCACGAAGAAACGCATCACGGTGATGCCGATCTCGCGGATGAGGAACAGCGCCGTGGCCCACCACGGGAACTCGTCGAACACGGAGGCGACGATCAGCGCACCGCAGGTGAGCAGCTTGTCGGCGATCGGATCCATGAGCTTGCCCAGCTCGGTGACCTGATTGTATTTGCGGGCCATCCATCCATCGAGCTTATCGGTGGACGCGGCAATGATGAAGATCACGCCGGCAACCCAGCGCATCGTGGGGTTGTCCTCTCCCCACGCGCCGGCGGCGATGTACAGCCCGAGGAAGATCACCACGAGCACGATGCGCGAGTAAGTGACGAGGTTCGGCGGGGCGTTCCAGCCATCAAAAAGCGACGACTTCTTGTTTTCGATAGTCTGTTCGTCAGTCATGATCCTCACAGTACCCTCACTTGTCTACACCGTTGCTGGCTTTCGTCTGACCGTGAAGTGGATATGGCCCGACAAACGGCTGGACGTCGTCGCCACTACTCCTGAGGCTGCGGGCCTAAGGTCGGACCTGCTGCCTGACCGGAGGACTGCAGCGAACCGGTCTCGCCTCTGATGAATGCGAGTACGGCCGGCAGATCCTGCGGCTGGACAAGCACCTGACGCGCCTTCGACCCCTCGGAGGGACCGACCACACCACGCGATTCCAACAGGTCCATGAGACGCCCCGCCTTGGCGAAGCCGACCCTGAGCTTGCGCTGAAGCATCGATGTGGAGCCGAACTGCGTGGTGACGACGAGCTCGGCCGCCTGCAGCAGCACGTCCATATCATCACCGATCTCCTCGTCCGGCTCGAGTCCCTTCTTCTCGCTCTCCTGGGCCATCTGCTCGATGTCCTCACGGTACTTGGGCTTGCGCTGGGTACGTACGAACTCGACCGCCTTGCGGATCTCGGATTCGGAGACCCACGATCCCTGCACACGGCGCGGCTTGGCCTCGCCCATGGGCAGGAACAGCGCATCACCCTGGCCGATCAGCGTCTCCGCGCCGGTGGTATCGAGAATGACCCTCGAGTCCGTGGCGGACGACGTCGCGAATGCGAGACGCGAGGGGATGTTCGCCTTGATCAGACCGGTGACGACGTCGACCGACGGCCTCTGCGTGGCGAGCACCAGATGCACGCCGGCGGCGCGCGCCAGCTGCGTGATGCGCTGGATCGAGCTTTCGACGTCGTTCTTGGCGACCATCATGAGATCGGCCATCTCATCGACCACGACGAGGATGTACGGGTAGGGCGCGACCTTACGGCCCGAACCGGCCGGCGCGTGCACCTTGCCGGCGCGCACCGCCTCGTTGAAGTCCTTGACGTGCCGGAAGCCGAAGTACTCCAGATCGGAGTAGCGCGAGTCCATCTCCTTGACGACCCATTCGAGGGCCTGCGCGGCCTTCTTCGGATCCGTGATGATCGGCGTCAGCAGATGCGGGATGCCCGCGTATGCGGACAGTTCGACGCGCTTGGGGTCGACCATGATCAGACGCACCTGATCGGGAGTGGCGCGCATGATGATCGAGGTGAGCATCGAGTTGATGAAGCTGGACTTGCCGGAACCGGTGGCGCCTGCGACCAGCAGGTGCGGCATCTTGGTCAGATCGGCGGTCACGAACTTGCCCTCGACGTCCTTGCCCACACCCGTAAGCATGGGGTTCGGGTCGTTCATCGCTCCCGGGGAGCGCAGCACGTCGCCCAGATGCACGATCTCACGATCCTCGTTCGGGATCTCGATGCCGATGGCCGACTTGCCGGGAATCGGGGAGAGGATGCGCACGTCGGAGCTGGCCACCGCATAGGCGATGTTGCGCTGCAGATTGGTGACCTTCTCCACCTTGACGCCGGGCGCGAGCTCGACCTCGTACTGAGTGACGGAGGGGCCGCGCAGGAAGCCGACGACCTTCGCGTCGACCTTGAACTGCTGGAACGTGGAGGTCAGAGCGCGGATCACGCGGTCGTTGGCCGGAGTGCGCGCCGCATGGGGCTTGCCCTTGACCAGCAGGTTGACGTCGGGCAGCTGGTAGGGCTGTTCGACGACGGGAAGACCATCCGAGGTGTCGTCCGAGGCCGCCGGGGAATCGCCGTACGACGCATCGGACGACGTGCCGAGCGCCGCCGACGGCAGACGGCTCTCGTCCGTGTCGGCGCCATATGCCCCCGATCCGGCGCCCATGGCGACCGTCGCCGGTTCGACGGCGGGGAACGCGGAGCTCGACGGCACCGACGCGGCCGCATCCGCTGCGTCGGCCCGTGAGGCGACGGGAGCCCACGGATCGACGCCGATGCCGTTGGGCGTGGAGGAGACGGGCACCGCAAAGGTGGCGTCATCCTGATCGACGGCGTTGAACGGAGCCGAGATCGGCGTCAGCGGCACCGTGGACGAGGCATCGACCACCGGCGTCTCCGCGGTCTGTCCATGATGGCGGGCCGCGTTCACGAACGGGTCATCGGCCTCATAGCGGTCGAGGGAGCGGTCCTCGTCATCCTTGCGACGGAAACCGAACAGGCGCTCGAGCAACGACGGCTTTCGCGATCCGGGATTCGCGTGGTTCTCCTCGTCGTCGCCGTCATGCGTCGGCACGCCGTCGGCGAAGCGGATCGAATCGTCATCGGCATCATCCCCAGCATCGCCGCTCTTCGCCTCGCCGACCACTCCCCTGACCAGATCAGGCAGATCGGTGACGTGCACGCCGGCGACCAGCATGATGGAGAACAGGGCGATCACGACGAACACCGCGATCGCGAACGCCTTCGACAGTCCGATCTCCAGCGGGGTGCCGAGTATGTAGCCGATCAGACCGCCGGCGTTCTGCAGTTCATGCCAGTCGAATCCGTTCGCGCCGGCGGAGAACGCGATATCGATGATCGAACATACGGACCACAGCAGCAGCCCCCATCCGGTCATCACCCTCGGATTGTTCGACCCCTTGCCGGAATTGCGCATCAGACGAATCGCGGCATACACCAGCAGCACGGGCAGCACGACGCTCGTCATGCCGAGCACGCCTGCCGCGATCGAATGGAGGAACACGCCGAACGGCCCCGATACGCGGAACCATTCCGAGGCGCAGAACAGCACCGCCAGAACGATGAGCATGAAGCACAGGCCGTCACGACGGTATGCGGGGTCGTACTCCCCCACCCCGGACGCCGAACGGACCGCGGCCCCCAGTGCACGCGGCACGGCGAGCAGCGTCCTCTTCCACATCGGTTCGTCGAATCCTTCGGCGGAACCGCTGTTCGCGCCGTTCTTCCCTCTGCCTGCATTGGATCGTGTCTTTGCCATAACGCTACCAATCTACCGAACCGGATGTATCCGAATCCCGGTTTTCACCCAATCGTCGCGAACTCTTCCCGTGCGCGATGGTCTACCATATTGGTATGACTCCTGCGGAACGTGCGAGCGCAGTCGCATTTGCACTCAAGAACTGCGCGCTGGAAGCGATGACGCCGGGCGAGACGACGAGGCGCGCCGCGGCGGACTACGAGGCCGGTCATATCGACGTGGCCAGACTGATCGATGTGGCGGACGGCGATCGATTCCCCGCATCGGGCGTGTTCGCCCGTAACGTGCTGCTCGCCGAACGCGGCTGGAGACCGAGCGGCGATCTGTCCGAACTCGTCGCCATCCACAGAGCGCTGTTCGAAGGCGTGTTCGACGACGCAGGACTGCTGCGCACCTCGGACACGACGCGCAAGGCCACACATGACGAGGCGCGGGCGGGCAATCCGGAGGCGTTCTTCCCCGCCTCGCTCATCGAGACCGGTGCACTGAACATCGCCACCGAGTTGGCCGAGCAGCATAATCTGCAGGCGTTGGACCGGGACGTGTTCATACCGAAGTTCGCCCACATCTATGACGAGCTCGGCTACCTGCACCCGTTCAGGGGCGGCAACGCGATGACGCTGCGCGTGTTCGGATCCCGTCTTGCGCACGACGCCGGATGGGACCTCGACTGGGGCCCGGTGACGCGTGAACGCTACAGGCAGGCCAAGCATGCGGCGTATCTGGCGGACACTTCGGTGTTCGAGCGTCTGTTCGCCGAGATGATCCGCCCCGCGAATCCGACGAGGGTGTTCCTCATCGCCGGATTCGAGCAGGGGCCCGCGCACTGAGCGTCCGATCGCGTCCGTCCGGTCGCAATCGGACGGACGCGATCGCAATCGGACGCGATCAGCCCGGTCAGACGATGTCGCCCAGATGGTGCTGCGTGTACTCGTCGGCCTGCGCGTCGATGGCGTCATAGTCGCCGGCATCGGCGTGCGCGATGACCGCCATGGCGTTGTCCACCAAACGCGGGTTCAGCGCCTGAAGCCAGTGGATGCGCGGGTCGCGGCCGAACCAGCCCATCTGCTTGCGCGCCAGACGGCGGGTCTTCTGCGCGATGTCGTTCCACGCGTCGTCATCCTCATCCCACATGCCGTCCAGCAGATCGATCATCTGCTGGTATCCAAGCGCTCTTCCGGCAGTGAATCCCAGATGCGGACGAAGTCGACGCACCTCCTCCAGGAAGCCCTGCTCGCGCATCCGCTCGGTACGGATGCCGATACGGCGGTCGAGCTCCCTCCTGTCCAGATCGAGACCGATCTGGACGGATGGGATGACGTAGCGGTATCGGGGCAGGCTCGCCGAATACGGACGTCCGGTGATCTCGATGACCTCAAGCGCGCGGATCGTGCGACGCGGGTTGCGCGGGTCCATGCGCGCCGCCGCCTCGGGGTCCTTGTCCCGAAGCTCGTCGAACAGCGCTCCGGCTCCCTCGAGCCGTTCGCGTTCCTCGAGGCGCGCACGCACCTGCGGGTCGGTGCCGGGGAAGCTGATGTCGTCGATGGCCGCCCGGGCGTACAGACCCGATCCGCCGACCAGGATCGGCCGGACGCCACGTGCCTTCAGTTCGGCGATGGCGGTACGGGCGAGCTGCTGGAACTTCGCCACGGTCATCGTCTCGTCAGGGTCGATGATGTCGATGAGATGATGCGGCACCTCGGCCTGCTCCTCGGCGGTCGGCTTGGCCGTGCCGATATCCATGCCGCGATACATCTGATAGGCGTCCGCGTTGACGATCTCGGCGCGCTCCCCCTGTTCGGCGAGCCGCTTGGCGATGGCGATGCCGAGCCCGGTCTTGCCGGAGGCGGTGGGTCCGACGATGGAGACGACGCGCGGTTCGCGATCAGTGGCGGACATGGTAGGTCTGTCCCTTCCTCGGATCGGGATCGGCGATGAGGTTGTGTCGTCCGGCGTGGGTGACGGTGGCGGTGACGAAATCACCGATCTGCGGAGTCGGCTCGCCCTCCGGCACGCGGATGTGCACGAGCACACCCGTCCGCTCGCGTCCGGTGACGCGATGCGTGTCGGAGTCCTTCTTGCCCTGCATGCCGGTGATCATCACCTCGACGTCACGGCCTTCGAACGTGGCGAGGTTCTCCTCGGTGATCCGCTCCTGCAGGGCGACGAGACGATCGAAGCGCTCCTGGACCACATCATGCGGGATCTGCGGCATGGAGGCGGCGGGAGTCCCGGGACGGGGCGAGTAGATGAACATGAACGCCGAGGAGAAGCGGGCCTCGCGGACCACGTCCAGCGTGGCCTGGAAGTCCTCCTCCGTCTCCCCAGGGAATCCGACGATCACGTCGGTGGAGATCTGCGCGTCCGGCATGGCGGCGCGGATGCGACCGAGGATGTCCATGAATTTGGCGGAGCGGTAGGATCGGCGCATCGCGCGCAGGATGCGGTCGGAGCCGGACTGCAGCGGGAAGTGCAGCTGGTGCATGACGTTCGGCGTCTCGGCCATCGCGGCGATGACGTCATCGGTGAACGCGGCCGGATGCGGTGAGGTGAAGCGCACGCGCTCGAGGCCTTCGATCGTGCCGCAGGCGCGCAGCAGCTTGCTGAACGCGTAGCGATCGCCCATGCCGTAGCCGAAGGAGTTCACGTTCTGTCCGAGCAGCGTGACCTCCTTCGCGCCATTGGCCACGCAGGTGCGGATCTCGTCAAGGATGTCGCCGGGACGACGGTCCTTCTCCTTGCCTCGGGTGGTGGGCACGATGCAGAACGTGCAGGTGTTGTTGCACCCCACGGAGATCGCGACCCAGGAGCTCACGCGCGAGGCGCGGGCGGCAGGCAGCTGACTGGGCATCAGGTCGAGCTTGTCGGCGACCTCGACCTGGGGCTTGCCGGTGATGCGGTTCTGGTCGAGCAGCCTCGGCAGCACGTCGATGTTCTTCGTGCCGAAGACGGCGGAGACCCATGGCGCCTTGTCGGCGATCTTCCTGCGGTCGATCTGGGCCATGCATCCGCCGACGGCGATCTGCAGGTTCGGACGATGCAGCTTGACGCGGTTGTAGCGGCCCACGGTGCCGTACATCTTCTCGGTGGCGTTCTCACGCACGGCGCAGGTGTTGAGCACGATCAGGTCGAGATCGTTGTCGAGTACCTGCTCCTCGCTGGCGGGCACGTAGCCGTCCGCCTCGAGTACGCCCGCGATGCGTTCGGAATCATGCACGTTCATCTGGCAGCCCAGCGTGTCGATGTGGAACACGCCCTTGCCGCGCGATCCGGCGAGGGCCTGGGCCTCGGCCGTGCCGGCCTCAATCGAGGCGCGCTCCGCCTCGGTCATCATGTCTTCATTCATAGCGGCTCATTCTATGAGACGGTCGCGTCATGCCTCGACCGGCATGGTGTATCGGCATGGAACCATCGACGGATCCTATCGACGAGACGGTCGGGTCGTGCGAAGATTCCCCGGCAACATTCAGGTTCGCCGCGGCGAGAACGATAGAATATGACCCGTGATACTTGACCGACAGTCCAAAATGAGCACCACTGATCTGAAGGCACGTCTCAAGGGCCTGAGTCTGGCGAACGGCACGTTCGACACCGACCAGATCACCGAATTCATCGACCTCATGCAGGTGTACGAAGGCGCGATGTACGAGATCTCGACGAAACTGGAGATCCTCGACGGCGAATTCCAGGTGCGGTTCAGCCACAACCCGATCCACCACATGGAACGCCGACTGAAGTCGGTGAACTCCATCATGGGCAAGCTGGAACGCAAGGGACTGCCGCTGGCGGTGAACTCCATCAAGGACAACCTGTTCGACGTGGCCGGCATCCGCGTGATCTGCAACTACCGGGACGACGTGTATTCGGTGTCGAACTACCTGTCCGCCCAGTCGGACATCCAGGTGCTGCGCGTCAAGGACTACATCAAGAACCCGAAGCAGAACGGCTACCGTTCGCTGCATGTGATCTACGCGGTGCCGGTGTTCCTGTCCTCGGGCGCGCACTACACGCCGGTGGAGGTGCAGTTCCGCACCATCGCTATGGACTACTGGGCGAGCCTCGAACACGCGCTGCGCTACAAGACCGACCTGCCGGACGCCAAGCTCAGCGAGCATTCGCAGACGTTGCTCGACTGCGCACGCAGCCTGCAGAACATCGAGGTGCAGATGCAGAACATCCACCGCGACATCAACGGCGCGCCTCAGGTCGAGGAGACGCCGAAGACGACGAACTGAGCCGTTTCGGCACTCTGGCGGGAGCCTGCGCGAGCAGGGTTCCCGCGAAGATGAGCGCACATCCGAGGTAGCCGCGCGGCGTCATCACCTCGCCGAGGAAGATCGCGCCGCCCACCACCGAGAAGAACGACTCGAGGCTCATCAGCAGACTGGCGCGGGTGGGAGGCACCCACTGCTGGCCTATCGCCTGCAGCGTGTAGGCGATGCCCACCGATCCGATTCCGGCATAGACGATCGGAGGCCATGCCGCCACGGCTCCACTCCAGTCGATGGAGCCTTCGATCGCCGAACCGATCCAGCTCAGCACCGCGGTGGTGGAGAACTGCACGAAGGAGAGCATGATCGCGTCGACATGTGATCCGAGCTCATCGATGACGAGGATGTGTGTGGCGAACAGCACCGCGGTGAACAGCAGCAGCAGATCGGCCAGACCGAGGGATCCGAAGCCGTCGGTCACGCATAGCAGGTAGAAGCCGATGACCGCAAGCATCACGGCGATGACGACAAGGATGCCGATGCGTCGACGTAGGAACACGAAGGCGAGCAACGGCACGATCACGATGTACAGGGCGGTGATGAACCCGGCACGTCCGGCCGATTTGCCGTAGAGGATGCCGTATTGCTGGAGGGTGCTTGCGGTGAAGAGCACGACACCGCAGATCATGCCGACGACGACGGGGCTGGCGAGAATCGTCCTGCTGACGGTGTCGACGCCTTCGACGCCGTCGATGCCGTCATGTGCCGCCGTCCTGCCGTCCGTCCTCCTGCGCCGATGCAGCATCAGCAGCACCGGCAGCAGGGAGAGCGCGCCGAGCGTGAATCTGGTGGCGTTGAAGAACAACGGGGTGACCGCATCCATGCCCTGCACCTGCGCGACGAATGCGAATCCCCAGATCAGCGCGCATACCACGAGGCACGCCATGCCCACGATATCCTGTCTTCTCATGGGGACCAACGTAGCGCCGGCGTATTGCGGGCATGAAAAAGCCCGACCACATGGTGGTCGGGCGTATCGGATGTTCCCCTGTGCTCAGTGGGCCGGAGTCTGTTCGACCGTTCCTGTCATCAGGGTCGCATCAGTGTGATTCCCCAAGATCGTCAGTCCCTGTTTCCGAAGAGCTGAAGGATGTACAGGAACATGTTCACGAAGTCGAGGTACAGGTTCAGCGCGCACAGAATGGAGATCTTCCTGATCATCTCCGGACCCTGCGCCTCGTACTGGGCGAACAGGGCGCGCGTGGACTGCGCATCGTACATGGTCATGCCGGCGAACAGGATCAGGCCGAAGGCGCACATGATCTGCGTCATGCCGGAGACGCCGGGGATGAGCATGAGCACGAACTGGGAGATGATGAGCACGATCAGGCCGACCATGAGGATCGGTCCGAACTTGAGCATGTCGAACTTGGTGGTGAGGCTGAACATCGTCAGCGCGAAGAAGAACGCGGCGGTGATGCCCAGCGCAATGCCGATCGATCCCAGATCGTAGACCATGAAGATCGAGCTCAGGGTGAAGCCCATAAGCGCCGCATACACATAGAACATCGCACGCGCGGCGCCGACGCTCATCTTCATGATGCGCGCGCCGAGTATGACGGCGAGCGCCACCTGCACGACGCACAGACCGATGAGGCCAAGCATGCCGGTGGACATGAGGAACGCGTAGTACAGTCCGCTTGCCTGTCCGAGGACGGCGACGACGGCGGTCACGATCAGACCGATGGTCATCTCGCCGTAGGCCTTGGTGACGGAGACGCGACGCGCCTCCTCGTAGGAGTAGGCGACCTGCGCGTCGATGGCGGCACCCGCGCCGCCCTGCCCAGCGTAGGCGTACTGGGGCTGGGCGTAGGGCTGCTGGTACTGAGGCTGCTGGTTCGCGTTCGCATACTGGTACTGCTGCTGATACTGCTGGCCGGCACCGTATCCGGTGTTGAGATTGTTGCCGCCCTGCGGCTCGTAGTTCGGGTTTGGCTGGGGCTGCTGACCGAATGTCATGTTGGCTCCTTTGGTATTCGTTCAGTCCCCATCTTAGGGGTACGAAGCTTACGATTCCATGAATACGTTCGCTGTGGACGTATGTGGACATGGGCGTCGGGCCCCGATCCGTATGGATTCGGGGCCCGACGTATGAGATGTATGACTAGTCGTAGGGCGGATGACCGTCAGCTCGCCGATGACGTCAGGTCGTAGATGGTGACTCCATCCACGGTCTGCGCCTCGTAGTGTTCGGAGACCCAGGAGGCGATCTCGCTCGCCGCGTCGGATCCGCCGAGCTGGCGGCCGCCCATGCCGCCACCGGAGATGTAGTAGTGGATGAGTCCCTGTTCGACGTAGCTCTTGAACTGCTCGAGGGAGGGTGCCGGGTCGGAGCCGTTGAAGCCGCCGATGGCCATGACGGCCTGTTCGCTGGCCAGCTGGTAGCTGGCGGCGTTCTGGGAGCCGGTGGTGGCCGCCGCCCAACGATACTGATCGGCGTTCTCCTTGAGCATCGCGACGACCTCCTCGCTGGCGGTACCGCCGCCGAGCAGGCCTCCACCCATACCGCCGCCGGAGCCGCGCTGGCCGTCATAGCCGTTGGTCGACGGCTGGCCGTCTGGTTGCTGGCCGTCCGATCCGGCTGACTGGCCGTCGGTCGACTGTCCCGGCATGCCCATGCCGCCGGGAGCGCTCTGGCCGCCGAATCCGCCGCCCGGGCCCGCCTGACCGCCCGGACCGCCCTGACCGCCGCCCGGACCGCCCATACCGGTCGAGTTGGTGACGTTCGGACCGGCGGTGACGATCGAGCCCATGTGTCCGGTGGAGACGGTGTACGCGGTCCATGCCAGAGGACCGGCGGCGAGCGCCACCGCCGCGAGCGCGCAGGCGCCGGCACCTGCGATCGTGATGGCCCGCCTTGCATGCGGCGTGCGCAGGAAGCGCATCTCGCGTGTCGGCGCAGCCGCGGCCGAGACGATGATCAGCAGGAGCGTCGCGATGAGTCCCGCCGCCATGACGAGGTATCTGAGCCACGGCAGCCAGGTGGAGCGGCCGAGCAGCTCGACCGCCCAGAACGTGTTGACGAGCACGAGGGCCGCGGCGACGACACGTGCCCAGAACCACTGTCGTTTGGCCCATAGTCCGCTTACGGCGATGGCGACGAGCGCGGCCACTGCGGGTGCGAGGGCGACGGTGTAGTACTGGTGGAAGATGCCGGCCATGAAGCTGAAGGTGAGCCATGTGACGATGAGCCAGGATCCCCACACGAGGGTGCCGGCACGGCGCAGGTCGGTGCGGCGGCTGCGGCGGGCGACGATCAGCCCGATGGCAATGCCGGCGAAGGCGATCGGCGCGAGCCATGCGATCTGTCCGCCGTACTCGCCGTCGAACAGCCGGGTCAGGCCGGTCTGTCCCCACATGCCGCCGCCGTTGCCGCCGCCCATGCCGCCGCCCCCGCCGACGACGGCTCCGGTCTCGTCGCCGGTGATGCGGCCGAGACCGTTGTAGCCGAAGGTGAGTTCGAGGAAGGAGTCGGTCTGCGATCCGCCGATGTAGGGGCGGGATCCGGATGGCACGAGGACGGTCAGAGCCACCCACCATCCGGCGGAGACGACCACGGAGACGACGGCGACGAGGCCGTCGACGATGCGTCGGACGAGGCCGGTGGGCGAGGCGACGAGGAAGGCGAGCGCGAATCCGGGCACGACGAGGAACACCTGCATCTGCTTGGTGAGGAAGCCGAATCCGATGCATGCGCCTGCGAGGATCATCCACAGGGTGCGGCTACGGTTGCCGGCACGCGTATCGGGGCATTCGAGGGCGCGCATGACCGAGGCGGTGGCGCCGGTCATGAGCAGCACGAGGAGCGCGTCTGGGTTGTTGAAGCGGAACATGAGCGCCGCGACGGGCGTGGTGGCGAGCGTGAGTCCTGCGATGACGCCGGCCCAGTTGCCCCATGTGCGTCGGATGGTTGCATAGAGTATCCACACGCTGGCCATGCCGCACAGCGCCTCGGGCAGGAGTATCGCGAAGGAGTTCAGGCCGAGGACGCGCACGGACAGGGCCATGAGCCAGATGGCTGCCGGCGGCTTGTCGACGGTGATGGCGTTGCCGGAGTCGAGCGAACCCCACAGGAACGCCCACCAGTCCTTGGATCCGGCCTGGGCCGCTGCGGAGTAGAACTCGTTGGCGTACCCGGAGGCGGTGAGGTTGACGAACATGATGACGGCGGTGAACGCCATCATGCCGCCGAAGCCGATCCAGTCGGCGGTGGTGCGTCGCGCGGCGATGTTGGATCGCACGGTGGGGTTGGTGCGGGTGTCGACGTATCGTCCGGCAGGCATCGGCGCGCCGGAGTCCGGACGGTGGTATCGGCTGCGGTTCCTCGTCTGTGCGGATGCGGAGCCATCCGATGAGGGGATGGCCGATGCGGTTGTGGTGGTCATATAGGGAACTGTCCTTGGGTTTGGTGATCGATGATCGATGGGTCTATGGATGTTGGTCGTCGGAGCGTTCAGGCCGTTGCGGCGACTCGCATGCGGTTCAGTGTGCCGTTCATGCGCCACATGCCCTTGAGATCCTTCCTCACGGTGTCGGGAATGTTGACGGTGCTGCCCGGATCCTCGATCCAGCGGACGGGGAACTCGTACATGCGCATGCCGGTGGCCTGGGCCAGCAGCAGCATCTCCGTGTCGAAGAACCATTCGTCGTCCTGGATGTAGGGCAGCAGATGTCTGGCGGCGGATGCGGTCATGGCCTTGAATCCGCATTGCGCGTCATGGAATGAGGCGCCTAGCAGCATGCGCAGCATGCCGTTGTAGGTGCGGGAGATGAACTCGCGTTTGGCGGATCTGATGACTTCGGAGTCGTCGAAGAGTCTGCATCCGAAGGCGACGTCGGCGAATCCGTAGACGAGGGTGCCCACGAGCGTGCCGGTCTGGTGGATGTCGGTGGACAGGTCGACGTCCATGTAGGCAACGACCTTGGCGCGGGATTCGCCCCAGGCGAGTTTGAGTGCGCGCCCCCGCCCCTTGCGTGCGATGCGGACCGCTCGCACACGACCCGGATACTGGGATGCGAGGCGGGAGGCGATGGCCCATGTGTCGTCGGTGCTGGCGTTGTCGGCGATGACGATCTGCCAGGTGTAGGCCCACCCTTCGATCTGGCTGGAGGCCAGATGGTTCATCAGGGTGAGCACGGATTCGGCGAGCTGCTCCTGCTCGTTGTAGACGGGGATGACGATGTCGGCGTCCACGGGGCGCGGCTCCCCCACACGTTCGACGATGCCGGTTCGCGGCGCCCCGTACGCCGTCCCGGTTGTTCCTATCATTCCGGTCGATCCGGTCGATCCATATGTCGACTCGGTGTTGGATGCGATGCGGCCGGCATCGTCCGTAAGTTTCGGCTGCGGTGTCGCGGCAGCTGGCGTTGTGATTGCAGTGCTCATGACTCTTATGAAACAGCCACTTTCCTAGTGGCGTCTTAGCCGAGCGTAAAGTGTTCCCGGCAGTGTCGGGGAAGAGGCCTCAACGTTCCCTGAACGCTTGCTGGATGCGTCAGGCCGTGACTGAGCCACGTGAATGATTCGACAGCGTCACATTTTCCCGAAAACAAGCCACTCCTCGGGAATATGTGACGCTCAGTCGAACTCAGCGTCACGTTTTCCCGCGGAATGGACGAATCTCGGGAATATGTGACGCTCAGTCGAACAGACATTCAGTCGAAATCATGAATTCCCGATGTCGCAGATGCCCGATGTCGCATATTCCCGAGCAACGGAGCCGATGGCACCGTCACTGACCGGCGTTCCAGTCCACGGGGATGTCGCAGTACGCATTCGCACCTGATCCGCTGCCATCATGCCTGGAGACGCTCTTGCCGTTCACGATGATCTCGCAGGACAGTCGGATGCCGCTTGGATCCGGGGTCTCGTAATCGGTGGACGTGACGCTGAGCGTCGGATACTCACCCGCCTCCTTTCCGGTCATGGTCTTCTCCCATGTGCCGTTGAAGTCCTCCGTGTGGCTTTCCCCGATTCCTCCGTACATCACGCTTGCGGGACCGTTGCTGGTGGCCTTCATCGTGATCGAGCGTTCCTCGTCTGCCTTTTTCAGCTCCGTCTGGCTCTGCTGCACTTCGTTGGAGACGCTGTCGATCGCCTTGCCGTAGCTGTTCTGGGTGACCAGCACGATGACGATGGCGATGATGGACAGGATCGCGGCCGCGATCGCCAGTCCCCTACCTCGCTTGCGTCCTCTGGACCGCGTCGCGACCACGCCGACGATGGCGAAGACGATGCCGATCGCACCGAGAACGGCGGCGAAGTTGTTCACGATGGGAACCCAGCTGAGCAATACGGCGATGACGCCGAACACCAGACCGACGACGGAGGATGCGCTCAGGTTCCTATGGGCGTGGGGAGCAGGCGTCCTTCCGGAGTCCGGTTGGCCCTGTGACGGAAGCGGAATGTTGTCGCTCATGGTTTCCTCTTTCTCCATTCGTTTCTTGCGCATGGGACTTTGCGCGGCGTGATTTCGACGTTATTCGCCGAACCGGAGTCATGTCAGTGTACGAACGGACATTTCCGTCTGCCCGTTCGGGCGACGGCGGCATGCGGGATGCGCCCGCATGTCCAATGGCACCGCGGGGCGTGATGGCAATACAGTGGAATCCATGGGAATCGAGAAGAAGCAGGACAGCCCCCGTCCGGAGCCGGATGACGAGGTGCCGGTGCGCACGCGGCGATGGTGCTCGTTCGTCATGATCCCCGTGGCCGCGATGTTCAGCCTCGCGCAATGCTCGTATGCGGCCACGGAGTACATGGATCACCCCCAGGGAGCCATGTATCCGTGGATGATGCTGTCCACGCTGCTGACGCTGGTGCTCCCGTTCGTCCTCGTCATGCGGGACCGGCATCCCGAACCGGTGTTCTGGGCCGCATGCGTGATCGTGATGGTCTTTCCGTACGATTCGATGCTCGCGCTCATGGCGATGACCTCGTTGCTGGCACGGCGATCCTCACGCATGCGCACGATACGCGCCATTACGGTGGGCGCGTCCGTAAGCGTGTGGGCGCAGCTTCGTGACGCGCTGCGCCCGGCGGACTCGTCCATCTGGCATCTGTTCTTCTCCAAACCGGACACCGGAACGAACGGCGTGCCGATCGAAATGCTCACCGGTGAGGGGCCGATCATCGCGACATCCGTGGTAGCGGCGCTCATCGGCACGGCGATCGCCGCCCTGATCGGACTGCATATCCGCTCTCGGGCGAGTCTCGACACCGCCCAGGCGAAGGCTGACGCCGCCGTCACGCATGCGGCGACGCTGCAGCATGATCTGACGAACCAGCAGCTTGCCGACGCGATCGCCGCCGAAGCGCACGATACGCTCGCCCATTCCCTGTCGCTGCTGGCATTGAACGCGAGCGCGCTGCAGGCCGAAACGGCGCGTCTGGAGCCCTCCGAACAGGCCGAATCGATCGCGCGCAAGGCCGAGGACATTCGTCGTCAGGCGGCCGGGGCGCTCGATGAGGCGCATCAGATCATCGACATGCTGCGTCATCCACAGAACGCATGGGAGCAGCTGACGAGCGCGGAGGAGACCGAGCTGACCCGCGAGTCGTTGGGGGCATTGATCGCGCAGACGCGCGACGCGGGGCAACGACTCGACACGTGGATCGACATCCGTCAGTTGGGCGAACTTGACGACGCGGTCGCAAAGGTCGCCTATCGGGCGGTTCAGGAGGGATTGACGAACGCACGCAGGCACGCGCTTCAGGCGCCGGTGTCGTTGGAGGTGACGGCGAATCCGGAGGCCGGGGTGCATGTGCATCTAAGCAATCCGATGCCTTCCGTCGCATCGGACGCAGCGCCGGAACCGACCGGATCGCCGGCGCACGGCAACGGACTGGCCGGGCTGACCGCACGGGCGATATCGGTTGGAGGAGCCTGCCGCTACGGTGTCGACGACCGTCACGTATTCCATCTGGATGTGCACTTGCCGTGGCGCGGACGCGCACATGCCTAGGATGGCATGGTGAGGCATGAGGAACGAATGCGGCGGGATGAATGGGCCGAACGGCAGGACCGGCATGGATATGGACCAGACGGCCAGAATAGTCGGGACAGTCGGGATGGCCGGGATGGTGGCGGCGGTCGTGATGACGGGACGATGTCCGTGCTGGTGAGCGTCGTTGATGACGATCCGATGATCTGTCAGGCAATGAGCCTGATCCTCACCGACTACTCCGAAGGAAGGATCAAAGTCATATCCACGTCGACGTCGGGCGCGGACGCGGTGCTTCGCGCGCAACGGGAGCACCCGGACGTGGTGCTGATGGATATCGCGATGCCCGATATGGACGGCATCGAGACGACGCGGCGGCTGCGTGCGCTCCCCCATCCGCCGCATGTCATGATCCTCACGTCGCTCAGTCCGTCGAACACCGTGGAGCGTGCCGTGGAGGCGGGTGTCGAGGGATTCGTCTCGAAGACCGATGCGCCGGGAGAGATCATCCGACGGGTGCTCGGCGTGTGCGAGGAGACGCCGCAGTTCAATGCGGCGAGCCAACGCCAGCTCATCGGCGATCTGCATGCGCAGCGTCCGGTCTCCCGCAGGGACGAGGCGCGCGCCCTGCTCGATTCACTGCCCGAGCGTGAACGGGAGACCGTGCTGCTCGCCGCGGAGGGGCTGACGAACGCGCAGATCGCCGAGCGCATGTTCATTTCGGAACGTACGGCGAAGGCACACCTATCGTCCGCGGCTGACAAGCTCGCGATGGGTCGTGTGCAGATGGCGCGTCTGGTGGAGCGTGCGGATCTGCCGCCGCGGCCGTAGACGCGCATCGGGGAGCATCAGGACATGCCGTCGACGGACAGGGACGACGCACACGTCCGATTCGGGTGCGCGAGGTGACGTCCGGTTCCGACGCTGCTAGGCTTGAAACCACAATCATTCGCCGGGAAGGGATCAGGGATCATATGTCCATCAATGCGAAGGAACTGCCGCTGGAGAAGGTCTTCACGCCCGACTATCGGTTCTTCATCCCCTCGTTCCAACGCCCCTACATCTGGCAGCCGGAGAACATCCAGCAGCTGGTCGACGATCTGGCCGGGGCCGCCAAGACGCCCGGCACTCCGTACTTCCTCGGATCGCTGATTCTGGTCCGCTCCGGCAGGGACAACCGCTTCGACGTGATCGACGGCCAGCAGCGTCTGGTGTCATTGGCGATCATCATCGCCGCGCTGCGCGATCTGGAACGGGACCACGAGTGGATGCGGCTGCTGGACGCGCTCATCGTGGAGCCGGGAGACAAACTGCGCGGCATCAGGAACGAGCCGCGGCTGACGCTTCGCGAGCGGGATGCGGCGTTCTTCCGCGAATACGTGCAGGAGGGCAATCTGGAGGCGCTGTTCGATCTGGGCGAGGAGGACTGGACGACCACCGCGCAGCGCAACATCACCCGCAACACGAAACGCGTCTACGACGAGCTGTCGAACATGAGCGAGGACGAGCGGCGGACGTTCGCCTCGTATCTGGTCAACGAGGTGACGCTGGTGATCGTCACCACCGACGATCTGGACAGCGCGCATCGCATCTTCGACGTGATGAACATGCGCGGCCTGCCGCTCACCCCGTCGGACGTGTTCAAGGCGCGCGCCACATCCGGTCTCAAGCCGGTCGAACTCGACGCGTACGCGCAGCGTTGGGATGACATCATGGATCCGCTCGGCGACGATTCGCCGGCCAGCGAACGGTTCTTCTCCTACCTGCATCTGATCGCCACCCACAAGCCCGACAGCGACAAGCTCATCGAGGACTTCCTCACCGACGTGATGCAGCCGTATCTGGACAACGGCACGATGACGACGTTCATCGATCAGGTGCTCGCGCCGTACGCGATGGCCTGGCTGGTCATCACACGCCCCTCCGACACCGTATTGCCCGACGAGGTCAAGGCGCGGCTCGAATCGCTCAACGACTACCCCAGCCATGAATGGAAGCCGGTGGCCATGTGGGCGCTGGTCCACTCGTTCCGCAATCTGGGCGCGCCGGACATCTCCCCGTTCACCTCGCGCGGAACGAGGGCCTCACGCGCGTCGACGACGGTGAGAACGCTCGGCGCGCACGATTCGCAGCGACTCAACGAGATACTCGCGGCATTGGAGCGTATCACCGGCGTCGACACGCTGAACAGAACCGCGCCGTTCCGCAGGCGCGGACATGCGGCCGCGGCCATCCGGGACCTCGACAAGGGGTATCCGGTGCGCATGATCCGCGCCCTGTCGATCTCGTCCGACGACCGCGCCGGAGCATTGGTACGTCTGCACGGCGAGATGCAGGGCGATGACGATCTGATCCGCCTGCTGCTGATCAGAGCCAACGATCAGGCCGCCGAAACGCATCTGTCACGACCGCGCAAGCTCAGCGCCCTGCCGATCATGCCGGTGGCGTTCGATCCGAAGTCGGCGTTCGCCGCATCCGGCTGGACGCAGGAGACGCACGACTATTGGATGTACCGTCTGGGCAACATGGCGCTCGCCCAGGGATCCGAGGACCAGCTCGATAAGCTGACCGACTACGCGGGACGCCGCGACCGCATGCTCATGCGCGCCGATTCACGCCGATTCCCCCTGACCGAACAGCTCAAGCACTTCAACGAGTGCACGCCGGAGATGCTGCGCCACCGTCAGGAGGAGACGATCCGTCTGATCGCGGACCGTTGGGAGATCCGATACGACGAGAACCATACCGATCTGACGAGTCAGGACATCGACGAGCTCGCGGGCCATGGCAGGATCGCACGTCCCGTGCACAGCTCACGTCGCGTGACGATCAAGCAGGTCGTGGAGGCCGGGCTGCTCATCCCCGGCGAGAAGCTCGTATGGGATCGTCCGCGCAAGGGCGAACGCTGGTTCGCGACCGTCACCGAGGACGGCAGGTTCCGTCTCGACGACGGTTCCACCCACGCCTCGCCAACCGCGGCCGCGAAGGCCGCCGCCGGTGGGAAGAGCGCCGGCGGACTCTCCGTGTGGCGCAGGACCTCGGACAACCGCAACCTCGCCGACATCTGGAAGCAGTTCCGTCAGCAGGCGGGATGACATGCGATCAGGCGGCAGACGCGTCCGGCCATTCGACCGTCCGATCCTGACTAGTCGAGGTATTGGTCGAGATGCCGGATCATGCGGATCGTGTCGTCCCACCAGATGCGGATCCGATTGCGTGGGTTCGCGGTGAACGGTATGCCGGGAAGCGCATGGGCGGCCTGTGAAGGGCCGAGCATGCGGGCTATTGCGATGACGGCGATGATGATCGCCGCTTCGACCCCGGCGAGCAGCAGCGCCCCGCCCACTCCCCCGGCCCATGGCACGACCGCGTGATCACCGCCGCCAAGCCACATCGTCACCCGTTCCATGACGCGGGTTCCCCACGAGGCGATCCATGCGAATATTGACGCCGCATCGACGTTCACCCATGCGACGGCGAGGCCGACAAGCCCCATGATCGTGGCGAAATCGACGACCGGCGCGACGAGCAGGTTCGCCGGAATCGACCATACCGGCAGCTGCGGTTCCATCATCACCTGTATCGGCAGCGTGGCGGTCTGTGCGGCGAGCGTCATCGCCAGCGCATCGGCGAGCCTATCCGGCAGCAGCAGCGCCATCACCTCGGCAATCGGCCCGGACATCATGACGATGCCCAGCACGGCCGCACTCGAAAGCGCGAACCCGTAGCTCCATGCCAGGCTCGGATCGCCCAGCAGCATGACGATGACGGTCACGCACAGGGCGCTCAACGCCTGCGTTCTGCGCCCCAGATACAGGGCTGCGGCGCCGATCCACCCCATGACGAGTGCACGGGAGACGCTGTCTCCCGGTGCCATCAACGAGGCGAGCACCGCCGTGGAGACCACCCACAGGATGGCCACGATCCGCCGTGGCACAAGCAGACGGGCGCATGCGCGACACACCAGTCCCGCGATGATGACGAAGTGTCCGCCGGAGACGGCCATGAGATGCATGATGCCGGCGGCGCGGAAGCGTTCCTCAAGCTGGGCGGCGTAGGTGTCGTTGATCGGACGCGCATCGTACGCGGATGGCAGATGATCCTGTCCGAGGAATCCCATCGTGAGCCCCGGCACGAGCACGCGCCCCTGTTCGGACAGGCCCGAGGTCGCTCGGAAGAACGACTCCTGCACATGTTCGCGGCACCGTTCGGGCCATGGCTGTTCCTGCAGCAGACGCAATCCATCCTTGCCCTGCACGCTCATCCACAGCGGGGTCGAGCCGAATCGTGCCTCGCCGAACGCGCCGGACACGCGATACACGGCGCCGCGATGGATGCGAGCGCAGTCGTCGTCCGATGCGAACACACGTACCTGCGCGTAGGATCCAACGCGTATGGTGCCGTCGTCGATGGCCTGCAATCGCATTTCCGCCTGACAATCGGCCTCGCGATTGGAGGAGACCTGCACCGGTTCGATGACCGTTCCCTCGATGTGCATGTATCCGGATGTCTCCCGCGCCTTCGCCGCCGCCGGATCATGCCATGCGATCGCCATGCCGGACCAGGTCGCGATCATGCCGAGCAGCGCGGTCATCACGCACACCATGACGATCTCCCGCCCGATGCCGATACGCGCGAGTCGGGTGGACAGGAGCCAGATCGCGATGCCGATGTCGGCCGCCGCTGCGACGATGATCGCGATCGTCGCGCCGTCAAGGGTGCCGCCACCCGTGATCGATGTCACCAGAGCGTCGAACAGGAATCTTGCGGACAGGCATGCCGTCCACAGCGTGATCGCGACGGGAAGGAGACGCCGATCGCGGCTGCCGCATTCGACGCGGGACTCGCGCGACCCGCGTGCGCCCGTCATCCCGTTCATCAGACCCTGACCTTCGGTCGAATCTTCTCCAGGGTCTTCGCTCCGATGCCGGAGACGTCGAGGAGCTGGTCGACGCTGGTGAACCGTCCGATCCGTTGACGATGGTCGAGGATCTTCTGCGCCGTGACCGGCCCTATGCCGGGGATGGCGTCCAGTTGCTCCAGCGTGGCGGTGTTGAGGTCAAGTCGGGGATCGGCGGGATCGGGTGCGGTCGGAGCGGACTGCGGTTCGGAGGTTCCGTCACCTGCTTCGGTACTGGTTTCGGCATCGTCTGCCGTCTTGTCCGCATCGTCCGAACCGGTCTGTCCGTTCGAATCGGTCTCATCCCCATCAGCGTCCGAAGCACCCGGATCGGCGGTTTGCTCCTGTGTGTGCCGAGCGCCGTCGATGGCGGCGTAGTTGATCGATTGTTGGATGAGCAGCGTCAGGCTCATGCAGGTGACGAACGTCATGATGAGGATCGCCGCCAGCGCGTGGGTTGCGGTGAACCGCAATCGCGGCCTGCCGTGGCGTGCACGACGTTCGAATTCGTCGACGCTCGTGTCTGCACCGTTGACGCCGGTCAGACGGGAGAGCGAGAGCGATTCCGACCGCCTGATTGTCGAATCGTCGTCGGGAGAAGGATGCGACGAATGAGACGGAGGAGATGACGTCGTATACGTCGTTACCGGCTGCACGGCCGGCGGATGAGACTGAGACACTGCCGGACGCGGCGGCAATGGTACGGAATCCATGGTCGGACGCGAGGGGGCACGCCGAGACGACGGACCACGCAGATCACGGGGATCACGGGGATCACGGGAATGCGGCCGGGAATCGGCATCCGGCCCGGAGGAAAAATGAACGCCCATACCTCCCACGGTGGGGTTGTATGGGCGTTGAGTCCAGCCGAACGGCGAATGTGGACGGAACCCTTCGGTTTCTTCACATTCGCCGTCGGAAACGGACGATGATCGGAATCAACCGATCACTCGTGGTCACTCGGCCGGGACGATCGACACGATCTTCGGGGCCTTGACGATGACCTTGCGCGGCTCCTTGCCGCCGAGACGGTCGGCGACGGCCTCGAGCGCAAGCTTCTGGAGCTCGGCCGGATCGATGTCCGGAGAGACCTCGAGCTTGGCACGCACCTTGCCCTTGATCTGCACGACCGCGGTGACGGTGTCCTGACCGACGTAACGCTCGTCGGCCACCGGCCACGGGGCGGCGGACAGGGACTCGTCATGACCGAGACGCGACCACATCTCCTCGCAGATGTGCGGTGCAATCGGGGCGAGCATGAGGATCAGCGGCTCGACGGCGGCGCGCGGCACGGCCGGAAGGGAGGTCAGGTGGTTGTTGAGCACGATGAGCTTGGCGATGGCGGTGTTCGGACGCATGCCCTCCATCTCGACCGTCACGTCGGCGATCGTGTTGTTGAGCAGCTTGAGCGTCTTGGCGTCCGGCGTCTCCTCGCTGACATGGGCCTCGCCGGTCTCCTCGTCGATGACGTTGCGCCACAGACGCTGCAGGAAACGCATGCCGCCGACCACGTTGCGCGTGTTCCACGGGCGGGACTCGTCGAGCGGGCCCATGCTCATCTCGTACAGGCGGAACGTATCCGCGCCGTAGTTCTCGTACATGTAGTCCGGGGTGATGATGTTCTTGAGGCTCTTGCCCATCTTGCCGAACTCGCGGTTGGCGTGCTCGCCGTGCCAGGTGAACGTCGGCTCGCCGTTGGCGTCGGCCGGACCCTCCACGACCTCGTCGGCCGGCACGTACTGGCCGCGGTCGTCGGTGTAGGCGTACGCCTGAATCATGCCCTGGTTGAACAGCTTGTGGAACGGCTCGGCCGAATCCACGTAGCCCAGATCGAAGAGGATCTTGTGCCAGAAGCGCGAGTACAGCAGGTGGAGCACGGCGTGCTCGACGCCGCCGATGTACAGGTCGACGCCGCCTTCGTCACCGGAGTACTTGTTGTGGTTCGGGCCCATCCAGTAGTCGAACTCGTCCTTCTCGACCATGTGCGCGGTGTCGGACGGGTCGATGTAGCGCATGTAGTACCAGCAGGAGCCGGCCCAGTTCGGCATCGTGTTGGTGTCGCGGTAGTAGGTCTTCGGACCGTCGCCGAGGTCCAGCGTGACCTTGACCCAGTCCTCGTTGCGGCTCAGCGGCGCCTCCGGGTTGGATTCGGCGTCCATCGGGTCGAAGGTGCGCGGCTGATAATCGGGCACATCCGGCAGACCGATCGGCAGCATCGAATCGGGCAGCAGGTGCGGGGTGCCGTCCTCGCCGTAGACGATCGGGAACGGCTCGCCCCAGTAACGCTGGCGGGAGAACAGCCAGTCGCGCAGACGGTAGGAGACGGTGCCCTTGCCGACGCCGGCGGACTCGAGCCACTCGTTGACCTTGGCGATGGCGTCATCGACCCGCAGGCCGTTGAGGGAGAGCGCGTCGCCCTTGGCCTTGGTGGCCTCGACGCAGGAGTTGATGACGATGCCGTCATGGGAGACGAACGGCGCCTTGCCCTCGTAGTTGGCAAGGTCGTCACCCGACTCGGGCAGCGGCTGGACGGTGTAGATGACCGGCAGGCCGAACTTGGTGGCGAAGTCGTAGTCGCGCTGGTCGCCGCCCGGCACGGCCATGATCGCGCCGGTGCCGTAGTCCATGAGCACGTAGTCGGCGGTGAACAGCGGCAGCTTCGCGCCGGTGATCGGGTTGATGGCGTACAGGCCGGTGAACAGACCAGTCTTCTCACCGGCCTCGTCGACGCGGTCCTTCGCGGTCTTCGATTCGGCCGCGAGACGGTAGGCCTTCACGGCCTCGACCGGGTTGGCGTAGCCGCCCTTCCAATCATCGGGGGTTTCGGCCGGCCATTCGGCGGGCACATCCTCGAGCAGGTGGTGCTCCGGGGAGACGACCGCGAAGGTGGTGCCGAACAGGGTGTCGGGGCGGGTGGTGTAGATCTCCATGTCCTTGACGCCCTTGGGGGTGTCGACCTCGAAGTGCACGGAGGCGCCGTGGCTTTCGCCGATCCAGTTGCGCTGCATGAGCTTGACCTTCTCGGGCCAGTCGATGCCGTCGAGGTCCTCGATGAGGCGGTGGCCGTACTTGGTGATGCGCATCGACCACTGGCGCAGCTCACGCTGGAAGACCGGGAAGTTGCCGCGTTCAGACTTGCCTTCGGCGGTGACCTCCTCGTTGGCGAGCACCGTGCCCAGGCCCGGGCACCAGTTGACCGGGGACTTGGAGATGTAGGCCAGACGGAAGTCGTTCAGAATGTCCTGCTGTTCGGCGTCGGTGAGCTGACCCCACGTCTTGCCGTCGGACTCGTGGCCGGGGATGGCCTTCTCGCCGTTCTCGAACTTGGCGACGAGCTCGGCGATCGGGCGGGCGGAGCCCTTCGTGCCGGACGGGTTGGTGGCGTCCTCGTCGTACCAGGCGTCGTAGATGCGAGAGAAGATCCACTGCGTCCAGCGCACGTAGCCGGGGTCGATGGTGGCGAAGGTGCGGCGGTTGTCGAAGCTCAGGCCCATGCGGTGCAGCTGGCGGGACATGTTGGCGATGTTCTGCTCGGTGGTGATGCGCGGGTGCTGGCCGGTCTGCACGGCGTACTGCTCGGCCGGCAGGCCGAAGGCGTCGTAGCCCATGGCGTGCAGGACGTTCTCGCCCTTCATGCGGTGGTAGCGGGAGACCACGTCGGAGGCGAGGTAGCCGAGCGGGTGGCCGACGTGAAGGCCCTTGCCGGACGGGTAGGGGAACATGTCCATCGCGAAGTAGGAGGGGCGTCCCTCGGCGTTGCGGCCCTTGCCGTCCTTCAGGTCGCCGGAGACGTTGGCGGCCCAGAACGTGCCCTCGTCATCCCACTTCTTCTGCCATTTGTTTTCGATGTCCTGCGCCAGTGCGGCGTTGTAACGGAACTTCGGTTCAGTCTCACTCATACCGCACGATAATACACGCGCCCGCACCAAGATCCGCCGCCCGTCACGCATGGCGGGCGGGGTGATTGATGCGGGTGCGATATGTGCGACGGATGGTGTGCCTTGCGACGTTAGACCGAATTATGCGGCCTTCATGCTCGATCCGTTTTCGGAGGCATGCGATTCGTTCCTGATATAGGTGATATCGCATGCGCGCACCCGACGCAGTTGTTGAAGTCTGGTCAACGGATTGAGCCAGTCCTTGTCGTTGTACGGTTGATAGATGTCCAAACCACGGCCGAGCACGACCTTCCATCCGGTGTCGGAGACGATTGAGCGGTCATGGATCGAGGACACGGCATATCAGACACACTATCCGGCACTTTTCCGGCAATTACGCCCTTGCCCGCATCACCTTATCCAACCGGACAACCAAGGTAACCGGACAACCCGCCCGCCGGGTCCCGGGTGTGATCACCGTACGCGGTCGTTCAGCTCATGCGAAGCAGGCCAGAATCATCCCGGTGATGCGATCCATTTCATCACTCGGCACCCATCCGACGACTTCGGCACCCCTCGCTGCCAGATCCAGCGCCTTGAGCTGCTCCACCTCAACGAATCCCTCGATCGATTCGCCCATGGAAATCGGATGGACCGGGACATGCAACGGGTATCCGTTGTCGGCCGACGTGATGGCGCACGCCAAAGTCAGGTTGCAGGTACGGTTGAACTGTTCGTTTCCCACAACCAACAGATACCGCCTTTTGCGCTGTTCGTGACCGGCCGACGGATCGAGATCCGCGACGACGATGTCTCCTCTGCGGTATCCGTTGCCGGTCACAGCTCCTCCTGCCCTGCGGGATTGGCGAACCCATCCTCCGTAGGCTGCGGGCCCTGATAGTCAGAGAACAGGGCGTCAAGATCCGGCAGGACATATCGCCCCATCCTCCGTGTGGGTGTGGAGACCGGGCGTATGACGATCGCACCGTCCTTCACCTCCATGGTCACCGAGCTCCCCTCATGGATGCCGGCAAGCTCCCTGACCTCCCGCGGGATTCGAATCCCCTCGCTGTTCCCCCATTTCGTGACGGTGGCCGTAGCAAGCATGTGCCATCACCTCCTTACGTATATACATAAGGATATACGCTGTTTGCATCAAACGGCAAGTCGTATCCTCACCCAGTCCTTGTAGCCGGGTTCGGCCACGTTCATGAGACTCGTGTAGGCCTGTTCCAATAGCACCAACATCATTGCCGGCATCGGTGATGTCGGCCTCATGTCCGGCGGCCTCATCATCGCCATCCGCGGGCGTGGCGTTGCACCACACCACGTCTGATTCGCGGGCGTTGAACGCGTCGTACAGGTGCAGCTTGCGGTAGGCCGCGCGTATCTCGTCGCACGGGATCATCAAACGCGACGAATGTCGATATAGCGGCCACACGAATCACGACGAGTGTCGATATAGGCGTCACCGAAATAGCGATAAGTGCTCAAAATAAAGTATTCCAGAATCAGATAAGTGCAATAAACGGTCTATACTGAAATCAGACGAATGTCATATACGGAGGTGGAGACGTTGAAACGCAAGGCTTACGAACGCATCAAATTCTGGAAAACCCATAAGACCAAGCAAGCGTTGCTGGTGACCGGTGCGAGGCAGGTGGGCAAGACCTTCATCATCGAGGAGTTCGGCCGCGCCGAATACAAACATATGGTCGAATTCAACCTCGTGCTTGACGACAACGCCCGACAGTCCTTCACTCAGGCGACAAGTCCCGACGACCTGCTGTTTCGCATCTCCGTCGCGGCCAGCGGATTACTTGTTCCAGGAGAGACCTTGGTGTTCCTCGACGAGATCCAGCAATGTCCCCAGATCGTGACCTTCATCAAAGGACTCGTGGACAAGGGAGACTACGACTACATTCTCTCCGGCTCGCTGCTGGGCGTGGAACTGGAGGACGTCCGATCACTGCCCGTCGGCTATCTGGACGAATTCGCCATGTATCCGCTCGACTTCGAGGAATTCTGCTGGGCGAACGGACTCGTGGAAACCGCGTTCGACGTCGTACGCGAATGCTTTACGAACACGAGTGAAGTCCCCGATTTCATCCATCGTCGACTTACCGACTTGTTCCACCGCTATCTGCTGGTGGGCGGCATGCCGGCAGCCGTGACCTCCTTCATCGAAAACAACACCATCGACCCCGTGCGGGCCATCCAATCGAACATCCGCACATACTATGAGCACGACATCAAGCAATACGCGCCCAAGGAGAACCGGCTCACCATCCAGGAGATCTACCGGCTCATCCCCAACGAGCTGCAAAGCCAGAACCGCCGGTTCCGGATCAGTTCCATCACCGACGTCAAGCGATTCAGCCAGATCGAAGACGAATTCCTGTGGCTCACCGGGGCCAACGTGGCACTACCGGTCTTCAACGCCGCCGCTCCGATCACCCCACTGCGAGCCAATTCGGAACGTCGGCTGATGAAGCTGTTCTACTCGGACGTAGGCCTATTGGTCGGGTCCTACGGCAAGAAATCCGCATTGGGTATTCTCGACGGCAACGCCTCAATGAACATGGGCGGCGTCTATGAGAACGTCACCGCACAGGAACTCGTCGCGCACGGGTTCGACCACCTGTACTACTTCACCAAAAAGGGCATCGGGGAGCTCGACTTCCTCGTCGAAACGGCCGACGGCGACATATTGGCGCTGGAAATCAAATCGGGAGCCAGATTCCGATCTCACGCCGCTCTCGACAACGCTTTGTCGACGCCCGGATACGACATCGACAAAGCCTATGTCCTCGCCGAAACCAACGTGAGCGAGAAGGACGGCGTCACATACCTTCCCATGTACATGCTCTCGATGCTGCACAACGAATAGGGCACGATGCGCCGAAACCGACCCCCGTCTTGCCCCCACACATTCCGCACGCTCCGCAGCTCCCGTGCGATCCGGTTTTCCACACGGAACCGCATCACACGGAATCTTCTCACACGGCGAAGGCGGACCAGCGGTTGTGGGAATGCTCGACCTCGATGGGCATGCCGAACAGGGCGGACAGGCGCTCGCTCGTCAGACCCTCCTCGAGCGGACCGGTGTAGATGATGGTGCCGGCGCCGGGGTTGCCGGCCGAGTCGAGTCCCTCCTCGGTGGCGTCCTCGGCGGGGATCGGCTTGCGGCCCATGATGGCGATATGGTCGAATCCGGCGGGGATCTCCTCAAGACGATGCGTGACGAGCACGACCGCACGGTTGGAATCCTCCTGTCCGATACGGCTCAGCGTGCGCATCACCTGCTCGCGGCCTCCCAGATCGAGGCCGGTGGTCGGCTCGTCCATGATGAGCAGCTCCGGGTTGCCCATCAGCGCGCGGGCGATGAGCACGCGGGTGCGTTCGCCTTCGGACAGTCGCCACATCTCCTTGCCCTCCAGGTAGCTCACGCGGAAGTCGCTCAACAGGTTGCGGGCGCGCGCGTACTCCTCCTCGGTGTACGTGTCGCGCCAGCGTCCGGTCACGGCGGACAATCCGGTGACGACCGCGTCGAGCGGATCCTCGAATTCGGGGAACTGACGGCCCAGATCGGCGGAGGCCAGTCCGATGCGCGTACGCAGTTTGAACACGTCGTATTTGCCGAGCTGATGTCCAAGGATGAACACGCGGCCTTCCGATGGGAAGGTGCGGGTGGCGAGCATGCCCACGGCGGTGGACTTGCCGATGCCGTTGGGGCCGAACAGCACCCAGCGCTCCCCCGCTCGGATGGTTAGGTTCACGTCGGTGATGATCACGCGGCGCTTGCGGCGGAACTCGACGTCCTCGAGCCTGAGCACGACGTTGTCGTCGCAGGCGTCTGCTGCGGTGTTTGCGGTGTTGCTGACGTTCTCGGTCATGCGATGGGTCCTCTCCGTTGCCATTGGTATGTGTGCACGTTCTCTCGTGCGCTTTCCGCCGATTATCGACGATGGGCCTCCCCTCGTGCAAGGGAAGGCCCATTTGTCAATCAGTTATCGGACGAGCGTCACTTCTGTTCGGCGAGCACGTCCTCGTAGACCTTGACGGTCTTGTCGGCGATGGACTCCCAGCTGAAGTGGTCGCGGGCGCGCTCGTAGCCGGCCTGTCCCATCTTCTTCGCGAGTTCCGGATCAGCCATGACCTTGTCGATGGCGGCGGCCATGTCGTGGACGAACTTGTCCGGGTTCGTGGGCGTGCCGGTGCCGTCGCGCAGCTGCTCGATCGGCACGAGGTAGCCGGTCTCGCCGTCGACGACGACTTCGGGGATACCGCCGGTGGCGGAGGCGACGACCGGCAGACCGCAGGCCATGGCCTCGAGGTTGACGATGCCGAGCGGCTCGTAGATGGACGGGCAGATGAACGCGTCGCAGCCGTGCTCGAGGGCGTTGAGCTCCGGGCGGGACAGCATCTCCTCGATCCAGATGATGTTGCCGCGCTCCTCATCGAGCTTGGCGAACGCGGTCTTGACCTCCTCGGCGATCTCCGGGGTGTCGGGCGCGCCGGCGCACAGCACCACCTGAATGCCCTTGTCGATCAGGTGCAGGGCCTGAAGCAGATATGGCAGACCCTTCTGACGGGTGATGCGGCCGACGAACAGCAGGGTCGGCTTCGAGCGGTCGATGTGGTAGCGATCGAACACGCCCCACGCCGGATCATCCTCGGCGGGGGTCTCGAAATCGGACATCGTGATGCCGTTGTGGACGACGACGACCTTGTCCGGGTCGAGGTCCGGGTAGGCGGTGAGGATGTCCTCGCGCATGCCGCCGGAGACGGCGATGACGCGGTCGGCGTGCTCGTAGGCGTCCTTCTCGGCCCAGGAGCTCAGGTTGTAGCCACCGCCGAGCTGCTCGCGCTTCCACGGACGGAACGGTTCGAGGCTGTGCGCGGTGATGACCAGCGGCGTGCCGTGCAGCATCTTGGCGAGGTAGCCGGCTAGGCAGGCGTACCACGTGTGGGCGTGGGAGATGTCCGCGTCCACGTCGTTGGCGATCTGCAGGTCCACGCCGAAGGTCTTCAGCGCCGGGTTCGCGTCAGCCAGCTCGTCGGGGGTGCCGTATCCGACGACCTTGAGCGATCCCTTCGCCTCGGCGGCGTTGGGGATGGCCGGCACATCGGCCTCGGTGCGTGGGCCGTCGAACGCGCGCACGGTCACGTCGACGCGCTCGGCCAGCACCTTGGACAGCTCCTCGGCATGCACGCCGGCTCCACCGTAGACGTGCGGCGGGTATTCACGGGTGAGAATGTCGACCTTCATTGGTTCCTACCTCTCTTTGACGATTAGAGAATCCAGCAGTTCCCACTCTACGGCACGACATACGGAAAAACGCACAACCTTGCATCCTGCGTTTCCTGATTCCGCGATACAGTATCCCCGCATTGCATTCGACTACTTACCCGTCCGCCTCCTGGCTGTGAACGTGAACGTGATCGTGAACGTCTCGTGAGTCAGGCACCCGGTTTTGGCAATCAGGTTGTAGGATGACGAATCTATGCATCACGACGTCAGAGAGGAATACCATCGTGTCGCACAAGCATGCATTGTTCAACAAGGTCATTGCCGGACTGCTTGCCGGTCTATTGACGATCACGGCCGGCGGATGCTCGGCGTCCGACGCGCAGTCGCTGATCGACGAGGCGCGCAACTATGCGAACAGTTCGCAGTCGAGTGCATCGCAGTCGAGTTCTTCGACATCATCCGGCAGTGACGGCACCTGGTCCGAGACGGATGCGCCCAACTACTACAAGGTGACTGGCAAGGCCGATTTCTCCGCAGCCGGGACCATGCCTTCAACCGGCGAGATCCGCTACTCGGAGCTTGACTCGCTGGGTCGGGCCGGCATGGCGGTCGGCGTCGTCACATACCAGCTCATGCAATCCGGCTCCGACAGGGAGCGTGACATGCCGGACACCATCGCCGGATGGCCGGAGCACAATCCGAAGGTCGAGATTGTCTTCTCCGACGGCGACAAGTACCACGGATATCTGTTCAACCGTTCGCACCTCATCGCCAAGAGCCTCGGCGGCGAGGATGCCGAGCGCAACATGGTCACCGGCACCCGAACGCAGAACGTGGGTGACAACGACGCGACGCCGGGCGGCATGGCCTACACGGAGTCCCGGGCACGTGACTGGCTCCGCTCGCACAGGAACGGCACGATCGAGTACATGGCGACCCCGCGGTATACGGGCGACGAGCTACTCCCCCGCACGGTGGACGTGGACATCCGCACGTCCGACGGCTCGATCGACGAGCATGTGATCACGTACAATACGGCCGCCGGCTTCGACATCGACTATATGAACGGCGGCACGAAGTAGACGAACTACATGAGAAAAGCGCACGACATCATATCGTGCGCTTTTCTCATATTCGCGTCATTTGCAGGTCCTGCGATTCCGTCAACGGATTCCGGACGGCGGTCGGACTGATCAGACGGCGGTACCGTTCTGATCGAGATTCGGATTGTGCTTCGAGTCGCCGGCGGTGAAGAACAGGCTCACCACGCCGACGATGAACACGCCGGCGACGGTGGCGACGAGCCACATCGGGCGGGCGGCGCTCGGCAGCCACATGACCACGAAGAACGCGATGACGGCGAGCGTGATCAGCGTCCAGCTGCCCACGCGGAACCACTGGCGGGTCGAATGCGGGGCGCGGAACGCCTGCGGATCCCGGTAGTTGGGGTTGGTGGTGAGCGTCGCGTTCTCGGCGTCGGTCTCGATCGTGCCGCCGGTCGGCTTCCACGGACCGACAGACTCGCCCTCCTGCAGTCTGCGGGAACGCTCCTGCAGCTGATACTCATCGATCATTCCTGACCGGCCGCGGCCGCGGGTGGAGTCGTACTGCGACGGCACTCCCCTACGATCGGCCTTCGCCTTGGCGCGACGTTCCGCACGATTCGGCATTCAAACCACTCCTTTGGTAAAAAAGAATCCTGCGGTAGATAGTACCGCAGGATTTCACTATGTTCGTTCTATATTCCCTCAAACCGGCTCAGCGCGGCAGCATCATCGGGCGCTGAGAGGCCGTGATCGGGGCCGGAAGCTCGCTGACGTGCTCGCTGGAGAGGTACTCGTCAACGGCGGCGGCGCAGGAGCGGCCCTCCGCGATGGCCCACACGACGAGGCTCTGGCCGCGGCCGGCGTCGCCGCACACGAAGACGCCGTCCTGGGAGGTGGCGAACTTGTCGTTGCGGGCGATGTTGCCGCGCTTGTCAAGTTCGACGGGCAGTTGGTCGAGCATCGTGGTGGTGTCCGGGTGCAGGAAGCCGACGGAGATGAGCACCAGGTCGGCGGGCAGCACGCGCTCGGTGCCCGGCTGGCGGGTGAACGGACCGTTCTCGCCGGGGGCGACGGAGACGATCTTCAGGCCCGTGACGTGACCGGTCTCGTCGGCGATGAAGCCTTCGGCGGTAGCGGAGTTCTCGACGTGGACGCGCTCCTGCTCTTCGTCCGAGCCGATGAAGTTCACCGAATCGGTGGAGTACAGGTATTCGCCGCCTTCGGCCATCGACGTGGTCTTCTGGTAGGTGCGGGCGAAGGTCGGCCACGGCTGGTTGTCGGGTCGGGTGGCCGGTTCCTTCGGCATGATCTGCAGGACGGTGACGTCCTTCGCGCCCTGACGGATCGAGGTGCCGAGGCAGTCGGAGCCGGTGTCGCCGCCGCCGATGACGATGACGTGCTTGTCCTTGGCGGTGATGTCGTTGACCGGCTTGACGCCGTAGATGCGACGGGTCGCGTCGGGCAGGAAGTCGAGGGCGAAGTGGATGCCCTTGAGCTCGCGGCCCGGGATCTTCATGTCGCGCGGCACGCGGGAGCCGATGGCCACGACGACCGCATCGTACCGGTCGCGCAGGTCGTCCCACGCGATGTCCTTGCCGATCTCCACGTTGGTCTCGAAGCGGGTGCCCTCGGCCTCCATCTGCTCGATGCGGCGGTCGATGAGCGTCTTCTCGAGCTTGAAGTTCGGGATGCCGTAGCGCATGAGGCCGCCCAGTGCATCGTCCTTCTCGTAGACGACGACGGTATGGCCGGCTCGCGTGAGCTGCTGCGCGGCGGCGAGGCCCGCGGGGCCGGAGCCGACGACCGCGACGGTCTGGTCGGTCAGACGCTGCGGAGGCATCGGCTTGACGTAGTCGAGATCCCATGCCTGGTCGATGATCGTGCACTCGTCGTTCTTGATCATCGTCGGCGGCTGGTGGATGCCCAGCACGCAGGCCTGCTCGCACAGGGCCGGGCAGATGCGGCCCGTGACCTCGGGGAAGTTGTTGGTCAGGCTCAGACGCTGGTAGGCGTCCTCCCACTGCTCCTGACGGACCAGATCGTTGAACTCCGGGATGAGGTTGCCCAGCGGGCATCCGGTCATGCAGAACGGGGTGCCGCAGTCCATGCAGCGGGCCGCCTGTTCGGTGGTCCACGGCTGCAGACCGGACTCGGCGTGGACGTCGAACCAGTCCTTGATGCGCTCGGCGACGGGACGCTCCGCCAGCTCCCTACGGGTGCGGACTTTCAGGAATCCTCTCGGGTCGCCCATCTCAGTGCGCTCCTTCCATAACGTGCTCGTACACCTGCTCCCAGGCACCGGGCGTATTGAAATCGATGTGTTCCGCTTCGGCCTCGGCCATGGCCTTGGTCATGGCGAGGAAGTGCTTCGGCACGACGTGCGTGATGCGCTTCGCGGTCGCGTCCCAGTCCTCGAGCAGGCCCGCGGCGAACGCGGATCCGGTCTCCTCGGCGTGACGCTTGACGAGGCCGCGCACGAGGTCGGAGGTCTCGGCGTCGAGCGGCTCGAAGAGCAGCGCGCCGGATTCGACGGCCTCGGGGTTGACCTGTTTCATGTCGAGGTCGAGCACGTACGTGTTGCCTCCGGAGAAGCCGGCGCCGAAGTTGCGGCCGGTGGGGCCGAGCACGACGACCGTGCCGCCGGTCATGTACTCGCAGCCGTGGTCGCCGACGCCCTCCACGACGAAGGTCGCGCCGGAGTTGCGCACGGCGAATCGCTCGCCCGCCTTGCCGGCGACGAACATCTCGCCGGAGGTGGCGCCGAAGCCGGTGACGTTGCCCGCGATGACGTCCTCATGCGGGTCGAAGGTGATGCCGTCTTCCGGACGCACGATGAGACGTCCGCCGGACAGGCCCTTGCCGGCGTAGTCGTTGACCTCGCCGTAGACGCGGATGGTCTCGCCGCGCGGGATGAACGCGCCGATCGACTGGCCTCCGGAGCCATGCAGGGTCATGTCGATGGTGTCGTCGGGCAGACCCTCGGCGCCGTAGCGGCGGGTGATCTCGTAGCCGACCATCGTGCCGACGGTGCGGTTGACGTTGCGGATCGGCATCTCGATGCGCACCGGCTCCTTGTGGTCGAGCGCGGGCTCGGCAAGCTCGATGAGCTTGTTGTCGAGCGCCTTCTCCAGCTCGTGGTTCTGCGGCTCGGTGTTGTGCAGGATGGTGCCGGGGACCGGGCCGGACTGCTTGAGCACGTTGGTCAGGTCGACGCCGTCGGACTTCCAGCGCTTGATCGCCTCGTCTTGATCCAGGCACTCGACGTGGCCGACGGCCTCCTCGAGCGTGCGGAAGCCGAGCTGGGCGAGGATCTCGCGCACCTCCTCGGCGATGAACATGAAGAAGTTCACGACGCTTTCGGGCTTGCCGCGGAAGCGGGCGCGCAGCTCCGGATCCTGGGTGGCGATGCCCTGCGGGCAGGTGTTCTTCTGGCAGGCGCGCATCATGACGCATCCCTCGACGATCAGCGCGGCCGTCGCGAAGCCGAACTCCTCGGCTCCCAGCAGCGCGGCGATGACCACGTCGCGGCCGGTCTTGAGCTCGCCGTCGCACTGGACGACGATGCGCGAGCGCAGGCCGTTCAAGATCAGCGTCTGCTGCGTTTCGGACAGGCCGATCTCCCACGGGGTGCCGGCATGGCGGATCGCGTTGAGCGGTGCCGCGCCGGTGCCGCCGTCGTAGCCGGAGATCAGCACCACGTCGGCATGGCACTTGGCCACGCCTGCCGCGATGGTGCCGACGCCGAACTCGGAGACGAGCTTGACGTGGACGCGGGCCTTCGGGTTGGCCATCTTCGCATCGTAGATCAGCTGCTTGAGATCCTCGATGGAGTAGATGTCGTGGTGAGGCGGCGGGGAGATGAGCTCGACGCCCGGGGTGGCGTGGCGGACCTTGGCGATCCACGGCGGGACCTTGGCGCCCGGCAGGTGGCCGCCCTCGCCCGGCTTGGCACCCTGGGCGAGCTTGATCTGCAGGTCGGTGGCGTGCACGAGGTAGTCGGAGGTGACGCCGAAGCGCGCGGATGCAATCTGCTTGATGCGGCTGTAGCGGCGCGGATCCTCGATGCGGTCGTCGGATTCACCGCCCTCGCCGGAGTTGGAGCGGGCGCCGATCTGGTTCATGGCGATGGCGAGCGTCTCGTGCGCCTCCTGCGAGATGGAGCCGTAGCTCATCGCGCCGGTGGAGAAGCGCTTGACGATCTCGGAGGCCGGTTCGACCTCGGAGATGTCGATCGGCTTGCGGCTGTTGTTGAACTTCATCAGGCCGCGCAGCGTCATGATCCTGTTGGAGGTGTCGTTGATGTGCGCCGAGTACTTCTTGAACATGTTGTAGTCGCCGCGCTGGGTGGACTGCTGCAGCAGGAAGATGGCCTCGGGGTCGTTCAGGTGGTCCTCGCCGGTGCGACGCCACTTGTAGATGCCGCCGGTCCTCAGGTTCCTGTGCGGGGAGGCGGTCCACTGGTTCGGGTAGGCGACGCGGTGGCGGGAGGCGACCTCCTCGGCGATCTCGTCGAGGCCGACGCCGCCCACGCGGGTGGTGGTGCCGGTGAAGTACTCGTCGACGACCTCCTGGCTCAGGCCCACGGCCTCGAACAGCTGGGAGCCGCGGTAGCTCATGATCGTGGAGACACCCATCTTGGCCATGATCTTGAGCACGCCGGTGGACAGTGCCTTGGTGAGGTTCTTCACGGCGGTGGCCGGATCGACCTTCACGTAGCCTTCGCGCGAGAGGTTCTCGACCGATTCGAACGCGAGGTACGGGTTCACGCAGGCAGCGCCGTAGGCGATGAGCAGCGCGACGTGGTGGATCTCGCGCACGTCACCGGCCTCGACGGCCATGGAGATCTGCGTGCGGGTGTGGCGGCGCAGCAGGTGGTGCTGCACGGCGGAGGTGAGCAGCAGGGACGGGATCGGGCCCCACGTGTGGTTGGAGTCGCGGTCGGACAGCACGATGAAGTTCTTGCCGTTGTCGATCGCCTCGTCGATCTCGGCGAAGATCTCGTCGAGACGCTGCTGCAGGGCCTCGCCGCCGCCGGCCACCTGATAGAGACCCTTGACGACGTACGGGCGGTAGTAGCCGCCGAGGATGCGCGCCTTGTCGAGACGCTTGAGCTGCGCCATCTCGTCGGAGTTGATGACCGGCAGCGGGATGAGGATCTTCTTGGCGTGCAGCTCGGTGTCGGACAGCAGGTTCGGCTCCGGACCGATCGCTGATTCGAGGCAGGTGACGACCTCCTCGCGCTCCCAGTCGAGCGGCGGGTTGGTGACCTGCGCGAACTTCTGGTGGAAGTAGTCGAACAGCATGCGCGAGCGCTTGGAGAGCACCGGCAGCGGGGTGTCGTTGCCCATGGAGCCGAGCGGCTCCTTGCCGGTGTTGGCCATCGGCGTCAGGACGATCTTGAGATCCTCCTCGGTGTAGCCGAAGGCGCGCTGGCGGCGCTGGACGGACTGGCCGGAGTGGTTGACGTGCTCACGGGCGGGCAGGTCGCTCATCTCCACGGAGTTGCCCTCGACCCACTTGCGGTACGGGTGCTGGGAGGCGAGGGTCCTCTTGATCTCCTCGTCCGGGATGATACGGCCCTCGGCCGTGTCGACGAGGAACATCTTGCCGGGCTCGAGACGGCCCTTGGAGACGATGTGCTCCTGCTCGGTCTCGGGCAGGACGCCAGCCTCGGAGGCGAGCACGAGGTAGCCGTCGTCGGTGAGCTGCCAGCGGCCGGGGCGGAAGCCGTTGCGGTCGAGCAGGGCGCCGACCTGGGTGCCATCGGTGAAGACGATGTCGGCCGGGCCGTCCCACGGCTCGATCAGCGTGTTGTTGTACTCGTAGAAGGCCTTGAGATCCGGGTCGAGCTGGTCGTTCTTCTCCCACGCCGGCGGCAGCATCATGCTGATCGCGTGCGGCAGGGAGCGGCCGGCGAGGTGCAGCAGCTCGAGGCATTCGTCGAAGGTGCCGGAGTCGGAGTAGCCGGGCGTGGCGATCGGCAGCAGCGGCTCGAACTCGCCGAGCAGCTCGGAGCTCAGGCGTCCCTCGCGGGCGGACAGCCAGTTGCGGTTGCCCTGGATGGTGTTGATCTCGCCGTTGTGCGCCAGCAGGCGGAACGGCTGGGCGAGCGGCCAGCTCGGGAACGTATTCGTGGAGAAGCGGGAGTGCACGATGGCGATGACTGCCTTCATGCGCTCGTCCACCAGATCCGGGAAGAAGTGGGTCAGCTGCATGGTGGTCAGCATGCCCTTGTAGGTGATGGTGCGCGCGGACAGGGAGGCGAAGTAGACGCCCACCTCGTGCTCGACGCGCTTGCGGATGCGGAAGGTCCTGCGATCCAGTTCGATGCCGGCGAGACCGCCCTGCGGATCGGCGATGACCAGCGTCTTGAAGCTCGGCATGGCGGCGAGCGCCTGCAGGCCGAGTCCGTCGGGGTTGGTCGGCACGACGCGCCATGCGAGGACCTCGAGGCCCTCCTCACGCACGATCCTGGCGATGGCCTGCTCCTGCTGGCCGGAGGTTTCGATGTCGCGGTCGAGGAACGCGATGCCCGCCGCGTAGTGGCCGGCTTCGGGCAGTTCGGCGGGCACGGTGGCGCGCATGAACTCGTCCGGCATGCTCATGAGGATGCCGGCGCCGTCGCCCGTGTTCTCCTCGGCGCCCACGGCGCCGCGGTGGTCGAGATTGACCAGCACCTCAATGGCGTCCTTGACGATCTTGTGCTCAGGGCGCTTGTTAAGGGTGGTGACCATACCCACACCACAGGCGTCATGCTCGTTGGAGGGGTCGTACATGCCATCCGGAGCATGGACCGTGAGATCAAGCGGGGCTTTAAGTGTCACCGAAATCACCTCAATTATTAGCGGGCGCGTGTTGAGACGCGACTCTTGGGCTTATTGCTGTTGACAGCGTAGCGTTGCGGTGTATCGTTCACGTTTCGCTGTCCATATACCGAATTGGCGAAAAAGTCAAGAGTTGATTTTACATGGTTTTCCTGATAAGCCGCGCCGGTGCGGACCGATGCGGACATCCGTTATGGACATCCGTTATGCAATCGCGACGGTCCGCCCATACTCCGTGGCGCCTGCGAGCAGAGCGTGGACGTAGTCGTGCAGTTCGGGGCGCGTGAGCGTATGCCCACGCAGGTAGGACCAATCGAGCACGAGCATCAAGGTGTTGGCATAGTGATCGGCGATTAGTTCGACCGGTAGCGCATGGCGCTCCCGGTCGACGCACGTGCACATGAGGTCTCGCGAGCGTTCGGTGATGAAGGCTCGCAGGCTGGTGAACATCGGCCCGTCGACCGGATTGTGCTCGAGTACCTCCTTCAGCAGGACGGCATTGTCCTCGAGCATGTCGGCCATCATGTCGAGTGCCAGGTCCATACGGCGCTCCGGCTCGGCCGCCTCGAGATCGCCGATCCTTGATTTTCCGGACAGGGCGGTCCAGCAATAGGTCAGCAGATCATCGCGGTCGTCGAAGTAGTTGTAGAACGTGGCGCGCGGATACGAGCTGCGTTCGCACAGCTCGTTGACGCTGATCGACGCGAGCGGCTTGGCGCGCAGCAGGTCCATCATCGCGCCGGAGAAGGCGTCGAGCGTGCGCAGCGCGCCGCGGGAGAGTTTTGCATTCAGATCCTTTTTCATGTCACGTCCATTTCGTTTTTTCGCTCGTTCATTCGGGGCTATTCGGCAACAGCATGGGGACGCCGGCGTGTTGCCAGTGATGCCAACGGCTTTACCCTAACCTATCGTCCAGAATTTTGCAAATGTCCAAAAATGGATTATCGTACAGATCAGATGAAGTTAGACAAGTGTAAAAACTTGGACGTTCATACATAGGAAAGGAACATCATGAACGCAGACCGCACCCCGGAAATCAACTCCGGAACCACCTCGGGGACCATCTCGGGAATCGCAACGCCCCTCACTCTGCCCTGCGGGGTCACGGTGAAGAACCGCTTCTACAAGTCGGCCATGAACAAGGCGATGGCCGGGCGCGACTGCGCGCCAACCGAACGGCACGTCCGCCTCTACCGCACATGGGCAGAGGGTGGCGCCGGCGTGCTCGTCACCGGCAATGTGATGGTCGACCGCACGCAGCTCGGCGAACCCGGCAACGTCGCGGTCGAGGACGAACGCGATCTGAACATGCTGCGCCGTTGGGCCGCCGCAGGAACCCGCAACGGGGCCCATTGCTGGATGCAGATCAACCACCCAGGACGCCAATCCCCCATCACCATCAACCAGCATCCGTACGCGCCCAGCGACGGCAAACTGGAAGGGGACTACGGACGGTTCTTCGCCGAACCGACCGCGCTCACCGTCGAGCAGATCCACGACATCGTGCACCGATTCGCCACGACGGCGCGGATCGCGAAGAAGGCCGGGTTCACCGGCGTGGAGATCCACGCGGCGCACGGCTACCTCATCAACCAGTTCCTCTCGCCCGAGGACAACCGGCGAACCGACGAATACGGCGGCGACATCGAGCATCGAGCACGCTTCCTGTTCGAGGTGTTCGACGCGGTGCGCGCGGCGGTGGGGCCGAAGTTCCCGGTCGCGGTGAAACTCAACTCCAGCGACGTGCCGATCGCCGCAAAGATCGACGATCGCGGCGGGTCGTTCGCAGGCTTCGATGAGGAGGAATCCATCTGGGTCATGAAGCAGCTCGAGAAGCGCGGCGTCGACCTGATCGACATCTCCGGCGGCACACTCGAGAAGCCGGTCATCCAAACCAACAGCGGCGCACTCGAGGACCGCAGGCGCGGCGTGTACTTCACCGAATTCGCCAGACGCGTCAAGGGCGAGCTCACCGTGCCGGTGGCGCTGACCGGCGGGTTCCGCAACGCGCGGGACATGGAGCGCGCGCTCGACGAGGGAATCACGCAGATGATCGGCATCGCGCGTCCGTTGGCCCTCGTGCCCGACCTGCCGAAGCGGATCATCCGTGACCGTTGGGACGGCAGCGTGGACCTGCCGTGGGTGACGACCGGAGTCAAGGCGCTCGACCGTGCGTTCGGCGGCATCCTCGTCATCAGCTGGTTCGAGCTGCAGATGAACCGCATCGGACGCGGGCTACGTCCCGATCCGAGGATCGGCGGATTGCGCGCGCTGTGCTTCGCGATCGGCAAGCACGGGCCCGCGGCCCTGACGCCTCGCCGCCGCAAGGGCCATCAGTGAACATCCATGACAGATAGCCGAGAAACAACCGGTCGTACGCACGGCGGATGAGGGATATCAGCCATCAAGGCATTGAACCGGCTCGATGCCGTGATGATATGGGTGCGTGGATAGTCAGCTCATCCGTCTCGGTTTCAGCGCGTCCTGCAAAGCCTCAAGGAACGCCTCTGCGGCGGGAGACAGCGGCTGGCCGTTCTTCCATGCGATCGCGAGACGCGTGGATACTGCCGGCTCAAATGGTCTGAAGCATAGCCCGCTGTCCGGTGAAGTATCGACCATATCCCGTGGCCCCACGGCGCATGCGAAACCCTCCCGCACGAAGCAGCTGGCGTTGTACATCAGATTCATGGTGCCGACCACATTGATGCGCTTGGCGTACCGTCCGAGCCAACCGGACAGATCGCCCCGACCGAGCACTCCTTTCGGCATGATCAGCGGCACCTCCTCGAGGTCTTTCGCGGTGACCGCCGTCCGGGAGGCGAACGGATGGTCATGTCGCATGAGCAATCCCATCGGATCACCTCCCGGCAATGGCAGTGACCCATACCGGCCCATGTCCACCGGCTGTACAAGCACGCCGAAATCGGCAAGTCCGCTGTCGAGCCGTTCCACGATGTTGGCGCCGGAGTCGTCATGCAGGCACACGGTGACTCGCGGATGACGTTCACGCATCAGCACCGCCGCGCGGGCGATGTGCGCATCACCGCGCTCTGGGCCGCGGCGATGCGCACATCGCCGACTATGACACGACCGGCGAGGATCTCCGCTTTGGCACGGTCCGAAAGGTCGACGATTTCCTGTGCGCGGCGATACATCAGCCGTCCGGCGTCCGTCAGTTCGAGTTCCCTCGCCCTGTTGCCCCTCACGAACAGGGACTAGCCCAGCTCCTCCTCCAGTTCCTTGATCTGCCGCGACAACGCCGGCTGACTGAGGCGGAGGACGTCGGCCGCCGCGGTCACGCCGCCCTCCTCCACCACCGTCAGGAAATTCCGCAATATCCGCAGTTCCATGTTCACTTCACCGTCCTCACGCCAATTTAAGGCACACCAATTGAAACTATATGCATTATAGTTATATAATTTCATTAATCAGCCGTATTTGTTATTCATTCTCACCCCTCCTATCGTTGCTGTCATCCCATCCGACAACACAGCGAAAGGACCGCATATGGCATCACCCCATTCCACCCGCGACATCATGATCCTGGTCGGCGCCGGGCAGATCGGCATGGCCATCGCCCGCCGCATGGGATACGGCATGACCATCCTCGTGGCGGACAAGAACCCCGACCACGCCGCCGACATCGCGCAGACCATGAGGAACGCCGGCTTTGACGCCCGCCCCGAAACCGTGGACCTCGCCTCGCGCGAGTCCATCACCAAACTCATCGACATGGCGACCTCCCTCGGCGACGTCACCATGTTGGTCAACGCGGCCGGCGTCTCCCCCAGCCAGGCGTCCATCGAGACGATCCTCAACGTGGACCTGTACGGCACGGCCGTACTGCTCGAGGAAGTGGGCAAGATCATCGCCCCCGGAGGCGTGGGCGTGACGATCTCCAGCCAGTCCGGCCACCGCATGAAGCAGCTCACCGCCGAGGAGGACCGGTTGCTGGCCACCACACCCACCGAGGAGCTGCTCGACCTCGACATGCTGCAGCCCGGCAACATCATGGACACGCTGCACGCCTACCAGATGGCCAAACGCTGCAACGAGAAGCGCGTGATGGCTCAGTCCGTGGCGTGGGGCGAGCGCGGCGCGCGACTCAACTCGATCTCCCCCGGCATCGTCGTCACGCCGCTGGCCATCGACGAATTCAACGGACCGCGCGGCGACTTCTACAAGAACATGTTCGCCAAGTGCCCGGCAGGACGCCCCGGCACCGCCGACGAGATCGCCAACGTGGCCGAGCTGCTCATGAGCGAGCGCGGCGCGTTCATCACCGGCACCGACGTGCTCGTGGACGGCGGCGCCACCGCCAGCTATTTCTACGGCCCGCTCCAGCCCACCAAGTGAACAGAGGCAATCAATCATGACCAGACCGTCATCCGTACTGTTCGTCGGCGCCACCGGCAGCGTCGGCAGACTCGCCGTCGCCGAGGCGCTGCGGCGGGGATACCGAGTCCGCGCCATGGTGCGCGACGCTTCACGCGCCGGACTGCCCCAGGGCGCCGAGCTCTTTGAAGGCGACCTGACCTCGGTCGAATCGTTCACCCGCGCTCTGGACGGCATCGACGGCATCGTCTTCACGATGGGCTCGCACGTCGACGCAGCGACGATCAGAATGGCTGGTGCGGGCGAGCGGCAACGAGTACACCATCGTACGGCCCGGCTGGTTCGACTACGGATCGCCCGACGAGCGCCGTCTGGTGTTCCTGCAGGGGGACGGCCGACGCACCGGCAGCCCGTCAGATGGGGCCGTCTCGCGCGACCAGATAGCGCGCACACTGGTGGACGCCCTCGGCCGCGATGCCGCCACGGGCAAGACGTTCGAACTCGTCGCCGTGCGCGGCGAGGAGCAACCTGACCTCAAGCCGCTGTTCGCCGCGTTGGAACCGGACGCTTCCAGTCGCCTCGACGGCGTGCGCGACGAGGACAACTTCCCGCTGTCCGACCAACCACAGCGGGTGCTCACGGATCTGCGTCGTATTCGCGCGATGAACGCGTGAGCGAAACCGCAGCCCCTCCCTCAGTCTCGTATGAGCCCTCCGAGAGGCCAGTACAAGGCCAATCAGCTTCCGGCCTACTCACGGGGTACACCGTGGCAGTCAGCGAAGCGATCAGCAAGCGACTGGGCGGCGCGATGGCCGACTTTACAATTTACAGAGCCAGCCCCTCGACCCACTTGGCGAGTTTGGCTTCGCTTTCATTTGCGCCCACGCGGCGACCCGGCACCCAGTGGGCGGCGGGCGCGGAATCGTGCAGTTGCACGCCGTCGGCACCGCGCGTGCTGGACCCGGAGGTCGCGAACGTGACGATGGTCCTGCCCTCCCAGTCCTCGCTTTCAAGGAACGTGCGCACCACGCGCGGCGCGGTCTCCCACCACAGCGGGTATCCGACGAACACCACGTCGTAGCCGCTCACGTCGATCGGCGTCTTCAACGCCGGGCGCGTGGCGCGGTCGCGATGCTCGACGCTGGTGCGGCTGCCGGAATCACGCCAGTCGAGGTCGGCGGCGGTGTACGGCTCGGCGGGTTCGATCTCTTTGAGGTCGGCGCCGATCGCGTGCGCAAGACGTTCGGCGACCTCACGGGTGGTGCCGGTGGCGGAGAAATACGTGACAAGCATGCGCTTGGACATGATGCTTCCTTTCCTTCATCCCGATACGGGCAGTCTGTCGTTCGATTTCAGTAATACCCACCTCAAGCGCTCGAAGACAAACGCATGCGAGATCGATCAGCGCCGCCGGCCGGTGAAGGGCATGGGCCTGCGATGGGGCGCGACGGCCGTGCCCACGACCGAGCCGTCAGGTTCGGACACGTCAGCATCGAGGTGGACGGTGAGCGGGCCGAACGGCAGACGCACGCGAATGTCGAACGAATGCCGCGTCCCGTCGCGCACTCCATCCCGGTAGGATGCCACGATTCCCATGACCTTCGCCTTGCCATGGAACGAGGTTCGGGTCGCGTCGTCGTAGGAGACGATCACAGGGATCGCGATTACGCCCACCGGCGAGTTGAGCCGCACGTCATAGCGGGCGGTGAGCGCCGGGTCGTCGCCGGAATCGGGCGCAAGACGCGCGGCGCCGGCATCGCGGACGGCTCCGGCGATCTTCGGGGCCGCCTCGTGCGGCGGAACAGGCACGCGCACGGCCACATGTCTGCGCGGGAAGAGATCGTGCAGGAGTCGCACATACCACCGTCCGTCCCGCTCCCCCACCGCATCCCCCGTGGGCTCGGAAGCCGCCCGGGCCAATGCCGGGATCCCCGCGAGCTTCGGGTTGACGGCGAGCGCATTGCCGGTGAACGCCATGCGCTTCTGCTCCTCGGTGAGCTTGTCGGTCCCCTCCAGCGCCCGAGCCTGGCCGAGCACCGCCTCGATGGGCGTGTAGGGGGTGTCCGACCCGTACAGCAGGTGGGTGTCCGGCACGTTGCGTAAAAGGTCGGCGAGCTGCTTGGGCTCACTGAATCCGGCAAGGTCGTAGTACACATGGGACATGGCGTCCATATAGTCGACACGGCGGTCCGGGTCGGCGAAGCGCAGCATGAACGCGAAGCTTTCGAACCGGTCGGCGAGGACGGAGACGAACGCGCCGGCATGCGGCATCACCCAGCGGATGTTCGGGAACTTGACGAACGTGTCCTCCAACACCATGTTGGTGAAGGCCCGCGTGGTTTCCACGAAGTATTCGAAAGCAGGAAGGGACAGGCCCTCGCACGCGCCAGGCACGGACACTGGCGGCGCGGTGGGATGGACGATCGCCATTGCGCCGCGGTCGTCCAGTTCGCGCATCACCGGATCGAGTCGGGGGTCACCCAGATACACGCCATGGTGGTTGGTCGTCAGTCCCACGCCGTCAGCCTTGAGCTCGTCGAGCGTGCGCCGGGCCTCCGCCGCGGACTCCTCGGCCCATGGCAGGGGCAGTGTGGCAATCAGCCCGAACCGGGTCGGTTCCTCGGCGGCGATTGCCGCCCCCTGGTCGTTGATCTTCCGGGCCAGCCGCAGACAGTCATCCGCCTGCGGCAGGAAGACGTTCGGCGAGGAGAGTTCCAGATGTGCATAGGCGATGCCGAGCAGGTCCATCTTGTCACGCTGCCAGTCGGGAGTCCAGTAGTCGGGCGTGGGATAACCGTCCGGGCTGCCGGGATAATGCGCGCGCAGGAATTCCAGATACGCGGGAGGCAGGTAGTGCGACTGGAAGTCGATCTTGCCACGGAAGCGCAGCGGGGCGGCATCATTCGATTCGACCGGATGGTTCATGGTTTTCCTTTCTTTCTCCATTCCCGGCTCATTCCACGCTCTTCAACGCGCCGAGCATGTCCACGTCCTTGAGACGGCGGTACACCACCCAGCCGAGCATGGCGAGCACCACAACCACCACGGCGAGCGGCACGGCGAATGAGGGCCAGGCGAGGGCCGGGTCGAACATGACCTCGTCCGGCGGCACCTCGGTGATGATGTATCGGTGCAGGCCGGCACCGAACACGTATCCGGCCAGCACTCCGAACGCAGACAGGACGATCGTTTCGCGATAGATGTACATGGTCGTCTCCCCGGTATGGAAGCCGAGCACCTTGATGGTGGACAGTTCGCGGATGCGTTCGGACACGTTGAGGTTGGTGAGGTTGTAGAGGATCACCACCGCAAGCAGCGCGGCCACCAAGATGAGCACCTCCATGATCTGGTCGAGCGAGTCGACGATCGTGGCCACCTGGTTCCTCATGGTGATGTTCTGCACCACGCCCCTGACCCCGTCCACAGTCATAAGGTCAGCTCCCTGCCTGTTGGCGTTGCCCACGGACGAATCCTTGAGACGGACCACGTAGGCGTTGGACTGGTAGTCGGCGCCGAATGCGCGATCGTAGCCTCCGGAGGACATGAACATGAAGTGGCCGATGTACATTTCGGTCACGCCGTCCACACGCACCTTGCGCTCCGTGCCGTCGGGATCCGTCACGGATATGGTGTCCCCGGCCTTGGCACCGAGCATATCCGCCATGCGTTCGGAGATGATCGCGCCTCGGTCGGTCAGGACCTGCGGGTCATGCGAGACACGGTCGCGCAGGGTGATGTAGTCGCCGAAGTTGTAGGCGTCGTCGGTGACGATGAGCGTGATCGTCTGCTTATCGCCCTGTTTGCCGGCGGTGGTGGTGAGCTCCTCGTAGCGGATTGGCGCGGATTGGTCGATCGCCCCATTGCCGTCGTCCCCGTCCGCCGGGGCGACGGCCTTGGATACGGCGTCGCGCTGGTCGGCGTTGTTGTCTGATTTCTCCGCCACGATCAGGTCGTAGTGTATGATGCCGCCGAACTGGAACTCGCCGATCTGGCCGATCGACGCCTGCACGCCCAGGCCCGCGGTGAGCAGCGACACTGCGCCGGCCACGCCGAAAATGGTCATAAGGCCGCGCGACTTGTAACGGAACAGGTTGCGGGCCGTGACCTTACGGGTGAAGTTCAGGCGGTTCCACACGGGCGCGATCCGCTCGAGGAAGATCTTCGAACCCTTGGCGGGAGGCTTGGGCAGGAGCAGCGCGGCTGGCCTCTCCTTAAGCTCGCGGGACGCGGCGATCCACGCGGGGGCCACGGCGCTCGCCCATGCAAGCAGGAACGCGGCGGCGGTCACGCCCGGGTGGAAGTGCAGCTCGATGCGCGGCATGGTGAATCCGGAATCATAGGCGTGGTAGACGATGAGCGGCAGGATGGTATGCCCGGCCGCCACGCCCAGAATCGTGCCGGCCGTGGAGGCGGAGAAGCCGTAGACGAGGAATTTCTTCATGATGTCCGCGTTCCCATATCCCAACGCCTTGAGGGTGCCGGAATCGGTGCGCTCCTCGTCCACCATGCGACCCATGGTGGTGAACGTGACCAGCGCGGCCACGAAGTACAGGAAGATCGGGAAGATACGCGCGAGTTTCATGACGATGTCCGCGATGATCTCGTACACGCGATATCCCTCGGAGGTGAGTCCCTCACGCCGTCCGTCGATTGAGTACGCGGGCACTTCGAGGGTGTCCACCTTTTCGCTCGCCAGTTTGATCTGACGTTCCGCGTCGGCGATCTTCTTCTCGGCCTCGGGCCTGGCATCGTTGAATTCCTTGAGCTTCTGGTCGTATTCGTCCTCGGCTTTCTCGAGGTCGCGCTGGCCTTGGATCATCTGTGAGGCACCGTCGGACGCCGATCCGGATGCGGCCGTGGAGACGGCGTGCCCGAGTTCGGTCTGCTTGGATGCAAGCAGTTTTTGGGCTTCCGCGATCGCGGCCGAGTTCCTTTGATACTCCTCGGATCCCTGATCGAGCTTGGCGGCCCCTTCGTTGAACTGTTCAAGGCCGCTGTTGTATTGGTTCAGCATGGCGTTGTATGTGTCCGCGGCCGTGTTCCAGTCGGCGAGCGCCTGATCGTAGCGCCCCTTGAGGCTTTGGTATGCCTTGCCGGTTATTCCGGTTTTCTGCCATGAAGCGAGGAGACGGCCAGTGGCGTCGAGCGCTGTCTTGGATGCGTCGAGCGCCGCGCGGGCCACGGTGAGCTGCTTGCCGGCCTGATTGAGCTGCAGCCAGGCGAGTTCGAGACTGTCTTGGCCCTGATTGAGTTGCTGGGCGCCGGCGGCGAGCTGGGTTTGGGCTGCGGAGAGCGTGGAGTTGGCGGAAGCGATCTGCGAGGTTGCGCCGGCGAGTTCGGCGGCCGCGGAGGATGCCTGATCGACGGCGTCGAGCTGGCCTTGGGTAAGCTGGTCCTTGCCGGATTCGATCTGTGCCTTGGCGTCGTCAAGCTGGGCTTGGGCGTCCGCGAGCTGTTGTTTGGCATCGTCCACCTGCTCTTGCGCCTTGGCGATCTGCTCACGGCGTTCGGAGCGGATGGAGTCGCGGCGGGCGGCGGGCTGGTTGGCGAGCCGCCGGGAGAGCATGGTCTTGTGGTCCTGCACGCGGTCGCGGTAGGCGTCATCCCAGTAGTTCAGTCCGGCTGTGTCCTCAAAGGTGACGCGGCCGATCATTGCCACTGACGAGTCGAACGTGCCCGCAGTGACCACGGCGTATCCGTCAAGTTCGCCGGATCCGGCGGTGGACTGTCCCATGTTGAGGTTGGAGACGGTGTCGCTGGCCTCTACGAAGCCGACCACGGTGAAGTCGGTCCGTTTGAGCACGGTATCGCCGGCGATGTCCGGCAGTTCGGTCACGCGGATGGAGCTGCCCACGGCGAATCGATCACGCTCCCCCGAGTCAAGCGCGATCTCCCCGGCCGCTTGCGGTAGTCGGCCCTCCACGACCTCATAGGTGGAGACGGTCTCGGGCAGCGAGTGGATGCGCAGGCTGTGGTCACTGTCCGCGATCGTCACATCTTTGAAGTAGCCGAATTCGGCGTCCTTCACGCCGGCTGTTCCACGAATGATCGCCTCGTCGTCGGCGGGTAGGCCGTAGTCGCTGATCACGGTCACATCCGCAAGATTGTGCTCGCCGTAGAACGCGCGGCCGGTGGCCCGCATGTCGGGCGCGGTGGCGAACAGACCCACGAGAGCGAACGATCCTAGGGCCATGAGGCTCACGATGGAGGCGAACCTCCCCTTGGATTTGGCGAGGGTGGCACGGATGTCGCGCCACAGCATGCGCTTGCGGAGCCTGCGAGGCTTACGGCGCGTCATGACGTTCACCATTCCAGGTCCTCGATGTCCATGGGGTGCTCGTTGACCTCGATGTCCTTAACTCGCGCGTCGTGCATGTGGATCACACGATCGGCGATGGGCGCGATGGCGGAGTTGTGGGTGACGATCACCACGGTGGCGCCCTTGATTCGGCTCTGGTCCTGCAGGATACGCAGCACCTGCTTGCCGGTGTTGTAGTCGAGCGTGCCGGTCGGCTCGTCGCACAGGAGGATCTTGGGGTTCTTGGCCACGGCACGGTCGATGGCGACGCGCTGCTGCTCGCCGCCGGAAAGCTGCGCCGGGAAGTTGTCGACACGGTCCTTCAGCCCCACATCCACGAGCGCCTGAACCGGATCCTGCGCGTCACGCACGATCTCGGAGGCGAGTTCCACGTTCTCCCGGGCGGTGAGGTTGGCCACGAGGTTGTAGAACTGGAACACGAACCCGATGTCGGTGCGTCGGTAGTCGGTCAACTGACGTGCGGTGTAGTTCGAGATGTCCTTGCCGTCGATGATCACCTGTCCCTCGCTGTTGGTGTCCATGCCGCCCAAAATGTTGAGTACGGTCGATTTCCCCGCGCCGGACGAACCGAGGATGATCGCCAGTTCACCTTTCTCGATGCCGAAGCTCACGTCATTGTTGGCGACGATGACGGTGTCTCCCATGTGGTAGCGCTTGTAGCTGTGCACCATCTCGATATATGCCACAGGCCCTTCGCCTCCTTGTGTTCCTTATGGTTGCCTCAACCACTAAATAAACAACATGTTGATATAATGATGTCGATGATAGGAAGCGTCGGCATATCAGGTCAATCAACAACTTCCGACGATCCGTTCAGATTGAACACTGTTCCCCAAACCGTTCATATCACCATGAATCACCCATTAAAAAGACAACATGTTGATATAATGTATCGGTATCAGCATCCCCAAGCAGCAATGCAGACCCCTGCAGACCCCACGGCGCGGCCACAGTCGACCGCACGAATCCAAGGAGCACCACATGCCTTCCACCACACACACCCCAGTATCCGCGAGCAAGCCGGCAAAGCGCAACACGAAGACCGAAGCCCGAATCAAGGCGGCCTTCACCACGCTGATGCAGTCCAAGGGCTTCGACGCGATGACCGTCAGCGACATCGCCCGCACCGCAGGCATCAACCGCGGCACCTTCTACATGCACTATCTCGACAAGATGGACCTGCGCCAGCAGCTCGTCGACGACGCCATCGAAGACCTGACGCGCATCCTCGTCACCGACGCCGCCTCCCCTGACCGGAAGGCCGCCTCCCCCGGCGGGAACGCCATCGCATCGCACCGAGGCAAGGCCATCTGCGACGCGTTCCAGCCGGCCTCCATAGCCGACGCCCTGCGCTACATCCGCGACGACTACGCCTTCTTCAGCGTCGTCTCCCGCTCCGGCAACGACATGCAGATCTACGACCGGATGAAGGAGGTGCTCAAGCGCCTCATCGTCGCGCAGGCAACGCGGTTCGGAGCCGAACCGAAAACCGACTACAACGGCATCCCCGCCGACTACGCGATGGAGATCCTCGTCTCCGCGGTCTCCTCGATCATCTGGTTGTGGATCCGCCGCGGGTGCAAGGAGAGCCCGGAGGAGATCTGCCGGATCATCGAGGTTAACAAAACCACCGCACCGGTGGACATCCTGTGGTGAGCGTCACGAGCATCATGAGCGTTACCCGCCGGAGCGCCCCGCCAAGCACGATCACGGATCAACGCCCGGATCACCGCTCTGAGGCGAGTCCTTCGAGCCACGTACGCATACGGTTCAAGCCTTCGGCGGTATCCTCCCGCGTACCCACGTAGGACAATCGCACATACCCGGCGCCGCGAGCGCCGAAGCCGGATGCCGGAGTGACCACGACCTTGCCTTCGCTGAGCAGACGCACCGCGAACGTATGGTCATCCATGCCCGTCTCGGTGACGTTGACGAGCACGTAGAACGCACCATCCGGAACATCGCAGCGGACCAGCGGCATATCGGCGATCGCATCGACCACCATGTCGCGGTTGGCGCGGTAGGCGTTCTTCATCGTCGCGAGAATGTCCGACGAGCCTTCAAGAGCCGCGACCGCACCGGCCTGCAGCGCGCCGGGCACGCAGGAGACGACGTTCTCCTGCATCACCATCATCCGGTCGATGACCTTCTTCGGGCCGAAGACGCAGCCGATGCGCCAGCCGGTCATCGCGTATGTCTTGGAGAAGGAGTCCACGACGAGCGTGCGTTCCTTCATGCCGGGGATCTGCGCGATGGACATGCAAGGCGTGTCATCGTCGTAGACGAATGCGCGGTACACCTCGTCGCTGATCACCCACAGATCGTGTCGCCTCGCCACATCGGCGATGCGCGCGAGCTCGCCGGGCTCGATGATCGCACCGGTCGGATTGGACGGGGAGTTGAGCAGCAGAGCGCGCGACCGCGGAGTCACCGCGAACTCCACGTCCTCGGCCCGCATGCGCCATCCGCTGTTCTCATGCAGCTGCACCGGCACGACGTGCGTCTGCGTCATCTGCGCCTGACCGAAGTAGTTCGCGTATCCGGGATCGGGGATGAGGATGTCATCGCCCGGATCCATCGTGGCGGTCATCGCGAGGAACACGCCCTCCATGCCTCCGGCGGTGACGATGATCTCCGACTCGGGGACGTAGTGCATGCCGTCGGCTCGTTCGCGGGCGGCGCACCATGCGCGACGCAGCGCCTCCGCTCCCCTGTTCGGCGTGTAGTGCGTGTCGCCGGCGAGCGCCGCCCGGTACGCCACGTCGATCATCGGACGGGGCGTGTCGAATCCAGGTTCGCCGATCGCGAAGGAGATCGCGTCGGTCACATGCGAGGCGAGTTCGAACATCTCGCGCACCGACGGGTACAGCGCCTCACGGGCGCGGTTCGATATCTCCGGCATGGCTGCTGCGTCCTCCCCGAACTGATAACGGCAGATATTGCGTTATTGCGTATCGCAAGTATGGCGCCGATGGTAGCGCAGCTATGTTTCGGCTCGGCCGGCCCAAGCGCAACGGCGATCGGCAGGACCGCAACGGCGATCGGCAGGACCGCAACGGACTACGATGGCTCACATGACAGAGAACACAACAGACATTGCAGCACAGGCCCCTGCACAGGAGCCGCCGACCAGACTCGAAGCGGGTCAGCACGCACCGGACTTCACGCTTCCGGCGGTCGAACCGGACGGCACGGAATCGACGATCTCACTTGCCGATCTGACCAAGCAGGGCCGCAAGGTGATCCTCTACTTCTATCCGGCGGCGATGACGCCCGGTTGTACCACCGAAGCGTGCGACTTCCGCGACAACATGGCCCGTCTGAGCACGCTCGGATACACAGTGCTGGGCGTCTCGAAGGACCCGATGACCAAGCTGCAGCGGTTCCGCGAGCGCGATCATCTGTCGTTCCCGCTGCTTTCCGACCCGGAGCTCGGCGTGCATAAGGCGTACGCCGCTTGGGGCGAGAAGAAGCTGTACGGCAAGACGCACGTCGGGGTCATCCGCTCCACGTTCGCCATCGACGAGCACGGCGTCATCACCTTGGCGCGTTACAACGTGCGCGCCAAGGGACACGTGGATTCGCTCATCAAGCGGCTGGGAGACTGAACTACCGCTCCTCCTCCGGGTAGGTCATCTTCCACTGGCCGACGCGGATCTCGGTCATCATGGCCATCACGTCGCGCGTGTAGTCCAGATGCATGACGGACGGGTCGCCGGCGATCGCCGTCTCCATGTCGGCCACCTCATAGGAGAGCGCATCGGCGGTACGCCCCGCTTCCACCACCTCCGTGCGGCCGTCGTCCACCCAGGTGATGGTGGCGCGTTCGCCGCGCGGATAATCGACGACCTCCACATAGGCTCTGTCGAACACGGCGAGCCCGCGCTTGGGCTGCTTGGCGTGCAGCGACAACGTGACCGTGGCCATCTGGCCGTGAGGATTGGTCAGGAGGATGCCGGCCTGCTCGTCCACGCCGGTGGGGGCGGTTTTGACCTGCGAGAGGATCTGGTCGGGCTTGGAGCTCATGAACCAGCGGACGAAGGAAAGCGCATACACGCCGATGTCGAGCATGGCGCCGCCTGCGAGGTTGCGGCTGAAGAAGCGGTTGGCCATGTCGTACTCCTTGTAGGAGCCGAAGTTCATCTGCAGGAGCTTCAGCTCGCCGAGCGCACCGGAGTCGATGATCTCGTTGAGCTTCCTGTAGAGCGGCATGTGGTAGATGGTCATGGCCTCGGCGAGCACCACATGATTGGCTTCGGCGAGCGCGACCGCCTCGTCCAGCTCGTCCGAATTGAGCGTGATGGATTTCTCGCACAGTACGTGCTTGCCGGCGGCGAGCGCCTTGCGCAGGAGCCCGATATGCATGTTGTGCGGGGTGGAGATGTAGATCACGTCCACGTCCGGGTCGTCGAACACGTCGTCGATGTGCTCATAGACCTTGCCGATGCCGTATTTCTCGGCGAAGGCAACCCCCTTGGCATGCGTGCGGTTGGCCACCGAGTACAGCCTGCGGCCTTTGGATTCCAACGCCTGTGCAAGCTGGTTGGCGATGACTCCGCATCCCAGAGTCGCCCAATTGAGTTCGTGTGTTGCCGTCGTCATCGTCGAGTCCTTTCCACCGTCGCATTGTTTCGGCATACTTCTTTGTGTATCTCATCTATATAATATGCCATATTATTTTTCCGTGGGGGAAATCACGGTGAGGCGAGGATGATGAGATCAACGGAAAGGGCCGCGCCGCGGGACTCAAAGACGAATCCTCACGCAATCACACTGAGTCCCCCGTATCCGCGGGGTTCACACGCCGACGAGGTCGAAAAGGCGTTCGATGACGGCGTCGTTGAGCAGACGGCCCTTGCGGGTGGGAACGACGCGGACACTGGAGTCTCCGGCATCACGGGAATCTTGGGTCAAAGTGATGAGCCCCTCGTCGACCATCGGCATGAGCTGCGCGGGGTCGATGGGCTTGAGGCTCGAGGAGCCGACCGCCCCACTACCAGCGGCTGAGGCGATGGCACGGTTGATGCGGCCCAGATCGAGCCCTTCGCGGATGCGCAGGCCCAGCATGATGAGCTCCTCGAGATTCTCGTCCGGGGTGATCTCCTCGCTGCCCGCCCACGGCACACGGCCTTCGTTGATGGCCGTGCCCCACAGGCGCGGGTGCGCGATGTCCCATGCGCGCAGGGCGTTCGTGCCCGTGATCTGTTCCCTCGGTTGGGCCAACGCCGTCTCTCCCCCAGTCAGCTGCGCTGACAGCCCCCTCGTCAGAGGGGGCCGGGCACCCGCATCGGCGCACGCATTGTAGTGCGAGTGGGCGCCGGGGCCGAGTCCCGCCCAGTCGACGTTCCTCCAGTATCCGAGGTTGTGACGGCTCTCGTATCCGGGCCGCGCCCAGTTCGAGACCTCGTACCATTCGAGGCCGGCCTTCGAGAACAGGTCGTCGGCGATCTCGTATTTGGCGGCCTCGTCGTCGTCATCGGGCTTGGGCAGTGTGCCCGCGGCGATCCGGCGGCCCATCTTCGTGGTCGGTTCGACGGTCAGCGCGTAGGCGGAGATGTGATTGACGCCGAGGCCAATGGCGGTCTCGACCGAGGTGCGCCAGTCGTCGAGGCTCTCCCCGGGCGCCCCGTAGATGAGGTCGACGCTGGTTCGAAGGCCGGCCGCATCGGCGGCACGCACACCCGCCTCGACGTTCGCTGGCGTGTGCGTGCGGTCCAAGGTCTTCAGCACATGCGGCACCGCCGACTGCATGCCGAAGGAGACGCGCGTGAAGCCGCCCTCGGCGAGACGGTTGATGTAGTACTCGTTGACGGTGTCCGGATTGGCCTCGGTAGTGATCTCCGCGCCGGGTGCAAGCCCCCAGATGCGTCGGATCGCATCCAGCATGGCCACCAGATCATCCGCGGAGAGGATGGTGGGCGTGCCGCCACCGAAGAACACGGTATCCGCCGGCGGTTCGTCGACACCGTGGGCCTCCTGCCATTCACGCACGAGTTCCATCTCGCGGATGACCATGTTCGCGTAGTTGCCGCGCGAGGCCCCGGCGCCTAAATCGACCGCCGTATATGTGTTGAAGTCGCAGTAGCCGCAACGTCTCAGACAGAACGGCACATGAATGTACACCTCAAACGACATTCCGAATGCCCTCCCCTCATTTCCTAGGCAGATTTCGCATTTCTTAGGCAGCCGCCCCTCGGATACCGATACGAACACCCTTGAAAAGACAGGGATTTTGAACCGTCTCCGGACCAACACCTGCCTAGGAAACGATAAAAGTGCCTAAGTTTCCCCGAATCCGTTCCTGCTCAGCCTTCGGTCTTCTGGGCGGCGCGGATCTTGTCCTTGGTGTCGCGGTCGTTGGAGTCCTCGCCGGTGGACAGTGCGGCGATGAACGCCTCCTGCGGCACCTCGACATGGCCGAGCATCTTCATGCGCTTCTTGCCGGCCTTCTGCTTCTCGAGGAGCTTGCGCTTACGGGTGATGTCGCCGCCGTAGCACTTGGCGAGCACGTCCTTGCGCAAGGCGCGGATGTTCTCACGCGCGATGATGCGCGAGCCGATCGCAGCCTGAATCGGGATCTCGAACTGCTGGCGCGGGATGAGCTCGCGCAGCTTCTTGGTCATCATCACGCCGTAGCTGTACGCCTTGTCGCGGTGAACGATGGCGCTGAACGCGTCGACCTTCTCACCCTGGATGAGGATGTCGACCTTGACGAGGTCGGCCGACTGCTCGCCGTCCTCGTGGTAGTCGAGCGAGGCGTAGCCCTTCGTACGGGACTTCAGCTGGTCGAAGAAGTCGAAGACGATCTCGGCGAGCGGAATACGGTAATGCATTTCGACGCGATCGGTGGAGATGTACTCCATCGTGCCCATCTGGCCGCGATGATCCTGACACAGATCCATGACCGAGCCGATGAACTCCTTGGGGGTGATGATGTCGGCGGCGACCATCGGCTCGACGATCTTCTTGATCTTGCCGTCCGGGAACTCGCTCGGGTTGGTCACATGATGCTCGGAACCGTCCTCGGCGGTCACGTCGTAGGTGACGTTCGGGGCGGTCTGGATGAGGTCCAAGCCGAACTCACGGGAGAGACGTTCGTTGACGATCTCCATGTGCAGTAGGCCCAGGAAGCCACAGCGAAAACCGAATCCCAGCGCCACGGACGTCTCCGGCGTGTAGATGAGCGCGGCGTCGTTGAGCTTGAGCTTGTCGAGCGCGTCGCGCAGTTCGGGGAACTGGGCGTTGTCGATCGGGAACAGGCCGGCGTACACCATCGGCTTGGGGTCACGGTAGCCGGGCAGCGGCTCGGTGGCCGGGCGCACGGCGGAGGTCAGGGTGTCGCCGACCTTGGACTGGCTCACGTCCTTCGCGCCGGTGATGATGTAGCCGACCTCGCCGGCGCCGAGCGCCTTGGTGCGGGTCATGTCGGGGCTGATCACGCCGATCTCGATCGGATCGTGGGTCATGCCGATGCCCATCATGTGCACCTTCTCGCGATCGTGCAGTTCGCCGTCCTCCATACGGATGTAGGTGACGATGCCGCGGTAGGAGTCGTACACGGAGTCGAAGATCAGGGCTCGCGCCGGAGCCTCGGGGTCGCCGTGGGGCGCGGGAACCTCCATGACGATGCGGTCGAGCAGGTCCGCCACGCCTTCGCCGGTCTTGCCGGAGACGCGCAGCACATCGCTAGGCTCGCAGCCGATGAGGCCGGCGATCTCCTCGGCGTGCTTGTCCGGTTCGGCGCTGGGCAGGTCGATCTTGTTGAGCACCGGAATGATGGTCAGGTCATGGTCGACGGCCATGTACAGGTTGGACAGCGTCTGCGCCTCGATGCCCTGCGTGGCGTCGACGAGGAGGACCGCACCCTCGCATGCGGCGAGCGCTCGGGAGACCTCGTAGGTGAAGTCGACGTGGCCGGGGGTGTCGATCATGCCAAGCGTGTATTCGGTGCCGTCGAAGGTCCACGGCACGCGCACGGCCTGCGATTTGATGGTGATGCCGCGCTCCTGCTCGATGTCCATGCGGTCGAGGAAGCGGTCTCGCATCTCGCGTTCGGGCACGATGCCGCTCAACTGCAGGATGCGGTCGGCCACGGTGGACTTGCCGTGGTCGATGTGCGCGATGATGCAGAAATTACGGATCAACGACTGATCGGTGGAACCGGGCTGGTTGTGCTGGCTGACCACTGAACGTGCCTCCTACCTTGCTTGTCAAGCCTTACTCAAGTCAAACGAAACCAGTGTACTCGACGCGAAAGACCCCGCGAACCGGACGGGTTCACGGGGTCTTTACGGCAATGTCGCCATTGACGGCGACTCACACCCTGATTACCGGGTGTCCTTCACTCACAGAGCGTTGATCGCGACGGCGAGGCCGGACTTGCGGTTCGCGGCCTGGTTCTTGTGGATCACGCCGGCGCCGGCGGCCTTGTCGAGCTTCTGGGCGGCGACCTTGAAGGCGGCCTCGGCGGCGGCCTTGTCACCGGACTCGATGGCCTTACGGGTGTTGCGGATCGCGGTCTTCAGCGCGGACTTGACGGCCACGTTACGCTTGTGCGCCTTCTCGTTGGTGATGACGCGCTTCTTCTGCGACTTGATGTTTGCCAATGTAACTCCAAACGACGTTTGCTATAAGGACATACGAGACGTAGATGATAGCACGCGGCGAGGATAAACGACGCGACACTCGCACCTTGCCGTTGCGGGTGTCAGTCTCCCGCTCGACGGGATTTGTCGTCACGTCCCGCGCGCCGGCTCTGACCGGTCTTATCCGTCTTCTTATCCGTCTTGTGGGGAGTGATATCCGGACGCCTGAGGTACCGGGCCTCGCCGGGCAGGTAGACGGTATGGCGCTCCATCGCACCGGGAAGTTTGATGTTGAAGATCACCGACGACAGACGCATGCCGACGACCAGGGCGATGATGACCAGATCGAGCGCGATCTCCTGCTCCGCGTTGAGCAGACCGGCCATGCGCCCCTTGCACACGAACACGTCGATGATGCATCCGACGGCCGAGGGCACGGCATACCAGTGCTTGTCGCGGATGATCATCGGCACGTCGTTGAGCAGCATGTCGCGCACCAGACCGCCGCCGAGCGCGGTCGCCATGCCAAGGAACACCGAGGTCATGCCGGAGGCGCCGAGATACATGGCCTTGGATGTGCCGATCACGGCGAACAGGCCGAGCGCCAGAGCATCCAGGGTCAGCATCGACCATTTGAGCTTGTCGACCTCAAGGTGCAGCACGGCGATGGCGACTCCGGAGGCCAGCGCGGAGAGCACCGACCATCGGTCGGTGATGCCGACGGGCGGCACCTCGAGGAGCACATCACGCAGGATACCGCCTCCCAACGCGGTCAGCCATGCGGTCACGAGGATGGCGAACAGGTCGTAGTTCTTGTGCACGGCCGCAAGTCCGCCGACCAGTCCGCAGCAGAACACCGCAAGGTATTCCACCAGCATGAAGAACATGTTGCTCTCCAGCGCCAGCTGCATGGCGTCTTCCTCCCTCCGGTGAAACCCTCATGGGCACGGAACCTCATGGAACCGCACAACAAGCTACCACAGGCCGCCGGCGCCCCGGCGCGTTCCACCAGCCAAGCGCATGTCACAGGTCAGCGAAACGAACTGGATCGGGCGGTATGGATGGTGATAATCGTGTGCAGGTCCGGCTGGCCTGATGTCGGGTTGAGCACCTTCCACCCAATACCTCCCATCTGCGTTCCCATTTCTGTCTCTCAGCGTCACTTATTCCCGAAATAAGCCCATCTCCCGGCAATAAGTGACTCTACCCCGACGTCAGCGTCACCTTTTACCGAGCACTGGAGAAATCCCGGGAATATGTGACGCTGACTAGGGACCAACGCCAAGGACCAACGCCAAGGACCAACGCGCCTTTTACCCGGAAGGGTTTTCCGCACCTTGTCCAGATACACGAAGACCCCTTGGAACCATTGCGATTCCAAGGGGTCTCCAAGCCAAGCAACCTAGGCTATCTCAGCATACCTTCCACATCCAGTTGTGCGGGTCCTCACGCTCGCCCAGCTGGATGCCGAGCAGCTCGTCGCGCAGGTCGACGGTGAGCTTGCCGGATTCGCCGTCGGCGACGGTCACGTCGAAGTCCTTGGACTTGAAGCGGCCGATCGGGGTGATGATGGCGGCGGTGCCGCAGGCAAACACCTCGGTGACCTCGCCGGACTTGATGTCCTCGAGCAGCTGCTTGAGCGGGATCATGGTCTCGACGACGTCGATGCCGCGGTCCTGCATGAGCTGGATCAGGGAGCGACGGGTCACGCCCGGCAGGATGTTGCCGGTCAGGGACGGGGTCTCCACGTGGCCGTCCTTGTGCACGACCATCATGTTCATGCCGCCGAGCTCCTCAAGATAGGTCTTGGTGGCGGCGTCGACGAAGCACACCTGCTGGCATCCGTTGTCGATACCGGTGTACTCGCCGAGCAGGGAGGCGGCGTAGTTGCCGCCGCACTTGGCGAAGCCGGTGCCGCCAGGGCCGGTGCGGAACCACTTGTCCTCGACCCAGATGCTCACGGGCTTGACACCGCCCGGGAAGTACGGGCCGGACGGGGAGGCGATCACGCAGTAGTCGACCTCCTGCGGGGCGCGCACGCCGAGGAACGGCTCGGAGGCGAACATGAACGGACGCATGTACAGCGTGTATTCGCGACGGGACGGCACCCAGTTGACGTCACGCTTGACGAGCGCGGCGACGGAGCCGAGGAAGTCGTCGATGGACAGCTCAGGCAGGTAGAGACGCTTGGCGGAGTTCTGGAAACGCTCGGCGTTCGCGTCCGGGCGGAACAGCCAGGTGGAGCCGTCGGCATGACGGTACGCCTTGAGGCCCTCGAAGACCTCCTGCGCGTAGTGCAGCACGGAGGCGCCCGGGTCCAGCTTGAGCGGCGCGTACGGCTCGACGCGACGATCGGACCAGCCTTCGCCCTTGGTCCAGGTCATGTGGGTCATGTTATCGGAGAAGACCTGTCCGAACGCCGGCTTGTCGATCAGCTCCTGACGCTTGGCGTCGGATGCGGGGTTCTCGTTCGGCAGTACGGTGAAGGGCTCGGCAAGCTTGTCGAGTTCCGCAGGATCGTGATGCGTGTTTTCAGTCATGTTCACTTCTTTTTGTATCGGGCCGCCGGAAGCGGCGTTCGTTACGAAGATTCGGTCGCGCGCTCGTGGCACGCGGTGCTGAGGGATACTTTGTCACATCCCGTCATCCAAAATATGGTCTGGTTCACATTCTGAAAAGAGATGAAAAGACCCGCGACGGTTCAAGGTCGCGGGTCGATTCGATATCGATCTCATGTGGCACGACGGGCGCGAGACCCGTCATGTCGTCGGCCGGATTCGCTCCGGCATCGATCACTTGGCGGCAGCGGCATCCGCAGCCGGAGCGGCAGCGGCATCCGCAGCCGGAGCGGCCTCCGGAGCGGCGGTGGACTCGGTGGCGTCCTCCGGAACCTCGACGGAGACGACGGACTCCTCCGGATCCTCGATGTCCAGCTCAGCGCCCTCCGGCAGGACGACGTCCTTGGCGAACACCTTGGCGCCGTCGGCCAGACCGTCGACGTTGATGACGATCTTCTCCGGCAGGTTGGCGACATCGGCGCGGACCTTGAGCTCCTGGATGTCGACGAACGCGACGGCGGCGCCCTTCGGGGTGCCCTCGACGAAGACCGGCACCTCGACGTCGATCTTCTCGCCGGCCTTGACCTCGTAGAAGTCGATGTGCTCGACGATGCGCTTGACGGGGTTGCGCTGGACGTCCTTGACGACGGCCATGGCCTTGTCCTCGCCGAAGGTCAGCTCGAACAGGGCGTTGGTGTGGCGCAGGGCGTTGGTGGTCTCCTTCATTGGGAGGGTGATGAACTTCGGCTCAGCGCCACCGGCGTAGATGGTGGCGGGGATGCGCTTGGCGACGCGCATACGGCGGGCGACGCCCTTGCCGAACTCGTTACGGACTTCACCGTTGAGGGTGATCTTGTTGGCCATTGCTGGACTCCTTAGGTTGGTTAACAGTGTTGTGTCACTTGTCGTTCTGTCTTGTTTGACGCCACGACGCGCCGCAGAACGATCCCCTAAGGAGGGAAGGTATTCACGCCGAGTCGATAACGGAGAACGCGGATCTCTTGCGGGACTGCATCCTCCCTCGCCAAAGCAACACGCTTTGGCTCGGTGCAAGGTCACGCGGTACACCGCGTTCCCCTCGCCTACGAACAATCCACCGGATTGTTCGCTTCACGGCTCGGCCTGCCAAAGCAACAGCATTCAAGTATATCCAAAGTCGGGACAAGGTACCGGTAACGACTAGACTGGAGGGGATTGATGTTGCTTCGAGGGAATCGAGTTGCGATGAAGCGAATCACCAGAGACGCGCTTATCGGGTCCGGCGTCGCGGCCGGAGTCCTTGGCGCGGGATTGCTGTCGACGGCCGAGCTGATGTTCCGCCTGTCGTTGGACGTCAAATACTCGCATTGGATGGAGCGTCTGATGTCGGCCCCGGCCGCGGCCCCGTACCTCGAGGCACCGCGACGCGATGCCGCCGAGGAGGCGGAGGCCGCCCGATGGTTCGAGACGGCGAAGCAGCCGGTTTCCCTGCGCAGCGAGGACGGTCTGAAGCTCAACGGATGGCTGTTCGATCCGGATTGCGCCTCCCCCGCCCCGCACCTGTATGCGATCACCATGCATGGATACACCGGAGGCCCGGCGGAGATGGCGAAGTATGCGCATCGCTTCGCGCGCATGGGATTCACCGTGCTCGTCCCCGCGCAGCGGTGCCACGAGAGGAGCGAGGGCCGCTACATCGGCATGGGATGGCTGGAGCGTCGCGATCTCATGGGATGGATCACGCTCATCGTCGCAAGCGATCCGGAGGCGCGCATCCTGCTGCAGGGTGTATCGATGGGGGCCGCGACGGTGATGATGACCACCGGCGAGCCGCAGCTGCCGCGCAACGTGGTCGCAGCTATCGAGGACTGCGGCTACACGTCGGTGTGGGACCAGTTCCTGTTCAACGCGAAGCACATGTACCATCTGCCGTATCGCTGGATGGGCGTGCCGGTCGTCTCCGCGATGTCCGCGATCGCGCGAAGGAGGGCCGGATACGACTTCAAGGAGGCATCGAGCGTCGCCTCGCTGCGGCACACGATCATTCCGATGATGTTCATCCACGGCGCCGCGGACACCTTCGTGGATCCGGGGTTCCTCGACCGCAACATCGCGGCGTGCGCCGGCCCCGACCGCGAACGCCTGCTCGTGCCCGGCGCGGGTCACGCGATGAGCACGAGCACTGATCCCGACCTCTATTGGAGCCGGGTCACGGCGTTCGTGGAACGGGTGTTCGGGCTGTAGATCAGCCGCGCGTCTCCTTGGCGGCGACGGCGATGGACAGCGACGGGTCGTACAACGGGATCATCATCGACTGGGTGGCGTGGTACAGGTCCGACTTGCCCGGCCAGACCGTGCCGATCGGCTGGTTGGTGCGGTCGAGCTGGTGGAACCAGGACCCGTTGACATGGTCGATGACGCAATCGTCGGCGTACTTGAGGAAGGTCGAGTACAGGTCGGCGTACTCCGTCTTGCCGGTCACACGGGCCAGCACGGACGAGGTGTTGATCGCCTCGGCAAGCGTCCAGTGCATGCGGTCGTGCACGACGGGCACGCCGTTCCAATCGGTGGTGTAGACGATACCGGGCGCGCCGTCGGAATCCCATCCGTCCGCAACGGCGCGACGGAACAGGTGCTCGGCCACGTCGACCAGCTGCGCCTTCTTCGACTCGGCAAGGCCAGGGGCGCTCAGCGCGTACTGGGTGATGAGTCGCGCCCATTCGATGCCGTGGCCCGGGGTGGCGCCGTACGGCTTGAACTGGTCGTCCTTCTTGTCGGCGTTGCATTCGAGGTCCAGCGACCAGTCCTCATGGAAGTGCTCGGGGATGCGCCATTCGTTGTTTTCAGCCCAGCCGATGACGTGGTCGATGATGCGTCCGGCGCGCGTGCGCCACGTTTCGTCACCGGTGACGTCGGCCACGGCGAGGAACGCTTCGACCGAGTGCATGTTGGCGTTGAGTCCGCGGTACGGGTCGAGTTCGGTGAAGTCCTCGTTCCACGTGTCAACGGACAGGCCGATTTCGTCATCCCAGAATCGCTTGAGGAACACCTGCTGCGCGTCGGCGAGCAGTTCGCCGGCGCCGGGGCGGCCGAGCAGCGTGGCGGAGGATGCGGCGAGCAGCACGAAGGCGTGCGCGTAGCACTGCTTGGTGCCGATGTGGCCGCCTTCCGGGGTGACGGCCGCGTACCAGCCGCCGTTGGCGTCGTCGTGGAGCTCGCCCGTGAGGCCCTTCAGTCCGGCGTCGACGAGCGCCTCGGCGCCGTCGTGCCCGGTGAACGCGGCGAGCGAGTAGACGTGGGTCATACGGCAGGTGATCCACGTTTCGCGATTACGGTCCTTCCACGGGGTGCCGTCGTCGCCCAGCCAGTACGAACCGCCGGTCGGGGCGGGGAACGCGTGGCCAAAAGCCATCAGGGAGTCGCGCTGGGAGTTCAGCCAGATCTTGTTCTCCGGCGTGCCGAGCGTGTATTGGGGTGAGATTGACATGATTATGTTGCCTTTCTTACTAGATTTGGGAAAGATATAGCGAAGTATGTCGAGAAGCGGCAGGTAAGGCGCGAAGTGTAGAGTCACGCCCAGCGCGAGGACTTGCGATTGCGTACTTTACCGGTTCAGTTTCTAGAACATCGCCACGGAATAGACGGACGAGTCGATCGTGACGATCAACACGACGTCCCCATATCGATGACCTCAGAGGCGCCCCTACGCCATTGGCCCTGTGGAAGCCCGCTCCACCAGACGGTACGGCGGCTCCGGCTCATCGCCGACGGTCTCCCCGTCGATCATGCGCAACAGCATCTCCCCCGCTTTCAGTCCGATCGCCCGGACATCGCGATGCAGGGCAGTGAGCGTGGGCGTGGCCGAAACGCATGCGGCGGAATCATCCCAGGCCACGATGGAAAGATCCTCCGGCACGGAAACTCCACGGGCCAAGGCCGCATGCAGCGCGCCGACCGCCGTAATATCCGTATCGCATATGATCGCGGTGGGACGATGTCCGAAGTCCAGAATCGCATTGCACAGCCGCTCGCCAGTTTCGGCCATGTACTTGCCATGCAGGGTGATGCAGCGCATGCCCAGTTTGGAACATTCGTCGGCGGTGGCGTTGTCGCGCGCCAACGTGTGCACGTAATCCTCAGGGCCGGCGATGCGCGCGATGCTGCGATGGCCCAAGCCATGCAGGTATCGGACGACCATGCGCGCGCCCTCGTCGTCGGAGCTGTAGAGCGTGGGCAGTCCGCTGATGATCTCACGCTGGGAGATGAACAGGGCCTTGACTTCGGGGTGTTCACGGAACAGCGCCAGTCGCGGGTCTCCAAGTTCGACGCCCAAGACGAGATGCGCGTCCACCTTGCCGGAGGCGATCCAATCCTCGTAGATGCGGCAGGCAGCCGCGGCGCCGCCCGCAGTCATGCGCAGCACGATGGAATAGTCGCGCGGGTCCACGGCCTTACTCAAGCCGGCGAGGCAGTCCATGGCGAACATGCCCGAGCCGAATTCCTCGGCATCGGCCACCATCAGCACCACGCCAATGGACCTGGTGCAGGCATCGGAAAGGGATTTCGCGGCACTGTTCGGCTTCCACCCCATGGAACGTGCCAATTTGAGCACCTTGGCGCGGGTTTCCTCGGAGACGCCGGCCTTGCCGTTCAGCGCGTACGACACCGCGCTTTTCGATACGCCGGAGGCCTTCGCCACGTCAGCGATGGTGATGGTGCCTTTCGCCATGGTTCTTTCACTTTCCTCATACATCGGAGCCCTGCCACGTATCACACCGGTTCGCATGATTCATCCGAACCGATTACGCGCGATTTACGTGCGATTACGCGGGACTCGTCCATCCCGGCATATTCCCGTTCAGGTACGCGGTACGGGTTCCATGCCGCGGCACTGAACCCGTACAGTCGTTCCCCATACTAGCCTTACGCCACCCATGCGGCGCACCACACGCCCACTGCGACACCCAGACCGAGGCCGAGGGTGTTCAGCTCCTTCGCGCCGCAGCTCAGTCTCGTTTGAGATCGTTGGCCGAGCGCAGCACATTGGACGCCGTGAACGCCTGCGGATCGTCGACGCCGTCCGATGCGATATGCCAGACGGCCGTCTCGCCGGGCAGTAGAGTCGCCAGTCCGCCGTCGATCGACGCGACCGCGTCGACCTTGTCGACCATGCAGAACACGTCGCGGGCGTAGGCGTGCGCCGTCACCGTCAACGTGTATCCACCGTCAGTGGCCTCGACCATCGCCGTGAGCGGTGTACAGTCGAGCTTCTGCTCGATGACTTCGGCCGGGTTGTGGATGACGCGGGCGAAGCCGTCGCCACCGGCGGGCGTCGCGACGAGGATCTCGTCCGTCGCGTCGCGGAACGCGGCGACGGACGCGTCGAGCGTCAGCGTGACCGATGACGTCGTCTCCAACGTGACATCGTCGAAGGTCTGCGAGGCGAGCGTCTCGCCGGCGAGCGTACGGCGTTCGACCGTCCACGAGCCATGCCACGGCGAGCAGGTGTCGTTGACGACGACAAGCACGAGCGTGTCCGGCTTGACCTTCTTGCCTTCCCAGCTCAGGTCGGCCTGCGCCCGGGCGGAGACGCGCGGCTGGATCGTGGCGAAGCGCGGCGCGAAGAAGTCGCGCGAGGCGTACCACAGCGGCTTGCGGTGACCGTTGTAGTCGACGGCCGCCCAGGAGACGACCGGCCAGTCGTCGTTGATCTGCCAGATCAGCGCGCCGGCGTTGACAGGTTCCAACGAGCGCATGTGCTCGACGCCGAAGCGGATGGCCTGCGCCTGCTGCAGCTGGCACGCCCAATGCCAGTCCTCGATGTCGTTCCAACGGTCGGTGGGGATGAGCCAGTCGCGCGTGCCGTCGGTGTTATAGCTCACGTCGTCGAAACGGCCGGGGGTCAGATGCGAGCGCATGCCGCGGGCGAGTTTGACGTTGCCGCCGGACGCTTTCTGGTGGACGAGCATCTGCTTGCCGAACGGGTCGAGCTTCTCATCGTGGACCACGCTGGTGAGCGTACTCCAGGCGGGCGGCGCCTGATAGCCGAATTCGTCGGCGAAGCGCGGCGTGTAGTCGAGGTATTTGCGGTAGTCCTCGCGGTTCCACACGTCCCAGATGTGCATGGTGCCGTCCACGTCCTTGTTGGCGTCGGTGAACTGGGTGAAGCTCATCGGGGAGCTCGGCAGGTACACGTGGACCGGGTCGAGTTCGGCGAGCAACGCGGGGAACAGTTCGGAGTAGTAGTAGTCGCCCCAGCCCTTTTCGCCGTAGCCATGCTCGTTGGCGGGCAGGTCGTCGGCGCGCAGGGCCTGCTTGAAGCCCCACCATTCGCTGTAGGCCACGTAGTTCTCGTTGGAGCCGTTCCACACGGTCAGACTGGCGTGGGAGCTCAGGCGCGCGATCTGTTCGCGGGCTTCGGCCTCCACTTCGGTCTTCGTTTCGGCGTCTTCCGGGTAGGCGGCGCAGGCGAGCATGAAGTCCTGCCAGACCATGATGCCTTCGCGGTCGCACATGTCGTAGAATTCGTCGGCTTCGTAGATGCCGCCGCCCCACACGCGCACCATGTTCGAGTTCGATTCGACGAGGTCGGCGATGCCGCGGCGGTAGCGCGCGTCGTCCACCTGCGAGGGAAACGCGGAGTCGGGGATCCAGTTGTAGCCGCGCGCGTGCACCGGCACGTCGTTGACGGCGATCCGGAACGGACGTCCGGTCATGTCGGCGCGGGTGTCGACGGCGAGTGTGCGGAAGCCGACGTGGCCGCGCCACTCGGCTTCCGTGGCGGTGCCGCCGACCGCCACGTGCACGTCATACAGCGGCTGCTCGCCGTAGCCGCGCGGCCACCAGCGTCGCACTTCGGGGATTTCGACGGTGAGCATGGCCTCGTCGCATCCTTCCTCGACGACGCCGGCCACTTCGAGATTGACGTCGTAGCCGCCGACGGTGACGGTCACGGGCAGTGCGCCGCTGCCGTCGCCGGTCACACCGTTGAGGTCCAGCGCGTCGGCCACGGTCATCACGCGGCCGCGTCCGGCGCGTTCGACCTCGACGTGGACGTCGAGCACGCCGGTGCCGTCTGGGCGGACGTCGACGAGCGGGCGGACGGAGGCGATGCGCGCGCCGCTCCACGAGTCGATGCCGATCGGACGCCAGATGCCGGCGTTGGCGACATCGATGCCCCAATCCCAGCCGAAGGAATAGCTGGGCTTGCGGATCTGGTTGAACGCATGGTGTTCGGTGTGCGGGTAGTAGCCGCGGCGACGTTCGGCGTCATCGGAGCTTGCCACGGGCGACAGGAACGTAACGCTCAGACGGTTGGCGCCGTCGCGCAGGTACGGACGCGCGTCCCAACGGTATGTGCGGTGGAAGTTGCGCGTTTCGCCGACGATGATGCCGTTGAGCGCGACGTACGCAACGGTGTCGAGTCCGTAGGCGACGAGATCGTGGCGCGCGTTGCCATCGTCATGCCAGTCGAATTCGCAGGTGAATCGCCAGACGATGTCGCCGATCCACTGCTGCCGGGTCTCGTTGTCGCCGTCGAAGGGGTCGTCGATGAGACCTGCGTGGAACAGGTCGATGGTTGCCTCTCCCGGTACGGTGGCGGGGATGCCTGCGGTGAGACGTTCGCGCAGTTCCTCCGGCGCGAGTTCGGGGTTGAGCGCGGTGAGCGTCCATCCGCTCTCGAGTGCGGAGAACGTGCTCGGGGTGGTGATTGTCGTCATGGTGTTCCTTGCGATGATATGACGGTTTGCGGTTTCAGTGGGCGGCGCGGGCGGCTGCGAGCTCCTTGAGGCGGCGCTCCGGGTCGGGGGCGGCGCCGATGAGGGTCTTCGTGTAGTCGCTCTTCGGGTTGAGGATCACGTCGTCGGCGGGGCCGCGTTCCACGATCTCGCCGCGGCGCATCACCATGATCTCGTCGGAGAAGTGGCGTGCGGTGGCCATGTCGTGCGTGATGTACAGCACGCCGAGGTTCTCCTCACGCTGAAGTCGGGCGAGCAGGTTGAGCACACCGAGACGGATGGACACGTCAAGTGCGGAGACCGGCTCGTCGGCGATGAGGATGCTCGGTTCGGGGGCGAGCGCGCGGGCGATGGCGACGCGCTGGCGCTGGCCACCGGACAGTTCGCTGGGCAGGCGCTTGGCGAAGTCCTCGCCGGGGGTGAGGCGCACGCGGTCGAGCAGTTCGATGACGCGCTTGTGCACTTCCTCGTTGCTCATGCCCGGGTGATGCAGTTTCATCGGCCTGGCGATATGGTGCTCCACGGTATGGAACGGGTTGAGCGAGGCGTACGGGTCCTGGAAGACCATCTGCACGGTTTTGCGGAAGATGTGGTCCGCTTTGCGTCCATGATGGTCGACGGGCTTGCCGTTGATGAGGATCTGGCCTTCGGTGGGGGTTTCGAGGCCGAGGATCATCTTCGCGATCGTGGACTTGCCGGAGCCGGACTGGCCGACCAAGGCCACGGTCTTGCCGGATTCGAGCGTGAAGTTCGCGTGGCTTACGGCCGTGAACTTCGTGGTCTTGAGGCCGGAACGCAGGTCGAACTGCTTGGTGACGTCCTTGAGTTGCAGCGTAGTCATGATGCTCACTCCTTGGTGGCGAACGGCGAGGCGCCTTCGGCGAGGTCCTCGGAACCGGTGCGGATGAACGAACCTCTGTCTCCGGTCAGGGAGGGGAAGCTGGAGAGCAGCTTGGCGGTGTATTCCTGCTGCGGGTTGGTGTACAGGCTCATCGCGTCGTTCAGTTCGATGATCTCGCCCTTGCGCATCACGGCGATGCGGTCGGAGATCTCCAGCAGCAGCGGCAGGTCGTGGGTGATGAAGATCACCGCGAAGCCGAACTCGTCCTTGAGACGGGTGATCTCGCGCAGGATCTCGCGCTGGACCACGACGTCGAGGGCGGTGGTGGGCTCGTCCATGATCATGACCTGCGGGTCGAGGGCCATGGCCATCGCGATCATCACGCGCTGGCGCATGCCGCCGGACAGCTCGTGCGGGTAGGCGTTGAGGCGGTTGCGGTCCACGCCGACGCGCTCGAGCAGTTCGCCGCACTTGTCGAGGCGTTCCTTCTTGCTCATTTCCGGGCGGTGGGTGGTGAACACGTCGCCCAGCTGGTCCTTGATCTTCTTGACCGGGTTGAGCGAGTTCATCGCGCCCTGGAAGACCATGGAGATCTTCTCCCAGCGGAACATGCGCAGGTCGTCGCCTTCGAGGGCTCGCACGTCGATCGGGTATCCTTCGCGGGAGTTGAAGACCACACGGCCGGAGGTGACGACCGCCGGCGGCTTCAGGAGCCGGTTGACGCCGTAGGCAAGCGTGGACTTGCCGCAGCCGGATTCGCCGGCGAGGCCGAGGACCTCGCCGCGGCCGAGCTTCAGGTTCACGTGCTTGACGGCCTGCACGGTTTTCTCGGCGCGGTATTCGACGCAGAAGTCGTCGATCTCGAGCACCGGGTCCGTTTCGTAGACGGGCGGGATGACGTTGGTCTTGATCTCAGTCGTCTCGGTCATGATGCCACGGCCTCCTTCGTACCGTTGATGATGTTGCCGTTGACGTTGGCAGCCGGGGTGAACTCGGCGTCGGTCTTGGCCTTGCCGGCCTTCTCCTCGAGCTTCCACTTCTTGATCTGGCTGCGGGTTGCGGCCTTGAGCTTCGGGTTGACGATCTCATCGACCGAGAAGTTGATGAGCGCGAGGGCCGCGCCGAACAGGGCGATGCACAGTCCCGGCGGGATGAACCACCACCATGCGCCGAGGATCAACGCCATGCCGTTCTGCGCGTAGTAGAGCATCGTGCCCCAGGTGTAGGAGTCGGTGGCGCCGAGGCCGAGGTAGGACAGGCCTGCCTCGCCGAGGATGGCGGCGATGATGGCGCTCATGGCCTGGGAGGCGAGCAGCGGGATGAGGTTCGGGAAGATCTCGACGAACAGGATGCGCCACGGCTTCTCGCCGGCGACGCGTGCGGCGAGCACGTAGTCGCGGGAGCGGACGGACATCGTGTAGCCGCGCAGCACTCGGGCGGGTCCTGCCCAGGAGGTCAGGGCGAGCACGCCGGCGACGAGCACGGACGACTTGGAGGGCATGTAGCTGGCGATGACGATCATCAGCGGCAGGCCCGGGATGACGAGCATCACGTTGGACAGGAGGGAGAACGCCTCGTCGGTGGCGCCGCCCACGTAGGCGCCGAGGATGCCGAAGAAGCTGGAGAGGGCCACGGCGAGCACGCCGACGGTCAGTCCGATGAACAGGGAGCCACGGCAGGCGTAGGCGAGCTGGGCGAACACGTCCTGTCCGGTCTGCGTGGTGCCGAGCCAGTGTTCGGCGCTGGGGCCGGTCATGCCGATGTCGCTGACCTTGTTCGGGTCGTCAACGAAGAACGGCACGAAGATGGCGAACGCGGCGATGAGGACGACGATCGTCAGACCGACGGCCAGCTTCGGCGTCATCGGGGGAAGCATGGAGTCGGCGCGGGATTTGCGGGCCTTGCCGGCTTTGGTGGTTGTTGCAGCCATTGTCTTTCAGTCCTTTCCTCAGCCCTGGGCCCTGGTGCGCGGGTCGATGAAGCCGTAGATCAGGTCCATGAACAGGTTCGCGCCGAGCACGGAGACCGTGATGATCATGAAGATGCCCTGCATGAGCGCGTAGTCGTTGTTCTGCACGGCGGTCAGCAGCGCGAAGCCGATGCCCGGATAGGAGAACACGGATTCGGCGACGATCGAACCCGCGACGACGAAGCCGAGGGAGATCGCGAAGCCGGAGATGGACGGCAGGATGGCGTTGCGAGCCGCGTAGGAGCGCATGATCTTTCCTCGGGACAGACCCTTCGCCTCGGCGGTCAGGATGTAGTCCTCGGAGAGGGTGGCGACCATCATGTTGCGCATGCCGAGCATCCAGCCACCCACGGAGGACAGTACGATGGTGATGGCCGGCAGTGTGCCGTATTTGATGACCGAGCCGATGAACTCCCAGCTCCAGCCGGGGGTGACGCTCCACACGTCATAGCCGCCGAACAGCGGGAAGATCGGGTTGAGCAGGCCGAAGAAGTACAGGAGGATCAACGCGAGCCAGAAGTACGGGATCGACTGCAACAGCGTGGTCACCGGGATGAGGTTGTCGATCCAGGAGCCGCGTTTCCAGCCGGCGAGTGTGCCAAGCAGCGTGCCGATGAGGAAGGCGAGGATGGTGGAGATACCGACCAGACCGACGGTCCACGGCAGGGTGCTGCCGATCACGGAGGAGACGGAGTTCGGGAAGTAGGTGACGGAGACACCCAGATCGCCGCGGAAGATGTTGCCGAAGTAGTTGAGGTACTGCTGCCACATCGGCACCGAGGAGTCGGAGCCGAGCATGAGCTCGATAGCGTGGCGGGTGGCCGGGGTGACCTGGCCCTTCTGCGCGAGCTTGGAGATCATCTGGTCGACCGGGTTGCCGGGCATGATGCGCGGCAGGAAGAAGTTGAGCGTCAGTGCCGCCCACAGGGCCACCAAGTAGAAGCCCAGTTTTCTCAGGACATATTTCATGATTGGTTCCTTACTGCCGTCACTGCTTCGGTTCGAGATGCTGCAGGATGATGCCCATGTCCCACGCCTTCCAAGCTGCGGGCAGCGCGTACATGTTGTCCTCGGTGGGCCAGCCGGTCACCTTGGAGTCGTTGAATTCGGTGAGCATCGAGTTGATGTAGACCGGGATGTAGGGCACGTCGTTCGCGATCTCCTTCTGCACGATCGCATACTGCGCCTTGCGCTCGGCCTCGTCCTCCGTGCCGGCGGCGGCCTCGATGGCATCGTCGACCTTCGGGTTCGAGTAGCGGGCGTAGTTCTGGCCGCCGGAGGTCTCACCCACCTTGGCCATCTGCAGGGAGCTGTAGCGCGGGTTGTACGTGTAGTACGGGTCAGCGGTGACACCCAAGCCCAGCGAGTCAAGGGAGAGCTGGTAGTTGCCCTTCTGCTCGTTTTCGTTCCACTGGTTCCATGCCATCTGCGTGGAGATGATCTCGACGCCCAGCGGCTTCATCTGCTGCTTCAACGTGTCGTTGATCAGAATGTAGTCGGACCAGCCGGCCACGGTCTGGATGGTCATGCTGAGCTTGACGCCGTCCTTGTAGCGGTAGCCGTCGTCGCCCATCTTCCAGCCGGCGTCCTCGAGGATCTGCTTGGCCTTCTCCTGATCCGCGGTTTCCGGCGTGGTGACGAGGTTCTTGTCGGTGATCCACTTGCGGTCTCGGTCCGGCATGAGCATCGTTGGCGAGCCGATGGCGCCCGCGCCGGCGCCGGCGAGCTTGTTGAGCTGCGTGCGGTTCATGCCATAGTACATGGCCTGGCGCACGGCCGTGTCGGTCTGCGGGCCTTTGCATCCGGCTTCGGTGTTGGAGCAGGTCATGACCACGGTGGTCAGTCGCGGCGTGTTCACGGCCGAGATGCGCGGGTAGTTCTTGAGCAGCATCTGGTAGCTGGGGATGTAGGCGCTCATCCAGTCGACCTGTCCGGCCATCAGCGTGCTGGTGGCGGCGGAGGCGTCGTTCAAGGCGATGTAGCGCACACCGTCGATCTTCGGAGCGCCGTTCCAGTAGTCCTTGAATGCGGAGAAGCTGTAGGACTGGTTGGTGAACCTGCTGAGCTTGAACGCGCCGGTGCCGATCGGGTTGGCGTTCGTATAGTTCATCGGGTCCTTGACGTTCTTCCAGATATGCTCGGGCACGATGGCCTGACCGCCGAGGATGCCGCCTTCCTGCATGTAGGCACCCTTGAACGGCTCATCAAACGGCGTGCCGTCGGCGTTCTTGGTCGGGAAGATGAGCTTGACGTGGTTCTCGTCGATCAGTTCCGCCGTGCATGCGGTGCCGTTGGTGTTCAGCGCCGGGGTGTCGTGAATCAGGTTGAATGTGAACGCCACGTCCGCGGCGGAGAAGGGTTCGCCGTCATGCCACTTGACGCCTTCACGAGTGGTGATGGTCAGTTCGGAGCCATCCTCGTTCCACTCGTAGCCGGTGGCGAGCATCGGGGTCGGATCCTCGTCGGCGGCCAGGTTGTACCAGTACAGCGTCTCGTAGATCACACCCAGGGTGGGGCCGAGTGCGGTGGGCGAGAACGGGTTGAAATTCTCGTTGAACGTACCCGTCGTACCGTTGAAGATGCTGACCACCGTGCCGTCCTGTGCGGTGCTTGACGAGGTCCCGCCGCAGGCCGCGACGGACACCAGGGAGGCAAGCGCGGCCACCGCGGCGATTGTTCGGCGCAGGGCTTTCCTCACTTTCGACGTCATCGTCAATCCTTTCGATTGGTTGGTTCTCTCTATGCCGGCGGCTTCGCCGGTCCCTCTTGCCGATCATGTGACTTAACCGGTTGAGTTGCCTTTACTATAACTCAACCGGTTAAGTTGCGCCACTCGGCGTGTCGTCTGTCATGCGGACCAAACCGCTTATCCGCGACGCCCCTCAGGAATCTCGCAAGGAAGCGCTACGCCTGCGGGATGGCGCGGTCGGCGATGAGCTTCCTGTACCACTTGAAGCTGTCCTTCGGGGTGCGCTCCAGCGTCTCGTAGTCCATGTAGACGATGCCGAAACGCTTGGTGTAGCCGAACGCCCATTCGAAGTTGTCGAGCAGCGACCACACGAAATAGCCGCGCAGATCAACACCAGCGTCCATTGCACGGCCGGCGGCCTCGAAGTGACGGCGCAGGTAGTCGATGCGGTCGGCGTCGTGCACGGCCTTGACCGTCTCGCCCGTGGAGGGATCGGCTTCGGAAACCAGATGGTCGTCGCAGGCCATGCCGTTTTCGGTGACCATCAGCGGCATCTCCGGGTAGTCGTTGTGCACGCGCATCAGCAGGTCGTAGAGTCCGTCCGGGTCGATGTTCCAGCCCATCGCGGTATGCGGCCCCTCGGTCGGCAGCCAATCCACATCACTGGCGCCCGGCGCGGTGGAGGCGGCAGTGGATTGCGGGAACTGCGGCCGGTCGCTCATCGCGAGCAGCGAGGTGTTGTAGTAGTTGACGCCGAGCACGTCGATCGGCTGGTGGATCTGCTCCAGATCGCCGTCCTTGATGAACTCCCAATCGCAGATGCCCTTGGTGATGGCGAACAGTTCGTCCGGGTAGTAGCCGCGCAGCATCGGATCGAGCCACACACGGTTGGCGATGAGGTCGAGGCGGTGCACGGCGTCGGCGTCACCGCGGTTGAGCTGGAGGTTGCATGTGACCGACACGTCCGAACGGTCGCCGACTTCGGCGCGTACGGCCTGCGCCATCAGGCCGTGCGCGAGGTTGAGGTGGTGCACGGCGGGGAAGGCGCCTGGACCGAGCCCCAGGCCGGGCGCATGCTCGGTGGCGCCGTAGCTCAGGTAGGAGGAGCACCACGGCTCATTCAGCGTGGTGTAGGTCCGCACGCGGTCGCCCAGACGATGGGCCACGACACCGGCGTAATCGGCGAGTTTATAGGCGGTGGAACGGTTCAGCCAGCCGTCTTTGTCGCCCAGATACTGCGGCAGGTCCCAATGGTAGAGCGTCACCGTGGGTTCGATGTCCTTGGCGAGCAGTTCATCAACAATGCGCTCGTAGAAGTCGAGGCCCTCCTCGTTCACCGGACCGTCCTCCGTGGGCAGCACGCGCGGCATGGCCACCGAAAAACGGTAGGAGTTGACGCCGAGGTCAGCAAGCAGGGCTATGTCCTCGCGCCAGCGATGGTAGGAGTCGCAGGCCACGTCGCCGGTATCGCCGTTGACCGTCTTTCCAGGGGTGTGCGAGAACGTGTCCCAGATGGAAGGGGTACGCCCGCCTTCCTTTGCGGCACCTTCGATCTGGTAGGAGGCGGTGGCCGTGCCGAATCGGAATCCTTCGGGGAATCGCATGATTGCCATGTCCTTTCTTGGGGTTATGCGTCGTCGAGGCCTTCATCGGCCTGACGTCAGGTGCGTATGTGATTGCTGTGGTAACGGCCGGGTGTCGGTCCGTCCGGCAGTAGTGTATCATAAAAACATGAACCGGTTAAGGCGTTGCGAGCGCAAGCGTTTCACGCCCACGTCGCATCGAAGGAACCGGGAAAAGACCTAGAACCGCATCGATTCAGTCAACGAGGAGCCACGAATCGCCATGTCACACCTACCAGACACGATCGCTTTTACGGACGTTTCCACTTCCGCCGCCGATGCGGATGTCACACGGGACGGCGACCGCACCATCATCAGTCCCGATCATCCGGCGTTGCGCGCCATGGGCCGCATCGACCTGACCGACCCGACCCGACCGGTGTGGGTGTACCCCTACACGCAGGTTTCCTTCCGCTTCACCGGAACCTCGCTCAGCGTCACTGTCGTCAACCATTGGAACTATGGAGACACCAAACTCGGCGTCGTCATCGACGGCGTGCAGACCGCCGTACGCATCCCCTCCGGTTTCATCGGCGCGAACGACATGCCCAACAGCAGCACCAGCGAGGGCACGGACGCGGCGCCGGCAACCGCCGTCGAGGCCGACGACGCCGCGCAAGCGGACGTCGCGGCCGACACAAGCGGCACCGCGCCAACGTATGGACCGGTTACCGTGACCCTGGCGGACCGGCTGCCGGACATCGAACACGAGGTAACGCTGTTCAAACGGCAGGACGGCATGCACTACCTCGAAGTGCTCGACTACAGGCTGGACGCGGGCGCAACCATCCTGCCGCCGGCGACACCCGAACCGACGCGACGCATCGAAGTGTTCGGCGACTCCGTGTCCTGCGGCGAGCGTAACGAGGCATCCCTGTACGTCGGCAGGCTCGACCCGGCCGCGGACCTGAGCGGATACAGCAACGCGTGGTACTCGTATGCGGCCATCACCGCACGCAATCTCGGCGCGCAGCTGCATGACACTTCGCAGGGCGGCATTTCGCTGCTTGACGGCATCGGCTGGTTCGCGGGCCCTGACTACGTGGGGCAGGAAAGCGCGTGGGACTGCATCCAGTACAACCCCGCGCTCGGCGAATCGAAGCCGTGGGATTTCTCCCGGTACACGCCGCACGTCGTGGTCGTCGCGATCGGGCAGAACGACGCGCATCCCGACGATTTCATGGCCTCCGATTACGACGGCGAGCGCGCGCGGCATTGGCGTACGCGCTACGTCGACTTCCTCAAGTCGCTGCATGCGCGTTATCCGAAGGCCGTCATCGTGTGCCTCACCACGGTGCTGCAGCATGATCCGGCGTGGGATCGCGCCATCGACGAGGCGGTGCGCGCGTTCAACGCTGCTCCGGATGCGCCGGTCAGCGCAGCGTATGGCAAGTTCGCCGAAAGTGATGCACCCGTTGCCGACGGCACGACGAACGACGAGATCGGCGCCGTGCGCGACGCCGCCACCCCCGCCGTAGCCCATCATTTCCTGTTCACGCGTAACGGTTCGGCCACGCCGGGCCACCCGCGCGTCGCCGAGCATGAGGAGATGGCGCGAGAATTGACCGCTTTCATCGAATCCCTCGGCGAGGGCGTCTGGCAAGACTGATCGAACGGGCCGGACTGAACGACGGATACTCCACATCAACCAATCACACCCTACCCATCCTCTAAGGATCATCATGACCGAAACCACTGCTCTGGTCACCGGACCTGCGCCCGGCGCCAACCTTTCCGGATTAAACGATCACGGCGACGCGGCGAACGACGCGAAACCGCTGGGCACGGACGCGTTGCGTGCCGCTGCCATCTTCTCGCATGACATGGTGCTGCAACGACGACGCCCGATCCCCGTATTCGGCACCGGTAAGCCCGGCATCGACGTGCGTGTGCGGCTGACCGAGGAGGAATCGGGCGAGTCGGCAGCAACTGACGTTGCCGGGACGGCCGCCGTGTGCGTTGCCGAAGCGACCGCCGTCGTCAACGCACACGGCGACTGGCTGGCGCTGCTGCCCGCGGTGGAGGCAGGCGGGCCGTACCGGCTGGAAATCACCTCGTCGGGCGACCACGTGACGCTCGTCTACCGTCGCGTGGTCGTGGGCGAAGTGTGGCTCGCCGGCGGACAAAGCAACATGGAGCTCGAACTGCATTCCAGCGCAGGCGCGGACGCGGCCATCGCCGCGAGCGCCGACCCGCTGCTGCGCTTCTACAACACGCCGAAAACCGGTGTCGTCAGCGAGGAACTCGAGCGTCACGCCCGCTGGCAGGTCGCCGGACCGGACACCAGCGGGTCGATGTCCGCGATCGGCTACTACTTCGCGCGGAAGCTGCGCGCCGAACTCGGCCCAAACGTGCCGGTGGGCGTTGTGGACTGCTATATCGGCGGCACGTCGATTACGGCGTGGATGAGTCGATCGAGCGTGGAACAGTGCAAGGCCGGACGCGACTATCTGGAGCGGTTCGACGCGGCGATCGCAGGCAAAACGGACGAGCAGTTCAGAGCCGAAACCGAAGCGTGGCAGACGAAGTTCGACCAGTGGAATCACGACATCGACACGGCGCGCAAGGCGGATCCGGGTGTGGCGTGGGAGAAGCTGACCGCGCAGTACGGTGAATGCCCGTGGCCGCCGCCGGAAACGCCGACCTCACAGTGGCGCCCGACCGGCGCGTACGGCACGATGGTCGAGCGGGTCGCACCGTATGGCATCGCGGGATTCCTATGGTATCAGGGCGAGTCGGATGAGGGTTGCCCTGAAAGCTACCGTCATCTGCTGGGCATGCTCATCGACGAATGGCGTGGGCTGTGGACGGTTCCCGGCGCGGGATCGGATGAGGGGAACGCGAACGGCAAGCCGCTGCCGTTCCTTATCGTGCAGTTGCCGCAGTGGATCGACAAGGCGACGGCCGCGGCCGGCAATGACCCGCTGCGTTGGCCGCTGATCCGCGAGGCACAGCAAGACGCGGCGCGCACGATCTCAGGCGTGTCCATGATCACGTTGATCGACTGCGGCGAGTTCGATAATCTCCACCCCACCGACAAGCGCACGCCGGGCGAGCGTCTGGCCGATTGCGCGCTGCACGAGATATACGACCGCGGCGACATCGCCGTCGATGGACCGGAGGTCACGTCCGTCGTCGTGCACGCCGCGGCCGAGACCGACGACAACGCAAGCGGCAGCGCCGCACGTGACGGCAAATGCGAGGGCGCAGCGGTGACATTGCGCTACAGTCACGCCACAGGACTGCATTTCGACGGCACCGTGCCAGGCACATTCGGACACGACATCGCCACCACCGCGCCGGCGGCGTCAAATACGGCCGAAGTCGGGGCGGATATGGGCGTTACATATTCCCGATTCCACCGTGACGCGGCGGAATCGGGCTTCGAATTGGCGGACGCCGACGGCGACTTCCATCCAGCCGAGGCAACCATCGACGTCGAGCACGGCACCATCACCGTGCGAACCGAGCAGGTGGACCGACCCACGCAGGTGCGCTACGCGTGGCGCAGTTGGGGTCCCGCTCCACTGTTCAACGGCGACGCCCTCCCCGCTCCCCCGTTCCGCCACACGCTGTGATCGACTACCGGCCTATTTCTCTAGCCTCATTTGGTATTCCGTGGGACTCAACGCCGAATCCGGCTGCAGTCGCGTTGAGTCCCGCTTGAGTCCCACGAGTGGGAGAAAGCATGGCATGGATGCACGCGTCTCTAGTGCCGCACGCAGGCGAAGCCGCATGCTTCGAATCTGATGCGGCACGCAGGACGTGCACAGCCTCCCCTACGCCAGCAGCTCCTTGACGGCGGCGATGACGGCCTGCAGACTCTTCTTCGCGTCGCCGAACAGCATCTGCGTGTTGTCCTCGAAGTAGAGCTCGTTCTGGATGCCGGCGTAGCCCATGCCGCGGCCGCGCTTCATGACGACCACGTTCTGCGCCTTGTCGACGTCGAGGATCGGCATGCCGGAGACCGGGGTGCCGGGGCGGCGCGCGGCCGGGTTGGTCACGTCGTTCGCGCCGACGACCAAGGCCACGTTGGCCTGCGGGAACTGCGGGTTGATCTCCTCGAGGTCCACCAGCTCCTCGTAGGGCACGTTGGCCTCGGCGAGCAGCACGTTCATGTGGCCGGGCATACGGCCGGCCACCGGGTGGATGGCGTAGGAGACCTCGACGCCGTGAGCCTTGAGCAGTTCGCCAAGGTCGGCGAGTTCGCGCTGCGCCTGCGCTTGCGCCAGACCGAAGCCGGGCACGAAGATGACCTTCTCGGCGTAGACGAGCTGGACGGCGAGGTCGTCCGGCGTGGTCTCCTTCATCGTGCCCTCGGGGCCCTCGCCCGCGGCCGCGGCACCCGAGCCGCCGCCGAAGCCGCCGGCGAGGACGGAGATCAGCGGACGGTTCATGGCCTGGGCCATGAGGATGGACAGGGTCACACCGGCCGAGCCGACGAGCGCACCGGCGACGATCAGAGCCACGTTGTCGATGGCGAGACCGGACATGGCCACGGCCGTACCGGTGCAGGCGTTGAGCACGGAGATGACGACCGGCATGTCGGCGCCACCGATCGGGATGACGAACACGAGGCCGTAGGCGAGGGCGAACACGGTGGTCAGGATCGACCACAGGAGTCGCTGCTCGGGCTGGACGCACAGCATGACGAGTGCCGCGATGGACAGCACGGCGAACAGCACGTTCCACACGCCCTTGCCGGGCAGGGCGAGCTTCTTGACCCACCTGATGCCCTGCAGCTTGCCGGCGGCGATGAGCGAGCCGGTGAACGTCACGGAGCCGATGAGGATGCCGAGGCCGGCGGTGATGAGCACCACGATGTCCGGCAGCCCCTCCTTGGTGAGGATGTCGTTCAAGGCCACGAGAGCGGCCGCGCCGCCGCCGACCGTGTTGAACACGGAGACGAGCTGCGGCATGTCGGTCATCTTGACCTTCTTGGCGGACACGACGCCGGCGATCGCGCCGATGGCGATGCCGACGACGAGCACGACGACGGCGATCGTGTTGATGAAGCCCTTGGCGAACAGCACGATGAACGCCATGAGCACGGCGACGACCATGCCGAACGCGGAGATCTGGTTGCCCTTGCGCGCGGTCTTGGGCGAGTTCATGAAGTGCAGACCCACCACGAACATGACGGCGGAGAACAGATAGACGAACCATGCGACGATGTCGATGGTTCCCACGGTTGCGGAGGCCATTTACTTCTCCTCCCCCTTCTTCTTGTTGGACTTGAACATCTCGAGCATGCGATCGGTGACCACGTAGCCACCGACGACGTTCATCGTGCCGAGTACAGCGGCGAGGAAGATGAACGCGTAGGCGAGCGGCGAGTTGGCCTCGGCGGCGACGATCACGACGCCGACGATGACGATGCCGTGGATGGAGTTCGCTCCGGACATGAGCGGCGTATGCAGGGTGGCGGGCACCTTGCCGATCACCTCGATGCCGATGAGCAGGGCGAGTACGAACAGTGTGATGGAAACGACGAGCGTAGGCATCCTTATCCCCTTCCTTTACTTCTTCTCTTCCGCCGCGGATGCTCCGGACGCCGTGGGCGTCGGCGCCTCGGCGCGCCCGGCCACGATCAGCGCGGAGTCCAGCTCCTCATGAAGGTCCTGCGTCAGCCTGCCGTCGCGCACGAAGTGGGCGAGCACGTCGGCCACGTTGCGTGCGAGCAGGTTGGACGCGGTGGTAGCCACGCCGGAAGCCAGATACGGTGCGCCGATGATGGTGACTCCCCCGTCGGTCACGTGCGTGCCGACCGCGGATCCCTCGACGTTGCCGCCGAGATCGGATGCCGCGCAGTCGACGATGACGGCACCGCGCTTGAGCCCGTCGACGCCGGCCTTGGTGAGCAGCACCGGGGGCTTCCTGCCCGGAACCTTCGCGGTGGTGATGACGATGTCGAAGCCGGCGGCCTTCTCATCGACGGCGGCCTGCTGCTGCGCCTGCTCCTCGGGGGTCAGGGCGCGCGCGTAGCCGCCTTCGCCCTGTCCTTTGGAGAAGTCGAGTCCCAGATCGAGGAACTTCGCGCCCAGCGACTCGACCTCGCCCTTGGAGGCGGGACGCACGTCGTAGGCGGTGACGACCGCACCGAGACGACGCAGCGTGCCGATGGCCTGCAGACCGGCGATGCCGGCGCCGAGCACGAGCGCCTTGGCGGGGCGGATCGTGCCTGCGGCGGTGGTCATCATCGGCAGGAACGAACCGTAGGCGTCGGCGGCGAGGATCGCGGCCTTGTAGCCCATCACGGAGTTCTGGGAGGTCATCTCGTCCATCGACTGCGCACTGGAGAGCTGACGCGGCAGCTTCTCCATGGCCACACCGACGAGGCCCGCGTTCTCGAGCGCAGCGACGTATTCGGCATCGGTGAACGAGCCGAGCATGCCGATCACCCACTGGCCCTCACGCAGACGTGCGAGCACGTCGGCGTCCGGCCTGTCGACGAATCCGAGTGCATCGGCTCCGGCGATCACCTCGTCCCGCGTCGCGACGGTCGCCCCCGCCTTCGCGTAATCATCATCCGTATAGTGCGCGGCGGCACCCGCGCCGCCTTCGATCAGGCAGGAGACCCCGCTCCGCCCGAGTCTGGTGACGATATCCGGGGTCAGCGCGACGCGGGATTCGACATCCGACGTCTCGCTGAGCACACCGAAAGCCACCGTGGCTTCCTTGCTTCCAGCCATGAGAGCCCTTTCTGACATTGGCTTTAGGCCAGCACCATAACTGGCCATACGCTGACCAGTGTAATCGAAAAAGCGCGCCGCGCCCGGATATCATCCGACAAACGGGCTTTCCCCCGGCATTTTCCCTACGCTACCGTAAGGTGACGTGTCGCGACGTGACGGCTACACTGGCTTGGTTGAGACAGGACATAGCAGCATTGGCAAGGAGCGTCACGTGTCGGTTTTCTCCACGTTGAAACAGCAGACCACGAACATCACGCGGAAGGCGTTGCGTCTCGGCACCGATTTCGTGCACCCGGTGGGCGACGATTCGGGCATGGAGCCCGACTACGTCTCCGAGGACGAGGCCCAAGAGGGCATCTCCCGCGAGGAGAACATCACCCTGCCCCACACCGACGAGTGGGGCCCGGGATACCCGACCACCACCTTCATCGACGAGAAGACCGGTCTGCTCACCGCCGAGACCGCCGGCAATCCGCCGCTCGACGACCACACGACGATCTACAGCATCTACGAGGACCGTGCGCGTCGCATGGGCGACGAGCCGCTGTACACATACAAGGAAAACGGCGAGTGGGTCTCGAAGACCGCCAACGAGTTCCTCGTCGAAGTGCGCAAGGTGGCCAAGGGCCTGCTGCATTACGGATTGAAGAAGGGCGATGCGGTCGCGTTCATGTGCCGCACCTCCTACGAGTGGGATCTGGCCGACGCGGCGATCATGGCGTGCGGCGGCGTGCTCGCCTCCATCTACGACACCGATTCGGCCGAGCAGATCCGCAACATCGTCAACAACTCCGACGCCCGTCTGCTCATCGTCCAGGACACGGCGATGCGAGACAAGGCGGACGGGGCGATCGAGGACTGCCCCTCGCTCGAGCAGATCGTATGCATCGAGACCGGCGGCCTCGACGAGATCGCCGCATACGGCGATTCGGTGAGCGACGAGGAGCTCGACGAGCGCATCGACTCCCTGCGCAAGACCGACCTGTGCTCGATCATCTACACCTCCGGATCCACCTCCGCTCCGAAGGGCGTCGAGATGACCCACGAGAACTACTGCACCGATGCGTTCAATCTGCGCGACTACATGCCCGACCTGCTCAAGAACGACAAGCACGGATCCATCCTGCTCTTCCTGCCGCAGGCGCACACGTTCGCCCGTGCGATCAACTACATCTGCGTGGCCAGCAATCTGCGCATCTACATCGCTACCGGCATCAAGACGCTGCTCACCGACCTGCAGGTCGCCAAGCCCACCGTGATGATCGTCGTGCCGCGCGTGCTGGAGAAGGTGTACAACGCAGCCTCGCAGAAGGCCGGCCATGGCGCCAAGGGCATGCTGTTCGCCGCGGCCGTGACCTCAGCGCAGAAGTACATGAAGGAGATCAGCGAGAACGGCAAGGCCAGTGCACTCACCGCGATGCGCCGCTCCTCCTTCGACCCGATCGTCTACAAGTCGCTGCGCGAGGTGCTCGGCGGCCGCATGCGCTGGATCGTCACCGGCGGCGCGCCGCTCGACCCCGAGCTGCTCGCCTTCTTCCGCGGCGCGAACGTGCCGGTGTACGAGGGTTACGGTCTGACCGAGACGACCGCCCCGTGCGCGTTCAACCCGCTGGGCGTGCCGTTCCACGAGGGTTCGGTCGGCATTCCGTTCCCGAGCTTCAGGCTTCGCATCGCCGAGGACGGCGAGATCCAGGTGGCCGGCCCGGTGGTGTTCCATCGCTACCATAAGAACGACGAGGCCACCGAAAACGCGTTCACGCCGGACGGCTGGCATATGACCGGCGATCTGGGCCGACTCGACAACGACGGCTTCCTGTACATCACCGGACGCAAGAAGGATCTCATCATCACCGCCGGCGGCAAGAACGTGGCGCCCGGTCCGATCGAGGAGGTCATCCAGCGTTGTGAGATCGTCTCGCAGGCGCTGGTGCTGGGCGACAAGCGTCCGTTCATCTCCGCGCTGATCACGCTTGACGAGGAGACGCTGCGCCCGTGGCTCGAGGCCAAGGGACTGGACCGCAACATGTCGATGGAGGACGCGGCCAACAACGCGGCCGTGCGCGCCGAAGTGCAGAAGTGGGTCGATCAGGCCAACGAGGGAGTCTCCCGCGCCGAGTCCGTGCGCAAGTTCATCATCCTGCCCGAGGAGTTCACGCAGGAGAACGGACTGATGACCGCGTCTCTGAAGGTCATCCGCCCGAAGGTGATCAAGCGCTACGCCACGCTGCTCGCCACGCAGATGTATACGAAGAAGACCGCCCCGCGTCAGTGACGGTCGGCGGTCTTCCATACGACAGCCCCCTCGTGGATGACGAGGGGGCTTTGTTGTTTGCGATTCAGCGCTTGCCGGCGTAGATCACGTTGTCGATGAGGTCGCGATAGCGTTCGGTGATCGCCTCGCGGCGGGCCTTCATCGACGCGGTGACCAGACCGTTGTCCTCGGTGAAGTCGTCGGGCACGATCTCGAACTTGCGGATCGATTCCGCGCGGGAGACCAATTCGTCGGCCTGGTTGACGGCACGTTCGACCTCCGCGTGCACGATCGGGTTCCTCGAGGCCTCGGCCAGATCCCTGCACGGTGCGGCACCCTGCGATTCCAGCCATGCGTTCGTCTCGGCCAGATCGAGCGCGATGATCGCGGCGATGAACGGCTTGCGGTCACCGACGACCACGCACTGGTTGACGACCGGCGAGGTCATCACCGACGCCTCCAGCTCGCCGGGGCTGACGTTCTTGCCGCCGGCCGTGATGATGAGGTCCTTCTTGCGGCCGGTCACGGTGACGAAGCCGTCGTCGTCAAGCGATCCCAGATCGCCGGTGTGCAGCCAGCCGTCGACGATCTGCTGTGCGGTGATCTTCGGATGGTTGTGGTAGCCGACGCACACGGCCGGGCTCTTGATGCACAGTTCGCCGTCCTCGGCGATGCCGACCGCGGTGCCCTGCATCGGCAGGCCGATCGTGCCGATCCTATAGCCGGAGGTCGGATTGACGGAGGCCGGCGCGCAGGTCTCGGTCATGCCGTAGCCCTCGAGCAGCGGCAGGCCGATGCCGTTGAAGAAGTGCGCGATCGACTTGTCGAGCGGAGCGCCGCCGCACACCGCGTATTCGACGTGGCCGCCGAACACCTGCATGATCGACTTGTAGACGAGCTTGGAGTACGCCGCGTGCCTGACGCCCAGCCAGAACGGGATCGGCTCCCCGGACTGCTGAGCGACGCTCCACTCACGCGCAACGCCGGTGGCGCCCGCGAAGATGCGGCCCTTGAGACCCGCGCCTGCCTTCTGCGAGGCGGCGTTGTAGATCTTCTCGAAGATGCGCGGCACGGCGAGGATGAACGTCGGCTTGAACGCGGCGAAGTCGGCCAGGATCGTCTTCAGGTTGCCGGACAGGCCCAGCGTGACGTTGCCGGCGAAGCAGAAGAACTGCATGTACCGGGCGAAGACGTGCGCAAGAGGCAGGAACAGCCACAGACGCGCGTATTCCGGCATCGCGATGTCCGGCATCGAACGCACGCCGGAATAGGTGATGAACAGGAAGTTGCCATGGCTCAGCTCGATGCCCTTCGGCGTTCCGGTGGATCCGGACGTGTACACGATGGTCGCCAGATCGGTGCCGCGCACCGCCTGCTCGCGTTCGCGGAACTCCGCGTCGGTGACGGTCCTGCCGTATTCCTCGATGGTATCGAGCGCACCGAAATCGATGACGTACACGTCACCCAGATCCGGGCAGCGATCGCGCACGGATTCGATCTTGTCGCGCTGCATGTCGTTCTCGGCGAAGGCCATCTTCACATTGGAATCGTTGAAGATCGTGCTCACCTGCACGGACGAGTTGGTCTCGTACACCGGCACGGTGAGCGCGCCGATGGACATGATGGCCATGTCGAGCGCGGTCCACTCCCAACGGGTCTTGGAGATCACGGACACGCAGTCGCCGGGCATGACGCCGCGCGCGATCAGCCCCTTGGCCAGTGCGATGACCTTGTCGCGGAATTCGACGGCGGTGAACGACTTCCATTCACCGGTCTTCGGATCCTTGTATTCGACGAGCGACTTGTCCGGCGTACGCGCGGCGCGGTCATCGAGGATCGAGAACAGATTACCGTCGGTGTCGATCGGCTGTTCCAACGGCCGCAGGTATTCCTTGATCATATGCTCCCCTACGAGTTGTACCTAATGCTTCGTCCCCGATTGTAGCCAGCCCGACGGAAGGACGGCCGGTTTGAGACCGATGCGTCGCCTGCCTGTCAACGGCTGCGGATCGAGATAGTCGCGTCTGCCTCGACGAATACCCCAGTGCAGACAGCCGTCATGGCAGTGGTCCGACGCCACCGCCACCTGACCGAACGGCTCGCCGCGGGTCACCGCCGTGCCGACCGGCAGATCGGTGGACGCCGGTTCGAAGGTGAGGGTGAGACCGTCGTCTGTGCGGATGCTGACCACCTGCTTGCCGGCGACCTGACCGGCGAACGCGATGACGCCCCGCGCCGGGGCGATCAGCCGATCCCCCTCCTGAGCCTCCAGATCGATGCCGCGATGTCCGGCGAGCCATGGGCTGTCGGGAGCATCGAACGGGACAACGGCTACGGGCGCATCCACCGGCCAGGCCATGCCCACGCGGCACGCACCATTGGCGCTGCCGATGTCATCGCCGATGTCATCGCCATCGCCGGATGAGATGCCGAATGATGCCGCATTCGCCAGTGCGATGTCGCCGGCCGGGATCGTCGTCATCATCAGCGCCATCATCCCCGTTGCCGTCAGCATTGCCGCCATGAGACGTCGTCTGGGGCCCATGCCTCCTGCATTGTCTCCTCCACCGGGACCGCGATTCGGACCGGATCCGTGATACCGACGTTCTCCGCGGCGTCGACGTTCGTCGTTCCTCTTATCCGGTCGACCTCGACGATCGCGACGATCGCGACCTGCTCGCGTCATATATGCTTTGCATGCGTCGTATGCACGACGCAATGGGTTCATGGTGTTCATAATCGGGCTCCTTTGCCACGTGATGGATGGTCCCCATCGATGGATGGTCCCGTCCACGATGCACACGAAGACCGGGAGGAGTCCAGTCGAACGGAGAATGTGGATGAAGCCTGCGAAAATCTTCACAAACAGAACTCTGTGCAAACAGAAAAACCCCGCTTGAAGCGGGGTTATGATGGAGCGGACAACGGGACTCGAACCCGCGGTCTCAACCTTGGCAAGGTTGCGCTTTACCAACTAAGCTATGTCCGCATAGGATTCCCGCCGTGAGAAGCGGGATTCCAGTGGGCGATGTAGGAATCGAACCTACGACCCCTTCGGTGTGAACGAAGTGCGCTAGCCGCTGCGCCAATCGCCCGAATTACTTCGGTATTCAGTTATATCCGCCGGAAAACCGGTTTCGTGGGCGATACAAGATTCGAACTTGTGACCCCTTCCGTGTCAGGGAAGTGCGCTACCACTGCGCCAACCGCCCGGGCCTGCATGTCATTCGGCCGATGTACATCAGCCGTCCGAGAGGTGGGTACGAGAGTCGAACTCGTCTATACGGCTTTGCAGGCCGCTGCCTAACCGCTTGGCTAACCCACCGTAAGGTTCGTCAACTCTTCGGACCTTAGAGCGGACAACGGGACTCGAACCCGCGGTCTCAACCTTGGCAAGGTTGCGCTTTACCAACTAAGCTATGTCCGCGTGATTTCCAGCGGTTGTTCCCGCCGAAGCACGAGTAACTACTATAACGACATCCTTCCGTTTTGCAAGCACGGCGTGTCGCGCTCCTGATCGGCAGGAGAACGGGTCGGGAACATATGGGAACGCCCACGGCGAAAACCGCATGAAACCGCCCTTTCCGACACATTCGCCGGTTACTGTAGGAGGTATGAGCGAAGAACGAGACGAACATCCGAATGTGCTGATCGCGGCATTCGAAGGTTGGAATGACGCATGCCAGGCCGCCACGAACACGGTCCGTCATCTGGTGGACCGGTACGACGCCCGCGAGATCAGGCACATCAGCTGCGACGGCTACTACGACTATCAGGTGTCGCGCCCGATGCTCTGCCGGGCGCTCGGCTCACCGCGCATCATATGGCCGCAGACCACGTTCTACGAGATCACCATCTCCCCCACGCGTCGCATCTTCGCGCAGATCGCGCCCGAGCCCAACTACCGGTGGCGCGAGTACTGCCGTCAGAGCCTGCACATCGCCGACGAGCTTGACGTGGACCATATCGTAACGCTCGGCTCGATGTTCGCCAACTGCCCGCATACGCGCCCGGTACCGGTGGATGTCTCCCACGATCTCGAAGTCGAGAATCCCTCGGAGGGCTATACGGGTCCGGTCGGCATTCCCACGGTGCTCGACGACATGGCCCGCGAGCAGTCGTTCGACACCACGTCCCTGTGGGCGTCCATTCCCCAGTACACCGGCAACGACGATTGCCCGAAGGCCACACTAGCGCTGCTCGATCGTCTGGGCGACGAGCTGGGCCTTACGTTCGATACCGGCGATCTGGAGGCCGAGACCCGCGTCTGGGAGGCCAAGGCGTCGATGCTGCTGCACTGCAGCGACCAGCTCGCCGAGTACGTGCATCACCTCGAGCGGGACTGGGACGCCGCCGAGGAGGCCCGCCGGACCGCCGCCGCCAACCCCGCCCAGGCCGAACAACTGGTCAAGGAAGCCGAGGACTTCCTCAAGAACCTCTGATCAGAGGTTCTGATCATCCGAGCAGCGAACGGCACATCGAGCGATATTCGCTCACATATCCTCCGCCGAAGAACACACAGTGCCCGGCGATCGGATACAGACGCCACAGCGTCATGCGCTCCTCCCATCCGGCCTTGAGCGGATGCACGGACTGGTAGCCGTCGAGGATGTCACGCAGATAGGTCATGCCGAACAGACCCAGCATGGCGAGATCCTCCTCGCGGTGCCCGCCATGAGCCGCCGGGTCGATGAGCACCGCCTCGCTGTATCCGCGATCCGCGGTCCACATCACGTTGCCGCTCCACAGGTCGCCGTGCACGCGCGCCGGCTTGTCATTCGCGGCGCGTCCCAGCAGATCGGGCAGCGCATCGATGACTCGTTCGGTCAGCTCCATGTCCTGCCTGTCGAGCTCTCCACGGCGCATGCCGAGCTCGACCATCGGCAGAAGCCGCCCCTCGGCGAAGTAGGTGGCGGGGTCGTCCCACGTGCCGGTGTCCATCGGCACCGGGTCCTGCAGCGGCCCGAAATAGCAGGTGCCTTCGTAGCCGGCCGGAGCCGAACCGAAGTGCGGTGCGCCGGCGTCATGCATCCGAGCCAGCGCCGCGCCGAAGTCGTGCGCGGCCTTGACGGTCGGCATCGCCGAATGCACGCGTTCGATGTCGAGATGGTCGTCACCCCAGCCGATCACCTTGACGACTCGGGGGCCGCCCTGCTCCATCGCCTCGCCAAGCCACTGCAGTCCCCTGCCCTCGCATTCGAAGAATCCCTTCGGGCTGAAGGCCCTGCTTTTGCGATACGTGTCCATGACGACTCCTTTCAATGCTGCTTTTACGCTTCTCCATGGCCGCGCAGTGCGTGACGACGACCATGCCACGTTCCGTAGCCCACGATAGTCGGCTCCAATGTGTGTATTGTGCAGGATATCCACATATACCCCCCGTCGTGAGCGTGGTCTTAGCCCCCAATGAGTACAGTGGACACCGCAATTGACGATTTGCCCGAAGATCATAGAAGGTAAGTAAAGGGATATGAATTTCTTTCAGGCGATTTTCCTCGGTCTCGTCCAGGCGTTGACCGAATATCTGCCGGTCTCCTCCAGCGCGCACATCCGCATCATCGGAGATCTGATGATCGGCTCCGATCCGGGCGCCGCGTTCACCGCCATCATCCAGATCGGCACCGAGCTGGCCGTGATTCTGTACTACCGCCGTGACATCATCCGCATTCTCGGCGCATGGTTCGGCTCGCTGTTCGGCAAGGAGGGCACGGATCTCAAATCGCGCCTGGGCGCCAAGAACCCGGATACGCAGATGGGCTGGTTCATCATCATCGGCACCATGCCGATCCTGATCGCGGGCCTGCTGTTCAAGGACGTCATCGAGACCACGCTGCGCAACCTGTGGATCACGGTGACCGTGCTCGCCGTGTTCGGCGTGCTGCTGTGGATCTTCGATTCGCGCGCCAAGCAGGTCAAGTCGATGAGCCAGATGACCGTCAAGGACGCCATCATCTTCGGCGTGGGCCAGATGCTCGCCCTGATTCCCGGCGTCTCCCGCTCCGGCGGCACCATCACCTTCGGCCGTGCGATGGGCTACACCCGCGAGGCGGCCGTGCGTGTGAGCTTCCTGATGGCCATCCCGGCCGTGTTCGGCGCGGGCATCCTCGAGTCCGTCTCCGCGATCAAGGACGTGAACGAGTGCGCCGCCACCAAGGCCGCCGACGCGTGCGCGGCGATCGGCGGCGCGGCTTGGCCGGGCTGGGGTCCGACGATCGCCGCGACGATCGTGGCGTTCTTCGTCGGCTACATCGTGATCATCGGCTTCCTGAAGTTCGTCTCGACGTTCTCCTACAGGGCGTTCGCGATCTACCGCATCGGTCTGGCCGTCGTGGTGGCGATTCTGCTGCTGACCGGCGTACTGCCGGCGATCGATCCGTCCGTCGCCGGATGATGACGTTCGCCGCCGGACATGACCTGCGGCGAATCATGCTTCCATGAGTGAGGGCCGCATCCCGTTGCGCAATGCGCGCGGGGATGCGGCCCTCGTTCGTTATCGTCCGGAATCGCTTCAGCTCAAGGCGTCCTTCAATTTCGAGAAGAAGCCCTTCTTGCCGGAGGCGCCGCCGGTGGCAGGACGCGAGCTCTGCGCCACATGGGTGGCACCGTTGTCGTGCGAGGAGGCGAAGCGTTCGATCAGGTCGCGTTCCTCGTCGGAGAGCTTGGTGGGGATCTCCACGGCGATATGGGCGACGAGATCGCCACGCTCGCCCTGCTCGCGCATGCGGGCCACGCCCAGACCCTTCAGGGTGACGGTGTCCTCGGGCTGGCATCCGGCGGGCACGGAGACGGTCTGCGGCCCGTCGAAGGTCTCGATCTCGAGATCGTGGCCGAGCACGGCCCAGCTCATCGGCACGCGCACCCAGCAGTGCAGGTCGTCGCCGTCGCGGGTGAACTCCTTGTTCGCCTTGATGCGGATGTCGACGTAGAGGTCGCCGGCCGCGCCGCCGCCCTCGCCGACCTCGCCCTGATTGGCCAGCCGGATGCGGGATTCGTCGCGGATGCCGGCGGGCACCTTGACGCCTACGTTGCGCGTGACGCGCACACGACCGTGGCCCATGCACGAGGGGCACGGCTTGGAGATGATGTCTCCGTGGCCCTCGCAGCGCTCGCACGGTGCGGATGTCATCATCTGGCCGAGCATCGTGCGCACGACCTTCTGCCTGAAGCCGCTGCCGTGGCAGTCGGGGCACGTCGTCGGCTTGGAGCCGTCGGCCGATCCGGTGCCGGAGCAGTCGGGGCACAGCCCGAACGTGGTGATGCGCACCTGTTCGGTGCCGCCGAACACCGCGGTCTTCAGATCGATGGACATGCTGGCGAGCGCGTCGCGTCCGGGTTGGGTGCGCGGCGTCGGCCCCTGTGCGCCGCCTCCGAACGCGCCGCCGAAGAACGTGCTGAACACGTCGCCCATGTCGCCGAAGCCGGCCTGTCCGAAGCCGGATGCCGCGGCGTTGGGATCGTTCGGGTCGACGCCGGAATCGTACATGCGCCGCTTGTCGGGGTCGCGCAGCACCTCGTAGGCGTTGTTGACCTCCTTGAACTTGTCCTCGAACTCGGGTCCGGCGATGTCTGGATGGTACTTGCGGCTCATCTTGCGATAGGCCTTCTTGATTTCCTCTTCGCTCGCGGTGCGTTCGACTCCCAGCACCTCGTAGTAATCTGCCACGGTTCGTTTGGTCCTTTATTCTGGTTGGTTGCTAGCGGGTTATTGTGTCACAAGGCTCGGTCAGGCGGCCGGTTCGCCGTCCGCCCTGTCCGACCGTCCGGATGATGCGGATGGTGCGGATCGGGATGGGTTGTCTGTGGATCCGTCGGCGGGCTCGTCGCCGCCAAGGAAGGCGGTGAGGTATCGGGCCACCGCACGCACGGCGGCGATGGTGGCGGCGTAGTCCATGTGGGTTGGACCGATCGAGCCGACGAACGCGACCGGTTCGCCGGATTCGTTGCGTACCGGCTCGAGTGCGGACGACTCCGATTCGGCGTGGCCGTATCCGCCGGAGACGACTGCGGCGTGCAGCAGTCCCGGGGTGTGGGTCTCGGAGCCGATGGCGACGCCGACGCCGTCGACCCCGTCGGCGCGCGCGCTCTGCTCGCTCAGCGCGCTCATGAGCTTCATGAGGACGACCTGCTCCTCCAATGCGTCGAAGAGCGGCGCGAGGTCGGCCATCGTGCGCTGGTGCGCGAGTCTGGATGCGCCGGACATGTACAGTTCGCTGGCGCGTTCATCGTCGGACATCGAAGTGAACGCCTCGGCCAGTTCCTCGGCCAGCGGGGCGAGGTCGCGGAAGCGCGCGTCCCTGGCGAGCGCGCGCACCATCTGGGCGGCGGCGAGCAGCGACGAACCGGAGCATCCGGCGTTGATCGCGTCGGTGAGGTCGTTGAGGGCGCCGGTCGGAGGCATGGTCGTGATGGCAAGCGTGTGCTGGGCGACGCGTCCGGTGTCGGTGATGACTACGGCGAGGAGCGTGCTCATGGCCACGGGTACCAGTTCGACGTGGCGCAGCGTGGCACGGGCGAGCGACGGCGATGCGACGACGGCCACCTGCCCGGTGATCTGGGAGAGCAGTCGGGCGGCCCGCTGCAGGGTGTCCTGCAGGCTTGCCGATCCGGACAGGAAGCTGTCGATGCCCCGCCGCTGCGCCTTCGACAGGGGCACGACGGTGGCGAGTCGGTCCACGAAGTATCGGTATCCCTTCTCCGTGGGGACGCGGCCGGCCGAGGTGTGGGGCTGGATCAGATAGCCCTCGTCCTCGAGCGCGGCCATGTCGTTGCGCACGGTGGCCGAGCTCACCCCGAGATCGTGCTGTTTGGTCAGCGCCCCGGATCCGACCGGCTCCTGCGAACGGATGTAGTCCTCGACGACGGCGCGCAGGACCAGCATGCGCCTCGATTGAGGCATGCGCACCTCCTTCAGATACGGCCCGATGGGCAGCGGCCCGCGCCCGCCGGACAAACGTTCATCAACAATTCATCTCGCTTCATGCAATGCGGCCTTCGGCGTCGACACGCCGCCAAAAATGGCCTATTTGCACATATTCATTGTATTAGCACTCCCATATGTCGAGTGCTAACACGTTCGTCGGCAGCGAAGTGGCACATTCTGTGAACGCTAACGGAACAGAAGCTACCAAAACACGCCAAAATCACACCACTACGTCGTGAAATGACGGTAACATAGGCATCGCAATGTGAGGGCGTCTTGCGCTCGGCACAAGCCGGATACGCGGCCCGACCAATTGGAAGGAAAGTAATCCATGACCGAATTCAAGGAGACCGAACTGGACGAACGCGCCATCAAGATGGCGAAGGTCCTGTCGGCCGACGCGGTTGAGAAGGCCGGTTCCGGCCACCCCGGTTCCCCCATCTCCCTGGCGCCCGTCGCCTACACCCTGTACCAGCACTTCATCAAGCATGATCCGAACGATCCCAACTGGGAAGGCCGCGATCGCTTCATCCTTTCGGGCGGTCACGCATCCCTCACCCAGTACGTTCAGCTGTACTTCTCCGGCTACGGCGTGACCCTGGACGACCTCAAGCACTTCCGCGGCGGCGCGGACACCCGCACCCCGGGCCACCCGGAGTACGGTCTGACCCCGGGCATCGAGATGACCACCGGCCCGCTGGGCCAGGGCTTCGCCTCCGCCATCGGCTTCGCCTACGGCGAGCGCTTCCAGCGTGGCCTGCTCGACCCGAACACCCCGAAGGAAGAGTCCCCCTTCTACCACAAGATCTGGGCGATCTGTGGTGAGGGCGACATCGAGGAGGGCATCTCCGGCGAGGCCGCCTCGCTGGCCGCCAACCAGAAGCTCGGCAACCTGACCGTGATCTTCGATGCCAACCGCATCCAGATCGAGGGCGACACCAACCTGGTGCTGGCCGAGGACGTGCTCAAGCGCTTCCAGGCCTACGGCTGGTACACCGACGAGTTTAGCTTCATCCAGCCCGATGGCTCCTACAAGGAGGACATCGAGGGCCTGGCCGACGTCATCGCCAAGGCCGAGGCCGCCGCTCCGGACCAGCCGAAGCTCATCAAGGTCCACTCCCTGATCGCCTGGCCGACCCCGGGCAAGACCAACGATCCGTCCTCCCACGGCTCCAAGCTGGGCGCCGAGGCCGTCGCCGGCCTCAAGAAGCTCCTCGGCTACGACCCGGAGGAGTCCTTCCACGTCGACGAGGAGGCCCTCGCCCACGCCCGCAAGGTCGCCGAGCGCGGCCTCGAGGCCCACAAGGAATGGGACGAGAAGTTCGACGCCTGGCGCAAGGCCAACCCGGACAAGGCCGCCCTGTACGACCGCCTGAAGGCCGGCGAGCTGCCGGAGGGCTTCGACAAGGCCATCGATGATCTCGAGGCCACCTTCGAGGTCGGCAAGGGCGTCGCCACCCGTGGCGCCTCCGGCTCCGTCCTCAACGCCATCGCGGCCGTCATGCCGGAACTGTGGGGCGGCTCCGCCGACCTCGGCGGCTCCAACAAGACCGACCTCAAGGGCGCCGCCACCTTCGCCCCGGCCGAGTGCGCCACCGCTCAGTGGCCGAACTGCAACGAGTTCGGTCGCCAGCTGCACTTCGGCGTGCGCGAGTTCACCATGGGCTGCATCACCAACGGCATCCTGCTGGGCTCCCACACCCGTCCGTTCGGCGGCACCTTCTTCATGTTCTCCGACTACGAGCGCTCCGCCGTCCGTCTGGCCGCCCTCATGGAGATCCCGAACCTCTACGTGTGGTCCCACGACTCCGTCGCCGTCGGCGAGGATGGCCCGACCCACCAGCCGATCGAGCACCTGGCCTCCTTCCGCGCCATTCCGCAGCTCGAGGTCATCCGCCCGGCGGACGCCTTCGAGACCGCCGAGGCCTACCGCTACTTCTTCGAGAAGAAGAACACGCTGCCGGGCGCCATGGTGCTGACCCGTCAGGGCGTGCCGGTGCTCGCCGAGACCGCCGCCAAGGCCAAGGACGGTGTCCGCAAGGGCGCCTACGTCCTGGTCGACACCGAGGGCACTCCGGACGTCATCATCATGGCCTCCGGCTCCGAGGTCCAGTGGGCCGTCTCCGCCGCCAAGACCCTGGCCGGCGAGGGCGTCAAGGCCCGCGTCGTCTCCGTGCCGTCCATGGAGTGGTTCGAGGAGCAGGACGCCGAGTACAAGGAGGCCGTGCTTCCGGCCGCCGTCAAGGCCCGCGTCTCCGTCGAGGCCGGTGTGGCGATGCCGTGGTACAAGTACCTCGGCTCCTACGGCAAGCCCGTCTCCATCGAGCAGTTCGGCCTGCAGGGCAGCGGCGCTCAGAACATGATCGACCTCGGCATCACCGCCGAGCACGTGGTCGAAGCCGCCAAGGCCTCCATCGCGGAAGTCGAAGCCGCCAAGTGACCCGTCGATCGGTGGCCTTCGGCACGCCGTAGCGGCCGTGCCGAAGGCCACCGATCCGCCCACCAACAATAGATTTCGAAGTTTGATCCAATAAGGTATCAAGGAGAAAATAAATGACTGAAGCAACTCAGCGCACGTCCGACAACGGCGTTTCCATCTGGCTGGACGATCTGTCCCGCTCCCGCATCGAGTCCGGCTCCCTGCAGGACCTCATCGCCAACAAGAACGTGGTCGGCGTCACCACCAACCCGTCCATCTTCCAGAAGGCCCTGAGCCAGGTCGGTCCGTACGACGCGCAGCTCAAGGAGCTGGGCAAGGTCGACGTCGAGACCGCCGTGCGTGAGCTCACCACCACCGATGTGCGCAACGCCACCGACATCTTCCGCGAGATCGCCGAGAAGACCGACTTCGTCGACGGCCGTGTCTCCATCGAGGTCGACCCGCGTCTGGCCCACGACACCGAGAACACCGCCAAGCAGGCCGTTGAGCTGTGGGAGAAGGTCAACCGTCCGAACGCGATGATCAAGATCCCGGCTACCCTCGAGGGCCTGCCGGCCATCACCGCCACCCTGGCCAAGGGCATCTCCGTCAACGTCACCCTGATCTTCTCGCTCGAGCGCTACGAGCAGGTCATCGACGCCTTCATCGAGGGCATCGCCCAGGCTGACGCCAACGGCCACGACCTCAAGCACATCGGCTCCGTCGCCTCCTTCTTCGTCTCCCGCGTGGACACCGCGGTCGACAAGCTGCTCGAAGCCAACGGCTCCGACGAGGCCAAGGCCCTCGAGGGCAAGGCCGCCGTCGCCAACGCTCGCCTCGCCTACGAGCTGTTCGAGAAGAAGTTCGCCGAGGATCCGCGCTGGGCCGATCTGGCCGCCAAGGGCGCCAAGGTCCAGCGTCCGCTGTGGGCCTCCACCGGCACCAAGAACGCCGCCTACTCCGACTGCAAGTACGTCGACGAGCTGGTCGCCCCGCACATCGTCAACACGATGCCGGAGAAGACCCTGAACGCTCTGGCCGACCACGGCAACGGCGCTCCGTCCATCGAGGGCACCTACGAGGAGTCCCACGCCATCATCAACAAGCTGGCTGAGCTGGGCATCAACCTCAAGGACGTCACCGACAAGCTGGAGGCCGACGGTGTCGCCGCCTTCATCAAGTCCTGGGACTCCGTCCTGGCCGACGTCCAGTCCGGCATCGACCGCGTCAACGCCTGAGATCCCCTCAGTCGCGCATCGCGCGTCCACATACCGGCTGAATAGCTGAACCATTGAGGCTCCCGACCTTTACGGTCGGGAGCCTCAATGCGTATGGTGGAATGCGCACGAATCGCATCGTGCCGCGCGAATCACGACGGACAACGGAACAGACAACAACAGACAACAGAGAGGATGACGCTCCATGCAATCGAACACGCAACTGAACGCACGCCAACGGCTGGTGATGACCTTCACGTTCTTCTCGATGTTCTTCGGAGCGGGCAACCTCATCTTCCCGCCGTTCGTGGGCGCGCAGGCGGGATCCGCCGCCCTGCCCGCGGCCGTCGGCTTCATCGTCTCGGCGGTCGGCCTGCCTATCCTCGGCGTGCTGGCCGTCACGTTCGCGGGCGGATTCGACGCGCTCGCCGGACGGGTCTCCCCCAGATTCGCGCTGCTGCTGGGAATCGCCATCATTCTGACGATCGGACCGTGCTTCGCGATCCCACGCACGGCGACCACGTCGTTCGAGATGATGGTCGCGCCGTATATCGCGTCCGACTCGCGATGGATCGCGCAGCTCGTCTATTCGTTGGTGTTCTTCGCATTGTCGTTCATCTTCGCGCAGCACCCGGAGAAGCTCTCCAAGGTGCTGGGACGGTTCATGGGACCGCTGCTGTTGACGCTCATCGCCGTGCTGTTCGCCGCCTGCCTCGTGCATGGCATCGACCGGAACGTGGCGCCGATCGGCGACTATGCGTCCGGGCAGATGGCGCGTGGATTCCTCGACGGATATCAGACGATGGATCTGCTGGCCGCGCTGTACTTCGGCATCGTGATCTCGGCCAACATCCGTGCCCAGCGGATCAACAACGAACGGCAGGTGCAGGTCGAGACCGCATATGCGGGCGTCGGCACCGGCGTGCTGCTCATCCTCATCTACGGCGCGCTGAGCTACGTGGGCGTGGTCTCCGGAGCGATCACCGCGATCAACCCGTCCGGCGATACTGGCGCCACGGTGCTCACCAATCTCACCCAGTCGGTGTTCGGTACGGCCGGCACCGCGTTCCTGGGCGTCGTGTTCGTCATCGCCTGCCTCAACGTGTGCACCGGACTGATCTGCACATGCGCTACGTACTTCCACACGAAATTCCCCACTGTCGGCGGACGCACGGTGAGCTACCGCGCATGGCAGCTGCTGTTCACCGTGTTCAGCTTCGTGGTGTCGAACGCCGGGCTGAGCCTCATCATCAAGGTGTCCGTGCCGGTGCTCTCCGCACTGTATCCGATCTCGATCGTGCTGGTCCTGCTGGCGCTCACCCATCGCGTGCTGGGTGCACGACTGCCGCGCGTGTACTTCTGGACAGTGCTGCTGGTCGGTCTCGTGGCGTTCGCCGGATGCGTCTCCTCGCTGGTCACGGTGTTCGGCGGCTCAATCCCCTGGATGGATGCGACGCTCGCGCTGCTGCCGTTGCATGATGCCCAGCTCGGATGGGTGCTGCCGGCCGTGCTGGGCATCGTTTGCGGCGTCGTTGACTCGCTGATCAATCAGCGGAGGCTGAGGCGGCGGCCTCGTTGATGCAGCGGATCGCGTTCAGGGTGCGCGGATAGCCGATGTAGGGCATCGTCTGGGAGACGACGGCGATAAGGAACGCCTTCTCGTTGCCGACGCGCAGATTGGCCTTCGCATGGGCGACGAGCTGCGGTTCGCAGCCACCCTGCGCGGCGAGGAAGCACAGCGTGATCATCTCGCGGTGACGCGTGTCGAGACCACCGCGCGTGTAGTAGTCGCCGAAGCAGTTGTCCGCCAGCCATTTGTTGATGTGTCGTGTCTCCTCCGGTCCGGACGTGGCGAAGCCGCGCATCCCCTCGCCGAAGATCTCGATCTGAGAGCGCTCGCCCGCCTCGGCGCGCGTCTCGGGCGTCGTGGTGGACTGTCCTTCGAGCGGTAGCGTGACTCCGCGATCGGTCAGCACTTCATTGACGATGTTGAGGAACGGCAGGACGCGGCCGAATCCGAGGTAGGCGACGGACTGATAGACGACCTCCTTGACCTGGACGGGCGTCACTCCCCCGTCGAGCGCGACCGGCAGCATCGTGGCGAACGCGTCCGTGCCCTGACATCCGATGAGCGTGGCGAGGATAGCCATCGACCGGGTGGCGTCGTCGAGATCGGGGTGGTTGGCACCCGGCTCGTGGATGACCTCGTCGTAGGCGAATCGGGTGAACAGGTCGATGAACTCCGGGTCACACTGGCCGAGCGTGGGCTTGTTGTCGGCGAACAGACCGCCTTTCCTGGTTCCGAACATCGATGGTTCCTTTCCCTTGACATGCGTGGACGACTGATTCCCACCCTATGGACTTCAAGCGCTGGAGGTCAACGGTCGTCCAGCGTGTCGTTGTCCGCACTGTTGCGGATACAATGCCCACGGCCCGAGTGGATGGGCGTGCGGAGGAGAACGAACGGACATGGGGAGGAGCCAAGCGGTCATGGACAGCGAACTGTTCGAGAGGGCGCCGATTCCGAAGGCGTATTTCAGTCTGGCGATGCCGGTGGTGCTGAGCATGCTGGTCACGCTCGTGTACAACATGGTCGATACTTACTTCATCGCGCACACCGGTGACACGAACATGGTTGCGGGCGTCTCGCTGACCGCCCCGGTGTTCACGGTGATGATCGCGTTGGGCGACATCTTCGGCCTTGGCGGCAGTTCGGTCATCTCCCGTCTGTTCGGCCAGCACCGGTTCGCCGACGGCAAGAGGCTGAGCGTGTTCTGCTTCTACGCGGCGATCCTGACCGGCATCCTCATCGTGGTGCTGGGCCTCGTCTTCCGCGATCAGATGCTGACGCTCCTCGGCGCGACCAGCGACACGTGGGTGCCGGCGAGCGAGTTCTACACGCTGATCATCATCGGATCGCCGTTCATCATCGTGTCGATGACGCCGACGAACATGCTGCGCACCGAGGGCCATGCGGTGCAGTCGATGATCGGTTCGATCGCCGGCACCGCGATCAACGTGGTGCTCAATCCCCTGTTCATCCACGTCTTCGGCTGGGGTGCGGCCGGTTCCGCGGGGGCCACGGTGATCGCGAACATCCTCACCGACGCGTACTTCGTGTGGTTCCTGTTGAAGCGCAGCCCGAACCTGTCGATCGACCCGCGGCTCATGTTCCGCAAAGACGATGCGCCGCGCACGACGACGGACATGACGGCGGATGCCATGACGGCGGATGCATCAACGGCGCATACGAGGCCGACGCGCGGTCGCCTCGACATCACCGGCGCCGAGATCCGCGATATCCTCGTCATCGGCATTCCCTCGGCCATCACGAACCTCACGCAGAGCGTCGGCATCGTGATGATGAACCTGTTCCTGCTGCCCTACGGCACCGACACGGTGGCGGCGATGGGCATCGCGCTCAAGGTCGTGATGATCGCGGTGCTCGTGTTCGTCGGCTTCGCGTTCGGTGCACAGCCGCTCATCGGCTACAACTACGGAGCACGGAACATGGTCAGGCTCGCCGGCATCATGCGGTTCGCATACGCGTTCCTATGCTCGTTCGCGCTGGTGATGACGGTGGTCCTAAGCGTCTTCGACCGTCAGCTCATGCGCTTCTTCATCGCCGACGAGACGATCATCACGCTTGGTGCGGGTATTCTGCGCGTGCAGCTGCTGAGCCTCGTGTGCGTGGCGATCGTCATGGTCACGACGTGCACGTTCCAGTCGACCGGCAAGGCACTGGGCGCGTTCCTGCTGTCGATCGGGCGTCAGGGCGTGATCCTCGCCGTGACGCTGTTCATCGGCTCTCGTGTGGCGGGCTATAACGGCGTGATCGCCGCGCAGGCGTTGGCCGATCTCGTGACGGCGGTTCTAGCGGTGGTGCTGTTCGTGGTGATGCTGCCGGAGCTGCGCGGATCGCGTGGAATCAGCTCTGCCAGTAGTAGCTGAAGAAGTCGGCGATCTTGGCGGTTGCGTCCTTCAGTACCTCGATGCGCGGCAGGTAGACGATGCGGAAGTGGTCCGGCTCGCCCCAGTTGAAGCCTCCTCCGCGCGTGATGAGGATGCGCTGGTCATGCAGCAGGTCGAGCGCGAACTGCTCGTCGTCGTGGATGTGGAACCGCTTCACGTCGATCTTCGGGAAGATGTAGAACGCGGCCTTCGGCTTGACGGCGGTCAGACCGGGAATCGCGTTGATCGCGTTGTAGATGTACTCGCGCTGCTCGTAGAGACGTCCGCCGGGCACGATGTAGTCGTTGACGCTCTGATGGCCGCCGAGCGCGGTCTGCACGATCGACTGTGCGGGCACGTTCGAGCAGATGCGCATGTTCGCGAGCATGTTGATGCCCTCGATGTAGTCGCGGGCGATGCGCTTGTTGCCGGAGAGCACCATCCAGCCGACGCGGTAGCCGGCGATCATGTGCGACTTGGACAGGCCGGAGAACGTGACGCAGAACAGGTCAGGGGCGAGCGAGGCGATGGACGTGTGCTTCAAGCCATCCATGACCAGACGGTCGTAGATCTCGTCGGAGAAGATCATGAGATGGTGCTCGCGCGCGAGTTCGACGATCTGCTCGAGCACCTCCTTCGGGTAGAGCGCGCCGGTCGGGTTGTTCGGATTGATGAGCACGATGGCGACGGTGCGGTCGGTGATCTTCGAGCGCATGTCATCGATGTCCGGATACCATTCGGAGGATTCATCGCACACGTAGTGGACGGCGGTGCCGCCGGCGAGGTTCACGCAGGCGGTCCACAGCGGATAGTCAGGGCTCGGGATGAGCACCTCGTCGCCGTCATCGAGCAGCGCGGACATGCACAGGTTGATGAGCTCGCTCACGCCGTTGCCGGTGTAGATGTCGTCGATGGTGACGTTCGGCAGGTTCTTGAGCTGCGCGTACTGCATGATGGCCTTACGGGCGGAGAACAGGCCCTTGGACGGCGAGTAGCCTTCGGTCTCGGTCAGCTGGTGGGCCATGTCGTAGACGACCTCGTCCGGGGTGCGGAAGCCGAACGGAGCGGGGTTGCCGATGTTGAGCTTGAGGATGTGGGTGCCGTCGGCCTCCATGCGGGCCGCCTCGTCGACGACCGGGCCGCGCACGTCGTAGAGCACGTGGTCGAGCTTGTGCGACTTGCCGAACGTGCGGCGACGCGGAGTCGAGGAGCTCGGCGAGGACGGCGATGCGGCCGAAGACGCGGAGGATCCGGTCGATCCCGTCTCAGTGGATGTGAATGCTGTGTTCCCATCATCGATCGGACGCACGGCGTGGGTCGGTTCGGGGAACGGTTCGACGATCGGATCGGTGTCGGCCGTGGATTCGGGATCGATGGCTTCCGTGTCGTTCGCAGAGGACGGCATCGAGGCTCCCGGACCAAGGTCCGTGACAACGTCGTTGGCCGAGCTTCTCAGATCCCCCTTGAGCCAGTTCGCATCCACCTTGAGCTCGCCGGCGAGGAAGTCAAGCACATCCTCGCGGGGCATGGTTTTGCCGGCCACGTACTGGCTGATGTGGCTCTTGCCCATCTTGACGCCGCTGCGTTCGGCGGCGTGGACGAGATCGATCTGCTTCATTCCCCTGTCGATCATCGCGTTGCGCAGACGGTCGGCGAACACCGTAGTGGTCATGGCTTCCTCCAAACCATAAAGTTCAATTTATATTGAACATTGGTTCAAAAGCTAGCCCCGGTTCAAGACAAGTTCAATTTGATTCCCGCGTCATCTCACATCGTGAATTGAACTTTCGGGAATCGTATGGAATCACCGCGATGACGGACCATTCGCCGGGGACCGCCCTGTCATCCTCGCCTCCCTTGTGGTCATCCGTATCGCCGTCACTGTCCGCTACAACATCAATGGTCCCGCCCAATGGGGCGAGCTCCCGTCGCAGCCGTTCCAGACCAGTGCCGGCACCACGGGTGTCCTCCGCCTTCGCCACGTCGCAGGCCGTGACGATGACGCGATGCTCGTCGAATACGATGTTCACGTCGTATCCGCCATCGGGTCTCGCATGACGGGCCATATTCGCGTAGAGTTCGCGGATCAACGCCATGAGAACGTCGGCGGCATCGGAGTGCAGGGCGCATGCAAAGCGGCATTCTACCGAGGAGGTGCCCTCGAAGCCCAGCATCCGCAGTCGATCGTCGAGTTCGGTCAGGAGTGCGGTGACGTCGTGCTCCACAATGCGCTCACCCATGTCGTCCAGAACGGCGTCTCGGGCATCGTCCCGAGCAACGGAATGCGCCGCTGCAGGAATCGTCTCCCCTCCATCATCGGCGTTCCCCTCCATCATCGCAATCACCTCGTGAACCCGATCCAACGCCTCGCGAGCCATCCGCTGTGACAGTTCAAGCCGCTCGTCCGTGATCCCACGGGAATCGGAGCGCATACATTCGAGATCCGTGATGAGAAACGCCAGTTTGTTGGTCACGTCATCATGCAGACGGGCCGCCATCCTGTGCCGTTCATCACGCTCCGTCATCTCGCGGGCGATACGACGCTCCTCTATGAGCGCACGAACGCGCTGTCCACGCCAGCGTATCGCGGCCGCGATCAACAGCAGCACCATCGTCGTCGCCACCACGACGGACACGACCGGTGCCGAGAACGGCGGAATTCCGTGGATCCAGCCCCATCCCGCGGCGATCAACACCACGATTGCCGCCGAAGACATGTGCAGACCGCCCTCATATCCCAGCATAAGCAGAGCCAACGCAGCCGCAAGAGGCATCACCGACGGCATCCACGGCACCGAGACGGTATGCACGCCAATCAGGGTCAGACCGTTGTTGATGGTATCCACGAACCCCGATGACAGCATGCCGGCGATCGACAGCACCAGCGTCATCCACGCTCCGACGGTCGGCAGCACCGCCATCAGCAACACGCATGCCACGTACACGCCTGCGGTGAACGGCGCGGACGTCGGGTACACGACATCAGCCCACACCAGTTCGCGGACGCACGAGATCATGACGACGACACCGACCGCTACGGCCGAGTATCGTCGCCAATGCCCTTCGAACCATTCCCAGCTCATATCTCGCTCACCACATATCGACCTACCACAGGTGTCGTGTCAGGCACAGCGCAATCGCATGCGCACGCGACCGCGCACCAAGTTTGGCGATGCCACGCTTCTCGAACGTGCGCACCGTCGACTCCTTGACCCCCATCAACGCCGCGATGTCGGCCGTGGAGGCTCCCGACGCGTAGAGGCGCAGGGTGCGCAATTCGCTCGCGGACAGTTTTGCGGAGAAGAACAATCCATCCTCACGAGATGCGTGAATCGAACCGTCGTGCTCGTTCATCGCACGTTCCGCATCTCCGACATCGGGGAACGCCACGGTATTCAAAGAGGATCGGAAACCGACTCCCCGACCTTCAGCAGCCGAACGTATCGCCTCGCCCAATCCCCGGAAATCGGTCTTCGACACCAGCGCCTGCGCCCCCGCGACGGCCAGATCACGTCTATACGGGCCCAGCGCGTACGATGTGACGCCGACGATGCCGATGCCCGCATTGAGACGTCGGATCTTGGCGCACAGCTCCACGCCGCTCATCTCCTCCATAGCCATATCGACGACCAGCACCTGTGGGCGCGTCGCGGCGGACAGGCATCGACGTGCGGCGATCGATCCGAGAGCGCACGTCCAGATAACCCTGAACCGCGCGTCGGAGGATGCGATCACCATCCGCAACGCGCCTAAGGCAAGCTCGTCATTGTCGACGACGCCGATGCGGATGACCTCGGATGCACTCTTCATCGCCGCTCCCATACGGTCCTTCCCAGCAACGGCCACGCACCGGCGCGGGATGACCACCATGACCAGCATACCGCCGCAACCAGCATGATCAGCAGCGCAGTACGCAGCTTCGTCATCTGATTGATGTCCCCGGGCAGCACGCTGAACCCGAAGAGGCGCATCTGCCAGCTCTCGCCACCTATCAGCAGTACGACCACGACCGCTCCCACCAATGCGCCGCTCCCACCAATGCAGGCGACCATCAGCATCGTCATGGCGGTCGCCGTACCAACCAGCAACGAACCGAACACCGACGTGTATGCGACATCCACCGTAGGCGAGTACACGAACCTCAGCCACGGGACGGCGATCGCGTAGATCAGCACTGCGACAGACGCCATGGCGGAATCCAGCGCAATCGGCTTTCTGCCAAGCGCATCCACATGGGTCATGCAGGGGGCGAACGCCCATGCCATGACGTGCGTACATACCAGAAGCATCATGTCTGCGAGCGAAATCACGAGATGGTTTCCAGCCCCCTTGGAGGGGCCCAGCACCAGCACGATGTCCATCCACGGACAGGCCGTCGCCAATCCCAATACCGCCGCCGCATAGACGGCCATCGCATGCCTGCCTTCCATCCACGTTCTCATGAGAAGTCCTTCTCATTCAATGCGCATGACAGCACATCGGAACGATGGGCGTCATACCATGCCGCAAGATCAAAGGTATCGGCATCGGCATCGAACGGATCCGTTCCGTCGGAACCGGTATGTCGTGATCGTCGCGATTCCTGCGTCTGAGACTGCATATAACGCTGCTTCCCCAAGCGAAGATAGTCGTCGATATGCTCTCCCAAGGCGAAGGCCGACAGTCTGGAGAACATGCCGCCGCCGTCATCGCAGGCGGGGCCACCGGAAACGTAATCGATAAGGCTGCCGCGCAGATCCCTCTCGAACGCCTTCCTGGTTTCGACGATCGCATTGGTGGGTTGGATCACTTCGCCGGCATCCAGCATCCGCGGCTCGATTCCCGGCATCGACTTCAGATCCCGCCCTTCCAAACCCATACCGATGATGGTGATCGGACCGGGAGGACCGAACGCATCATACACATCATGAGCCGTCTCGAGGTGGATCGGCAGCGTATCCCTGTAGCTTTCCGCGACGCACGCGGTGATGCGGCCCTCCGTCGCACATACAGCGGATAGCCGATGGTCGATCGCGATGATATTCGGCTGGAACGCCACGATGATGACGGACAACGCTGCCGGAAAAACAAGCCATGAATACGCTCGAAGATGCATTCCCTCCCGGTGCCCGTCCGACGCACGTACGACGACTACGACGATCAGACAGCAGAACACGACCAGGAACAGCGTAAGGCGCGATATCGCAACCCACGGATTGGCCCGTTCCCCTACAAATGGAAAGTCTAACTGCCAGATCGGGGCGACCGCCAAAGCCGAGAAGCCCGGAATCGTATTGCTCAGAACAATCGGCGTCATGATGGCGATCTCACTGGCCGCGAGCGCGAACAGCGCACTGAGCGGGTGAACGACCACCATCGCGACCATGGCGCCGAACGCGGGCCATGCCGCCACATTGACCAGAGTCCCCGAAACGGCCAGCAGGTCGGGAGTTCCGTAGGACGCGTGCATTGCGGTGATGACGGTCGACGGCGCCATGCCGAGACAATAGGCGAACGCGTTGGCCAGACATGGCCATCCGATCAGCTGAATGACGGCTCCCGCTTTCGGTCGGGATGCGCAGGGTGGGGCGATCACCGACCACACGTCGAATGATTTCGCGATCACGGCCCCCATGAAGGATCCCGCGGCCGCGGCTCCGATCTGACCGTCGCGGAAATGCGCCTGCCATCCGACCCATGTCGGCGGCGGCCATGCGATAAGAAACTCCGACATGACGGCAGCCGAACACGCCGTCACGAGCACCATCATGACCAGTGGCCTTGTGGACAATGGGAACCAAGGCACACGGTTACGATGGTTCGCGATGTTGTTCATCGTTGCGACTCCCGCTTCTGTGCCGGTGAGCGCATGAGCACGATGTAGGAGGACTCCAGCCCCGACATGCCGAATACGTCCTCCCGATCGGTCTGATGCGCTGTCGCACCGGTATTCCCTATTGCCGCGAACGACGCCAGATCACCATCAAAGACCAGTCCGCCCTCGTTGAGGACCAGCACATGGGATGCGGATCCATGCAGCTCCTCGACCATGTGTGTGCTCATGATCACCATCGAGCGCCGGGCATACCGACGTATCATCTCCCGGACTTGCACGCGCTGCATGGGATCTATGCCCACCGTCGGCTCGTCCAGAATCAGCAGGGATGGTCTGTGGGCGATCGCGCAGGCGAGACCAAGGCGTTGTCGCATGCCGCCGGACAGTTCCCTCGCCCGGGTATCCGTCTGAGAGGTGAGGCCCATGTCACGTATGGCCGTTTCGGCGGCCTGCGCGCAGGATCGTCCGGGCACTCCGTGCGCCCATGCGGCATATTCCACATTGCGGCGCACGGAGGACCATTCAATGGCTTCGAAATTCTGCGGCAAGTAGCCGATCGACGATCGAACGGTCTCCATCGCACGCGCCTTGGGATTGACGATCCGGCCGTATGACACGGTTCCCGAACCGGGCGTCAGCAACGTCGACAGGATGCCGATCAGCGTCGATTTTCCCGCTCCGTTCGGACCAAGCAGCACCGTCAGCCCGGTGCCGAGCCGGAACGACACATGATCCAAGGCGGTGTGACTGCGCCCGTAACGGTAGCTCACATCCTCGAACCTCACCGAATCGAATCGTCGCATACGCCACTCCCCTCCCCGTGCAATCCACCGATCGCGTTCACGGTGTCATTGCATCACGGAGGATGAGTTCAGGTCAATGTCCTGTCCCCGGGATGGGGACAGTTGGCCCTTTCTCTCCCAAAGTCAGCTGCCGCTGCCCACCCCCTCGTCACAGGAGGCCGAGCTAGTTTACGAGCAGGTGGGCGTCGATCCATTGGGCTACGCCGTCGTCGTCGTTAGGCGGGCAGATCTGGTCAGCGATCTTCAGAACCTCGGGGTTGGCGTTGGCGACGGCGACACCGATGCCGGAGGCGGTCATCATGTCGATGTCGATGAGATCGTCGCCGAAGCTCACGCTCGACTCGAGCGGCACGTCCATGCGCTCGCACAGTGTCTGAAGCGCATGGCGCTTGTTGGCAAGCGGATTCATAAGCATCCACATCGAACCTTCGGAGATCGCCACGTCGAAATCCGGCGGCACGAGGGTCTTCAGGCGCGTCCACTGTTCGGGTTCGGGGAAGATGATGAGCTTGTCGGCCACGCCGTCGGGCACATCGGTGAAGTCGGTGGGACGCCACGTCTGCGTCTTCCAGTAGACGCTCACGTCGAAGTTCGTGTAGCGCACGTCGTCCATGACGATGCCGAGCTTCAGCCCCGGCATCTCGCCCAGCAGGAAACGGCACACCTCGCAGGCGCGCGACGAGAGGAAGCCGATCTTCATGAGATGCCCGTCGGCCGGCATCATGCCAGAGGTGAGCATGTCGTAGTCGGATTTCGCGGGATCGAAGTCGATCAGCGCGCCGTTCAGGTAGATGCAGGCATCCACGGGCAGCTTTTCGGCGTACTCGTAGCCGGTGCTCACGGGACGTGCCGTGGCGATGGCGAAGCGGTATCCGGCGTCGTGCAGGCGTTCCACCGCCTCGACGGAACGGCTGGTGATGTATCGTTCCTCGAACGTGGGCGCGCCGTGCAGGAGCGTGCCGTCGAGGTCGGCGACGATGAGCTGCGGGCGCGGGTCCATGCCGGCGGCCGTGATGGTGCTTGCGGGATCCGTCACAGCAACCCCTCGCAGTAGGAGCGCACGATCTCGGCGGAGCGGTGAAGCTTGGCGTGCTCCTCGTCGGTCAGATCGAGTTCGACGATCTCGTTGGCGCCGTTGGCGCGCAGCTCGGTGGGCACGCCGAGGAAGACGTCATGCTCGCCGTATTCGCCGTCGAGCAGCGTGGAGACGGGCACGATGCGGCGTTCGTCCCACAGGATCGTCTGGACGATGCCGGCGACGGTGGAGGCGATGCCGAAGTTGGTGCCGTGCTTGACGGCGACGATCTCGTTGCCGCGCATGCGCGTCTTTCGTTCGATCTCCTCGGTGGAGACGGAGGAGAAGCGGCTCTGGTTGTCGGCGAGGAACCGGGCGAACGGCTTGCCGCCGAGGGAGACGGTGGACCATGCGGTGAACTGGGAGTCGCCGTGCTCGCCCATCACGAAGCCGCCGACGTTGCGCGGGTCGAGGCCGGTCTCCTCGCCGATGATGGTCTTGAGACGGGAGGTGTCGAGCGCGGTGCCAGTGCCGAGCACCTGCGTGCGGGGCAGTCCGGAGCGCCTCCACGCATACCATGCCATGACGTCGACCGGGTTGGAGACCATGACGATCACGCCGTCGAAGCCGGAGGCCATGACATGGTCGACGACGTCGCCGACGAGACCGACGGTGAAGCCGAGTTCGGCCAGACGCGTGGAGTTGGCCGGAGGCTTGCGGCCGACGGTGATGACGACGATGTCGGCGTCGCGGCAGTCGGAGTAGTCGCCGGCGTGGACCCGGATGTGGCGGTCCCAGAACTCGCTGCCGTCGTCGAGGTCATGGCTCTCCCCCGACGCCTTGTCCGGATTGTGATCGATGAGCACGAGCTCGTTGCACAGACCGTGCGTGACGATGGCGAACGCGGCGGTGGAGCCGACCTGGCCCGTGCCGACGATGACGACCTTGTTGCGGTTCATGGTGACCATGCTTGTTTCCTTTTCGGTTGTTGCGGGCGCGACGTGTACACGCGTGCATGAGCGCATACGAATACGACCCATGGCCGTTGGGTCATGGGTCGATTGCGAATATGCCCTTGTACGCCGTGTGTATGTCCCTATGCGATACTCGGGGAGTTCAGGCCAAGGCCTGACGAACTCAGATGAGGTTGAACTTGGTCATCAGACCCAAGGCGATGATGATCGCCACCCAGATGAGGGCGATGATGACGGTCCAGCGGTTCAGGTTCTTCTCGGCGACGCCGGAGGTGCCCGCGTTCTGGGTCAGGCCACCGCCGAACATGTCGGACAGGCCGCCGCCCTTGCCCTTGTGCATGAGGATGAGCAGGGTGAGCAAGCAGCTCAGGATGACGACGACGATTTCGAGGGCGATTTTGACAGCGGTCAAGGTGTGTATACCTCCGGGTTCTACTAATGCTGCGCCTAAGCATAGCGCAACGTGTTGAAAAACATGTGACGATCAGACGATCAGACGATCAGACGATCAGACGATCAGACGATCAGCGCACGGTCCGCTCGGTAAGACGGCAGATGCGCGCCAGCTCGTCCGCGTCGAGCGCGGCGCCGCCGATGAGGAAGCCGTCCACGTCCGGCTCGCCGATGAGCTCGACCGCATTCTTCGAGCTGACGGAGCCGCCGTAGAGGATGCGCACGGTGTCGGCCACGTCGGCGCCGAACGTCGACCTCATGTCGGCGCGGATGGCCTGGGCGGCGTCCTGCGCCGATTCGGGGGTGGCGACCATGCCGGTGCCGATCGCCCAGACCGGCTCATAGGCGATGATGAGCTTGGCCGCCTCATCCTCGTTGAGGTCTCGGGTCACATCGTGGACCTGTCCGACGGCGAAGTCGAGCTCGATGCCCTGACGACGCTCCTCGAAGCTTTCGCCGACACACAGGATGGGCTGCATGCCGGCTGCGAGCACGGCGCGCACCTGATCGACGATGTTGGCATCGTCCTCGGGATGGTATTTGCGGCGTTCGGAGTGGCCGATGATGACGTACGAGCAACCGAGGTGGGCGATCATGTCCGCGGAGATGTCGCCGGTGAACGCGCCCTGGTTGGTGACGGACACGGATTGTGCGCCGTAGCGGATCCTGAGCTTGTCGGCCTCGACGAGCACCTGGACGCTGCGCAGCGACGTGAAAGAGGGGAACAGCGCCACTTCGACGGATCGGAAGTCGAAATGGGCGTCTCGCAGCAGCCATGCGAGCTTCTGCACGAAATAGGTGGCCTCGAGATGATCGAAGTTCATCTTCCAGTTGCCGGCCACCAGCGGGATGCGTTTGGACGCCATGGGATTCCTTCCGTTGCGCGGGGGTTGCGATGATGCAGCGCACTGCACTTGCAGGCGGAGTGGTTGGAGAGCGGTGAGAGTGTGACGGACGGCGAGGAGCGCCGTCAAGCGAAAGGGGCGGCCTGACGCCGCCCCTTCCTCACGAAACCGTGATGACTACTCGAGCACCTTCAGGCCCGGGAGCTCCTTGCCCTCGAGGAACTCGAGGGAGGCGCCGCCACCGGTGGAGATGTGCGAGAAGCCGTCCTCCGGGAAGCCGAGGTTGCGCACCGCGGAGGCGGAGTCGCCGCCGCCGACGATGGTGAAGGCACCAGCGGCGGTCGCGTCGACCAGACCCTGGGCCACGGCCTTGGTGCCGTCAGCGAACGCGGCGATCTCGAACACGCCCATCGGGCCGTTCCACACGACGGTCTTGGAGTCGACGATCTTGTCGTGGAACAGCTTCTGGGAGTCGGGGCCGATGTCGAGGCCCATCTTGTCGGCCGGGATGGCGTCGGCGGGAACGACCTCCGGGGCGACCGGGGTGTCACCGGCCGGGAAGCCGGGGTTCACGACGATGTCGGTCGGCAGCACGAGCTCGACGCCGTTCTTCTCGGCGGTCTCGATGTAGCCCTTGACCTTGTCGAGCTGGTCCTCCTCGAGCAGGGAGGTGCCGACCTCGTAGCCCTTGGCCTTGAGGAAGGTGAAGACCATGCCGCCGCCGATGACGAGACGGTTGGCCTTGTCGAGCAGGTTCTCGATGACGCCGAGCTTGTCGGAGACCTTGGAGCCACCGAGCACGACGGTGAACGGACGCTCCGGGTTCTCGGTGGCCTTGGACAGGGCCTTGACTTCCTTCTCGACCAGCAGGCCGGCGGCGGCCGGCAGATCGGCGGCCACGTCGTAGTTGGAGCCCTGGGCGCGGTGCACGACACCGAAGCCGTCGGAGACGAAGACATCGCCGAGGGCGGCGATCTTCTTGGCGTACGGGGCGCGAACCTCCGGGTCCTTGCTGGTCTCCTCCGGGTTGAAGCGCACGTTCTCGAGCAGGACGACGTCGCCGTCGTTCATCGCGGCGACCTTGGCCTGGGCGTCCTCACCGTAGGTGTCGGCGGCCAGCGGGACCTCGACGCCGAGCAGCTCGCCCAGACGCTTGGCAACCGGGGCCAGGGACAGCTCCGGGACGACCTTGCCCTTCGGACGACCGAGGTGGGCCATCAGGATGACCTTGGCGCCTTCCTCGCGCAGGGTCTTGATCGTCGGCAGGGCGGCCTTGATACGACCGTCGTCGGTGATCGTGGTGCCGTCCAGCGGGACGTTGAAATCGGCGCGCACCAGAACGCGCTTGCCCTTGAGATCTCCAAGATCCTTAAGTGTCTTCATGTGTATCCTTTCTGAACCGCTCGCGCGGGAAAGTGGCGAGTTCTTGCCACTTCGCATAATACAACAGGCCTGCCGCGGACGGCAGGCCTGACACATGTTTTTTAACAAACGTTTCCGCTGTTCCCCGCGCGTTCGCGATCAGGAACGCGACTTGGCGGTCTTCTCCGCGAGCTGGAGCAGCCTGCGGATGCGACCGGCGATGGCGTCCTTCGAGATCGGCGGCTCGGCGAGACGTCCGAGCTCCTCGAGACTCGCGTCGCCGTGCTCCAGACGCAGCTTACCGGCGGCCAGAAGATTGTCGGGCACCTCGACGCCGGCCTCCTCGAACAGTTCAAACGCCTTGCGCACCTTCTCGCACGCCTCGGCCGCGGCCTTGGCGGATCGGCGCATGTTGGCGTCGTCGAAGTTGGCCAGTCGGTTGGCCTTGGAACGGGTCTCCCCGTCGGTGCGCTTGCCGGTCCACTCGCGTGCGGAACGCAGCGCGCCCAGCGAGTTGAGCATGCGCTCGATCGAATCGGGGTCGGTGAGCGTGACGCGATATGACTTGCTCAACTGACGCGGCTTGGCGGTGATGCCGAGCCTGCGAGCGAGTCCGGCCAGCGCCATGGCGGCCTCGTTGCCCGGGCAGATGATCTCCATGTACGGGTTCTTGCCCAGATCGGACAGGATGCCCTTCGCCATGAACGCGCCTCTCCATGCGGCACGGACCTGGGCGATCTTGCCCTGCACGATCTTGACCGGAAGGCCGCGCACCGCCTTGTTGCGGTCGATCAGGCCCGTGGCCACCGCAAGGTTCACGGCGCCGCGCTCGACCTTGACGACATGGTACTGGTGCGTCCCCTTGGGCGTGGTGCGGCTTGACGTGATGAGTCGTGCCTCGAGGTTGTACAGGTCCTCGATGTTTCTTTGCAGCCATTGCGCGGCGATCAGCGAATCGAATGTGGCGAGCATGACGATCTGCTTCTGGGCATTGTTCGTGAAGCCGCCGGCGAAGCGGATCATGGCGGTCACCTGCGCCTTGCGCGCATCCGCCTTCTCATCCTCCAACGCCGCCAGCTCGCTTTTCACATCATCCAGAAGAGCCAAGAGCCAACCTCCTAAGTCTCGTCCCTCTCAATGGTCTCAGGCCCGGCCCTGAAGGATGGATACTCCTGCCGTCCGCCAAACTTCTGTGATACCGACCATCTTGGACAACATTCTTACCTTTTTCACCTTTTCGACGGTGCCGTCTCGGGATATGGTCAGCCCGCGATCATCGCCTACGTTGCAGCTCGCGCGCCGAAACGGTGACATCAAGCCCATGTGAACGCAAACGGCGTGCCAGCTCCTCGCTCATCGCCACGGACCGGTGCTGTCCGCCGGTGCAGCCGACGGCGATGGTCACGAAGTGCTTGTCCTCCTTCGCGTACCCCTCGATGGCCGTCACCAGCGCCTTCTCGTAGGCGTCGAGGAACTCCGTGGCCCCCTTGGAGCCGAGCACGTAGTCGGCGACGGGCTTGTCCCGTCCGGTGAGCTCCCTCAGGCTCGGCACCCAGAACGGGTTGGGCAGGAAGCGCACGTCGGCCACGAAGTCGGCGTCGGTGGGCGTGCCGTATTTGAACCCGAAGCTGAAGACGTGCACGGAGACCGTGGACGGCCCCTTGCCGATCATCGCCTCGTAGAGCTTGGTGGACAGCTGGTGGATGGAGAGCGCGGAGGTGTCGATCACCATGTCCGCATGTTCCTTGAGATCGGACAGCAGCACGCGCTCCTCGTTGATGCCATCGATCAGACGGTTGCCGCGCTGGAGCGGATGCGGCCTGCGCACCGACTCGTAGCGCTTGACGAGCACGTCGTCACGCGCGTCAAGGAACAGGATGCGGGTCTTGACGCCGAGATCGTCCAGATGGCTCAGCACCTCATTGAGATCGTCGAAGTAGGAGCGCGAGCGCACGTCGATGACGGCGGCGAGCTTGTGCACGCCGTCGCCGCCGCGCGCATTGGTCATCATGTCGACGAGCGGCACGAGCAGCTTGGGCGGCAGGTTGTCAACCACGTACCAGCCCATGTCCTCCAGGCAGTCGGCGGCGTGCGAGCGCCCCGCGCCGGACATGCCGGTGATGAGCAGCACCTCGAACGCGTCGGCGGGCGCGGGCTTGTTCTCCTCGCCCGGTTCGGCCTGGTTGATCATCGTCATCAGTCGCCGGTTTCTCATCACAACGCCTCCTCGAGGGCCCGTCGCATCGCCATTTCCAACTGGTCGTCATCGGTGGTGACGTCCTGCAGACGCCTGTCGGCGTCCGAGGGCGGGTCGCCGTCCCATATTCCGGTCATGAGCAGCACCTGGATGACGGCCTGGTAGAGCAGCATCTCCTCGCCGCCGATCGCATGGCCGCCGCGGTCGCGCCATGCCTGCATGAGTTTCGTGGGCCGCGGATCGTAGACCACGTCGAGCAGCAGGCCGTCGAACGACGCCGACGATGCATCGAGCACGGCGGCGAGTCCGTCCGCCGCACGCCCGGGGATGGTGCTGATGACGTAGGTCGCCTCGCACGCCGCCCGGATCATGGCTTCCTCGTCGTTCAGGTCGATCTCGTCGTACGGACGGCGGTCGTCTCCGTTGATGATTCGGGAGGCGGAGTCGAGCCCGAGGCTCCTGCCGGGGTGCCGCGAGGCTACGGTGATGCGTCCGATCTCGCTCATCATCAGACATGCGGCGGCGGCCGACGTGGCCGTGTTGCCGTTGCCGATGATGAGCGCGCGGCCCGGTTCGCCGTCGGCGTGATGGACGCCGAGCTCGCGGTTGGCGTGGTCGAAGGCGAGCTGGATGCCGACCACGTCGGTGTTGTAGAGCTTGATGCCCGGTCTGCCGTTGGGCCAGGCGGGGTCGTCATGGTCGGCCGCGGACCAGTCGAGGATCGCGGTGTTGGCCACCTTCAGCTCGCGCGCCCACACGTTGGCGGGTACGCCGTACGGCTGGATGGTCCTCTTGAGCGGCATCGTCAGACTCAGTCCCCGCCAGGTGCGGTCGAGGCCCTTGAGGAAGGCGTCGAGATCGTCCTCGCCCACCTCGTGTCTGTCGTAGGCCCAGTCCTTCAGCCCCAGCGCACGGTACGCCGCATTGTGCAGCACCGGGGACAGCGAGTGCGCGATGGGCTTGCCCAGCACCGCGCATCGGTTGTCGATCGTCATCCATGCCTCCTTGGAGTTCGCTGGATCCCATCCTACTCGGACTATTCGGAACGAATGCTACCCCCGGGTTCGTCCTTCGCCAGCGCGTCGTGGATGGCCTGCGCCCTGGCGTGGCCGATGCCCCTGACGGACTCCAGCTCCTCGACGCTCGCCGCACGCATCGCACGCACCGATCCGAAGTGCGCGAGCAGGCGCTTCTGATACGTTTCGCCGACGCCGGGGATGTCGTCGAGCGCGCTGCGCAGCGCTCCCCTGCGCCGGGTCTGGCGATGGTAGGTTATGGCGAACCGGTGGGATTCGTCACGCACGCGCTGCAGCAGGTACATGCCCTCGGACTGGCGTTTGAGGATGATCGGATAGTCGTCGTCCGGCACCCACACCTCCTCGAGCCGCTTGGCGAGCCCGCAGACGGCCACATCGTCGACGCCGCAGTCCCGCAGCGCCTTGGCGGCGGCCATGACCTGCGGCTGACCGCCGTCGACCACGACGAGATTCGGCTTGTAGGCAAAGTGGTGGCGGTCCGTGTTCTGCTGGACGAGGTCCCGCTGGACGGGCGCATCGCCGTCGACGCGCGCCACATCCGGCCCGACCGCGATGCCGGCCTGGGCCACACGCCGTTCCGCGTCGATGCTCTCACCGGAGTCTCCGGCGATGTTGCCGTGACGGAATCGCCTGGTGAGCGTCTCGTAGAGGGCGGACAGGTCGTCGAGCGCGCCCTTGCCGTCCTCACCGCGGATGGCGAAGCGGCGGTATTCCGACTTCTTCGCGACGGCGTCCTCGAACACGACCATCGAGGCGACCTGGAACGCCCCGCCGACGGTGTTCGAGATGTCGTAGCATTCGATGCGCAGCGGCGCCTCGTCGAGCCCCAGCGCATCGGCCACGTCGTTCATGGCCCGCGTGCGCGCGCCCATGTCGGAGATGCGGCTGAGCTTGCTACGCTGCAGCGCCTGGGAGGCGTTCTCGTTCGCCCGGTCCATGAGCTGGCGCTTGTCCCCGCGGGAGGCGACGCGGATCGACACCGCTCCCCCGCGCAGGATCGTGAGCCAATGCTCGAGCTCCTCACGGCGCGACGGCTCGACCGGCACGATCACCTCGCGCGGCACGGGCGCGATCGGCGCGAGCAGGTCGGCGCGGCCGGTGACCTCCTGCCGCGCGTTGCGCTCGCGGGTGGCCTTCGCACGCGCCTGCGCGTCCACCGCCGTGACGCTCTGCGTGGAGCCGACGGCCTCGCGTCGCTCCCGCACGAGTCCGTCGGCCTCGCCGACGGTCTCCCCGTCCGCGGTCCGCGTCCGATCCCCGGTCAGCTCGGAGTAGACCTGCACGATGAGGTCGGCCATCAGGTCGGCGTCGTCGATGTCCTCGACGCGTTCGACGCTCCAGTTGCGTTCGCCGCGGATCGACCCGGCGCGTACGTGGAACGCATGCACGGACGCCTCGAGCTCGTCGGTGGCGAAGCCGAACACGTCGGCGTCCACGTCCTGATCGAAGACGACGGCGTTCTGTTCGACGACGGTGGAGAGCATGGCGATCTCGTCGCGCAGCCGCGCGGCCCTCTCGAATTCGAGATCGGCGGCCGCGGCCTTCATGTCACGCGTCAGCCGGGCGATGTACGACCTGCCGAGCCGTCCGGTCATCACGCCGATGAGCCGCTCGCACATGCGCCTGTGATCGTCCGGGTCGATGCGTCCGACGCAGGGCGCCGAGCATTTGCCGATGGAGGCGAGCAGACAGGGCCGTCCGGTCAGCTCGGCCTTGTGGTAGACGTTCGTCGTGCAGGTGCGCACCGGGAACGTGCGCAGCAGCCTGTCGAGCCCGTGCCGCAGATCCCACACCTTCGCGTAGGGGCCGAAGTATCTGGTGTCGCGCCGTTTGCGGCTGCGCGTCACCCACACGCGGGGAACGGGTTCGCCCGCCGAGATCGCCAGATACGGGTAGGTCTTGTCGTCTCGGAACTGCACGTTGAACCGCGGGTCGAACTCCTTGATCCACGTGTATTCGAGCGTGAGCGACTCCAGTTCGGTGCCCACGACCGTCCATTCGAGGCTGCGGGCCGTGAGCACCATCGTCTGCGTGCGCGGATGCAGCAGGTAGAGCGGCTGGAAGTAGTTGGTCAGCCTGTTGCGCAGGTTCTTCGCCTTGCCCACGTAGATGACGCGCCCCTCGCCGTCGCGCCACTTGTACACTCCCGGCTTCGCGGGGATGTCCGAGGTTCTGGGACGGAACAGGTCGCGCGAGTCCCCCAGCAGCGGAGCCCCGTTGCGGTTCACGCGCGCCGTGCCCTCACCGACGTCGTCCGCGCTCGCCCCATGCTCGCCGAGCAGGGCGTCGGCGGTCCTGCGCCACACCTCCGGCGAATGCCGTTCAATGTCGTTCGTCACAGCATGCCCTTGAGGAACTTCCCCGTCCACGACTCTTCGCACGCCGCCACCTGTTCCGGTGTGCCCTGCGTGACGATCGTGCCGCCGCCGTCGCCGCCTTCGGGCCCCAGATCGATGATCCAGTCGGCCGACTTGACGACGTCGAGGTTGTGTTCGATGACGATCACCGTGTTGCCCTTGTCGACGAGACCCTGCAGCACCTTGAGCAGCTTGTTGACGTCCTCGAAGTGCAGGCCCGTGGTCGGCTCGTCGAGGATGTACACGGTCCTGCCGTCGGAGCGGCGCTGGAGTTCGGTGGCGAGCTTGACACGCTGCGATTCGCCTCCGGAGAGCGTGGGCGCGGGCTGTCCGAGACGGATGTAGCCGAGGCCGACGTCGACCAGGGTCTTGAGGTACCGGGAGATGCCGGTGTACGCCTTGAAGAAGTCGGCGGCCTCCTCGATGGGCATGTCGAGGATGTCGGAGACCGTCTTGCCGTTGTACTTCACCTCGAGGGTCTCGCGGTTGTAGCGTTTGCCGTGGCAGGTCTCGCATTCGACGTACACGTCGGGCAGGAAGTTCATCTCGATCTTGAGCGTGCCGTCGCCGTGGCAGGCCTCGCATCGGCCGCCCTTGACGTTGAACGAGAAGCGCCCCGGCCCGTAGCCGCGCACCTGCGCCTCGGGGGTCTTGGCGAAGAGGGTGCGGATCTTGTCCCACACGCCGGTGTAGGTGGCGGGGTTGGATCGCGGGGTGCGTCCGATCGGGTTCTGGTCGACGTGGATGACCTTGCGCACCTGGTCGAGTCCCTCGACGCGGCGATGCTTGCCGGGCACGATGCGTGCGCCGTTGAGCCTGTCGGCGAGGACCGGGTAGAGGATCGAGTTGACGAGCGACGACTTGCCGGAGCCGGAGACGCCGGTGACGACGGTGAAGACGCCGAGCGGGAAGTCCACGTCGATGTTCTTCAGGTTGTTCTCGCGCGCGCCAACGACCCTGAGCTTCGCGGTGCGCGTGATCTTGCGGCGATGCGCGGGCACGGCGATCTCACGGCGGCGGGCGATGTAGTCGCCGGTGATGGAGCGTTTCGCCTCGATCAGGTGCGAGGCGGGGCCGGAGTAGACGACCTCGCCGCCGTGCTCGCCCGCCCCGGGGCCGATGTCGACGAGCCAGTCGGCACCGCGGATCGTGTCCTCGTCGTGCTCTACGACGATGAGCGTGTTGCCGAGGTCGCGCAGGTGGTGCAGGGTCTCGATGAGCCGGGCGTTGTCGCGCTGATGCAGGCCGATGGACGGCTCGTCGAGCACGTACATGACGCCGACGAGGCCGGAGCCGATCTGCGTGGCGAGGCGGATGCGCTGCGCCTCGCCGCCGGAGAGCGTGGCCGCGGCGCGTGAGAGGGTGAGGTAGTCGAGGCCGACGTCGTTGAGGAAGCCGAGACGCGCCCTGATCTCCTTGAGCACCTCGCCGGCGATCTTCAGCGCGGAGCCCTCGAGGTGCAGACCGTTGATCCATGCGAGCTCGCGCACGACGGGCATGTCGCACACGTCGAAGATGGACTTGCCGTCCACGGTGACCGCGAGCACCTCGGGCTTGAGCCTCCTGCCCTTGCACACCTGGCAGGGCACCTCGCGCATGTACGACTCGTAGTACTCCTTCATCGACTGCGAATCGGTCTCCTCGTGACGGCGCATCAGCGTGCGCACGACCCCTTCGAAACCGGTGGAGTACTCCCGCAGGCGCCCCCAGCGGTTGCGGTAGGAGACGTCGACCTTGAAATCGTGGCCATAGAGGATGTCGTGGCGCACGTCCTCGGGAAGGTCCTTCCACGGGGTGCGCATCGAGAATCCCATCTCCCTGGCGAGCCCCTCGAGGACGTGCCCGTAGTACTGGGAGGCCATCTTGGTGCCGCTCCACGGCTCGATGACGCCTTCGGCGAGCGACTTGTCAGGATCGGAGATGACGAGCTCCGGGTCGATCTCCAGCTTGAATCCCAGACCCGTGCAGGCCGGGCATGCGCCGTAGGGCGCGTTGAAGGAGAAGGTGCGCGGCTCGATCTCGTCAAGTTCGAGCGTATGCCCGTTGGGGCAGCTGCGATGCTCGGAGAACGGACGTCGGCGCGCCGGCGACCCCTCCTCCTCGTCGACGAAGTCGATGACGATGGATCCGTTGGCGAGCCTCAACGCGGTCTCGACCGAATCGGTGAGGCGCTGGCGCATGCCGTCCTTGACGACGAGACGGTCGACGACCACCTCGATGGTGTGCTTCCTCTGCTTGGCGAGCGTGATGTCGTCGGACAGCTGCCTCATCTCGCCGTCGATGAGCGCTCGGGCGTAGCCGTCGGAGCGCAGTAGCTCGAGCATGTCGACGAACTCTCCCTTGCGCCCCCTGACGACGGGAGCGAGGATCTGGAAGCGCGTGCGCTCGGGGTAGGCCATCAGCGCGTCGACGATCTGCTGCGGGGTCTGCGAGGCGACGGGCTCGCCGCATTCGGGGCAGTGCGGCACGCCGGTGCGCGCGAACAGGAGCCTGAGGTAGTCATAGATCTCGGTGATGGTGCCGACGGTGGAGCGGGGGTTCCTGTTGGTGGTCTTCTGGTCGATGGAGACGGCCGGGCTCAGACCTTCGATGAAGTCGACGTCGGGCTTGTCCATCTGCCCGAGGAACTGACGGGCGTAGGCGGAGAGCGACTCGACGTATCGGCGCTGTCCTTCGGCGAAGAGGGTGTCGAACGCGAGCGACGACTTGCCCGAGCCGGACAGGCCGGTGAACACGACCATGCGGTTGCGCGGGATCGCGAGATCCACGTTCTTCAGATTGTGCTCGCGGGCGCCCTGGATCGTGATCTTGAGATCATTCGGAATGTGCGAGATGTCCGCGATCAGCGAACCGCCACGCTCGACGAGCGGCGCCTTCGCGATCTCGCGCGAGAGGAACGACTCCTCTCCGGCGACCGCCGCGCCCATGACGCCTCCGACGGCGTGACCGCCGACCTTCCCGTCTTCCCCGACGTCCTCCCGTGCATGAGTATCAGTCCGCGTCGCCGCCACAGCGCCCCGCCTTCCTCGTCCCTGTTCCTATGTGTGTCAATACGTCAAACCTGCCCCAAGGATACCCGATTCCCCGACACAATTCGAACAGTTGTTCGATGGCGTGTCGGGGAAATCGTGGAAAATTGGGTATTGCCTTTGCTCCGCTTCCCCGTTACATTGGCGAGTATGGCACGTCCGCCGCAACCGCCACGGGCGATGCGAAGTACAGGAATCACAGGAAACGGAAGAACAGTCTTGACAGCACCGAATGCCCCCGTCACCACCCCCACGACCCCGTCCTCCGAAGCCGAAGCTCCCGACACCCGAGCAAAGAGGAGGCTCGCCACCGCCGATCTCATCACGATCGGCGTGTTCTCCGCACTGTATTTCGTGATGGTGTGCGTCGCCACGCTGGTCAGCACGCTGTTCACCGGAGGCTTCGGTTCGATCTTCCTGCCCGCCATCGCGGCCCTGATCTCCGGCCCCGTGTTCATGCTGCTCGACGCTCGCCTGCGCAAGTTCGGCGGCATCACGGTGATGGGTCTGGTGATCGGCCTGTTCCTGTTCGTCTCCGGCCATTTCGCGCTCTCGTTCGTCGCGAGCATCGTCTTCCCGCTGGCCGCCGACCTCATCGCACGGGCCGGCGCATACCGCAACAAGGTGCTGCTTCTGGTCTCCTACGTCGTGTTCTCGTACGGTCTGACCGGCCCGATCCTGCCGCTGTGGTTCATGAGGGACGCGTACGTGGCGAGCCTCGAGGCGCGCGGCAAGGACGCGGCGTACATCGACGGCGTGTTCGCGAACATCAACATGGGCACGTTCGTGCTGGCGATGGTCGCGATCCTAGTGTGCGCGCTGATCGGCGGATGGTTCGGACAGCGTCTGATGAGAAAGCACTTCGTCAAGGCCGGCATCGCCTGATGGGGCTCGACCCGCGCGCGAAACTCTACTTGCTGCTGCTTGCGAACCTCATGCTGTTCTTCCACGTGGGGCTCGCCACGCAGATCGTCATGGTCGTCCTGTTCCTGACGCCGCTGGCGGCCGCGGGACGTCTGCGCATGGCCGCACGATTCGCCGTGCTGTATGCGGCTCTCACCGCACTCGGCATGCTCGACCCGGATGCGATGGGCGTCCCGCAGCTGCATGTTGTCGCGGCGCTGGCTGTTGGCGTCTCGATGATGCTGCCGTGCTTCATGACGGGCGCGTACGCGTTCACGACCACGTCGGCGAGCGCGTTCGTGTGTGCGATGCGTCGTATGCGTGTGCCGGAGACGGTGGTGATCCCGTGCGTGGTGATCATCCGCTTCTTTCCGACGATCCTGCCGGATTATCGGCGCATCCGCGAGGCGATGGCGTTGCGGGGCATCGCCTCGGGCGCGTTCGCGTGGATCCGTCATCCTGCGCAGTCGCTGGAGTACGTGGTGGTGCCGTTGCTGATGAACGCCACGACGGTGGCGCAGGATCTGTCGGTGGCGGCGCTGACGAAGGGGCTTGGACGTGAGGGCGCGCATACGTCGCGTACGGCGATCCGCATGCGCGCGGCCGATTGGATGATGATGTCGGCGGCGACGCTGCCGCTTGCTCTGGATATCGCGGGGGTGATCTGAGATGGCCGACGCCGTTTCGAGAGCGGCGCTCGACGTGCGCGAGGTGTCGTTTCGCTACGATGTCGGTGACGCCGCCGATGCCGCAGAGGTGCCGGCGGATGCGTCCGCCGATGTACGACAGACCGTATCGTCGCCGGCATTGGATGATGCATCGCTGCGTCTTGCCCCGGGCGAGTGCGTGGTGCTGTGTGGCGGGAGCGGCTGCGGCAAGACGACACTGACCCGTGTGGCCAATGGGTTGATCCCCTCGTTCTTCCATGGCGTGTTCACGGGATCGTGTCTGACGTGCGGTCTCGATACGACGCAGGTGCCGATCGACCGTCTGACGCCGTTGACGGGCAGCGTGTTCCAGAATCCGAAGACGCAGTACTTCAACGCGAATTCGACCGACGAGCTGGCATTTCCATGCGAGAACATGGGCATGGAGACGGCCGAGATCAACCGGCGCGTGTCCGAGGTGGCCGAGCGGTTCGGCGTGGCCGATCTGCTGGAGCGTGACGTGCTGCGCCTGTCCGGCGGGCAGCGTCAGCGCATCGCGATGGCCGCGGCAAACATGCTCGAGCCGCGTCTGGTGGTGCTCGACGAGCCGACGAGCAATCTTGACGCGTCGGCGATCGACGACATGCGGCTTCTGGTCGCGAGGATGAAGGCCGATGGCGTGGCGGTGCTGGTCGCCGAGCATCGTCTTGCGTGGCTCAACGGCGTGGCCGACCGGTATGTGGTGTTCAAGTCCGGACGCATCGTCCGCTCGTTTGCGGCGGATGAGTTTCTGGCGCTCTCCCCCGATACGGTGGCCGGCATGGGGTTGCGCGCATTGGATCTGGAACCGTACCGGCAGCGGGTTCGCGGGCTTGTCGCATCCGAGGCGGCATCAGGTCGGGGCGCCGATGTCGCGTCCGGCGCCCCGCTGCTGCGCACGCGCGGTCTGGTCATCGGCCATGACCGTCGCCGCACGGGGCTGCGTTTCGGTCTTGCCGGCGCAGGACGCGCTAATGGACGCGATCATCGTGGCCTTCAGGACCGGAGCATGCCGTTCAGATGCGCCGTCGACGATCTGACGTTGTACCGCGGGCAGATCGTCGGGCTGATGGGGCGCAACGGGGCCGGCAAGACGACGCTGGTGCGCACGCTGACGGGGCTGATGCGCCCATTGAGTGGACAGATCGAGCTCGACGGGCGCGCGGCCAACGCGCATGCACTGACCCGGGCGGGATTCATGGTCATGCAGGACGTCAACTATCAGCTGTTCTCCGCATCGGTGCGCGAGGAGCTCATGCTCGGCTTCGACGAGGATGACGCGGACGCCCGGACCCGATGCGACGGGATCCTCGACGAGCTGGATCTGACGGCGTTTGCCGACCGTCACCCGATGAGCCTGTCCGGCGGGCAGAAGCAGCGCGTGGCAATCGGTTCGGCGCTCATGTGCGGCAAGGATCTCATCGTTCTCGACGAGCCGACCAGCGGTCTGGACCGGCTGCATATGGAGCAGGTCGGCAGGCTGCTGCGCCGTCTGGCGGACAGCGGGCGCACGCTGCTGGTCGTCACCCATGACGAGGAGCTGGCGGCCGGATGGTGCGACCGCATCGTCATGCTGTCCGACCCGCGATGATGACGCGCATCACGTTATGCACATCGTCGACGTGATTGTGCACATACGGGCGAGGAGGATTTGCCGTCATCGGCGCCGGCGTGGGATGGTGGTTGGCATGTCCCGCCAATGGGGGCGGGCATGCCGGTCGCAAGACCCTCGAACGGAAAGGGAATCATCATGACTGCGAGCGCCGAGAATATCCGCCGATGGTCCGAACTGTTCGGCCGCGACGTCGACCATCAGTATGTGTCCGCCGACCTGATCGGACGATCGACGGCGTTGATCGAGACGATCGGCGGACATGCGCTGGACCGGGGGTTCACCGTCCGGGAACCATGCGCACGACTGTTCGCCAAGGCGAAACAGGCCAGGTGGTCATGGCCGCACATCGTCGTGGGCACCGAGGACGGACACATGCTCTCGTTTCATCTTTCGGAGCGTTCGCGCCATGGCACCGAGGCCAAGACGCGCACGCTGGAGGATCGGCGCATGGCCGATGACGCGCCGATCTGGAAGGCGCAGCGTTCCACCCGGTTCGCACCCACAGGCGTGATGACGATCCGCGTGGACAGCGACATGGCGCACTATCGGCTCAAGACCAGCAAGGACACCGTCAACACGCCCGTGGAGACGCGTGTGCCGAACCTGTTCGACGCGCTTACCGGGGAGATGGTCAGATGCCGCGAGGTCAGGCGCAGAACGGTCGAGGAGCGCAGACGCTCGGCCGCCGCCAAACACGATTTCCGACGGGAACGGATGTATGCGGCCCTATGCGAGGACGTGTCGAGGCATGATCGTCTGCAACGGCAGCGCTCCTACCTCGACAAGGTCGAATGCTCGCTCGCACAGCGCACCTACGACGACGCCGCGGAGCAGGAGGGCATGCTGCGCGACATCGACGCGATGCGGGCCTGCATCGACGAGCAGGATCCGCTGGTCGCCGGCGATCTCACCTGGATGCGCCAACCCGAACCGAGCGAATCGGAGGTGTTCGCGTACACGCATCGCACCCCGCATCGGAACGGGAATCGTCCGAGCGGCTTCTTCGACTGAATCGACGGCCGTTGCTCCCCCGGCGGCCGCCCGGTCGTTACTCGTTACTCCTCGGCCACCAGTTCGAGGTAGGAGTCGTTCCACAGATCCTCGTCGCCGTCGGGCATGAGCAGCACGCGTTCGGGGTTCAGCGCCTCGACGGCGCCCTCATCGTGGGTGACCAGCACGATCGCGCCCTCGTACTTGGCGATCGCCTTGAGGATCTCGTCGCGCGAGGCCGGGTCGAGGTTGTTGGTCGGCTCGTCGAGCAGCAGCACGTTGGCGCGGGAGGTGACGAGCGTGGCCAGGGCGAGCCTGGTCTTCTCGCCGCCGGAGAGCACGCGCGCGGGCTTCAACGCATCGTCGCCGGAGAACAGGAACGAGCCGAGAATGGAGCGGGCCTGCGTGTCGTTGAGATCGGGGGCCACGTGCGTGAGGTTCTCCAGCACCGTGGCGTTCAGGTCGAGCGTGTCGTGCTCCTGCGCGAAATAGCCGATCTTGCAGCCGTGGCCGTACTCCACCGAGCCGGTGTCCGGCTGTTCGATGTGTGCCAGAAGGCGCAGCGTGGTGGTCTTGCCGGCGCCGTTGTAGCCGAGGATGACGACGCGCGAACCCTTGTCGATGGCGAGATTGACGCCGGCGAACACGATGTTCGACCCGTACGCCTTGGAGATATCCTTGGCCATGATCGGCGTCCTGCCGCAGGGGGCGGGTTCGGGGAAACGGATGTCGGCGACCTTCTCGGCCTTCTGCGCCTCGGAGGTGTTCTCGAGCAGCTTCTCGGCCCGGCGCATCATGTTCTGCGCGGCGACGGCCTTCGTGGCCTTGGCGTGCAGGCGGATGCCCTGCTTCATGAGGCGTTCGGCCTTCTTCTCGGCGACCTCGCGCTCACGGCGGCGACGCTCCTCGTCGACGACACGCTGATGCAGATACGCCTTCCAGCCGAGCGAATACATGTCGATGCTGCCGGTCTGCGCGTCGAGATGCCACACCTTGTTGACGACCTCGTCGAGCAGCTCGGTCGAGTGGGAGATGACAAGGAATCCGCCCTCGTACTTTTTGAGGTATCCGCGAAGCCATTCGATCGAATCGGCGTCCAGGTGGTTGGTGGGCTCGTCGAGGATCAGCGTATCGGCATCCGAGTAGAGGATGCGCGCCAGCTCGATACGACGGCGCTGACCACCGGAGAGGGTGCCGAGCTTCTGCTCCATGACGCCCTGGGGAAGCCCCAGCGACGCGGCCATGGTGACCGCCTCCGACTGGGCCGCGTAGCCGCCGGCCTTCTCGAAGTCCTGCATGGCCTTGTCATAGCGGTTCATAGCCTTGGACATGACATCCGGATCCGGATCGGTCATCTCCTTCTCCGCCTTGCGCAGTCGGTCGATGATCGTCGCGATGTCGCGGGCGCTCATCATGCGGTCGAGCGCGGTCTGCTCCGGATCGGCCGCATGCGTGTCCTGCGGCAGGTAGCCGAGCTTGCCGGAAACGCGCACCTTGCCCGACGTCGGCAGCATGTCGCCGGTGATCACGCGCGTCAGCGTCGTCTTGCCGGCGCCGTTGCGACCGACCAGACCGATCTTGTCGCCCTTGGCGACGTGGAAGTCGGTGGGATGCAACAACGTGCGCGCGCCGATCTGAATCTCCAGACCCTGTGCATCGATCGCCATACCCCACCTGCCGCTTTCCTTGGAATCACCGTCGCGAATCACCATCGCGCCCATTGCCGTTCTCGCGCATACCGCCGCATCCGGCGTTTTGCCGACTAACCACTATAACGGCAAGGCGAGAACAACACCACATCACCCTACACGCGAGCATCCCGCCGCCCTCATGCGGACTAGACTGGACCCGAAGGATCGAATGGTCAAGGAGGCCACACATGGACACCCGCAACGATTCGGAACGCCGCGACACCCTGCTGCACAACGCGTATGCCACGGCCGACGTGCGCGACATGGAACGTCCACTGCTCGACGACGGCGTTCCGCTGATGCGCATGGCCGCCAACGCCGCCGCACATGTGGCCGCGCGCATGCTCGACGACGCGGACGTCGACATCGAGGACGCGGCGGTCACGCTGCTGGCGGGCTCCGGCGACAACGGCGGCGACGGCCTGTTCGCGGCGGCCGCACTGGCCGACGAGGGCGCCCAGGTGACCGCGGTGGCTACCGGACGCGCGCTGCATGACGCCGGTTTCGCCGCATTCGTGCAGGCCGGCGGCAAGGTGCTGGTGCTGGACCCCGAGGCCGAGATCCCCGGATGCTCCTCCGGATTCACCGCGGGCGAGGCCGGCGAACGACTGCAGGCGGCCATACGGCTGGCGCGCCGCTCCCACCTGATCATCGACGCGATGACCGGCATCGGCGTCGCCGGCGATCTTCGCGGCATTCCCGCGGCGCTCGCCTCCTCGCTGGGCATGAAGCCGTGGAGGAACGAGACGGCGGACGACCCGCAGTCCCGGGACGATGCCGCCGAGGGCGAGGACGGCTCCCCGCTGCCGGATCGTCCGGCGCTGCCGAACCGTGACGCCGGCGTCGATTTCCCTCTGGTGCTGGCGGTGGACACCCCCTCCGGTGTCGGCGTGGACGATGGGGCGCTGTCGGGCGCGTACATTCCGGCCGATGAGACGGTGATGTTCGGCGCGATGAAGCCATGCGCGATACTGCCGCCGGCGACGTTCGCCTGCGGGCGGATCACGCTGGTCGACTTCGGTTTCGATCTCGACGGCATCGAACCGTCGGTCGAGGCGATGTCGCGCGATCTGGCCGCCGAGGCGATCCGCCTACCGCGTGTCACGGACGCGAAGTACTCGCGCGGCGTGGTGGGGCTCGTCACCGGATCGTCGCGCTATCCGGGTGCCGCAGTGCTGACGGCGAGGGCCGCTGCTCGCACGAACGTCGGCATGGTGCGCTACCTCGGCCCGGAACGCGCGCAGGACATGGTGCTCAACGCCCTGCCGGAGGCCGTGATCGGCAAGGGCCACGTGCAGTCGTGGGTGGTGGGCTCCGGCGTGCCGGACAATGACGGCGACCCCGAGTTGAAGGACATCCAGCGTCAGACGATCGCGGCGCTGCTCGCCTACTACGCCGCCGATGCCGCGGACTGCCGGGTGATGCCGCCGATCGTCGTCGATGCGGGTGCGCTCGATCTCATGCCCGACCGCGTCTCACCGCAGGTGGTGATCACACCCCATGCCGGCGAACTGGCGCGAGTGCTGGGCGTGAGCCGTGAACAGGTGGAGCACGAACCGCTCAGATACGCCGTGGAGGCCCATGAGCGCACCGGTGCGACGGTGCTGCTCAAGGGAGCGGCGACCATCGTCGTGGGCGAGGACGGTCATCCGATGGTTTCGGGCAGCGCCCCCGCATGGCTGGGGACGGCCGGCGCCGGCGATGTGCTCGCCGGCATCACCGGCGCGCTGCTCGCGCAGATGGATGATGATCTGGATGGCGCCACGGACGCCCCGCTCTCCTATGACGCCGCGCTCGTCGCCGATACCGCCGCGGCCGCGGCCTACCTGCACGGCATGGCAGCGGGGCTGGCCAGCGAGTCGGAACAGTACGGCTGGCAGACGCCGGAGCTGTTCGGTATGACGCGCACCGCCCGGTTCAACACGATCGGTCATCCGATCGTCGCCTCGGACGTGATCGACGCCATCCCCGATTCGATCGCCGATCTCATCGGCTAGCCCCGGCCGGATCCCGCCCCGCCCTTCAAGCCAGTCTCTTAGGCCTTGGCGCCCTGCTCAGTGGCCTCGGAGGCCTCGGGAGCATCTGAGGCGCCATCGGTGCCGCCGATGTCGAGACGATAGCCCATCCCCGGTTCGGTCTTCAGATACCGGGGATGGGCTGGGTTCGGCTCGATCTTCTTGCGCAGCTGCGAGATGTACAGGCGCAGATAGCCGGTGTCCTTGACGTGCTGGGCTCCCCAGATCTCGGTGAGTAGATCCTGACGCGTGACCAGCTTGCCCGCGTTGCGCACCAGCACCTCCAGCACCTTCCATTCGGTGGGCGTGAGCCTGATGCGGGTCTGCCTGCCCGACCCCCCGCGGAAGACGGCCTTGGCATTGAGGTCAACGGTCACGTCACCGAAACGGGTCAGGGGCGCCGCGCTTTCGGACGCCCCCTCGAGGGCGACGCGGCGCAGCAGCGCCCGGATACGGGCCAGCAGCTCGTCGATCGACACCGGCTTGGTCACGTAGTCGTCGGCGCCCGCATCGAGCGCGGCGACCTTCTCGCGCGCATCGGTGCGGCCGGAGACGACGAGGATCGGCGCCTCGGTCCATCCGCGCACGCCCTGGATCACCCCCATGCCATCCATCCTCGGCATGCCGAGGTCGAGGACGAACAGGTCCGGATGCTCCTTGACCGCAACCGTGATGCATTCGACGCCGTCACGTGCGGTGACGATGTCGTATCCCTGTGAATGCAGGGTGATCTTCAGCGCCTTGAGGAATTGGGGGTCGTCATCGGCAACCAGAATCTTCATCATGCGTCGCTCCCTTTCCCATGATTGGTCTGATCGGTCATGTTCTTCATGGTCTCCTCGCCGCGGTCGGCTCGCCGGGCGCCGTTCTTCGCGTCATTCGCGTCCCTTTCTGGTGTATCGGAGCTCGAGGCCCGTTTGTCGTCATCGCGATCCTTCTCCCCGCCTCGCATGATGCCGTAGGTGATGAACCGGTCGAGCCCGCGCTCGTCCGAATTGCCCTTGCCGGGCAGCGGCAGAATCACGTCCGAGACCGCTCCGGACACCTTGAGCGTATCCTGCTCGAGGATGTCCGACGGGTCCGGCCGCTCGTTCTTCGGGATGAGCTGGCCGACGCGCAGCACACGGTCGGCGGCACGCAGGGTGATGACGATGGTCAGCCCGCCTCCCGGAGTGTCCTCCGGAGTGATGGAACCGCCCATCGATTCGACGAAGCCCTTGGACAGCGCCATGCCGAGGCCGAGGCCCGTGCTGTTGTCCGTGTCCCCGAGACGGTGGAACGGCAGGAAAATGTCGTTCTTGCGGTCGTCCGGTACGCCCGGCCCCTGATCGGCGACGCGGATCTCGACCACGCCGTTGAACGCGGAGGCGGCGATGCGCACCCGCTTGTTCTTCGGGGTGAAGCGCAGCGCGTTGACCACCACGTTCGACAATGCGCGCCGCAGCAGCGGCGGATCGGCGACCACCAGCGGCAGATCGGGGGCGATGTCGAGGTCCACGGTCCACGGACCGATGCCCAGCTCGTCGAACAGGGGGATGATCTCCTCCCCCACGTCGGTGGCGACGAGCGACAACGGCAGCGCACCCTCGCGGATGCGCGAGACGTCCAGCAGGTCGGTGACGAGCTTGGTCAGCTGGTTCAGACCATTGGAGGCGACGGAGAGCAGTTCGGCTCGATCGCGTTCGTCCATCGTGTCGCCCATGCGCTGCAAGCCGGAAACGGCGGCCGTGGCGGAGGCCAGCGGCCTGCGCAGGTCGTGGCTGACGGCGTTGAGCAGACCCGTGCGGATCTTCTCGGCCTGGGCGAGTGGACCGATCTCCTGCGCCTTGCGTTCGAGATCGTTGTGTTCGATGACGGTCTCGATCTGGGAGAGGATGGCCATGAGCATGCGCTGGTCGGAGGCCTCCACCGACCTGCCGTAGAGCTTGAGGGCCGGACCGTGGTCGTCATGGGCGATGGTCTCCGGCTCCTCGACGGCGATGGAGTCGCGGGGGCCCGCGCTCTCCTTGCCGTCCTTGTCGGACAGCGTGCCCGGCTCGCCGTCGGAGATGATGACGTGTCCGTCCTGGACGACGCGCACGCAGCTGAAGCCGAACGCCTCACGAGTACGGTGCACGATGGCCTCGAGCGGATCGTCGCTGCGCAGCACGGAGCCCGCCACGGAGGCGAGTATCTCCGATTCGGCGCTGGCGCGCTGCGCCTGACGCGTATGGGAGTCGGCGCGGTCGACCACGGCGGAGACGATGAGGCCTACCACGACGTACAGGATGATGGTGGCCACGTCCGAGGCGCGCATCACATGGAGGGTGCCTATGGGCTCCGTATAGAGGAAGTCGAGCACCAGTCCGCTGAGCACGGCCGAGACGGTCGCGGGGATGAATCCGCCGATGACCGCCGAGATCACGACGAGCAGCTGCAGGATGAGCGCGTCACGCTGCGCGAAGTCGACCGAGCTGAAGTTCGCGAGCACCCATGCGGCGATCGGCACGGATAGTACGGAGAACGCGAGACCCGCGACCGTCCGTCCGAGGGCGATCGGCGACTGGTGCCTCGAGGGCATGCGCAGACCCGCTAGGCCCCGGTTCGCGAACGTGTGCGTGACGATGTGGACGTCGATGTCGCCGGATTTCTCGATGATCCCGTTGGGGGTCGAGGGACGGCCGAACCACCGCGCGAGAAAGCCGCGGCGGGAGACGCCGACGATCACCTGCGTGGCGTTGTTGGCGCGCGCGTAGTCGAGCAGGGCGTCGGCGATGTCCTCGCCGACGATCTGATGGTAGGTGCCGCCGAGCTTCTCGACGAGCTCGCGCTGCTTGATCAGCAGGGCGGGGTTGGATCCGGCGAGACCGTCCTCGGGTGTGACGTGCACGGCGATCAGGTCGCCGCCGCCGGATGCACGGGCGACTCTCGCGCCACGGCGCAGCAGCTGCTCGCCCTCGGGACCACCGGACAGGGCGACGATGACGCGTTCTCGGGTCTCCCACTTGGCGCGGATGTGGTGCTCCGTGCGATACGTGTTGAGCGTCTCGTCGACGCGGCCGGCGAGCCACAGCAGCGCGAGCTCGCGCAACGCGGTGAGGTTGCCGACACGGAAGTAGTTGCTCAGCGCGGCGTCGACGCGGTCCGGCTTGTAGACGAGGCCTGCGGAGAGACGCTCGCGCAGGCCCTCGGGCGGCAGGTCGACGAGCTTGACCTGCGAGGCGGAGCGCAGCACCTTGTCGGGTACGGTCTCCTTCTGCGTGCTGCCGGTGATCTCACGGACGACGTCGTTGAGCGATTCGATGTGCTGGACGTTGATCGTGGTGATGACGTCGATGCCGGCGTCGAGCAGGTCCTCGACGTCCTGCCAGCGCTTCTCGTGGACGGACCCGGGAACATTGGTGTGGGCGAGCTCGTCGACGAGCGCGACCTGCGGGTGACGTTCGATGATCTTGAACAGGTCCATCTCGTCGAGCCACATGCCGCGATAGCGCACGTGCCTGCGTGGGACCATCTCGAGTCCGTAGGCCGCCTCGGCGGTGTTCTTACGGCCGTGCGTCTCCAGCAGTGCGATGACGACGTCCTTGCCCTCGTCCTTGAGACGATGCCCCTCCTTGAGCATCGCGAACGTCTTGCCGACGCCCGGCGCGGCGCCGAGCAGCACCGTGAACGTTCCTCGCGCCTCTGCCATATGCGTTTCCCGCCTTCCCCTTGTCCCGTTGCCTTCGACTATACGTTATAAAACACCTTCAGGGGTGACGGCGTCGGACACTCACGCCATCACCCCTGAGGGATGTCGATCACTCGTAATGGCTACTTGAGCTCATCGAGTGCGAGGTTCAGCTTGACCACGTTGACGGTGGACTCGCCGATGAAGCCGAGACCGCGGCCGGTGGTGTACTTCTTGACCAGCGACTCGACCTTCTCCTGGCTAAGACCGCGCTCCTTGGCGACGCGCTTGACCTGAATGGCCGCGTATTCGGGGCTGATCTCAGGATCAAGACCCGAGGACGAGGCGGACACCGCATCGGCGGGCACTTCCTTGACGCTCACGCCCTCACGCTTGGCGATGGCCTTGCGCAGCTCGGTCGTGTTCTTGATGAGGTCCTCGTCGGCGTGGCCCTTGTTGGTGCCGGACGACGCAGCGGCGTAGTAGCCCTGGTTGTCCTCCTCCTTGTTCGGGTCGGAGGCCGCGGACGGACGGGACTGGAAGTACTGCGGCAGGGCGTCGCCGTTCTCGTCGGTGAAGGACTGGCCGATCAGCGACGAGCCGACGACCTCACCCTGGGAGTTGGTGACCATCGAACCGTTGGCCTTGTCGGGCATGCCGAGCTGGCCGACGCCGGTCAACACGAACGTGTAGACGATGACGATGACGGTGAAGACGATCACTGCCTTGAAACCGGCCCAGTAGCTGCGCAGGTTCAGTGACATCGAGGAATTCATTTCATTCGCTCCTTCAATTGCCTAGTGTCTCGGGACCGATCAGAAGCCCGGGATCAGGCGGATGAACAGGTCGATGATCCAAATGCCGATGAACGGTGCGATGATGCCGCCCAGACCGTAGATCTTGAGGTTGCGGCCGAGGATCTTCTCACCGGATTCGGCGCGGTACTTGACGCCCTTGAGCGCCAGCGGGATCAGCAGCACGATGATGATCGCGTTGAAGATGATCGCGGAGAGCACCGCGGACAGCGAGCTGTGCAGACCCATGATGTTGAGCACGCCGAGGCCCGGGAACTTCTCCATGAACATGGCCGGGATGATGGCGAAGTACTTCGCGACATCGTTGGCGATGGAGAAGGTGGTCAGGGCGCCACGGGTGATGAGCAGCTGCTTGCCGATGGCGACGATGTCGATGAGCTTGGTCGGGTCGGAGTCGAGGTCGACCATGTTGCCGGCCTCCTTCGCGGCCGACGTGCCGGAGTTCATCGCGACGCCGACATCGGACTGGGCGAGGGCCGGGGCGTCGTTGGTGCCGTCACCGGTCATGGCGACGAGCTGGCCGCTGGCCTGCTCCTTCTTGATGTAGGCGAGCTTGTCCTCGGGCTTGGCCTCGGCGATGAAGTCGTCGACACCGGCCTCGGCGGCGATGGCCTTGGCGGTCAGCGGGTTGTCGCCGGTGACCATGACGGTGCGGATGCCCATCTTGCGCAGATCGGCGAAACGCTCCTTGAGGCCGGCCTTGACGACGTCCTTGAGCTGGACGACACCGAGGACGCGCGCCACACCGGCGGCGTTCTGCTCGGCGACGACGAGCGGCGTGCCGCCCTGACCGGAGATGGCGGCCACACGGTCGTGCAGCGCATCGCGTACCTCGGAGGACATGTTGCCGCCCTCCTTGTCGATCCACGCCTCGACGGCGGAGGTGGCACCCTTGCGGATGCGGTCGCCGTTGGGCAGGTCGAGTCCGGACATACGGGTCTCGGCGGTGAACGGCACGGAGACGGCGCCCGGGACCTCGTCGAGGTCGAAGCCCTCGGTCTTGGCGAGAGCCACGATGGACTGGCCTTCAGGGGTGGAGTCGGCGAGCGAGCTCAGGGCGGCGGCCTTGACGATCTCGTCGTGGTCAATGCCGGGCAGCGCGTGGAACTCGGAGGCCTGACGGTTGCCGTACGTGATGGTGCCGGTCTTGTCGAGCAGCAGCGTGGTCACGTCGCCTGCCGCCTCGATGGCGCGGCCGGAGGTGGCGAGCACGTTGCGCTGGACCAGACGGTCCATGCCGGCGATGCCGATGGCGGACAGGAGGGCGCCGATGGTGGTCGGGATGAGGCAGACCAGCAGGGAGATGAGGACCGTCAGGCTCACGGAGGCGTTGACGGAGGAGGCCTGCGGGTTGATGCACAGCACGACGACCAGGAAGATGATGGTCAGGGAGCTCAGGAGCACGTCGAGGGCGATCTCGTTCGGGGTCTTCTGGCGGTTGGCGCCTTCGACCAGGGCGATCATCTTGTCGACGAAGCTCTCGCCGGGCTTCTGGGTGATGCGCACGACGATGCGGTCGGAGAGCACGCGGGTGCCGCCGGTGACGGACGAGCGGTCGCCGCCGGACTCGCGGATGACGGGGGCGGATTCGCCGGTGATGGCGGATTCGTCGACGGAGGCGATGCCGGAGATGATGTCGCCATCACCCGGGATCAGCTCGCCGGCGGAGACGACGACCACGTCGCCGAGCTTCAGATCGGAGCTCGGGATCTCCTCGATGTAGGCCGGGCCCTCACCCTTCTCGGGGCCCTGCACGTCCGGATCGTTCTTCTCGTCGTAGCCGCGCACGATGCGGGCCGGCGTGGTGGTGCGGGTCTTGCGCAGTGCATCGGCCTGCGCCTTGCCGCGGCCCTCGGCCACGGCCTCGGCGAGGTTGGCGAAGAGCACGGTGGCCCACAGGACGATGGCGACGATCCACGTGAAGTAGACCGGCTCGCCGTTGGTCAGCGAGGCGTCGAACAGCTGGCAGATGCCGAGCAGTGTAAGGAACGCGGCGCCCACCCACACGATGAACATGACGGGGTTGTGCCACATGTTGCGCGGGTCGAACTTGTGGAACGCGTTCGGCAGGCTCTTGCCGAGCATCACGCCGAGGGACTGGTTGTTGGAATTCTTGACGTCGTTCGCGAGGGAAGTCGCGTCGTTCGTGACGTCGTTCGCAGTTGCGGAAGTCATATCACGCCACCAAACCTTCTGCCAACGGTCCCAGAGCAAGCGTCGGGAAGAACGTCAGCGCGGAAATAAGGACGATAACAAACACGAGCAGGATGACGAACAGGCCGTTGTCGGTCTTCATCGTGCCAGCGGTGACCGGCACCTTGTCCTGCTTGGCCAGCGAGCCGGCCAGAGCGATCACCAGGGCGATCGGCAGGAAGCGGCCGAGCAGCACGGCCAGACCCAGCGCGGTGTCGAGCCACGGGGTGTCGGCGGTGATGCCGGCGAACGCGGAACCGTTGTTGTTCGCGGCGGAGGTGAACGCGTAGACGACCTCGGAGAAGCCGTGGTTGCCGGAGTTGTTCAGCGACGTGTCGAAGATGGACTGGCGTGCGAACGGCAGGGCGAAGCTCAGCGAGACGCCCACGACCACGGTGATCGGCATGACGAGGAAGTACAGCGAGGCCATCTTCATCTCACGCGGACCGATCTTCTTGCCGATGTACTCAGGCGTACGGCCGACCATGAGGCCCGCGATGAACACGGCGACGACGGCCATCACGAGGATGCCGTAGAGGCCGGCGCCCACGCCACCCGGCGAGACCTCGCCGAGCATCATGTTGAGCATGTACATCATGCCGCCCAGTGCCGTGTACGAATCGTGCATCGAGTTGACGGCGCCGGTGGAGGTGGAGGTCGAGGTGGTGCCGAACAGGCCGGACCACACGATGCCGAAGCGGGTCTCCTTGCCTTCCATCGAACCGCCGGTCAGGTTGACGATCGCGTCGTTGGAGAAGGACTCGGCGGTGACGACGCACAGGAAGCTCACGCCGAAGAGGATGACCATCGCGCCGAGGATCGCGTAGCCCTGACGCACGTCGCCGACCATGCGGCCGAAGGTGCGGGTGAGCGCGACCGGGATGCACAGCATGAGGAGGATCTCGATGAGGTTGGTCCACATGTTCGGGTTCTCGTACGGGTGCGAGGAGTTGGCGTTGAAGAAGCCACCACCGTTCGTACCGAGCTCCTTGATGACCTCCTGGGAGGCGACCGGGCCCTGCATGATCTTCTGTGTGCCGCCGGCGATGGTGTTCACGTCGACGAAGCCGGCGAAGTTCTGGGCGACGCCGAGGGCGATGAGGATGATGCCCATGACGATGGAGATCGGCATGAGCAGGCGCAGCGTGCCGCGGGTCAGATCGACCCAGAAGTTGCCGATGGTCTCGGACTTGCGCCAGGCGAAGCCGCGAACCAGAGCGATCGACACGGCGATGCCGACGGCGGCGGAGACGAAGTTCTGCACAGCGAGGCCGGCGAACTGAACGGTGTAGCCGAGCGTCACATCAGGCGAATAGGACTGCCAGTTGGTGTTGGTGACGAACGAGGCCGCGGTGTTGAACGCGAGCGGACCTTCGACGTTCGGGAAGCCCAGCGAGAACGGCAGCCACTGCTGCACGCGCTGGAGCAGGTAGAGCACCAGAACGCTCATGAGGGAGAAGCCGAGCAGACCGCGCAGATACGCCTTCCAGGTCTGCCCCTTCTTGGAATCCACGCCGATGATCTTGTAGATCCACTTCTCGAAGAAAAGATCCTTGTCGGACGTGAACACGTTGTACATGTAGTCGCCCAGCGGCTTGTAGATCGCCGCCAGGATGATGGCAATCAGCGCGAATGCCATGATCGCAAAAAGATATACCATGTGATGAACCTTTGTTCCCTAGACTGTTTTCTCTTAAGGGCCTGTCAGAATTTCTCGGGACGGCACAGGGAATAGATCATGTAGGCGATTCCCACGATTCCCAGCACGACACCCAGCACGGTGAAGAACGTCATCATAGCTTGTCAACCCACTTTCCGAACAGATCGAAGAGGACGAAGATGACGATCGTGCCCACGACATAGGCAACATCTACCCACCAGGGCATGTCTTTCTCCTTATCATTGAACAAACCCGACGGTTCTGAACCTTCCCGCCCCGCAGCGCAGCCGTGGGGCTGTGCAGGGCGGTCAGACATCACCGTCGGGTCATTACAGCTCTTCATGCTATTGGGAATGTGAAGGAGATGAAACGGTTTTTACGGGTTACATACGACCATAACAACGGCGCATGGCGATTCGCTAACGCTTTGCTAACGCCGTTGGTCAACGTAGTCCCCCGTGTCCGTTTACCTTAGGCCGCCCTCGTGTTGGCCGCTGCATCGCGTATATATAGGTATGTGATCAGCGGGGACGTCTGGCTGTCGTCGGACATCCCCCATGTCCGCCGACTCGTCCAAGGAGCTTTGCATGACCTCCCCCTACACCGACTCCCCCGTCACCGACGTGATCTTCGACTTCTGCGGCGTCCTGTTCGACTGGAACACGCGCGCCTGCCTTACCGGCCACTTCCCCGATGACGTGGTGGATGCGATCTGCGCCGACGACGACCCGCACGGCTTCTTCCGTTACGAGGACCGCATGGACGCCGGCGAGGACTTCGCCGACATCTATCCGGACGTGGTGCGTGAGCAGGGCGAGGACATCGCGCGGATCTTCAGGTACTACATCGAGCACTACGGCGATGCCCTGCCACGCATGCTGCCCGGCATGGAGCAGCTGCTGCGCGATCTCAAGGCGCACGGCTACGGCGTATGGGGTCTGACGAACTGGTCGCACGAGACGATCCACATCGCCTTCGACAAGTACCCGGTCCTCAACGATCTGCTGGACGGCACCGTCGTCTCCGGCATCGAGAAGATGCACAAGCCGAACGCCGATATCTACGAACTGGCACTCTCCCGCTTCGGCCTTACGGCTTCGCGCTGCGTGTTCTTCGACGACACCGCGAAGAACGTGGTCGGCGCGAACGAGGTCGGCATCCACGGCCGACTGTTCGAGAACGCGCTCGGAGCCCGCGAGGCGCTCGCCGCGCTGGGCGTGCGCCTCTAATACGCTTAATACGCTTCCAATCGGCCATACTGGCTGGCCAGTATGGCCAGTCCCGGTCAGCCCCGGTCAGCCCCGGTCAGTCAGCGTCGCCCTTGAGTCCGGTGTAGAGCGTGTAGTACCGCCCCTTCATCGCGATGAGCTCGTCATGGGTGCCGCGTTCGATGATGCGGCCGGCCTCGATGACCATGATGCAGTCCGCGTTGCGGATCGTCGACAGACGATGCGCGATGACGAACGTGGTGCGCCCCTTCATGAGCCGGTCCATGCCATGCTGGACGAGCGACTCGGTGCGGGTGTCGATCGACGAGGTCGCCTCATCGAGGATCAGCGCCGGCGGATCGGCGACGGCGGCACGCGCGATGGCGAGCAGCTGCCGTTGGCCCTGACTCAGGGCGGCGCCGTCGGCCGTCAGCTGCGTGTCGTAGCCGTCGGGCAGCTTCTCGATGAAGGCATCCGCGTTGGCGAGGCGCGCCGCGGCCCTCACCTCCTTGTCAGTGGCGTCGAGACGCCCGAAGCGGATGTTGTCCATGATCGAACCGGAGAACAGGTGCGTGTCCTGCAGCACCATGCCCAGCGACCTGCGCAGATCGCCCTTGCGCATATCGCGGATATCGATGCCGTCATAGGTGATCGAACCGGAATCGATGTCGTAGAAGCGGGTGATGAGGTTGGTGATCGTCGTCTTGCCGGCGCCGGTGGATCCGACGAGCGCGATCTTCTGACCGGGCTTGGCGAACATCGTCATGTCGTGAAGCACTTCCTTGCCCTTCACATAGCTGAAGTTCACGTGATCGAGACGGATGTCGCCGCGCATCGGCGTGATACGGTCGTCGGACGGATCCTTCCAACCCCAGTCGTCGGTGCGCTCCCGCGACTCGACCAATCGTCCGTCCGCGTCGTGCGTGACGTTGACGAGCGCGACCCGGCCGTCATCCTCCTCGATGCGCTCGTCGAGCAGATCGAAGACGCGCTCGCCGCCCGCCAGCGCCATGACGATGGCGTTGAGCTGCTGCGAGACCTGCGAGATCGGCATCGTGAAGCTTTTGACGAACGTCAGGAAGCTCACGAGCGCGCCGAGCGTGAGACCGGTGGCGCCGGTCATCGCGAGCGCGCCGCCAACCAGCGCGCAGATCACGTAGCCGATGTAGCCGAGCTGGTTGTTGATGGGGCCCAGATAGCCGGCGAACTTGTTGGCCTTGTTGGAGGCGTCGTACAGTCGGTCGTTGACCTCACGGAAGTCGTGTTTGGCGGCCTCCTCGTGCGTGAACACCTTGACGACCTTCTGCCCGGTCATCATCTCCTCGACGAAGCCGTTGAGCTTGCCGACGGACCGCTGCTGCTGCGAGAAGTGCGCGCCGGAGCGGCCGGTCAGCACCTTGGTCAGGATCACCATGACCGCGGCGATGACGAGCATCACACCGGTCAGCGGCACGCTCAGGTAGATCATCGAGACTAGGACCATGACGATCTGGAGCACCGAGGTGAGGATCTGCGGGATGGACTGGGAGACCATCTGGCGCAGCGTGTCGATGTCGTTGGTGTACAGGCTCATCACGTCGCCGCGCGAGTTCGTGTCGAAATAGCCGAGCGGTAGCTTCTGCATGTGCCCGAACATGCGGTTGCGCAGCCGACGCATGAACCCCTGGGTGACGAACGCCATGAGGACGGCCTGGACGGCCGCGGCCACGACGCCGACCGCGTAGAGGCCGGCGAGCGCGAGGATGGCGCCGAGCAGCGGGCCGAAGTCGCGTTCCGCCGGCGTCGCATGGACGAGCGGCATGATGTAGTCGTCGATGAGTCGCTGGATGAACAGGTTGCCGCGCACGTTGGCGAGCACGGTGACGAGGATGCACGCCATGATGACGGCGTACTGCACGCCGTATCTGGCGAACAGGTCGCCCATGAGACGCGTGAACGTGCGCCACGGATGGCCCATCTTCAGGTAGTCTTTCGCCCCTGCGGCGTTCTTCGCCGCATTGCCCCTTGGTCCCGGCATCACTTCACCTCCGTTTCGTGTGCTGCGGCTTTGGCCGCCGTATCCGTCATCACATCCGTCATCGCGTTCTCGTCGAAGTCGCCGCCTCCCTTGGTCTGCAGTTCGACGATGCTCGCGTAGATCTCGTCGCTGCCGACGAGTTCGGCGTGCGTGCCGACGCCGTGGATGCGGCCGTCGTCCATGACGACGATCATGTCGGCGTCCTGCACGCTGGAGATGCGTTGGGCGATGATGATCTTGGTGACCTTGGGCATCTCGTTGGCGAAGGCGCGGCGGATGCGCGCGTCGGTGGCAGTGTCGACCGCTGAGGTGGAGTCGTCGAGAATGAGCACCTTGGGATGTTTGAGCAGGGCGCGTGCGATGCACAGGCGTTGCCGCTGGCCGCCGGAGAGGTTTTGTCCGCCCTGTTCGACGACGGTGTCGTAGCCGTCGGGCATGCGGTCGATGAACTCGTCGGCGCAGGCGATGCGGCATGCCCGTCGCATGTCCTCGATCGTGGCGTTCGGGTCTCCCCATTTCAGGTTCGAGGCGATGGTGCCGGAGAACAGCACGTTCTTCTGCAGGACGACGGCGACGTTGTCGCGCAGGGTGTCGAGGTCGTAGTCGCGCACGTCGACGCCGCCGACCATGACCGAGCCGCCGGTCACGTCGTACAGGCGCGGGATGAGGTTGACGAGCGTGGTCTTGGCCGAGCCGGTGCCGCCGATCACGCCGACGACCGCGCCGGAGGGGATGTGCAGGTCGATGTCGTCGAGCACGCGCTCGCGGCGCCGAGCGCCGGTGAGTTTCGCGGCCATGGCGGCGCGCCGCTTGGCGGTCGGGTCGTTGTCGGAGAGCGTGACCTCGGGGTAGCTGAAGTCGACGTCGTTGAAGTCGATGGCCCCGTCCTTGACGGCCATGACGGGATGCTCGGCCACGGGCATGTCGGCCCGTTCGGTGAGCACTTCGGCCACACGGCGCGCGGAGGCGGACGACATCGTGATCATGACGATGGTCATCGAGAGCATGACGAGGCTCATGAGGATGTTCATGCAGTACATGAGCAGGGATGTGAGGTCTCCGGTGGTCAGGTCTCCGGCGACGATGAGGTTCGCGCCGAACCAGCTGATGAGCAGCATCGAGGCCCAGATGGTGAACTGGATGACCGGGTTGACGGAGGCGAGCGTCAGCTCGGCCTTGAGGAAGATGTCGTAGATGCGTTTGGAGACCGTGCGGAACAGCTCGTTCTGCATGTCGCCGCGATCGAACGCCTTGACCACGCGTATGGCGGTGATGTTCTCCTCGGTGTTCTCGTTGAGCACGTCGTACTCGGGAAACGCGCGGCGGAAGAAGCGGGCCGCGACGTTCATGAGCACGCCGAGGACGATGCCGAGGAAGATCACGGCCGCGAGATAGATCAGGGCCATGCGACCGGAGACGACGAACGCCATGCACATCGCGACGATCAGCGAGCTGGCCGCGCGCGGCACCATCCTCAGGATCATCATGAATGCGTTCTGGATGTTCATCACGTCCGTGGTCAGGCGCGTGACGAGACTCGGCGTGGAGAAGCGGTCGATGTTGGTGAAGGAGAAGGTCTGGATGTTGTCGTACTGGTCCTGCCTCAGGTTCCTCGCGAAGCCTGCAGCGGCCTTCGAGCCGAAGACCGACCCGAGGCATCCGACCGCGAGTCCGCACAGCACGACGGCGAGCATGATCAGGGAGGTGCGCACGATGACGCCCATATCCCCCTTCTCGACGCCGTCGTCGATGAGCGTGGCCATGAGCAGCGGCACGATCATCTCGCACACGACCTCGCCGATCATCACCAGCGGGGTGATGACGGCGTCCCGTCTGAACTCCCCGATGTGCCGCATCAGTACTCTGACGGTTCCCACCCAGTTCACCTTCCTTGTACAGTCTGAAGGTCGAAGGATTTCGACGCCAACAGGTTAGCAGCCGAATCGTGGAACCGGTGGCATATATTCCATCGAAACGATGCATGTCATGCCAGTCCCTCCGTCAGCCGTGGTGTGCCCCAACTCTGTCTCACATGGCGTCCGCCGTCGTGGAAGTAATCGGCTATAACCTCTCTCTTCGACCATCCTGACTGCTATAACTGTGGTTTATGACGCTTCTGCAACTCAAATACATCGTCAAGATCGTCGAATGCGGTTCGATGAACGAGGCCTCCCACGAGCTCTACGTCTCGCAGCCCGCCCTGAGCTCCTCCGTCAAGGAACTGGAGAAGGAGCTCGGCATCGAGATCTTCACCCGCTCCTCGCAGGGCATCGCCCTGACCGTGGACGGCGCCGAGTTCCTCACCTACGCGCGTCAGGTGCTCGATCAGGCGGCGCTCCTCGAGGAGCGCTACAAGAACGCGAAGCCCCGCAAGCAGCTGTGCACCGTCTCCACGCAGCACTACATGTTCGCCGTCGAGGCGTTCGTCGAGATGATCAACTCGATCAAGTCCGACGAGTACGAGTTCACGATTCGCGAGACCCGCACGCGCGACATCATCGACTCGGTCGCCAACATGCGCTCCGACGTCGGCATCATCTACCTGTCTGACTTCAACAAGGACGTGATCGGCAAGCTGCTGCGCGAGAAGCATCTGGAGTTCCATGCGCTCTTCCGCGCCCCGCTCCATGTGTTCCTGGCGCGCACCAACCCGCTCGCCACGAAGAAGATGGTCACGATGAAGGATCTGAAGCCCTTCCCGTTCATCCAGTACGAGCAGGGCGAGGACGGCTCCTTCTACTTCGCCGAGGAGGCGGTCTGGCCGGACTACTCCCCCAAGCAGATCAACGTGACGGACCGCGCCACGATCCTCAACTTCATCATCGGCCTCAACGGCTACACGGTGTGCACCGGCATCGACAACGGCGACCTCAACAACGAGAAGATCTGCACGGTTCCACTCGACTCGGACGAGACGATGCTCGTCGGCTGGATCACCAACGAGCGTGCCAAGCTCTCCTCGGCGGCCGAGAACTACCTCGAGAAGCTCAAGTCCGTCGTCTCCGACCACGGCTACAAGCTCATCGACTAGCTATCGCGCGATCGAGGGGATCACTGTGGTTGCGGCGCCGGCCGCGGTGGCGGCGAACCCCTTGACGACCTCGATCATGACAGCCCGGTCGGCGGGGTCGACGTCGCGCATCGCGACGAGCATGGCGGGCAACGACTGAGTCCAGTGCGCGGTGAGTTCACCGAAGGTCGCATACCCACCGGAGGCCGCGCCCGCCTCGAGAATGGAGAACAAGTTCTCGATGAACAGCCGTCGACGCTCGTCGTCGTACCGCGCCATCCAGTCGTTCAGCGTACGTGCGGCGTATCGGGCGCCGGCGGTGAGTCCGTCGGCCTGGACGAAGGCACCGTCCTTCACCTGCCAGTGGAGCGCGAAATGCTGCATGATGCCCACACCGTCGCTGTCGACGACCGTATAGCCGCCCGCCGCGTTCTCACGCGTCTCGAACAGCATGCCGATGATCGATGAGCCCGGTACCGACTTGTGGATCCTTGTGGAGATCCGAGCATAGCCGTCGGTGGCGAAGAACGCCTCGTCGAAACCGGGGCCGTCATGCGAGTACACGGCCGCGATACGCCGTTGGACATCCTCGGGCGCGCAGGCGGAGGCGTACACCGCGAGGTTGCCTCCTTTGGAATGACCTCCGACCATAATCGACCCATCCCACCTCGAGGCGACGTCGGCCAGATACCGCGCCGCGGCCTCCTGCGAGGCGACCGGGCGGCGGAAGGCCATCATGAAGTCCTCCTTCCACCCGACGATCGAACTGTCGGTGCCGCGGAAGGCGACGTAGAGCGTGCCGTCGCCGAGATCGAACGCGCATGCGGAGAACTGCTTCGTGGTCTCGGGATCGAACTCGTCCACATACGCGCCGATACGCAGGTCGCGCCACCGGGGACTTTCGGCCATCGCGCGCAGCAGGTCGACGTTCATGTCGGGCGACCACACCTTGCCGAACATCGCGTCATAGCATTCGGCGCGCAGCAGGTCTCGGACGGGGACCATGGGCATGACCCCGCTCCCCCGCTCATCGTCACGCCACCGGGGCACATTATCGGGCATGCGCGCGTACGCCAGCTGCGAGAGCGCCAGGGAATCGGCTTCGTTGAACGAGGATTCGCCGAACGTCGCGAACCGTGTGCGGATGTCATCGGTGATATTGCCCATGGGAGCCTCCCAGCCAAAAGGATACGCCAAGGATACGCCCCATCATCCTACGTTTGGCCTACCGACGGTCCACTAGACGGACTCTTGAAACCGGGTCCGTCTAGAATTTCCGCGTCACCACGTCAGTACCGTAGTGCCCGTAGCTGTTCTCCGCCGAACCGGTGGTCCACGAGATCGGCGTGAGCGTCATGCCCGCCGGGTTGAACCGACCGTAGCCCATGAAAGTGCAATCGGCGTTGCCGGCGCAACCGTTGACGCTGTTTGCGAAATGAGTGTTGGTGATGTTCCCTGCGTCGTCGGTGAACTGGTACCGCACCTCGTAGTAGGTGAGTGCGGTCGAGGTGTTGTTGTGCACGGTGATCGGGATCTTATAGTATCCGTACGCCGCATCCACCGCACTGATGCTCTTCACGGTGATCTGCGGGTTGACGTCGCCGGCGGATGGTCCGAATTCCTTGGCGAAATCCTGATACCGTTTCATCTCCTGCTCGGTCTTCCCGATGGCGTCGTCCGTCTCGTTGAGCTGCGTGTTGCGGTTGTCGATGTCCTGCTGCGATTCGGTCAACGCCGTTTCGGCGCGCCTGAGCTCCTTCGTCTTGGCTTGGTATTCCGCGCTGGCGCGTACGTCTATGGAGCGGCCTCCCATGTTCCAGCCCATGATTCCGGCCGCGACCACCGCGATCAGGCAGATGACGGCGACGATCGCGGTCTTCACCCTCCTACCGTTCATGAGGTCGTTCACGAGATCACCTTCGCCGTCACGTCGCCGCCGAACTGCACATTCTTGGACTGGCTTTCCGCTGCGGTCTGATAGTAGTAGTGCTTCGGCTTGAACAGATCTCCCCTGCCGCCGACCTTCGAAAAGAGGACCTTCTCGATGACGGCGGTCCTGCCGGGCATAAGACGGATGTCGTCGGCGGAGACGAACTGATCGCCGGAGACCACACTGCCGTCGGGACGCACGATGTCGCCGACGATCTCGATCTTGGTGATGATGTGCCCAGACGTGTTGCGCACAACGAACCTGGGATGCACGTGCATCCCCGTGCCGTCGGAGTTGTCGAACGCCACGTCGAGCGATTCGACGGTCAACGGCTGATCGGCGACGCTGCCTGCGGGCACATACTGTTGATACGCCTGCTTGGCCTCCTCAAGCCGCTTGTCCGCGGCCTGCTGCTTCTCCTCCAGCTGTTCCACCTCGTCGGTGATCTCCTTCGCCCTGGCCTTGTTGGCCGCCGTACGCTTCTTCACGTCGGTGATGTCCGACACCAGAGCACGGTATTCGGGGCTGTCCGTCGGTTTGGTGGCGGAACGCCCGGCGGCGTACGTGCCGGCGAACACCAGCATCGCGACGACCGCCGTCACCACCACGACGATGACCGGATTGACCTGCGTGTTTTTGACCCCTTCGATCGGCGCCTGCGCCTCATTCCTGTCTCTCATATCATCAACTGTAGTGATCCGGGTTCGATCCGGACAGTCTCGAACAGCGATGTCATCAAGAATTCATCGTCGACGGCGGAATAGATGCGATGGCTCCAAGGACATGCGAGAGACAACGAAAGCCGTGATCCCTCCCGAATACATCAGAAGGATCACGGCTTTCAGCGATTTGTCTCGCGATGACGCGCCTAGCCCAAATCTCTGCCGCGCTGGCGCGGGGTCTGTCAGGCGCCGTACTGGGCGAGGTAGGCGTCGGCGGCGGCCTTGATCTCGGGCGTCACGTACGGCTCACCGGAGGCGGTGGCGATGTGCTGTCCGGCCTCGAAGATCTCACGCACGTTGGCGATGGCGAACACCGGGAAGCCGAATTCGGCCTCGACGGCCTTGACCGCGGAGGTGTCGGAATCGCGGGTCTTCTCCATACGGTCGACGGAGAGCACGAGGCCGACGACCTCGACGTTCGCCTCGGCCTTGAGCTTGGGGATGACCTCGCGTACGGCGGTGCCGGCGGTCATCACGTCGTCGACAAGCAGGACCTTCATGCCGTCCTTCAGCTGGGTGCCGACCATCATGCCGCCGTCGCCGTGGTCCTTCTTCTCCTTGCGGTCGAACGTGTAGCCGATCTCCATGCCGTGCGCGCTGACCAGCGCGATCGCGGTGGAGACTGCCAGCGGGATGCCCTTGTACGCGGGACCGAACACGGTGTCGATGTCCTTGGGCAGGCGTCCCGCCTCGATCTCGGCGGCGATCTTCTCGGCGTAGAACGCGCCGAGCGTGGCGATCTTGGTGCCGTCGTTGAACGCGCCGGCGTTGATGAAGTACGGGGACTTACGCCCGGACTTGAGCGTGAACTCGCCGAACTTCAGGGCCTGCGCCTCGAGCAGGAACTGGGTGAAGCGGATGTCGAGCGATGCGGTGTCGGTCATGATGGTCCTGTATCTCTTTCTGTGGTTCTGTGGATGTGCCGTGTAGTCGTGCAGCGCGAGTCAGCGCCAAGTCTCGCCGGCGGCGAGCTTGGCCGCGAGTTCGGGGCGATCGTCGAGCAGGTCGTCAAGTTCGCGGGCGACTCGCAGAGGCGCCACGGGGTCGAAGAGCGCGGCGGCGCCCACTTCGACGGCGTTCGCGCCGGCGTACAGGTATTCGAGCGCCTTCTCGCCGGAGTCGACGCCGCCGATGCCGATGATCGGGATGTCGGGCAGCACGGTGCGCGTGCGGTAGACGGCCACGAGTCCGACGGGCAGCACGGCCGGTCCGGACACGCCGCCGGTGACGTGCGCGATGAGCGGCTCGCCGGTGCGGATGTCGATGCGCATGCCGAGCAGCGTGTTGATCATGCTTAGCGCGTCGGCGCCATGTTCGACGGCGGCGCGCGCCGGCACGGTGATGTCGGTGACGTTCGGGGTGAGTTTGACGATGATCGGCTTGTCGGTCATCGGACGCAGACGGTCCATGAGCTTGGCGAGGGCCACAGGGTCGGTGCCGACGCTCATGCCGCCGTGAGTCACGTTGGGGCAGCTCACGTTGATCTCGAGCATGTCGGCCGCGGAGTCGGCGAGCTTGTCGACGACCGCCGCGTAGTCGTCGTCGCTGTGGCCGGCGACGTTGGCGATGACCATGGCCCCGGCCTCCTTGAGCTTGGGCAGGTCGTCGACGAGGTAGTGGTCGACGCCGGGGTTCTGCAGGCCGACGGCGTTGATGTTAGAGGCGGGCCCCTCGGCGGTGCGCGGCGACGGATTGCCTTCCCACGGTACGGGCGAGCAGCCCTTGGTGCACACGGCGCCGAGCTGGCTGACGTCGTAGAACCAGCGGACGGCCGCGTACTGGAAGGTGCCGGATGCGGTGCCGACGGGGTTCTTCCACGTCACGCCCGCGACCTTGGTGGGGTGCTTCCACTCGTGGGCCTCGTACAGGTTGATGTGGTTGATGTGTTCCTTGATCCGCTCCGTCATGTTCACTCCCCCCATCCGAGCTGTTCGCGGGTGAACACCGGTCCGTCGGCGCACACCTTGAGGCGCCCGTCCACGGTGTCGACGGTGCACAGCACGCAGGTGCCGTAGCCGCAGCCCATGCGCTGTTCCATGCTCAGCTGGCATGCGAGGCCTCGCTTGGCGGTCCATGCGGCCACGGCCTTCATCATCGGCAGCGGTCCGCAGGAGAGGATCACGGTCTCGAGCCCGTCGGCATGGAGTTCTCCGGTCGCCTCAAGCCGGTCAAGCAGCGTGATGACGTTGCCTTCGGATTCGTCGATGCTCACCGTGGCGTCCGCGTACGGTTCGACGAAGCGATCGGCGAAATGCTCGTTGCGGTAGCCGAACACGGCGGTGGTGCGCACGGCCGGGTCGGCGGCGAGGCACTGCGCGGTATAGATGAGCGGGGGCACACCGAGGCCGCCGGCCACGAGCACGTAGTGGGCGGCCTGCTTGGTCCTGAACGGGCGTCCGAGCGGCCCCAGCACCTGCAGCGTGTCGCCGGCGCGCAGCTCGGCGAATTCGGCGGTGCCCTTTCCGACGACCGCGAAGATCACGCTCACCTCGTCCCCGTTGACCTCGCTCACGCCGAACGGACGAGGCATGGGCATCAGCGGATCGTTGGTGAACAGGTTCACGAACTGCGCCGGCCGGGCGTGCTTCGCGATGTACGGGTCGCGGAAGGTCAGTCGGACCACGCGGTCGGCGAGGGTTTCGACGCCGGTGATCTCGACGGGGTGACGCGGCGGGAAGTACCCGGCCGCGACGGCTTCGTCCACCACGTCGTATGTGGGGGTGAAGGTGGCGGTCATCATGCTCCTTATACGAAATTACGAAGTAGAACTTGGCTTGTGGACTTGTGGACTTGTGGGCTTGCGTAGCGGGGTGCAGCGTTACAGCACGGCGCGCAGGTCGTCGCGCATGGCCTCGGCGGCCTCTCGCGCGGTGTCGAAGACCAGTGCGAGCGCGTCGTCGGCGGACATCGACTTGGAGTAGCCGCCGTTCTTCTTCCACGCGCCGATGATGCCGCGCGAGGAGTTGACGATGGCGCCGGAGCCGTCCTTATCGAACATGCCGCGCACGTCGGCGGCGGTGCCGCCCTGAGCACCGTAGCCGGGCACGAGGAAGAAGGTGTGCGGCATGCGCGCGCGCAGCGCCCTGCCCTCCTCGGGGTGAGTGGCGCCGACGACCGCGCCGACGCGCGAGTAGCCGTGGGAGCCGATCATGTCGGCACCCCAGCCTTCGACGAGGTCGGCGACGTGCTCGTACACTTTGGAGCCGTCGGCGAGGTCGAGCATCTGCAGTTCGCTGGACGAGGGGTTGGACGTGCGCACCAGCACGAACAGGTCCTTGTCAGCGGTCTTCGCGGCGTCGACGAACGGGGTGATGCCGTCGGTGCCGAGGTACGGGTTGACGGTCACCGCGTCCACGTGCCACGGGTCATGGCCCTCGACGCCGGAGAGCATGTGCGCGTAGGCGGAGGCCGTCGAGCCGATGTCGCCGCGCTTGACGTCGGCGAGCACATAAAGCCCCTGCGCGGCTGCGTATTCGCAGGTCATCGTGTACACGTCGATGCCGGCCGGGCCGAGTGCCTCGTACATGGCGATCTGCGGCTTGACCGCGGGCACGACGCCCCTGATCGCGTCGATGATCGTACGGTTGAACTCGTAGTAGGCGACGGCGAGCTGTGCGGCGGGCACCTCCTCGGGGGTGTCGACGGAGTCGCGCACCTCCTCGGCGAAGCTCGCGACGACCTGCGGCGGCACCAGCGCCTCGGTGGGGTCGAGTCCGACGACGCTCGGATTCTGCGTCGCCTCGATCGCATCGATCAGACGGTCCATGATGATCCCTTTCTCTACGTTTCTTCCGCGTGCGCGGTTCTTCTACAGTCGGCTGAACGTCAGGTTCCGTCCGATGATCGTGGCCATCGGTCGTCCGGTGACCCGCCATCCGCCGAACGGGGTGTTGCGGGCCTTGGAGTGGAAGGCCTCCGGATCGACGGTCCATGCGGCGGCCGTGTCGAGCACGACCAGCCCGATGCCGTCCGCCTCGCCGGGCTGCGTCAGGTCGAGCACGCGCTTGGCGTCCGGTTCGCGGGAGGCGTCGGTTTCGCGGTCGAGCAGCGCGGTGATGTCGGTGGGTTCGTGTCCCATGAGTCGCATCGGTTCGATGCTCATCAGTTCGATGAGTCGCTTCTCCGAGATGAAACCGCCGTCGACGAGCTTCGCGTGGCACACGCCGTATGCGCATTCCAGTCCGATGATGCCGTTGGGCGCCTCGAGGAAGCCGCGGGCCTTCTCCTCCATCGTGTGCGGGGCGTGATCGGTGGCAAGCAGGTCGACCGTGCCGTCGGCGATGGCCGCGATGGTGGCCTTGCGGTCGGCCTCGGAGCGCAGCGGCGGGTTCATCTTGGCGAGCGTGCCGTACTTGAGGAGCGCCTCGTCGCTCAGCGCGAGGTAGTGCGGCGCGGTCTCGCAGGTGATCGGCAGACCCTCGGCCTTGGCCGCGCGGATCGCGTCGAACGAGATCGCGGTGCTCACGTGCTGGAAGTGGACGTGCACGCCGGTCTCGCGCGCCTTGGCGATGTCTCGCGCGACGACCTTGAGTTCGGTGTCCTCGGGGATGCCGGGCACGCCGAGTTCACGCGACACCGGTCCCTCGTTGACGGCTCCGGTGTCATGGTGCTCGCAGTGCTCGATGAGGCACAGTCCGCTCTCGCGGGCCAGTTCGAGCACATCGTCGAGGATCCCGGGGGTGACGGCGGAACCGTCGTCGCTGATCGCGGTGACGGGATGCGCCAGCTGGGCGTCGTCCTTGGATTCGTCGTCGACGCCCGGCATGTAGCGGCGCCAATGCTTGAACTCGGTGGCCTCGCGCCCGGCACGCCCCTTGGACGCGCACACGCACAGGTCGTAGCGCACCGGCAGGCTGACGCCGTGGATGGCCTCGTAATGCTGGAGGTAGTCGATGACGGTGTCGTAGCCGGAATCGAGCACCTCCTTCGCGCCGGGGGCATCCGGGTCATCGATCATCTCGCCGTCCATGGCGGGCACGGTGTTCGGCATGATGAGCACGTCGGTGTAGCCGCCGGAGGCCGCCGCCGCGCAACCGGAGACCATCGACTCCTTGTAGGTCTGGCCGGGATCGCGGAAGTGGACGTGCGGATCGGCGAAGCCGGGTGCGAGCGTGAGTCCTGTGGCGTCGATCTCGATGTCGCCGTTCCCGCCTTCCGCGTCTCTCGCGCCGTCCTCGAACAGCGTCCCGTCCGTTGGCACCTTGAGATCGATGATCTCGTCGGTGTCCCACACCTTGATGTTGCGCAGCGTGAGCATGGCGTCCTCCTTGTGCTCCTTGTGCTCGTTATGCGGATCGACTACAGCTTGGCTTCCTCGTCGCAGTAGTCGCAACGGTACTCCTGACGACCGGAGTGCGTCAGGTGGAACATCTGGTCGATGCCGCGTTCGGTGGTGGTCACGCAACGGGGGTTGCGGCAGGTGAGGATGTTGACCACATGCTCGGGCAGCGTCGGGGTCTTCTTCTCGACGATGGTGCCGCCGCGCACGATGCCGACGGTCGCGGTGCGGGCCACGAGGCCGAGCACGTCGAGGTCGATGGCCGGGTTGTCCTCGCCTTCGCGGTCCTCGATCTTGATGATGTCCTTCGAACCGTACAGGTGGCTGTCGGTGTTCATGATCAGGGCGAGCTTGGTCTTCGCCGGGTCGATCTTCAGGTATTCGAGCACCTTGAGCGCGGTGCCGGACGGCACATGATCGATGATGATGCCGTTTTGGATGCTGGTGACCTCCATCAGGCCTGGACCTCCTTGGATTCGAGCGGTTCGTATCCGGGCAGCTCGTCGCCCACGACGGAGCTTTCGAGCGCCATGCGCATGAGCATGCCGTTCTTGACCTGCTCGAAGTACGCGGCGCGCGGGTCGTCATCGACCTCGACGGCGATCTCGTTGACGCGCGGCAGCGGGTGCAGCACGGCCATGTCCTTCTTCGCGTGGGAGAGCTTGTCCTCGTCGAGGATGTAGGTGTCGCGCAGACGCAGGTAGTCGTCCTCGTTGAAGAAACGCTCCTTCTGCACACGCGTCATGTACAGCACGTCGAGGTCACCGATCACGGAGACGAGGTCCTTGACCTCGGTGTAGGAGCAGGACGGGGTCGCGTCGATGCGGTCGAGCACGTACTGCGGGAGCTTGAGCTCGTCAGGGCTGATGAGCACGAAGTTCACGTTGCCGAAACGGCACAGCGTCTCGATCAGGGAGTGCACGGTGCGGCCGAACATGAGGTCGCCGCACAGGCCGACGGTCAGGTTCGTGACGCGGCCGAAGCGCGACTGAAGGGTGGCGAGATCGGCGAGCGTCTGCGTGGGGTGCATGTGGCCGCCGTCGCCGGCGTTGATGACCGGCACGGACGCGGCGCGGGAGGCGACCAGCGCGGCGCCCTCCTTCGGGTGGCGGATCGCGACCACGTCGACGTAGTTGGAGACGGTCTTCAAGGTGTCGGCGATGGACTCGCCCTTGGTGACGGAGGCGAGCTGCGCGCCGGCGAAGCCGATCACCTTGCCGCCGAGACGCAGCATCGCGGTCTCGAAGCTCAGACGCGTGCGGGTCGAGGGCTCGTAAAACAGCGTGGCCAGCACCCTGCCGTCGCAGGTGTGCGCCACTTCCCTACGGTGGGAATCAATGTATTGCGCCTTGTGCAGCAGATCCCTGATCTGGGCGATGGACAGATCATCCAGCGAAATGACACTTTTACCGATCATCGGCGTCTCCGCCGGCTCTTGTGGAGTTGACACGGCTCACCTTTCGTGCGTGAAGCGGATAAGGTGGCCACTAACGTGACCTATCCGACTATAGACCATTTCGCCGACTCGCAACGCGGCTCCGCGTCACCCGCGCGTCACCGCGCGTTCACCGTTCCGGCGGCTGCCGAATCCGGGGATGAGCACGGTGTCTCGGCCTCCGGGCGGGACCGGTCGGCGTCGATGGAACGACGATATATATGACGAAATCCTCCCGCCGCATGATGCGAAGGGAGGATTTCGTTCGTCGTCACGCCCCGTGGAGCGTGACATGACCGGTCATCGGGCTCACAGCTCCTCGCCGTTGCTCTCGATGACCTTCTTGTACCAGTAGAAGGACTTCTTGCGACGGCGCTCGAAGGTGCCGTGGCCCTCATCGTCGGCGTCGACATAGATCATGCCGTACCGCTTCTTCATCTCGCCGGTGGTGAAGCTCACCACGTCGATGCATCCCCACACGGTGTAACCCATAACGGGAACGCCGTCGAGGTCGATAGCCTTCTTGACTTCCGCGATGTGGCTCTTGAGATACTCGATGCGCGAATCATCGGCGATATAACCGTCGGCATCGGGGGTCTCATACATGCCGACACCGTTCTCGACGATGAACAGCGGCTTGTTCCAACGCTCGTACATCTCGCACAGGGAGTAGCGCAGACCGACCGGATCGATCTGCCATCCCCAGTCGGTGGCCTTGATGTACGGGTTGGGCACGAGACCATCAAGACCATGCTCCATGGCGTCCAGCTTGGACCCCTGCGAGCTGACGGCCACGGACATGTAGTAGCTCAGCGAGATGAAATCGACGACGCCTTCCTTGATGACGTCGAGATCACCCGGTTCCATCGCGATATCGATGCCTTCGCGCTCCCAACGCTTCCACAGGTAGCGCGGGTACTCGCCGTGCACGTATACGTCACCGAACAGATAGCGGTTGCGCATCTCGGTCTGGGCGAGCATGACGTCGTCGGGGCGGCAGGTCTCCGGGTAGATCGGCACGAAGGAGAGCATGCAACCGATTTGGAAGTCGGGATTGATCTCACGTCCCTTCTTCACGGCGATCGCAGCGGCGACGAACTCGTTGTGGATCGCCTGCCACACCTTCTGCTCGACGGTGTGCGGGTCGTCGTCCGGATTGGGGATGATGCCGGAGTTCGTGTACGGGAAGATCGGCGTGTGCATGTTCATCTGGTTGTCGACCTCGTTGAAGGTCAGCCAGTACGTCACCAGATCCTTGTAACGCTCCATGACCGTGGTCGCGAACCGCACGAAGCAATCGACGACCTTGCGGTTAGTGAAACCGCCCATCTTGGCGAGGTGCAGCGGCATCTCGAAGTGGGAGAGCGTGACGACCGGCTCCATGCCCTTGGCGCGGTAGTCGGAGAACAGCCTCTCGTAGAACTGGAGCCCGGCCTCGTTCGGCTCCTCGTCATCGCCGTTCGGGAAGATACGCGACCAGGAGATCGACGTGCGGAAGCACTTGAAGCCCATCTCCTGGAACAGTGCGTCGTCCTCACGGAACGTGTGGTAGTAGTCGATGCCACGATGATTCGGGTAGTTGAGCCCGTCGACCACGCCGTCCGTGATCCTGCGGGCGACTCCGGCAGCGCCTCCGGTGAGCACATCGCAGATGCTGGGGCCGCGTCCGTCCTCGTTCCATGCGCCTTCGAGCTGGTGGGCGGCCACCGCGCCGCCCCACAGGAAGTTATCGGGGAAACCCATTGTCTTTGTCCTTATCTGTGGATTCTGCCGTATAATGCCGGGAACATTCCCGATCAGGCGTTGACTTTCTTGTACAGATCGATGAGTTCGGTGACCATGGTCTTGATGGTTTCGGTACTCATCATCTGGTCCTCGACGTGGGTGAGCAGCAGGGTCATGGTCACGGGGTCACCGGCGGCCTCCTGCTGCACCATGCGGGCATGGTGCTCATGTCCGACGGCGTAGTTCTCGTCGCCGGACTTCATCTTCGCATCAGCGGTCTCGTAATCGCCGGCCTTGGCGGCCTGCAGAGCCTCCATGTAGTCCGACTTGGCGGAACCGGCCGCCACGATCATCTGCATGCACAGGACTTCCATGTCCACGGGTTCGTCAGCCATCGTTGGTTTCCTTTCATGGAACCGCCACAGCTTGTTTTCGCCGTGACGGGTTCCTTAATTAAATGTCCTTAATAATTAAGTCTCTTTGTTGTATTTTGAGGGAGCACAGACGCTCAGTATGGGAGACGCCGGCGCCGGCTGAAATCGACGGCGCCGGCGCAAGGATCACTTACCGGCCAGCTCGAGCGCGTGCTTCAGCACGTTGCCGCCACGGGCCAGACCGTAGTCCTGCGGGTTGATGGCTTCCGCCGGGGTGTTCGGGAAGAGCTTCTGCACACGTCCCAGCTCGAAACGAACCTGGGGTCCAAGCAGGATCACCGCGGCGTCCGGGGCCTTCTCCTCGATCTCGGAGATCGGGTAGGCGTCGATCTGCACATCTTCAAGGTTCTCCTTGGCGGCGGCTTCACGCATCTTCTTGACGAGGATGGAGGTGGACATGCCCTGATTGCAGCACAGCACGATGTGAGTCATGATCATTGTTCCTTTCAGTTGTGCGGCCCTTTCTTCGGGAACCGCAAGTCGTTTTTGGGTTAAGTGTTGGTGAACAGTGGTGAATGTTGGTGAGAGTCGTCCGGTCCTCGCCCCGCAAGACGCGGGGACGGGACCGGATGCGGATCAGATCAGGCTTCCGCCTCGGCGTTGGCCTGCTCCTGCTCGACGTAGATCTTGTCCTGCATCTTGACGAACGGGAACCAGATCGCGACGGAAGCGACGAAGATCAGCAGCTGGATGACCACACCCTGCCAGCCGCCAAGCAGGAAGCCGGAGATGATCGGCGGAGTGGTCCACGGCACCTGCATGGCGCCGAAGGCGGGCAGGAAGCCGATGACCATTGCACCGTAGGTGAGGATCACGGCGACCAGCGGACCGAGCACGAACGGGATGAGCATGATCGGGTTGTACACGATCGGCAGACCGAAGATGATCGGCTCGTTGACGTTGAAGAGGCCGGGCACCAGGGCGAACTTGGACAGCTCACGAATCTGGGCGGACTTGGCGACCAGCAAACCGGAGACGATGAAGCCGAGGGTCAGGCCGACACCGCCGTACTTGCAGAAGCAATCGATGAGCTGCGGGACAAGGTAGTGTCCGCCGTTGGCCTGGGTGACTTCGATGCCCTTGTTCATCAGGTCTTGGTTGACCAGGGAGTTCGCGGTGAGAACCGGGTAGATGATGCCGGAAACCACGTTCGGGCCGTGGATACCGCACCAGAACAGCAAGGACATGAGCAGGACGATGATGATGGCACCGGCCCAGTTGTCGGTGAGGGACTGCATCGGGGTCTGAATGACCTTGAAGATAAGCTCGGTGAGGGAGACACCGCCGAACATCTGGCACACCTGATAGATCACGGCGGAGTAGCACATGATGAAGAAGCCCGGGATCATGGCGGAGAACGCGTTGGCGACGCCTTCCGGAACGGCGTCCGGCATCTTGATGCGGATGTTCTTCTGGATGCAGGTGCAGTAGACCCAAGAGCCGATCAGACCCATGATGATGGCGGAGATGATGCCGTTGCCGCCCATCCATGTGGTCGGCAGCACGCCGGAGACTTCGGCGGTCTTATCACCCAGCGCCTTGACCGTGCCACCCGTGATCTGCAGGGAGGACGGAGAGACGATCAGGAAGGAGATCAGCGTCAGGATGCCGCAGGAGATGCCGTCAAGCTTCTCATTGCGAGCGTAGGAGTAGCCGATGCCCACGGCGATGATGATCGCCAGGATGTTGAACGTGGCATTGTTGATCTGGTTGAGACCGATGTTCCAGTCGGCGCCGAACGTCTTGGCCATGAACTCGGTGTAACCATTGATGGGCAGATTGGCGAGCAGCAGGAAGATCGAGCCGACAAGCGTCGCCGGCATGGACAGAACGAAGCCGTCCTTGAGTGCGGTGATGGCCTTGGTGCTCGCGAATTTCACGAACACATCAAGCGCCTTCTGCGCCACATTGGTGAACCATTCCTTCATCAAAGGGGTCCTTCCTTGGACTTTTGCGAGCTTTCATAGCCCGCACCTTTTCCTTTTTCCATCGGCCTTGTGAGCCGAAGTTATTCGTCGTTTTCTTTGTTGTTCGAATAACTTGTGGCTCCAGTATACGTTTTCTGAGGAAAGTGTCAAATGCGCGGCAACGTTTCATTTCCTACCGGAAAGCACTGATTTTACAACACTGTTAGCGTTCACTCAGCCCCTACGCGACACGCCGAACGGAAAATTTATTCGAATAATTTCATGCCGCTGGGCCAGCAACTCCCTCCTCCCTCACGGATGACGCCATCCGCGTCCGCCCGGTAATTCGAATAAGGGATCGACATCCGAACACCACATACCGGAAAGACCGCTAACAACGTAGGGGGATGGTCGCTTACGGCGACCATCCCCCTACGGACATCCTTCTTCCGGCATCCGGCACGTATTCACGTGCCAGCACACTGCCTATACCAATCCGATCCGTTCGAAGGCGTGTGCGAGACCGTCGGCCTCGACGTCGTCGGCGATGAGGTCGGCCGTCGCCTTGACGTCGTCCGAACCATTGCCCATCGCGACGCCGAACGCGCAGTATTCGAGCATCGGCACGTCGACGGTCGCGTCGCCGAACGCGATGGTGTCGGCCCTGTCGGCTCCGAGATGCGCCAGCAGCACGTCGATGGCATGCGCCTTGGTGATGCCCTTGACGCCGAGGTCACCCCACAGCGCCGTGGCGTCCCTGCCACCCCATGTGCCGTTCTGCAGGTCGTCGAACCGTTCCCTGGTATCGAGGAAATCCTGATAGGAACCGAGCACGTAGCTGATCTTGTTGACGTCGCCACGGTACAGCTCACCATCATAGATCATCTCCGGATAGCCGTCGCGCACGGTCATCGTGCAGGCGTCCTCCTTGCCCTTGCGCGCGGAATACTCGCGCACGGCGGCGAGCGCCCCCTCCTCGAACCCCTCGCTGGCGTAGAGTCCACTGTTGCTTTCGAGATAGAACGCAAGGCCACGCGAGTTGAGCCAATCGACCGCCCGCGTGCACTGCTCGAGGGTGAGCGTCTGGTGCATGACGACCTCGCCGTTGCTCTCGACATAGCTGCCGTTGCCGCCGATCATGCCGTCGAGGCCGATCTCCCACAGCGGCGGATACACCTCGGCCTTGCTGCGTCCGGTGCAGATATACACCTTGTGACCGTTCGCCCGCGCCTTGCGGATAGCCTCAACCGCTGAGTCCGGCAGGTTATTCTCATAATCGACCAGTGTCCCGTCGACGTCGAGCAGGATGATTCTGCGCATCTTCACGACTCCTCACACACGGATCCGGCTCATTTCATGGAGGTCATTGTGAAGAAACGCGCATTTCGGTAGTGGTAGGCAATATGGGAGGAGTTGAACAGCCGTCCGTTCGTCAGAAACGAGTCGTCGTCGAGATACAGCGCAGGCTGCCCCTTCTTGAGTCCGAGCGCCTTCGCCTCGACCGCGTTCAACTCACCAGCCCGAATCACCTTGTCGACATATCCGAAATTCAGCCCCAGATCATTCCGAGCGTAACCGAACAACGACCCCTCGGCAATCTGCTCGTTGATGAACGGAACGAACTCCTTGAGATACCAAGCGGTCTCATAGGCCAACGGCTCATCATCGACAAGGCGGAGACGCACAACCTTCCACACCTGATCGCCCTCCTGACAATGCATGCGCCTAGACAGAGTCTCATCCGCACGCAGCAGAGACAGCTCATAGACGACAGAGGACACTTTCCTGCCCGGATATTCGCCGGAGATGCCTCGTGTCGTGCCGATGGACAGATAGTCCCCATCGCCCCGATCCTCACGAACAAACACCCCGCTGCCTCGGACCGGGAACACATCCCCGGCTTCGGCGAGCAGCGCAATGGCGTTGCGCACGGCGTATCTTGTGGCCCCATACTCTTCGATGAGCTGATCTTCGGTGGGCAGTTTTCCCTTGTCCGCGAACTCGCCAGCCGCTATGCGGGCGCGCAATTGCTCCGCAAGTCTCCGATGGCTCTGAGTCATAATCCCTCCTTGAGATCCAAGCCCGTATCGCCGCGACTCTCATCGTCCCGGTCGAACATCCTGTCGTTCATATGATACCGCACAATCCGAAGTTATTCGAATAACTGAATCATCGGCGTGTACAAACGTACATATCGATGTGTCTCGAGAAACCTGACGTCTACATTGCCTACACTGGAGACGGACCGGAAACGACGTCTATGAGCGAAGGAGGATCGACGATGCAGTTGCGCATGACCAGTCAGATCAATGTTCCACAGGCAGTATCGCCGTTCGACGACCGGCTGTTCGTCATGTTCCACGGGTACGGCAACGACGAGCGTGAGATGATCCGCATCATCGACGCGGTCTACGCCGTCGGCGATCTCGACAACGATAGCGACAACGGCGACGGCTCCCCCGACGACACCGGACCGCACCCGACCGCCACGACCGTAACCGCCACCCCAAGCTATCTCTCGTTCCGAGGCACCTACGACCGACCGTATATGGGCGGCGCCTACTGGTATCCGGACGGCTGCGGGGTCGAGGAGCGTCGCCGTGCATGCACGGCCGTCGGCGAGGCGCTGGTTCCGCTGCTCGACAACCCGCTGTTTGCCAACCGTCGCAAGATTCTCATCGGCTTCTCGCAGGGCGGCTACCTCTCCTATCGGCTCGTCCTCGAGCATCCGGACACATTCGACGAGGCCATCCTCATGAGCCCGTCATTCAAGGGCGAGGAAACCGCCCAGATCGACTCCCCCACCCGGTTCCTGCTTGCCTACGGCTCCGAGGACCACACGATTCCGCTCGACGATCAGCGCAACGCCCGTCGCGTCCTCGAAGCGACCGGACATCTCACCTACCGCGAGTATGCGGGGATGGGCCACGCGATCCGCGACGAGGAGATTCACGACATCCGCACGTTCCTCACGGACGCGAAGTGACGCGCCCCAAAGCCCCGGTCCTCCAAGGCTTCCAAAGCCGCCGAGACAGGCCGAGGACGCAGGACCCGGCAGGGCCGGCCCACCCGGAGACCCCGGACCCCTGGACCACCACCTCGGCTCACTCCTCCATCTGCGCGATCTGCGCTCGCACCTTGTGCAACTTCGCGTAGATCTCGTTGCGCTGCGCGGGGTTCTTCGCGCGCTGGTGGTCGCGTGAGAGCTTCGACTCGTCGGCCTTGAGCCGGGCAAGCAGGTCACGCCGCGCGATGCGCGCATCAAGGTCCGCGCCATCCGCGTCCCCCAGCACGGCCTGCGCGCACAGCGAATGCCACAGCGCGTCCATCGTCCGGGGCACGGCTTCCGCGCCAGCGGCCTCGGCAACTCCGATCTCCAGCTGCGCCTCACCCGCGGGCATCCACTGCCCCGCATACACCTTCGCGACGGCCGGACGCCCCGGCTTGACCGGCACGGCACGGCGTACCGCGAACGCGCACTCCTCGCGTGTCGCACCTTCGAACGGCACATCCCGCACGCACACGAACACGATGCCCGACTTGCTGCGGATCGACGAGATGAGCTCGACGATCTCGGCCGGCACCACGTCGGTCTTGCCGGTGAGCTTCAGTCCGATGACGAGCACCTCCGGGATCCTGCCGCCGTCCGCCTCGAGCCCGGTGTTGGCCGGGCGCATCAGCGCGAGCATCGTGATCGACTCGACCTCCGTGTTCAGCCGCTGCTTCAGTTTGGCGGAGATCGGCAGTTTGAGGAACATCGCCTTGGGCAGCACGCCTTTGGCTTCAGGCACCGCCATCGACGTGGGCAACCCCAGCGTCAGCGCGGATACGGATCCGCAGTGGGCAACGGCAACAGGCATCATCGACCGTCCTTCCCATCGGTTTCGGCATCATCACTCCGGGCATCCCCGTCGCCGATCAGCCCCAGAGTGCGGAATGCGTTGGCGAGGCCGTCGTCGTGGATGTCGGTGGTGACGAGGTCGCAGAAGTCCTTGATGCCGTGGATTGCGTTGCCCATCGCAACGGACGTGCCGGCGGCCTTGAGCATCGCGGTGTCGTTGTCGCTGTCGCCGATGGCGATCGTATCGGCAATGTCGTAGCCAAGTCGGGCCGCCACGTCGCGTACGGCGGTGCCCTTGTCTACGCCGTTGATGAGCAGTTCGCCGTTGTTCGCCGAGATCCTGTCGTACGAACCATGAACGGTTTCGAACCAAGGAGAGAGGTCCCGCTTCGTCTCCTCGAAACTCACCTCGGGATGATCGCCGAGGATGAAGTACGATCCCTTGCACACGTGGATCACATGGCCGAGCGTGGAGCCCTCCGGAATCTCGATCTGGTCGAGGCGATGCCAGAATCGAGCGAACTCGCCGCGGTTCCACGCCGATCCCTTCTCCTCGAGATGACGGCGATAGCCTTCCGAGATGTACATGCCATCGGGGCCCTGCCACTGGTAGGCCTCGATGTGATGCTCGCGGAAATACCTGTCGGCTGCGTCGATCGCCTCCGGGGAGACGAAATGCTGGAACAGTATCTCGTCTCCCATGTTCGCCTGCGCACCTGCGACCGACACCACGCCGTCGAATCCAAGGTCGAGGATGCTCTTCTCGATCTTCGGGATGGAACGTCCGGTGCAGATGAACAGCCTATGACCGTTCCTCTGCGCCTCACGGCATGCCTGAACCGCCGAATCGGGCACGATGTGTCGTTCATCGGCCAGCGTGCCGTCGATGTCGATGAACACCAGTTTGCTGGACACCACTTGTTCTCCTTCCCACGACGGAAAAACTCCTCGACACCCCGATAGTGGCACCGAGGAAAGGTCAGCGGCCGTAGAACAGCCGTTCGGTCACCTCACGGGCCTTGCGCATCACGGCGAGCAGATCGTTCTCGAAATGCTGTCCGCGATTCGCATCGTATCCGAGATACACGGCGATGCCGCCGAGCGAGTACATGTCGTCGGGCAGGATGTCCGCCTGACGCGCACGTCCGCTCCACAGGTAGTTGCCGTTGCGCGCGGCCGTGCACATCGTCCACGCGCGACGCAGGGTGAACGCGTCGGCCTTGGAGATGATCTTGCGCGCCTCGAGCACATCGAGCGCCGGCAGCGTGCCGTTGACACGCAGGTCGGCGATGTCGCCTGCGTGTTCGAGCTGCATGAGCTGCACGGTCCATTCGACGTCGGACAGGCCGCCCTTGCCGAGCTTCAGGTGCCGATCGCGACGCACGCCTCGCGGCAGTCGTTCGGCCTCCATGCGGGCCTTGAGCTTGCGGATATCGCCGATCTCCGTGTCGGTTAGGTCCACGTGCGGGTAGCGCAGCGGGTCGGCGATGTTGGTCAGGAAGTCGCGTGCGAGATCGACGTCGCCGGCCGCGTACCTGGCGCGCAGCAGCGCCTGATGCTCCCACGTGCTCGCCCACGAACGGTAGTACTCCTCGCAGGAGGCGTAGGAGCGCACAAGCGGGCCGTTCTTGCCTTCGGGACGCAGATCCAGATCGAGTTCGATCTGCGGCTCCAGCGTGGTGGGCCCCTGCAGGATGGCGCGCAGGTCCTCGATCACCTTGCGCGCGAACAGGTTCGCCGCGCCCTCGTCGACGTCGCCGGAACCGATCGGAATCGGACGGTAGATGAGGATCGCGTCGGCGTCGGAGCTGAAGTTGACCTCTCGTCCGCCGTAACGTCCCATGCCGATGACGGCGAGCGCGGCCGGCGCCGACGTCAGTGCCCCTTCTCGCACGCGACGGCGGACCGCCCATTCGAGCGACGCCTCGATGATTGCGTCGTACACGTCGGTCATGCCCTTGAGGCTTGCGGCGTCGTCCATCACGCCGCTCATCCACGCCAGTCCGATGCGTTCGATCTCGTGTCGGCGCATCGCGCGCATCGAGGTGGCGAAGTCGTTGATGTTCTCGACGTTGCGTTCCAGCGAGGAGCGGCATTGCACGTCGAGGCTCTCGCGCGTGCGGGCCTTGAGCCGATCGTCGTCGCCCAGCCAGGTGACCGATTCGACCGATTTGTTGAGTGCGTCGCCGAGGAAGCGTGAGTTGGACAGCACGTGGCACAGACGCTGCGCCGCGGAGTTGGAGTCGCGCAGGAAGCCGAGGTACTCGCTTTCGGTGCCGAAGTGCTCCTCGAGCTTGCGCCAGTTGAGCAGACCCATGTCCGGGTTCTGCCCTTGTCCGAGCCATTCGAGTACGGCGGGAAGGATGATGCGGTTGATCTTGGCGGCTCGTCCAATGCCGGCGGTGAGGGCCGCGACGTGGCGCATGGCGGCGTCCGGGTCGCCGAAGCCGATGGAGCTGAACCGCTCCTGCGCGGCGGTCTTGCTCAGGTCGATCTGATCGTCCTCGAGCTGCGCGGAGACGGGCAGCATCGGGCGGTAGTAGATGTCCAAGTGCAGGTGGCGTACCTCGCGTCGGGTCTCGTCGTAGCGTTCGACGAGCTCCTCGGGATGCATGCGGAAGGCGCGGGCCACGCGGCGCAGCTCCTGGTTCTGGTTCAGCTCGTCGACGTCGACGTCGCGCTTGCGTTCGAGTCCACCGAGGTTCGCCGTGGCGCCGAGGTCGGGGAACAGGTGGGTGCGCTTGAGCCCCCACATCTGCTGGCGGTGTTCGAGCACGCGTTCGAAGCGGTAGTCGGCGGAGAGCTTCGCGGCCTGCTTGCGCGAGACGTAGCCGCCTTCGGCGAGCCTCGCCAGCGATTCGAGCGTGGAGCGGGTGCGCAGAGTCTCGTCGGAGCGTCCGTGGACGAGCTGGAGCATCTGCACGGTGAATTCGACGTCGCGCAGGCCGCCGAGCCCGAGTTTGATCTCGCGGTCCTTGAGCGGCGCGGGGATCAGATCCTCGACGCGTTTGCGCATCTGCTGGCAGTCGTAGACGAAGTTGTCTCGCTTGGAGGCGGTCCATACGAACGGGCGGGTCATCTCCATGTATTGGCGGCCGAGTTCGGGGTCTCCGGCGACGGGACGCGCTTTGAGCAGCGCCTGGAACTCCCAGTTCTCGGCCCACTGCTGGTAGTAGCCCTCGTGCGATTCGATGGTGCGCACGAGCGGACCGTCCTTGCCTTCGGGGCGGAGCCCTCCGTCGATCTGCCACAGGGTGGGTTCGGCGACGCCCATGATGATGGACTGGCAGACGCGCTGCATCGTGGTGGCCATCTTCGTGCCGGTGCGCAGCAGCTCCTGCCGCCCGATCTCCTTGTCGGCCGGTTCGACGGCGTAGATGAGGTCCACGTCGGAGACGTAGTTGAGCTCCTGTGCGCCGAGCTTGCCCATGCCGATGATGACGAAGCGCACGTGTTCGCTGCCCTTGACCTCATGGCGGGCGATCGCGAGCGCGCCTTCGAGCGCCGCGTCGGCCAGATCGGACAGGCTGCGGCTGATCGTGGGCTGGATCGCGCACGGGTCGGCGGCGGTGGCGTCCTGCGCCATGATGGCGGCGAGCTGACGACGGTAGGTGCCACGCAGGGCGGTGGCGGCGTCGGCGAGTTCCTTGGTGGCGACGGGGGCGGTCGGATCAGCCGGATCGGCGCCGACGGCCTTCAGGACGTGGGCGCGGCGCTGCTCACGCGTGTACAGGTGGCTGTTGCAGGCGTCGGTGGAGGCCGCTTCGACCAGTTCGGGGCGGAAGCGCATGAGCTTGCCGAGCTCGTCGGAGACGCCGAGCACGGTGATGAGCCGTTCGAAGGCCGCGGCGTCGGGCACCATACGGTCGAAGTCGCGCCCCTGGCTCTGCACGGCGTTGGTGATGCTCACGAGATTGGCGAGCGCGCCATCGGGGTCGCACGCCTCGGCGAGCGCCTTCAGGACGAATCGCAGACGGTCGGACGGCACGCCATCGGCCCTGAGACGGTCGAACATGCCGCGGGCTTCGTCGAGGTTCTGCAATCCCGCTCGGATCAGGTCCATCGCGGATGGCTGGAAGGCGTCACTTGCGTTCATACTTAGCTAATGTACACGGAAAAAACGCGGCGCTCCGGCGTTGTGTCACCTCCGGCGGCCGGCGTCGCCGTTCTTGCCATCGTCATTCGCGCCGTCGTCCTCGTCATCCTCCTTGGCGTTCCACCCGCTGATGGCGTTGTATCCGGTCCATCCGATGACGACGAGCAGGCACAGCGAGAAGATGATGGTGGCCCAGTTGGTCAGGGAGCCGTCGGCGTTGGCTTCCATGAGCGACTGGACGAGCCAGACCACGCAGGCCACGCAGGTGAGCGCGTAGAGGCGCGCGGTCGATTGCTTGTTGAGTTTCATGATGTGCGGTTCCCTTCTGATACGACGAATGGGGTCCGCGCCCCGGGACCGAAAGCCCCTGTAAGCGCGGACCCCATTCTAGGAGGAGGAGCGGGATGAAGTCAGGCGGTTCAGCTCTTCTTCTTCTTGGACATGATGTCCACGGCGACGGCCAGCAGGAGCACGAGGCCCTTGATGGTCTTGACGACCGCGGTGTCGACGCCCATGATGGACAGACCCTGGTTGATGACGCCCATCACGAAGGCGCCGACCACGGCGCCCGGGATGGTGCCGATACCACCGGTGACGGCCGTTCCACCGATGAAGCAGGCGGCGATGGCGTCCATCTCGAACTCCATACCGGCCTGGGCGGTCGCGGAGGCGAGGCGGGAGAGCATGCACACCGCGGCGACGGCGGACAGGAAGCCCATGTGGACGAACAGGAGGAAGTCCACGCGGCGGGTGTTGATGCCGGAGAGGATGGCGGCCTTGCGGTTGCCGCCGACGGCGTACACGTGGCGTCCGAACACGGTCTTGGTCAGAATGAAGTTGTAGATGAACACGAGCACGCCGACGATGACCAGCATGATCGGGGTGCCGCCCTGATCGGAGTTGCCGGAGGATGCGAGCAGGTAGGTCACGAAGATGATGACGATGGTGGCGATCACGATCTTGAGGATCGTCAGGCTCATCGGCTCGGGCACGAGTCCGACCTTGGCGACGCGGGCGCGCTTGCGCAGCTGGCTCCAGGCGAAGGCGGCGATGCACAGGATGCCGAGGACGATCGTCAGGCCGTCGAACGGACCCCACCAGCCGAGGACGTTCGGCAGGTAGTTACGGGCGATGCCGCGGAACTCGAGGGAGGTGATCGGGACGGACTCGCCGACGATGACGGTGGCGAGACCACGGAAGATCAGCATGCCTGCCAGCGTGGTGATGAAGCCCGGGATGCCGACGACGGCGACCCAGAAGCCCTGCCAGACGCCGACGATGAGGCCGACGATCAGGGCCACGAGGATGGCGACCATCCAGTTGACGCCTTGACGTTCCATGAGCAGGGCGCACACGCCGCCGATGAAGGCGACCAGCGAGCCGACGGAAAGGTCGATGTGCGTGGCGATGATGACCATCACCATACCGATGGCCAGAATGATCACGTACGCGTTCTGCTGGATCAGCGACACGAAGGAGTTCGGCTTGAGCAGGACGCCTCCGGTCAGGATCTGGAACGCGACGACGATGACCAGCAGCGCGCCGACGATGCCGTACTGGCGGGCGTTGTTGGCGACGGTGGCCAGCAGGCCGACCTTCTCTTCTTTCTTAGCAGGTGTTGCGGTTGCGGCGCTCATCAGGCTGCCACCTCCCTTTCCTTGGTCATACCCTTCATCAGGTATTCCTGGGTGAATCCATTCTTCTCAACATTGTCGGTGACGACACCGTAGGAGACCGTGTAGATGCGGTCGCAGATGCCGATGAGCTCGGGCAGCTCGGAGGAGATCACGATGACGGCTTTGCCGGCGTCCGCCAGCTTGTCGATGATCTCGTAGATCTCGTACTTCGCGCCGACGTCGATGCCTCGGGTCGGCTCATCGAGGATGAGGATGTCCGGCTGCGAGATGACCCACTTGGCGAGCAGCACCTTCTGCTGGTTGCCGCCGGAGAGGGTGGAGACGTTCACATCGATGTCGTGGCACTTGATGTTGAAGTCCTTGCGGTACTGCTCGACTTCCTTGCGCTCGATGTTGTCGTCCATCACGCCGTACTTGCTCATCTTCGTCAGGCTCGCCAGCGAGGCGTTCTCGCGGATGTTCTGCAGCAGGTTCAGGCCGTTGCCCTTGCGGTCCTCGGTGGCGTAGGCGAGGCCCGCGTCGATGGCGGACTGCACGTTGGGCAGGTGGACCTCCTTGCCCTTGACGAACACCTTGCCGGAGATGTTGGAGCCGTAGGAGTGCCCGAAGATCGACATCGCCATCTCGGTGCGGCCCGCGCCCATCAGGCCCGCCAGTCCGACGATCTCGCCGGCGTGCACGTTGATGTTCGCGTGGTCGACGATGACGCGCTCGGAGTCGAGCGGGTGGTGGACGGTCCAGTTCTCGACGCGCAGGAACTCGGCGCCGGGCTTGTTGGAGGGGTGGTCCGGGTACAGGTTGTGCAGCGGGCGGCCGACCATCTTGCGGATGAGCTCCTCCTGATCGAGCGGCGTCTCCGGCGTGACGTACATGACGCCGACGGTGGAGCCGTCTCGGATGATGGTGACGGTGTCCGCGATGGCGGCGACCTCGTTGAGCTTGTGCGTGATGATGATGCTCGTCACGCCCTGCTTGTCGCGCAGCTGGCGCACCAGGTCGAGCAGGTGGGCGGAGTCCTCGTCGTTCAGGGCCGCGGTGGGCTCGTCGAGGATGAGCAGCTTCACGTCCTTGGACAGGGCCTTGGCGATCTCGACGAGCTGCTGCTTGCCGACGCCGATGTCCATGACCTTGGTGTCCGGGTCCTCGGGAAGGCCGACGCGGTCGAGCAGCTTCTTGGCCTCGGCGCGGGTCTCGTCCCAGTCGATCACGCCGCCCTTGGCGCGCTCGTTGCCGATGAAGATGTTCTCGGCGATCGACAGGAACGGGCTCAGGGCGAGCTCCTGGTGGATGATCACGATGCCGTCGGCCTCGGAGTCGTTGATCGTGTGGTACTTGCATTCCTTGCCGTCAAAGGTGATCCTGCCGGAATAGCTGCCGTAGGGGTAGACACCCGAAAGCACGTTCATCAGGGTCGATTTGCCCGCGCCGTTCTCGCCGCAGATGGCGTGGATCTCGCCACGCCCCACTTCGAGGTTCACGTTGGTGAGCGCCTTGACCGGTCCGAACGTCTTCGTGATGTTCTCCATCGTCAAAATGGTGTCATTGTCTGACATGTCATCACTCCTCGTTCACAGTGCTGGTTTCATGGACATGCGGCGCATAGTCGGCCCATGCGCCGCATGTCGTTGGGATTCGTGGGAATCTTTTCGGGACGCTACTTGGTCAGCTCGTCGAAACGATCCTGGGTGATGTAGTTGGCCTTGACGAGGTCGTCGAGGTTGTCCTTGGTGATGTTCTGCGGGTCGAGGAGCTTGGACGGCACGTCGATGTTGTTGTTGTTGAACTTGCCGTTGATGCCCGAGACCTCCTTGTTCTCCGCGATCTCGACGATCATGTCGTAGACGGCGTCGGCGAGCTTGTTGACGTCCTTGAAGACGGTCTCGCCCTGCTTGTCCTTGGCGATGTTGGCCACGGCGATCTCCATGGCGTCCTGGCCGGTGATGTAGGGCCAGGTGTCGGTGCCGGGCTTCATGTCCGGACGCTTGGACTCGATGGCGTTGATGACGCCCTGGGCGATGCCGTCGTACGGGGTGAGGACCGCGTCGAGCTTCTCACCGTGCGCGTAGGTGGAGTCGAGGATGGACTCCATGTCCTTCTGCGCCTGCTCGGTCTTCCAGCTCATGACGGAGATCTTCTGCCAGTCCTCGACGGTGAAGTCCTTGGTCACGCCGCCCTGGCCGTGCTGGGACGGGGAGACGAGGACGCCCTTCTCGAAGTACGGCTGGAGGAGGTCCCATGCGCCCTTGAAGAAGTACTTGGCGTTGTTGTCGTCCGGGGATCCGGTAAACAGCTCGATGTTGAACGGGCCGGTGGCGCCCTTCTCGAGACCGAGCTTGTCGATCAGCCAGGTGGCCTCGAGCACGCCGACCTGTTCCAGCTGGAAGGTGGCGTAGTAGTCGACGGCGTCGGTGTTCATGATGAGGCGGTCGTAGGCGATGACCTTGGCGCCGGCGTCGCGGGCCTTCTCGACCGCGGGGCCGACGGCGGTGCCGTCCTTGGAGGCGACGACGACGATCTTCGCGTCGTTGTTGACCATGTTCTCGATATCGGCGTTCTGCTGGGCCGGCTTGTCATCGGCGAAGGAGAGGATGACCTTGTATCCGGCCTTCTCCAGCTTGGCCTTGAGGTTGTTGCCATCCTTGTTCCAGCGTTCCTCGGACTTGGTCGGCATCGAGATGCCGATGGTGGCGCCCTTCTCGATCTTCGAGTCGCCGCTGGCTGCCTGTCCGGTACGGCTTCCGCCACCGCAGGCCGCCAGACCCGCCATCATGGCGACGCCGGCCACCAGGGCCACGATCTTCTTGGTGAGCTTCATGTGATCTCCTTCTTCATTGAGGGCGGGTGAACAACCGCTGTTCCCCCGAACCTTGGAATTTCCTTAGGTTCATGTAACAGAATACCAAGTTGAGTTAGGAAGTCAAACTCAAAAACTATGTTTGCGATCTCTTGAGTTTGATACATGAATCCAATGGCGGAAATCCGCCATTCCAAGCACACAGGAACGCGACACGCCGCACGCGGCGGCCACAATGCGACGGTGCCACGGCACAGGACGCCCCACCCCTCCCGGCGTCACGGCCGTATGGTTCGACTACACTGAGACGTTATGACAAGACGGTTATTCGGGTCGCAGACCTCCCTGCGCGAGGCCAACCGCGCGAATCTCATGGATAGCCTCCACAGGTTCGGTGCGATGACGCAGGTCGAGCTCGCCGAGGTCACGGGACTGTCGACGGCGACGGTCTCGACGCTGGTCCACCAACTCGTCGACGAGGGCCTGCTGGAGACCAAGGGCACCACGCGCAACGGCCGGCGGGCCACGCTGGTCGCCCTCGCCCGCCATCAGGGCATGGGCATCGGCCTATGGGTCGAACGCAGACAACTCACCCTCGTCTTCGTTGACTTCTCGAAGTCAATCATCGCCAAGCACGTGTTGCCTCTCGCCTTCGGGCACAAGGCGGACACCACCCTCGAACGTGCGATGGTGCTCATCAACGAGACCCTGAACAACATCGACGCCGATGTCAACGAGATCGTCGGCATCGGCGTGGCCGTGGCGGCTCCCGTCGCGACCACGGACCACATGATCGCCATACCCGGCATTCTGCCCGGCTGGGACGGCGTCGACATCGCCTCGCCGCTGAAGACCGCGTTCAACTGCCCCGTCTACGTCGACAACGACGCGAACCTCTCGGCGTTCTGCGAGGCGCGCATGGGCGTCGCCCTCGGCAGGCGCAACTTCGTGTACATCGGCACCGGCGACGGCGTGGGGGCCGGCATCATGATCGGTGGAACCATACTGCACGGCGTGACCGGCCTGGCGGGCGAGATCGGACACATCCAGATCGACCCTCTCGGCTCGATCTGTGCATGCGGCAACCGCGGATGCCTCAACACCGTGGTCTCCGAAGACCGCCTCGTCCAGCTGCTGAGCGTCACGCACGGCAACATGACGCTCGACGATCTGGTCGCCAAGGCCAACGACGGCGATCCGGGATGCCGACGCGTCATCTCCGACGCCGCGGTGCGCATCGGGCAAGTGGTGGCCGATCTGTGCATCAGCGTCGACCCGGAGATCGTGGTGCTGGGAGGCAAGCTGGCGCTGGCCGGAGAGACGTTCTCACGGCCGTTCGACGAAGCGCTGCAGCGCATGCTGTTCCCGGACGCGGTCTCCCCCATCGACGTGCGGGTGTCGGATCATCCGATAGACGGAGCGGCGCTCGGCGGAGCGCTGGTCGCCATCGAGTACTCGGACCGCAACATCGCCGCCGCCCCAGCACAGTCCAAGGCGATTTGAGATCGGGACCGACTATGGTTGATGCACGAATCGGCAATCGCACATGCGGGCAGTCCGCGGAGGACACACGGATGACAGACGGGAATGGGAACGGTCACGTATCTGGCACGGATCGCACCGGCATGCACAGGACCGGCGGCGAGCCGCCCCTGCTGAGACTCGAGGACATCTGCATAAAGTTCGGCTTCGTCGAGGCGCTCAAGTCAGTGAACCTCGACATCAACCGGCAGGAGGTCGTCGCCATCGTCGGCGACAACGGCGCCGGCAAGTCGACGCTCGTCAAGATCATCGCCGGGTTCCTCCAACCCGGCTTCGGGCATATCTATCTCAACGGCGAGGAGGTGACGATCCCCTCGATCCGTGCCGCGGACCGCATAGGCATCGCCTCGGTGTTCCAGGGCCAGGAGTTCTGCGACAACCTCAACGTGGCGGCCAACCTGTTCCTCGGCAAGGAGGTCAACATAGGCGGCGTGCGCGACGACGAGGAGATGAACTCCCGCGCCCGCTCGGTGCTCAAGACCCTGAGCTCGGCGATCCGCGTGGGCTCTCCCATCGCGTCCCTGTCCACCGGTCAGAGGCAGACCGTCGCGATCGCACGCACCCTGCTCAACGACCCGCAGCTGATCCTCCTTGACGAGCCGACCGCCGCCCTGTCGGTGATGCAGACCGCCGAGGTGCTCTCGTACATCAAACGGCTGCGCTCCGAAGGGCGCACCGTGGTGATGGTCTGCCATGATCTGCCGGACGTGTTCGCCGTGTCCGACCGCATCGTCGTCATCCGTCAGGGGCGCATCTCCGGCGTGCATCGCACGGTGGAGACCTCGTACGAGGAGATCATCGCCGAGATCGCGGGCGTCGCGACCGAACACGAGTACGAGGAGATCACCGAAAGCCCGAAGTACGGCAACATGGTGCGCGAGCGCAAGCTCATCGACCGCACGATGAGCGCCGCATTGGACCGGAATGCCAAAGGGTACTGGGCCGGCAACGAATAGGGAGTCAATGTCCGGCGTGCCCATCCCGGTGGGTTAGACTGGGACGCAGCTCGCCGGTTCACACGATACAAGGGAGTCGATTCGTCATGAGCAGTCTGGAAATCACGGTCACCGTCATCGTCGTGATCGTCTCGGTGGTGATCGGCCTCTACTTCGGCCTGATTCCGCTGAGGGTCGAGGAGACCACCGAGGAGCAGAACAAGTACTCGCAGGTCCTCGGTATCATCGGCGTCGGCCTGGTGATCGTCCTGATCTTCACCAAGCAGGACTTCGCCTCATGGGCGGCGATCTTCGCGATGCTGGCCGGCGTGCTCATCGCCAAGATCCCGCCGCTGCACCGCTGGGGGCTTGAGCAGTTCCCGTGGATGGCCCCGGCCAAGCCGAAGAGCCCGTTGAAGCGTGCCAAGCCCGCCGGCAAGGGCGCCGGCGGCAAGAAGCGCAAGTAACGGTCACTCCGCGGTCTCGAACAGGGGACGCACGTTACGCCAGATGCGGCGCGTGGTGGCGGGGCGGTTCATCGTGTACAGGTGCACGCCGTCGATGCCGTGCGCGACCAGATCGGTGATCTGCGCCGACGCGTAGTTGATGCCGGCCTCGCGCAGCGTGGGCACGTCGCTCCCCCATCGCTCGAGCAGCGACTCGACGTCCTTGGGGATTCGCGTGCGGTTCTTCGCCGCCATCGAACGCAGCGACTTCGCGCCGTTGATCGGCATGATGCCCGCCTCGATCGGCACGTCGATGCCGGCGGCGCGCGCCTTGTCGAGGAAGCGGTAGAAGTCCTCGTTGTCGTAGAACAGCTGGGAGATCAGGTGCGTGGCGCCGGCATCCACCTTCTCCTTGAGATGTTCGATGTCCTCATCGATCGACTCGGACTGGATATGCCCCTCCGGGTAGCAGGCGCCAAATACCTTGAGATCGGGCTTGCGCGCACGGATGTAGCGCACGAGGTCGCTGGCGTGTTCGAACACGCCAACCGGTTCCTCGCCGTCGATGTAGTCGCCGCGCAGGGCGAGCACCGCGAAGACACCCGCGTGCTCGAACATCTCCAGCGCCTCGTCGATCTTCGCCTCGTCCGAATACAGGGCGGTCAGATGCGCCACCGTCGGAATGCGGTATTCGTTGCGGATCGTGTTGGCGATGCGCGCCGTGGCCGTACGGTCGGCGTGCGTGCCGTGACCGTAGGTCACCGAGATGAAATCGGGGTCAAGCCCCTGCAGCCCGTCCAGCGTGTCGTAGATGGTGCCCACCGGAGCGTCCCTCTTCGGCGGAAACACCTCAAGCGAAAACATCGGCTTATGCATTGTTCTTCCCTTCCCTTTCCTCGGCGCGTCACGCGCCACAAATCACGCACCCGCGCGACACACAGGCACCATACCCACGCAACAGAGGCTGGGCGTTGCATGCGATGCGCGACCGTAGGCTTGGCCGAACGGCCTTGAGTGTGTCGCGTATCGCATGCAACGCCCAGCCTCCCCCGCTGGAACTATCGGAATCTATTCAGCTATCTTCACGCGAGCTTGGCGCGCACGGCCTTGGCGGCGGCGACCAGATGCTCGAGGCTCGGCCAGGTCTCCGCGTCGCCACGGGTCTTGAGGCCGCAGTCCGGGTTGATCCACACCTTCTCGACGTCCATCTTCTTGAGGATCTCGTAGATGCGCTCCTCGATCTCCTGCTCGGAGGGGATGCGCGGGGAGTGGATGTCGTAGACGCCCGGGCCGGCCTCGGTCTCGAAGTTGGCCTCGTGGATGGCGTCGAGCACGACCAGATCGCCACGGGACGCCTCGAAGGAGATCACGTCGGCGTCCATCGCGTCAATGTCGCGAATGATGTCGTTGAACTCCGAGTAGCACATGTGCGTGTGGATCTGCGTGGTCGGCTTGACCGCGGAGTGGACCAGACGGAACGCCGGAACGGCCCAGTCGAGGTACTTGGAGTGCCAGTCGGTCTTGCGCAGCGGCAGCTTCTCACGCAGCGCGGCCTCGTCGATCTGGATGACCTTGATGCCGGCGGCCTCGAGGTCGAGGACCTCGTCGCGGATGGCGAGGGCGAGCTGCTTGGTCTGCTCCTCGTGGGTGATGTCCTCGCGCGGCCAGGACCAGTTGAGAATGGTCACCGGGCCGGTGAGCATGCCCTTCATGACGTGGTCGGTGCGGCTCTGCGCGTACGCGGACCATTCAACGGTGATCGGCTTGGCACGGGAGACGTCGCCCCAGACGATCGGGGGCTTGACGCAGCGGGTGCCGTAGGACTGCACCCAGGCGTTCTTGGTGAACAGGAAGCCGTTGAGGTTCTGGCCGAAGTACTCGACCATGTCGTTGCGCTCGAACTCGCCGTGGACGAGCACGTCGAGGCCGATCTCCTCCTGATGCCTGATGCAGGCGTCGATCTGGTCCTTGATGAACTGGTCGTACGTCTCCTTGGTGATCTCGCCCTTGCGGAACCTGGCGCGCTCGGCGCGGATCTCGCGGGTCTGCGGGAAGGAGCCGATGGTGGTGGTCGGCAGCAGCGGCAGGCCGAGGGCCTCGCGCTGGAGCTTCTGGCGCTCGGCGCGGGCGGGCTGGCGCACGAAGTCGGCGTCGGTGAGCTTGGAGATGCGCTCGGCGACGGCCGGATCGGCGGACACGCGGGTGCCGTCGAAGAGCGCCTGGTTGGCGGCGAGCGCGGCGGAGGCCTTGCGATCCTCGTCGGAGGCGTCGGCCAGGGTGGCGATCTCCTTGAGTTCGCCGAGCTTCTCTACGGCGAACGCGAAGTGCCTGAGGATCTCCGGCTTGAGGGCGTTTTCGCCTTCGGTGCTGAACGGCACGTGCAGCAGGGAGCTGGCGGTGGAGACGGCAACGTTGTCGGTGACCTGCTTCAGGGCGTCGACGAGGCCGAGGCTCACGGCGTAGTTGTTGCGCCAGATGTTGCGGCCGTTGACCACGCCGGCGAAGATCGTGGTGCCGTCGGCGACGCCGTACTTGGCGACCGCCTCGAGGTTCTCCTCCTTGCCTTCGTTCAGATCAAGGCCGATGCCGTCGAAGCCGAGCAGGTTGACGGTCTCGTACACGTCGGCGATGTGGCCGAAGTAGGTGTTGAGCAGCACCTTGATGCCGCCCTTGCGTGCGGGCAGGATCTTGGCGTACAGGCTCTTGAAGAGCTCCACGTCTCCCGGCTGCTTGTCGAGCACGAGGAACGGCTCGTCGATCTGGATCCACTCGGCGCCCAGCTCGGCGAACTTCGTGATGACCTCGGCGTAGACGGCGGCCACGGCGTTGACGAGGCCCTTGTCGTAGGTGAGCTCCTGGGCGTTGTCGTCGCGGGAGAGCTTGAGGAAGGTGTACGGGCCGATGAGCACCGGCTTGGTGGTGATGCCGAGCTCCTTAGCCTCGTTGAACTCGTCGAAGGGCTTGGTGCCGTTGAGCTTGATCTCGGTGGACGGTTCGATCTCCGGCACGATGTAGTGGTAGTTGGTGGTGAACCACTTCTTCATCGGCAGGGCGGTGACGTCGCCGCGCTCGCCCTGGTAGCCGCGCGACATGGCGAACAGCGTCTCCTCCGGGTTCTCGAAGGAGAGGCGCTGGTAGCGCTCCGGAATGACGTTGAGCAGGATCGCCGTGTCGAGCAGCTGGTCGAAGTAGCTGAAGTCGTTGCTCGGGATCAGGTCGACGCCGGCCTCGGCCTGGATCCTCCAGTGCTTGGCGCGCAGCTCCTTGGCGGTGGCGTGCACCTCGTCAAGAGTGGCGTTGCCCTTCCAATAGACTTCGATGATCTTCTTGAGCTCTCGGTTCTGACCGATGCGCGGGAACCCGGACACGGACGTGAGTGCAGTCATGAATCCTCCATACTGCTTCATTAGCGAAACGGCTTTTCAACCCGCTCAGCCTATCAAACACGTCCTAAAACAAAGTCATCAATGACATGGAAGTGTCGCTATAAATCGGCTTTATACCGCCGTTTCACGCCTCTCTACAGTATGTGAGACCGATCAATCAAGCTGGCAAACGGCATAGTGGACATCATACGCTTGGGGCGCGATGGAGAAACCCATCGCGCCCACATATCGAAACATCAGTCGACAGCATCAGTCGAAGTCGGAGGAGCTCATCACGGCGAGCAGATCGCCGGAATGCACCTGCCACTGGTCGAACGGCTTGTCCGATCCGAAGATCACCACGCCCGCGGTCTGCAATCCCAGATTGAGCAGGTCGAGGCGCTCCGAATCGGAATCGGACGAGGCGATCCACTGGCTGGCGATCGAGACGGTGGGCTCATGGCCGAGCACCATGAGCACGCGATCCTTCTCCTTGGCGTGCGCCAGCTCGTCGAACACGGCCTGCACTCCCCCCTCGTACAGGCTCTGGTGGTAGTCAACCTTGGGCTTGTCGCCGAAGGTCTTGAGCATCTTCGCGCAGGTCTGGCGAGCCCGGGTGGCCGCCGAGCAGGCGATCACATCCGGGTCGAGCTTCATGTCCGTCAGCCCCTTGGCGACCTTCTTGGCCTGCTTGAGCCCTTTGTTCGTCAGTTCACGGCCGTAGTCGCCCTCCGCATGGAACGGCTCGGCCTTCGCGTGACGCATGATGATCAGGATGTGGTCGTACCCCTTGACCCGCTTGGCGACCTTGTTCGGATTGACTCCCATGACAGCTCCCCTCGGACTTATGGCGGATACGCTCATGAACGCCCGCCGACCCCTCGGTCAACGTCAGACCAACATCCGGGAAACAATCGGCGAACACTCATATCCGCAATGCTGACCAATTATAGTCCGGTCAGCCCTCGAGCGCATCGACCATGCGATCAAGATCACGCAGCACCTTACGTAGTTTGCGATCCGAGATATCGCGCAGCTCGAGATCCTCGAGCCGCGCCTCGCGCTCCTCGTCCGTCAGATCGTCCACATCGGTGACGGTGTCCTTGGCTGCGCGCTCCCGCTTCTTCAGGGCGGTGAAGCCCTCGGCCATCGCCCGCGAGACGATGAGGAATCCGGTGTGTCCGATCATCTGATGATCGGGACGCACGGCGAGTCCCTGCGCCTTCCAGCTGCGTTCGAGCGTCTCCTGGATGACCGGTTCGGTCCATACGCCGGCGTCGCGCAGCGCCTCCACCATGCGGCTCATCTGCGTGGTGGTGGTGACGTAGGCCACGATCACGCCGCCGGGTGCGATCACGCGATACGCCTGTTCGAGGCGATTCCACGGATCGAGCATGTCGAGCATGATGCGGTCGTAGTAGTGTTCGGGCAGTCCGGCGGCGACCGAGTCGAAATCCCCGGTCTTCAGGCTCCACCATTCCGGTCGGCGACCGTAGTAGAGCGTCGCGTTGGCCTCGGCCACGCGCGCGAAATCGGGTCGCAGCTCGATGGTGGTGACCTCGCCGCCCTCGCCGACCGCGTCGAGCAGGTTCAGGCTCATCGCGCCGGATCCGGCGCCCGATTCAAGCACGCGGTGACCGGTTCTGATGTCGCCGAGCTGGATGACCTGGGCGATGTCCTTCGGATACATGATCTGCGCGCCGCGGGGCATGGAAAGCACGTAGTCGGCGAGTCGGGGGCGCATCACCGCGTACTGCCATCCGCCGATGGCGCGTGTCGCCTTCCACGGCTTGGCGGCGTCGCGTTCGGGATGCACTTGGTTGATCTGCGCCTCACGCTTGGCCGTGACGGTGGTAACCACCGTCCCCTCGGTCAGTCCGATCACGTCATCGTGCAGGATCAGGCCATGGTCGGTCTGCGTGGATCCTCCGACCACGAGCTGATCGGTGATCTTCTTGTTCCTGCGGTCGGTGAACTGCACCTTCTCCCCCGCCTCAAGCGGACCACGTCGCATCTCGACTCTCCCTTTCTTCCGTTCTCCCTGTGGAACAGGACCGATGAAACCGGCCTCCCATCCTATCCGAGGGAGCAGATTGACGCCGATACGGCATCGACACGGGACGTCAGCGGCCCTCGCTCCATCCCGTCTCGCTCCTGAGCCTGCGCAGAAGGTCCGCATAGGTGCCGTCCTCGCGCATGTCCTTCAATGCGGCATCCACGTTCTGCGCCAGCGTGCCCGCCCCGGACGGCAGGGCGACGGCGTACCGCGTACGCCCGTAGGACACGCCCTCCACACGCACCGTGATATCGGCTCCCTGCGAACGCGCCAGACCGGACAGGATGACATCGTCGCCGGCGATGGCGTCGGCGGTGCCGATCATCAGATCGGTGACGCACTGCGGGTAGGTGTCGCGTTCGCGCGGCAGCGCCTTCGACTGGACGGCGAGCAGCGACTCCCGTGCACCGGATCCCGCGACCACGCACACGTCCCTGCCGGCGAGCGCCGCGGTGCTCGTGATCGTCCCGGCGTCGTCGGGCCGTACCAGCAGTCCCTGCGAGGTCTGCAGATACGGGCCGGCGTAGGCGATGGACGATGAGGTCTGCGGCATCGGCATCGACGCGACGACCATGTCGACGGTGCCGTCGTCCAGCAGATCGAGCCGGTTGGACGGCAGTACCTGCTTGAAGACGATCTGCTTGTTCGCGTACCCGAGCTTCTTGGCGATGTAGCGTGCGACGTCCACTTCGAAGCCCTCGTAGGCCCCGCCGTGCCAACGTGCGAGTCCCGGCTCGTCGGCGGCCACCCCGATCGCGATGGTCGGACCTTCGGGCTGGACGAACGTCCCGGGGGCCTCCCCGCATCCGACCAGTCCGGCGGACATCGCGACGGACAGCAGCGCGGCGCCCACGCGCCGTCCCAATCGTCCCGTCACCCGCATCGTCACCCGATCACGTCACTTGAACATGCGGGAGCGGGTGAGGAACCAGGTGACCACCAGCGACAGGATGATGGAGATGACGATGATGAGCGCGAATCCCCAGGTCTTGTCGGTGAAGGGCATGCCCAGCTGGCCGGGCACGAAGTTCATGCCGTACATCGAGAAGATCAGCGTCGGAATGGACAGCGTGATCGAGATGATCGTGAAGATGCGCATCACGTTGTTCAGGTTGTTGGACACGATCGAGGCGAACGCGTCGGTCATGTTCGCAAGAACGCCGCTGTAGATGTTGGCCATCTCGATGGCCTGCTTGTTCTCGGTGATGACGTCGTCGAGCAGATCCTCGTCGTCCGGATACTGCTTGATGCGCTGCAGCGTGTTGAGCTTCTCCATCACGATCTCGTTCGATTTGAGGGAGGTGGTGAAGTAGACCAAGGTCTTGGACAGTTCCATGAGCATCATGATCTCGCGGTTCTGCATCGAATGGCGCAGCTTCAGTTCGAGCTTGTCGCTTTCGCGGTCGATGATGCGCAGGTACCGCAGGTACATGGTGGCGTTGCGGTAGAGGATCTGCAGGATGAAGCGGGAGTGCATGTACGTGTTGAATCCGCGGATCGTGCCCTCCATGAACGGGTGGAGCACCGGGGTGTCCTGCATGCATACGGTGATGATGAGATGCTCGGTGACGATGATCGACAACGGGATCGTCTCGTACCAGTCGCGTCCGCCGCGTTCCTCGACGGTCGGGATGTCGACGATGACCATCGTGTAGTCGTCCTCGACGTCGACGCGGGAACGTTCCTCGTCATCCAGAGGGGCGCGCAGGTCGGCCAGATCCACGCCGGTTTCGGAGGCGACGGTGGCCAGTTCGACGTCGGTGGGCTCGCTCAGGCACAGCCATGAACCGTTCTCGGGTTTGTCGATACGCTCCACCTGACCATTAATGGTGCTGAACATCCTCAACATCGTCTTCTCACCCGCCTTCCGTGTGCCACGCCTCGCCGCACCGGCGCCTCCCGGCGTCGATATCTCCGTTTTCCCGCCTGCGACGAATCCGCACCCAATGCATGTTCGATACGTTCGTTCGTGTACTTGCGTTCGTGTACTCGGTCGAGCCGATCGCCGGCTATAAAACCTCGTCAAGTCTAGTCCGCGGTCACGTTCGGCGCCACCGCGGCGTCGGGAGAATTCTGAATTCGACATGAATTATTCCACGTGCTCCGTGCACGTCACCACACGATCGGATTCCATGCGGGCATGCCGGGTCCGCGCAACTCGTCGGGACCGTTCTCCCAATCGGCCAGATTCGCGATCTGCGGCGCCTGATTATGCTCCACCAGCTCCCATAGCGGTGCCGGCGCCGGCTCACCGTTGACCGTATAGCGCACCTTGAGCCGGCTCCAGCAGGCGTTGCGCATGGATCCGAGCGCGTTCATCCCATCCGGGTCGATGCCCAGCAGTTCGCTGATCGTGGCGATGATCCATGACCCGTGCCCGACGAGCATCAGCGTGGTGGGGGTTCCGTCGGCGTATGCCGGGTCGGCGAGGATCTCCCGCAACGCGCGCGCACCGCGTTCGCCCAGCGCCCTGCGGCTTTCGACGCCGTATGCGAGCTCGCCTCCCGTATGGTGCTTCCATGAGGCGTATGCGGCGGCGTCCACCGCCTTGATCTGCTCTCTGGTCATGCCCTCCCACGCTCCGAAGCTGCGTTCGCGCAGACGCGCGTCGGGATGGACCTGGAGGCCCAGGATGTCGGCGAAGGCGTGGGCCGTCTGCAAGGCGCGGAACAGGTCGGAGCTGACCACGACCATGCGTTTGCGGGCTGCGGGCGCATCACGGTACTCGTCGATGCTGCTGCGTTCGGCCGCCTGCGGTCCCGGCTGCGCGATCAGCTCGGGCTGCGCGGCGAGCCGGCTGACCTTAGCCCAGTAGTAGCGGCCGGCGAGCGCAAGTCCCGTCTGGTCGGCCTGCCACTGTCCGACGATGTCGAGCGGCACGTCGATCTGCCCCTGCAAACGCCGGGTCAGGTTGTAGTTCGTGCGTCCGTGCCTGAGCATCACCACTTCTTCGATCATCGTCGACACCTTTCGTTCGCTGTCATCCGGGTACGCAACGGGTCTCATCTCAGTGTTCCACATCCGCCGGTCATCGGCGCCGCGCGGATGGCGCGCTCCGCTCTCCGTCGATGGCCTCCATGCACATGGCGCCTTTCGTACAATGGCATGGTGATGATTTCCGATGAGACGCGCGCGTTCGTCGCCGCGCACCGCAACGAGGACGTGCGCGATCTGGCGCTGCACGCGGGACACCCGGACGGTGTCGACCTGACGCTCGCGCTGGAGCAGATCGCCGGATGGCAGACGGCGCGTGCGAAGCTGCCTGATTGGGCGGCGCATGACGACGTATGGTATCCGCCGCATCTGTCGATGGAGCAGTGCTCGTCGCAGTTCACGGCGACGTACAAGGAGGGCATTGCCCGGCGTCTTGCCGCAGACGTCTCCGGCTTCCCCTCCCCTTCGACGCTGGTCGATCTGACCGGCGGGTTCGGCGTGGACTTCTCGTATATGGCACGCGCGTTCGAGCGTGCGGTCTATGTGGAGCGTCAGCCTCATCTGTGCGCGATCGCCGAGCATAACATGCCCGCCTTGGGGCTGGACCATGCGCGTATCGTCAACGCGCACGCCGAGGGATATCTGGATGCGATGCCGGAGTCGACGCTCGTCTTCCTCGACCCGGCGAGACGTGATACGCACGGCGCGCGCACCTACGCGATCGCCGACTGCACGCCGGATGTGCTGGACATGCTGGATCGTCTGCTCGCCAAGACGCATCGGGTGATGGTCAAGCTCTCGCCGATGCTCGACTGGCATAAGACGGTCGACGATTTCGCAGGGCACGTGGCCGAGGTGCATATCGTCTCCACCGGCAACGAGTGCAAGGAGCTGCTGCTCGTCGTCGACCGCGGCATGCATGCCGCGCCGCGGGTCACGTGCGTAAACGACGCCCAGCTCTTCGCCTTCACCCCGTCCGAGGCGGCGGATCCTATAGGTTCGGACGCACGTACCTCCCCTGATGGATACGAATGGCGCTATCTGTACGAGCCGAACGCCTCGATCATGAAGGCGGGATGCTTCGACGCGCTTGCACGGGCGTTCGATGCGCAGATGATCGGACCGAACAGTCATCTGTTCGTCGCGCCCGAACCCGTCGCCGGATTCCCCGGACGGTCGTTCACCGTCGAGGGCGTATCCACGATGAACAAGCGCGAGCTCAAGGCCGCGCTGGACGATCTGACGCATGCGAACATAGCCGTGCGCAACTTCCCGATGCCGGTGGCCGCACTGCGCAAAAAACTGAAGCTCAAGGACGGCGGGAACGCCTACCTGTTCGCGACGACGGATGATCTGGGCCGTCACCTCGTCATCCGGTGCCGCAAGGCATAGTTTCTTACGGATGAGGATGAATCGGAAAACCCATTCATCACCTCGACACCTCGACAAACCGGCCTTCCCCTGAAAACCGTCCCCGAAAACGATGATGCCTGCGCATCGCAGTCGCATGCGACGCACAGGCATCAGACAGGAATGATACGGGACCGCAACCGGAGCGTGCCCGACCGGACGGGCCGGTCTCAGTCCTTGACGATGGTCTTGCCGGCGGTGGGACCGGAGGCGAGGTTCTGGATCTCGGTGATCTCGAGGACCGGGATGACCGCCGGCTTCTTGGTGCCCTTCTCCTCGGCGACCTTGACCTGCTCCTCGTAGATCGCGTCATCGGAGTGCAGGGTCACGGTGCCGCGGAAGCGGTAGCCCTGCTTCTTCTCCAGGTTCGCGAAGGCGATGACCAGCGGGGAGCCGTTCTTGAGGTTCTCGTAGGCCTGGCCCGCGGTACGCTCGTGGTAGGCGATGTGGTTGTCGTCCAGCACGAACAGCGACATCTTCGGGCCCAGATCGAGCTCGCCGTCCTTGGAGACGGTGGAGATCCAGCCCAGGTTGTTCTCGATGAAGGTCTTCATCTCTTCGGTGAGCGTTGCCATAGTGACATCCTTTCATGACACGGCGAATCGTTATCCGGATTCCACTCTACCCACTCGTCCGCCGCGCCGCCCGCATCGTCCGCCGCGAGCCGCTGTGAGTATGTTCACCTTTGCGCCTCAGGCATGTCGCCGGGGCGTCCGGCCGTATCGTATGTATCGACGACACCGAGACGCAATGGAAGCGAGGTCATCTTCATGGGTCTGTCGGCACGAATCGGTGCGCTGCGCAGTCGTTGGTCGCGATCCTTCCCGCCGAACCTCGCACGTCTGATGCTGCTCTCCTGTGCCGCGCTATGGGGCGGCAGCTACCTGCTGGCCAAATTCGCGATGGAGGCGATTCCCCCGCAGTGGCTGATGGGCCTGCGCATGATCGGCGCCTGCCTGTGCATGCTGGCGCTGTTCCATCGTCACATCATTCCGTCTCTGAAGCCCTCGATCATCGTGCCGGCGCTGGTGGTGGGACTGACCTACTGGGGCACGATGGTCACGCAGACGATCGGCCTGCAGACCATCGATCCGGGTCGCAGCGCGTTCCTGACGGCCGCGTACTGCGTGCTGACGCCGTTCGCCACCTGGATCGTCTCCCGCGTCCGACCGAAGGCCGTCAATCTGGTCGCCGGCGTGATCTGCCTCGCGGGCGTCGCCTTCGTCTCGCTGAAGAACGGGACGTCCCTGTCCCTGTCGGTCGGCGACTGGTTGACGATCGCGACCGCCGTGATCTTCTCGTTCAATCTCACGTGCCTCGGCGTGTACGCGAAGCGATTCGACCCGATCGCCGTGACGTTCGTCCAATTCGCCGTCGCCGGCGTCCTGTTCATGGTCGGCGCCGTATGCACCGAGCCCGCTCCGAATGCGGGCTGGCTCGCCCCGTCGGTGCTGGCGAGCGTGCTGTACCTGTTCCTCGGTGCGACGATGTCCGCGCAGATCATGCAGAACATCGGGTTGGCGCATGTGCCGCCCTCGCAGGCTTCGATCATCATGTGCACGGAAAGCCTGTTCGCGGTCTCGTTCTCGGCGCTGTTCTGGGGAGAGCGCATCACATGGAGTTCTCTGGTCGGTTTCGCACTGATCTTCTCGGCCGTACTGCTGTCGGTGATCAGGCCGACCCGACACTCGCTGCATCGCAACTGACGCCGTCTTGCGGGTACGGCGGACCGTCCTCGCGCGGGTTGTGGAGATTTCGGCGATGCTTGTGTGTGTTTTGCGTCATCATGGCGCTTCACAGGTATCTTGCGGCGAGAACGGTTACCTTCAAGGGTGATGAAGTTTATCAAAGGTCTTTCCATATCCCAGATTGTTGCGGGATCCCTTGCCGCGGTCACGTCGTTCCTGCTCTCGGCGAAGATCGGCGTCGGCGGTTCGGTGATTGGTGCCGCAGCCAGTTACATCATCTCCACCGTCGCGGCGAACATCTACAAGAACGTGCTCGACGCCTCCGGCGAGAAGCTCCAATCCATCACCCCCGGTTCGTCCGACGACTCGGACGATGCCGATAAGGAGCAGACGCCGACCTCCGCGTCGGCCTCCGATATCGATGCCGCGAAGGCGACGGACGACGACGCTGCGGAATCGGACGCCACGACCGTCATCGCCGGTGCGGCCGGTGCCGTTCGCGCTCCCCGCGAGGTCAGTTCGAATGTGCTGTCCGCGGATCGACGAGGCTTGCCCGCCACGAGGACGAGCACCTTTACGCTCGAGGAGATTCGCCGCACACGCAAACGCCGGATCGATCCCAAGCGCATGGCGATCATCGTGTCCGTGGTCTCCGGCCTGATCGGTGTGGCCTTCGCCGCCGGTCTGGTGTTGCTGTTCACGAACGGCAACGGCACCGACACCGTCGTACGTGACGTGGTGCATCCGACCACTTCGCAGACACAGACGACCGAGAACGAAACGGATACGGACGGCACGTCGACCGCTCCCTCCCTGCCTCAGGATCATCCGGGCACGGATTCCGGGTCCACGGATTCCGGCGATTCCGGCAACGATTCCACGACCGATTCGAATTCGACGGATTCCAGCGATTCCACGAACGGCACGACCGGCAGCGAAACCGACTCGAGCTCCGGCAGCTCATCCGGTTCTACCGGTTCCACCGGATCCAACAGCTCGGACTCCGGATCCACGTCCGGTTCGAACGGCTCCGGTACCGGAACATCCGGCGGAGCCTCCTCCAACGGTTCCGGGTCAGGCGAGTCCGGTTCCAACGGATCGGGATCCTCCGGCACCACCGGATCCGACTCGGGTGCTTCAGGCTCTACCTCGAGCTCGACCGGATCGACTGGTACCGGTTCCTCGAGTGGCTCGTCCTCGGGTTCGACCGGATCCAACTGATCGAGTGCAATCGCTCGCTTTCACGAGGCCTCGGTGGGAGTTCATCCTGCCGAGGCATTCTTTGATGCTCCTTAGCGGAAATCAAGCATACGAAAAGGGGCCTGGGGGAAATCCCCAAGCCCCTTTTGCGTTAGAACACTAACGAGATGGAGGAGTCAGACTCACTCGTTGTCGCCGGCGGTGGCAGCGGTGGCGGTGACGGCGCCCTTCTCGGCGGTGTTCAGGCCGGAGTACACCCAGTCGGTGTAGTCCGGGTGATCGTAGCCGTGGTCGACGGCGAACTGGAAGGCCTCGTTGCGGAAGGCCTCGAGCTCGTTGATCTTGTCGGCGTACTTGTCGGCGTCGATCATGCGCAGAGCCTCAGCAGTCAGCTCGTAACGGTCGATCTCGTTCACGCGAACCATGTCGTACGGGGTGGTGGTGGAGCCCTCCTCCTCGTAGCCGTGGACGTTGAAGTTGTCGTGGTTCGGGCGATCGTAGATCAGGCCGCGCACGTCGTGAGCGTAGGAGTGGTACGCGAACAGGACCGGCTTGTCGGCGGTGAAGATGTCGGCGAACTCCTCGTCGGACAGGGCCTCGTCGTTCTCCTTGGCGGACTGCAGAGCGAGCAGATCAACCACGTTGACGACCTTGAACTTGATGCCCAGCTCCTTGAGCTTGTCGGAGGCGGCCATGATCTCCTGAGTCGGGACATCGCCGGCCGCGGCAAGCACGATCTCGGCCTCATCGTTGGACTTCGCGGTGGAGGCCCAATCCCAAGCGGCGGCACCCTTCTCGAGCTCGGCGCGAGCCTCGTCGAGGGACAGCCAAGTGGCGGCCGGCTGCTTGCCGGCGATGATGGCGTTGATCTTGTTGGTGGACTTGTAGCACTTCTCGGCGATGGCCAGCAGCATGTTCGCATCGGTGGCAAAGTAGATGCCGATGACGTGGTCGTTGTGGAAGCACTTGTTCAGCAGCAGGGAGGTGACACCCGGATCCTGGTGCGAGAAGCCGTTGTGGTCCTGACGCCAGACGTGGGAGGAGACCAGCAGGTTCATGGACGCGATCGGCTTGCGCCACGGGATCTCACGAACGGTAGCCTCAAGCCACTTGGCGTGCTGGTTGAGCATGGAGTCGATCACGTGGACGAAGGACTCGTAGGAGCTCCAGATGCCGTGACGACCGGTCAGCAGGTAGCCCTCGAGGAAGCCTTCCATCTGGTGCTCGGACAGCTGCTCGACAACCTGGCCGGAGACGTGCATGTGCTCGTCGACCTCATCGGAGATGTAGCCGGCGTCCCACTGCTTGTTGGTGACCTCGTAGGAGGCCTGCAGACGGTTGGAGGCGGTCTCATCCGGTCCGAAGATACGGAAGTCGTGCGGGTTGTTCTTGATGATGTCGCGGGTGTAGACGCCCAGACGACGGGTGGCCTCGAGCTGGCCCCAGCCGTGGCCGTACTTCTCGACTTCCTTGACGGCGTAGTCCTCGATGTTCGGCAGCTTCAGGTCGTCGCGGATGACGCCACCGTTAGCGTTCGGGTTGGCGCCGATGCGCAGCTCGCCCTTCGGCATGAAGGACACGACGTCCTCCTTGACGGCGCCGTTCTCGTCGAACAGCTCCTCCGGCTTGTAGGACTCGAGCCAGTTCTTGAGGACCTCGAAGTGGGCCTCGGTGTCGCGGGCGGAGGCCAGCGGCACCTGGTGGGAACGCCAGGAGCCCTCGGTCTTCTTGCCGTCGATGTACTTCGGGCAGGTCCAGCCCTTCGGGGTGCGGAAGATCAGCATCGGGTAGAACGGACGGTGCACGTTGTCGGTCTGGGCGGTCGCCTTGATGTCGCAGATCTCGTCCCAGATGGACTCCCACAGGTCGGCGAAGCGACGGTGGATGGACATGTGGTCCTCATCGTCGAAGCCGGCGACGAACTCGTACGGCTCGTAGCCCATGCCGTGGAAGAACTCGTGGAGCTCCTCGTCGGAGATGCGGGACAGGATGGTCGGGTTGGCGATCTTGTAGCCGTTGAGGTGCAGGATCGGCAGCACGATACCGTCGGTGCGCGGGTTCACGAGCTTGTTGGACTGCCAACCGGTGGCCAGCGGGCCGGTCTCGGCCTCACCGTCGCCGACGATGGCCGGGACGAACAGGCTCGGGTTGTCCATGATGGCGCCGTAGGCGTGAGACAGGGCGTAGCCCAGCTCGCCACCCTCGTGGATGGAGCCCGGGGTCTCCGGAGCGAAGTGGGACGGGATGCCGCCCGGGTAGGAGAACTGGCGGAAGAACTTCTGCAGACCGGCCTCGTCCTTGGTGATCTTCGGGAAGGTCTCGGTGTAGGTGCCGTCCAGGTAGGACTGCGAGGTGCCGGCCGGGCCACCGTGGCCCGGGCCCATGATGATCACGGTGTTCTGGCCGTGGTCGGCGATGAAGCGGTTGATGTGGCCGATCAGGAAGTTCAGGCCCGGGGTGGTGCCCCAGTGGCCGACCAGACGGTGCTTGACGTCCTCGCGGGTGAAGGGCTCCTTCATCAGCGGGTTGCTACGCAGGTAGATCTGGCCGATGGAGAGGTAGTTGGCGGCGCGCCAGTACTTGTCAACGCCTTCGAGGGCTTCCTCGGAAACCGGAGCGTTCAGCTTCTTCCAAGGGGTGCCAATAACAGGACTCGTCATGTGTACTCCTGTACTCCTGCACGTAATGTGCGATTGATTATTTCTGTTTCGGTCGCGAGACCTCCATAACCTTGCGGTTACGCGGTTTCCCGCTTCCAATCACCAGTCATGTTACGAGGACAACGCGACTTTTGAACGATTTCTTGCGGGTGTGTTCGAAAATGTTGCGAAAATTGCTGGTTTTGTGTGAATTAGCCGATCGATTGTGCGCATGGGTTTAACGCAGGCATGCAATGAAAACGTTGGAATATCGCGGCAATCCGCCATTTTGCAACGAAAGCCGACGTTCGATTCGCCATGTTCACTATCGGCGTGTTGACGGAATCCCCATACGTTGTTTGTGCGTTTTTCGCACAGAAACTACGCCTTTAACCCTTGTCTGGCTCGATAGGGATAATCAATGTGACACCACCCAAGTTACATCACGATAAACGTTAGGGGAATTTCCATGGCAACAGGTCCTGTGCTCGTCGTCGACTTCGGAGCTCAGTACGCCCAGCTCATCGCCCGCCGCGTGCGTGAGGCCAATGTATATTCCGAGCTCGTGCCCCATTCGATGCCGGTCGACGAGATGCTGGCGAAGGATCCGAAGGCGATCATTCTCTCCGGAGGACCGGCCTCCGTGTTCGAGCCCGGCGCCCCGCGCGTCGACCCGAAGCTGTTCGAGGCCGGCGTCCCGGTGCTCGGCATCTGCTACGGCTTCCAGGCCATGGCCTACGCCCTCGGCGCCGACGTCGACAAGGCGGCCCTCGGCGAATACGGCAAGACCGAGACCGTCATCGACAGGGCGGAGGGCATCCTCGCCGGCTCCCCGTCCGAACAGAGCACATGGATGAGCCACGGCGTCGCCGTCAAGACCGCCCCGCAGGGCTTCGACGTCCTCGCCCACACCGAGGGCGCCCCCGTGGCCGCCATGGAGGATCGCTCACGCGGACTCTACGGCGTGCAGTGGCACCCCGAGGTCAAGCACACCCCGCGCGGTCAGGAGCTCATCGAGACGTTCCTGCACGACTGCGCCGGGCTTCCCGACGACTGGAACGCCTCCTCCATCATCGACGACCAGGTCAAGAGGATCCGCGAGCAGGTCGGCGACGCCGAGGTCATCTGCGGTCTGTCCGGCGGCGTCGACTCCGCCGTCGCGGCCGCCCTCGTGCACAAGGCCATCGGCGACCAGCTCACCTGCGTGTTCGTCGACCACGGCCTGCTCAGGAAGGGCGAGGTCGAGCAGGTCAAGCACGACTTCGTCGAGGCCACCGGCATCCGCCTGATCACCGTCGACGCCGCCGACGACTTCCTCGAGGCCCTCAAGGGCGTCTCCGAACCCGAGCGCAAGCGCAAGATCATCGGCGAGAAGTTCATCCGCACCTTCGAGAAGGCCCAGCGTCAGGTGCTCGAGGAGGCCGGCGCCCGAGGCAAGGAGGTCAAGTTCCTCGTGCAGGGCACCCTCTACCCCGACGTCGTCGAATCCGGCGGCGGCGACGGCGCGGCCAACATCAAGAGCCACCACAACGTCGGCGGCCTGCCCAAGGACATCAAGTTCCAGCTCATCGAGCCGCTGCGCACCCTGTTCAAGGACGAGGTGCGCGCCATCGGCACCGAGCTCGGCCTGCCCGACGAGATCGTCTGGCGCCAGCCGTTCCCCGGACCGGGCCTCGGCATCCGCATCATCGGTGAGATCACCAGGGAGCGCCTCGACCTGCTGCGCGAGGCCGACGCCATCGCCCGCGAGGAGCTCACCAAGGCCGGCCTCGACCGTGACATCTGGCAGTGCCCCGTCGTGCTCCTCGCCGACGTACACTCCGTCGGCGTCCAGGGCGACGAACGCACCTACGGCTCCCCCATCGTCCTGCGCCCCGTCTCCTCCGAGGACGCCATGACCGCCGACTGGTCGCGTCTGCCCTACGACGTGCTCGCCGCCATCTCCACGCGCATCACCAACGAATGCCGCCAGATCAACCGCGTGGTGCTGGACTGCACGTCCAAGCCCCCGGCAACCATCGAATGGGAGTGACGGTGGAAATCGTCCGATGGAGCGTATACCGCCTTTCCTCGGCACTCGACGTACCCTTTGTACGCCTTCGGCCTCGGAACGGCGGTCTCCGCACGCATCGGACGATTTCCACCGGCTGAAGTCATGCGTACAACACTAACGACTGAAGCATGAATAACAGCATGAATAACATAAGGAGCGCCGTCCGTCCCCGGGCGGCGCTCCTTTTCGTACGAGAGACCCTCGCAAGGGCGGCGCGCGGCCGGTCGGCGCGAGCCACTACACTTGGATGACGCAAGCGAAAACTTCAAATGACGTTTGGGAGATACGGTGAGCGCAATCCTCGAAGGGAAGCCCGACAAGAACCTGATACTCGTTACGGGAAGGGTTCATCCGAAACTTGCGCAGGACGTCGCCGAACAGCTCGGCATCGACCTGTTGGAAACCACCGCCTATGACTTCGCCAATGGCGAGATGTACGTGCGCTACACCGAATCGGTGCGCGGCGCCGACGTGTTCGTGCTGCAAAGCCACTACAAGCCGATCAACAAGGCGATCATGGAACAGCTCATCATGATCGACGCCCTGAAGCGTGCATCCGCGCGTTCCATCACCGCCGTATGCCCGATGCTGGGCTACTCCCGGCAGGACAAGAAGCACCGCGGCCGCGAGCCCATCTCCTGCCGTCTCGTCTTCGACCTGCTCAAGACCGCCGGCGCCGACCGCATCATGTCGGTCGACCTGCATGCCGCGCAGTCGCAGGGCTTCTTCGATGGTCCGGTCGATCATCTCATCGCCATGCCGGTGCTCGTCGACTACATCCGCGACCGCTTCCAGGGTCACCTCGACAACGTCGCGGTCGTCTCCCCCGACGCCGGCCGCATCCGCGTGGCCGAGCAGTGGGCGCAGCGCCTCGGCGGCGGCCCCCTCGCCTTCGTCCACAAGACGCGTGACATCACCCGTCCGAACCAGGCCGTCTCCAACCGCGTCGTCGGCGACGTCAAGGGCAAGGACTGCGTGCTCGTCGACGACCTCATCGACACGGCCGGCACCATCGTCGGCGCATGCAACGTGCTCAAGGACGCCGGCGCCAGGTCCGTCACCGTCGTCGCCACGCACGGCGTGCTCTCCGGTCCCGCCGTTGAACGACTCAAGTCGTGCGGCGCCCGCGAGGTCGTGCTGACCGACACCGTGCCGATCCCGGAGGAGAAGCGCTGGGACGGCCTGACCGTCCTGTCCATCGCCCCGCTGCTGGCCGGCGCCATCCGCGCCGTGTTCGAGGATGGTTCCGTGGCCGAGCTGTTCGACACGTACCCCGAACACCACGGTCAGGGTTTCCTGTTCGCCTGACCTTATGGTATAAATGAACACTTGGCGGGTTCGCCCGCCGCTCCCCCATGGTGTAATGGCAGCACACGGGCCTTTGGAACCCTTTGTCTTGGTTCGAATCCAGGTGGGGGAACACCGTCAGGACGGCCGACCGGTACTCATCCGGTCGGCCGTCTATTGTTAGGTGCTTGGATAAGCACCATGTATCAGTATCAAACCAGCCAGTGAAGGGAAACGACACACTCATGGCATCCTCGGCATTGACCGCCGCAATCGTTCTCGCCGCGGGAGAAGGCACCCGCATGCGTTCCAACAAGCCGAAGGTGCTGCACACCTTCGCCGGACGCACCTTCCTCAACCGTGTGATGGCCTCCGTCAGGGCGCTCGATCCGGCAACCCTCGCGGTCGTGGTCCACTTCCAGGCCGACCGCGTCGCCGCGGCGGCCCGGTCGTACGACGAGTCGGTCACCATCGTCAACCAGGACGACATCCCCGGCACCGGTCGTGCCGTGCAGTGCGCGATGGCGCAGCTGACCGAGCACGGCCCGATCACCGGCCCGGTGCTCATCGCCGCCTCCGACATGCCGCTGCTCGACGCCGCCACGCTGGAACGTCTCGTCGCCTTCCACACCGAATCCGGCAACGGCGCCACGGTCCTGACGACCGTGCTCGACGACCCGACCGGCTATGGCCGCATCATCCGCGATCGTGACGGCAACGTGCTGCGCATCGTCGAACAGAAGGACGCCAATCGCAGCGAACTGGCCGTGCAGGAGGTGAACACGTCCGTGTACGTGTTCGACGCCGAACTGCTCACGCGCGCCATCGCGGATCTCAAGTCCAACAACGCGCAGGGCGAGTTCTACCTGACCGACGCGCTCGAGACCGCCCGTTCGGCCGGCAAGGTCGGCGCGTTCACCGCACCCGACCCGCTGAGCGTCGAGGGTGTGAACGACCGCGTGCAGCTCGCCGCGCTCGCCAAGGCGCACAACCGTCGCGTGTGCGAGGCGTGGATGCGCGGCGGCGTGACGATCCTCGACCCGGAGACCACGTGGATCGACGACGAGGTCGAGATCGGCCGTGACGCGGTGATCCTGCCCGGATGCTTCCTGCAGGGCCACACCGTCATCGGCGAGGAGGCCGTGGTCGGCCCGTACACCACGCTCATCGACGCCACCGTCGATGCCGAGGCCACCGTCGAGCGCTCCCGCGTGCAGGAGACGCACATCGGCCGCGCCGCGAACATCGGACCGTGGACGTACCTGCGTCCCGGCAACGAACTGGGCGAGGAATCGAAGGCCGGCGCGTTCGTCGAGATGAAGAAGGCGCACATCGGCAACGGCACCAAGGTGCCGCACCTGAGCTACATGGGCGACGCCACGCTCGGCGACCACACCAACATCGGCGGCGGCACCATCACCGCCAACTACGATGGCGTGCACAAGAACAAGACGCACATCGGGGCCGGATGCCACGTCGGCGCCGGCAACCTGTTCGTGGCCCCCGTCGAGGTCGGCGACAACGTGACCACCGGCGCCGGATCCGTCGTCCGTCATCCCGTGCCCGACGACACGATGGTCTACTCCGAGAACACGCAGCACAACGTCGAGGGCTGGAAGCCCGCCTGGGAGCGCTGAGCCGCAGCCCGTTCGCGTACGCACACGTACGCGAACGCACCAACATACGACATAACCGACATAACCGACATAACCGCATAGACATACAACCGCATAGAGGAGATCCATGCCCGCATTGCAGTCATCCATCGACGACATCCGCATCGCCGCCCAGGCGGCCGACCGAGTCAAGGCCACCGACATCGTCGCCTTCGACGTGACCGGCCCTCTGGGCATCACCGACATCATGATGATCGCCGGCGCGTCCAACGAACGCCAGGTGCTCGCCGTGGCCGAGGAGATCGAAAAGGACCTGTACGTCAAGTGCGGCGGACGCAGCCCGCGCGAGCGTGAGGGACTGACCGAAGGCCAGTGGGTGCTGCTCGACTACGGCGACTACGTGATCCACGTCATGCACGAGGAGTCGCGCGAGTTCTACGGTCTCGAACGCCTGTGGCGCGACTGTCCGCAGATCGATCTCGAACTCGAGCATCCTGAGAGCGCGCATCCGGAGAACATTGCGGTGGAAAGCGTGGAACGATGAAACACGTCCGTTCCATCTTCCTGGTGCGTCATGGGCGCACCTCCTACAACGCGGCGCACAAGCTGCAGGGACAGGTCGACATCCCGCTGGACGCCGTGGGTCGCTGGCAGGTGGCCCAGACCGCCGCATGGCTCAAGGCCGTGTATGTCGATCAGCGTCCCGAGACGAGCAGCAGACTGATCGTATGCTCCGATCTCTCCCGCGCCCACGCCACCGCGCAGGCGTTCGCCGACGTGCTCGGTGGCGTCGAGGCGGGAGTCGAGGTGCATGACGACACGCGCGTGCGCGAACGCAGCTTCGGAGACTGGGACGGCCATGCCGTGGCCGAACTGGCCGAACGCTACCCCGAGGACTTCCGCTCGTGGAGGCTGCATCAGGGCGGTGAACTCAAGTACGGCGCCGAACCCAAGGAGCACGTGGGTTCCCGAGGCGTCGAGGCGCTCTCCTACTGGTCCACGCTCGCCGGGGACGACACCGACCTGTTCGTCTTCTCGCACGGGGCATGGATCGCTCAGACCCTGCAGACCCTGCTTGGGGTGAACGAGGTCGATCCCACGTTCTCGACGTTCACGGCGATGCGCAACGCGCACTGGGTCCGACTCGATCCGATGGATCTGCCGGACGGTTCAGTACGTTGGCGACTGACGGACTACAACCACGGTCCCGCCGTCGCCGATACCCCCGAATGGGAGCGCGAACGCTAGGAAAGGCTTGGGAAAAGCCCGGAAACAAAGGATTCCGGCACTGCGGTTCATGTGTGCGACACACACGCGACACGCCGTATTTGCCGGAATCCGCATGTCGTCGTAATGTATACGAGGCTCAAAAAGCAAGCCAAACAATTGAACACGGGGCTATGGCGCAGCTGGTAGCGCATCTCCATGGCATGGAGAGGGTCAGGGGTTCGAATCCCCTTAGCTCCACGAAACAAGCCGACACAGTCGAACTTGTTCACCACATAACTCAACACGGGGCTATGGCGCAGCTGGTAGCGCATCTCCATGGCATGGAGAGGGTCAGGGGTTCGAATCCCCTTAGCTCCACG
>NZ_RZJP01000001.1:610040-612064 GCF_008698085.1 Bifidobacterium callitrichos
AACAATCACGAATCCCGGATCGCTTCGCAAGAGCGGTCCGGGATTTTTCGTTGCTCGGCCCGACAAAACCCTCCCCCGCTACCGCTGGCGCCAACAAACCGTCGTTATAATAGGCGAGGTCCCTACCTGTTATCAAAGGAGACAAGACATCGTGACCGTAACCCGTGTGTATATCGCTAGCCCGGAAGGCGCCAATGGCCGCAACGTCGTGGCCTACGGCGTGCTCAATGCACTGACCTCGAAGTACAAGACGATGGTGTTCCGCCCCGCCGTGTCCAATCACGACGACTTCACCCCCGTGCTGCTGGCCGCATCCAACGCCGGACTCGGCGTGGCCCTGTCGACCGGCCTCGACATCCATGAGGTCAGGCGCGACAAGGAGACCGCCCGCGGCGACATCGTCGGCGCCTTCAACGACGCGCTCGAGGTCTCACGCGCCGAGGCCGCGCTGATCGTCGGCACGGACAAGTCCCACGTCAACGATCCGACCACCTACGAGTTCAACGCGAACGTGGCCGCCGATCTCGAGGCCGGCGTGTTCCTGACCATCGCCACCATCGACCGCTGGCCGCACGAGCTCGACGAGACCGTCAAGCTCTCCATCGAGGGCATGGAGGCCGCCGGCAACAAGGTGCTCGGCATCTTCGTGACCGGCTGCGAGCCGCGCCACGCCTTCTCCGTCAAGGAGACGCTCGCCAAGTACGGTCTGCCGGTGTGGACGATCCCGCAGGTGCAGTTCACCGACGCCTCCACCAAGGACGTGGCTCTGGAGACGTTCCGCAAGAACGTGCCCACCGAGGAGGTGCTCGCGGCGCTCAACGTGGACGTGACCTTCCCCATCACCCCGTACGCCTTCCAGTTCTCCCTGCTCGGCAAGGCCAAGACCAACAAGAAGACGATCGTCCTGCCCGAGGGCGAGGAGGACCGCATCATCAAGGCGGCCGACTACCTGCTCCAGCGCGAGATCGTCAACCTCATCATCGTCGGCGACAAGAACGCGATCCTCGCCCGCGGCAGGGAGCTCGGGCTGAACCATCTGGACCGCGCCCGCTTCCAGGCGATCGACGACGAGAACGTGCTCATGCCGATGGTCGCCAAGCTGTGCGAACTGCGCGCCAAGAAGGGCATGACCGAGGAGCAGGCCCGCCAGCAGCTGAAGGACGCAAGCTACTTCGGCACGATGCTCGTCGTGCTCGGATACGCCGACGGCCTCGTCTCCGGTTCGATCAACTCCACCGCCAACACCGTGCGCCCGGCTCTGCAGGTCATCAAGACCAAGCCCGGCCAGAAGCTCGTCTCCGGCTCGTTCCTCATGTGCTTCAAGGATCATGTGGCCGTGTTCGCCGACTGCGCGATCAACCTGAACCCGGACGCCGAACAGCTTTCCGAGATCGCGCTGCAGTCCGCCGAGACCGCAAGGGCGTTCGGCATCGATCCGAAGGTCGGCATGCTCTCCTACTCCACGCTCGGCTCGGGCAAGGGCCCGGATGTGGACGTCGTCGAGGAGGCCACCCGTCTGCTCAAGGAGAAGGCGCCGGATCTGCCGGTCGTCGGCTCCATCCAGTTCGATGCCGCATGGTCGCCGACCGTGGCCGCCACCAAGGCCAAGGGCAACGATGTGGCGGGTCACGTCAACGTGTTCGTCTTCCCGGACCTGTGCGCCGGCAACATCGGGTACAAGGCCGTGCAGCGCTCCTCCGGGGCACTCGCCATCGGACCGATCCTGCAGGGTCTCAACAAGCCGGTCAACGATCTGAGCCGCGGCGCCCTCGTTCAGGACATCATCAACACGATCGCCCTGACCGCCATCGAAGCCCAGTAGCCCTGCGCTTCCCATCTGGTTTTCACCTCGGGACGGAGAACGGGAACGTGGTGTCGGACCGTAGGCTCGGCCGAACGGCCTCGAGTGTGTCTGGCACCATGTTCCCGTTCTCCGTCCCGGAACATCGAAGCCCAGTAGCCCTGCGCTTCCCATCTGGTTTTCACCTCGGGACGGAGAACGGGAACGTGGTGTCGGACCGTAG
>NZ_RZJP01000001.1:612159-1060977 GCF_008698085.1 Bifidobacterium callitrichos
CGTAGGCTCGGCCGAACGGCCTCGAGTGTGTCTGGCACCATGTTCCCGTTCTCCGTCCCGGAACATCGAAGCCCAGTAGTTTGTAGTAAGTAGCGAGTAGTCTGACTAACGGTAACCCGTGTCAGCGGGAAACAGACAAATCACAATGGAGGATGCCCACAATGGCGAAAACCGTCCTTGTCATCAATTCCGGTTCCAGCTCTATCAAGTACCAGCTGGTCGACCTTGAAACCGGCGAAGGCCTGGCTTCCGGCCTCGTCGAGAAGATCGGCGAGCCGATCGACGGCCACTACAAGCACGAGTACAACGGCGAGAAGCACGAGCTCGAGGAGCCGATCCACGATCACGAGCAGGGCCTCAAGCGCGTGCTCGGCTTCTTCGAGGAGTACGGCCCGAACCTGTCCGAGGCGGGCATCGTGGCCGTCGGCCACCGCGTCGTCCAGGGCGGCTCCATCTTCCCGAAGCCGGCGCTGGTCACCGACAAGACCATCAACCAGGTCAAGGATCTTGCCGTGCTCGCCCCGCTGCACAACGGCCCGGAGGCCAAGGGCGCCGAGGTCATGCGCTCCCTGCTGCCGGACGTGCCGCAGATCTTCGTCTTCGACTCCTCCTTCTTCTTCCAGCTGCCGAAGGCCGCCAGCACCTACGCGCTGAACAAGGAGATCGCCGACCAGTACCACATCCGCCGCTACGGCGCCCACGGCACCTCCCACGAGTTCATCTCCTCCGTGGTGCCGGAGGTCGTCGGCAAGCCGGCCGAGGGTCTCAAGCAGATCGTCCTGCACATCGGCAACGGTGCCTCCGCCTCCGCCGAGGTGTCCGGCAAGCCGGTCGAGACCTCCATGGGTCTGACCCCGCTCGAGGGCCTCGTCATGGGCGGCCGTACCGGTGACATCGACCCGGCCGTGGTCTTCCACCTGATCCGCAACGCCCACATGAACGTCGACGAGCTCGACGCCCTGTTCAACAAGCGCTCCGGCATGATGGGCATGACCGGCTTCGGCGATCTGCGCGAGGTCCACCGTCTGGTGGCCGAGGGCAACGAGGACGCCAAGCTGGCCCTCGACGTCTACGTGCACCGCATCGTCAGCTACATCGGCAACTACACCTACCAGATGGGTGGCTGCGACGTGATCACCTTCACCGCCGGTGTCGGCGAGAACGATGACATCGTGCGCAAGATGGTGTGCGACAAGCTCGCTCCGTTCGGCGTCAAGCTGGACGAGGAGAAGAACGCGACCCGCTCCAAGCAGCCGCGCATCATCTCCACGCCGGATTCCTCCGTGATCATCGCCGTGATCCCGACCAACGAGGAGCTGGCCATCGCCCGCAAGTCCGCCGCCATCGCCGAGGCCGGCGAGGACACCTACGGCAACAAGTTCGCCAAGTGAGTAGTCTGATCGCCTGAGCCGTCGGGTCGCCGCCGAAGCGGGCGATCCGACGCGAAGACAGGCAGGGGCCTGCATCGGGTTCATCCGAACTCCGATGCAGGCCCCTGCCGTTTCCGGATGCTGCTTGTCAGGATTTCCGAACAGCTATCCGAGCAGCCTGTTCCACATGCCCACGAAGTCGGGCAGCGTCTTTCTGGTGGTTTCGACGTCAACCACATCCACACCGGGCACCTTGAGTCCGACCATCGCGGCGAACGTGGCCATGCGGTGATCGGCGTAGGTCTCTATGACCGCACCGTGCAGCCGGTCCGCCGGCACCGGCGTGATGGCGATGCCGTCCGGCAGTTCGGTCGCCCGTCCTCCGATTCGCGTGATCTCGGTGACGAGCGCGGCGAGTCTGTTCGTCTCGTGGCCACGCAGATGTCCGATGCCGATCATGTTCGTGGGCTTGTCGGCGAAGACGAGGATCGCCGCCAGGGAGGGCGCGATCTCACCGGCCGCGGTCAGGTCGAAGTCGCCGAGGCCATGGATGCTCCCGTCGGATTCCACGGCGCAGTAGCGCACGCCGTTCTCCTCGGGGAACGTGATGCGCGCGCCCATCGCCTCAAGATATCCGGGCAGGAGACCACCGGGTTGGGTGGTTTCGACCGGCCAGTGGGGCACGCGGACACGCCCTCCTGCGATCAGCGCCGCTCCGAGGAACGGCGCCGCGTTCGACAGGTCCGGTTCGACGACCACGCGCTCGGGCAGCTGAAGTTCGCCGTGTTCGACGCTCCACAGGTGATGCGCCTCATCGGCCGTGGCATGGCCGCCGGCACCGTTGACGTCGGCGACGGTCATGTGGATGTGCGGCAGGCTCGGGGTCCTCTCCCCCGTGTGCGTCAGTTCGAGTCCTGCGGGCAGACGCGAGCCGACAAGCAACAGTCCGGAGATGAACTGGGACGAACCGGAGGAGTCGATCGACACCTTGGCCAGGGAATCCGGCAATGTCTTCGGCGGCGTGACCGTGAACGGCAGGAAGCCCTCCTCACCGTGGTATTCGATCGTCGCACCCAACTGCTCGAGTCCGTCGAGTACGGGCTTCATCGGACGTGCGTACGCCTGTTCGTCGCCGTCGAATCGCACGGCATCGTCTGCGAACAGCGCGAGACCGGGCACAAATCGCATCACGGTTCCGGCGAGGCCGCAGAATACGTCCACATTGCCGCGGAAGCGGCCGGAGGCCGGGGGCGTCACGGTAACGGTGGTGTCGTTGTCCGGATCGACGGCACAGGTCACGCCAAGCGCCTCAAGGGCACCCATCATCAATTCGGTGTCCCGGGAGCGCAGCAGTCCCACCAGCGTGACCGGCTTCGATCCCAATGCGGCGAGGATCAGATACCGGTTCGACAGGGACTTGCTGCCGGGGATGGTGATGGTCGCGTCGATCGGGCCATCGGGCGTGGGCGCGGCCCACAGGCTCTCATGCTTCGTTTCGCTCATACGCCCCATCGTATAAGGCGTCTGCGAACTGAAGAAGCCGCATGTCCATCGCAGTGTCCCTATCGACCGGGCGTTCGTCTCAGGCATTCGTCGGACGGACCATCAACATCGCCAAGCCCCATGTGGGGACGAACGGACGCTACTTGCCGTCGTGCTGGTATCCCTGCTGTATCGCGACGTTGAGTTTGTCGAGCAGGGCGGTCGGGTCCGCGTTCTCCCGTGACTGACGCAGCTGCTCCTGAAGGGTGTTGAGCGCGCCATAGGAGGTGTCGAGGTCGACGAGCTGCGAGGAGAGATCCTTCAGCTGCTTGCCCTGATCGGAGCTGGAGGAATACGACGAGGGATCGCCGATCGCCTTCATCTGGTTGATGATCGCGGTCATCTGGTCGAGCGTCTGTCCAAGGGTGGAGGAGAACTCGGAGACGACCTGTGCCTTCGCGTCGTCCAGAGGCTCCACCGCGGCCTTGCACGTGGCGATGTACTGCTCATAGTTGGTGATGAAGTCGGCATCGTACATCGTGCCGCTGGGGGTCTTGCCGCATGCCGTGACCATTGCGGACAGCGGCTGTGCGGAATCCGCCAGGTTCTCGGACAATCGCACGAAATGCTTGGCCTGCGTGGCGTAGACGGTGTACGCGGCGAGTACGTCGGGATCCTTGGCCGCCCGCAGATCGGCGAATGCGTCCACCGATTTGCCGAGTTTGGAGGCCTGCGCCTTGAGGGTCTGCTCCTTGGAGGCGTCATAGGAGACGCCCTGCGCGTAGAGGAACTTGAACGCGTCATCGACGGCCGCCGACGTGGCCGCGTACTGCTTGGCCATCGTGGAGGTCTGCTGCGCAGCCGTCGAATAGTCGGAGGCGCGTACGGCGGAGAACGGCTTGAGCACGATCAGCGCCACGACCACCGCGACGACCGCGATTACGGCGACGATGGTGCCGATGATGGCCGACAGCGGCGGACGCCTGCGTTTGAGCTCGACCGGGCGAATGAGCTCGTCGAAGTCGGGTGCTTCGATCGGAGAACGCATGCCGGGAGCGTCAAGCGGTACGATATCGACCTGACTGCCGTTTCTTTCGTCGTGTTCGTCACGTTCGTCGTCGGTGACGGTCCTGTCCTGCACGTCGGTCATACGGTCTCCCTTGCTTGCGCCATCGTATGGCGGAATCGCAACGGAAATCGGCCGTCATGCGCAATCGTCTATCGAAAGCGTCCGGTCGAATCCGTCCGATGCGGTGGTGATCATTCTCAGGGTAATCGGGAGGACTGACCAAGAAACGGCCATCCGTGGGGCACGGATGCACGGCGGACACTCGATGGATACAGTGGATCACGGTGGATGACGATGGATGACGGAATCGTCGTGACGTCGGAGGTGTCTTATGAGAATCATCGAGCAATGCTGCCGAGGCAAGCATACGGATCAGACGCTCAATGAGGACGGGCTGTTCGTCTCGGATCGGTTCGCCGCGGTGGTGGATGGCGTGACCGGCAAGAGCGTGCGTCATCCTTGGGATCCGAGCGGCGGCGTGGTGGCGAAGGACGCGATGCTGGATGTGCTGGCGTCGCTGCCCGCCGATGCGGGCATGAGGGACGTCCAGTGTCTGGTAGATGAACGGTTCCGAGCCGCGTATCAGGCGCATCCGCTGGGCCCGTCGTTCTTCGAACATGAGCCGTTGGAACGTCTGCAGGCCAACGCCGTGGTGTATAGCGCATCGAGGGGCGAGGCGTGGCTGTTCGGCGACTGCCAGATCATGGTCAACGGCGTGCAAACGCCCACGCTGAAGAAGGTGGACGAGCTGCTGGGCGACCTGAGATCGTTCGCGGCGCAGGCTCTGCGTCTCATGGAAGCAGGCAAGCAACGGGACGCGGAGGGCGAACAGGACAACACCTTGGACAACGTCGGTGACGCCGGTGACGCCGGCACCGCCGAGACCGCAGCCGGAACGCGCATGCCACCCAACGATCCCGCACGAGAGATGATCCTGCCGTTCCTGCGGCTCCAGTCGCAATTCGCGAACCGACGGGGTGAATACGGCTATTTCGTGTTCGACGGGTTCACTGATCCGACGTATCCGATCCAAGTCGTGCCTGTCCGTCCCGGTGACGAGGTGGTGCTCGCCTCGGACGGCTATCCCCTACTCGCACCCACGTTGGACGGTTCGGAACGCGAGCTGGAGCGGCTGCGCCGTGAGGACCCGCAGCTCATCCGCGAATACCGTTCCACGAAGGGTTTCACGGCCGGCCTGAAGTCGTTCGACGACCGCACCTACCTGCGATTCATCGCCTAGCCGCGGATTCGCCGTCTCGCGTCGCCACCGCAGATCCGTGCCTGACACGTCTCATCCGTCCGGCGACGAAGACGCACACAAGCAGGATCAGCGCGAAGAGGGATCCGAACAACAGACCCGTCCTGAGATCGTCGCCGTTGGCGGAGGCGACGAAACCGACCAACGACGGGCCTCCCGCACATCCCAGATCGCCCGCCACGGCGAGCAGCGCGAACATCAGCGTACCGCCGCCCGGCATCGCCTCGGCGGCCATCGAGAACGTACCGGGCCACATGATACCCACGGAGAAGCCGGTGACCGCGCAGGCGACCAGATTGATCACGGGCATTGGGGACAGGGCGGCGGTCAGATACATGGCGACGCACAGCACCGAGCTGCCAGCGATGAAGACCGTGAGATTCATCCTGTGACCGAGGATGCCGTAGATCGTTCTGGACAATCCCATCATCAGGGCAAACATCGCCGGACCGGCCAGATCGCCGACGACCTTGGCAACGCCAAGACCCGATTCGGCGAAGGCGCTGGCCCACTGGCTCATTCCCTGCTCGGCGGCACCGGCGCACAGCATCATAAGGAACATGAGCAGAAACACGGGTCTGCCGACCAGATCGATGAAACGCATGGCCACCGTCCCCTCAGGAACGATGCGCGGCATGGGCACACCGATGAACATCGCGATGCCGATGGCAGGCACGATCGCCCATAGACATGCCAGCACCGGCCACGAGTTCGCGCCGAAGAAGAACAGGAACAACGTGGAGATCACCACCGTGCCGAGCTGTCCCCAGCAGTAGAAGGAATGCAGCAGACTCATCGCCTTGTCCTTGTGCTCGCTGGGGCACGCCTCGACGATGGGCGAGACCATCACCTCGATCAGTCCCCCGCCGAGCGCATACAGGAAGATGGCCACGAGGATGGCCGCATACGGATCGGGGACACGGGTGGGAGCCAGTCCCAGCACCAGAAGACCGGCGAGCGCCGCGACGTGCGCCGCGATGATGCAGGGCCTGTATCCTATGCGGTCCACGAATCTGCCGGCGAGCACGTCGACGATCAGCTGGGTCACGAAGTTGACGGTGATGAGGGCCGATAGTCTGGCCATGCCGATGTCGAACGTCGTCGCGAAGGTGACGAACAGCAACGGCATGAAGTTGTTGATGACCGCCTGGGTGATGTATCCGACGAAACACGCGATGACCGTGCGATCGTAGTTCGGTCCGGAACTCTGAAGTGCGGAGTGTCTCATGGCCGTTGGTTCCCCGGTTGTCGTCGATGCGCCTCGTTGCGAATTGCTCATGGGTTCATCGTAGCGCGGGTCTTCGTCGATCGGCGGTTCACCCGGGCTCACGTGCTTTGGCATGTGCCGGGTCTCGATTCGTCGGCGCGGGCCGGACGTGTTGCGGATCGGAGGGGATGCTGATCGAACGGATCAGCGGTCGGAGGCGATGCGTGACTCCGGCATGGCGGTTGACGGCTTATGCGCGCCCGCGTGTATGGAGGTGCCGGCTGTGACGTTCGCCGTGATGCTCATGGGAACGGTCTGTGATCCGGTACCGGTGCTCGCATCGACGTCGGAGTCGATCTGGGCGTTGTCGTCCGACTGTCCCTCACCATTGTCCTCGAGCTGCAGCTGCGCCTGATGGCGCACGAGCTGCATCGTGACACGATCCGCCTCGATCGCGGCGATCTGTCTGGAGAAGACGATGAACCATCCGAGGAAGAGCAGGCCGGCGAGCGCCTCGACGTTGGTCAGGGTGTTGTGGCCGAGCATCATGTTGGCCCAGAATCCCGCGCACACCAGTGCGACGAGATCGGAGACGACCATCACCGCCTTGCCGATGCGTGGCGCGAGCCATGGCAGCAGCAGGAACAGCAGCAGCATGATGAACGGCAGTCCCTTCGCGCAGATGTTGTGCATCAGGTTGTGCGGCGTGTAACGGAACGCGCCGATGCCTATGAATGCGAGACCGGACAGGGTGAGCAGCACGGCGAGTACGGTCATGCGCGTGACGAAATGCGGGATGTCGTAACCGCGATTGGGGTCGTCGCGCGTGTGGTCGTGCCATAGGCGCATGAGTCGTTCGGTGGTCAGCAGTTCGGAGACCGCGAAGTAGCTGACGATGATGATGCACACGCCGGCCAGCATCAGCGTGGAGTTGAACATCGTGGCGGCGAAGGTGGTCCTGTCCCCCAGCTGGGAGAAGTTGTTGTGATACCAGTATGGGTCATCCGTGGTCAGTCCCGCGACGCTCACGCCGGCGATCACGAAGAACGGCAGCAGGGAGGCGAGGGTCTTCGCGCTCATCATCTCCGCCTGCACGAACGTCATGTAGCCGACGACTCCGGCGAATGCGGCGCACACCGACGACATGTATCCGACGAACAGCGTGCCCATCATCTCGTTGATCGCGCCGAGCAGCGCGAACGACGACAGGAACGTGGTCGCGGCGTACACGGTGGAGAGGGCCAGCGTCTCGATGATGCGGCGGATCGGCGCGAGCCAGCCGTTCTTCAGGGTCATCGAGCGGGAGTTGGAGATGTATCCGACGCAGAACGACACTACGGCGCAGGCGGCGACGATGCCCGCGCAGACGGTGAACCGGCGCTGCGAGACCTGCCAGATGGCGGGGGCGTACTGCAGGTAGAGGTTCATGCCGATGGCGCCGACGCAGGCGCACAGGATGAACGAGATCAGGCCGCCGGTCTCCGCACGTTGATGACGGCCCATGTTCTACCTCCTCCGTGTCACGTCCACCTGTATTGTACAATGACTGGTTGTGCCTGATACTAGGTACGAATACGGGCCGTAGCGCAGTTTGGTAGCGCGCCTGCTTTGGGAGCAGGATGTCGCGGGTTCAAATCCCGCCGGCCCGACCATAAGCTTTACTCCCGCTTGGGATTTGCAGCCTGCCATTCAATGCGGAACGCCGCTGCAGTAACAATCCGGTAACAATGACCGCAGATTTTAACTTCAATTGGCCGTGCAGGAAAAAAATCCCCGGGGTTTCATGATGTTTCGCATGAGTGACGTTCCGGGGCATTCGCCATTAGTATAGCCATCATGAATCCTGGCTCTTGCATGTCAGAGCTGGTTCTGTCATAATGGTGACGCTTCGTCCCGTAAGGGCGAGGCTCCAAGTCGCCGGGGGTATTCCCCCGGCATTCCTTTATCCGCCGTCTTGTCAGGGGAATCGGTTGAGCGAATTGAGCATCTTCGTGGATGAGTCCGGCGAATGGGGCAAGCTGTCCGAATACTATCTCATCACGCTGGTGTTCCATGTGCAGTCCACGCCCATAACCACGCACATCGAGAAGTATGAACGGCATCTGACAGATTCGGCTTTGCCGGACATTCCGTTCCATGCCGGTCCGTTGTTCAACGGGCACAACGATTACGAGGACGTCTCATTCGCGGATCGCAAGAGACTGTTCTTCGCGTTCTTCACGCTTGCCCGCAACCTTCCGTTCCGATACGTGACGTTCGCCCATCGCAAAAGCATGTTCGACGGCGACAGGACCCGATTCGAAGCACAGCTCAAACGCGATCTTGCGGACTTCTTCTTATCACATCTCAACGAATTCCAATCGTATGAGACAATCAAGGTGTACTACGACAATGGGCAGCAAATCGTATCGAATGCGCTGAAAGCATCCATCGACTATGCGCTGTCCAAGGAGGCCGTCGTGTATCGCGATGCGCAACCGAAGGACTATCGTCTGGAGCAGGCCGCCGATTTGATGTGCACCATCGAACTGACAGCGTTGAAATTCAACGCCGGCGAAGAGACCGCTACCGACCGAAAGATGTTCAAAGATCGGCGTGACTTCCGTAAAAACTATCTCAAGATTCTACGACGCAAGCAATTCTGATAGAATCCAGAAGCATGGTCTTTCTGCCGGGAATCCAGTAACTACCGACGAAACAGTTCTTGCTGGACTGCAATCCAACCACTCACGACACGCCGAACGTGTCGCCTTCCCAAGCAACAAATCCCAGTAACATTTCAGTAACAGTGACCGTCAGGATTAGCCAAACCCACTGGTTCCAGCAAAGAACACCAAAACTCAGAAACGGCTTGATTCCAACGATATTCAGCCCATCCAAAGCAGCTGATTTTTGCAAAACAACCCCCTGATGGTACAGGATGTCGCGGGTTCAAATCCCGCCGGCCCGACCATAAAACCTTACTTCCACTTGGGATTTGTGGTTTCGTCGTTCGGTGTGGAACGCCACCGCAGTAACAATCCGGCAACCAACAATGACCGCGGACTTCAGCCGTGACATCATCGCCATCATCAGGACCAACGCCTGATATCTGCGAACATCCGGATACCCCGATTCATGCGCCACCGCATCTCGATCTCCCGCACGAGAGCATCGGCCTACTCTGCACTTGTACATTCAGAGGTTCATGCAGAGGTTCAAGATTCCCATTCGTCCGCCATGACGATACGGTAGACACCGTCATGGTATGCGTCGATGAGGTTGAAATAGTCGTGTTTCGACTCGAAGACCGGTTTCATGCCGCACTTGTCCATCACACGACCGGACTGGGAGTTCTCCGCGTAGTGTCCACCCCACACGGCGTCCTTATGCAGCGCATCGAACGCATAGCCGAGCACCGCCTTCAACGCCTCGGGCATATAACCGTTGCCCCAGAATGGGCGACCGATCCAATAGCCCAACTCCAGCGCATTGCCGCCAAGGTACTTGCCGTAGCGCTTTCTGAGTCCGGCGTCCGCCTCGACCGGATCGATGATGTAGTGACTGACCGTCTTGAGCGCGATGCTGCCAACCGGCTCATCGCCATTGTCCCTGATGGTGATGGCCCAGTTGTTCTCTACGGCGAGAATGTTTCCGATGTCGTTCAGGCTGCCCTCGACACTGGTATGCGGAGGCCAGCCGCACAGCAGTCCGATCTCCGGATCGGAAGCATACCGGAACAGCGCGTCGGCATCGGCCGTGTCATCGGTTCTCCACGGGCGTAGCAGCAGCCTTGCGGTTTCAATCGTCTCGCTCATCCGGACCTCCCGGACCGTCGGAATCATTAGGCCCCATACTAGCCGCAGCAACCGGATATGACAGGAATCCGCCGCCTTTCCAGTCTGAGGACGCAGAGTGCCGTTGGCCATTGCCCGTAAATCACCGTCCGCTCGATGCGGTGTATGACCTCGTCACGGTGCAGGACCCGACGACGAAGCACGGCAAACATGTTCCGTTCGCCCATGCATGAATCCCATCACCAATGACGACATAATAGGGATGTTGCAGGTTCCTATAACCCAGAGCGACCCCGACCAGCTTCACAGGATCCCGTGAGGCATAACAATGCCCTCAGCATTGAAAAATCCCCCGGGGGTTTATGACGTCGCGCGAACGACCGAGCACTACGCTCCAGTGTTACAATGTTCATACATAAGCATTACTTTAGTCAGTGAGGAGTTTGCGATGGCCGATACCGCGACGATCACTTTCCGCACGGACCCACAGGTCAAGCAGCAGGCGAAGGAACTGTATGAGTCGATGGGGCTGGATCTGTCAACCGCATTGAACATGTTCCTGCGCCAGTCTCTGACCGACAACGGTATGCCGTTCCGCGCCACGAGGGAGAATCCACTGAACATTGAGGCCCGCCGTCAGGCCGACACCCGGGAAGGTGCCGCGTTCTCGTCTGCGAATGATCTGATGAAGGACCTGATGGATGCTTAGATCCGTCTTCCGCACCACGCAGTTCAAGAGTTCAAGAAGGACTTCAGAGGACTGTTGAGGAAGCATTACGACCAGCTGTACTGACATGTGACGCCGGAATACCGTCCACGAGCAGAAAAACACCATTGACCGGAGGAGCACGATATGGCCAGTTACGAACAGATCAAGCAGTTCGCGCAACTGCATCCCGAACAGGCCCGAATCATAGAACACGAGACCGCGATCGTCGACTTGGAGTCCGGTGCGAGGGTGTTCGACATCGCCAAGGCTGCGGCCACCTATATCGTCGAGGCCAGGGAGGGCGTGTTCGCTGTCGTCGCTTCCGCCACGGGACACCTGAAATGGCGTCAACTCGGCCGCGCCCTGGGATTGCATCAGATCCATCTGGCATCACCGGAGCTGGTCAAGGAGCGCACGGGTTACGACGTCGGCATGGTCGGCCCGCTGTTCCTGGACGGCCTGCGCATGTTCTTCGACAACAGGCTTCTGGAGCATGACACGGTGTACTGCGGTACGGAGGATGCGCACCACACGCTCGCCATCGCGCCAAGACTCATTGTCGACAGCAACGACATCGCCGGCTACTTCGACAGCGACGAATACCTGAAGTAGACCGACTGACCAATAGCCAAATGCCGAAAACCGGACTTATCCACCGAGAAGGATGCCCGAGCGGCAACCGCGGATGCCGGAATACACGTTGACCTCGGAGTTTCATGATGTTTCGCATGAGTGACTTTCACGGGTTCTTGTACTCGTTAGTATTGGCTCCATGACCAATAACACGCAAGCCACAGTCGCTGATCTGCGCAACTGGTTCCCACATGGTGCATGCGCCGATACGAGCAATCGGCGCAGTCATCAGGAACCGCTCACCCAAACGAACGCGGACTCAGAACGAACGCATCCCGAGGATCTTGCGAATCTGCCGAAGGCCGAGTTTATGATGCCGGGGCCGGAGCGCGACCGACTGGTCGACCTCATCCTCGACGGTACAAAAACCGCCACCACATCACTGCTGATCGACTATCAGGAGTGTGGCGACCCACTGCCCAAGGTCGGCGACCAGTCCATGCTGGTGGACTCCGATGAATGCGGAGTAGCGGTGCTCGTCACCACCGCGGTCGATGTAGTCCGACTAGCCGACGTCACCGATCGGCATGCCATCGACGAAGGCGAGGGCAACACCACGGCGGACGAATGGCGGCGTGTACACGAGGCATTCTGGGACTCGCAGAACTACCGCGCCGAATTCACCGACCATGATTTCCCGATCGACGATGACACGCCGGTCGTCCTGGAACATTTCACGGTCAAGGAACTGCTGCCCCAACGATAGCCACCTGTCACCGTTGCGCGCTGATACTCTCACCAAATGAGCATCAGCAGGAAATCGTCACGCAGTATTGGCGGATACGTCTCTCCCAACCCCCGAAGGGATCTGCTTGTCGTTCCGCCTCTTCGGGAAGCGGTCGTCGGGATGATCGGGGGATCCAGAGGGGAAAACGCGAACAATCATGTTGAGTCCCCCGGATTCGTGGGACTCAACATGATCCCGGCAATTTTTGGCTCTGAGTCCCCCGGACCGCCTGCGCACTGTCTGCGCACGTTGCGGCCATCCGCTGCGTACACAGCAGGAATCATTGAAATTACGCCATTCCCGAATGGCAATGATGGTTCGCTTCCGGTCCGGTAATGATACAGGCGGGTGACATCGAGGGACTCAGCACGGAAAACGCGGGGAGTCGCGTTGAGTCCCCCGGATTCGTGGGACTCAACGCGACTGCGGCCAAGTTCGGCGTTGAATCCCCCGAGGCTCACGGCCCTTCGACATGATCGGGTTCCGGAAACGAAACTGAAGCGGCAATACGAAAAGGCCTCGTGTTTCCACGAGGCCTCAATCGTATGTTATCCGTGCCCGAGACGGGACTTGAACCCGTACGCCCGTTAAAAATAGGCACTAGCACCTCAAGCTAGCGCGTCTACCATTCCGCCACCCGGGCAGGTGTCGATCAGACAACAGATGATGAGTTTACTACAGTTTGACGAATCGTCAACCCGCGTGTCGCACCGATGTTCCCCGTCGACTTCTCTCCTCCAGTCAGCCGCTGACAGCCCCCTCTGACGAGGGGGCCGACAAACGGACAGAAATCGACTACCGATCAGAAGTTGCGCGGCTGGACGGGCTTTTCGGCGCTCATCAGCAGCATGAAGCTGCGCGACTGCGCGGTGATCGTGAACCCGGCCTCGTAGTTGAGCACCGGACCCTTCGGGTTGTGCGTGTCGACAATCAGCTTCCACTTGTGGCCGTAACGTTCCTCAGGCAGCGTGAACTGGATGGGTTCGTAGTGCGCGTTGAAGATGAGGATGAAGTCGTTGTCCACCATCGGGTTGCCGTAGTAGTCCAGCTCGGGGATATCCGAACCGTTGAGGTACACCATCATCGAGAAGGCGTGCGTGTTCTGCCAGTCCTCCATGTCCATGATGGAGCCGGTGTGATCGAACCATTCGACCTGCGGGATCGTCTCGGTGTCCTCCCCCGGCTCACGTCCGGAGAAGAAGCGACGCCGGTGCAGCACCGGATGATCGAGGCGCAGGTGAATGAGCTTCGAGACGAACTCGAACATGTCCTCGCGCGTCTCATCCAGATCCCAGTCGGTCCACGAGATCTCGTTGTCCTGGCAGTAGGCGTTGTTGTTGCCCTGCTGGGTACGCTCGACCTCGTCGCCGCCGCAGATCATCGGAATGCCCTGGCTGACCAGCAGCGTGGAGAACATGTTGCGGATCTGACGCTGACGCAGCTCGTTGACGTCGAGGATGGTGGTGGGACCCTCCACGCCGCAGTTCCACGAGCGGTTGTTCGACTCGCCGTCACGGTTGCCTTCGCCGTTGGCGTCGTTGTGCTTCCCGTTGTACGACACGAGGTCGTTCATCGTGAAACCGTCGTGCGCGGTGATGAAATTGACCGACGCGACCGGACGACGTCCGTTCATCTGATACAGGTCGGACGAGCCCATGAGGCGCGACGCGAACTCGGGCAGCGTGGACGGCTGCGAGCGCCAGAAGTCACGAACGGTGTCGCGGTAACGGCCGTTCCATTCGGACCAGCTGGACGGGAAGCCGCCCACCTGATAGCCGCCGGAGCCCAGATCCCACGGTTCGGCGATGAGCTTGACGCGGCTGATGACCGGATCCTGCTCGACGATGTCGAAGAACGCGGAGAGCTTGTCGACCTCCTGGAACTGACGGGCCAGCGTCGCGGCAAGATCGAATCGGAAGCCGTCGACGTGCATTTCGGACACCCAGTAGCGCAGGGAGTCGGTGATGAGCTGCAGCGCGTGCGGCGAACGCATGAGCAGCGAGTTGCCGGTTCCGGTGGTGTCGAAGTAGTGCTGCTGGTCGTTGTCGACCAGACGGTAGTAGGAGCGGTTGTCGATGCCCTTGAAGCTCAGGGTCGGACCCATGTGGTTGCCTTCGGCGGTGTGGTTGTACACCACGTCGAGGATGACCTCCATGCCGGCCTGATGGTAGGCCTTGACCATGGACTTGAACTCGTTGACCTGCTGGCCGCGCTCGCCTGCGGACGAGTAGGCGTTGTGCGGAGCGAAGAAGCCGATGGTGTTGTATCCCCAGTAGTTGGACAGCCCCTTCTCCTGCAGGAAGGAGTCGTTGACGAACTGGTGGATCGGCATGAGCTCGATGGCGGTGACGCCGAGCTTCTTCAGGTACTCGATGACCGTCGGGTATGCGAGGCCCGCGTAGGTGCCTCGGATGTCCGGAGGCACGTCCCTGTTGAGGTTGGTCATGCCACGCACGTGGGCTTCGTAGATCACGGAGTCGTGGTACGGGATGCGCGGGTGCTGGTCGTTGCCCCAGTCGAAGTAGGGGTTGACGACCACGGACTTCATCGTGTGCGCCGCGGAGTCGAGCAGGTTGACGTTGTAGGGGTTGTCGGGCGAGGAGAACCGGTAGGAGAAGAGACTCTCGTCACCGTCGATGTTGCCTTCGATGGCCTTGGCGTACGGGTCGAGCAGGAGCTTGGAGGGATTGCAGCGCAGACCCTGATTGGGGTCGTACGGTCCGTGCACGCGGAAGCCGTAGCGCTGTCCCGGCTGGAGGCCGGGAATGTAGTTGTGCCAGATGTACGAGTTCTGCTCGGTCATCTGGATGCGGGTCTCATAGTCGTTGTCGTCGAAAAGACACAACTCGACGCTGTCGGCAACCTGAGAGAACAATGCGAAGTTGACTCCGGCGCCGTCGTAGCTGGCGCCGAGCGGATAGGTTAAACCTGGTCGTATCTGCATAGTCACCAGTATCGCACCTCAAATCGTATGGAAATGTGTTGTTGTATGAACAGTCGGTGTTTCTTCGTGGACGAAGCGGCGTGGAACGCGGGATCAGGAGACACGGTTCGATTCGTGTCGGAGCCGTCGTATCGTCTCGTGCTGGATGGCGATGATCGAATTGGACGCGGTGATGCGCGTGGACAGAAGGTCGTCCCAGTCCACCCATGCGGATTCGACGTGCTCGTCGGGGTCGAAGTGCGTGTCGCGATGCGTCCATGAGTCGAGATGGAGGACCATGATGTGCGCGAGTTCATCAGTCATCCCCTCCGACGAGTAGTAGTCGCCGACGTGGTCGATGTCGAGTGCGTCGCGGGATGTCGGCACGACGCCGGTCTCCTCGGCGAGTTCGCGCAGCGCCGCCGTCTCCACGTCCTCGCCCGAGTCCATGAGTCCTGCGGGCAGTCCGTAGGCGAAGATGTCACTACCGGCACGGTATTCGCGTTCGATCAGATACCGGTCCGTCGTCGTATCGTGCACGAGCATGACCACGCATGGCGCGTGCCGGAGCACCTGCCGTCTGATACGTACGAGACCGCCCGTGTTGGTGGTCAGTCCGATGGTCATGTCGTCCACGTGGAAGATCGCGCCGCGGTACACCTCGCGGCTGTCGATCACCATCGCGGGCGTGTTCATGTCGATGCCGTCGGAACTGGCGTCCAGCGCATCCGTCGCCATGTCAAGCCTCCCTCGCATCGCCGTTGCCGTCGCCGACACCCGTATCCGACGTGGCCGGCGTGCGTGGCGTGACGATCCGTCCCGAATGGATGGTGAAGGTCCACGGATCCGTGTTGCGTCGGATCCAGTCGACGACCGGCCGCTCCCCCAAGGCGCGTTCGATTGCCGTGGGAACGTCCTCGATGGCGTAACGGAACCACATCGATTCGATGGCCGAATGCGGGGTGTTGACGAAGCAGGGGCGCACCTGTCCGTCGCCCGGCTCCCCTCCCCTGTCGAGTACGATGCCGGCGGCACGCATCGACGCCTCATAGCGCGCCTGTTCGATGGCGTCGGTGACGGGATGGTGGCGAAGATCGCTGGTCACGTACACGTCGACGCCGGCGGCGCGCACCTCGTCGAACAGGGAGTCGCCGGATCCGGGGAGCACGGCTACGGTCGAGACCGGCGCGTCCGGATCGCCGCACGCCTGCACGCCGAGCGCGGTATCGATGGGCAGGGCTGTGGCCACGCGTCTGGCGAACGCCTCGAACGAGACCGGTTCGACCAGACGTCCCACACGTCCGAGACCGACGGCGTGCGGCGAAGCGGGATCGTCAATGGGAACCAGCGGGCACTGGTCGACGAGCCCGAACCCGTCCGCGGCGGCCTGTGCGACGCCGCGATACGCCGCATCGGCGTTGGTATGCCCGACCCACAGCGCACAGCCGGCGCGTGCGAGACGATCCACGATGGCGCCGCGGAAGCCGAGTCCGGACACCTGATGCACCGACCGGAAGAACAGCGGATGGTGGGTGATGAGCAGGTCGGCGCCATGTGCGATCGCCTCGTCGACGATCGCCGAGGTCGGATCGGCGGCGAAGACGATGCGCGTGACCGGACGGGCCGGATCTCCGACGATGAGCCCCGGCTCATCCCACTGTTCGGCGTATCGCAACGGATACAGGCTCTCAAGTACGTCGACGACCTGTTTGAGATTCGGCATGATGTCCTCCCTTGATCTGGTCCGGGCTTCCTCGGGCCCGTATGGGTCAGAGCTGAGTCAGTGATGGCTCAGTGCGCGGCGAGCTGCCAATCCGATCCGATGCCGGTGGAGACGTCCAACGGCACATCGAGGGACACGGCTCCCTCCATCGCCTCGCGCACGAGACGTGTGGCCTGTTCGGCCTCGCCGGGCGCGATCTCCACGACGAGTTCGTCGTGGATCTGCAGGATGATCCTGCTGTTCAGACCCGCGGAGCGCAGCGCCTCATCGGCATGGATCATGGCGATCTTCATGATGTCGGCGGCCGTGCCCTGGATCGGCGCGTTGAGCGCCGCGCGTTCGGCGGCGTCGCGTGCGACGCGGTTGACCGAGTTCAACGCCGGGAAGTAGCGACGGCGGCCGAACATCGTCTCCGTGTAGCCGCGTTCGCGCGCCTCGGAGACGCACGATTCCAGGAAGTCATGCACCTTGCCGAAGGTCGCGAAGTACTTGGCCTTGAGTCCTTCGGCCTCCCCCGGGCTGATCTTGAGCTGCTGGGACAGGCCATAGGTGCTCAGCCCGTAGGCGAGTCCGTAGCTCATCGCCTTCACGTGGCTGCGCTGGTCGGCGCTGATCTCGTCGACGGGCAGCTGGTAGACGAGACTGGCCACGTAGCGGTGGAAGTCGGCGCCGGAACGGAACGCCTCGATCAGCGCCTCGTCTCCGGACAGGTGGGCCATGATGCGCAGCTCGACCTGCGAGTAGTCGCAGCTCATCAGCGATTCGTAGCCCTCGCCGGGCACGAACGCGGATCTGATCTCGCGTCCGGCCGCGTTGCGGTTCGGAATGTTCTGCAGATTCGGGTCGACCGAGCTCAGGCGTCCGGTGGCGGCCACCGTCTGCTCGAACGTGGTGTGGATGCGCCCGTCCGCCGGGTTGACCGCGTCGATCAGCGTGGCGACGATCTGCCGAAGCTTGTTGGTCTCGCGATGGCGCAGCAGTGCTCCGAGGAATCCGCTGGCGCGATCGTTGTCCGCGTTGCGCACATACAGGGTCTGCAGCGCATCCGCGTTGGTCGTGTACGAACCGCTTTTGGTGCGCTTGGTGGGTTTCAGTCCCATGTCCTCGAACAGCACCTTGGCGAGCTGCTTGGGGCTTTGCAGGTTGACGCGCGATCCGGCGTTGTCCCACGCGATCTCCTGCGCCTGATTCGCCTCGGCGGCGAACATGTCACGCAGATCGTCGAGACGACGCATGTCGAGCTTCGCGCCCTCGTTCTCCATGCCGAACAGCACACGGGAGACGGGCAGTTCGATGGCGGAAAGCAGCTTCGTCTGCTCGCACGCCTCGAGCTTCGGTCCGAGCTCACGGGTCAGCGCGGCGACGATGGCGGCGTGGCGCAGCAGCGTCGCATCCTGCTTACGCCTCTCGTCCGACTCGCCGTCGCCGGAATCCGCGGAATCGTCCGGCTCGGCGTCGAAGTCGAGCAGGCCCTGCGTGGCCTTGGGCTGCTCCTCGTCCAGATGCAGGTCGAGGAACTGGGAGGCGGCCTGTTCCAGACCGTCCGCGTGGAAATCCGGTCGGATCAGGTATCCGGCGAGCTTGGTGTCGAACGCCGGCTGGGGCACGTCGACCCCGTACGCCGCCAGCAGATGCAGATGCTCCTTGTACCCGTGCACCGCGAGGATCGAACGATGACGATCAAGCAGTCCTTCCAACGCTGCGGCCATGTCGGTGCCGAACGGCGCATCGAGGACGAGGGCCGTGTTCCGGTCCGCGGCGAGCAGCGTGACCGCCTCGAGCGAGACGCGTCCGGGACGGTCGTCGCCTTCCGCGTGGATGATCAGGTTCGGCACGTTGTTCGCGTCGGCGTCATCATTCGCGCCATCCTCCGCAGCCGGCAGGTTCTCGCGTTCCCACAGCGCGATGTCCTCGGCGCCTGCGGCATGCGTGGCCTCGGGAATCGTCAGGCCTGACTCGTCCTCGGCCTTCGCTCCCGCCGATCCGGCGGCTCCGGTTCCGGTCCGTTTGCCGTCCGTACCGTGCACGGAGCGGCCGCTGACGAAGACCTTCAATACACGGTTCTTCGTGCGCGGTCCGAACTCGAGCTGCTTGAACAGCGCGTCGAGTTCGTCGACATCGGGATCGCCGAAGGTCAGATCATCGACGGTGACGCCGAGATCCAGATCGCGCACCAGCGCGTTGACCTTGCGGTTGAGCATCACCTGATCGATGTTGGCGCGCAGGGCCTCGCCCTTCTTGCCGCCGATCTCATCAGCGTGCTCACGGATGCCGTCCAATGAGCCGTACAGGTTGATCCATTTGGCCGCGAAGCCATCGCCGACGCCGGGAACCCCGGGGATGTTGTCGGCGGTCTCGCCTCGCAATGCGGCCAGATCCGGGTACTGGGCCGGCGTCACCTTGTATTTGGCGACGACGGCCTGTGGGGTCATGTGCTTGAGATCCTTGAAATGGTGCCCGGGGTACAGCACGGTGACGCGATCGTCGATCAGCTGGAACGCGTCACGATCGCCGGAGAGGACGAGCGTGTGGTATCCGGCGTGATCGCCCATCGTGGCGAGCGTGCCGATCACGTCATCGCCCTCGTAGCCGGGCTTCTCGATATAGGTGACGCCCAGTGCGGCGAGCATCCGCTGGATGAGCGGCAACTGGGTGAGCAGCTCCTCGGGGGCGGCGTCACGCGTGCCCTTGTACTGCGGCAGCAGCGTATTGCGGAACGTGCCGCCCTTGACGTCGAAGGCGACGGCGAGGCGATCGGGCTTTTCGGACTCGATGACCTGGGAGAGCATCGAGGCGAATCCCCATACGGCGTTGGTGGCCTGACCGGAGGCTGTGGAGAAGTTTTCGACCGGAAGAGCGAAGAACGCGCGGAACGCCAAGGAATGGCCGTCAACGACCAGTAGCGTTCCGCGCGTCTCGGTGGTCTCAGTGGATTCGATATCCGCCATGATTCCTTATCGGGGCTTATCGGGGCCTGAACCGTCAGTGCTCGTCGCGCTCAGGCTTGGGATCGCCGTACTTCGCGATGATGGCCATGGCCAGACGCTTCTTCGGGATGCGCTGATCCATCGAGGTCTTCTGGATCCAGCGGAACGCACCCTGCTCGGAGAAGTCAGCCTTGTCCATGAGCAGACCCTTGGCGCGATCGACGAGCTTGCGCTCCTCAAGCGTGTCCTGGGCCTTCTGCAGATCGGCCTGCGCCTTGGCGAGCTCCTCCTTGGTCTCCTTGAGCTTGTTCTCGCTGCGCTCGACGTTGTCGAGCAGATCGTTGATCTCGGCGAAGCGGCCCATCGCGACCTCGAGCGCCGGGATGAGCTTGGACTCCTCGTACGGCTTGGTGACGTACGCCATCGCGCCGGCGCCGGTGGACTTCTTGACCAGATCGGGCTGGGAGAAGGCGGTGAGCATCACCACGGGGGCGATGTTCTCGTCGCAGATGATGCCTGCGGCGGTGATGCCGTCCATTCGCGGCATCTTGACGTCCATGCACACCACGTCCGGACGCTTGGCACGGGTCAGTTCGACGGCCTCCTCACCGTTGGCGGCCTCGCCGACGACCTCGTATCCGTTGTCCTCGAGCATGCCGACGAGGTCCATGCGATTGACGGACTCGTCCTCGGCCACGACGACGGTGCGCTTGCGGTTCTCATCCACTTCGGGAGCCGCCGTCTCCTTGATGTCGGTTTCGCCGCGAGCCACGGCCTCGAGCTCCTCCTCGGTGAGTACCGGTTCCATCTGCGGAGCCTGATCAGCGGTCTTCCTAGCAACCATGCCAGTCCCTTTCCTACGTGCGTTGTTTGGCTGAATTCTGTATGCTTCGTGATTTTAACGCATAACCGCGATTGGCCGCGGACGACGTGCCCGCAACGCAATATCGGCACTGCATCGGCACAATACCGGTGCGGTGCCGGCGTCGGTTGCCGTTCATCGCAGTGGTCAGTCGCCCTCGATCTCGGAGAGTCCCGAATGCATGCGCAGGATCGCGATGATCGAGTTCACATCCATGATGGTGCCGTTGACGACCATCTGGTACGCCTCGTCGATCGTGTAGAGGCGAACCTCGGAACGCGGGGTCTCCGGCCCGATCTGGGTGCGGTCATCCGGTACGGAGGTCAGTCCGGTCGCGTAGTACAGGGACGTGTACTGGGTGGTGAAGCCCGGAGTGTTGGCGTAGCGCATCACCTGACGGAACGACTTGGCCTCGTATCCGGCCTCCTCGCGCAGTTTGCGCTTGGCGACGTCGAGCGGACGCTCGTCCGGAGTGTTGGCGTGGCCGCCGGGGATCTCCAGGGTCCAACGGTGGATCGGGATGCGATACTGCTCCACCAGAGGGATTCTGCCATCCTCGGTCAGAGCGACGACCGACACGGAATCGCCGTTGTTCACGTGGACGACGGTACGCTTGATGCTGCCGGCCTGCGCCGATTCGAGCGTCACGCTGTCGATGTTGAAGTAGTGGCTGGTCATCACCTGGGTCCGCGACTCCTCCTTGAGCGGCGCGGGACGCCACGGGTCGAATTGACGATAGGTCTCGTTGTTCATGGTCCCTCCTCGGTCCTTTCCATGAGAAACGTTCCAAATTTATTGTAGATCGCGAATGTTCATTCGTCGTGAGCCACGCTGGAGTACGCTGTCGGCCGCACTCGTCTCCGTGCCGCAGCGCCGTGGCTTCGGCCGGCATGTCGCGCGAACGCGGTCGGAGAGTTGTGGTACATTGTCACGAGTGCTTTTGGGCATCGGTCTATGAATGCGGTCGATGTCCGGATCGAAGCATGGGATCGCCCTCGTATCCCAATTGGTAGAGGAAGCAGCCTCAAAATCTGCGCAGTGTGGGTTCGAGTCCCACCGAGGGCACGTTCGACAAAGGGCTGTGAATCGTTGGAATCCCAACGATTCACAGCCCTTGTGCGTATCGGCGTGATCGCTATTCGACCTGCTCGGACTCCTCGGAACCGCCGGCATCGACGGTGTCATCGTCGCCGACGGTATCGCCGTTGTCGACGGAGTCCGGATCATCGTCCTTGAATCCGTCGGACGTATTGTCGCCGCCGTCCTCGGTATCACTCTTCTCGGACCCCTCGGAATCGTCCTCTTCGGATTCATCCTCATCACCTGCATCGTCTGCGGTATCCGCGGTACCCGGAATATCCGGCTCACCGCTCAGATCGACGGTGGACTCGACCTCGGGCTCGGACTCGTCGTCGGGGACGGTGTTCTCCTCGACGTCCTCGGAATCGGCATCGATCTCGGTGTTCTCGTCGATGTCCTGCGCGTCGGCGATGTCCTGCGCGTCCGTATCGACGGCGGCATCGGCCGCCTTATCCGCATCGTTCACGTCGACGTCGTTCACGTCTTCGGTGTCGTCGTCCTGCGCTTCGAGCAGTTCGATCTGGGCACGGTCCTCGCGCGGGCGCTGGGCGATGATGTCGATGTGCAGATCGTCGAAGGCGGGCTTCGACTGCACCCACAGACGACTGGGTTCCGGAGGCTCGATCTCCGAATGCTCGCCACAGCCGTGGTCGAGGGACACGACACGACCGTCATCCGGGCTCCACTTGTTCGCGCACACGCCGAACAGCAGGTTCAGTTCGCCCTTGAGCGGCACGAAGAACCCGCACGTCGAGCACAGGTTGCCATCAGCGGTCTTCGTGCTCATGGCCTTCGGGCCACGCGGGCCCTCATACCAGCGTTTGGCGGCCTGCGCACGGCCGAGCGAGGACAACACATGCCGACGGGACAGATCGAACTCCTCGACCGCCTCATCGACGTCCTCCTTGGAATCGACGGCTGTCTCCCGCTGCTCATCGCTGCCATCACCGTCACCTTCACCGTCGCCATCGCCGTCCTTGGACGGTCGCTCTTCGACAGTACCGGCGGCATCGGCGTCAGCAACCGCATCAGCCGCATCAACGGAAACGACAGGATCGGTCCTGCGGAATCCCTCCTCGAGACGGGGGTCGTCGGGATCGGTGCCGATCGAATCGGTCGGTGCCAGATCGGTGGGTTCCAGACGATCCTTCCACGGGATCCATGCCGGGGGAACCAGCGCGTCGGACGTGGGAATGAGCGAGGATTCATTGACGGTCCAGTGATCGAGTTCCTCGTCATGGTACAGCGTCACCGACCACTGCCAGCCCTCGTATCCGCGGATGTGCGCGGCGATGCGGAAATCGGTGACGCCGTCGCCCAAATCGATGGCGTCCACCACATCACCGACCTGTTCGGGCTCCTCGGCCACCTCGATGGCCACGGCGCGCGCAAGATCACGAGGATCGATCCGCGGCTGCGGGGAGGCAATGTCCTGCTCCTCGTCGTCGGTGATGTTGGTTTCGCTCGTATCGGTCATATGCGGTTTTCAGTCCTGTACGTCGAAGTTGTCCGCCACCGCACGCAGCAGGGTTGCCAGCTTGCGGCTCTCGGCGGAGGAGGGATAGCGATGGCGGCGCAGCGTGTTGCCCGCGGAGTCCAGCATCTTGATGAGATCCTCGCAGATGGCGGCCATATCGTCCGGCTTCGGCCGCGTGGCCTTGACCAGCGACGGCGCGGCGGCGACGACGTTCACATCCATGGCCTGCGGTCCCTTGCGGCCTTCGACGACGGAATACTCCACCTTAGCGCCCTTGCGCAACGTGGTGACGCCAGTCGGCAGCGCGGCCGCGGGCAGGAACACGTCCTTGCCTTCCTCACTGGTGATGAAGCCATATCCCTTGGCGGCATCGAACCAACGAACTCGACCGGTGGGCATCGTACACTCTCACTTTCCTACTCCAGTATTGCTAAGCCGATTTATTCTACCGCATCACCCCGTCACACGCCGATGGCGAAGCCGAAGGAAACCGCGATCAGCGTGAACGGGAGAACCACGATCCCCGCTTACCGCCGTCCTTGCCGCCTTTGCCGTCCTTGCCTCGCTTGGTCTGACGAGCCTGTTTGGCGCTGCCTGCCGCACCGCCGTTCTTGCCCGTTGCGGCAGCAGCGCCGACTTCGCTGGACGCATTGGCATCCACCGGTCCCAGCGGCAGCATGATCGTGAACGTCAGACCGCCTCCCGAGGTCTCGGTGGCACAGATGAGTCCCCTATGCGCCTTGACCACGGACTGCGCGATGGCAAGGCCGAGGCCAGTGCCGCCTTTTTCGCGGGCGCGCGAGGGATCCGCCGTGTAGAAGCGTTCGAAGATCTGCGCGCGAGACTCGGCGGGCACACCGGGTCCGTGGTCCTCGAACCGCAGCACCGCATAGTTGGTGCCGGTGTGCATCGTGTGTCCGACCTCGGCCGCCTCGAGGAACCGCCGCAGCGATTCGTCGTTGGAGGGCATGCGGGAGAGCTGCTCGGGGGTGATCGACGCGGCCACGACTCCCAGTCCCACCCGTGCGGGCGAATCATCGGGCGTGTACCGGTGGATATTGCCCACGATGTTGGTGACGACCTGCCGCAGACGCGAAGCGTCGCCGGTGATCGTGATCGACGCCATCGAGTCGCCTTCGATGCCGAGGGTGCTCGGATGCGTCATGTCGCTGGATGGCTCGAACGCCACCGTGCCGCGGGTGACCTCGCGCTGCGGGTCGAGCGCGTGCAGGTCGTCGACCGCATCGGTGACCAGCGTGGTGAGCGAGACGGTCTGGGTCATGTCGATGCCGCGACCCTCGTCGAGTCTCGCCAGAGACAGCAGGTCCTCGACGAGCACGGTCATGCGCTGGCTGGAACGCTCGATGTGCGCGATCGATTCGTCGGCGCGCTCCAATGCCCCGGGCATGCCTCGCTGCATGGTGTACAGCTCCGCATAGCCGTGGATCGCCGCGAGCGGTGTGCGCAGCTCGTGGCTGGCATCGGAGACGAACCGCTTCATCTTCGCCGTGGTCTGTTCCTGTTCGTGGAAGCTCTGTTCGATGCGTGTGAGCATCATGTTCAGCGATGCCGACAACGAGCCGACCTCGGTGTTCTCCGGCGCGTACGGGACACGCTGGCTCAGATCGCCGGCGGCGATCTTGGCGGCGGTCTTCTCGATGCGCTTGAGCGGGTCGAGCGTGCGCTGGATGATCAGCGCCGACAGGGATCCGCCGAGCAGCACGATCGCGATGCCCACCGTGATGCAGTACCGGGTGAGCGTGTTGATGGTGTCGATCTGATCGGCCAGGGACAGTCCGATGAACACGACTCCCCTGTATGCGCCCGTCTCCTTGTCCTCCCATTGGAAGACGCCGACGCGCCACGGGGCACTTGCCGCCTGCAGCGTCTTGCGGGAGCTGGTGACCGGTGTCCCTGATGCCTGCGAGGAACCCGACGCATCAGAGCTCTGGCCGTCCGGCGACGACTGCTGGGACTGCCCGGGATCCGCGCCGTTCGCGGACTGGTCGGAGGAGCCGTCGGATCCGGTCGATCCGGAGCCATCCGCAGCTCCCCCGCTGGCGTCGGGCGTGCCCGTACCGGGGACTGTGCCCGACGAGTTCGAGCTCATCGTCTGCAGTGAGACGACCTTCGCGCTGGTGGTGAACGGCTTGCCGAGCATGTCCGCGGTGATCTGCGCGTTGGACGGCAGTTGGGGCATGGATACGACATTGCCCTCCAGCACCGGGTAGGATGGCGTTCTGGAAATGTTCGTCAGCTTACCGTCCTTCGCGTAGCGGACCTCCACGAAGTAGCTGTTGAGACCGCTGTTCTGTGTGGGGTTCTGCTGCACGTACTGGAAGACGATGTCACGCTGCGAGATGATCTGCGAGTCGGTCTTCTCCAGCATGTAGCCGCTGACGAGCTGGCGGATGGTAGCCGAAATGCCGACGGTTCCGACGATGAGGATGACCAGCGTGCAGGCGACGAGCTTGGCGCTCAGCGAGACGCGGTCGATCCTGTCGAGGAACAGTCGGGTGAATCGATGCCACGGGCCCTTGCCCGCCGCAGGGACGGGGGCTGCGGGCCTTCCGGGAGCGCCTGCAGCTGCGGTTGGTTTCGACGTTCCGGCGGTGTTCGCGGGATGTACGATCATGACTTCGGTTCGCGAATCATGTATCCGATGCCGCGCTTGGTCTCAATAAGCGGCGTGACCTTATGCTTCTCTCCGTTCTCGTCGGTGACCTCGATGCCGTCGACCTTCTTGCGCAGGTAGGAGATGTAGCTTTCGACGATGGCCGCGTCGCCGCCCCAGTCGTACTGCCAGACGTGATCGAGGATCTGCGGCTTGGAGAGCACTCGTCCGGCGTTGTCCATCAGGTAGCGCAGCAGCTTGTATTCGGTGGGGCTCAGATCGATGGTCTGACCGGCACGCGTCACATCGTGGGAGTCCTCGTTGATCTCCAGATCCGCCACACGGATGACCGGATCATCCTCCTCCTGCTCGCGGGTGCGGCGCAGGATGGCGCGGATGCGCGCCACGACCTCCTCGAGGCTGAACGGCTTGGTGACGTAGTCGTCACCGCCGACGGTCAGTCCCATGACCTTGTCCTGAGTGTCGTCACGTGCGGTGAGGAACAAGACGGGGGAATCGATGCCCTCCTGACGGATGCGGCGGGTGACGGTGAATCCGTCGATGTCCGGCAGCATGACGTCGAGCACGATGAGGTCGGGCCTGACCTTCTCGATGACCTCGATGGCCTCGGAGCCGGAGGCTGCGGTGTTCACCTCAAAGCCCGCGAAATGGAGCGAGGCGACCAGCAATTCACGGATGGACGGCTCGTCGTCGACGACGACGATGTTTGCTTCAATAGGCTTGCTCATGGCTTCCAGCTTGGCCTCTCTGTCTGGAGGTTTCCTGAAAGGCGTCTGTGCGTTCTTTGCCGATCGAACCGGCCTGGCGATGTGCGGCCTGTCCTGCCTACTTCCGGCCGAACGGGCCCCGCTTGACCTTGCGCGCCTCGCGCATCTGACGTCGGGTCATCGGCCTGGCTCCGCCGCTCTCCTCGTTCCTCTCATCCTTCTCGATCGCATTGAGCAGGTCGGCCATGGCCTTCTCCTCCGCCGCGGGCTCGGCACCGGCACCGGTCGCCGGCTGCGATTTCGACGACCTGTCCGACTTCTTCGACGACTTCGATCCGGAGCCGCCGGCGGCTCTGCGCCCCCTGCGACGGCGACGCACGGTCAGCGTCACCACGATCACGATGACGAGCACTATGAGCACGACGCCCATGACGATGACGCCGATTCTGATGGCGCGCGAGTTGGTCGAGGTCCGCTTCTGCTGTTCGATCTCGTCCATCATGGCGATCGCCGCGCCCGACCAGTTCTGGTCGTTCTGCTTGGCCAGAGGGGCCGTGGCCGCCTTGCTCAGCTCGTCGACGGTGTTCTCGTCGCGCAGCCATTCGTCGGAGTTCGACGAGACAGCCACAATGAGATTGCCGTCGCCGGAGGCCACCGCGAGCAGCACGGTGTTGGGTTCCGGCTTACTCGCCTCCAGCACGCGGTTCGCCCATGTGGACGGCGTGATGTCTGATCCGAAGCTTTCCACGTATTGCAGATGCACGTGCACTCCGGTGGTCTCCTCGGTCTGCTTGATCTTGTCGGTGACCGTGGAGACGTTGGAGCCGAGCAGGTTCTGCGGGTCGGTGATCTCGTTGGTCATCGTTCCGGTCTGCGCCGCCACGGCGACGGGAGCAAGCACCATGGACGGCACGATCATGGTAAGGCACATCAGCAGCGCCGCCACGACCGGGAGCATGATCGGGCGCGAAGACGACGTTCTCGAATCGTCGTGATCAGCGAATCGTGCGAAAGCGAAAGTCATATGTCCCACATTAGCGCCTTCCGGCCGGGGAACGGTCCGGCATGACCGACACGCACGTCGAACTCATACACACCCATGAACCGCGTGAACCCATGAACGACAACAAGGGTCCCGGTTCCCATGAGCGGGAACCGGGACCCTTGCGTCAGACTATTCGTCTACGTAACTGTCCGTCTATCCTTGGGGTGACGATCAGTAGCCCATGTCGGCACCGGCGGCCGGGGCGGCGGCCTTCGGCTCCGGCTTGTTGGCGACGACGGCCTCGGTGGTCAGGAACAGACCGGCGATGGAGGCGGCGTTCTGCAGAGCGGAGCGGGTGACCTTCACCGGGTCGGTGACGCCGGCAGCCAGCAGATCCTCGTAGGTGTTGGTGGCGGCGTTGAAGCCCTCACCCTCCGGCAGCGAGCGGACCTTGTTGATCACGACGTCGCCAGACACACCGGAGTTCTCGGCGATCTGCTTGATCGGGGCCTCGATGGCGCGGAACACGATGGCCGCACCGGTGGCCTCCTCGCCCGTCAGAGACGTGACGGACTCATCCTTCTCGGCCTTGGCGGCAGCCTGAACGAGGGCGACGCCACCGCCGGGCAGCAGACCCTCCTCGATGGCGGCCTTCGCATTGCGCACGGCGTCCTCGATGCGGTGCTTGCGCTCCTTGGCCTCGACCTCGGTGGCAGCGCCGACCTTGATGACGGCGACACCGCCGGCCAGCTTGGCCAGACGCTCCTGCAGCTTCTCGCGATCATAGTCGGAATCGGTGTTCTCGATCTCGGCGCGGATCTGGGAAACGCGGGCGTCGATGTCCTCCTTGGAGCCGGCACCCTGAACGATGGTGGTCTCGTCCTTGGAGACGATGACCTTCTTGGCGTGGCCGAGCACGGAGGTGTCGATGGAGTCGAGCTTGAGGCCCAGCTCATCGGAGACGACCTGAGCGCCGGTGAGGATGGCCATATCCTGCAGCATGGCCTTGCGACGGTCGCCGAAGCCCGGGGCCTTGACGGCGCAGGACTTGAAGGTACCGCGGATGTTGTTCAGGATCAGGGTCGGCAGAGCCTCACCGTCGACGTCCTCGGCGATGATCAGCAGCGGCTTGCCAGTCTTCATGACCAGCTCGGCGACGTGAACGACGTCCTGCTGGCTGGAGACCTTGCCGGAGGTCAGAAGAATGTACGGATCCTCGAGCACGGCGGTCTGGTCGTCGGCGTTGGTGACGAAGTACGGGGCGATGTAGCCCTTGTCGAAGCGCATGCCCTCGGTGAACTCGAGATCCAGACCGAAGCGGTTGTTGTCCTCGACGGTCACGACGCCGTCCTGACCGACCTTGTCCAGAGCCTCGGCGATCTTCTCACCGACCTCCGGATCGGCGGCGGAGATGGTCGCGGTAGCGGCGATCTGGTCCTTGGTCTCGACGTCCTTGGCGGCGGCGATGAGTTCCTTGACGATGGCGTCGGCGGCCTTCTCAATGCCGCGACGCAGCGCGATCGGGTTGGAACCGGCGACCACGTTCTTCAGGCCTTCGTGCACGAGGGACTGGGCCAGCACGGTAGCGGTGGTGGTGCCATCGCCGGCGACGTCGTCGGTCTTCTTGGCGACTTCCTTGACCAGCTCGGCGCCGATGCGCTCGTACGGATCCTCGAGATCGATCTCCTTGGCGATGGAGACGCCATCGTTGGTGATGGTCGGAGCGCCGTAGGTCTTGTCGAGCACGACATTGCGGCCCTTCGGGCCCAGCGTGACCTTGACGGTGTTGGCGAGCTTGTCGAGGCCCTCCAGCATGCCCTGACGGGCTTCCTCATCATACGCGATGATCTTTGCCATGGTTGTGTTCCTCCAAATGGCTTTATTCGGTTCCGGTTATTCACCCGTACGGTCCGGAGCAACCTCCCGCCGTCAGCTGCGGGTTATCACTCTCGACCTCCGAGTGCTAACCCAGACATTAGCACTCTGCATCGTCGAGTGCCAACATTCGTTTCGGCGATTGCGCTTTGGGCATGAAACAGCCGAGGGAAAAGATGGAAAAAAGGCATGAAAAAAGCCCCGTCGTACTGACCGGGGCAACCTGAGGGGTCCGAATCCTCAACCTCACGAACTCTTCACTTATATGCGGGCGATGCCTTGTACTCGCACGCGGTCACATTTTCACAGCTTGGTGACCTTCGTGGCCTGCATTCCCTTGGGGCCCTTCTCGGCCTCGTATTCGACCTTGTCTCCCTCGTCCAGAGTCTTGAATCCCTCGCCCTGAATAACCGAGTAGTGGACGAACACGTCCTCACCTCCGCCTTCCGGCGTGATGAAGCCATACCCCTTGCCGTTACTGAAAAACTTTACGGTTCCTTGCGCCATGTTTGCACTTCCCTTAGCTGTGTGAGCTCTATATCTCTCCCGACACGGAGGGACATACAACCACAACACCGCGCTCCCCCCGCCTCGCGACTAAAGGGCCAGTATAGACGCGACCCAAAACAACAACAAGGCGGGTTCCACGCATGGAACTGATTCATGGGATTTCAGTTCATCAGCACCACCACGATCGCGGCGGAGATGCCGGACGCCTGCTGCACATTGGAGATGCCCAGCGTACTGGCCACGTTCTCGGCCGTGGCCTTGTCCGACTCGGACTGGTACCACACCACGGTGGAGCTCGGCAGGCTGCCGCTCGGGTTGGCGGCCACGACATTCGTATAGCCGGCCGCATTGAGCGTGTTCTTCCGGGAGGTGGCGTATCCGGAGGTTCTGGTGCCGTTGACGACCCGCACCTCGGTCGCCTTGTTCGGCTGGGCGGCCGCCTCGGCCTGCTGCTGCGCCGCCTGCTGCTTGGCGGCCTCATCCTGCTGGGCCTGCGCATCGCTCGTCTGCTGATCGGAGGAATCCTGCTTCGAGGACGAATCAGAGGACGAATCCTTTGACGCCGAGGAGTCGGACTTCGAGGAATCGGATGAATCGGAGGAGTCCGTGGAGTCGGAGGACGACGACTTCGACTCGCTCGACGCGTCGGCCGCGCTCTGCGTGGTGGAATGCGAGGACCACGGCCATGTGATGTTGTTCACTTCGCCGGAGAAGAATCCCCATGCGGCGAATCCGCACAGCGCCGCCACCAGCACGACGATCGCGAACGGCACCAGGCGTGAGGCTAGGGATGTGTTGCCGCGATGGACGCCGGCAGGGCCCGACGGCGGATTGTCGAAGACGTCCGGCTCATAGGATTCGCCGTTGTCCCGCTTTCGATCTCGCTTCGCCATACTGCTCATTCCTCCATCCATGTGAACTATCCAAGAGTGTAACGTCAGCGCATCCCCATACGCAATGATGCGCCCGTGCCGCCACCGGATGTGCACGTTCGTGTACGGCGCATGGAGCGCGTAGAGTAGACCATCATGAGCGTCAAACCGTTGAGTGAACTCGTCGAACCCGGTTGGGCCGCCGCATTGGCGGATGTCGAACCGGCGATCCACCACATGGGAGATTTTCTGCGCGAGGAGAATCGCGCGGGACGCCATTGGCTGCCCGCAAGCCATAACATCCTCCGGGCGTTCACGATCCCCTTCGATTCGATCAAGGTGCTGATCGTCGGTCAGGACCCCTACCCGACTCCGGGGCACCCGGTGGGACTGAGCTTCTGCGTCGCCCCGGACGTCAGCCCGCTGCCCAAGAGCCTGATCAATATATATAAGGAGCTGGTCTCCGATCTGGGGGTGCCGATGCCAAGCAACGGCGATCTGACCCCATGGACCGAACGCGGCGTGCTGCTGCTCAACAGGTGTCTGACGGTCGGCGTGGGCCGTCCGAACTCGCATCAGGGCAAGGGCTGGGAACAGGTCACCGAGGCGGCGATCAGAGCCCTGAACGCGCGCGTCGATCCGCAGACGGGCAAGCCGCGTCCGCTGGTCGCGATCCTGTGGGGCCGCAATGCGCAGACGCTGGAACCTCTGCTGACCAACGCCGTCATCATCAAATCCCCACATCCAAGCCCACTGTCCGCCTCACGCGGCTTCTTCGGCTCCCACCCCTTCTCCCGGGCCAATCAGGCCCTCATCGCCATGGGCGCCGACCCCGTCAACTGGCAGCTGCCCTGATCCCGGTCACCGCACCTAGTTACAGTGGAGCGCATGGCATTTTTCCCTCCCAAACCGCAGACGCCCCTGCAGCCTACGCAATCGCCTCTGATGCCGCCGACGCCGGTCTCCGCGTCGGCGAGCGCGCTGAGCGCCGATGATGTCGCGCGCTCGAAGGCGCTTGCCGATCGCATCCGCTCACGGTTCGCGCAGACGCTGGTCGGTCAGGACAATCTGCGTGAATCGCTGATCCTCACACTGGTTGCCGGCGGCCATATCCTCATCGAATCCGTGCCCGGTCTGGCGAAGACCACCGCCGCACAGACGCTGGCGACGTCGGTCTCCGGCACGTTCAAGCGCGTGCAGTGCACGCCCGATCTCATGCCGTCCGATCTGGTCGGCACGCAGGTCTTCGATTTCGCCACGCAGAAGTTCACCACGCAGATCGGTCCGATCCACGCCAATTTCGTGCTGCTCGACGAGATCAACCGCTCGAACGCGAAGACGCAGTCGGCGATGCTCGAGGCGATGGCCGAGGGCGCGACCACGATCGGCGGCCAGCGTATCGCGCTGCCGAAGCCGTTCATGGTGATCGCCACGCAGAATCCGATCGAGGAGGAGGGCACGTTCACGCTGCCCGAGGCGCAGATGGATCGTTTCATGATGAAGGCGATGATGACCTATCCGACGCCGGACGAGGAGACGCGCATGCTGGCGCTGCTCACCCGTCGCGGCTCGGATGTGTTCGATCCCACGCAGCTGACCGCCGAGCGCCTGTCGATCCGTGACGTGGAGTTCCTGCGCGATGCCGCCCGACGCGTGCATGTCTCCGATGCGATCATGCGTTATGCGGCCGATGTGACGGCGACCTCCCGAGGTGCCGGCTCGCATCCGGTGCAGGGTCTGGGGTCGCTGGTCAGGCTTGGCGCCTCGCCGCGCGCCTCCATCGCGCTGGTCCGCATCGGTCAGGCGAGCGCGCTGCTGTCAGGCCGCGATTACGTGGTGCCGGAGGATCTCAAGGCGCACATGCGTGAGATTCTGCGCCATCGCGTGCTGCTGACGTTCGAGGCGCTGGCGGATGGCGTGAACGCCGATCAGGTGGTTGATCGCATCGTCCAGGCGGTCCCCGTTCCATGATCGACGATCCGATCAGGGCCAGGATCGAGGCGTTGGGCACGCAGCTGACGATGCCCACCGTCCGTAAGGCGCTGGGCGTGATCGAGGGCGAGCATTCCTCTCGGCGTGCGGGCGGCTCGGACGAGTTGATGGATGTGCGTGCCTACGAGCCCGGTGACGAGGCGCGTCTCATCGAATGGAAGACCAGCGCCCGCATGGGCCGGCCGATGGTGGTGTATCGTGAGCGTCTGGTCACGTCGCGCGTGTGGATGCTGCTTGATGTCGGTCTGGAGATGACCGGTTCATGCGAGTCGGGGGAACGCGCGTATGAGGTGGCGGCGAATGCGCTGCGCATGTTCGCCGCGTTGTCGCTGCGCCGTTCGGATGACATCTCGCTGGTGTTCGGCGATGCGGCGAGCATCACGCGAGTGCCGTTCAACGGCGGGTTCGCCCAGTTCGAGCGCACGCTGGACGGCGCGTTGAACCGCAGGTGGCGTCATGGTCGCAATATCGATGCACTGCTCGACTACGCGCGGCGCATCAAGGATCGCCGTGCGCTGGTGGTGATCGCCACCGACGAGCAGGCGTTGGTCGAACGGCATATCAAGTCGATCCGGCTCATCGCCCGCACGCATCCGGTGGTGCTCATCGATGTGGCGACGGTCAATCCGTTCGCCGTGGCGGCCGGAACGCATGTGTTCGATGGGCTCGGCGGCAGACGGCTGCCCGCGTTCTTCGTCGACGCGCGTGCGGCCGAACAGGTGGATACGCATCGCGCGTTTCTGGCGGCTTCGCTGGAGCATGAGCTCTCGCGTGTGGGAGGGCATCTGATCCATGCCGGTTCCAGCGAGGCGATGTTCGACGCGTTCGTCGCGTTGGTCTCCCGCTCGCTGGCCGGCACTTCCGGCGTCCGTCTCGTTGCGCGCGATCCGGCGGTCGGCGGCTCGCTGTCGATGTCGGGAGGTGAGGCGTGATCATGCGTTCGTTCGTCTTCGCGGCCGTGAAACCTCTTTCTATGGGTACTCCCGTCGGTCCGATCGATCTGACGACGCCGCTCGTCGCCGTCGCCGTCGCCTGCGTGCTGGCCGCGATCGCACTGGTCGTGGGCGCGGTGCTGCTGTCCCGTCCCAGAAGGGTGCGCGCCGCGGCGCGTCAGCGTGGCGCGCACGCCGATGCGCAGGATCGTCGCCGTTGGCATCGGCGTATCGACGATGTGGTGTCGCGCCATCAGGCCGGAGCGTTGGAGCGCGGCGAGGCGTTCGCCGAACTGGCGTCCATCGCCCGCGACTATGCGTCCGAGGCGTCGGGACGTGATCTCAAGTCGCATACGCTCGCCGACATCCGTCGCGAACCGCGCACGTCGTCGACGAAGCAAGGACTCGATATGCTGCGTCTGACGATTTCGGCGCTGTACCCGCCGGAGTTCGCGGATAGCGCGGTCAACGGACCCGCCCGGGAGGCGAGTGTGGAGGAGGCCGCCGGATGGGTGTCGAATCTGGTGGAAAGGTGGTCTCGCTGATGCAACTGTCCTGGCAATGGCCGTGGGCCGCACTGGTAGGCGTGGCCGTCGTCGCGGCGATCATCATCCTGACGATCGCGCTGTCGCGCCGGGGGCGTGACGAATCCGATGCGGCACGGGTGTTCTCGTTGGATGACGATCTCAACACCGAGTTCGCCTCGCGCCTGTTCCGTAGGTGGCGCTGGCTCAACCGCGCCGCGATGGCGCTGCTGGCAGCGGCCGCACTGCTCTCGGTCACGCTGGCCGCGCGTCCGTCGACGGTGGACAGCAGTCAGGAGCGTTCCGCAAGCCGTGACATCGTCCTGTGTCTCGACGTGTCCGGATCGACGCTGCCGTACGACCGTCAGGTGATCGACACGTATCGTGACCTCGTCTCACGCTTCCAGGGCGAGCGCATCGGGATGAGCATCTTCAACTCGACCTCGCGTACGGTCTTTCCGCTGACCGACGACTACGATCTGGTCTCCAGACAGCTCAGGGAGTCGTCGGACATTCTCAAGGGCGTCGAATCGCAGGATGATATCGACAAGATGAGCGACTCCGACTATCAGAGAATCTCCGATTGGCTTGAGGGCACGCAGAACCGCAAGGACACGACGTCGCTGATCGGCGATGGCGTCGTCTCCTGCGCCGCGATGCTGCCCGGATTCACCTACGGTTCCACCGGTTCGTCCAACTCCGCCGGCGCATCGGCGAAGCGCAGCCGCGCCGCCTCGATCGTGCTCGCCACCGATAACGTGGTGTCCGGTACGCCCACGTATACGCTCGAGCAGGCGCTGGATCTGACCTCGCAGGCGGGGATCACCGTAGACGGCCTGTTCTCCGGCCCCCGTGCCAGCGAGGGCGAGAACACGACCACGCGCATGAGGCAGCTCATCGAGGCGCATGACGGCGTCTTCCTGACCCAGGCGAACGGGTCGAGCGTGGACGAACTGGTGCGTGACATCGACGGCAGACGCGAGACGCAGGAACGTCAGGCCCATCAGGCCGCCGTCGTCGACGATCCGAAGTGGTGGACGCTGGCCCTGAGCATCGCGCTCGGCCTGTGGCTGATCACCGTCTGGAGGTTGAAGCGATGACGAATCCGTTGAATGCACTGACGTCGCTGACCCTCTCCCCCGCGCTCGGCTGGCTTGCGGGCGGTGCGATCGCGACGCTGATGATCATGCTCGCCGTCGTCGAGATCGTACGGCATGCACGTGGTCGTGCCGGCGACGAGACGGTAGGCTCGTGCGTCAGGCGCACGCTCGTCTGTCTGATCGCGGCGCTGATGATGCTCACGCCGAGCGTCGTCTCGTCGACCACGTCGCGTGCGGTGAACGCCACCGATGTGGTCGTGGCGGTCGATGTGACCGGTTCGATGGCCGTCTCGGACGCGAAATACGGTTCCGATGAGACGATCACGCGTCTGGATGCGGCGCGCAGGGCCGTGGACGATCTGACGAACCTGTATGCGGATGCGAGTTTCGCCGCAATGCGGTTCGGGGCGTCCGGCACGCTTGACGTACCGCTCACCCCGGATGCGCCGGCGATCCGCAACTGGGCCGCGACGCTCGCTCCCGAGGCGACGAGCGTGTCGAGCGGTTCGTCGCTCGATGCGCCGCTCGACTCGTTGGTCTCCACGTTGAAGCAGATGCGCGATCTGCATCCCGATGATGCGATCGTACTGTATATGATCACCGACGGCGAGCAGACCTCCGCGCGTACGCGACGCACGTTCTCGACGCTACGCAGCTATCTGACCGACGCGTTCACCGTGGGCGTCGGATCGACGCAGGGCGGCAGGATCCCGCGAATCGCCGATGGTGTGAGCGCACAGAACTCCAACGGGCAGTCCGATCAGCAGTGGGTGACGGACCCCGATACCGGACAGCCCGGCATCTCGAAGATGGACGAAGGCAACCTCAAGGACATCGCCGACGAGATGGGCGGATCGTATCTGCCCGTCTCCGCCGCCAAAACCATGAAGGACGGGCTGTCGGCCAAGGCATCCACCCAGTGGAAGATCACGTCCACGGCCAAGTCCCGCACCCGTACGACGCCCGTCGTATGGCCGTTGGCGATCGTGATGGCTCTGCTGCTGGCATGGGAGGCCGGCGCACAGATCGTACTGTCGAGGAGGCTGATATGACCAGCGAAACCGATATGCGCGTCACGAACGCCGCACGCACGGCGAGTCCTCGGGCAGCACTGCCCGTGCGCATCCTGCTCATCGTCGTGGCCGTGGCAGCCCTGGTCACGGCCGGTCTCGCTCTGACGAACCTCGTGGCGGTCGGCCAGTTCAATCAGGCGACCGCCACTCTGACGCGCAACATCAAGGCCGCGGACAAGGAAGACGCCGATCTCGCCACGCTCAAGGCGAGTCAGCAGCAGACCGACGCCCAGTTCAGGGAGGCCGCCACGCTCGAAGCCGCGCTGCTGCCGAACGTGCGGTCGTCATTAAGGACGAACACCGAGATCTCCCGTCAGCTCACCGCATTGATCGAGCGGCGTCTCGCCGAGCAGCAGGGGTCGTCCTCGTCCGGCAACGGAACGAACGGCTCCGGCAGTGGCTCCGACGATACAGGCGCCGCCACGAACAACCAGGACAACTCCTCCAACGGCCCGGCACTCACCGATCAGCAGAGGGCTCAGGTGGAGCAGCTGCTCAGATCCAACCAGCAGTCCACCGACACCAGCACCTCCACCCAGCAGACCCCCAGCAAGAAGGCCGACCAGAATCAAACCACCAAACCCTGGTGATCGGGCGCTTAATCAGGATTCTCAGTCAGCAGCGCGCGAACGTGAGTTCGTCACTATCCGAGCCGCCGTTATGTGACGATGCACGACCATAGGCTTGGCTGCTGAGCCGTTAACATGTGCAATCCAGTGGATTGCACATAGGCGAAGCGAGCAGCTATGCTGCGAGGCCGGGTGCCTTGAGTGTGTCGTGCATCGTCACATAACGGCGGCGACCTAACAGAGGACTAGATGTTGCCGCGCGAGTGCTGGTTGGCCCACGACTGCGATTGGACGAACGTGGCCGGATCCGCGCTCACGCGTCCTTCGGGTGTGTCGAGCGCGTCGATGGCCGCCAGTTCGGCGTCGGTGAGATCGAACGACGCCGCGGCAAGGTTCTGACGCATGCGGTCGGGGTGCTTGGACTTCGGGATGACGACGCGTCCCTCCTGCGTGTGCCAGCGCAACACGACCTGGGCGGGCGTGACCTGATGCGCCTGCGCGGCGGCGAGCACCGGTTCCGCGTTCATGTCGGAACCGTGGCCGAGCGGGCTGTACGCCTCCACGGTGATGCCATGGTCCTTGCAATAGGCGATGTTCGCCGGCTGGCTGAACCGCGGGTGCACCTCGATCTGGTTGACTGCCGGGGCCGCGCCGGAGTCATCGATGATGGCCTCAAGATGCTCGGGCAGGAAGTTGCTGACGCCCGGCACGCGGATGAGTCCGGCGTCGCGCAGGTCGAGCAGCGAGCGCCACGTCTCGCGGTACAGGTCGACGGCGGCGAACGGCCAGTGGATCAGGTACATGTCGACGTGGTCGAGGCCGAGCTTGTCGAGCGAGCGTTCGAGGGCGATGCGTGCGGGTTCACGTCCCTGGTCGCAGTTGCGCAGCTTGGTGGTGACCCAGACCTTGCCGGTCATGCCGGTGGCCTTGAGCGCCTCGCCGACCTCCTTCTCGTTGTAGTAGGCGGCGGCCGTGTCGATGTGACGGTAGCCGATCGCGAGCGCGTCCTCGACGGCCCGCTGCGTGTCCTCGGGCGGAATCTGGAAGACGCCGAATCCGATCTGCGGAATGACGGTGTGATTCGCGTCGTTCAACGTGAGTTCCGGCGATTCAAGTGCTGCTTCCCCAAGTGTCATGACAAGTCCTCCCAACCTGTGCGACGATTGTGCGCCGATGCGTAACCGGCCAGCCTGCCGGTCCGGGAGGGTCTGCCCCGGACCGTCCTTCACCGCCTTATCCTACACGTGTGAGCTTTCACGCGGCGGGCAGGCACCGAGGTCCGAACAGGATCTTGAGTTCGGCGAAGAGCGAGGTATCGCGTTTGACGCGGAACCGGTCGCCGAAGGTCATGACCTCGGCGTCGCCCTTCTCGTTCATGATCGCGAGTCTGACCTCACAGTATCCCGGATGGTTGGTGAGCACCTGTCCGAGCTTCATCATGTGCGGCCGGTCGACCGCCACTTCGGGCAGGGTGATGACCAATGGGCGTTCATCCTCCGCCTCCAATGACGGCACCTGCATTTCGGTGGCGCGCAGCGAGACGGTCTCGTCGCGCAGTTCGACCTGCCCGCGGATCTGGACGATCTGGTCGACGGTGAGTTCGGTTGCAGCGGCTTCGTACACCTTGCCGAAGAACAGGCATTGGATGGAGCTTTCCAGATCCTCGATGGTGACGATCGCCCACGCGTTGCCCTTCTTGGAGACGCGGCGGTCCACGTTGGTGACGAGTCCGGCGAGGGTGACCTGCTGGCCGTCGCCCATGGTGCGAGCACGGTCGATGAGATGCGCGATCGACATCTCGCGCAGACCCGCCAGCACGGCGGACATGCCGGAAAGCGGATGGTCGGAGACGTACAGGCCGAGCATCTCGCGTTCGAAGTTGAGCTTGGTCTTCTTGTCCCACTCCTCCACGTCGGGCACGGTGATGGACGCGTCACCCATCGCCTCGGCGCCACCGTCCTCGTCGTCGGAGAACAGGTCGAACTGGCCCTCGGCCTGCTTGCGTTTGAGGCTGACGACCGAATCGATGGCGGCTTCGTGGATTTCGTAGAGCGCGCGACGGTTGGGGTCGATGGAATCGAACGCGCCCGCCTTGATCAGGGACTCGACGAGGCGCTTGTTGAGCGCGGTCAGGGGCACGCGGCGGATGAAGTCCATGAAGTTCACATACCGGCCATGACCGCCGGAACGTTCCGCGATGATGTCGGCCACCGGCTTCTCGCCCACGTTACGGATCGCACCCAAGCCGAAGCGCACCACGTCACCCACGGCCGAATACGCGAACTGCGACTCGTTGACGTCCGGCGACAGCACCTGGATGCCCATGCGCCGCGCCTCACCCAAATACAACGCGGTCTTGTCCTTGTTGCCCTTCGCGCCCTGCAGGAGGGCCGCCATGAACTCCACCGGATAATGCGTCTTCAAGTACGCGGTCCAATACGAGATCAAACCATACGCGGCCGAATGCGCCTTGTTGAACGCATACCCGGAGAACGGGACCAGCACGTCCCACACGGCCTGCGACGCCTCCTCGGAATAGCCGTGCTCCTTCATGCCCGCGAAGAACGGGATCTTCTCCTTGGCCAGCACCTCCGGCTTCTTCTTGCCCATCGCACGCCGCAGCACGTCGGCCTTGCCCAGCGAGTACCCCGCCAGGATACGCGCCGCCGACTGCACCTGCTCCTGGTAGATGATCAGACCATACGTCTCGTCAAGCACCTGACGAAGCGGCTCGTCCAGCTCCGGATGGATCGGCGTGATCCGCTGCAACCCGTTCTTGCGCTTGGCGTAGTTGATATGCGACTCCATCGACATCGGGCCCGGACGATACAGCGCGATCAATGCCGAGATGTCGTTGAAGTTATCCGGCTTCAACATCTTGAGCAGGCTGCGCATGCCGTCGGAATCCAACTGGAACACGCCCAGCGTGTCACCACGCGACAGCAGCTCGTACGTGGCCCTGTCATCCAGCGGGATCTTCGTGTAGTCGATCGCGGGCTTGCCGTTCGCCTCGATGTTCCGAAGCGTGTCCTGGATGATCGTCAGGTTGGACAACCCCAGGAAGTCCATCTTCACCAAGCCCAGCGTCTCGCACGTGTGATACTCGAACGTGGTCGTCACCGTGCCATCCGTACGCTCCAACAGGGGCGACGTATCCGTGATCGGCTCGCTACCCATGATCGTCGCACACGCATGCACACCCGTCTGACGAATCAGACCCTCGATCGTCTTCGCCTTGTCGACGACCATGTGCACGTCATGATCCGACTCGTAGAGTTCACGGAACTCACGCGCCTCCGCATACCGCTTCGACGTCGGATCGAAGATCTCCTTGAGGCTCGCGTCCTTGCCGTTCTTCGACGGGGGCAGCGCCTCGGTGACCTTCGTGCCCATCGCGAACTCGTAGCCCATGATGCGAGCCGAATCCTTCAACGCCTGCTTCGTCTTGATCACACCGTAGATCACGCACTGCGCGACCTTGTCACGCCCGTACTTCTCACCGCAGTAGTCGATCACATGCAGACGACCCTCCGGGTCGAAGTCCACATCAATATCCGGCAAGCTCACACGCTCCGGATTCAGGAACCTCTCGAAGATCAGACCATGCTTCAACGGATCCAGCTCCGTGATGCCCATCGCATACGCCACCATCGACCCCGCAGCAGAACCACGACCCGGACCCACCATGATCCCGTGATCCTTCGCCCACTGGATGTAATCCGCCACCACCAGGAAGTAACCGCAGAACTGCATCTGACAGATCACACCACACTCGTAATCCGCCTGACGGGACACATGCTCCGGCACATTGCCGTCATACCGACGCTCCAGACCCTCCTCCACCTTCCTGAGGAACAGACTCGCCTCGTCCCACCCCTCCGGACAGTCGAACTGCGGCATGAACGCGCCGTCCTCGTGATCATCGAAGATCACGTTGCACCGCTCCGCGATCTCCAACGTGTTATCACACGCCTCCGGAAACTCCCGGAACAACTCACGCATCTCCTCCGCGGGCTTGATGTAATAGCCCGTGCCATCGAACTTGAACCGGTTCGGATCATCCAGATGCGAACCCGAGTTGATGCACAGCATCGCATCCTGCGCCTCCGCGTCCTCCGCATGCACGTAATGCGAATCGTTCGTGGCCAACAACGGCGCGTTCAGCCGCCTGGCGATGTCCAGCAGACCCGACGTCACCTGCCTCTCGATCCTCAGACCATGATCCATCAGCTCGATATAGAAATTGTCACGCCCGAAGATATCCTGAAACTCCCCCGCCGCACGCAACGCCTCATCGAACTGACCCAAACGCAGCCTCGTCTGGATAATGCCCGACGGACAACCCGACGACGCGATCACACCCCTCGAATAGGTCGCGAGCACCTCCTTGTCCATACGCGGATAACGCTGCACACGACCCTCGAGGTTCGCCACCGACGACGCCTTGATGAGATTCACCAGACCCTCATCGTTCTCCGCCCACATCGTCATGTGCGTGATCAGACCGCCACCGGAAACGTCATCACTGCGCTGCTCCTCGGTACCCCAATGCACGCGCGACTTGTCCTGACGCGCCGTCTCCGGCGTCACATACGCCTCGATCCCGATGATCGGCTTGACACCATTGGCCACACAGTTCGTATACATCTCATACGCGCCATGCATGTTGCCATGATCCGTAATGGCGACCGCCGGCATACCCAGTTCAGCCGTATACTTCGCCAGATCCGGGATCTTGGACGCCCCATCGAGCAGCGAGTAGTGCGTGTGGTTATGCAGATGAACGAAGTTTCCCGAATCAGCCATGCGTTCCAGCATACCGCCGGGCCCGCCCGGCAGGTCAGTCGGCGGCCACCACGTCGTCGTTCTTGTGGCGGGCGCGCATGACCTCCAGCGCGTGGTCGAGATCGGCCGGGTATTGCGAGGTGACGGTCGTCCACACGCGGGTGCGCGGGTGGCGGAACTCGAGCTGCATCGCGTGCAGCCACTGGCGGTCGAGGCCGACCTCCTCGGCCAGCACCGGGTTCGCGCCGTACATGTGGTCGCCGACGAGCGGATGCCCGATCGAGGAGAAGTGCACGCGGATCTGATGCGTACGGCCGGTCTCGAGGTTGACCGACACCAGCGTCGCCTCTCCCCCGAATCGCTCCATCACATCCCAGTGCGTGACGGCAGGTTTGCCGGCGGGCGTCACGCAGAAGCGGAAGTCGGACACCTTCGCTCGTCCGATCGGCGCCTCGATGGTGGCCTTGTCCTGTTTGAGGGAGCCCTGCACGAGCGCATGATAGGTCTTGACGACCTCATGTTCGGCGAACTGACGGCGCATCTCCACGTATGCCAGATCGGATTTGCATACGAGCATCAAGCCGGATGTGCCGACGTCGAGACGGGAGACGATGCCCTCGCGCCCGGCGGCGCCATACGAGGTGATGTGCACGCCGCGATCGCGCAGCGAGCCGAGCACGGTGGGGCCTGTCCATCCGACGGAGGCGTGGGCGGCGACGCCGACCGGCTTGTCGACCACCACCACGTCATCATCCTCGTAGACGACGGCCATGTCATCGGCTATCGGTTCGGGGGTCTGCTGCTCTTCGGCGAGATCGAATTCCACTGTCTCACCGGACTGCAGCGTGCCCGACTTGGCGATGCTGCGGTCGAGCACGCGCGCCTGACCGGAATCGATGAGTTCGGCGGCCTTGGAGCGGGAGACGCCCAACATCTTCGCCACCGCGACGTCGAAGCGCCTGCCGACCAGCGCGTCGGGGGCTGGGACAAGACGGCTCATGCCGCACTGCCCTTCTCGCTCGCACCCCGCTTCTCGTCGAGGTCCTTCTGGCTGAACGGCACGTTCGCGAGGATCATCGCGACGATGACGACGCCGGCGATGACCAGATACACATCCGCCACGTTGCCGACGGACCAGCCGTAGTTGAGGAAGTCGACGACCTTGCCGTTGAGGAACCCGTCGGCATAGACGACGCGGTCGATGAGATTGCCGAAGGCGCCGGCGAACGCGAACGCGAACGCGGTGGTCCATGCCATGGAGATGGTGCGCACGGTCACGACGATCAGTGCGATGCATGCGACTATCGCGAGCAGCGAGATCATCCATGTGGATCCCGAACCGAAGCCGAGGGAGGCACCCGGGTTACGCACCAGCGTGAACGACAGCAGACCGGGAATGACGGGAATCGTACGACCGTCGCCGAGCACGTCCAACGCCCACAGTTTGGTGAGCTGGTCGACGATCAGCGCGACGACGGCGACACAAGCAAAGACGGCCACGCGTATGCGCAGCCGTCCCTTTCGAATCGTTTCCATAGAGCGGATTCAGTCCGAAATCACTCGCCGGACTGCTCGGTTCGGCTGTAGTTGTTCGTATCCGAGACCTGATTGACCAGCTGGCCGAGGAAGTCGGTCAGGCGGGCACGGTATTCGGCTTCGAACTGCTTGAGACCCTGGATGTTGCCCTCGATGAGCTTGGACTCATTGGTGAGGTTGGTGCGCACCTGATCGGCGTAGTCGTCGGCGGCGGCACGGGTCTTCTTGCTGTAACCGTCGGACTCGGCGCGCAGCTTCTTGTCGTACGCGACGGCGTCCGCACGAACCTTCTTGTCGTAGTCGGCGGCGCGGCGCTGAACCTCGGCCTCGTACTGATCGGCCTCGTTGTGCTTCTCGGTGAGGTAGGTGTCGGCATCCTGACGGGTCTTGACGGAGTAGGCGTCGGCCTCGGAGCGGGTGCGGTCGGAGTAGGCGTCGGCCTCGGAGTGGACGCGCTTGTTGTAGTCGTCGGCCTCGGTGCGGGTGCGATCGTTGTAGTCGTTGGCCTTGCCGATGAGGTCGTTGTAGTCGCGCTGGCTCTTCTCGGAGATCTCCTTCGCCTTGGCCTTGCCCTTGTCGACGTACTGGTCGTGCAGCTGCATGGCCAGGGTCAGCATGGCGGTGGCGCGCTCGGGCTCGGTGCCCGCACCGGCTGCGGCGCCGGCGATCTTCTGCAGGGAGCCGGTTTCGGTGCTCGGCTCGACCTTGGAGACCTGCTCGCGCAGCTGGTTCTCGCGCTGCTTGGATTCCTCGAGCTGGCGGGTCAGGTTGGCGATCTGCTGCGCCTGCTGCTGCACGCCGGCGGCCTGCTGCTGGAAGGCGGCCACCTGACGGGACAGATCCTCGTTCTGGGAGCGGAACTGGTCGCGCTCCTTCTGGATGGCGGCGATCTGCTGCGCGACGGCATCCTGGTTGCCGGAGGCCTGCGCGACCTGTGCGGTCAGCTGGTCGATCTGAGCGTTGAGCTGATCGGTCTGCGCCTTGAGCTGCTCGTTCTGGGAGGTCAGCGCACGGTTGGACTCCTCGGCCTCGGACAGCTTGGCGGCCACGACCTGGGCGTTCTGATCTCCCTTGCCGGCCCCCTGCTGCATTGCATCCTTCAGCTGCTTGTTCTCATCCTGCAGCTGCTGAACCTGAGCGTTGAGATCGGAGATCTTCTTGTTGAGTGCGGTAACGTCCGGACCCAACGACTGAGTCGCCTGACCGCCCGCAACGGCCTGCTTGCCGAGCGCTTCGACGGTTTCAGTGACCTGGTCAAGGAAATCGTCGACCTCGTCGACGTCATATCCTTCCTTGAAACGCACCGTCTGGAACGTGCGCTCCCTGATGTCTTTCGGCGTCAACAGAGCCATAAATCTTACACCTCGCTTTGGGGCTGTGCCTCGCTTACGTTGGTATCAGATACGACCTTACCACGGACATGAGCCTTTATGGAGTTTTCGTGGCTTTTACGAAAAGATTGCGGGCATATCCCGTGAAATATCGGGGGCAAACGCCGACATACCCCCGATATCACCCGATATCCTCGCACGCGGCCCGATCAGATCAGCACGCGCAGCACCACCAGCAGGAAGTACAGGACGATGAAGCTCAGGTCGAGCGCCACCGGACCGAGCCTGAGCGGCGGGATGTAGCGTCGCAGCCAGTTGAGCGGCGGATCGGTGATCCGATAGATGATGTCGATGATCGTGTAGACGAAGCCACGCGGACGCCACATCGGGGACAGCATCGCGACCCAGTCGAGGATCATGCGGATGAACAGCACGGTGATGTAGGCGTCGATAAGACCGTCGAGCAGACGCATCAGGATGATGAAAAGCATATACGACACCGTATCAAGCCTCATGGAATGTTCGTGCAACGTTCGCTGTGAACGGACTGGATGTGAGCCGGATCATGTCCGCTTACGCGAAACGGGACCGGAGCGTAAAGGTCCGATCCCGTTTCGATGAACGTGTCCGTCCGATATGGACGCCCGTCCTAGTCGCCGATCATTCGGTGAACAGATCGTGGGCGCTGTTGGCGGTGATGGGCTCCTCCACCTTGATGTTCACCTGGGAGGGGCTCAGGAGAAACACGCGCGGGGTGACGCGCTCCATCGAACCATGCACGCCGAACACCACGCCGGCGGAGAAGTCGACGATGCGGTAGGCCACGGCCTCGGGCACGCCAGTGAGATTGAGCACGACGGGCACGCCGTCGCGGATCGCACGACCGACCATCTGCGCGTCCTCATAGGACTTCGGATGGATGGTGGTGATGCGGTTCATGCGATTCTGGAACGGACTCGCCGTACGCGTGGTGGAGCCGGAGGACAGCGTGGGGCCGGACTGGGCCGGCTTGGCCGCCGGCATCGGCGTGACCACGCGATCCGAGTCGAACGCCGGCGCGGACGTCGCGGCGGAGACCGGAGTATCGGGCTCGTCGGCGACGTCGAAATCGTCATCGTCCTCAGCCACGTCCGACATGCCCAGATAGGACATCGCGTTCTTCATGAATCCAGCCATGCCTCAATCCTTTCTTTAGTCAGTCTCGTCCGTGGTGGTTTCAGCGCAGGAAGTCGGGGATGTCCAGATCACCCGGATCGTTCGCATCCGGCGTGTACGTGGTCTGCGGGTACTGCGGGTACGGCTGCTGCGGGTAGCCGGGGGCCGGCGCGAAGGTGAACGGCGACGTGCTCGGCGGCACCTGCTGCGGCTGGGCCGGGGCGACCGGCTGCTGGACCGGGATCTGACCGGTCTGCGTCACAGCCGGCTGGGCCGGGGCGACCGGGGTCGCCTGCGGGGCCGGGTTCTGGGTCTGTGCCGGAGCCGGATTGTCGGCCGGAGCGGTCTGCTGCTGCGGCTGGGCGGCCGGAGTCTGTCGGGCGGGCTGCTGGGCCGCCGGGGCGGCGGCGCGCTGTGGCACGACGGGCATGCCCGCGGCGGCGGCATTGGCCGCCGCCTGCTTGGCGGTGTCGAAGCCGGCGGCGATGACGGTGACGCGCACCTCGTCGCCATAGGCGTCGTCGAGCGCGAGACCCCAGATGATCTGGGCCTCCGGGTGGATGGCCTTGCGCACCAGTTCGACGGCGGCGGAGGCCTCCTGCAGACCGATGTCGGTCGGGCCTGCGACGTTGATGAGCGCACCGTGGGCGCCTTCGATGCTCTCCTCGAGCAGCGGGGAGCTGATGGCCAGCTCGGCGGCCTGGGTGGCGCGGTCCTCGCCCCGTGCGGAGCCGATGCCGAACAGCGCGGTGCCGGCGCCACGCAGAATCGCGGTGACGTCGGAGAAGTCGACGTGGATGTAGGAGTTGGAAGTGATCAGATCGGTGATGCCCTGCACGCCGGAGAGCAGTGCGGAATCGGCGGTCTTGAAGGCGTCCATGATCGTGATCGAACGGTCGGACAGCTCCAGCAGTCGATCGTTCGGGATGACGATGAGGGCGTCGACCTCCTGACGCAGGTTGTCGATGCCGAGTTCGGCGGAGGCGGAGCGCTGCGGACCCTCGAACGAGAACGGACGGGTGACCACGGCGATGGTCAGCGCGCCCTGCTGGTGGGCTGCACGTGCGACGATCGGGCTGGCGCCGGTACCGGTGCCACCGCCCTCGCCGCAGGTGACGAAGACCATGTCGGCGCCCTTGACGGCCTCCTCGATGTCGGACTGGTGGTCCTGAGCGGCCTTGGCACCCTTCTCGGGGTCGGCGCCCGCTCCCAGGCCGCGGCTGGACTGATCGGACAGGGAGATCTTCACATCGGCGTCGGAGCGCAGCAGATCCTTGGCATCGGTGTTCACTGCGATGAATTCGACATTCTGCAAGCCCTCGGCGATCATGCGGTTGACGGCGTTGCCACCGGCACCGCCTACGCCGACGACCTTGATGTTGGTCCTGTCGTTCAACTCCTCGTTCTGGGCGATCTCGCTCACGTTGTGCTCCTGTCACTTCACGGTTACACCCTAGACTAGCGCAGGGCCACGCCGTATTGTGTGATATTTTCGCGCGTGTAGCGCACATTTATAGCTTAGTAACTGGCGTCCATCGGGTCGTCGCCGAAGAGGGTCTCGCGCTCCTCGTGGCTGGTGGTGCGCGACTCGAGCCAGCCGTAGGGCAGGTGGACCTTCTTGGCGAAGCGCACGCGGCCGCGCGGCTTGTCGACCACACGGGGCGGGAACTCGACCGTCGGGTCGAGCCGGCCGATCTCACGGTCCACATCCTCGAGACTCTCGCATTCCATGAACGCCTTGCGCGTGGACCCGCCGACCGGGAAGCCCTTCAGATACCAGGCGATGTGTTTGCGCAGGTCATGCACGGCCATGCGCTCGTCGCCGTCGTAGAACTCGACGAGCAGGCGTGCGTGGCGTGCGATCACGCGGCACACCTCGCCAAGGGTCGGGTTGAACCGCTCGTCGGAGCCCTCGAACGCGTGCCTGATGTCGGCGAACAGCCACGGGCGCCCCTGGCATCCGCGGCCGATGGCCACGCCGTCGCAGCCGGTCTCGGCGATCATCGCGAGGGCGTCGTCGGCGCCCCAGATGTCGCCGTTGCCGAACACGGGGATCGTCAGATGCTCCTTGAGCTCGCCGATGCGGCTCCAGTCCGAGTGGCCTCCGTAGTATTCGGCGGTGGTGCGCGCGTGGAGGGTCACGGCGGCGCAGCCCTCCTCCTGGGCGATGCGCCCGGCCTCGAGGAACGTCTCGTGATCATGGTCGATGCCGACGCGGATCTTCGCGGTGACCGGGATGTTCGCCGGCTCGCACACCTTGACGACGCGTCGGATGAGCTCGGTGAAGATGTCGGTCTTCCACGGCAGGGCGGAGCCGCCGCCACGACGTGTGACCTTGGGCACCGGGCATCCGAAGTTGAGGTCGACGTGGTCGGCCATGTGCTCGTCGACGACGATCCGCGCGGCCTGTTCGACGATCGCCGGGTTCACGCCGTACAGCTGCAGCGAGCGCACGCGCTCGGTGGGCGCGAACCGGCACAGGCGCAGGGCCTTGGGGTTGCGGGCGACGAGCGCGCGGGCGGTGATCATCTCGGCCACGTACAGGCCGTCGGGGCCGTACTCCTCGCACAGCACGCGGAACGGCCAGTTGGTGACGCCGGCCATCGGTGAGAGCACGACCGGGGTGGGCACGTCGATCGGCCCGAGACGGACCGGCCTGATGACCGGTGCGGGTGCGTCGAGCGCGGCGGTATGACGCGGCGAGCGCGGATCCTCCCCCGTGAGGGAGTCGCCGCGCTCGTCGATGACGGTTTCGCTGTTGGCTGTCAACTCAGTACAGACCGCCGGCCTCGTTGATCTTCACGGAGTCGGGCCATGCCTCGCCGCCCATGGCGACGGGCTTCATCGGCACGCGGGTGCGATGCTCGCCGATGCGGGAGTCGACGTACTCGGCGACCTTGTCCAGCGAGACGCGCTCCTGGTTCATCGTGTCGCGGTCGCGGATGGTGACGGCGTGATCCTCGAGGGTGTCGAAGTCGACGGTGATGCACAGCGGGGTGCCGATCTCGTCCTCGCGGCGGTAGCGGCGGCCGATGGCGCCGGCCTCGTCGTAGTCGATCATCCACTCGTGCTGGCGCAGGTCGGCGGCCAGGTCCTGGGCGACGGTCTGCAGCTCGGGCTTCTTCGAAAGCGGCAGGACGGCGGCCTTGACCGGCGCGAGACGCGGGTCGAGGCGCAGGACGGTGCGCTTGTCGACGCCGCCCTTGGTGTTCGGGGCCTCGTCCACGTCGTAGGCGTCGACGAGGAAGCACATCAGGGAGCGGGTGAGTCCCGCGGCCGGCTCGATGACGTACGGGATGTACTTCTCGCCGGTGGCCTGGTTGAAGTAGCTCAGGTCCTCGCCGGAGTGCTTGGCGTGCGCGGACAGGTCGAAGTCGGTGCGGTTGGCCACGCCCTCGAGCTCGCCCCAGTCGGAGCCCTGGAAGCCGAACTTGTACTCGATGTCGACGGTGCGCTTGGAGTAGTGGGCCAGCTTCTCCTTCGGGTGCTCGTAGTGGCGCAGGTTCTCCGGCTTGACGCCGAGGTCCAGGTACCACTGGGTGCGGGCGTCGATCCAGTACTGGTGCCATTCCTCGTCGGTGCCGGGCTCGACGAAGAACTCCATCTCCATCTGCTCGAACTCACGGGTGCGGAAGATGAAGTTGCCGGGCGTGATCTCGTTACGGAAGGACTTGCCCATGTTGGCGATGCCGAACGGCGGCTTGGAGCGCGAGGAGGTCATCACGTTCTTGAAGTCGACGAAGATGCCCTGCGCGGTCTCCGGGCGCAGGTAATGCAGGCTGTTCTCGTCCTCGACCGGGCCGAGGTGCGTGCGCAGCATCATGTTGAAGTCGCGCGGCTCGGTCCACTTGCCGCGGGTGCCGCAGTCGGGGCACACGATGTCGGCCATGCCGTTCTCAGGCAGCTTGTCGCCGTGCTTCTCGGCGTAGCTCTCCTGGAGCTTGTCGGCGCGGTTGCGCTTGTGGCAGTTGAGGCACTCGACCAGCGGGTCGTTGAACACGGCGACGTGGCCGGAGGCGACCCACACCGGGGTCGGCAGGATGATGGACGTGTCGACGCCGACGACGTCGGGACGGGTGACGACCATCGAACGCCACCATTCGCGCTTGATGTTGTCCTTCAGGGCGACACCGAGCGGACCGTAGTCCCATGCGGAACGGGTTCCGCCGTAGATCTCGCCGGCGGGGAACACGAAACCGCGACGCTTCGCGAGGGATACGACTTCATCAAGTTTGGACTGAGCCACAATGCACCTTCTGGTATGAACGGTTTGGGGTCTTTACAACCGCTTCAGGATACCGGCACAGTCTGACAGTGGCGGCCGGACCGCCTCCGCGCCGCATCACCTCCCCTTGAACAGGCGAAACAGGCGGGATTCGCGCACGGCGAGCACGCCGGCGACGGTCGCGGCAAGGACGCCGGCGAACAGGGCGAGCGGCGAGCGGGCGGCGGCGAGGAGCACGGCCGTGGGCTCGGACGGGGAGGCGCGCAGGCAGAGCGCGGCGATCAGCGACAGGCCTGCCGCGGTCGCGCCGCCGGCCCAGACGAGGGTCTCGATCAGCGCTGCGAGCAACTGGTCCGATTTGCGTTGGCCGCAGTGAAGGGCTCCCGCGTATTCCAGACGCCGCCTGTGCACGGACGCGACGCCGATGACGAGGCCGACCGCGAGCGCCGCCCAGGGCAGCATGCGGGTCATGCGCGTCTCGTAGAGCGCCGCGGCGTTCCAGCCACGATCGAGGCTTTTGTTGAGCATGGTGGTGCCGGGGAGGGTCTGCGTGGTCGATTTGCCGGCGATGGCGGTCGTGGTAAGCAGCGATTCGACCGCGTCGGTGCGCGGCCACTGTTTGGCCCAGCATTCGCTGAACGGCTTGGCGTCGGCCGTCGCGGGGACGACGAGCGCGTAGGCGAAGCGGGTGTCGCGTCCGTCGTTCGGCCAGTCGAAGACGCCGGCGACGGAGATGTCTCCGCGGTCGGTCTCGATCGTGACGCCCTTGGCCCAGCCGAAGTCGTGGGCGAGGGTCGTGGAGACCCATACGCCGGTGGGGTCGGCGTCGGCGGCCGCGAGCAGGCCGATCATGCCGGCGGTGACCTCGTATGAGCCGATGCTGCGTCCCGGTGTCGAGCGCGGGGTGATCTGGTCGCCCTCGCGCATGGCGCCCGCGGCCTGCGGCCCGCCGTCCGCGTCGACGAGACGGTCGCAGGCGGCGCCGTCGATCACGGAGACGGGGCTGACGATGGTGGTGACGTCTGCCGCGGCACGGATGCGGGTGACGGCGTCGCGCTCCTGTCCGATGACGGCGAGCGCCTCGAATCCGCCGATGAGCGTGCCGGCCACGGCCACGGCGAGGAACCAGACCGCGGCGCGGGCGGCGCCGGAGCCGATGTTGCGCATCGCCTCGGAGAGGATGGACGCGAGTCTCATGACGTCTCCTTTCCGTACCGCGCCTGCGTCGCCGCCTCTTCCGGCGCATAGTCGGCGAGGTCGATGACCCGCCCGCAGGCGTCGCGGGTGGCGAGGTCGTGGGTGGCGACGACGACGATCATGCCGTGTCCGGCGAGGTTGCCGAGCACGCCCGAGACGCTGTGGGCGGTGCGCGTGTCCAGCTGGGCCGTGGGTTCGTCGACAAGCAGCATGTCAGGGGCCGAGCTGACGGCTCGGGCGAGCATGAGCCGTTGCGCCTCGCCGCCGGAGAGCGCGGCGAACGGGCGGTCGGCGACGGGCCCGAGATCGAACATGCCCATCGCCTCCAGCGCCTGCGGTTCCGCCTCGCGACGGCGCAGGCCCCGCGCGAGCAGCGGGAAGACGACGTGGTCGAGCGCGCTGCGTTCGGCGACGCCGTACGGGTTCTGGAACACCCAGCCGATGCGGTTCACGCCGTCGCGCGTGACCGTGCCGGAGGCGGGTTTCTCCCATCCGGCGAGGATCGACAGCAGCGTGGATTTGCCGCAGCCGCTCGGCCCGCAGATCGCCGTCGTGGTGCCCGCCTCGAGGGTGAACGACAGGTGTTCGAACAGCGTGTCCGTGCCGGGGAACCGGTGGGCGAGGTCGCGGCCGGTCACCCTCGCGGACATGTCAGCCCCCTGATCGCCCCGCCCACCTGCACCGTGGAGGGGCCGGCGGATGGTTCGGAGCCGTCGGCGGGTCTGATGAGGCTCACGCCCAGGTCCGCGCCGATCACCGTCACCGGGATCGTCCTGTCGTCGGAGGCGATGCATCCGGTATCGCCGTCGACGCCGAACACGGCGGCGGCCGGCACGCGCATCACGTCGAGAGGCTGCGTCAGGGCCACGGTGGCGTCGATCCCCTGCACGGACTCCTGCGACGCGGATTGGCCAGATGACTGGCCCGACGACTGGCCCTGCACGGACTTGGACGACGAGGATTGGGCGAACATGCGGAACTCCGGCGAGGCGGTGACGCGCGCGCAGAACTCCGGGTCGTCGATGCGCGTGGCGCCGGCCTTGAGCACGCCCTGCTGGCCGAAGACGGTGATCGTCCGGTCGGCGTTCTCGGCGGCGCCGTCCCTCAAGCTGATCGCGGTCAACGCCCCGGGGATCCGGCCGATCGTGGTTCCGGCCGTGACCATGGTGCCGGGTACGCCGTTCCAGTCGGAGACGGCCGCCTCACGCTGCGGCAGCCAGATCACGTCCGCGATGGCGAGGTTTCCGTCCAGGTCCGAGGTCACGCCGAGCCCGCGCCACAGGGCCTTGACGGCCTTGACCGTACGCGTCGTGTACCGGTCGGTGTCGGCAGGCGCGCCGAATCCGAGCCGCGCGAGTTCATCGTTGAGCGCGCGCACGTCCCTGCCCTTGTCGCCGTATTTCAGGTCGCGGTAGAGCGGGGTCGCGGTGGCGAGTGCGACGATGGGCCGTTCGTCGACCGCGAGCGCGGCTCTGCCGGAGACGAGCCCCTCGCCGGAATGGTCGGCGGTCACGGTGCCGGACGTGTTGATGAGCATCTGGCGGGATGCGGAGAACGTGGGGATGACGCTGATCTGCCTGTTCGCGTCGTAGCGCTGGATGCCGACCGGCGCGCTGGTGATCTCCTTCGCGCGCGACAGTATCGCCGGATGACGGTCGGGCAGCAGGAACGCGGCCGCGCCGACGCTGACGGCCGCGGTGAGGATGACGGCGATCAGCAGCCCGGCGACGGGGAACCTGCGTCGCACGGTGCCGCGTGGAGTACCGCGCGGCGCTCCCCGCCCCATCGACGGCCCCGATGATGCCGATGATGTCTTCGCCATGATGACCTCCCCTCCTCGCGCCCTCGCGCTCGCCCTCGCGTCCGATCGGGCTTCGATCCCGACGTCGGCTTCGGCGTCGTGTCCGATTCCATCGTTCCACGCCGTCCACGCGCACGGTCAGGCGAAGGTCAGGGCGGGGCCGCCTACGATGGAAGGTGCACAGGCCGCACAGCCGTGCGGCACAGGGGTTCTGCAGACAAGGGGGTTGAGATGGGACGACGATCATCACAGGGGTTCACACACATCCTGCGCCTGCTGGCCGCGACGTTGTCCGTGGCGTCGCTGCTCGCGGGGCTCGCGGGCTGCGCGGGGTTGACGAACGGCGCGAAATCCGCATCACCCGCATCCGGGGATCAGGGTTCGTCGACGCAGAAGCGGGATTCCTCGCAACAGCAGGGGCCGGTCTCGACGCTGCTCGACGCCGACGGCAACGGGCGGCTGGCGAGCTCGCTGTCCGCCTACATCGACGAGGTGCTCGCCGACCCGTACGTGTCGGACTACGAGCGCCCGTTCCTCGAACAGGCCAAGAAGGAGGGGCGGGTGTCGACAACCGTCTATGAGAAGGTCTGGTCGGACTACAAGACGTGCATGGTCGACCACGGCTTCCCCGAGCCGAAGCTCGAACGGTTCCCGAACGGCATGATGGACATCATGCAGCACGCCGTCGGCACCGATGAGCAGGAGGAGCGGTGGCGCGACGCCTACGCCGACTGCTACCTGCGGTTCTCCCACGTACAGGGACTGTACGGTCAGCAGCAGGGCAACCCGAACCTGTACGCCAACGTCGACGAGGCGGTCGTCGACTGCATGCGGCGCGAGGGCGTGGTGCCCCCGAGCTACACGGTCAAGGACTTCAACGACGGGCAGACCCTGCTCCAGACGGAGGGTTGGACGGACGCGAAGGACAAGCTCGGCTACGATTTCGGGGACGCGCGCGTGCGCGGCTGCAAGGCGTCGCAGGGCTGGTCGTCAAGCAGCGCCGACGACCCCGTGGAGTACCTCTGGTAGATCATGGCGGGGATACTGATCGTCGAGGACAACACGGGCATGGCCGCCTCGCTCGACGACGCGTTGCGGCATGAGGGCTACCGCACCTGGACGGCCGGGACCGGCGTCGAGGCGCTGGAACTGCTCGCCGCGCACCGGGACGCCATCGACGTGGTCCTGCTCGACCGCGACCTGCCGGTCATGTCCGGCGACACGGTGATGACGACGATCCGTACGCTCGGACTGGACGTGAGCGTGCTCATGGTCACCGCCTCCGCAAGCCCGGAGCAGCGCGTCGAGGGGCTGGACCTCGGCGCCGACGACTACCTGCCCAAACCGTTCGTCTACCGGGAGCTGTCGGCCCGCATCCGCGCCCTGCTGCGCCACGACGCGAGACGACGCGCGCCGGCAGGGTCCTCCGACGATTCCGGCGCCGTCGCGCAACCGGTCGTCATCGACGACGACCGCCGACTCGCCTACTGGAGAAACACCCCGCTCGACCTGACCGCACGGGAGTTCGCCGTGCTGCGCCGCATCGTCGAGGCGGACGGCGGCTGGGTCACGCTCGACGAACTCATCGCCGCCGCATGGCCGGACGGCACGGCCAGCGCCGGGGCGGCCAAGACGCTCGTCTACACGCTCAGACGCAAGCTCGAGGCCGCCGGTGGCAGGGGCGCCATCGTCTCGGCGCGAGGGAAGGGATACCGTCTGCCATGAACCACCCGTCCAGTCTGACCAACGCATCCAGCCCGTCCAGCCCGTCCGACCCGTCCGGAAAGCGCCGGTTCCATCTGCGCCCGCGCACCTTCCGCGGCAAGCTCGCGCTCGCCATCGGCCTGCTGGTGGCGGTGTTCCTCGGGATCGCCCTGGCGTTGCAGACCATGCTGTTCGGCCGCATCTACGACCGGTCGTCCTACCGGCTGTATCAGGTGGCCAGCGGCGGAACGCTGCCCACGCCCGACGGCGGCGAACTGTATGTGTCCTCCACCGGCTGCTACTACACCGACCACACCGTGGGCTGCGGACCGATGACGCCGGGGTCGATCATGGAGATCAGCGACTCGGACATGCGAGGGCCCCTGATGCAGGGCGCCATGTGGTTCTCGCTGACGCTGTTCGCCGGGTTCGCCGTGCTGGCGATGGTCGCGGCGTGGTTCATCTCCCGCAGGCTGGCCGGGCGCATCTCCTCGCTGGGAGCGCAGATGCGCCGGCTCGACCCGGCGGCCACCGGCGAGCGCGTGTCGATCGCGGGATCGGACGAGGTGGCGTCGCTGGCCGGCGACGTGAATGCGATGCTCGCGCGTATCGAGCAGGCGGCGGCCACGCAGCGGCAGTTCATCGCGAACGCCTCGCACGAGCTGCGCACGCCGATCGCGGTGATCGGAACCAGTCTGGACGCCCCGCTCGCGCAGGGGCGGTTCGCGGCGGACGTGGAGCCGGCGGTGCGCCGGGCGCTGGAGGCGGACCGGAACGCGGCCGACCTGGTGGAGGGGCTGCTGGCGCTGTCGCGCGTGCAGAGCATGGCGTTGCATCCGGGCGAGGAACGGCCGCCCGAGACGTCGCTCGGTCAGGCCGTGGAGCACGCGCTGGATGCCTCGTGGGACGTGATCGACGAACGCGGCATCGACGTGCGCTGCGACATCGACCCCGCGCCGGCGGTGCGCGCGGATCCGACGATGCTGGCCCTGTTGACGGGCAACCTCATCCGCAACGCCGTGGTGCACAACGTGGACCGCGGCGACATCGAGGTTGACGTGCGGAGCATTGACGGCGGGGGCGTCGAACTGTCCGTCACCAACAGCACGGAGGCGGAGGAGTCGACAGATCCAGCGGAGTCGGCGGACGGGTGCGATCTGGACGATCTGCTGATCCCGTTCCATCGCGGGAGGGCGTCCCGGCTCGAGAACCGGCCCGGCAACGGACTGGGCCTGTCGATCGTCAGGGAGATCGCGGATCTTTACCATGCCGAGCTACGACTCGCCAGACCCGAGCCGGGCCGATTCGGCGTGTCTGTGCGATTTTGTAACAACCATGTCCGTATCGGCGCGTAGTTTCGGGAAGCAACAAACGAAATGCAGGGGAACCCGCACCACTAGGCGGGTTGAGATGGGCGATGGCCCGACCCTTTGAACCTGTTGGTTAAGACCAGCGTAGGGAGCAGTGATATATGAGCGATGCTTCGCTATCCATCCGCAACGAACGCGGTATCGATTCCTCTTATACCAATTCTGACGACTCCGGATGCGATCTCGCCGAGCTGCGCGTCCGCATCCGAACCGCCGTCGAACAGGTGAGGGCCACCCGCCCGCTGGCGCAGTCGTTCACCAATTTCGTGACGATCAACCTCGTGGCCAACGCCCAGCTCGCCGCCGGCGGCGCCGCGGCGATGAGCTTCCTGCCCGACGACGTGATCGACACGGCGCCGATCTCCGGCGCGGACTACATCAACGTGGGCACGCTGCTGCCGTTCTACAAGGACGCGCTGCCGCAGATCGCACGCGCCTTCCACAAGACCGGGCACAAGTGGGTGCTCGATCCGGTGGCCGCAGGCATCGGCCGCACCCGCACCGAGATCCTGCGCGCCTTCCGCGCCATTCCCCCGACCATCGTGCGCGGCAACGCCTCCGAGATCATCGCCCTTGCCGATATGTGGGGTCTGTCAGCCGAAGCCGAACCCGGCAACCAGCCCGCCACCCGCCCGGCCGGCGTCGAGACCGTCGACGAGGTCGATGCGGCCGTCGAACCGGCCAGACGTCTGGCGCAGTTCCTCGCCGCCTCCGCCCCGGATAAGACGGCCGCCGTGGCCGTCTCCGGCAAGATCGATCTCGTCACCGATGGCGAGACCGTCTACCGACTGCCCGGCGGCAGCGCGATGATGACGAAGATCACCGGCGCCGGATGCTCGCTCGGCGGCGTGACCGCCACCTATCTCGCCGTAGCCGACCCGCTGACCGCCGCGCTGGCGGCGAGCGCCCTGTACGACCGCGCCGGCGAGATCGCCGAGACGCAGTCCAACGGCCCCGGCTCGTTCCAGGTCGCCTTCCTCGACGCCCTGTGGAACGTGACCGCCGATCAGGTGGCCGCCTCCGAGATCCACATGTTCTGACACTTCCACCAACAACCAAAGGAACAAATCAATGAACAACGAATACCCATACGCGTCGATGCGCGACAGCTTCGACCTGTCCGCGTACTTCGTGGTCGGCCCGGAGGACTGCAAGGGCCGACCGCTGACCGACGTGGTCGATCAGGCTCTCACCGGCGGCGCCACGTTCATCCAGCTTCGCGCCAAGAAGGCCGACGCCTCCGAGCTGACGACGATGGCACAGGACATCGCGCAGATCATCGAGGACAACGGCAAGTCCGACTCCGTGGCCTTCGTGATCGACGACCGTGCCGACGTGGTGTGGCAGGCCCGCCGCAAGGGTATCAAGGTCGACGGCGTGCACATCGGACAGACCGATATGGAGCCGCGCGAGGCCCGTGCCCTCTTGGGCGACGAAGCGATCGTGGGTCTGTCCGCCGAGACCGAGTCGCTGGTGCGTCTCATCAACGAGCTGCCCGACGGCTGCATCGACTACATCGGCGCCGGCCCGCTGCACGTGTCCGTCACCAAGCCGGAGGCCTCCGTGGGCGGCAACGACGGCTCCGGTAAGACCTTGGACGTCAAGCAGATCAACACGATCTGCGCAGCCTCCGAATTCCCGGTCGTCGTCGGCGGCGGCGTGACCGCCGCCGATATGGCCATGCTGGCCGGCACGAAGGCGGCCGGCTGGTTCGCGGTGTCCGCGATCGCCGGCGCCGAGAACCCCGAGGAGGCCACCCGTGCGATGGTCGAGGGCTGGAAGGCCGTGCGCGGCGACGCTAAGCACGGTTACGCGCCACGCATCGTCACCCACACTCCGGCCGTCGACACGCAGGCCGCCCAGGAGGGCGCCGCACAGCCGGGCGCCGAGGCCACCGAGAAGAAGTTCACCAACGCCAAGGAGGCCAAGGAGGCGCAGAAGCTCGCCAAGCAGCAGCGCGTCGACATCGCCGCCCGCGGCTCCAAGCAGCGCGACAAGGCGCATATCCGCAAGACGAAGTCCGTGCCGTTCTCCTACGAGTACGGTTCGTACGATCTCGAGGTGCCGTACACCGAGATCAAGCTGTCCGACACCCCCGGCGTGGGGCCGAACCCGCCGTTCCACGACTACAACACCGAGGGCCCCAAGTGCGATCCGAAGGAGGGCCTGAAGCCCCTGCGCATCGACTGGATCCGCGACCGCGGCGACGTCGAGGAGTACGAGGGCCGCCGCCGCAATCTCGAGGACGACGGCAAGCGCGCCATCAAGCGCGGCCGTGCCAGCAAGGAATGGCGTGGACGCAAGCACCAGCCGATGCGCGCCAAGGACCACCCGATCACCCAGATGTGGTACGCCCGCCACGGCATCGTCACCCCGGAGATGCAGTACGTGGCCACCCGCGAGAACTGCGACGTGGAGCTCGTGCGCTCCGAGCTCGCGGCCGGCCGCGCGGTCATGCCGTGCAACATCAACCACCCGGAGGCCGAGCCGATGATCATCGGCTCCCGATTCCTCACCAAGCTCAACGCGAACATGGGCAACTCGGCCGTCACCTCGTCCATCGACGAGGAGGTGGAGAAGCTCACCTGGGCCACCAAGTGGGGCGCCGACACCGTGATGGATCTGTCCACCGGCAACGACATCCACACCACCCGCGAGTGGATCTTGCGCAACTCCCCCGTGCCGATCGGCACCGTGCCGATGTACCAGGCGCTCGAGAAGGTCGAGGACGACGCCTCCAAGCTCAGCTGGGAGCTGTTCCGCGACACCGTGATCGAACAGTGCGAGCAGGGCGTCGACTACATGACGATCCACGCCGGCGTGCTGCTGCGCTACGTGCCGCTGACCGCGAACCGCGTCACCGGCATCGTCTCGCGCGGCGGCTCGATCATGGCCGACTGGTGCCTGCGCCACCATCAGGAGAGCTTCCTGTACACGCACTTCGACGAGCTGTGCGACATCTTCGCCAAGTACGACGTCGCGTTCTCGCTGGGCGACGGCCTTCGCCCCGGCTGCCTTGCGGATGCGAACGACGCCGCGCAGCTGAGCGAGCTCATGACTCTGGGCGAGCTCACCGAGCGCGCCTGGGCCAAGGACGTGCAGGTCATGATCGAGGGCCCGGGCCACGTGCCGTTCGACACGGTGCGCATGAACATCGAACTCGAGAAGGCCGTGTGCAAGGGCGCCCCGTTCTACACGCTCGGACCGCTGACGACCGATACCGCGCCGGGCTACGACCACATCACCTCCGCGATCGGCGCCACCGAGATCGGCCGCTACGGCACCGCCATGCTGTGCTACGTGACCCCGAAGGAGCACCTCGGCCTGCCGAACAAGGACGACGTCAAGCAGGGCGTGATCGCGTACAAGATCGCCGCCCACGCCGCCGACATCGCCAAGCACCACCCGCACGCGCAGGACCGTGACGACGCGATCTCGAAGGCCCGCTTCGAGTTCCGTTGGCTCGACCAGTTCAACCTCTCCTACGATCCGGACACCGCGATCGCGTTCCACGACGACACGCTGCCCGCCGAACCAGCCAAGATGGCGCACTTCTGCTCGATGTGCGGCCCGAAGTTCTGCTCGATGGCCATCTCGCAGAACATCCGCAAGGCGTTCGGCGGCGAGGCCGCGCAGCAGCAGATCGTCAAGGAGGCGATCGCCGGCGTGGCCCCGACCACGACCCCGAACGTCGTCAACGACGACACCGTCGTGTCCGCGAACGTGCTGAGCCCGGAGGAGATCCGCGCCGGCATGAACGCGATGAGCGAGAAGTACACCGCCCAGGGCGGCAAGCTGTACTCCACCGCCACCGAGTGATATCTACCGAGTGATTCTCGGGTGACGTCCCGATGAGCCCCCTCGTATAAGGGGGCTCATCTGCGTTTTCAGGGCATCCGGTGTGCGTGCAGCTCCGGTCTGCGTTCGACGCGTGCGAACGCGGTGGCAAGGTCGGCCGCGCGAATCGCGCCGCGGCGGTCCTTGGCGGCGACGAGCGCGGCCTCGGTCCAGATCGCGCACACCTCGGCGCCGCTCCAGCCTTCGGTGCGCCGGGCGATGTCCGCGAGCGGCAGTTCGCCTTCGGTGGCGAGCGCACGGGCCTGCACTTCAAGGATCGACAAACGGTCGTGCTCGCTCGGCATCGGGAACGGGATCTGCCAGTCGAACCGCCCGGGGCGCAGCAGAGCCGGATCCACGTCCTCGATGCGGTTCGTGGCGGCGACGACCACCACGTTGCCCTTGGAGGCGAAACCGTCCATCAGGGTGAGCAGCTGGGCGACGAGCCGCTTGCCGACGCCATTCGTGTCGGTGTCACGCGACGAGGCGATCGAGTCGATCTCGTCGAAGAAGATGATCGCGCGACGGTCGGCCTGCGCTGCCGCGAAGATCATGCGCAGCGTCTCCTCGCTGTCGCCCACGTACTTGCTGACGATCGTCGGGCCGGAGACGAGGTAGAACTGGGCGTCGGCCACGTTGGCGATGATGCGCGCCAGATGCGTCTTGCCGGTGCCGGGCGCGCCGGTGAAGATCACACCCTTGATGGGTTTGGCGCCGATCGCGCGCATCTGCTCGCTGTTGCCCAGCTGGGTTTCGATGAGCTCCTTGGCGCGGGTGATGACCTGCTCGTAGCCGCCGAACGAGTCGAAGGTGAGCGTGGGGTCGGCACCGGGGGTGATCCGGTACTGTTTGATGTCGTCGTCGTGGTCGGATTCGCCGGGTCGGATGGCCGTGGGCCACAGCACGCGTTCGATGCCGAACAGGTCGGTGAACTCCACGGTGTTGCCGGGCATGATGTTGAGGGGGTAATCGCCCTCCAGCAGTTCCAGACCGTCGGAGGTCTCCAATACCACGCAGTCGTCCAAAGCACGGCGCACGATGCCGACGCGCGGTTTGACCGGCCACACGTCCGCCGGCACCTTCGTGTAGAAGTCCTCGCCGACGAGCAGGACGTCGCCGACGTCGAACACCTCCTGACGCGGGAACGTGAGCTGAGTGGTGTGCCCGTTCGGCATCACCGCATAGTAGGCGACGCGTCCCTCGTCGAATCCGGTGATGCGCGCCAGAACGCCATCGCGACGCAGCACGTCATTGCCTGCCATAATCCCTCCCGCTCCTTAGTCGAACCCTCGTCAAACCTTCCCCATCACACCATAGGAACGGCGAATAATCAAGGAAAACCGCGTGATATTCCGGCCTTCGACTATTAGACTTGGGAGCTATGGCACAACATACGACAACCCTCCCACCAGTACTTGCGATCTCCGGTTCGGACTCGTCCGGCGGCGCCGGCATGCAGGCCGATCTGAAGACCATGCTCGCCAACGGCGTGTTCGGCATGAGCGCGATCACCGCGCTGACCGCGCAGAACACCACCGGCGTGCGCTCCATCCAGGACACCGAGCCCAAGATCCTCGCCGATCAGATCGACGCCGTGTTCGAGGACATTCCGCCACTCGCCGTCAAGATCGGCATGGTCTCGGCCACCGACATCATCGACGTGATCGCCGACCGTCTGACCTTCCACCACGCGAGGAACGTGGTGCTCGATCCGGTGATGGTGGCGACCTCCGGCGCGAAGCTCATCAGCGACGACGCGATCGCCGCCCTGACCTCGAAACTGTTCCCGCTGGCGACCGTGATCACACCGAACATCCCCGAAACGCAGGCGCTGTCCGATATGGAGATCACCGACGCGGTTTCGATGGAGCGCGCGGCGAAGACACTGACCGAACGATACGGATGCGCGGCGCTCGTCAAGGGCGGCCATCACACGAACGACGCGAACGACGTGCTGGCCGAATCGAACGGCACGATCACCTGGTTCGAGGGCAAGCGCGTCGACAATCCGAACACGCACGGCACCGGCTGCACGCTGAGCTCGGCGATCGCGGCGAATCTCGCGAAGGGCGAGACGCTGCCCGAGGCGATCCGCCACGCCAAGGAGTATCTGACCGGCGCATTGAACGCGATGCTCGATCTTGGTCAGGGCTCCGGCCCGATGGACCACGCGTGGGCGTGGAGGTGAATCGATCATGACGACAGGCATGCCGCAGGATTCCACCACTCCCGACAACACGCTCAACACAGTGTCGGACCGCAATGCGATCAGGCAGGAGGTACCGATCAATCCCGAAACCGGCAAGCCGTACCTCAATACGGTGGCCGCCATCCAGGTGTCGGTGACGGGAGCCGGCTCCGAGGTCTCCCCGTACGTCGCACAGGCGATCTCGGTGATCCGCGACTCCGGTCTGCCGCAGGAGACCAACGCGCTGTTCACCGACGTCGAAGGCGATCTGGACGACATCCTGCACGTGGCCGGCGAGGCCGCCAAGAAGCTCGCCGAACAGGGCTATCGCACGAGTCTCGTGCTGCACATGGATATCCGTCCCGGATTCACCGGACAGCTGACGGAGAAGCCGAAGCTGGCCGACGAGATCATCGCGCGGCAACGGCAATAGGACGGCTTCCAGTACTTCCGCAGCCGAAAACAGATGAAGGGGCTTCCTCACGATGAGGAAGCCCCTTCAATCATCTACATGGGAGTCTATGCCGTCAGGCGTTGGCGCCGTACTCCTTGGCGATGACGTTCCACAGATCGTCGGCAGCCTTCTGCACGTTGTCGTTGACGATCGTCACATCGAACTCGTTTTCGGCGGCGAGCTCGACGTGCGCGGTCTCCAGACGACGCTTGCGCTGCTCCTCGGTCTCGGTGCCACGGCCGGTCAGACGACGCACCAGCTCGTCGAAGCTCGGCGGGGCGATGAACACGGTCATCACCTCGAGACCAAGTTCGGCGGCCTTCTGCTTGACGCGGCGCGCACCCTGCAGGTCGATCTCGAGGATCGTCGGGGTGCCGACGGACAGGTGGTCCACCAGAGGCTTGAGCGGCGTGCCGTAGTGGGCCAGACCGTGCACGAGCGCGGTCTCAAGGAACTCCCCCGCCTTCTCCTTGGCGGCGAACTCCTCCTCGCTCATGAACCAGTAGTTGACGCCGTTGACCTCGCCGGGGCGGGGGTCACGCGTGGTGGCGGAGACGGACACCCACACCTCGGAGTGCTTCTTGCGCAGCGCCACCTCGACGGTGCCCTTGCCGACGCCGGCGGGGCCGGTCAGCACGAGCAGACGGCTGCCGTGCAGCACGGCAGCGTCATCGATCTGCGTATCGGTTTCGACGGTACTGGTCGAGGCCGGCGCGGATGCGCTCTGCGTTGCGGTGCCGGTCGTATCGGCGGCAGCGGTTTCGGCGGTGTCGGAGGATGCGGAAGTATCGGTCACGGATTGTGCTCCTTGCTTGTCGGCGGTGTCGGCGGCGTTTGCGCCCAGATCGATCACCGTGGAAGAGGACTTCTCCCCCTCCGGTTCTTCGTGCCTATCACCGATTCGAGTGGCCTCGAGCAGCGCCTGACGCACATCCAGCGCGATCGCCTCGGTCGCCTCGGACAGCGCGGAGATGTCCGGGCCGTGGGAGGCAATGAAACGGGAGACCGTCACCAGCACGTTGCCCTTGGTGCCCTTGAACACGGTGCGCAGGTCCTTGGCCTCGGCACCCTGCCAGCCGTATCCCGGAGACAGGATCGGTCCGGTGAAGCGGGCCGGGTCGACGCCGGTCTCGTTGATCCACTGGCCGATGGTCGCGCCGATGATCAGGCCCACGGAACCCATGCCATCGATGTCGGCGTTGTGCTTCTGCGCGGTGGCCGCGATGCCGTAGGCCACGGTCTTGCCCGCATAGTCGCCGGTCTGACGGATGGCGCTTTGCAGGCTCTTGCCCTCCTCGTTGGAGGTCAGGGAGGCGATGAACACGCCGCGGCCGTTGTCGAGCGCCTCATCGATCAGCCCCTGCAGCGATCGAGCGCCGTAGTACGGCAGCAGGGTGATCGCGTCGGCGCGCAGCGGCGCGTCGGGCTTGAAGTAGGCGTCGGCGATGGCCGAGATCGTGGTCGACAGGCCGCCGTGCAGGCAGTCGACGATCGTGATGACGCCCATCTGCCGTGCCGCGTACAGCACGCGTTCCAGCGCCGCGAATCCCTTCGAACCGTACCGTTCGAACATCGGCAGCTGGAACTTGACGGCGGCGGCGCGGCCATTCGCAGCCTGCAGCATGCGCATGGAGTACATTTCCGCGCCGTCGGCGTCAACGCTGTAGCCCCAATCGGTCAGGAGCTTTCGGTGTGGGTCGATACCCACGCACAACGGACCATACTTGTCCATCGAGTTGCGCAGGCGCAGACCGAAGTCCGAGCGCCTCGCGAGTTGTTCCTTGTCCTGTTCCTCTTGGGTGCTGGCGTTCATCGCGGTTCCTTTCGTTTGGTATGAACCTGATATGTGTGAACCTTGGGGAATTCTGTGTTTAGAAATCCTTGCTTTCCAATTCGAACAACTGCTTGGAATGATCCTGAATGCTCATGATCTGGTAATCGTTGCGTTTGACCGCCTCGATGGCCAGGAGCACCGCGGAAAACTCGGTGATGGTGGTGAACTGCGGCAGGTCGGCGGCGATGGCGGCGGCTCGGATGGAGTAGCCGTCGGAGCGCGATCCGCGCGAGTTCGGGGTGTTGAGGATCATGTCGATCTTGCCCTCTTCGATGAGCTCGACGACGTTCTTGCCGACGGAGCCCTCGGCGTGCATGACCTTCACCGGGGATTCCGGATCGGAGTCCACGCGAGTGGAGATCTTGTCGACGATCTTCGACTCGATGCCGTAGCGACGCAGCACGGAGGCGGTGCCCTCGGTGGCCCAGATGGTGAATCCGAGCTCCTCGAGACGCACGGCCATCAGCGGCAGCTGGCGCTTGTCGGCGTCGTTGACGGAGATGAACACGTTGCCGTGTGTCGGCAGGCCGCCCTCGTACGCCGCGAGCTGGCTCTTGGCGAACGCGTGCGGGAAGTCGCGGTCGAAGCCCATGACCTCGCCGGTGGAGCGCATCTCGGGTCCGAGCAGGATGTCGACGGTCTTGCCGACCGGCGTGCGGAAGCGCTTGAACGGCAGGACGGACTCCTTGACCGCCACCTGCTGGCCGCGGTGCATGACGCCGCCGTCGCCCTTGGGCAGCAGCAGGCCGTTGGCGCGCTGATCGGCGATGGTCTCCCCCGCCATGATGCGCGCGGCGGCCTTGGCCAGCGCCACGCCGGTGGCCTTGGAGGCGAACGGCACGGTGCGCGAGGCGCGCGGGTTGGCCTCGATGACGTACAGCGTGTTGGCCATGAAGGCATACTGCACGTTGATCAGGCCCTTGACGTCACAGCCCTTGGCGATGGCGTAGGTGCCCTCCCTGAGGCGGCGGATCTGGTCGTCGGAGAGGGTGGACGGCGGCAGGGTGCACGCGGCGTCGCCGGAGTGCACGCCAGCCTCCTCGATGTGCTCCATGATGCCGCCGATGTACAGATCCTTGCCGTCGAACAGCGCGTCAACGTCGATCTCGATGGCGTCCTGCAGGAACTTGTCGATGAGCAGCGGGGAGGGCAGACGTCCGGAGACGACCGTATCGGCCTTGGCCTCGGCCAGTGCGCGATCGACGTACTTCTCCAGCTGGGCGTCGTCGTAGACGATCTCCATGCCGCGGCCACCGAGCACGTAGGACGGACGCACGAGCACCGGGTAGCCGATGTTGTGCGCGGCCTCCTGCGCCTCCTCGAGACTCAGGGCAGTGCCGTAGCGCGGCGCGTTCATCCGGGCCTTCTTGAGGACCTCGCCGAACAGCTCGCGGTTCTCGGCGAGATCGATGGCCTCCGGGGTGGTGCCGAGGATCGGCACGCCGGCGGCCTTGAGGCGCGCAGCAAGCGAGAGCGGCGTCTGGCCGCCGAGCTGGACGATGACGCCCTTGACCGGTCCCATCCTCTTCTCGGCCTCGTAGATCTCGAGCACGTCCTCGAAGGTGAGCGGCTCGAAGTACAGGCGATCGGAGATGTCGTAGTCGGTGGAGACGGTCTCCGGGTTGCAGTTGACCATGATCGTGTCATAGTCCTTGCCGAGCTCCTGCACCGCGTGCACGCAGGTGTAGTCGAACTCGATGCCCTGACCGATGCGGTTCGGGCCGGAGCCGAGGATGATCACGGCCTCGCGCTCGCGCGGCTTGACCTCGCTCTCGTCCGCGTAGCAGGAGTAGTAGTACGGCGTGGCCGCGTCGAACTCGGCGGCGCAGGTGTCGACCGTCTTGTACACGGGCTTGAGACCGTAGGTCCAGCGCAGCTCGCGAATCGTGTTCTCGCCCTCGTCGCCGAGACCGCGCAGATGGGCGATCTGCAGGTCGGACAGGCCGGCGAGCTTGGCGCGGCGCAGCAGTTTGCGGGTCAGCGTCTCAGCCTCGTGCACGGCCTGGGCGGTCTCGTTGATGAGCGTGAGCTGCTTCAAGAACCACGGATCGATCTTGGTTGCCTCGAACAGCTGCTCGATGGTGGCGCCGCCCCAGATGGCACGCATGAGCTGCAGGTAGCGCTGCTCGGTGGGCACGTGGATGGCCTTGAGCAGCTCGTCGACCTCCTCGGCGGTCGGCTTGTCGCCGTCCCAGCTGAAGCCCATGTGACGCTTGTCGATGGAGCGCATGGCCTTGCCGAGGGACTCCTGGAAGTTGCCGGCCAGTGCCATGGCCTCGCCGACGGACTTCATCGAGGTGGTCAGGGTGGGGTCGGCGCCCGGGAACTTCTCGAACGCGAAGCGCGGCACCTTGGTGACCACATAGTCGATGGTCGGCTCGAAGGAGGCGGGCGTCGACTGGGTGATGTCGTTGCGGATCTCGTCGAGCGTGTAACCGAGGGCCAGCTTGGTGGCGATCTTGGCGATCGGGAAGCCGGTGGCCTTCGACGCGAGCGCGGAGGAGCGCGAAACGCGCGGGTTCATCTCGATGACGATGATGCGGCCCGTCTCGGGGTGCACGGCGAACTGGATGTTGCAGCCGCCGGTGTCGACGCCGACGCCGCGGATGATCGCGATGCCGATGTCACGCAGCTTCTGGTACTCGCGGTCGGTGAGCGTGAAGCAGGGGGCCACGGTGATGGAGTCGCCGGTGTGGACGCCGACCGGGTCGACGTTCTCGATCGGGCAGACGACCACGACGTTGTCCTTGCGGTCGCGCATGAGCTCGAGCTCGAATTCCTTCCAGCCCTCGATACCCTCTTCGATCAGGACCTCATCGGTCGGCGAGTAGTGGATGCCGGCGCCGGCGATGCGGTGCAGCTCCTCCTCGTTGTGGGCGATGCCGGAGCCGAGGCCACCCATCGTGAAGCTCGGGCGAACGACCAGCGGGTAGCCGAACCTCTCGGCGATGCGGTCGACCTCCTCGAGGCTGTGGGCGATGTCGCTTCGCGCCGACTCGGCGCCGGCCTCCTCGACGACCTTCTTGAACAGCTCACGGTCCTCACCGCGGTCGATGGCCTCGAGGGAGGCGCCGATCAGCTCGACGTTGTACTTCTTAAGCACGCCGGCCTCGCCGAGGGCCATCGCGGCGTTGAGCGCCGTTTGGCCACCGAGGGTCGGCAGCAGCGCGTCGGGACGCTCCTTGGCGATGATCTGCTCGAGGATCGGCGTGGCGATCGGCTCGATGTAGGTGGCGTCGGCCATCTCCGGATCGGTCATGATGGTGGCCGGGTTGGAGTTGACGAGGATGACGCGGATGCCTTCCTCCTTGAGGACGCGGCATGCCTGAGTGCCCGAGTAATCGAACTCCGCGGCCTGACCGATCACGATCGGGCCGGATCCGATGACCATCACGGATTTGATGTCGGTGCGCTTCGGCATATCACTTACCTTCCTTGGAGTTGGCGCGCTCGTCGCGCGGATTGTTCTTCATGAGCTCGCAGAATCGGTCGAACAGATAGGCGGCGTCGTGCGGGCCGGCGGCGGCCTCCGGGTGATACTGCACGGAGAACGCGGGGATGTCCACGCACTGCAGGCCCTCGACCACATCGTCGTTGAGATCGATGTGGCTGACGAACACCTTGCCGTACCTGCCGTTCTCGAACGGGGCGTCGACCGTCTCACCGATCGGCGCGTCGACGGCGAAGCCGTGGTTGTGAGCGGTGATCTCAATCTTGCCGGTGGTCATGTCCTTGACCGGCTGGTTGACGCCACGGTGGCCGAACTTGAGCTTGTAGGTGCCGAAGCCGAGCGCACGGCCGAGCAGCTGGTTACCGAAGCAGATGCCGAAGAACGGGTAGCCCGCGTCGAGCACCTGACGCAGCAGCTCGACCTCCGGTCCGGCCTGCTCCGGATCGCCCGGGCCGTTGGAGAAGAAGACACCATCCGGGTTGAGCTCCTCGATCTGGCTGAACGTGATGGTGGACGGCACGACGTGCACGCGGCATCCGCGCTCGGCCATGCGGTGCGGGGTCATCGCCTTGATGCCGAGGTCCACGGCGGCGACGGTGTACAGCGGCTCCTTGCCCTCGAACTCGCCGCACGGCTCGATGGTGTAGGTCTCCTTGGTGGAGACCTCGTCGTACAGGCTCAGTCCCTGCATCTGCGGGGTCTGCCTGACCTGTTCGAGCAGCTCGTCGATCTCCTTGAGATGGCCGTTGCCGTCCAGCAGGGCGTCGCCGGAGAAGATGCCGGCGCGCATGACGCCGGCGGAGCGCAGATGGCGCACCAGCTTGCGGGTGTCGATATCGGCAAGGCCGACGATGCCGTTGGCGACGAGATCATCGTCCAGGCTGCCGTCGGCACGCCAGTTGCTCACGTTCGGGGAGGGATCGCGCACGACGTATCCGGCGACCCAGATGCGCGAGGACTCCGGGTCCTCATGGTTCACGCCGGTGTCGCCGATGTGGGGGAAGGTCTGCACCACGATCTGACGGTCGTAGCTCGGGTCGGTGAGCGTCTCCTGGTATCCGGTCATACCCGTGTTGAACACGATCTCGCCCGTGGTAGCACCTCGGGCACCGTAGGGCTCTCCCACATACACCTGCCCATCCTCCAACACAAGGACAGCATCGTCCTTGCCATAGTTCGCGTTCTCGCTCACCAAAACCCCCTTTTCTACTCGGGTATTCGTAACTTAGGTTATCGGCCAGCACAGACTCACACGCGGGTGGAAACACGTGTCAATCCAAAGCCTCGCTGGCGTAAGGCGTGTTCGCGGAACCGTTCCGTTCCGTTCACAAAAACGCCTCCCGTATTGCGGGGAGGCGTTGAAGGGAAAATCAGTCGATCGGCTTTTCCTTAGCCGTGCAGATGGCGGACAGCAGTCCGTGGATGAATGCGGGGGAATCGTCGTCGCACAACGTCTTGGCGAGCGACAGCGCCTCGTCGATGGCGACCTTGTCCGGCACGTCATCGTTGAAGAGGATCTCCCAGGTGGCGATACGCAGAATGTTGCGATCGACCACGCCCATACGCTTGACCTTCCACCCGGTGGAATGCGTATCCAGGGTGGCGTCGATCTCATCCAGATGCTCGGCGACGCCGCGGACGATATCGATGGCGTATTCAGGCAGCGGCGTCTGCGCGCCGGGGGTCTGGATGCGTTCCTCAAGCAGGGACAGGATGTCCTGTCCCTTCTCGTCCGCTTCGTACAACGTGTTCAGAGCCCTCTTACGGGCGGTGGAACGTGCCATGAGCTTCTCAAGTCCTTTGCTTAGCTGTTGCCTGCTTGGTTACCGTATCGACTGGTTGTATCGAGTTTCCCGTTGGGAGAACCGATCCGTGGGAATCAGTTCTCGCGACCCAGGTAGGAGCCGTCCTCGGTGTTGACCTTGACCTTCTCGCCCTCGTTGATGAACAGCGGGACCTGGATCTCGGCACCGGTCTCGACGGTGGCCGGCTTGGTGCCCGCGTTGGAGCGGTTGCCCTGCAGGCCCGGCTCGGTGTGGGTGATGGTCAGGACCACGGAGGCCGGCAGCTCGACGTTCAGCGGGGTGCCGTCGTGGAAGGAGACGACGCAGTCGGTGCCTTCGAGCAGGAACTTGGTGTCGACAAGGGCCTTCGGCACGTAGATCTGGTCGTAGGTCTCCATGTCCATGAAGACGAGGCTGTCGCCGTCCTCGTAGGAGTACTGCAGGTTGCGGTTGTCGACGGTCTCGAACTCGATCTTCATGCCCGCGTTGAAGGTCTTGTCGACGATCTTGCCGGAGAGGACGTTCTTGATGGTGGTGCGCACGAAGGCGGGGCCCTTGCCCGGCTTGACGTGCTGGAACTTCAGGACGGTCCACAGCTGGCCGTCAAGGTTCAAAACGGAACCGTTCTTGATGTCATTGGTAGTCTGTGCCACAGTTACTCACCTATTTTCAAATTCAAACTTCTAGGGCTGGGGCGATGCGCCCAAAATTTGCCTTGGCAATTATGCCACAACGTATATACAGTGGCGTGGCGCGCCTCACGACCGATGGCGCATGCCCCGCGCAATACAACCTCTGATATGGAAAATCCCCCTCCGAGATTGCTCTCGAAGGGGGATCTCCTAGAACGCTAGTTCAAGCGTGTCAATGATCGAACCGATGATAATCAGTCGATGATCTTGGTGACACGGCCCGAGCCGACGGTGTGGCCACCCTCACGCACAGCGAAGGTCAGGCCCTCCTCCATAGCGATCGGCTGGATCAGCTCGACCGTGAAGGTCGCGTGATCGCCCGGCTGAACCATCTCGACGCCTTCCGGCAGCTCGATGACGCCGGTGACGTCGGTGGTGCGGAAGTAGAACTGCGGACGGTAGTTGGAGAAGAACGGCGAGTGACGGCCACCCTCATCCTTGGTCAGGACGTAGACCTCACCCTCGAACTTGGTGTGCGGGGTGACGGAGCCCGGAGCGGCCACGACCTGGCCACGCTCGACGTCCGTACGGCCGAGACCACGCAGCAGCAGACCGGTGTTGTCGCCGGCCTCGCAGGCGTCCATCGTCTTGTGGAAGGTCTCGATGGAGGTCACGGTGGTGTTCTGGGTCGGACGGATGCCGACGATCTCGACCGGGGAGTTGACGGCCAGCTGGCCACGCTCGACACGGCCGGTGACGACGGTACCACGACCGGAGATGGTGAAGACATCCTCGATCGGCATCAGGAACGGCTTGTCCAGGTCGTGGACCGGGGTCGGGATGTACTCGTCGACAGCGTCCATGAGCTTCTTGATCTGCTCGACCCAGTGCTCGTGATCCGGAGCATCGTCGTGCAGAGCGCCGTAGGCGGACACGTGGATGACCGGGCAGTCACGATCGAAGCCGTTCTCGTCGAGCAGGTCACGGACCTCTTCCTCGACGAGCTCGATGAGCTCCTCATCCTCGACCATATCGCACTTGTTCAGAGCGACCAGGATCTTCGGGACGCCGACCTGACGGGCGAGCAGCACGTGCTCGCGGGTCTGGGCCATCGGGCCATCGGTGGCGGCGACCACGAGGATGGCGCCATCCATCTGGGCAGCACCGGTGATCATGTTCTTCACGAAGTCGGCGTGGCCCGGGCAGTCCACGTGAGCGTAGTGGCGCTTCGCGGTCTGGTACTCAATGTGGGAGATGTTGATCGTGATACCACGAGCAGCCTCTTCCGGAGCGGAGTCGATCTGGTTGAAGTCGTACTCGGTGTTGAGATCCGGGTACTCCTCGTACAGAACCTTGGAGATGGCCGCGGTCAGCGTGGTCTTACCGTGATCGACGTGGCCGATCGTACCAATGTTAACGTGCGGCTTAGTACGCTCGTACTTTTCCTTTGCCATTACTTTGTCCTCCTGGACGTTTCGTAGGTTTACTGGGTTTCTGGGTTTCGTGCCACATTGAGAAGCCAGAACCCAGTCAGCGGTACACGATATTACCGCTGACTGAAGACTGACTGCAAATCAACGTAGCCACGCGTGTCACTCGCCGCGCTGGGCCTTGATGATCTCGTCGGAGACGTTCTTCGGGACCTCGGCGTAGGAATCCATCTGCATGGAGAACATGGCGCGGCCCTGGGTCTTGGAACGCAGATCGCCGATGTAGCCGAACATCTCGGACAGCGGGACCTTGGCGTCGATGACCTTGACGCCGGTGGCGTCGGTCATGGACTGGATGTTGCCACGACGCTGGTTCAGATCGCCGATGACCTCGCCCATGTAGTCCTCAGGCGTACGGACCTCGACGGCCATGATCGGCTCGAGGATGACCGGCTTGGCCTTCGGAGCGGCCTCCTTGAAGCACATGGAGCCTGCGAGCTTGAAGGCCATCTCGGAGGAATCGACCGGGTGCATCTGGCCGTCGGTGACGGTGGCCTTGACGCCCACGACCGGGAAGCCGGCCAGAACACCGGACTCCATGGCCTCCTTGACGCCGGCCTCGATGGACGGAATGAACTCCTGGGAGATGTGGCCGCCAGTGACGGCGTTCTCGAACTCGAAGGTCTTGCCCTCGGTGGTGTCGAGCGGCTCGAAGTTCATCAGGACCTTTGCGAACTGGCCGGAACCACCGGTCTGCTTCTTGTGCGTGTAGCCCTGATCCATGACGGCCTTGCGGATGGTCTCGCGGTAGGCGACCTGCGGCTTGCCCTGGTTGCACTCGACCTTGAACTCGCGACGCATACGGTCGACGATGATGTCGAGCTGGAGCTCACCCATGCCGGCGATCAGGGTCTGGCCGGACTCCTCGTCCGTGGTGACCTGGAAGGTCGGATCCTCTTCGGCCAGCTTGGCCAGAGCGATGCCCATCTTCTCCTGATCGGCCTTCGTCTTCGGCTCGACGGCCACCTGGATGACCGGCTCCGGGAAGGTCATGGAGTCGAGGGTGATCGGGGCGTCGATGGCGCACAGGGTGTCACCGGTGGTGACGTTCTTGAGACCAACGAAGGTGTAGATGTTGCCGGCTTCGGCGGCATCCACCGGGTTCTCCTTGTCAGCGTGCATCTGGAAGATCTTGCCGACGCGTTCCTTCTTCTCACGGGTGGAGTCGAGGACGGAGTCGCCCGGCTTGACGGCGCCGGAGTAGACGCGCACGAACACGAGCTTGCCGTAGAACGGGTGGGTGGAGATCTTGAAGACCAGAGCGGAGAACGGGTCGTCGACGGTGGGGTGACGGTCGATCTCGACGGACTCGTCGCCGGGCTTGTAGCCCTTGATGGCCGGCACGTCCTCCGGGGACGGCAGGTAGTCGATGACGCCGTCCAGCATCGGCTGAACGCCCTTATCCTTGAACGCGGAACCGCAGAAGACCGGGAAGGCGCGCTTGGAGATGGTCAGCTCGCGGATACCGGCGCGGATCTCCTCCTTGGAGAGGTCGCCCTCCTCGAAGAACTTGTCCATCAGCTCGTCGTTCGCCTCGGCGGCGGCCTCGACCAGCTTCTCGTGGTACTCCTGAGCCTTCTCCGCGTACTCCTCCGGGATCGGGTCCATGTTGTAGTGGGCACCCAGCTCGTCGCCGGTGTTCCAGTCGTAGGCCTTCATCTCGACCAGGTCGATGACGCCGGTGAAGTCGCTCTCGGCACCCATCGGCAGCTGCATGACGATCGGGTTGGCGCCCAGCTTCTCCCTGATGGTGTCCACCGAGTAGTAGAAGTTCGCACCCAGCTTATCCATCTTGTTGATGAAGCAGATACGCGGAACGCCGTACTTGTCGGCCTGACGCCACACGGTCTCGGACTGGGGCTCCACGCCCTCCTTGCCATCGAAGACGGCGACGGCACCATCGAGCACGCGCAGGGAGCGCTCGACCTCGGCCGTGAAGTCCACGTGGCCGGGGGTGTCGATGATGTTGATCTGGAACTTGTCCTCGGTGTCGTGCGTCTGACGGTTCCAGAAGCAGGTGGTGGCGGCGGACTGAATGGTGATGCCGCGCTCCTGCTCCTGCTCCATGAAGTCCATCGTCGCGGCGCCATCATGCACCTCGCCGATCTTGTAGCTCTTGCCGGTGTAGTACAGAATACGCTCGGTGGTGGTGGTCTTACCGGCATCGATGTGAGCCATGATACCGATGTTGCGGATCATGTGAAGATCCGAAAGGACGTCTAGCGCCATGAGTTTTCCTTAACTCTCGTTCTACTTGAATTACCAGCGGTAGTGAGCGAAGGCCTTGTTAGCCTCTGCCATCTTATGAGTATCCTCGCGACGCTTGACAGAAGCGCCGAGGCCGTTGGAGGCGTCGAGGATCTCGTTGGCGAGGCGCTCGGCCATCGTCTTCTCGCGACGGGCGCGGGAGAAGTCGGTCAGCCAGCGCAGGGACAGGGTGTTGGCGCGGTTCGGCTTGACCTCGACCGGGACCTGGTAGGTGGCGCCACCGACACGGCGGGAACGCACCTCGAGGGACGGACGGATGTTGTCCAGAGCGCGCTTGAGGACGGCGACCGGCTCCTGCTCGGTCTTCTCCTTGACGATGTCAAGAGCGGAGTAGACGATGTCCTCGGCGATCGACTTCTTGCCGTCGAGCAGGATCTTGTTGATCAGCTGCGCCACGACGGTCGAGCCGTAGATCGGATCGGGCAGAACGACGTGCTTCTTAGCGGGTCCTTTACGTGACATATCTCTTACTTCGCCTTCTTTGCTCCGTACAGGGAACGACCCTGCTTGCGGTCCTTGACACCCTGGGTATCGAGCGCGCCGCGCACGATGTGGTAACGAACACCCGGCAGATCCTTCACACGGCCGCCGCGCACGAGCACGATGGAGTGCTCCTGCAGGTTGTGGCCCTCGCCCGGGATGTAGGCGGTGACTTCGATGCCGGAGGACAGACGGACACGGGCGACCTTACGCAGTGCCGAGTTCGGCTTCTTCGGGGTGGTGGTGTAGACACGGGTGCACACGCCGCGACGCAGCGGGCTGCCCTTGAGCGCCAAAGTCTTCGACTTCTTCGGCTTCGGCGAACGTCCCTTACGGACGAGCTGTTCGATAGTAGGCAACTTGAATTCTCCGATTCAGTGTTATCTCTTGCTTTCGTGAGGCCCGCGACGCTGTGAACCGCACTCCCCCGACGCGCCCATATGCGCATCCGAATCGGAAAGTCAGCCACTGCCCACCGGCCCGATGGCCCGCTCATCTCTCGCCGCCGCATTACTGCGCGCGATGCATGCGATTCGCGGGATATCCCAACCCGCACGCCTGTCACATAAGGCATGCCGCTGGCACACACGAATATCTAGAATACGTTCAAGCTCGACAACGACACGCCGGAGTACCCTTCGGGTGCATACGGCATGCGGCGCACGCACGACACACCTCGCATGCCCCGGAGCAGGATACGCTGCGGATCGGTCCGCGAAAACAAGAAGGCCCCGGGGCTTTCGCCTCGGGGCCTCGGTGGGGTGGATAACGTGGCTCGAACACGCGACCTTCTGAACCACAATCAGATGCTCTACCAACTGAGCTATATCCACCATGTGGCGTTCTCCTTGACCGGCTTGCGTCGGTGTTGGACAACGAGTGGATACTATACATGAGTTTCCAAGGCTGTCCAACCTCGGCGTGTCGCGCTTGCGAAAACGCACTGATCGGTACGCAATATGTGCGATTCCCCAGTACGAACATCATACTTATGTTCGATTTTGTTCTCTTTCATCAAATCTTTATAACCACTACTCCTGATTGACTTCAAGCAGCATCAATAGCCCGTCCGACCGCGTGTTGATGTTCATTATCAGGGTATACTGCAAGTGAAGGCCGGAGTTTAAGATCGGCCGAGAATTCGGCAGGTCGCAACGAAGCGCAGAACGTCGTAAGACCGCAGGCGCAACGCCTTCGAAATAACTGAATATGGCGATAACGATTCGCGACAAGGCACGGTGAGGTCATACGGCGCAGGCGCCGGGCCGTGCACCCATCCAACGATGTGTACTGTGTGAGCTAAAAACGCCACGCTCCCCCAACGTGGCGACCAGGATGAGGCGAAACGTTCCATCACCTCCTTCCCCTATATCAGGCGGCCCTCGGAATTTTTCCCTTCGGTTCCGGGGGCCGCCTTTTGCCGTCGTTTGCCATCCGATCCACCCTGCGAACAGCGCAGTCGCCTTCCGACATGTTCCCGGCATAGACTCGTGACCATGCTTTCCTTCGAAAACGACTATTCGCGCGCCGCGCACCCCGCGATCCTCGACGCGCTCTCCCGTATCAACGACAACCTCTACCCCGGATACGGATCCGATCCGATCTGCGACTCCGCCAAGGAGAGAATCCGCACCGCCTGCGGCAAACCGGATGCCGACGTTTGGTTCCTGGTCGGCGGCACGCAGACCAATCAGGTCGTCATCGACGCGATCACCCCCGTCTACGCGGGCGTCGTCACCGTCTCCTCGGGGCATCCGAACGTGCACGAGGCCGGGGCGATCGAATACTCCGGGCACAAGGTGCTCACCCTCCCCCACCACGACGGCAAGATGGACGCCGACGAATTGGACGAGTACTGCGCCACGTTCTATGCAGACGACAACCACGAGCACATGGTCTTCCCCGGATGCGTGTACGTCTCCATCTCCACCGAATACGGCACGATGTACACCAAGGCGGAGCTCGAGCGTCTGGCCGAAGTCGCACACAAATACGACATGCCGCTCTTCGTCGACGGCGCACGCCTCGGATACGGACTGACCGCGACCGGATGCGACGTGACGCTGCCGGAGCTGGCGGACATCTGCGATGTGTTCTACATCGGCGGCACCAAGGTGGGGGCCATGTTCGGCGAGGCCGTCGTCTTCACCAAGCGCAACACGCCGAAGCACTTCCTTACACTCATCAAGCAGCACGGTGCACTGCTCGCCAAGGGATTCCTCCTCGGCGTGCAGTTCGACACGCTGTTCACCGACGACCTGTACTTCCGCATCGCACGCAACGCCAATGAGCAGGCCGACCGCATCCGCGAGGCACTGCGCGAGAAGGGGTACACGCTCACCTTCGACGCGCCCACCAATCAGATCTTCGTCACGCTCGACCAGCCCACCATCGACCGGCTGGAACAGCACGTGCGCCTCGGCTTCATGGAGAAGGCCGACGACACGCACACCGTGATGCGCATCTGCACCAGCTGGGCCACCACCGACGAGGAGACCGACGCGCTTATCGCGCTGCTGTAGCTGATGCGCCCGCCGTGGCGATCGCCTCGCGCTCCATGTCAACGAACTTGTGGACGGACGCCTCGACGGAGTAGTGCTCGCGCGTATGGACCGCATACCGGTCTCCCCATCGCGCGAGCTCATCGGGATGATCGATCCACCAGTCGATGCGCCGGGCGAGCATCGCCGCGTCACGCACCGGGAAGAGCGACTCATCAAGCAGCGCGAACTGGCTCGCCGCGGACAGTTCCGAGGCGGCGATCACCGGCACGAGACCGCTCGCCATTGCCTCGATCACGCTCACCGACTCGATGTCCGCTATCGAGCAGTGCACGAACAGGTCACATGAGCGCAGCAGCGCCGGCATGTCGGCATTACGGTGGAAACCGATGTCGGCCTTGCGCTTGAGCCGGCGGTTCGCACGGAACGTGAGATAGTGCTTGAGCGGTCCGGTGCCGGCGATGATCAGCTGAATGTCGCTGGCATGCCGGCTCATCGAGATCGCCTTGATCAGCGTGATCTGATCCTTCTCATGCGCGAGACGGCCTGAGGCGACGACGCGGAAGGGCACATGTGCCGGCTCGGATGGGTCTATGGGCTCACGCGCGACGAAGCGCGGCGAATACCCGTTCGAGATCACATGCATGACACCCTTGTAGCCATGCTCGCGTAACAGGCTCGCGGTCATCTCGGTGGGCGTGTGGATGTGATCGATGCGCTTGTACAGCCACTGTCGGAACAGCCAGTAGAGGAACTTCTCCATGCCGGGGATGTAGCGCAGCGGCCCCGCCGAATACAGGACGTTCTCCGGTTGCAGATGGAACCCCGCAGTCACGGGGATGCCCATCTGACGGGCGACCTTCGCGGCGCGGCGCCCGAATTTGAACGGCATGTAGATATGCACGACGTCGACGCCCTGAAAGGCGGTGCGGAAGAGCGTGTCGCTGGGCTGCGCGAACTGCATCTGCTGCTTGGCCGCCACCCAGGACACCAACGGGACCTTGTTCACGCGCGCCGGATACTCCGGCGCCCCGATGCCTACGAGTCGCACGTGATGCCCCTGGCGCCGTAGTTCGGCGGCCCATTGCAACGCCGAATTGGAGGTGCCGTTGCCCTGATTGCCTACCGTGTCCACCACCAGCGCGATGGTCAGCGGACGGTCGATGCTTTCCTCGCGCTCTTCCCTGATTTCACGTTCACGCATTGCTCCATGGTACGACTACGCTGATCGGGCAGCATTGTACACATTGCCGGTGAGTGGTGGGCAGCCGATGCACGACACGCTCCGGGCCGCTCCGGCCGAGTCTTTACGGTCATGCATTGGCTTGCCCACCACTCCCCCGGTTTTATCGTTTTTATCGTTACGCCAGCGCGCGTGTGATGAGCGATGCGGCTTCGTAGAGGTCCGCCTCGGGTCTGAGAAGGCTGAAGCGGACGTAGCCGTCGGAATGGGGGCCGAAGCAGGAACCGGGGATGACGGCGACGCCGGCGTGTTCAAGCAGCCACGCGGTGAATTCTGAGGAGGTGCCGAAGCCCTCCGGGACCCGAGCCCACAGGAACAGACCGCCATGCACCTCGGCCACGTCAATGCCGGCCTCGGTCAGGCCCTGAGTCAGCACCTGAGCCCGATGGCCGTAGACGGCGGCGAGCCGCGCAACCGAATGCAGGTCGCTGTTCAGTGCCACGGCTCCGGCCTGCTGGATGATGCTGGGGGCGAGCACGGTGGTCTGACGGTGGACCGCCTTGGCGGCGGCGAGGATCCGCGTGTTGCCGACGATCCACCCGCCACGCCAGCCGGCGACCATGAACATCTTCGACAGGGATCCAAGTTCGACGGCCACGTCGAGCGCACCCGGAATCTCCAGGATGCTGGGGCTGCGGCCTTGCTCCCTGCCGAATTCGATGCCGGCGTAAGCGAAGTCGTTCATGATCGCGAAGTGATGACGATGCGCGAGCTCCACGGCCCGCCGATAGAACGCCGGCGTTGCCACGGCGCCCGTGGGGTTGTTCGGATAGTTGAGGATGAGGAGCTTCGCCCGATCCCATAGCGCGGGGTCGACGGCGTCGAGATCGGGCAGATACCCGTGGTCCGGGTCGACGGGAATCGACGTGAAATCGCCCTTCGCAACGGCGGTGGAGCCCTCGTACTGAGGGTAGTACGGGTCCACCGCCACGACGAGATCGCCCTCGTCGACCAGTGCGTCGATCACCGTGGAGATGCCAACGGACGCGCCGGCGACGGCGAGGATCTGCATGGTCGTGTCGAGGGCGACGCCGTGACGGCTGTCATACCAGTGACGGATCGCGTCGAGATAGACGGGGATGCCGTCGAACTGCGGGTATCGGAAATAGGCGGGGTCGTGCGCGGCGTGGGCGAGCGCATCCTGCATGAACGAGGGCGGGACACCGTCCGGATTGCCTTTGGACAGGTCGATGATGTGACGTCCGGCCGCGATCGCCGCGGCCGCGCGGGCGTCGGCCTCGGCGAACGGGTTCGGGGGCAGCCCGGCCGCCCTTCGTGAGATCAGATGCTCGATGAACGACGGCGTGTCACTGCCCATGTTCTTCCCCTCAGACACCCCTCGGCATGTTGACTCTGCTATGACGTTTATGACGTTGGCCCGATCGTGTGTTCCATCGACCGGTGGTTCCACCATACGGCAGGTCGTGTTTCATGCTCAAGGGCGCGCCTATACGCGTTGGTTATAGCCGGTTACGCGTTGCGCGGCGCTGCGTCATATGAGGCGCTATTGCTGTTTTCGTGGGTGGTGGTTCGTGGTTGAGTCGTTGAGGGAGTAAGAGAAGAGCGCTTTCCGGGTAGGATGTTTTCGACCAAGATAAACAAGCAACCGCAAAGCGCCTGATGAACAGCATATTCAAACGTCTTCTCAACGTCAAAGGCATGGTGGTCGAGTCCGCGAGGATCGTCGATGGCCCCATGCGTCCCGAGCCCGTGCTCGAGGTGCGCGTGCGCCCGCGCGCGGGCATGCTCAGATGCTCGCGGTGCGGGCGGAGGCGCCCGGGCTATGACCGTGGCGGCGGGGTGCGCCGGTGGCGTCATCAGGACTTCGGCTGCTGGCGGGTGGAGCTGGTCGCCGCCATGCCGCGCGTGGACTGCCCCGGGTGCGGCGTGGTCGTCGCCACCGTGCCGTGGGCCGAGCCCGGGAGCCGGTTCACGCGTGATTTCGAGGCGGAGTGCGCGTGGCTGATGACGGTCGCCAACCAGAAGACGGTCAGCGGGTTCCTGCACGTGGCGTGGCGGACCGCGGGCCAGATCGCACGACGGGTCGCCGACCGGCTCAGGGAGACCATGCCGTGCCCGTTCGACCATCTCACGTCGATCGGCGTGGACGAGACCAGCTACCGGAAGGGCCACACGTATCTGACCGTCGTCGTCGACCACGAGCGGCATCGGGTCATCTGGGCGCACGACGGGTACGGCAGGGACGTGTTCGACCTGTTCTTCCGACAGCTCACCGACGAGCAGAAGGCATCCATCAAGGTGGTGACCGGCGACGGGGCGAGGTGGATCGACTCATGCGTCAAGGAGCACTGCCCGAACGCGGAGCGCGTGCTCGACGGGTTCCACATCGTCAGCTGGATGACCGACGCGCTCGACAGGGTCCGCAAACGCCTATGGAACGACGCGAGGCGCGACGGCGACCAGGAGACGACCAAGCGCATGCGCGGCGTCAAATACGCGGTCCTGAAGAACCCCGACCAATTGACCGACCGGCAGGACGAATCCCTCACCGCATTGGGGAACACGGACCCCAAGGGCCAGCTCTACCGCGCCTGGCAGCTCAAGGAGCTCCTGCGCAACCTGCTCAAGCACCCGCTCGGACAGGCCGCCGCGGAGCTCAGACACTGGGTGTTCTGGGCGTCCCACAGCCGCATCCCCGAGATCGTCGAACTCTCCAAAAAGATCCGCAGACGCCGCCCCGACATCCTCAGGACGATCGAGCTGGGCTACTCCAACGCGAGACTCGAGGCGTTCAACAACCGGATCAAGGTCACCATCCGCATGGCCTACGGCTTCCACCACGTCGACAACCTCATCGGCCTGATCATGCTCCGATGCGGCGGCCTCGACATCCGACTACCGGAACCCGCCAACTAACCCACGAAAACAACAGAAGCCTCTCATATGACATATGACATATGACGAGCGGATCCCGGGCCGGACGGACGGATTTCGACGTGTTCTATGGGCGATGCGAGAATGTGCACATGACCGATAACGCACAGATTCCCAACGATTCCGCTTCCTCCATGCACGAATCCGGTTCGCGGCGCGTGCTGGGCACTCCGCTCGGCGACCGTCCGACGCGCGTACTGTTCCTCGGCTCGGGCGAGCTCGGCAAGGAGGTCACGATCGAGCTGATGCGGCTTGGCGCGTGGGTGTGCGCCGCCGATTCATATGAGGGCGCGCCGGCGCAGCAGGTCGCGCATGAGCATCGCGTATTGGATATGGCGAATGCGGACGAGCTGCGCGCATTGTTCGATGAGGTTCACCCGGACATCGTCGTACCTGAGGTCGAGGCGATCGCCACGTCCGAGCTTGCGGATGCGGCCGCCCGTGGCATTCAAGTGGTGCCGAGTGCAGAGATCGCGGCGATCTGCATGGATCGCGAACGTCTGCGCGTGATCGCGCATGAGGAACTGGGACTCCCCACCACGCCGTATCGTTTCGCCGGCTCGCTGGCCGAACTGCGCGAGGGCGCCGACGAGGTCGGCTATCCGTGCGTGGTCAAGCCGGTGATGAGCTCGTCCGGACACGGTCAGTCGGTCGTGCGTTCGGCCGATGCGATCGGGGCGGCGTGGACGGAGGCGCAGGAGGGCCGTCGCGCGGCCGATGAGGGCGATGTGTCGCGCGTGATCGTCGAGGCGCTGGCGCCGTTGGACTATGAGCTGACCGTGCTGACGGTGTCGTCGTCGGCCGGGATCGTGACGTGCGCGCCGATCGGCCAGCGTCAGGAGTCGGGCGATTATCGCGAGTCGTGGCAGCCGGCCTCGGCGTCGGACGCCGTGCTCGCCGAGGCCGGTCGCATCGCACGTGCGGCCGTCGAGGGACTGGTGGCCAAGGCGAGGACGACCGGGGAGACCGGCTGGGGCGTGTTCGGCGTGGAGCTGTTCGTACTGACCGATGGCCGCGTGCTGTTCAACGAGGTCTCCCCCCGCCCGCATGACACGGGCATGGTGACGATGGCCTCGCAGCGCCTGAGCGAGTTCGCGCTGCACGCCCGCGCGATTCTCGGTCTGCCGGTCACCGAGGGGCACGTGGCGCTGTCCCTGCCGGCCGGGTCCGTGGCGGCGAGCCACGCGATCGTGGTTGCCGGCGATGGTGAGGCGGAGTTCTCCGGCCTCGCCGAGGCATTGGCCGAGCCGGGCACCGAACTGCGCATCTTCGCCAAGCCCGAGGTGCACGGGCATCGCCGTATGGCGGTCGCGCTGGCGATCGGCGATTCCGAGGCGGATGCGCGTGCCAGGGCCGCCCATGTGGCCGACGCGCTGACGATCGACGTACGCTAGTCCCCCTTAAGGCCGAATCGTGACCTTGCATGCCATGCCTGCGCCCCGCGGCCGATAATGGTTACGGGATGTTTCCCGTCCACAAGGAGGTTTGTCATGATCGATCACATCGGACTGTTCGTCGCCGACGCGAACGAGCGCGCGGAGTTCTACGCCAAGCTGCTGGCCCCGCTGGGCTACGAGAAGAAGCATGAATTCCCGGGTGCGGTGTGCTTCGCCAACGCCGAGGACGGTGACAGCGTGTGGCTGGAGTCGCCGAAGGACGGCAACCCCGTGGTGCCGACTCATGTCGCGTTCCGCGCCAAGAGCGAGGACGCGATCAAGGCGTTCCATGAGGCGGGTCTTGCCGCGGGCGGCGTCGACAACGGCCAGCCCGGACCGCGTCCGAACTACGGGCCAACCTATTACGCCGCGTTCATCCACGACCCGGACGGCAACAACATCGAGGCGATGCTGAGTTGACGCTTGCGTACCGTTGCAGCGAATCATTCTCAATAACAAACGTGTGAGGATTGACACCTCGTCAATCGCACATAAAAAGCGAACAGGCGCCGGAATTCCAACGATTCCGGCGCCTGTTCGTTTGTGCGTCTGTGTGCGGCAGGCTCACACTTTCGTTATTGAGAACGATTCGCTGCAAGCCCTCAGTGCTGGCGTAGTCAGCGGTGAGGTAACGCGTGCGGTATCGGTGCGACGCAGGATGAAGGCGTACGGCGGTACGTCGAATCCTGCGACGCGCCGATAACGCTCCGTTACCTCAGTGCTGACCGTAGACGTTCTGGTAACGATCGTTGAGCTTATCGATGTCCTCCTGCGGGATCTCGATGATCTCGCCGAGCTGACGCGCCGCCCACATCGTGTGCGCCACCTCCTCGGTCATCGCCGCAGCCTTCACCGCGGCCTCAGCATCCTTGCCGATGGTGAACGGACCATGATTCTGCATCAGCACGGCCGGGGACTTCGGGTACTTCGCCAGCGTCTCCACCACGCCCTTGCCGATCGCCTCGGAGCCGATCAGACGGAACGGACCCACCGGCACCGGACCACCGAACTCGTCACCCATCATCGTCAGACCGCACGGGATGTTCTGACCCGTAGCAGCCCAAGCGGTGGCGTAGGTGGAGTGCGTGTGCACCACACCATACACGCCCGGCATGTTGCGATAGATGTACGCATGCGACGCCGTATCCGAGCTCGGCGCCTCGGAGCCGTCGACCACGTTGCCCTCGAGGTCGGTGACGACCATCGAGTTCGGCGTCAGGTTCTCGTAGCGCACGCCGGACGGCTTGATCACCATCAGGTCCGCGGTGTGCAGACGCTGCGACACGTTGCCCGCCGTCCACACGACCAGATTCCACTTGATCAGCTGCTGGTGCAGATTCGAGACCACCTCACGCACCTGCTTGACCTCGGCACGCACCTCCGGACCATAATCAGCCAAAGTAGCCATTGTTGGGTTTCCTTTCTTGGATTGTCGAATATCTTTCTGTTTTTGCCAGCTATCGCATCAACTACCCCTCAGACCCGCTCCAGCTCCCCTGACAAGGGGAGCCAGAGCAGGGTTGGCGAGCCTTACGCGGCGCGGCGCAGGACGGGTTCCTGGGTGATGCCGACCTTGTCGAACAGGTAGTCGAAGTACTCCTTGGCCTTTTTGACTTCGGCAATCGGATCGTCGGCCTTGCTGGTCCACATCTCGACCGTGTAGCTGCCGTTGTAGCCGAGCCGGTTGAACAGGCGCAGCACTGCCTCGAAGTCGACGGTGCCGTCGCCGAACGGGACCTCCTTGAACTGTCCGGGGAAGTCGGGGGTGACCGGCTTGGTGTCCTTCAGGTGCACGGCGACGATGTTGTCGATGTTCGATTCGATCTCGTGCGCCACGTCGTTCTCCGGCCATGCGGTGAGGTTGCCGACGTCCGGGTAGGCCTGAAGGAACGGGCTGTGGATCTGGGTCTTGAGATAGTCGACCTTGCTCAGCGAGTTGAGGAATGGGTCGTCCATGGTTTCGATGGAGAGCATGACCATCTTCTTGGCGGCCATTTCGACGCAGGTGCGCAGGTTCTCGACGAACCATTCGCGGCTCGACTCGGTTTTCGGCTCGTAGTACACGTCGTATCCGGCCATCTGGATGTTGCGCACGCCGAGGTCGACGGCCAGGTCGATGGCCTTGGCCATCATGTCGAGGGCCTTGGCGCGCACGGCCGGATCGGCCGATCCGAGCGGGAAGCGGCGGTGTCCGGAGAGCATCAGGGTGTTGATGCGGCTGCCGGTCTTCCACATGGCGTTGCGGAAGAGCTCACGCTCCGATTCGTTCCAGTCGAGTCGGGCGAGGCGTTCATCGCTTTCGTCGATGGAGAACTCGAGGAAGTTGAAGCCCAGATCGTGGACGAGATCGAAGGTCTCCTCCCATGTCAGGCCCATGGGCAGGGCCTTTTCGTAGATGCCTACGGCATTGACGGTCATGATGCGTCCTTTTGGAAATGTTGGGAATAACGGGGAATAAATCAGGGAAACCAGAAGCGGGAATCAGGGCCTCGGATCAGAGCGACTCGAGGTTCTTGCCCTTGGTCTCGCGGGCGAACAGGTAGATGATCGCGCCGACCACGAGGCAGCATCCGAAGAAGGTGAAGGCCGTGGTGATGACGTTCAGGCTGATGTTCTGGGAGACTGCGCTGCCGCCGACGAGCACGCCCATCAGGGAGGGGCCGACGATCTTGGCGATCGCGCCGAGGCCATAGCCCAGGCCGATGCCGGTGGAGCGTACCTCGTTGGAGAACTGCTCGGATCCGAAGGCGTTGATGATGCCGAACACGCCGTCGGCGAACATCATGATGATGAGCACCTCGACGTAGAACGCCCAGCCGGAGTCGTGGAACAGCGCGGCGGCGAAGCATGCGGCGGCGCCGATCATGCCGTACATGAACATCGTCCAGCGGCGGCCGATGCGGTCGGCGAGCCATGCGGAGCCGAATCGTCCGAGGCAGTCGGCGACGGCCACGCCCATGAACAGGTAGGCGACCATCTGGGTGTCGAATCCGAATGCGTCCTTGAGCAGCGTCTGTCCCCAGGACTGGATGGCGAAGCTGCCGAGAATGAAGCAGAACGAGCCGAGCGAGACGATGACGAGCGGGCGCAGGTGATGCGCGAACAGCTCCCCGTAGGACGCCTTCCTCTCGACCTTGACCTCCGGCAGTTCGCCGACCTCGCTCTCGGGGATGTCCATCGCCCAGGCGAGCGACTTGCGGGCCTCGTCGTTGCGCCCCTTGAGCAGGTAGAAACGCGGGGATTCGGGAACGAAGTGGATCCAGACGAGCAGGAGCACGGACACAAGGCTCAGCGAGACGAGCACACGCCAGTTGTCGCCGACGATGCGCTGGCAGATCGATCCGAGCAGCAGACCCATCGGAATGAACACCGAGGCGAGGCCGGCGAGCAGACCTCGTTGCTTGGATGGCACGAACTCCTGGACGTACGGGATGGAGGTGATGTTGAGGCCGCCCACACCCATGCCGACGCCGACACGGCAGATCGCATACAGGTACCACGCGCCGTTCGGAATGAACAGTGTGAGCACCGTGAACACGAGGAAGAAGATCACGCACCAGCGGAAGGAGCCGCGCCGGCCGATGCGGTCGGACATGCGTCCCCACAGGATCGAGCCGGCCACGGTCCCGAGCCCCGTGCAGGAGGTGATGATGCCGGCCTGTACGCCGGTCAGGTTCCAGGCTCCGGTCAGCAGGGCGATCACGAAGCCGACCATGAAGATGTCAAAGAACTCGGCGATGTTGCCGACGACGGCGAGCGCGACGAGGCTTTTCTGATGCCCGGTGAGGGGACGGGAGTCGATCTGCTCGTATGCGGTGACGGCGGACGCGGCGGCGGCCGACGATGCGGCGGAGGTTGGTGAGGTCATGACGTTCAACGCTCCCCGGCCGTCAGCGGTCGATGTCGGTGCCGAGCGGGATGTCGAGCTCGCCGGGGCGCACGCGGGTCAGATCGCCCTTGTGCGTCAGGGCCACCTTGGAGGCGTACTGGCCCCACTTGACGCCTTCGCGGATGTCGCCGGACAGATAGCCGTGGATGGTGGCGGAGACGAAGGAGTCGCCGGCGCCGGGACGGTCGATGACGTTCACCGGGGTGGTGCGGTAGGGGTAGAAGCCCTCGCGGCCGCGCAGGTAGGGGCCTTCGGTGTGGTTGGTGGAGACGACGTACTTGCAGCCGAAGCGGTTCTGCAGTTCGGCGGTGACCTCCTCGGGGGTGCCGGTGATGCCGAACACCTTCTCGGCGTCGGCAATGGAGCAGAACAGGACGCTCGCCTGCCTGGCGATGGGCTCAAGGACCTCGCGGGCCTTCTCACCGCTCCACAGCTTGCGGCGGAAGTTCACGTCGAGGATGACCTCGACGCCACGCTTGACGGCCTCGTCGGCGGCGTAGCGCACGACTTCGGCGGTGGTGTCGGTCAGGGCGGCGGTGATGCCGGTCAGGAAGATGACCTTGGTGTCGAGGATCTCGTCCCAGTCGTAGTCGTCGATGCCGGTGGCGCGGAAGGTGGTCCATTCGCGGTCGTAGATGACGTTGGCGGGCATCGGGTATTCGCCGGGCTCCATGAAGTACAGGGCGGTGCGGCCGCCGGGACGGCGGACCATGGTGTCCATGTGGACGCCGACGGAACGGTATTCGGCGAGGATGTAGTCGCCGAGGTCGCCTTCGGGCAGGGAGCTGGTCCACAGGGTCTCGCGTCCGAGCTGGGAGAGCAGGCCGGCGACGTTGGCCTCGGAGCATGCGGGGTTCATGTGGACGGAGCGGGTGAACATCAGTCGTTCGCCGCGTCCGACGGTGAGGCGGATCTGGCCTTCGCCGATGGTGGAGAGATCGTACTTGGGTGACTTGGCGGCGTTAGCGGTCATGTCGCACTTCCTTGTGTCTATAATCGGGTTGGAAATTCTTGGGATTGTTCGAAAATGTCGGGAGTTTCGTGAGGGACATCCCCGGGCTAGGGGGATGTCCCTTTTCCATTGGAGGGCGGGCCGGCCATCCCGCGGCGGCCTTACTCGGGCCACACCTCGTTGATGGTGTTCTTCAGTTCGGTGGCGGCGGCGAGCGGATCCTCGGCCTTGACAATGCCTCGACCGGAGATGATCACGCCGACCGGAGCGCCCTGGAAGAACGGGATGTCCTTGACGTTCACGCCACCGGTGACGGTGACGGTGAAGCCCATGGCGTGCAGCTCCTTGATGCGCTCGATGTCGTTCGGCCCCCACTTGAGGGTACCGGCGACCTCGGCGTCACGAGAGCGGTGGACGATGACGTGCTTGGCGCCGAGCTCCTTCCACCTGCGCGCCTTGTCGGCGTCGTAGTCCTCGCCGAGCTCAATCTGCACCTCGCCGCCGAACTCGTCGGCGACCTTGACGACCTGCTCGACGGTGGTCAGGGAGGCCCCGGCCACGACCGACACCCAGTTGGCGCCGGCCTCGAAGCAGTTGCGGGCGATCAGGGCGCCGGCCTCGGCGATGCGCACGTCGGCCAGGATCGTCTTGTCCGGGTAGAGGGCGCGGATCTCACGCACGGCCTTGAGGCCTTCGGCGATGATGAGGATCGTGCCGCATTCGATGACGTCGATCTGGCTGATGGCCTTGTTGAGGGGCCTCAGGGCGCTCGGCATGTCAGTGGTGTCGAGTGCGATCTGCAGACGCGGACGCTGGAGTTTCGTTTCGGTTGCCTCAGCCATCGTGGATCAGCCCTCCTTCTTGAAGGTGAAGAACTCCTGGGCGTTCTTCATGAGCAGCTTCTCGATGTACTCGCGGTCGAAGCCCTCGTCGACCATGCGCGGACCGTCGACGGCCGGGTTGTAGTCGACGCCGGAGGTGGCGCCGTACGCCTTCTGGTAGCCGCGCTTGCCGGAGTCGGTGCCGAGCAGGATGCGGTCGGCGAAACCATCCTCGTAGAAGGCCTTCAGCTCCATCATGCGGTTGGAGTCCGGCTGGTACTTGATGCGGTTGGTGCCGTCGATCTCGAGGTAGACGCCGAGCTTCAAAATCTGCTCGAGGTAGTACACGTCGGCGTTGCGCTGGATGTGGCCGATGGCGATCTGGTTGGCCGGCACGCCCAGCTCGAGGAAGCCCTCGGCCTGCTCGAGGCCGCAGGTGCCGTAGGTGGTGTGGGTGTTGATCGGGCAGCCGGTCTCGATGGCGGCGATGGCGGCGGCCTCCATGCACTTGCGCTCGAACTTGGTGATCTTGCCGTACGCGGTGCCGACCTTGATGACGCCGGCCTTGTACGGGGTGCGCTCGACGATCGGGCCGGAGTAGTCGTTCTTGTCGATGCCCTCACGGATGTCGGCGATGACCAGTTCGGCGACCTTGTCGACGTCGTAGCGGTTGATCCAGTGGGACTGGGTCTCGAGGTAGACGTGTTCGCGGTGGAAGCCGGTGGCGGCGATGACCTGCAGGCCGTCGACGGCCTTGGTGACCTCGGCCAGCTTGTTCAGGTCGCGGCCGCAGTTGATCGGGCACATGTCGACGACGGTGCCGCCGTTCGGGCTCCACTTCTTGGAGGCCTCGGCGAAGTAGCCGCCCTCCTCGATGGCCTTCTCGACGGAGTCGAGCTGGTGGTCGCCGTCAATGTAGACCTCGCCGGCGCCGACGCGGATCAGGTGGTCGTGGCAGTCCACCACGCCGAGGGTGCTGGGATCGACGTCTCCGAAGATCGTACGTGCGAATGCCATGGTTGTACTCCTTTGTTGCTTTGTGTTGTGGTCTGCTGCGGTGTCTTCCGCTGTGAGGCACCGGTTCTTCTCGCCTTGGGTTTCCCCTTGGTTCGGCTGACGGTTATCAATCTATGTGCGACACGCCAGAATAACCATGACACCAATGAACAGATGTTCATAGACACAATCGTTCATCCATACAAGCAACCAACAAATACTGGAATCGCAAGGAAAAACAACTCAAATACCATCTTGCCCAATCCATGCTATTGGAGCTAACATGAACATATGTTCAACGATGACGTCATGATGGCGACTTCCACCTCCCGCAAGCACATCGATCTGATGCTCAAGGTGGCCCGCGCCTACTATCTGGACGACAAGACCCAGTCCGAAATCGCCAAGGAGATCGGCTACTCCCGGCCGACCGTCTCCCGACTGCTCAAGGAGTCGCGTGAAAGCGGCATCGTGCACATCACGATCGGGCACACGCTCGAACGCATGCGCTCCCTAGAGGATGGGCTCAAACGCAGGTACGGCCTGAGGCACGCGCGCGTGGCCGAGGTGCGGCCCGGCGAGGACCCGAGAACGATCGTGCCCCGCTACGCGGCCGCGCTGTTTGCCGAGACGTGTGCGCCCGACTCGCTGATCACCGTGTCGAACGGCAATGCGGTGGCCGCCACCGTGCGTGAGGTACCGGTGTGCGACTGGCCCAAATCGAACGTCGCACAGATGCTCGGCACCCTGAGCCCCGACAATCCGATGACCGACTCCCCCGATATCTGCCGCATGCTCGCACAGCGCATCGGCGGCACGTTCACGATACTGCCCGCGCCGATGATCCTGTCGAGTCCTGAGCTCGCACGCGCGATGCGTCAGGAACCGCAGATCGCGACCGCGCTGGCTTTGGGCGGCGGCGCGGACGTGGCGATCGTCGGCGTCGGCGCGGTCACCACGGAACGCTCCGGGCATATCTTCGACGCATACATCGACCAGCGCAAGGCGGCAGACCTGCACGCCCACGGCGTGGTCGGCCACATCTGCGGCCACCACATCGACGCGCAGGGGCGGCACGTCACGACCGACCTGTGCGAGCGGACGATCTCGATCGACATCGAACGCCTCCACCGCATCCCGCTGGTCATCGGCGTGGCATGGGGGTCGGTCAAGACGCCGGCCATCCGCGCGTGCCTGATCGGAGGGCTCATCTCCGCGCTCGTCACCGACCAGTCGACGGCCGAGGCGCTGCTCGCGTAAGCCCGCGACGCACCCCCGCAGTGTCACCGCCGATTGCTACCCTTTTTACCGTTAGTTCACCCAGAAATGCCGCTTCACAAGCACGATTTGGAAGGCGATAATGGAAAAACTGGACATGCTCTACCAGGGCAAAGCCAAGAAGATGTACGCGACCGATGACCCGGATGTGCTCTGGGTCGAATACATGAACCAGGCGACTGCGTTCAACGGCGAGAAGAAGGAACAGATCGCCGGCAAGGGCAACCTGAACAACCACATCACCTCCGTCATCTTCGACCTGCTCAAGGCCCGCGGAGTGGACAGCCACTTCATCAAGCGCATTTCCGACACCGAGCAGCTGGTGAAGAAGATGGACATGTTCCCGCTCGAGATCATCATGCGCAACACCGCCGCCGGTTCCTTCGCCAAGCGCTACGGCGTCGAAGAGGGCACCCCGCTCAAGAAGCCGATCCTCGAGTTCTGCCTGAAGTCCGATCCGCTGAACGACCCGTTCATCAACGACGACGGCATCGTGGCGCTGGGACTGGCCACCGAGGAGGAGCTCGCCGAGATCTCCCGCATCGCCCGCGCCGTGAACGATGGCCTCAAGGACATCTTCTCCAAGATCGACGTCCAGCTCGTGGACTTCAAGATCGAGGAGGGCAAGACCTCCGACGGCACCATCCTGCTCGCCGACGAGATCACCCCGGACACCTGCCGCCTGTGGGATCTCAAGGACAAGAGCGGCAAGATCGAGCACCTCGACAAGGATCTGTTCCGCCGCGATCTGGGCAACATCATCCCCGCGTACGAGGAGATCTACGGTCGCCTGCTCAAGCTGGCCGAGGCCGAGGGCATCGAACGCGCCGAGTGACCCGTACACTGGCTCCCGTTGATGGAATCGTCACGCCTTGCAGGGCGTACGGGTCCGACGACGGGAGCCAGTTTCGATTGCGCACAGAACCCCTTACGGTTCTTCCATCTTCGCAACACTGTTTTCGAGTAACTTTCAGTGGAAAGGAATCCCATGGTTTTCCGCGTGTACGTGGAGAAGAAGCCCGGCTTCGACGTCGAGGCCCAGCAGCTGGACACCGAGCTCAAAACCATTCTCGGCATCGCCGGCCTCAAGCGGATCCGCATCGTCAACCGTTATGACGTGGAGGGCATCGACAAGGCCCTGTTCGACAAGGTCACGCCCACCGTGTTCAGCGAGCCGCAGGTCGATGACGTGTACGCCGACCTGCCGGACTTCGGCAAGGCCTCGGTGTTCGCCACCGAGTTCCTGCCCGGCCAGTTCGACCAGCGCGCCGACTCCGCCGCCGAATGCATTCAGCTGATCTCGCAGGGCGAGCGCCCGACCGTGCGTTCCGCGAAACTGTACGCCCTCGAGGGCGATCTGACGGACGCGGACGTCGAGGCGATCAAGCGCTACGTCATCAACCCGGTCGAGGCGCGCGAGGCAGATCTCGGCGTCAAGGAGACGCTGAAGACCAAGGTGCCCACCCCGGGCAAGGTCGAGGTCATCGCCGGATTCAACGAGATGGACGCCGAGGCCGGACAGCGCTTCATCGACGAGCGTGGGCTCGCCATGGATCTGGCCGATCTCGAGTTCTGCCAGAAGTACTTCGCCGAGGAGGGCCGCGAGCCCACAATCACCGAGATCAAGGTGATCGACACCTACTGGTCCGACCACTGCCGCCACACCACGTTCGGCACCCGCCTGACCGACGTCGCGATCGACGACGACACGGTCAGGGACGCGTTCGAGCGCTATCTGGAGCTGCGCCGCGAGCTCGGCCGCGAGAACAAGCCCGTATGTCTGATGGACATGGGCACGATCGGCGCGAAGTGGCTCAGGAAGAACGGCATCCTCACCGGCCTCGACGAGAGCGAGGAGATCAACGCCTGCACCGTCAAGGTGAAGGTCGACGTCAACGGCGAGATGCAGGACTGGCTGTTCCTGTTCAAGAACGAGACGCACAACCACCCCACGGAGATCGAACCGTTCGGTGGCGCGGCCACCTGCATCGGCGGCTGCATCCGCGATCCTCTGTCCGGCCGCTCCTACGTGTATCAGGCGATGCGCGTGACCGGCGCCGCCGATCCGACCGTGCCGGTCTCCGAGACGCTCGAGGGCAAGCTCCCCCAGCGCAAGCTCGTGACGACCGCCGCCGCCGGCTACTCGTCCTACGGCAACCAGATCGGTCTGGCCACCGGCCAGGTCAACGAGATCTACCATCCGGGCTACGTGGCCAAGCGCATGGAGGTGGGCGCGGTCGTGGCCGCCACCCCGGCCGATCACGTCCGCCGCGAGACCCCCGCCCCCGGCGACAGGATCATCCTCCTGGGCGGCCGTACCGGCCGTGACGGCATCGGTGGTGCGACCGGCGCCTCGAAGGCGCACAACGTCGAATCGCTCGAGCTCGACGGCGCCGAGGTGCAGAAGGGCAACGCGCCGGTCGAGCGCAAGCTGCAGCGTCTGTTCCGCCGCGGCGACGCCTGCCGTCTGATCAAGCGCTGCAACGACTTCGGCGCCGGCGGCGTGTCCGTGGCGGTCGGCGAGCTGGCCGACGGCCTGTACGTGGACCTCAACACCGTGCCGAAGAAGTACGAGGGTCTCGACGGCACCGAGCTGGCCATCTCCGAATCGCAGGAGCGCATGGCCGTCGACGTCGCGGCCGAGGACGTCGACGAGTTCCTCGGCTACGCCCGCGAGGAGAACCTCGAGGCGACGGTGATCGCCACCGTGACCGAGGACCCGCGCATGGTGATGACCTGGAACGGCGACGAGATCGTCAACCTCAAGCGCGAGTTCCTCGCCTCCAACGGCGCGCCGAAGCATCAGGCCGTGCACGTCGAGGCGCAGCAGGCGTACGAGGTGCCGGCCGCATGGCGCTCCGGCTCCCTCAACGAGCGCATGCACGCCCTGGTGACCGACCTCAACGTGGCGTCCAACAAGGGCCTGTCCGAGCGCTTCGACTCCACGATCGGCGCAGGCACCGTGCTCATGCCGTTCGGCGGCACGAGGCAACTCACCCCGAACGAGGCGATGGTCGCCAAGTTCCCGGTGTTCGGCGAGACCACCACCGCCTCGGCGATGGCATGGGGCTTCAACCCGTACATCATGGAGAGGAACCAGTTCACCGGCGCATACCTGTCCGTCGTCGAATCGCTCGCCAAACTGGTCGCCGCCGGCTTCGAGCATGAGAAGGCGTACCTGAGCTTCCAGGAGTACTTCGAGAAGCTGCGCGACGAGCCCGAGCGCTGGGGCAAGCCGACGGCTGCCGTGCTGGGCGCCCTGATGGCGCAGATCGACCTCGGCGCCGGCGCGATCGGCGGCAAGGACTCCATGTCCGGATCGTTCGAGGCGCTCGACGTGCCGCCGACGCTGATTTCCTTCGCCGTGGCCGTAGGCAACATGAAGCGCGCCACCTCCCCCGAATTCAAGGGCGCCGGACACCGCGTCGTGCGCATCGCGCCGCGCTACCTCGCCGACGGTCTGACGCCGGACAAGGACTCCCTGCTCGACGCGTTCGGACTGATCGAAGAGCTCACCGACTTCGGCACCGCGCTGGCCGTGTCCACGCCGGGCTACGGCGGCACCGCCGAGGCGCTGTTCAAGATGACGGTGGGCAACGGCATCGGCCTGACCCTGAACGACGACATCGCGATCGACGACCTGTTCGCTCCGGCGTACGGCTCGTTCATCGTCGAGCTCAAGGACAACGAAAAGATCCCGGCCGTCTCCAACCTCGTCGAGGTGGGCGAGATCGGCGTGACCTCCTCCGAGTACGAGTTCGTCGCCGGCGGCGAGGCCATCGACCTCGCCGAACTGCAGAACGCGTGGGAGGGCGGCATCGAATCCGTGTTCCCGTACCGTTCCTACGGTGCAGAGAAGGGAGAGACCGTCGAGACGGTCGACTTCCACGTGGCGGATCATGAGGCCGACGGCGTGAAGAAGACCGTGTACACGGGCGCCGGCGTGGCCAAGCCTCGCGTGATCATCCCCGTGTTCCCCGGCAACAACTGCGAGTACGACTCGGCGGCCGCGTTCGAACGCGCCGGCGCCGAGGTCTCGACGCTGATCGTCAACAACCTGACGCCCGAGGCCGTGGCCGAATCCACCGCCAAGCTGGTCGAGGAGATCAACAAAAGCCAGATCGTGATGATCCCGGGCGGCTTCTCCGGCGGCGACGAGCCGGACGGTTCCGCCAAGTTCATCACCGCGTTCTTCCGCGCCCCGGCCGTCACCGAGGCGGTGCGCGACCTGCTGAAGAACCGCGACGGTCTGATGCTGGGCATCTGCAACGGCTTCCAGGCGCTCATCAAGCTGGGTCTGGTGCCGTTCGGCGACATCGTCGACATGAACGCCGACTGCCCGACGCTGACGTTCAACACGATCGGCCGTCACCAGAGCCGTCTGGTGCGCACGCGTGTGGCCTCCGACCTGTCCCCGTGGCTCGCGAAGACGTCGGTCGGCGACGTGCACACGGTCGCCATCTCGCACGGCGAGGGCCGCTTCGTCGCCTCCGACGAGGTGCTGGCGCAGCTTAGGGCCAACGGCCAGATCGCCACGCAGTACGTGGACGAGTCCGGCGTGCCCGGCATGGATCTCGCGGTGAACCCGAACGGCTCGATGCTCGCGATCGAGGGCATCACCAGCCCGGACGGCCGCGTGTTCGGCAAGATGGGTCACTCGGAGCGCTCCGGCAGCGGCCTGTACGTGAACGTCCCCGGCGACAAGTACCAGCCGATCTTCGAGGCCGGCGTCGAATACTTCGCCGCCTGAGGCCACCGATAATCGACGCATGACGTAAGAGGCCGGTTTCCGCCAGATGACACATCATTCTGGCGGGAACCGGCCTCTTATTCGCTCATCCGCGTCCGTTCGCTCATAGAACACGCCGCGACTGGCGGAGGACGGACGCACGAACCGTATGAGCATGCATGGCTTCGGGCGGCGAGCCGACACGGGTCGTCGATCTTCACTCCGGCTCCCCGACCGTGTTCGTACGTCTGTGAAACGCAGTACAGCCATGGACAGCCACGTGGAACATCATGTGAAACATGTGGAGCATGGGTTCGGGCCGGTGTGGGACGGCACGTCGCGCGTGCTGGTGATGGGGTCGATGCCGAGCCCGAAGTCGCGCGAGGAGTCGTTCTACTACATGCATCCGCGCAACCGGTTCTGGCCGGTGATGGAGGCGGTATTCGCCGATCCGGCCGATCCGACGGACATCGCGGGCGATACACCGCAGTCGCGTCGCGGGTTCGCCCTGCGGCATCACGTCGCGTTGTGGGATGTGATCGCCTCGTGCGACATCATGGGCGCGTCCGACGCGAGCATCCGCAACGCCGTCCCGAACGATCCGACGCCGATCCTCGCAGCCGCGCCGATCGCTCGCATCGTCACGACCGGTGCCAAGGCCGCGCAGCTGTATCGCCGTCTCATCGCGCCGGCACTGGCGGCGAACGGCATCGACGTGCCAATGACGCCACTGCCCTCGACCAGCCCGGCCAACGCCTCGATGAGCCTCGACCGCCTCATCGCCGTCTACCGTGAGGCGTTCATCCCATACTTGCCATGAATCCCGCATCGGCCACACGTTCACGGATGTCCTTGGCTATGGAGATGCACCGCGCACGGGCGATGCCGGCACGTGTGCCGACCATCGTCAGATCACCAATCGTGATTCCCCGCCCTTTGCCGTTCACGGCAGTGGTGTGTTCGCTGTTGATTCCGGGGTTTTCGGTCAGATCGTAGCCGGGAGACAGATGCCACTCCCCTTTGTCTCGGTCATACAGGTATGAGAAGTTCTTGGCATGATCATCCCGGTTGCCGATGAATACATTGAAGCACATCAGCCTGTAGAGACGCTCGCAGTCCTCCACGCTGTCGCACAGGCGCATGGTCAGCCGCATCAGCAGACCGTAATCGAGGTTGGCGAGACGGTGGGAGGTCTCCAACAATCCTCCGGCCGAAACCATATGGATCTTCGTTCGTGGACGGTTCGGCCCGCCCACTCGGTCGAACCGCCGAGTACCGAAATACCCGGCGCACCGCTTCGATGGGAACAGCCGTGTTTCCGGCATGTCGATGCCGCAAGCGACCGCCAATCGGGAGATCGCATACTCCTGTTCGCCGATATTCGCGGGATCCATGGAGGACGGGAATTTGATGATCCATTCCTCGCCGTCAATTTCCGTCAGGATCTTGGGACGTGCGCCTCCGGACGAACCGCCGAGGGCGAACAGTGTGTCCAGACCATCCGAAAAATCCGTTTCCAACAGGCTGGCGCATTCCGCTGCTATGTCGTCCAGATCCGTCGGGAATACGCTGTCATCCATCGATGCGGCCGGCTCGTACTCAAGCGCTCCCATGCCGCCGGTGCCCACGATCGACAATCGGGTCAACGGGCCGACCGAGAACGGATCAATACCGCGTTTCCGTAGCATGCGATCGGTCAACAATTCTCCCCAACCATCCGGCATGCTGTCGTCGAACACCCCGAACATGCCGTTGAGCGGGTCGCGCTTGGCTACGAACACGCCGGATCGCAGTGGCAGCGACAGAGGGCTGATGCTGAATCCGGCAGTCAGCCAATCATGGTCGTAGGCGAATGCCAATGTGCGGGACGGAGCCATCGTGAGCCATCCCACGGTCATCATTGTCCCAACGGCGCCTTGCGACACGCGCGGTGGCGCGGTGTGGGTTTGCGTTCAAGTGTGGTTGAGGTGTTTCCATGGACGTGTTAGCGTTCACGGCCGGTTGCGATGGAGATACCCGGATCGCCGGCGGAACCAGGAACCATGTGAGCCGTACCAGTGCTGCAACGGATTGCAGCGGAAGGAGCATCAATGAAGTACCGCAATGTAGGCAAGTCCGGACTGAAGGTCAGCGAGGTCGCACTGGGAAGCTGGGTCACCCAGCTGACGAACGACGCGCAGCTGGACACGGCGCGAGACATCGTGCGTCTCGCCTATGAGTCCGGCGTCAACTTCTTCGACTGCGCGGACGCCTATTCGGGCGGTGACGCCGAGCGCTTCCTCGGCGAGACGCTCAAGGCGTACCCGCGCAAGGAGCTGGTCATCTCCTCCAAGGTCTACTTCCCCACCGGCCCCGGCGTCAACGACCGCGGCCTGAGCCGCAAGCACATCTTCGAGAGCATCGACCAGACGCTGAGGAACATGCAGCTCGACTATCTCGATCTCTACTACTGCCACCGCTTCGACACGACGACCGATCTGACCGAGACGCTTCGCGCACTGAGCGACCTCGTCTCCCAGGGCAAGATCCTCTACTACGGCGTGTCCGAGGAGTGGGGATCCGCGCGCCTCGAGGAGGCCCAGCGCATCATCGATCGCTACAACCTGTACCCGATCACCGTGGTCCAGCCGCAGTACAACCTGCAGGACCGCTACATCGAGCACGAGATCATGGGCACCTGCCGCAAGCTCGGCATCGGCATCACCACGTTCTCGCCGCTCGCCCAGGGCCTGCTGACCGGCAAGTACCGCAAGGGCCAGCCGCTTCCGGCCGGTTCGCGCGCCACGTGGCAGCCCGACCACCAGATCAACGATCTGCTCACCGACGAGAACCTCGACAAGGTGGAGCGTCTGCGCAAGGTCGCCGAGGAGCTTGGCACGAACCTGCCGGTGCTGTCGATGGCGTGGATCCTGCAGCATCCGGAGATCAGCTGCGTGATCAACGGCGCCAGCAAGCCGAGTCAGCTGGAGAGCAATCTCAAGGCCGCGGGCTTCGTGATCCCGGCCGACGCGATGGCCGAGATCGACGCGATCACCGGATTCCACCGCTTCGAGCGCCACGTCGGCTGAGCACTCATTCTGCGATGTCCCGATGCATGGCATATCCGATCACGCGCCGAAATCGTCATCGCCTTGGGCTTCGGCCTTGGCAATGTCGGCTTCGGCGCGTTTCGCCGTATCGGCGATGAGCCGGTCATAGCCGGTGAGCGCCGCGAAGGGCATGAACTGCGCGGCCCGGTTGCGTCTCGACATCGGCGGATGCCTCCGGGAGACGTGATGAGGCAGTGCGATGATGTCGTCGTACCGATGGGTTTCAGTCAAAGCCATTGGCGCGATGCCCTCCGATCTGCTTGTTGCGTTCGATCCCGGTGGCGCCGGGTTCCATGTCCATCGCCTTGACGACGGCATTGCGCCCATACCTGTGTTTGATGGCGAGCATCGCACGCTGCATGTCCTCGATGCGATCGGCGCGTTCGGGACGGAGTGTCGGCGTACCGTCGGCGGTCCCGGAATCGCCGCTTTCACAGGAATCCCCGCCGGCTCTCTCCGTGAAGTTACCGATCGAACCGACCAAGCCGACCGAAGCGCTCCCATCTCCATCCACGTCCGAGAACAGGTCAAGCTGCTCATACCGCTTTCCCGCAGCAAGATCGACGGGCGTGGCAAGGTCGACGGCGATCACCGTAAGACGTCGGACCAGCAGACCGGGATCGACGATGCGCCTGAACAGCGCGGTCATCGACCGGCGTATGCGCTCGGCTGAGGCGGTGTATTCCCCCAGTCCGATCTCCCCGGAGACGGGCTTGGGCACTCTGCGCCCATACCGGTCGATGGAGCATGGGCCCCGATAGTCCGTCGATGCACGTTCGGCGAGCCGCCGGAGACGAGGTTCGACGCCGTCGTCGAGCCGATTCGGGTCGAGACTGCCGGAGTCGTAGCCGACGGCGAGCGCGATGCGGTTCGTGGCCATGCCCTTGCCGGTCAGGTCGAGGGCGAGCGCGTCGGCCATCTCCTTGACGATCAGCAGTGCGGTGGCGTGATCCGCCGGGCCGGTGAGCACCTGACCGATGCTGGTGCTGTGCGTATCCGGCTCGTACGCCTTGATGTCGGCGATCGTGCATGGCTCCCACCCCCATGCGTGATCGATGAGCAGTTCGGCGTTGACACCGAACATGCGGTAGAGCAGTTCCTCGTTGTAGTAGTCGGAGGCGCGACCGATCGAACACCGGGCGATGTCTCCCATCGTCATGAGACCGGCCTTCTCGAGCTTCCGCGCGTACCCCCGCCCGACGCGCCAGAAGTCGGTGAGCGGTCGATGCCCCCACAGCAGACGCCGGTAGCTCGCCTCGTCGAGTTCCGCCACGCGCACGCCGTCGGCGTCGGCAGGCATGTGCTTGGCGACGATGTCCATCGCGATCTTGGCGAGGTACAGATTGGTGCCGATGCCGGCGGTGGCCGTGATGCCAGTCCTCTCCAGAATCTCCGCGACGATGGTCCGGGCCATCTCGTGGGGCGTGCGACCGGAGGATCGCAGATACGGCGTGGCGTCGATGAAGACCTCATCCACCGAATAGACGTGGATGTGTTCGGGGGCCGCATATTCGAGGTAGATCGCGTAGATGTCCGCGCTGACCTGCAGATATCTGGCCATGCGGGGCATGGCGATGATCATCGACGCCTTGAATTCGGGATGACGCGCGAGTTCGGTCGCATCCCACGATTCACCGACGAAACGATGCCCCGGCGCCTTGAGCATCCGTTCCGCGTTGACCTGCGCAAGCCTCTGTTTGACGGCGAAGAGGCGATCGCGCCCGGGAATGCCGTACGCCTTGAGCGAGGGCGATACGGCCAGGCATATGGTCTTGTCGGTGCGCGTCTCGTCCGCCACGACCAGATGGGTGGTCAGCGGGTCGAGGTGGCGAGCGGCGCATTCGACCGAGGCGTAGAAGGACTTCAGATCGATGGCGATGTAGACGCGGCCGGACTCATCGGAGACGCCACCCATCGCCATCACCCGCTTTCACATGAGAACAAGCGGGCCGGCGCTGTTCGAGGGCCGGCCCGACAGGAAACCAACATCGAAACGATGCTCACCCCAGCATACCAAAAAGTCGAACATTTGTTCGACTCTGGCGTGTCAGGATGCGTCGGGAAGGAACACAACGGAATGCAACGGAAACGCGGTGAGGAGAAAACGGGGGAAACCTGCGACGAGAATCGGTGGCTGAACCGCGGCGGCGATGCACGGAACGCACCCGATGTAGCCGGTAATTGGTAGGGTAAACACTTAGTGAACCCCCAGTTTGAGAAGGAGCTTTGGCTTGTCGGCTGAACTCGAAGACATTCATGAGGAATGTGGCATCTTCGGCGTATGGGGACACCCCGACGCCGCTCGACTCACCTACTTCGGACTCCACGCTTTGCAGCATCGCGGACAGGAGGGCGCCGGTATCGTATCGAACGATCACGGTCACCTCATCGGGCACCGCGGACTGGGTCTGCTGACCCAGGTCTTCGGAGACGAGCGCGAGATCCAGCGTCTCAAGGGCGATCGTGCCATCGGCCACGTGCGGTACGCAACCGCCGGATCCGGCACCACGGACAACATCCAGCCGTTCATCTTCCGCTTCCACGACGGGGACGTGGCCCTGTGCCACAACGGCAACCTCACCAACTGCCCGTCCCTGCGCCGCAAGCTCGAGGACGAAGGCGCCATCTTCCACTCCAATTCGGATACGGAGGTGCTCATGCACCTCATCCGCCGCTCCCTGCAGCGCACCTTCATGGACAAGCTCAAGGAGGCGCTCAACACGGTCCACGGCGGCTTCGCCTACCTGCTGATGACCGAGAACGCGATGATCGGCGCGCTCGATCCGAACGGCTTCCGCCCGCTCTCCCTCGGCAAGATGAAGAACGGCGCCTACGTGCTGGCCTCCGAGACCTGCGCGCTCGACGTCGTCGGCGCCGAGCTCGTGCGCAACATCCGTCCGGGCGAGATCGTCGTGGTCAACGAGCACGGCTACCGCATCGTGCAGTACACCAACAACACGCAGCTGGCGATCTGCTCGATGGAGTTCATCTACTTCGCCCGACCCGACTCCGACATCTACGGCGTCAACGTCCACTCGGCGCGCAAGCGCATGGGCGCGAGGCTCGCCGCCGAGGCCGGCGTCGACGCGGACATGGTCATCGGCGTGCCGAACTCCTCGCTGTCGGCCGCATCCGGCTACGCCGAGGCGTCCGGACTACCCAACGAGATGGGCCTGATCAAGAACCAGTACGTGGCCCGCACGTTCATCCAGCCGACGCAGGAGCTGCGCGAGCAGGGCGTGCGCATGAAGCTGTCCGCCGTGCGCGGCGTGGTCAAGGGCAAGCGCGTCGTCGTCATCGACGATTCGATCGTGCGCGGCACCACCTCCAAGCGCATCGTCCAGCTGCTCAAGGAGGCCGGTGCGGCCGAGGTGCACATGCGCATCAGCTCCCCGCCACTCAAGTACCCGTGCTTCTACGGCATCGACATCTCCACCACCCGCGAGCTCATCGCCGGACACAAGTCAGTGGAGGAGATCCGCCAGTACATCGGTGCCGACTCGCTCGCGTTCCTGTCGCTCGACGGTCTGATCGAATCGATCGGACTCAACGCCGACGCTCCGTACGGCGGCCTGTGCGTCGCCTACTTCAACGGCGACTACCCCACCGCGCTCGACGACTACGAGGCCGACTTCCTCAAGTCCCTCACGCCGGAAGACCGTGTGCGCCTGCCCGAGTTCGCGCTGTACAAGAGCAAGTACATCGGCAACGAGTACAACACCGTGCAGCCGCCCGTCGAGGACGCCAAGCACGGCGACGAGCCCGAGGACGCCCTCGTCTAGCGAGCACCGGATCGAATACCAGATTTCCCCCGAGAACCCTTCAGAGAACCCTCAAGAAAGGCCAACCCCAACATGCCAAAAGCATATGAGAACGCCGGCGTAAGCGTCGAAGCCGGATACGAAGTCGTCAACCGCATCAAGTCGCACGTCGCACGCACCGCCCGCCCGGGCGCCGGCGGCATCGGCGGCTTCGGCGGCCTGTTCGACCTCGCCTCCCTCGGCTACAAGGAGCCGGTGCTGGTCTCCGGAACCGACGGCGTGGGCACCAAACTCATGGTCGCCAAGATGATGAACAAGCACGACACCATCGGCCAGGACTGCGTGGCCATGTGCGTCAACGACATCCTCGCCCAGGGCGCCGAGCCGCTGTTCTTCCTCGACTACATCGCCTGCGGCAAGAACGATCCGGCCCTGCTCGAGCAGGTCGTCAAGGGCGTGGCCGACGGCTGCGTCGACGCCGGCGCCGCGCTGGTCGGCGGCGAGACCGCCGAGATGCCCGACATGTACGACGCCGACGAGTACGACCTGGCCGGTTTCACGGTCGGCGTGGTCGAGAAGTCCAAGATCATCGACGGCACGAAGATCGCCGAAGGTGATGTGCTCATCGGCCTGCCGTCCTCCGGCATCCACTCCAACGGCTACTCGCTGGTGCGCAAGATCCTGTTCAAGGACCACGACCTGACCGTCGACTCCAAGCCCGAGGAGCTGGGCGGCGAGACGCTGGGCGAGGAGATTTTGAAGCCCACCCGCATCTACGCCAAGCCCTTGAAGCCACTCTTCGCCGGCGACGACCTGCTGCACGGCGTCGCGCACATCACCGGCGGCGCGTTCGTCGAGAAGGTGCCGCGCATCATCCCCGAGGGTCTGGCCGCCGCGTTCGACATCACCAGCTGGGATGTGCCGCCGATCTTCCGCCTGCTGCAGAAGCTGGGCGAGGTGGACGAGCTCGAGATGTACAACATCTTCAACATGGGCATCGGCATGGTCCTTGTCGTCGAACCGGACAAGGTCGCCGAGGTCGAGCGTCTGCTCGACGCGGAGAACGAGCGCCACTACACCGTCGGCAGGATCGTCAAGGACATCGACGGCACCCGCGTGCAGCTGCACAAGGGTCTGTGACGCATCCGGAGCCTCCGGTTCGCGGATGACGGCATTCACACAACGTTTTCGATGAGGTTCCCCCGTAGAGGAGGAGCCTCATCGCATTGAAGCATCGGAAAGGACACAAGGACATCACCATGGGACAGAAGGTTCTCGTCATCGGCTCCGGCGCGCGCGAGCACGCCATCGCCCACGCGCTTCAGCGCGGCGGAAGCGTCGAGGAGGTGACCGTCGCCCCCGGCAACCCGGGCATGGATCTCGACGGCATCCGCACCACGCACATCGACCAGTCGAACCACGCGGCGCTGATCGAATTCATGAAGGACAACGACTACGACTGGGCGTTCGTCGGCCCGGAGGTGCCGCTCATCGAAGGAATCGTCGACGACTTCGCCGCCGCCGGACTCAAGGCGTTCGGACCGAACAAGGCCGCCGCCCAGATCGAGGGTTCCAAGGACTTCGCCAAGCAACTCATGGAGCGCCACGGCATCCCCACCGCGAAGTATGCGACCTTCGACGCGCTCGAGCCGGCCGTCACCTACGTGCGTGAGCACGGCGCGCCGATCGTCGTCAAGGCCGACGGTCTGGCCGCAGGCAAGGGCGTCACCGTCGCCATGGACGAGGACACCGCCGTCGCCGCGCTCGACGACATCTTCATCGATCATCGCTTCGGCTCCGCCGGCGCGAAGGTCGTCATCGAGGACTTCCTCGAAGGTCAGGAGTTCTCCCTGATGAGCTTCGTCAGCGGCACCAGGTTCTGGCCGATGCCGATCTCCCAGGATCACAAGCGCGCCTACGACGGCGACAAGGGACCGAACACCGGCGGCATGGGCGCCTACAGCCCGGTGCCGCAGATTCCGCAGGAGGTCGTCGATCAGGCGATCGAGACGATCGTGCGCCCCACCGTCGAAGCCATGGCAGAGGAGGGGACCCCGTTCACCGGCATCCTGTACGCGGGTCTCATCGCCACCGCCGACGGCCCGAAGGTCATCGAGTTCAACGCCCGCTTCGGCGATCCTGAAACCGAGGTCGTCCTGCCGAAGCTCACCTCCGATCTGGGACGCGGCATCGCCGACATCCTCGTCGGGGAATCCCCGGAGTTCACTTGGGACAGCGAGAACGCCACCCTCGGCGTCGTGCTCGCCGCCGACGGCTACCCGACGCACGTCGTCAAGGGCGCCCGCATCCCGTCCATCCCGGTCGACGACGCCTCGCACGTCTACTACGCCGGCGTCGACCACGACGCGGACGGCAACCTCGTCGCCTCCTCCGGACGCGTGCTCCTCGTCGAGACCACCGCCGCGGACATCAAGGCCGCGCAGGACAAGGTCTACGCGATCATCGACGCACTCGACACGACGGGCATGTTCTACCGCCACGACATCGGCGCCAAGGCGCTGAACGCGTGATACCGGAGCGCTGACCGCCGGAGACCATGACGGTATCGGCGGTAACAGGCAGATGACGACAAACGGGGTTTGCGGACTTGTGACACAGTTCGCAAACCCCGTTTGTCATCGAATTTACGGTTCAAGGCACTGGACGATGCCATCGCGAGGGCATCACGAATGTTCCTTGCGTAGGTGGCGTGCCACAACGTGGTTCCCGCTGCGTGCGCATGTGGCAAACGTCACGGCAGGCTCATGAAATCGGTGTCCTTCAGGTAGTTGTTGCCGTCGGTGATGTCGTATTGGATGAGCTTGTAGTCGGCGAGGAGCTGCTTGGTCTCTTCGTCGAAATCACTCTCCGCCATCGGGTTGCCGGCGTGATCGAGGTAGATCGACTGGCCTTCGGGGATGCGGTCCCAGCCCTGGATCTTGTTGACGACTGGCGGTTCCATCGCGGCGATCTTCTCATGCATCTCGGTCAGGAACGCCAGATAGGGCGAGACCTTCGCATCCATGTGCTCGGCCGCCTGCGCCACGAAGAAGTTCGGCGAGGAGTAGGCCGCGTTGTTGATCTTCACGCCCTGCGAATCGGACGCCTTGTTCGACCAGATGAAGTAGTCGGTCAGATGCAGGGCGAGGGAGTTGTTGTCGTCCTCGCTGGCGGACGAGTAGATGCCAGGCAGGTGATCGCCGTAGAAGACCACGGTGACCGGCTTGTCGAGCTTGTCGAGCTTGTCGAGGAAGTCAGCGGTGGCCTCGTCGGTGATCGCCTGACCCTTCTGGTACGTCTCGATCGACTCCTGCTCGTCCTTGCCGAGCGGCTCGCCGGTGGTGGATTCGGCGGTGAAGTCGTTGTCCTTGTACCACTCGTGGTAGGGCATGTGGTTCTGCATGGTGATGACCTGCAGGAACTGGTTGGAGTCGCTCTTCTCGACCTCCTCCAGCGTGCTCTGATAGGTCGCGGCGTCGGAGACGTACGGACTGTCGTCGATCCTGTCCTGATGGGAGATGACGTCCGGTCCGGTGAGCGTGTAGAAGTGCGAGAAGCCGAACTTCTTGTAGTTCGTGGCCCGCGAGTACATCGACGACTCGTACGGGTGCAGACCGATCGAGTTCTTCGCGGCGCCCCACATCTGGTTGATGGTCGGCGTCCAGTGCTCGCCGGGCACGAGCTGCTGGTAGGGGCTGGTCAGGGACGAGTCGAAGTTCGCCATCGACAGGCCGGTCAGGCCCATGTACTCGAGGTTCGCGGTGCCGCCGCCGTAGCCGGACGAGAGCATGAGCCCGGAGGTGGTGCTCTCCTTGATCGCACGGATCTTCGGCATCGAATCCTTGTTGACCTTGAGCCCGGGCACGCGGGAGGTGTCGGAGAACGATTCGGACAGCACGTAGATCACGGTCGAATCGGTCAGGCTGGACTTGCGGGAGGCGTTGATCTGTTTCGCGGCCTTCTCGTAGCGCGCGACGACCTGCTTCATCGTCTCCTCGGAGTAATCGGACGGCTTGTCCATCACCTTCGGATTGACCTGACGCATGAACGCGACGAGCGGGCCGTTGCGCTGCGCGTCGTAGACGGAATCCCACATCGAGGGCTTGTCGCCCATCGCGGTGGCAAGGCTCTTCGCCCATGATCCGACGGTGCTCACCTGCATCGCGTACAGGCCGAAGAACAGGCCGGGCACGAGGATGAGCAGCAGTCGCGCGATCGCGTTGATCGACTTCGATTGACGGTCCGAACCGCGGAACATGCGGCCGCGACGCGCGTCGATGTGGTTGAGGAACACGAACAGCCCGACGAACACCGCGAACACCGCGATGGCCAGCAGGATCGTCCAATGCGCGCCGGCCGGCATGAATCCCATGAGATTACCGGCGTCCGCCTTGAGGAAGTTCAGGTCGGACGGCAGGATCGCCTCGTATCGGATCGAGATCTTGAAATGCTCGATGACCGCGACGACGATGGCGGCCGCAACGAGCACCGGAGTCGCGATCCAGAACCGGTTGAACAGCATGAGCAGCGCCAGATACAGCACGCCGACCAGCAGGACGTTGAGCAGGAAGACGAAGTTCGGGCCGTGCACGTTGAACATCTTGCCGACGAAGTCCCAGCCGACGTCCGGGCTGGAGAGCGTCACGCGGGAGGAGGCGCCGAGACTCACGCCGACCTCCAGGATCGCCACGGCAGCAATGTCGAAGAGGATGAACAGGATACCGTACAACCAGCCGGGGAACTCCCTGGAACGGCGTCCAGCGCCCGCGACGTTGCTCCCACGCGTCATGTCACCCATCGTTTCCGCGTCCGATTGCTGCTTCATACTGCCCGTTCCACTCCTACGTTCGGTTGCCGTTTCCGTTCATGGCCGTTCATATGTGTATGTGGTCATGCCCCCACATGGCATGACGGAACCGTGCGACGACGCCGCACAGCATGGTTCACCTGTTGTCCAGTCGCATATTGTCTTCCGTTAACCTTGGGAAAACCATAGGCCACACGGTTTCCACACGGTTTCTCAACCATTCACTCTAACGGAAAGGGTGCCTCGGACCATCCCCGAGACACCCTGATTCATATGGGGGCCTTCCCCTGATATTCGACCGTGGACCCTTCTCGATCCGCTCTTCCCCGATTACCTCACTACTTCACCGCGGATGCGAAGTCGTCGACGAGCGCGCTCATCCAATCGAGCAGGTCATCATATTCCTGCGGCATCTGCTCGGTCAGTTCGATGACCGGCACGGCGCCCTCCTTGGCGGCGGAGGTGATCTGGTCGGTGGTGGAATTGGCCTCCTGCGAGTTGAAGACCAGCGCCTTGATGGACTTGCCGTCCTTCAGCGCGTCCTGGAACGCCTTGATGTCGGCTGCGGACGGTTCGCTCTCGTTGGCCGACGCCTGCGCGTAGCCGGTCGGCGTGGCATCCTTCATGCCGAGGTCGTCGGCCAGATACCAGGCAACCGATTCGGTGGCGGCGTACGGCAGGTCCTTGGTCTTGGCCGAGGTCTCCTCGATCTTGCTCTCGAGCTCGTCCTCCTTGTCATGCCACTGCTTGTTGAGCTCCGCGTAGGCGTCCTTGTTGTCGGGATCGGCCTTCTGGTAGGCGGCGGTGATCGCATCGGCGGTGGAATCGCGCACATCGGCGGAGAACCACACGTGCGGGTTGTCGCCCTCCTTGATGCCGGCGGTCTCGGCGGCGTCCACCAGCGTGGCGTCGGTGGATTCGGCGGCCTTCGACGCCCACGGGTCGTAGTCGGCGCCGTTGACGACGGCCACCTTCGCGGAGCCGAACTTGGCGACGTCCTGCGCGGTGGGCTCGTAGTCGTGGGCCTCCACATCGGTCTTGGTCATGATGTTGGTGACCTCGACGTGGTCGCCGCCGAGGTCGCGGGCGAGCGAGCCCCACTGGTTGATCGAGGCGACGACCTCGATCTTGCCGCTTGCGGCGGCATCGGACTTGGCGGAGTCGGCCGCGTTTCCGGCGGAGGCGGATGATCCGGATCCGCATGCCGCCACCGAGAACAGTGCGGCGGAAGCGACGACGAGCGCGAGCGCGCGCTTGGCTTTGGACATGACAGTCATGATGCGTTCCTCTCTATTGCACCTGCAATGACATCTTTCGCGATCGGTCCAGACTGGGGCCTAGAGGCCTAGGGTCCAAGGACCCCTGAGGCCTGGGACAGGCCGTTCGGTCTTCCCTCAACCGGTCACCGACACGACAGCATAACACGTATTGAGAATTATTATCATTTGCGTTAGTAATCGGCGTGTCCCATAGGAGTCCTATAGGAGAACACGCCGTCAGACCGACTCGACGACGTCCTCCGACCTCACCACCAGATCATCGAGCGACACATCGTGCGCATCCTCGTACACCACGGCACCGCGAGCCGCCACGGCGCGGACGATCTCGCGGCAGCGGCATTCGCCGACCGCATCGACATGGCGCGTGAGGCAGCCGGCGCCGACCACGGGAAGCTGCAGCACATGCGAGGCCTCGTGAATCAGACGTACGACCACGGCACCCGTGGAACGATCGTCGAAGACACCCTCTTCCCCCACGCCATACATGCACAGGCGATCGTCATCGAAGAACCGCTCCTCGAATTCATCCAATCCGACGACACCGGCGATAGCGGCGACACGCATCGCCTCGCCCCATGCGTCCAGCCGGAAGGAGTCCTCGAGATACTGCATCACCGGCACCGCCTCCATGCCGACGGGCAGGACGATCAGGAACGCGTCGGTACGGTCGCGCAATTGCCCAAGCGCCCGACCGGCGTCATGCTTGACCGAGCACGACAGGCAGCAGTCATCCACAGACAACGTCTCCGACTCGCCGATCCGGACGCCATCCACACCCGCGTACGAGACGCTGCGCACGAGAACGATCCCAGATTCGGCGGCTTCGTCCGGACGCACGTCGTAGACGATGGAACAGACCGATGGATGCGAGTCGACCAGCGAGAAGACCGCCGCGTCAAGACTCAGCCTGTCAGCTCCGGTGAGCAACACCACCGGAGTGAAGCCTTCGACGTTTCCGGCCTCATTTTCCCCATATCCCAGCGATGGATGAATCATGCGTTTCCCTTTCACGACACACGTTTGTTGATAATGATTATCATTATGGTACACTCGTGGACATGCCCAAACAATGTCAACTGCTGGGCACGCATGCCTCCACAGGCAACACCGTGTCCCATTCGCATAGGAAAACCCGCAGAACCTTCAGCCCGAACCTGCAATCCAAGCGGTATTGGGTTCCCTCGCAGGGGCGCTACGTCACACTGACGGTCAGCGCGAAAGGCATGAAGACCATCGACCGCATCGGCATCGAAGCGGCCTTGGCACGCATCGAACGCCGCGCGTCACACGGACGCTGAACCCGCGACGGCAACCAACCGACGATCACGTCCGCAGAACCACACCAACGAAAGCGACAACCATGTCAAGCAAATCATCGGAGATCCGACCGGTCATCACCCTTAAGTCAACGGCGGGGACCGGCTTCACCTACACGACCCGCAAGAACCGACGCAACACGCCGGACCGACTCGAACTGCTGAAGTTCGATCCGGTGGTACGCAGACGAGTCGTCTTCCGGGAAACCCGATAAGCCGTCTCCATATCCACCACGCCGTCGTTTCTTAGGCAGATTCTGCGTTTCCTAGGCACATCCGCCGTGGAACGCATACGCAAAACCGTACGAATACAGCCATCGGCCGTGCGTGACACGACGGCAAGGTGCCTAAGTAACGAAAAATCTGCCTAAGACATGAATCCGCCCATTCCCAAGGAGCATCACAGTGGCCAAAACCAGCAAAATCAACCGACAACTGCAACGCGAGCGCATGGTCGCCAAGTTCGCGGAGCGACGCGCGCAGTACAAGCACGACAGCGTCGACCCGCACCTGACGGCCGAGGAACGCGCCGAGGCGATGCGCAAGCTACACGCCCTGCCGCGTGACGCCAGCCCCACCAGACTGCGCAACCGCGATTCCATCGACGGCCGCCCCCGCGGCTTCAACCGCAAATTCGGGCTGTCGCGCATCAACCTGCGCGAAAAGGCACACAAGGGCGAACTGCCCGGCGTCACCAAATCCAGCTGGTGAACCACAAACCGTAGATAAGAAGCAACACCATGAAAGTCAAGGCATCGATTCGCTCGCTGGCGCGCAAGGACGGCTCCGTCATCGTGCGCAGGCGCGGGCATCTGTACGTCATCAACAAGAAGAACCCCCGATGGAAAGCGAGGCAGGGCTGATGGCATTGCCGAAAGTAAGGAAGTCTCGCGCGAACACGCGCACACGCCGATCCCAATGGAAGGTGCAGGCACCGCAGCTCGCCACGGTGACAACCCCCGAAGGCGAGATGGTACAGGTTCCGCAGAACCTCGCCGCAGCCGTACGCAAAGGATACGTGAAACCGTAAGAGGCAAAGCCTCGTCCACTCGGCTTCCGCAACAACACCAATCAGAGAAATCAAAAAACCAAAGAACCAGAGAATCAAGTAGAAAGAAGGACCGACATGACCGATCAGAACACCAGTCAGCCCGGCCCCAATATTAATCACCACACTGATCACAACATCCAGACGGACACCACCCCGACCGTCGACGGAACCGCTCGCCGCAACGGCACGGTCAACGTCATCGTCGCGTTCATCGTCGGCGCGCTGCTCGCCGGGCTCATCGCGGGAGCCGTGGCGTTCCTGAGGCCGAACGAGGCATCCTCGAACGGCGCCGAAGGTACTGCGACCGCAGCGTCGGCCGGCGCCAAGGATTCCTGCGACACGACATTCACCGTGGTCGCCTCGGTGAACCAGTGGGGTTCGCTTGCCGAGCAACTCGGCGGCTCTTGTGCCGAAGTCACCTCGCTGATCAACTCGACCTCCGCCGATCCGCACGACTATGAGGCGACCGCCGCCGACCTGGCCAAGCTCGCCAAGGCCGATGTGGTCGTGCTCAACGGCGCCGGCTACGATGGCTGGGCGGAAAAGGCTCAGCTGGACAAGAACAGGCAGCGCATCGTCAACGTGGGCGACCTCATGGGCATCACCGCCACCGAGGAGCACTCCCACGAGCACGAAGAGGGCGGCGAAGGCGAGGAAGGTCATCACCACCATCACCACGGCTCCACGAACCCCCACGTGTGGTTCAGCCCCGAAGCCGTGCTGAAGGCCGCCGAGGCGATCAACGACGCCTACGTCGCCGAGGCCGGAGAGAACTCGAAGACCGCCGCCACCGTGCAGCGTCACTTCAACGAGTGGAACGGCGAATACGCCGACTTCGTCGCGCTGGTGAACAAGGGCCGCGCCGCGGGAGTCGAGCGCAACTACGTGGCGACCGAGTCGATTATCAGCTACCTGCTCGATTACATCGGCGCGACCGACAAGACCCCCGAAACCTACACCAACGCGATGAACAGCGAGGCCGAGCCCTCCGCGGCCGACCTGAAGAACGCGATGGACACCGTGGCCGGCGACGACGTGGACATCCTCGTCGTCAACCCGCAGGAGATGGGTGGCTTCGCCAAGAAGCTCAACGAAGCCGCGATCTCCAGCAACAAGACGATCATCTCCGCCACCGAGCAGCTGCCCGAGAACCAGAAGACGCTGCTCGGATGGCTCACCCTGATCGCCAAGCAGGCGCTGGCGACCGATACCACGAACGGCTTCTTCCTCACGCAGGACGTCAAGGACCGCACCCTGTCCGATTACGAGGGCGAATGGCAGTCGGTGTACCCGTTCCTCAAGGACGGCACGCTCGACACGGTGATGGAGGCGAAGGCCAAGAAGGGCGACATGACCGCCGAGGAGTACAAGCAGTACTACGACACCGGTTATAAGACCGATGTTGAGAAGATCGTCATCAAGGGCAACCAGATGAGCTTCACCCGCGGTGGCAAGACCGCGACCGCAACCTACAAGTACGACGGATTCAGGATCCTCGACTACGCGAAGGGCAACCGCGGCGTGCGCTTCCTGTTCACCGCCACCGGCGACGTGCCAGAGGGCGCGCCGAAGGTCGTGCAGTTCTCCGATCACGGCATCGCACCGGGCAAGTCCGCGCACTTCCACATCTTCATGGGTAACGCCTCCCAAGAGGAGACCCTGAAGGAGATGGACAACTGGCCCACCTACTACCCGGCGTCCATGAGCGGCAAGGAGATCGCCACGGAGATCCTGGCTCACTGAGCCATACCCGCGGCGTCGTCCCGAGCCGGCCCCTGAACCACCACTTGCGCCCCGATCGAATACATCGTTCTCCGCCGATCGGGGCGCATCATCATGTCACGCCAGCCTACGGATATGGCGACACCGGCACGCCGGACCGATACGGTCGTGGCGGCCGACCCATGGATTCCCAGCAGCACCACTCGACTTGTCTCATAAACGATAACCACTATCACTATCCAGGGGAGGGGAGGAATGCAGTGAGCGATCATGAGGAGCAACAGCGCAACGAGCGAACAGCGCAGCCGCCCAACCCCCGCATCACCAGACCACGCATGCTGATCGAGCAGACGCTGTCGGAGTTGTCGCGCTTCGCCACCGCCCAGGAAATCACCGACATACTACGCAACCGAGGCACGCGCATCGGCACCACCACCGCATACCGGAATCTGCAGATGATGGCCAGCCAAGGCAAGCTCGACGTCATTCACATCAACGGCGAAACCCCCTGTATCACGCCTGCGCCGACCATCGTCACCACCACCACATCATGTGCCGGAGTTGCGGGAAGACCATAGAAATCGAGATTCCAGGGCTGGAACAGTGGATCGATCAGGCGGCGGCCAAACTGCACTACATCAACGTCGCCCATGAGCTGGAAATCTATGGCCCGTGCCCCCGCTGCGCGCGGAAGGTCATCGACAGTGCCCACGACGGCGACGGGCAGCGAAACCGGTAACCATATGCGACCAACAGCGCAAGGCATGGGTGAACTCGTGCAATAGGATCATGTCGTATCATGAAAAACGTCGCAAATCATCCACTGAAAATATATTATAACGTCGCATAACCCATCCTTTATATAACGTAAAACGTCGCAATATACAGATACGATTACTTGTGAAACGTCACAGAACAAGGATCGTCAATGACATTGCGAAGAACCGTTTGGGAACGACTCGTGGAGTGGAAAGCAAACCCGCGCAGACGCGCTCTGCTCGTCGACGGCGCGCGGCAGGTCGGCAAGACATATCTCATTCGCCAGTTCGCGGCGGAATACTATGACGTAGTGCTCGAAATCAACTTCCTAGAGACACCGAGCGCCATTGACGCCTTCGCCGGGGATCTCGACGCCGACACCATCATCACGAACCTGTCCGTCTACAGCAACCGTCCCTTCGCCCCCGGACGCACCCTGATCTTCCTAGATGAAATACAGGAGTGTCCGAGAGCCCGCACCGCGATCAAGTTCCTCGTGGATGACGGACGGTTTGACTACATCGAATCCGGTTCAATGCTCGGGGTCTCATACAAGGAGGTCCCTTCATACCCGGTCGGCTACGAGGAGAAGCTGACCATGTACCCGCTGACGCTGGAGGAATTCCTCTACGCCAACGGCATCCAGAAACCCATCATCGATCGCACCCACGCATGCTTCACATCCAAAACGCCGGTGCCGGCGCCCGTGCATGAACGTCTGCTCACATTGTTCCGTCGCTACATGGTCGTGGGAGGCATGCCCGCCGCGGTGTCGTCCTTCGTCGAAACACATGACCTGCGTGCCGTATTCAATGTGCAGCGCGGCATTCTCGATCTGTATCGTCAGGACATCGCCAAATACGCCGCCACCAAGATGCACATCCGCTCCATCTTCGACGCGATCCCCTCTCAGCTCGACAAGAAAAACAAGCGGTTCGTTCTCGCCGACCTGTCCAAAAGCGCACGCATGGAACGCTACGCCAGCGATTTCATGTGGCTCGCGGACGCCGGCGTGGTCATTCCCTGCCGCAACGTGACCGAACCGGTCAGCCCTCTGAAGATCAACGAGCACCGGAGCCTGATGAAGGTGTTCATGGCGGATGTCGGTCTGCTGAGCGCATTCGGTATGGGAGACGCGCGCCGCGAACTGCTTACCGGTGATGCCGGCATCAACTGGGGCAGCTTCCTGGAGAATCTGATAGCCCAGGAATTGCTCGCCCATGGGCTCGAGCCCTACTATTACGACCGCGCGCGGATCGGCGAAGTGGATTTTCTCATCGAGCAAAACGGACAGGTCATTCCCATCGAAGCGAAATCAGGCAAGGACTACACGAGGCATGCGGCCCTGAACAATCTGCTGGCGGTCAGGGAATGGGGGCTGGGCCAAGCGATCGTGCTGTGCGCAGACAACGTATCCGTCGACGACGATCAACCGGCCATCACCTACATGCCTTGGTATATGACGATGTTCATCGAAAAGCCGCAGCCCGAGCACATCATCATCGAGGAGCCATGATCGCGTATCGTCCGAATCCGCACTGCACACCACATAAGCGAGGCCTCGACCATATGGCCGAGGCCTCGCTGTTTAATGCCGCTATCTGACCGTCGCTTACTGCTCCCGCTGGCACTCGGGGCACAGGCCGAAGACCTCCAGCGTGTGGCTTTCGACGGTGAAGCCGTGGCCCTCGGCCACCTTGCGCAGCCATGCCTCGCTCGGCGGGTCTATCTCGACGGTCCGCCCGCACTTGCGGCACACCAGATGATGGTGATGCCCGTCGTCGCCGCACAGGCGGAACAGCTGCTGGCCGTCGAGGCGGATCGTGTCGGCGGCGCCGGAGTCGGCGAGCGCGTTGAGCTGCCGGTACACGGTGGCCAGCCCGATCCGCAATCCCGAATCCTCAAGCCGACGGTGAAGGTCCTGCGCGGAGATGAACTCGTCGCAGTCGGCGAGCGCGGCTCGGATCGCGTCCTTCTGTTTGGTCTGACGTTCGATGTGTTCAACCATGCGAACCGTCACGCCTCTTTCCCGGATTTCCCGGCGGCCGGAGCACCAGCGGGCATGGGCTTGACGAACGGGCGCGCATAAGCTTGAAGATCATCCCAGCAGCCGGTGGCCTCGAGCTCGGCGACCGTGCGGGCCGTGTCGTCCGTCAGGACGGTGATGTGGCCCATCTTGCGGTTGTGGCGCAGCTGCGCCTTGCCGTAGTCGTGCACGTTCCACTCGGGATGCGTGGCGATCTGCGCGCGCGTGGGCAGGACGTGCTGGCCGAGCACGTTGACCATGACGGCCGGGCTCAGCAGCTTCGGCTGGATGAGCGGCCATCCGGCGATGCCGCGGATGTGCGCGTCGAACTGGTCGATCGAGCACGCCTCGATGGTGTAGTGGCCGGAGTTGTGCGGGCGCGGGGCGAGCTCGTTGACGATGACGCGGTTGTCCTTGGTGACGAACAGCTCGATGGCGAGCGTGCCGGCCAGTTCGAAGCCCTTCGCCAAGGCCAGCGCCATCTCGTGCGCGGTCTTGGCGATCGAGGGGTCGACCTCGGCCGGGGCGATCGTCATGTGCAGGATGTTGTTGCGGTGGTCGTTGCGCACGATCGGGAAGGTGACGTAGTCCTTGCCGTTGCCGGACACGAGGATCGACGCCTCGAACGCGAAGTCGACGAAGCCTTCGAGGATGGACGGCGGGAAGCCGCCGCCGCGATCGCCGCGGGCGCGGATCTTCTCCAGATCCATATCGTTCCTGAGCACATGCTGGCCGTGGCCGTCGTAGCCACCGGAGCGGGTCTTGAGCACGCACGGGTAGTGGAGGTCGTCGATGGCGGCCTCGAGCTCGTCGAAGTCGTTGACCTCGCGCCACGGAGCGGTCTCGATGCCGTGCTTGTTGATGAACGTCTTCTCGTTGATGCGGTCCTGCGTGACGCGCAGCAGGTCGGTGCCTTGCGGGGCGGCGACCAGATGGCGCACCTCGTCGATCGATTCGGCGTCGACGTTCTCGAACTCGTAGGTCAGGACGTCGGACTTCTCGGCGAGATCGTGGATGGCGGTCTTGTCGTCGTATTCGCCGACGATCTGGAAGTCGGCGACCTGCGCGGTCGGGCAGTCCGGGGTGGGGTCGAGCACGCCGATGCGGAAGCCCATGTACTTGGCGGACAGCGCCATCATGCGGCCGAGCTGGCCGCCGCCGATGATGCCGATCGTCGCGCCCGGCTGGAGCATCTGCGTGGCGCCGTGGGTTTCCTCAAACAAGCTGGGCATTGGATTCGGCCACCTTCTCCTTGAGTTCGTTGCGGTAGTCCTCGAGCTTGGCGGCGAGCCCCTCGTCGAATGCGGAGAGCATCTGCACGGCCAAGAGGCCCGCGTTGGTGGCGCCGGAGTTGCCGACGGCGGTGGTGGCGACGGGGATGCCGCCGGGCATCTGCACGATGGAGAGCAGGGAGTCCCAGCCGGACAGCGCGTGGGAGCGCACCGGCACGCCGATGACGGGCAGGGTGGTCTGGGCGGCGATCATGCCGGGCAGGTGGGCGGCGCCGCCGGCTCCGGCGATGATGACCTTGAGACCGTTCTTGCGCGCGTTGTGCGCGAAGTCGGCCATGAGTTCCGGCGTGCGATGCGCGGAGATCACCTGCTTGAAGTAGGCGACTCCGAACTGGTCGAGGATGTCACAGGCGCGCTTCATGGTCTCCCAGTCACTGGAAGAGCCCATGACGACGGCGACTTCGGGCTTGGTGTCCGTCATTATCATTTACCTCCGCGTTATTGAGAATACGGTCTTACTGTACTCCTCTATGCGGTCCGCGCGGAAGCGCCCTACAGGCTGATCGCGACCTTGCCGAAGATGTCGCCGCCGACCACTCGCGCGAACGCCTCGGGCGCGGATTCGAGGCCGGTGAAGGTCGAGTCGACGACCGGGTGCAGGTCGACGTGCTCGACGAAGCGCAGGAGGCGGGCGAAGTCCTCTCGCGAGCCCATCGTGTTGCCCTGCACGCGGATGTCCTGGAAGAACACGCGTGTCAGTTCGGCTCCGGGCTGGTCGCCGGTGGTCGCCCCGCACACGGCGATCGTGCCGCCGGGGCGCACGGACTTCACCGAATGCGACCATGTGGCGGCGCCGACCGATTCGATGACGGCGTCGACCTTGCGCGGCAGTCGCGCGCCGGTCTCGAACGCGGCGTCGGCGCCGAGCGCGAGCGCCTTCTCTCGCTTGTCCGCGGAACGTGAGGTGACGAACACCTCGAGGCCGGCGGCGTGCGCGAGCTGGATCGCCGCGGTGGAGACGCCGCCGCCCGCGCCCTGCACGAGGATCGTGTCGCCGGGTTTGACGCCTGCGGCGGTGAAGACGAGCGAGTAGGCGGTCAGCCAGCTGGTGCCGAGCGCAGCGGCCTCGACCATGGTGAGGTTCGAGGGCTTGGCGAAGACGTTGGCGCTGGGCACCTGCGTCCTGTCCGCCATCGTGCCGGCGTACTTCTCCGACAGGATCGTGCGCCGCTCCCCCGGCATGACGCCGGCGCCGTCGGTGCCGACGAACGTGTAGAGCACGACCTCGCTGCCGGCCTTGAGCCCGTGGCGCACGGGGATGTCCTCGTCGAGGATGCCGGCCGCGTCGGTGCCGAGGATCATCGGGGTCTGTTCGGCGGCGAGTCCCACGCCCCTGAGACTCCACAGGTCGTGGTGGTTGACGGTCACGGCCTTGACCGAGATCTTGGACCAGTACGGCCTGGGTTCGGGGTCGGGCATATCGCCCACGGCGAGTGCGGAGAGCGGGTTGTCGTTGTTCACTGCGGCTGCGTATACGGCCTTCATCGGAGTTCCTTTCGTTCGGGTTGCCCTTCGATCGCGCGGCGGATCGACATGTCCGCACACGGGACGGCATGGGGCATGACTCCGGCGTGCGGCGCGACTTCGGTGCCGCACCTGCCGTTTCATTGTCTCACGTCCGATCGCGATGCCGTGTAAGGATCCGTTTCGATCCATGTGCGGTCCAGACATACGGCGGGTGTATGTATATACGAAGATGTTGGGCGCATTGCGATGCGTGCGTGTAATGCCGGAGGGAATCGTCTAGGCTGTTGCCCTCGGAAGACATTCGAGAGGAAGGGCGCACGGTAGGTATGGGGATGGATATGACCGGTACGGTGGATGATGCCAACGGCGGACTTGGCGGAGGGCCCGATGCGGCGGTCACCGGGCGCTGCGACGTGCTGTCCCGCATCATCGGCCCTGACGACGTCAAGGCGCTGTCCCATAGCGAGCTGCATGAGCTGTGCGGCGAGATCCGTTCCACGCTGATCGCGTATGGGCATGCGCACGGCGGCCACATCGGATCGAATCTCGGCATGGTGGAGGCGACGGTCGCGCTGCATCGCGTCTTCGATTCGCCGTATGACCGCATCGTCTTCGACGTCTCGCACCAGAGCTATGTGCACAAGATGCTCACCGGACGCGCGCAGGCGTACCTCAACCCGTCGCGCTTCGACGAAGTGACGGGATTCACGAACCCGGACGAGAGCGTCCATGACCAGTTCGTGCTCGGTCACACCGGCACGTCGATCTCGCTGGCGTGCGGATTGGCGAAGACGCGCGACATGCGGGCCGCGGCGAACCACGACGACGCCGGCATCGGCAACGTGATCGCGGTGATCGGCGACGGGTCGCTCAGCTCCGGCATCGCGTTCGAAGGACTCAACAACGCGGCCGAGCAGGGCGGCAACCTCATCATCGTGTTCAACGACAACGAGATGTCGATCGCGGGCGATTTCGGCGGCATGTACGGGCCGCTGGCGCGTCTGCGCGAATCGAACGGCACCGCGCAGCCGAACATCTTCAACGCGTTCGGACTGGACTACCGGTATGTGGCCGACGGCAACGACGTGGATGCGCTGGTCGCCGCGTTCGAGGAGGTCAAGGGCATCGACCACCCGGTGGTCGTGCACATCCACACGCTCAAGGGCGCGGGGCTCGAATCCGGGGACGACACCAGCCGCGAGGTCGCCCACGCGACCGATACCGGCGTCAACGAGACGGGCAACCTCGCGCACGTCGAGCCGTGGCACTCGGACCACTGCAACCTGTCCGACCACGATCCGCACGAGGGACAGTGCGAGGCGTCGCACTGGCAGACGCCGGACAGGGCGATCGGGCGTCCGGACGATCCGCGCAAGCATTACGGCAAGCTCGCGATGGCCGCACTGGAGCGCCGTTTCCCCACGGAGCCGGGGCTGGTGGTCATCTCCCCCGCGACACCGGGCTCGAACGGCATCACGCACGAGTTCCGCGAGCGCGCCGGCGCGCATTACGTGGATACCGGCATCACCGAGGCGCATGCGGTGACGTTCGCCGCGGGCATCGCCAAGGCGGGCGGCACGCCGGTGGTGGCGACGACCGCGTCGTTCTTCCAGCGCGCGTACGACCAGTTCTTCCAGGAGATGAGCCTCAACCGCTCACGCATGACGGTCCTCGACTTCCTCGGCGGCCTGTCCGGTTCGGACAACACGCATTCGGGCGCGTACGACGTGACGATATTCGCGAACATCCCCGGCGTGACGATGCTCGTGCCGACCTCGACGCGCGACTATCTGGCCGATCTCGCATGGGCGACCATGCCAGCCGACACAACGAGAGCGGAAGGCACGCCGGAAGGCCCGGTGGTGATCCGCGTGCCCGGTCAGGCGATCCTCGACCGTGAGCGCGCGCTGGGACGCGCAGTGACGCCCGAGGAGGTGCTGCGCGGCGAATCCGCGACTGCGGAGGCGGGCGATGCCGCGCAGATGCTGCGATACCGTATCGACCATCAGGGAGCCGACGTGGCGATCATCGCGCTTGGCAACACGTATCCACTGGCCGAAGCGGTGGTCGACACGCTGTCCTACGCGGACACGCCCATCGACGCGACGCTCATCGACCCACGCCAGTGCTCCTCGCTCGACACGGTGACGATGGAATCGCTGCGCGCGGATCACCGGCTCGTCGTCACGTTGGAGGACGGTCAGCTCGAGGGCGGCTGGGGCGAGAAGGTGACCGCGTACTACGCGAATCACCACGCGCCGCAATCCGATCCCGCCCGGGATCCGCGCTCCCCGCGCGTCCTCAACTTCGGCGCGGACAAGGAGTTCACCGACCGAATCCCGCTTGCCGAGCTGAACGAACGCTACGGCCTGACCGTCGGGAGCATCATCGCACGCATCCGCGAGGAGCTCACTGCTCGTTCTTGATGGCGTCCAGCGCGGGGATCTTCACGGCCTTGTTGGCCGGTCCGAATCCGAACAGCAGGCCGACGCAGGTCGCGAAGAGGATCGCGAACAGGTACAGCCACCACGGAATGACCGAGTAGCGGGTCACGTCCTCGCCTCCGACGATCGCCTGCCAGACCATCGTGCCGAACGACGCGCCGCCGCCTGAGCCTGACCCTGATCCGTCGGACGAGGAGGACGACATGCTGGAGAGCCACATGCCGCCCACGTTGATGCCGAGCGAGACGAACGCGCTCAACGCGGCGCCGATCGCACCGCCGAAGAAGCCGATCGCACCGGCCTCGGTCAGGAACATGACGCGGATGTCGCGCACATAGCAGCCGAGCGCCTTCATGATGCCGATCTCGCGCGTGCGCTCCGACACGGACATGACCATAGTGTTGGCGATGCCGATGGCGGCGACGAGCAGCGACACCGCGCCGATGCCGCCGAGGATCAGCTGGATGACGCGAGTGCCCTCCTCCATCGACTTGCGCAGGTCCTCGTACGACGACGTCTCGTAGCCCATCGACTTGAGCTGCGATTCGACCTGGGGCACTTCGGACAGGTCCGCGGCCTTGACGAGCACCTGATCGTAGGTGACGGACTTGGAGGCGGCGGACGGGTCGATCTTCTTGATGAGGTCCTGCATGGTCTTCAGGTCCATGACCAGTCCGTCGCTGGTGGCGTAGCCCTTGTTGTAGTCGCCCTTCAGCACGCCGGTGACCTTGAAATCGACGGTGACGTTCTGCGACTGGGATGCCGCGCCGGACGCTCCGGACGCGCCCGAGCCGCCGCCGTACAGCCGCTGCACGTACGGATCGCCCTGATAGTCGGCGCCGGTGACGAGCGTGAGCGGCGTGATGAGCGGGTTGAAGAACGGCTGCTCGCCTTCGGGCGTCTCGCACTGTCCGGTGGACTCGTTGAAGACGCAGGAGCCGTCGTCGGAACGGGCTCGCTGGGAACCGTTGTGCAGCGAGTCCATGAAGCCGTAGGCCACGTTCTCTCCGGCGAGGATCTGATCGTCGCCGACGGGCTTCTCACCCCCTTCGAGGGTGTAGCCCATCGTGTCGAGCTGGCTCATGTCGATGCCCATGATCTGGATGCTGTCGTAGATGTAGCGTCCGCCGGCACCGGCCTTGGCGGTGGCGTTGTACTGCAGGTTCCTGACCGGGGTGACGCCTTCGACGCCGTAGAGGCTCCGGAAGGATTCGACCGCCTTGTCGTCGAGCTTGACCGAACCGGACCCGACGGAGGACGACGAGGCGCCGCCCATGCCGCCCATCATGCCCATGCCACCACCGCCACCGGACGTGTACACGGTGACGACCGACAGATCGCCCATCGCCTTGAGGCTTCGCTCGTTCTGCTCGGTGATGCCCTGACCGAACGAGACCATGAGCACGATCGAGCAGCATCCGACGATCACGCCGAGGACGGTGAGGATCGTGCGCGACTTGCGGCGGAACAGGTTCTGCACGCACAGTCTGAGGATGTCGGCGAAACTCATGCGCGACCCCTGCGTGCGCGGCGCGCCTGAGCCTGATCCGCGGGCCCATCCCCTGCGACGGACGGGGTCTGCGGCGTGGCGATCAGCTGCGTTGCCTCGGGGTCGGATGCGGAGGACGGTGCGGGAACGGGTGCGGTCTGCGCGGCCACGGATGCGCCAGACGCACCGTCGGCGGGATCGGACGGGCCCGTCTTGCCGTCGCCGTCGGGCTTGTTCCACTCATCCCACTCCTCGTCGATCTCGCTCTTCTTCGCCTTCTTCTTGCGGCGGCGGCGCACGAGCACGACGATGAGGACGACCACGACGATCACGGCCACGGCGATGGCCGCCCACGCCCATGCGGGCATGCCCTGATTCTGCTGGGGTTCCTCGAACGTCGTGGCGCCGGCGGGCATGGGGGCGGCGTCGGCGACGTTCACGGTCACCGGGAAGTCCTTGGACTGGGCCTTGCCGTCGGAGTCCTCATAGGCGATGTGCAGCTTGGCCTGGAGCTCGCCGGACTGCGTGGGCGTGAACGCGAAGCCGATCGAACCGTTCGCGCCGGAGGCGACATTGCCGATGTACTGGGTCTTGGCCGTGGTGTCGAATCCGTCGCCCTCGATCGACGCCTCGACGTTGGCGATGTCACCCTTGCCCTTGTTCACGTAGTTCATCGTGATGGTGGTCTCGTTGCCGACGGTCGCATCCTCGGGCGGCACGGGGGCGTCGAGCTGGAACCGGTCGGGCTGGGAGACCGGTACGGAGATCCTGATGTCGGAGGAGCTGGAGGAGCGCGAGCCGGAGTCCACGTACTCGTAGCGGAAGCTCACGGTCACGCCCTGCGCGCCGCTCTTCGCGGCCGGCAGTGCCTGCATCGGCACGCTCTGCGTGGCCGAACGGCCGGCGGAGAGCGCATCGAAGTAGAACGTGTTCGTGCCGCCGGCGATGGCGAAGTTCTCACCGCCATCCACGGTGACGACCATGTTGCTCACCGCCACCTTGCCCTTGTTCTGGAACGTGAACGAAAGCGTGAAGTCGCTGCCGACCGCGACCGAGCCCTCGCCGTATGTGAAGTTGGTGATGATGACGTTGGGCACGGGACCGGCGATCGGCGTGGTGGATTCACCTCCGGAGGAGCCGGAGGCTCCCGAGGCGGCACCAGAGCCGCCTGACGTCGCCTGTCCGGCGGCGACGTTCGTGCCTTCCGCATGGGCGATGCGCACCGCGGGCGCCAGCGGGGAGGCGGCAAGCATGAGCGCCATGGCGAGCGTCATCAACAGGGCGATCAGCGTGCGCGGCATGCGTGCGCCCGAACGTGACGCCGACGCCATCGGCACTGCGGCTCCGGAGTCCGGGCCCTTCGTTCCTCGTGTGGTCATGGTGTGTCTCTCCTTCTTCCTTGGGTTGCTTCCTTGATTGCTTCCTTGGCCTCGTGTGCCTGTGTTTTCCGTATTCGGTCAGTTTCCGGTGAGTCGATCATCGACGACCCGCCCGTCGAGCAGGGTGACGATGCGGTCGGCGTACTGCGCCATGTTGTCGTCGTGCGTGACCAGCACGATGGTCTGGTTGAGGTCGCGCGCGAACGAGCAGATCATCTCCATCACGTCGACCTTGGTCTTCGAGTCGAGATTGCCGGTCGGTTCGTCGGCGAACACCACCTCGGGTCTGGCGACGAACGCGCGGGCGATGCCGACGCGCTGCTGCTGGCCGCCGGACATCTGCGTCGGATAGTGCGTGAGCCGCCTGCCGAGTCCGACGCGCTTGAGGATGCCGCGTGCCGCCGCCTCGCGACGATCCTTCGGCACGCCGCGGAACATGAGCGGCATCGCGACGTTCTCGACGGCGTTGAGGTTCGGCAGCAGGTTGTACGACTGGAAGACGAATCCCAGATGACGCTGACGGAAGGCGGCGAGCTCGTTCTCATCAAGTGCGGAGACGACCACTCCCCCGATGCGCACGCCTCCGCGCGTGGGCTTCTCCATGCCTGCGAGCTGGTTGAGCAGCGTGGATTTGCCGGAGCCGGATTCGCCGTAGATGCAGCAAATCTGGCCGCGGGGAATGGCGAGGTTGACATCCTCAAGCGCGACCACGGTCTCATCCGCGGTGGGATATTCCTTGCGCAGATGCCGCACCTCGATCATCGGATGTGATGGTGGCATGACCCTTCTCCTTGCATTCGTCGCCATTGGCGGACATCGGCGCATCTCTCGTCGCGCACACTTACGGTCAGTCTATAGCGTGAAGGATGCTCTTGCACCCCTTACACCCTTAGGGGTGTTTCCGGAAAAAAACAGTTGCCGATGTTGTCCGATGTTGTCCCGAAGCAATCCCGAAGTAATCGAAGCAATCCGATAAAAGAATGAAAAAAGCCCTTGGAAACACGGTGATTCCAAGGGCTTTGCCGGTGACCCCGGCCGGGCTCGAACCGGCGACCTACAGATTAGAAGTCAGTTGCTCTATCCAGCTGAGCTACGGGGCCAAACTCGTGACATTGTAATAGCCGGGGTGGAACGACACGAATCGACAACCTACAGATTCCCTGCAGATTAGAAGTCAGCTGCGGTATTCGCGGTCGGCGATCATCCGACCGGACTGGTCGAGCGCCGTGGAGAACCGGCCGTAGTCGGACAGGATCACGCCCATGTACAGCATGTCGACGAGCGCGATGTGGGCCACGCGCGAGAAGATCGCATTGCCGTAGATCGTCTGCGTACTTGATCCGGTGATCAGCGTGACATCGGCCGATCCGGCGAGGGGCGAGCCGATATGGTTGGTCACGGCGATGGTACGGGCGCCTGCGGATTTGGCCAGACGCAACGCTTTGACGGTGTCCGCGGATGAGCCGGAATGCGAGAACGCAATGGCCACATCCTGATCACGCAGGTGCCCCGCTCCGATCTGCTGCAGGTAGGCGTCCGTGTTGAGGCGGCAATCGAGCCCCAGATACATCAGCTTGGTGAACAGATCGGTGGCCGGGACCAGCGAGTTCTCGACACCATAGATATCAATGGCATGCGCGTCGGCCAGCAGCGCCGTCGCCTTGCGGAACGCCTTGACATCGAGGCAACGGCGAAGTTCCTCGATGAGCGAGGCGGCCCCAGCGGCGGCCTTGGCCGGCACATCCTCGGGGCTGTCCCACGGGTTGAGGTCGAATCCTTCGAGCGGATCGAACGTCACCTGATGTTCCGCCTCGGGATGGCGCAGCACGTATCGCAGTTCGCGATAGCCGCCGAAACCGAGTTTGCGCGAGAAGCGGATGACCGTGGGCTGGCTTACGTGCGTCGCCTCCGCGAGCTGGCCGACGGTCAATCCCGCCGCCTCTTCGATATGATCGCGGATGTAACGCGCGACGGCCCGTTCGGCCGGGCGAAGCGAAGGGTATACGTGATCGATACGCTCGCGGATTCCCACCGAAGACTGCACGGTCCCATCTCCTACAACGTCACGCCTATGATGCTCTACGCTTTCGTAGCCTAACCGTCGCGGGTGTGTCGCCGGGTGATATAACCCGACATCCAAGTGAACCGTCCGTTAACTTTTTCGTGGGTCGACTACGTTCCGCGTCACTGCACGTAGGCAGGCAGTGGAACGGTGATCGAGGGATGGTCGGAGTCGTCGTGGAGCGTACGGCCATCGATGAGAACGGTGAGTCCGGAACCATGTCCGTATCGGTCGCCCAAAAAGTCGTAGTAGATGTCGACGGTGGTGCCGCCGACCGGCAGGTCGGTCAGGCGCCAGTACGGCATCGCATGACCGGTGGCGAGCGGCGTCACGATGAGAGTAGCGCCTCTGCCGGCTTCATCGACACGCACGCCGGCGAGACCGGAGATGACCAGATCGGCGAACGCGGAGTGGTTGTAGTCCTTGCCGCGTTCGTAGCCGCCCTTGTCCTCGCGCCACTGCCACGCCTCGAGCTGGTCGCGGGAGATCCACGCGCCGGTGTCGGCGTCGAGATCCTCGTCGATCCAGTCAAGGACCTCGCCGTTGTCGCTGTAGCGGACATGGATGCCCGCGTAGCGGCGCAGTTCGCGCAGGAAGTCGGCTTCGGCCACGCCGTGGCGTCCCGAACGGATCTCGGCGATCATCGAATTGAGCGTCTGCGTGGTGGCATACGGCCAGCAGGGGCCGTTCCACTGGCACTCATGCGCGGAATCACGGTTCATGTATCGCGGGTGGCTGATCTCGGCGGTGCGGATGCCCGCGGCACCGGCGAAGTGGTCCGGGTCGTCCAGGAACCGCCATGCCTCCTCGTGCCTCGCGTCGGCGATGCCGAACGCCCACGGGATGTAGCCGATCTCCTCGCGCACGTTGCGCATCGGGTCGACGTCGTCGAAGTCCGTCGCGGCGAGGATCCCGTCGCGCTCGTCCAACGGCAGGACCTTGAAGAAGCGTCCGTCCGGATCCCACAGCTCCTCGCGGATCAATCCGGTCAGGGCGGACGCCTTGGCGTCGAATTCGTCGGCGAGCGGCTGCCGGCCGGCCCAACGCGCGATGGTCGCGATGGCGCGCGCGTTGGCGACCATGTAGCTGTTGAGCGTGGGACGCAGGCCCGATCCGGAGATGGAGTCCTCCATCGCGTCACGGTCGTCGTACGACCAGAACAGGCCGTAGCGGGTCATGTTGCGTTCCTCGACGGTGTGGTAGAACCGCACGAAATCGTCGAGCAGCCCGATCGCGAACTCGCGGTCGCCGCGCGTCACCGCGTATCGGGTGACGGCGTCGACCACCCAGGACGAGTAGGACAATTCGTCGCCGGAGCCGCGGAACCAGAAGTTCACGTAGCTGCGCACGAGGTCGCCGCCGTCCCTGAGCCATCGGGCCTCGGCGATGTGATGGCCGTTGGCGCAGTTGATGGAGTTGTAGGCGCCCGCCCAGTAGACGTCAGGCAGGAACTCGGTGATGATGCGTCCCTCCGGGGTGGAGGTGATGTGCTTGCGGAACGTCCACCAGCGGAACCAGTAGACGCGCTCGATGAGCCGGTCGGCGCATTCGAAGAACGGCACCTCGTGGTTCAGCCAATCGGCGGCCATGTCGTCGGTGATGTCCTGCGGGTAAAGCTCCTCGTCGTTGCGGTTGAAGAACGCGGCGTAGTGGTTGATGACGTCACCCTTCGCACGCAGCGGGGCGGGGGCGGTAAATTCCTCGACGGGCTGGTACACGTCGGCCATGATGATTCCTTTCCGATGTCAGTTGACGGGTCAGGCCTTGACCGTGGTGTCGGCCGACTTGTGGGGCATGTGGGTGTAGGCGAACACGCCGACGATGATCAGCAGGAGGGCGATGCCGAACGGCAGGAACGACACGGCCAGATCCTTCGAACCGGAGACCGCCTCGATCGCAGTCATGGCCAGCGGGGCCACGAAGATGCCGACGTGGAAGCCGATCATGATGGCGGTCGACCAGAACGCCTGCTGGGACTTCTTCGCGTACTTCGGCAGCTGGTTGAACAGCCACGGCCCCAGGATCGGTCCGGGCAGGTAGAAGCAGATGATCGACGCGACCAGCAGCGCGTAGCTGCCATTGGCGAAGTACAGGAAGAAGCAGCCCAGCGCCTCGATGAAGATGCCCAGATACAGGGTGTTCATGTCGCCGAGGAACTTGTTGAGCGCACCGAAGCCGAAGCCGGAGACGATGCCGGCGGCCACGCCGATCGACATGATCGTGGACGTGTTGAAGTCCGCGCCCAGAGCCTCCTGGGTGACGGCGGCCCAACGCACGAAGCCGGACTGCATCGCCACCAGATAACCGGCCGCGAATAGCACGAACAGCGTCAGGATCACGACATTGGACTTCTCTGCGAACACATCTCCGGAGCCGTCGGCCTCCTCATCGTCGTTATCGGCGAGCTTGACGTCGGGGACGACGACCCAGAACCATGCGAGCGCGGCGAACGCGAGGATGTAGGCGGAGAAGGACCCCTGCCAGCCGAACGAGGAGGCCAGCACACCGACCAAGGCGGTCAGGATCATCTGGCCGATGTTCTCGAACGCGCCTCGGATGCCGAGCAGCGTGGAACGGGTGTCACCGGCCCACATCACCTGGATGATGGCGACGGCCAGCGAGTTGTACAGACCGAGGCCGAGTCCCAACACGATACGCGAGATGAGGATGACGGTGTAGTCGTTGACGAACATCGGCACCACACCGGAGATGCCGACCAGCGCCACGCCAAGGCCGATCACGTTCTTGAGTCCGAGGAACCGAGCCAGCGCCGGGCTCAGCAGCAGCGTGATCAGCGCGGTGAGCGAGGGCGTGGTGGACAGCAGCTCGGCGGCCGCATTGGACACATGCAGACCATCGCGGATCTGCGGCAGGATGCCGTTGATGATGTTGGAGCTCGTCAGCAGCAGCGACACCGCCAACACGGCCAACTGCACGTTGAGGCCGTACTTCTTGACTTCTCTTGTCATGGTTGTTCCTTCGATGTTTGTTTCCTTGCAGGCTGGGCGACGCGGATATCCGACATTGGCGAAGTCCTTGCCGCCCCTTGCGTGGGCGATATCAGCATAACACGTTTTTACAATAACGTTTAACCTAAAGTCGACAACTACTTGACAAACATCTATATTTGGCTAAATTCCAACGTTTATAAGACCTATCCCCATGAGCTCGCACGGCGTGTTGAAACGTTCTAGTCAAGCTATGAATTTAAACGATATTTCTTCGGCCTATATGGAATGCACCTCACACACGAGCATCTCGCGCACATATGCGACACGGGAATGAGGACGCACGGGACCGTGCGAGACGCCGCCCCTCACCGAATCAAATCCGGGCGGCAGGAAACTGAATTCAGGCGGATGCGCCGCGGACCAGCGAGAAACCCACCAACTCACGGCGCGCAGGAGCATCACCATCCGCCTTGATGCGCTCAACCAGCATGGACACCGCGGTTCTCGCCATGCCTTCGAAATCGACGGCTATGGTGCTCAGACGCGGCATGCAGTAGGATGCCGGACTCACGCCATCGAATCCGAACACGGCCTTGTCATCGGGGACCCGAATGCCCATGTCCGACAAACCCCTGATCATACCGAACGCGATGAGATCGTTCATACAGAACACGGCATCATATCCCAGATCAGCCTGCACAAGCGTGGCCGCAGCCTTGGCGCCACCCTCGACCGTCCAGTCGCAGGGAATGGTGTCGCTTGCCGATCCCAGACCGGAATCGATCATGGCCCGCACCGCAAGATGCGAGCCGGCGTTGCGCCCCTCCTGACCGAACTCACCGGCGGCGAACCTGCGTCCGCCGGCGATCGCCGCATGTTCGTACCCCTGGGACTTGAGATAGGCGAACGCCGTCCTGAACGACGCCTCCAACGGCAAGGCCACATTGTCATACTGGGGATGTTCGGCGTAGTCCTCGAACAGCACGGCAGGATGCCCACCGATCAGCGACTGAAGATCGCTTTCCGAGATGTTATGCAGGTTGATGATGAGGCCATCGCACATCGGCGTGCTGATTCGACGAAGGGAATCCCTCTCGGCTTCGGGCGAGGCATTGGTCTGCATCACGACGGTCTGGTACCCCCGTTTGGCCCCCTCACGGGAGATGGCCCATGCAAGGTCGGAGAAATAGGGGTTCGATAGTTCCGGCACCACGAACGCGATCACACCGCTGGTTCCTTGTTTGAGGAATCTGGCGGAGATGTTCGCCGTATAATGCACCTTCCGCGCAGCCTCGAGAATTCGCTCGCGCGTAGCCGGCTTGAATCCCGGTTCACCGCGCAACACCACCGATGCGGTAGCGACGGACACCCCCGCCTCCTTGGCGACGTCACGCAATGTTGCCATTCACAAACCTCCCGATCCATCCATAACGCGACTTACGTAAACGTTACACCACACGTAAGAGCCGGATCGGGAACGGACGCCCCACACCGTTATCCCAGGCCAAGCACCACCGCCAACTGCCGAACCTGTCGACCGCGTCGCTCTGCACGACGACGACCGGTCTGGGTTTGCTTGCATATCCGTCCGCCTGAAGCGTCCAGATCTCACCGCTCCTCATCGGACATCCTCAGCGCGAGATCACTGGCGTAATCCGCGGCCTCCTTCTCGGAAGCAAACGGCTCGGCCACCTCACGCGGCACACGCACCGCATAAGGGAAACCGCGGTAATCATTGAACGCGCTGATGAACATACGCAGCGCATCGGCCGGGGTAATGCCGAGCCGCTTGGTGGTCTCCCTGAAAAGCGCCGCCTGATCATCGTCAACGCGAGTGGCAATCTGCACACCCATGCTAACTCCTTAATTCTATTTAGTATCATTTTATACCAAATTACACTCAATGCAATTGAGCTCAACAACCGGTCATGCGACGCAGCCCATCACCGACATCAGGAAACCGTAAGCTACGTAGCACGCAATCGCGGCAAGTCAAAGAGGATGCCGCAAACCGCTATGTGACCGCGCTCACATGCACAATACGCACATCGCATCGCCTCAAAACTACGTGGACTACATCCACCACAGGTAGTTTCACTCGCTGTTCACCGTACTTTCAGTCAGGTTTCCACACAACACAGTGGAGAGGCACCGAAACGGAACCATCATGGTAATTGCGCAAGGCGAACGGGCATGACCAAGCGGGAATGACCGGACGCGGGGCGCAGCGGCGAGCAGTCTCGAGCCGTGACACACAGTGCTGAACACACAGTGCATACCGCATAACTGAACAACAACTGAACATCGATCACGGCGATGAACCCATGGGACCGATCAATCCGATCAGACCCCGCGGGAACGGAGCCACACCATAAAGCGGACCCGGACAACGGGCCGCATGATGAGAGGCAGTCGAAGAATATGCTCGAATTGAAGAACATCACCAAGTCGTTCGGCGACACCCACGTCCTGAACGGCATCAGCCTGGAACTCGACAACGGCAAGATCATGTCGATCCTCGGACCCTCCGGCGGCGGCAAGACCACGCTGCTCAACATCATCCTCGGCATCACCGAGCCGACGAGCGGCAAGCTGATCTACAACGGCGAGGACCTGACCCACGTGCCGATGGAGAAGCGCGGCTTCAACATCGTGTTCCAGGACTACGCCCTCTTCCCGAACCTCACCGCCTACGAGAACATCACCTACGGCCTGAGGAACAACCCCGGCATCTCCTCCGAGAAGGAGATCAAGGAGATGATCTCCCTGCTCGGCCTCGAGGAGCACCTGAACAAGCACATCGACGAGCTCTCCGGCGGTCAGAAGCAGCGCGTGGCGCTCGCCCGCACGCTCGTCATGAAGCCGAAGCTGCTGCTCCTCGACGAGCCGCTGTCCGCCCTGGACGGCGTGATCAAGGAGTCCATCAAGGCCAAGATCAAGCAGATCGTCGAACAGTACAACCTCACCACGATCATGGTCACCCACGATCCGGAGGAGGCCTGCACGATGAGCGACAAGGTCCTCATCATCAACCAGGGCAAGGTCGCGCAGTACGACAGCCCGGAGAACATCATCGAGCACCCGGCGTCCGACTTCGTGAAGAAGTTCATCCTCCACCAGCTCGAGGTCAAGCGCAACAACATCTACACCCTGTTCAACGAGGGCGATCAGGACGCGGCCAAGGCCAACGCCCAGCTCGCCGCCGCAGGTCAGGAGGCCTGAGACCCATGTCGGCTGAATCCATCCAAGCGGGCAAGCAGCTGCCCAACATCCGCCCCGAGATCCACAACTACGAGGCCCGGCCGTCCAAGCCGAAGCAGACCGAGCTGTGGACCCTCCTCGTGATCGTGGCGGTGTGCTTCCTCGGCTTCCTCGTCGTGCCAATGATCCTCGTGATCATCCGCTCGTTCACCACCGCCGGCGGGGCCGCCACCCTCGAGAACTACACGACGATCCTCTCCAGGCCCGAATTCGGGCGGTCGATCACCAACTCGCTGACCGTGGCCGCGGTCTCCGCGCTCGTCGCCGTGATCCTCGCGTTCCTGCTGTCCTACACCATCAACTGCACGAACGTGCCGCGCGGCCTCAAGAAGGCCATCGCCCTGCTCGCGCAGCTGCCGATGCTCCTGCCGACCATCACCTACGGCTTCGCGATCATCTACTCGTTCGGCAAGAACGGTCTGATCACGCAGCTCATCGGCCACCCGCTGTTCGACATCTACGGCTTCAACGGCCTGCTGATCGGCTACGTGATCTACACGCTGCCGACCTGCTTCCTGCTGATCAACAACAGCTTCCAGTTCGTCGACAAGAAATTCATCATCGTCTCCCACATCATGGGCGACAAGCCGATCACCACGTTCCTCAACACCGTGCTGCGCCCGCTGGTCGGCACGATGGCCGTCGCGTTCATCCAGTCGTTCTTCCTCGCGTTCACCGACTACGGTATTCCGACCTCCGTCGGCGGCGAGTACGACGTGCTGGCCATGACGCTGTTCAACCAGATGCTCGGCTCGATCCCGAACTTCAACCGCGGCGCCGTGATCGCAGTGTTCATGCTCATCCCCTCGATCATCTCGATCATCCTGATGACCGTGCTCGAGCGCTTCGCGATCCGCTACAAGCAGATCAGTCAGGTCGACCTGCCCAAGGGCAAGAAGCGCGACTGGATCTGCGGCATCCTGTCCGTGGTAACCCTCGTGTGCGTGCTCTCCGTGTTCCTCGTGATCCTGCTCATCCCGTTCGTCCAGGAATGGCCTGACCACCTCGGCTTCACCTTCTCGCACATCGCGAACCTGTTCGTCGACTCCCAGCTGACGCAGGTGTTCGTCAACTCGCTGTACGTGGCCGCGATGACCGCCATCTTCGGATGCGTGTTCGTCTACGCCGCCGGCCTCGTGACCTCCCGCTCGAAGCTGCCCGGCTGGGCCCGCCGCTCGGTCGACGCGATCTCCGCGATCATCAACACGGTCCCGGGCATGGTGCTCGGCATCGCCTTCCTGTTCGCCTTCTCCGGCTCCCCGCTGCAGAACACGTTCTGGATCCTGATCATCGCGAACATCGTGCACTACTTCGCCACCCCGTACCAGATGATCAAGGACTCCCTGACCAAGATGAACGCGGGATGGGAGACCACCGCCAAGCTCATGGGCGACAACTGGTTCAAGACGCTGATCCGCGTGGTCACGCCGAACGCGTGGCCGACCCTGCTGCAGATCTTCGGCTACTACTTCGTCAACGCGATGGTCACGATCTCCGCGGTCGTGTTCCTCACCGGCGCCCGCACGCAGGTCATCACCACGAAGATCTCCGCCCTGCAGCACATCGCCAAGTTCGACGACGTGTTCGTGCTCTCGCTGCTCATCCTCGTCGTCAACCTCGTGGTCAAGGGCCTGATCGCCCTGTTCACCCGCGACCGTTCCAAGGAGCGCGCGAAGGCCCGCGCCAAGGAACGCGCCGCCGTGAAGACCCCGCAGTTCGCCGCCTCGTTCAGCACCGTCAAGCCCAGCAGCCAGCTTGCGACCGCAGCGGCCACCTTCCAGCTGCCGAACGACGGCAACCGCAAGGCCAAGGGCCTGCTCACCGGCATCGCCTCGGCGGTGTGCGTGGCGCTGCTCGTCACCTTCGGCGCGGTCTCGACCTCCGCGGCCGCGGCCGGCGGCAAGGTCGTCATCTACACGAACGCCGACGAGGAGGCCGTCACCGCCTTCGAGCATGCTCTCGACGACAACGGCTACAAGGACCAGTACATCATCCAGGAGTTCGGTACCTCCGAGCTCGGCGGCAAGATGCTGGCCGAAGGCAAGGCCCTCGAGGCCGACATGCTGACGATGAGCTCCTACTACGTCGACTCCGCACAGGAGCGCAACCACATGTTCGCGAACCTGACCGACGTGCACACCAAGCTGCTCGGCGACACGGAGAACTCGAAGGCCCCGGCCTACCGCTCCCCGACCACCGCGCAGGAGGGCGCCATCATCATCAACACCGAGGCCCTCAAGGCCGCCGGCGTCGAGGCCCCGAAGAGCTATGCGGACCTCGCCAAGCCCGAATACAAGGGACTCATCTCCGTGCCGGACATGGAGGGCTCCTCCACCGGCTGGCTGATGATCCAGGCCATCGTCGACGCCTACGGCACCGGCGAGAAGGGCAAGCAGATCCTCACCGACATCTACCGCAACGCCGGCCCGCACCTCGAACAGTCCGGTTCCGGCCCACTCAAGGCCGTGCGCGCCAAGGAGGTGGCGATCGGCTTCGGCCTGCGTCACCAGGCGGTCGCGGACAAGAAGAAGGGCCTGCCGATCGACTACGTCGATCCGACGGAGGGCAACTACTCGCTCACCGAGTCGGTGGCCGTGCTCGACAAGGGCAACGCCACCAACCCGAAGGCGCAGAAGATGGCCGGCATCATCATCGACAAGGGCCGCAAGGAGCTGCTCCAGACCTACCCGACCCCGCTGTACGAGGGCGAGAAGGCTCCTGCGAACGCCTCCAAGCGCTCCAAGTCGTTCCCCGAGCCGCTGACCGTCGACCTGCTCCAGCAGCATCAGGACTTCTCGTCCGAATGCAAGCGGATCGCGCAGGGCGAGGCGTAAAAGCGGACAGCCCGGTGGACTGTCCGTAGCCAAGCCCCGAGTGAGACGACAGTCGAACGAGGGCAGGATGACAGTCTCGCCGCAGGTGAGTCCATAACGCAAAGCAAACGCAACTAGCAAACTAGATTCGACACTCCGCCCGCAGGGCGAAATCTACGTAGAAATTTTCAAAAACTCTCTTCGTGATTACACTCTGCGGGCGGAAGCCATATTCGGACACATTTTCAGCGCTTCAGCGCTTCACAACCCAAGCTTCATAACTGAATACCGCAACAACCAAGACCACGACAAACCACGCCCCCGCTCCCCCGACTCCCACGACGAGAAGCGAAGGACATCGACAAGGAAAGGAAACCACCATCATGGCGAACGAATACAAGCTGCTGACCCCCGGCCCGCTGACCACCACCCGCACCGTCAAGGAGGAGATGCTCTTCGACCACTGCACGTGGGACGAGGACTACCAGCAGATCACGCAGAAGATCCGCCGCCAGCTGCTCGAGCTCGCCCACGCCGACGACGGCGCCCACACCGTGGTGCTCATGCAGGGCTCCGGCACCTTCGGCGTCGAAAGCGTCCTGACCTCCGTGATCGGCAAGGACGAGAAGGTCCTGCTGTGCACCAACGGCGCATACGGCGACCGTCAGGTCAAGATCTGCGAGCACGCCGGCATCGCCTACACGCAGTACGCCGAGCCGTACGACCGCATCCCGGACGCCGAGCGCGTGGCCGAGTACCTGAACGCCGACCCGTCCATCACCCACGTCTCGATGATCCACTCCGAGACCACCTCCGGCTTGCTCAACGACATCCAGGCCGTGGCCGCCGTCGCCAAGGCGCACGGCTGCACGTTCATGGTCGACGCGATGAGCTCCTTCGGCGGCGTCGACATCCCGGTCGCCGACTGGGGCATCGACTTCCTCGTCTCCTCCGCCAACAAGTGCATCCAGGGCGTGCCCGGCTTCAGCTTCATCATCTGTGACAAGGCCAAGCTCGAGGCCTCCAAGGGCAAGGCGCGCAGCCTCTCCCTCGACCTGTGGGATCAGTGGAACACGCTCGAGAAGGCCAACGGCAAGTGGCGCTACACCTCCCCCACCCACGTCGTGCTCGCCTTTTCCAAGGCCCTCGACGAGATGTTCGCCGAAGGCGGCATCCCCGCCCGCTCCGCCCGCTACGCGCTCAACAACCACCTGCTCATCGCCCGTATGAAGGCGCTCGGTTTCCGTGTGTTCCTCAAGGACCACCAGGGCCCGATCATCACCACGTTCCTCTACCCGGAGGGCACGCAGTTCGACTTCCACGACATGTACGAGTTCATCAAGGAGCGCGGCTACGCGATCTACCCGGGCAAGCTGACCGACGAGGAGACCTTCCGTCTCGGCAACATCGGCGAGATCTACACCGACGACATCGAGAAGGTCACCGAGCTGCTGGCCCTGTACATGGGCGAGCGCGGCCTGCTGGCCGCCGCGACCGGTCTCGATTCAGTGCCGGCCGCGATCGCCGCGATGGACGCCGCCGGCGAGCCGATCAAGGCCGCCGCCCCGGCGAACGTCAAGCTCACCGCCTGATTCTTTCGAGTTCGTATTCAAGGAGATTCCATTATGACCAAGCGTTTTGAGGCCGTTATCTTCGACTGGGCCGGCACCACCGTGGACTACGGCTGCTTCGCCCCCGTCAAGGCGTTCCAGGAGGCGTTCAAGGAGTTCGGCGTCGAGCCGACGATGGCCGAGACCCGCAAGCCGATGGGCATGCTCAAGCACGACCACATCGAGACCATGCTGCACATGGATCGCATCGCCCGCGCATGGGAGGACAAGCATGGCGCCGCCCCGACCGACGCCGACACCGACGCCGTGTACGCGCACTTCGAGCCGAAGCTGCTGTCGATCCTCGACGGCTTCGCCGATCCAAAGCCGGGCGTGATCGACGCCGTCGCCGAGCTGCGCGCCGAAGGTCTCAAGATCGGTTCGACCACCGGCTACACCGACAGGATGATGGAGATCGTCGTGCCGAAGGCCGCCGAGAACGGCTACGCCCCGGACTTCTGGATCAGCCCGGACGGCACCAACGGCTTCGGCCGCCCCTACCCGTACATGGTCTTCAGGAACCTCGAGAAGCTCGGCGTGACCGATGTGCGCCGCGCGGTCAAGGTCGGCGACACGCTCTCCGACATCCGCGAGGGCAAGAACGCCGGCGTGTTCACGGTGGGCGTCACCGAGGGCAGCTCGCAGATGGCGCTCAGCCAGGACGAGTTCGAGGCGCTGTCCGATCAGGACAAGGCCAAGGTGCGCACCGCGGCCCGTGACGCGTTCGTCGCCGCCGGCGCGGACGCGGTCATCGACACGATGGCCGAGCTGCCGACCCTGCTCAAGCAGATCGCCTGAACATATCCGATATATGTCGATGTAGCCTGAGACTCCCGGAGCATTCATCCGGGAGTCTCAGGCTACATTGCGTTCAGCGATTCGCCGATCACTTGAATGCCCCTCTCCAGATCGGCCGCATCGGGGCGGACCATATTGAGGCGGATGTGGGCGTCGTCGCTCTCATCGACGTCGAAGACGCCGCCGGGCATGAACGTAACACCCCTGGCACGGCACCGGCCGAGCAGGTCGAGCGCGCGCACGCCTCCGGGCAGAGTAGCCCATATGTAGTATCCGCCCTGCGGTCGCGTCCAGCGCATGTCGTGGGGCATGTACCGTTCCAGCGCATCGAGGATCACGTCCCGGCGCGTGCGGTATGCGGCCGCAAGGGACGCGACATGCCCCGCGATGCGCCCCTCCTTGAGCAGTTCCAGACAGATGCGCTGCGAGGACGTGCTCGTATGCTGGTCGACCATGCGTCGCAATGCCGCAAGTCGCGCGATAACATGCGGATCGGCCACGACCCATCCGGTGCGCAGTCCCGACGTGACGGTCTTGGAGAACGTGGACAGATACATCACATAGCCGGTGTTCTCCATGCCGGCGAGCGGGATGGGACGATGACCGTCCCCGTACCATAGGTCGCCGTACGCGTCGTCCTCGACGATGAGGCACTGGTAGCGTCGGGCCACGTCGACGAGCGTGCGTCGGCGTTCGATCGGCATCGTCGTGCCGGTGGGATTATGGAACGTGGGGATCGTGTAGATGAGCTTCGGATGGAATCGAGCGCAGTAGCCCTCCAACAGGTCGGTGCGCATGCCGTCCCCGTCGACGGGTACGCCGACGATGCGCGCGTCTGCCGAGCGGAAGGTCTGCAGGGCGGGGAAGAACGTGGATTGTTCGACAAGCACGCAGTCGCCCGGATTGACGAACGCGCGCACGATCAGGTCGATGCCCTGTTCGGAGCCGGACAGGACCATGACGTTGCGCGCGTCGCAGCCGACGCCGCGGTCGCGCATGTGTTTCGCAAGCAGGTCGCGCAGCTCGTCGAACCCCTCGATGGGGGATTCGGGCTGTCCGTCGAACTCGTGCGAGGCGAACGCCTCAAGGCTCACCGCGCGCAGCAAATCGTCGGGGATGTCGGCCGGGTTCGGCGAGCCGGTGGCGAAATCGATCGGATGCGGACGGGCGTCATCTCTACCGCCACTGCCGCCCCGCTGGGCGCGATCCGCCTCGGCGATGTCGTGGTAGGTGAACCGGTTGGAATAGTCGGAGAACAGGATCGACCACGGCGGTCGGATGGCCGGCGGTTCGGCGGATGTCTCGCCGGACAGGCCGTCGCGAATCGTGTGGACTGCGCTCCGGCCCGTTCCTGATGCCGAACGGGTACCACGATCCTTCGCGGAGACGATGCCGGCATCGACGACCGAACCGACCCGCGTCGACGCCTGACTTGCGGACAGCGCAGTCGCACCGGTGGCATCGACGGATGCGGGCGGAACGGATGCGACCGTCGTGCCCGATGTAGCGGATGCAGCAGACGTGGCCGGCAGCACGAAGGTGCCCTTGCCGACCTTCGAGGCGATGAGTCCCTCGTCCTTCAGCTGCTGGTAGGCCTGCAACACGGTGGTGCGATTGACCTCGAGACGGGCGGCGAGCTCGCGTTCGGGCGGGAGCCGATAGCCTTCGGCGAGGGCACCGGAGACGATCGATTCGCGCAGCTGAGCCGCAAGCTGCCGGTACATCGGCACGCCCGAATGCCGGTCGACGGTCAATCGCATCGCATCCCACCTTTCGCCGCTGGTTGTTCCGTTCCGATCCCGGATCAGTCTAGAGCGAGAGGAACAGCTCGTGGATGCGGGTGTCGTCGGTGAGTTCGGGGTGGAACGCGGTGGCGAGGATATTGCCCTGGCGCAAGGCCACCGGATGCCCGTCGATCTCCGTCTCGACTTGTGCCTCGGGGCCGACAGAGACGACGAAGGGCCCGCGGATGAACACGAGCGGGAAGCCGGTGATGCGCTGCGGGTCGTCCGGAGCGCCGAAGTCGGCAGTCGTCTGGAAACTACCGAGCTGGCGGCCGTACGCGTTGCGGCGGACGACGGCGTCGAGCGCGCCGAAGTAGACGTTCGGATCGTTGTCGAGCTTCTTCGCGAGCAGGATCATGCCGGCGCAGGTGCCGAACACCGGCTTGCCGGCCCTGATGTGCTGGGCGATCGGCTCGAACAGGCCGGTCGAGTGGAGCAGCTTGCCCTGCGTGGTGGATTCGCCGCCGGGCAGGATCACCCGGTCGATGGACTCGTCGAAGTCCTCGGCGGCGCGCAGGAGCTTCCACGGGGCACCGAGCCTGTCCAGTACGGCGGCGTGTTCGGCGAATGCGCCCTGAACGGCGAGGATGCCGGTCACGCCATGCTTCGCGTGTTCGGCGTCGTCGGACTCCTCCTTGGAGATGTATTCAACGGCTACGACCATGCTGTCTTCCGCTCCCCGTCACTCGCCTCGGGCGGCCATGATGGTCTTGATCTCGTCCTCGTTGATGCCGACCATGGCCTCGCCGAGGTTCTCGGAGAGCCTGGCGAGCAGGTCGGCGTCCTGCCAGTTGGCGGTCGCCTTGACGATGGCGGCGGCGCGCTTGGCCGGGTCGCCGGACTTGAAGATGCCGGAGCCGACGAACACACCTTCGGCGCCGAGCTCCATCATCAGGGCCGCGTCGGCCGGGGTGGCGACGCCGCCGGCGGCGAAGTTGACGACGGGCAGACGGCCGTTGTCGTGCACGTACTTGGCGAGGTCGTACGGCACGGCGAGCTGCTTGGCCGCCTCGTACACCTCGTCGTCGCGCAGGGAGACGAGCTCGTGGATCTGCTTGTTCATCGTGCGCATGTGGCGCACGGCCTGAATCACGTCGCCGGTGCCGGGCTCGCCCTTGGTGCGAATCATCGCGGCGCCTTCGGCGATGCGGCGCAGGGCCTCACCGAGGTTCTTCGCGCCGCACACGAACGGCACGTCGAACTGGCGCTTGTCGATGTGGTAGACGTCGTCGGCCGGGGAGAGCACCTCGGACTCGTCGATGTAGTCGATGTCGATGGCCTGCAGGATACGGGCCTCGGCGATGTGTCCGATGCGTACCTTGGCCATGACCGGGATGGACACGGCCTCCTGGATGCCCTTGATCATGGCCGGGTCGGACATGCGGCTCACGCCGCCGGCGGCGCGGATGTCGGCCGGGATGCGCTCCAAAGCCATGACGGCGCACGCGCCGGCGTCCTGGGCGATCTTCGCTTGTTCGGGCGTGGTCACGTCCATGATCACGCCGCCCTTGAGCATCTGGGCCAGATTACGATTGAGTTCCGCACGATCCTGCGTCATGAGTGTTCCCTTCATGTGTGATAATGTGCGAACGACTGTTGGTTCGTTCCGTCGCGTTCATTATCGATCGCAGGACCATGCGGCCATCCAAGCCAGTCCAATTTGGATGGGGCCAATCGGCAAGTTCTTCACCCATCCAATCGCGATGCCGCCGTGCGCCTCAGCCGATGGTGCCGTAGACCTGAGCCTGGAGATCCTTGCGGGAGGTTTCAAGCTTGGTGATCTCACCCAGCAGGGCGATCTTCTCCTCGCCATCCGGAAGCATCGCCATGCGGCGGCGGGCGGCGCCGATGCGGCGCATCATCCCCATGTCGAGCAGCTTGGCGAGCAGCTCGTTGGCGTACTGCGTCTCGGCCTTGGTCGGCGGGCGCAACTGGGCGTCGGCGGAATCGGCGTCACCCGACGTGTTGATGTTGCCCGACGCATCCGAGCCGGACCCCGCGCCCGCGCGTCCCGAGGGCGGCAACGGAAGAGGCATCACGGCCAGCTCGTTGATGACCGGTTCGAGCATCGGCCCGCCCGCTTTGGTCAGATTGTGCATCCACAATCCCTGCGGGGTGTCGTTGGACGGCAATCCCCCGGCCGCGGCGATCGCCTGATACAGCGTGCGGAACACCGGCGTCATGAAGTTCGCGAGCGTCAGCGCGCCGAACCAGTTCGCGTCGATGGCGCGCGGCACCTGGATCAGCATCGCCATGAACTGCTGTTCGGCGATGAACACGGCGTCGTCGATACGGAAATACGTCTGCTCGCTCGCGTCGCGATGCTCGAGCTCGCGCCGGCGGGCGGGATTGGCATACGGGTTCTCCCCCGGTTCGAGACGCGGCTCCCCGCGTCCGAACGATCCGGGTTGATCACCGAACCTGCGGCGCTGCGCGTATGCGTCGTCATCGCGCACGTGCAGCTGGCGGCGCGCCATGTTCACCTCGCGGCGCATCACGTCCAGATCCACGCCGATGCGCCGCGTGGTCTTGCGCGTGTACATGTCGAGCAGCGAACGGTCCCGGATCTGCGCGACCAGCGGAGCCACCGCCTTGACCGCGCCCATCTGACCGGTCGTGTACGTGGTGTCGAACCGGCCGATCGCCGAGTCGATGACGAAATCATACAGGGGCTTCGCATTCGCTACCAGCGAGCGCACCGCCTCGTCTCCGCGTTCGATGCGCAGATCGCACGGGTCGAGATTGTCGTCCGCGACGGCGACGAACGTTTGCGTGAGGAAGGCCGAATCAAGGCCAAACGCATGCAGCGCCGCCTTCTGCCCGGCCGCGTCGCCGTCGAACGTGAACACGATGCGCGAGCTCAACGGCTGACCCTCGACCTTCAGCGGGCCGACCAGCTGGACCGCGCCGAGCGAATCGTCGGCGATCAGACGACGCACGATCTTCGCGTGTTCGGCGCCGAACGCGGTGCCGCAGGTCGCGATCGCCGTGTCGACCCCGGCCAGATGCATCGCCATCACATCCGTATATCCCTCGACGATGACGACCTGACGCTTCTTGACGATCGCCTTCTTCGCCAGATCGATGCCGTACAGCACCTGCGTCTTGCGATAGAGCGCCGTATCCGGCGTGTTGATGTACTTCGCGGCGATCTGATCGTCCTCATACAGCTTGCGCGCGCCGAAGCCGAGCGTGCGTCCGGTCGAATCGCGGATCGGCCATGTGACGCGCCCGCGGAAGTAGTCGTAGATGCCGCGCTGGCCCTGACGTGCAAGTCCCGCGTCGAGCATCTCCTGCTGCGTGAAGCCCTTCGATGCCAGATGGCGCACGAGATTGTCCCAGCCCTGCGGCGCGTAGCCGCAGCCGAAACGCTCGCAGTCGGCCTGGCTGAACGTGCGGCCGCCGAGCAGCTTGCGGGCGGCGAGCGCCTCCTTGGTCATGATCTGCGAGACGAAGAAGCGCTGTGCCTCCTCGTTCGCCTCGATGAGACGGGCGCGCTTCGAACCGGAATGCTCGGGTCTGCCGGTGCCGGAGTTCTCGTAGTGCAGTTCGATATGGTACTTGTCCGCGAGCAGCTGCACGGCCTCGCGGAAGTCGATGTTCTCCTGCTGTTCGACGAATTTGAACACGTCGCCACCGAGTCCGCAGCCGAAGCAGTGCCATACGCCGAGCGCCGGACGCACGTTGAAGCTGCCGGTCTTCTCGTCGTGGAACGGACACAGGCCGACGTAGTTGCCGGTGCCCGAGGGTTTCAGCGAGACGCTGGCCGATACGATGTCGTACAGGTCCGCGGCTGCGCGCACCTTCTCCACGTCTTCCTTCTTGATCATTCCGGCCATAGCTTCCTACCTTACCCCACCGTAAGGCTTGGTTTCAGCCGGCCGGCGGGGAGTGGGATATACGATACACGACACACTCAAGGCCGTTTGGCCAAGCTTACAGTCGTGCATCGTATATCCCACTCCCCGCCTCACTTCCAGCGTATTGTCCCGAAAAACGAGGTCCGGACCGGACACACCTCAAAGCTAATGCCAATGGCGCGTCAGCACAGGATCGAGTGGAGGGCGAGGGCTGAGGCGTCGGTGAGGGAGGCGACCTGGTCGACGGCGACGCGCAGCCGCTCGTCGTCGTTGGAGGCCGAGTCCCAGTCCTCGAGGAACTGACTTTCGAGCACGTCGGAGGGGCGGGGCGAGTCGGCCATGAGCACGTCGATCAGGTCCTCGACGATCCTGCGTTCCTCGAGGTGCAGCGGTTCGTGCTCGCGCGGGGCCATCACGAAGTAGACGGCGATGCCCTTCAGGGCGACGATCTCGTATGCGGTGTCCTCGGGGATGACGACGCTGGCCGAATAGCGGGTCAGGGGGCCGGGGCCGTACGTGTCGCGCGTCGCCTCCTCGACACTCCACGCGAATCTGCCGATGAGATCCGAGGTGATGTTCTTCAGCTGTGCGAGTGAGGAGCGCGAGCCATTGAAGTGCATGGGGAACATGTCGAGGCGCTGCAGTCGGCGGAATGCGGCGAGCAGCAGGTCGGGATCCCATTTGTCGCCGTACCAGTCGCGCGTCGCCTCGACGATGTGGTCGAGCATGCGCGGATCGGTGAGGACGATCGGCTCGAACGCGCCGGTCGCGATCGCGTCCTCCACGTCGTGCACGGAGTAGGCGATGTCGTCCGCGAGGTCCATGACCTGGCATTCCATCGGCTTGGTGGCTTCGGGAGCGTCGATCTTGAGCCAGCGGAAGACGTCCATGTCGTCCGGGTAGACGCAGAACTTCGTGGGTTTGACGCCTTTGATTTTCGCGTATTCGGCGGCCTGATCGAGCGTCCACGGGTATTTGACGGCGGCGTCGAGCGAGGCTCGCGTAAGATTCACTCCTGCGGATCGGCCGTCGGGATGCATGATCTTGGGTTCGAGTCGGGTGAGCAGTCTGAGGGTCTGCGCATTGCCTTCGAAGCCGCCGATGTTGCGGGCGATGTCGGCGAGCGCCTTCTCGCCGTTGTGCCCGAAGGGCGGGTGTCCGAGGTCGTGGGCGAGGCAGGCGCAGTCGACGACGTCCGGATCGCAGCCGAGCAGTTTGCCGACCTGTCTGCCGATCTGGGCGACTTCGAGCGTGTGCGTGAGCCGTGTGCGCGCGAAGTCGTCGGTGCCGGCGACGAGCACCTGGCTTTTGGCGCCGAGTCTTCTCAATGCCGACGAGTGGATGAGTCGGGCGCGGTCGCGTTCGAACGCGGTGCGCGATTTCGATTTGGGCGGTTCGATCGCCCAGCGTTCCTCGTCGAAGGCGGTGTACCCCTCGCCGCTCAGGACCGCTTCCCCATCCAGCGTCGTTTCCATGCCTCCAGCATAGGGCACCGCGGGAATTTGTGACGCTCACTAGCAGTAAGCGTCACTTATTCCCGAGATCCATGGGGACTTCGGGAATTTGTGACGCTTACGGATGACCAACGTCACTTATTACCGAGAGATGGGATGATCTCGGGAATAAGTGACGCTGAGGGGAGTTGGATCACTTGGCGGCGACTTTGGCGGCCTTATCTACACCATCCGCGCCGTTGAGCTTGGAGCGCTTGCGGCTGTAGGCGAAGTAGACCACGAGGCCGAGGCCGAACCAGACGGCGAAGCGCAGCCAGGTCTCCCAGTTGAGGCCGGCGATGAGGATGAAGCAGAAGATGATCGAGATGACCGGGGTGACAGGCACGCCCGGGGCCTTGAAGCCGCGGTGCGCGTCGGGCGCGGTCTTGCGCATCCACAGGATACCGGCGGAGACGATGATGAACGCGCTCAGCGTGCCGATGTTCACCAGCTCGAACAGCACGTTGATGTTGATGAAGCCTCCGGCGACGGCCGTGAGGATGCCGAAGAACCAGGTGCCCTTGAACGGGGTGCGGTACTTCTCGTGCACGTGGCCGAAGAACTCTGGGAACAGGCCGTCGCGGCTCATCGCGTAGCAGATGCGGGACTGTCCGTACAGCTGGACGAGCATCACCGTGGTCATGCCGACGAGGGCGCCGAGGTTGACGATGAACGCCAGCCAGTTCATGCCGGTGGCGAGGATCACGCCGGCGACCGGCGCGTCGATGAACTTGGCGAACTCCTTGTAGGGCACGATGCCGGTCATGATGAGCGTCATGATGATGTAGAGCACCGTCGAGATGCCGAGGGAGTAGAGGATGCCGCGAGGCAGGGTCTTGTTCGGGTTGACGGTCTCCTCGGCGGAGGAGGAGACGGCGTCGAAGCCGATGAAGCTGAAGAACACGATCGAGGCGGCCGGCACGATGCCATACGGCTGCGTGGAGCCGGGCTGGAACGTGTAGATGCCGTACGGGGAGAACGGCTTCCAGTTGGCCGGGTTGATGTACCACACGGTGCACACGATGAACAGGACGATGATCACGAGCTTGATCATCACCATGATGTCGTTGGTGCGCTTGGTCTGGTTGATGCCGATCGACAGCACCCACGTGATGATGAGGACGATGACGAAGCCTGGCAGGTTGAAGTAGGTGGTGACGCCCGGCGTGGTGCCGTATGCGGCGGTCAGCTCAACCGGCAGATGCAGGCCGAACCCTTCAAGCAGCTTGTTGAAGTATCCCGACCATCCGGCGGACACGGTGGCGGCCTGCAGCGCGTATTCGAGGATCAGATCCCAGCCGATGACGAACGCGATCAGCTCGCCGAACGCCAGATACGCGTAGGAGTAGGCGGAGCCGGAGACGGGGGCCATCGACGCGAACTCCGCGTAGCACAGGCCGGCGAAACCGCAGCAGATCGCGGCGAGCAGGAACGACACGGACAGGGCGGGGCCGGCGGTCAGAGCGCCCTTGCCGGTCAGCACGAAGATGCCGGTGCCGATGATCGCGCCGATGCCGAGCATCGTCAGATCGAACGTGCGCATCGTACGCTTCAGAGGGGTGGATTCGGCGACAAGCTGATCCACCGTTTTCTTACGGAACAGATTCATGGTTCTTCTCTCATGAATTAGTGGAATGGGGCTTGGCCGGACGGAATTCCGGGACCCCGACACGCCTCAACGCCGGGAGTCTTGAATACGGTCGTCATTGTTGCCCCCGCATATTACGGGAGGGAAAACGGCAAGCGAACCGTGTGAGAAGCGAGTATACGTCGGACCGGAGAGAACCACTGCGCGCCGTCTCACCATGTGTTCACGATATGGACCACGCCAATCGGCGTCTCCCTGTCATCTCCCTGTCATCTCCCCGTCATCTCCGTGTCGATCCACGCCGACCGACACCGCTCAACGCCCGACCGACGCTTCAATCCGGCGGTCCCACAAGGCCGCAATGTGGTCTCCCCCACAGCCACGTCACACTGACGCGCCACAATAGGGCGTCATGACTATCAACGCAGCGAATGCCGCTCCGGCAATCGAATTCAGCAACGAACAGGGCAAGGCCAACTACGCGGCCGCCCGCCGCCGCTACCCGGCGCAGGCCATCATCGACATGAGGGCCCTGCGCGACAACATGGCGCATCTGGTGGACGTCGTGGGAGGTCCGAACTCCGGCACCGCCGTGATGGGCGTCGTCAAGGCCGACGCCTACGGCCACGGCCTGCTGCCCGCCGCCCTCGCCGCGCTGGCCGGCGGCGCCACGTGGCTCGGCACCGCGCAGTCGCACGAGGCGCTGCTGCTCAGGAAGCTCGGCATCGGCCCCGACCGCTGCCACATTCTCACCTGGGTCTACAACGGCACCGAAGTGCCGTTCGACGAGCTCATCGCGAACGACATCGACATCTCCGTCGGCTCCCTGCCGGGCATCGACCGCGTGGCCGAGGCCGCCCGCACGCTCGGCAAGACGGCGCGCGTGCATGTGAAGGTCGATTCCGGCTTCGGACGCAACGGCTTCACCCCGGCCGGCTTCGACGCCGCGCTCGCCAAGCTCGTTCCGCTCGCCAAGGAGGGTGTGCTGCACATCGTGGGCCAGTGGAGCCACCTCGCCGTGGCCGATTCGCCGGACGTGCCGGAGTTCGTCGCCTCCACCGACCGTCAGATCGAGAACTTCAAGGACTTCACCCGTCGTATGGAGGCCGCGGGCATCGCCCCCGAGATCCGCCACCTCGCGAACACCGCGGCGACGCTCGACCGTCCGGAGATCCACTTCGAGCTCACGCGTCCGGGCATCGGCCTGTACGGCTACGAACCGGACCCGGCGATGGGCACGCCGCGCGACTGGCATCTGACCCCGGCCATGCGTCTGCAGGCGCAGCTCGGTACCGTCAAGGACGTGGAGGCCGGCCACGGCATCTCCTACGGCCGCACCTACCTGACCCCGGACGACACGTCCACGGCGATCGTGCCGCTCGGCTACGCGGACGGCATCCACCGCTCCGCCTCCGGATTCGACATGCAGGGAGCCAAGCATGTGGAGAAGCCGGGCGGCCCGGTGCGTGTGATGACCGCCGAGGGCCCGAAGCTCTACCGCGTCTCCGGGCGCGTGTGCATGGATCAGTTCATCCTCGATCTGCACGGTTCGGCGGCCGCGCTCGGCGTGCATGAGGGCGACACGGTCGAACTGTTCGGCCCGGGCCGCGGCGAAGAGTTCGTCGAGCCGACCGCCGACGATTGGGCACGCGCGGCCGATACGATCAGCTACGAGATCTTCACCTGCCTGAGGAACCGCATTCCGCGCCTGTATGAGCACGCCGCCGAGGTGCTGCCGGCGGACGATCTCGCCAAGCTCGATCCGACGAGCCTGCTGTAACCGCATACGCAGCCAAAACGCGCTAGCCCCCTGCCGACCGATACGGTTTCGGCAGGGGGCTAGTGCGTTTCGCCGGTCCACTCACCTCACCACTCGTGACGCTGGTAGGCGATGCGGGTGGTGTCCGTCGGACGGTCGATCAGCTGGATCAGCCCGCATCGGGCGAATCCGTTGGTCTCAAGCACATGCTGCATGGCACGGTTGTTGGGATGCGTGTCGGCGCGCACATTGCCGTAGTGCTTGAGCGCCCAGGCGATGCAGTCGCGCGCCGCGTGCTTGACCAGACCGGAGGCCGCGATGCGGTGGATGGTGACATAGGCGTCATCGTCCAGCCAGGCTCCGTCGATGTGCTTGTAGGTGGGGTCCTCCCCCGGGCACAACGCGAACTGGGCGAGGATGCGCTCGTGTCCGTTCTGCGTGTCGACGAGCAGCATCGTGCGCTGGTTGGCGATGTCGTCCCTGATGACCTCCTCGCGCGGGAACGTGTTGCCCCATTGCGTGGGATTGCCGTTGCGCGCCATCAGCTCGCGGGCGTGCGCGTAGATCTTGAGCATCTGGGGAAGATCGTGCATGGTCGCGTGGCGGAAGCGCCGGGAGGAGGTATTGGATACCACGATTCACCTCACGGTCGATTGGTCGGATTGGGTCGGTTGGAATGGTGACTGACGGGTTACGCTACCATGTCCGCCGCACAAACCAGTGATGTCCGTTTCGGTGCGTGGTCGTTTCAGTGCGTGGCGATCTCGTCGACCTTGGTGACATGTCCGCCGAACTGGGCGCGCAACGCGGTGACGACCCTGAGGATGTCGTCGGCGCCGCCGCGCGAGGCCTGACGCTGCCATAGGGCCGCGGCGGTGGTCGGGGTGGGCACGCCGAGTTCGAGCGCGGCCTCGACCATCCACTTGGCCTCACCCGACTCGTTGGCGACGGCCGGCACGTCCTTCAATTCGGGATCGTTCCTGGTGGCGTTGTCGAGCAGGTCGAGCAGCCAGCTTGCCACCACGGATCCGGTGCGCCACGAGGTCATCGTCTCGGCCGGGTTGGTCACGTATTCGCTGCGCAGCATCGTCGCGAAGCCCTCGCCGAACGCCTGCATCATGCCGTATTCGATGCCGTTGTGGACCATCTTGGCGAAATGTCCACCACCGACCGGGCCGGCGTGGACGAGGCCGAACTCACCTTCGGGCTTGAGGCTCCTGAAGATCGGCAGGACGGTCTCGTAGTCCTTGTCGTCGCCACCGATCATCAGCGCGTAGCCGCGTTCGGCGCCCCACACGCCGCCGGAGACGCCGCAGTCGAGGAACCCGATGCCGCGCTTCGCAAGGGCGGCCGCGTGCTCGCGGTCCTCGGTGTACTTGGAGTTGCCGCCGTCGACGACGATGTCGCCGGGCTCGAGCAGTTCGCCCAGACGCGCGATCGTCGAATCGGTGGGGGCGCCGGCAGGAACCATCACCCATACGACGCGGGGCGCGTCGAGCGCGGCCACCAGAGCCTCGAGCGAATCGACGTCACGCCCGGAGTCGGGGTTCATGTCGAAGCCGACGACGTCGTGGCCGTCCTCCCTCAAGCGCCTGACCATGTTGCCGCCCATACGGCCGAGGCCGATCATACCCATCTGCATTTCGGTTGCCTTCCTGTCCTGATTGCTGAGTCGTAGCGTTGGTGTTGCGATGTGATTGACGATGCGTTGACGATGCCGGAGTCCTCACAGGTGCAGCGCGCCCGCGACGGCGGCCGCCTCCTGCTCGGGGGTGCCCAGTCCGATGTGCGCGGCGACATGGACCTCGTCGTCGCCCGGCTCTTCAAGGATGTCGAACTGGCTTTGGAGCATCTCCGGCTTCATGAAGTGGTTCTCGCGGGTGGACAGGCGTTCCATCACCTCGTCGAACGTGCCCTTCATGTAGACGAACACGACGCCGTCGCGACGCAGCCTGTCGCGGTAGGCGCGCTTCAACGCGGAGCAGGTGACGACGGCGGGCTCGCCGACGGCGATGCGCTCGTCGATCCACGCGGCAAGGGTGTCGAGCCACGGCCAGCGGTCCTCGTCGGTGAGCGGGTGGCCGGCGGCCATCTTGTCGATGTTGGCCTGCGGGTGGAAGTCGTCGGCCTCGGCGTACTTCAAGCCGTAGTGGTCGACGAGGTGCTCGGCGACGGTGGTCTTGCCGCAGCCGCACACGCCCATGAGGACGATGATCGGCTTGGCGTGGCTGAAGTACTTGGCGGGGATGGTGTTTTCGACGATGATGCGCTCGGCGAGGGTGGGGGTGGCGGTTGCGGTGGTCATGGTGCGGTTCCTTTGTACGTGGAGTCTTATAGGGATTGCGGGAGGTCAGACAAGGGGCACGAAGATGCTGGCGATCATGACGAGGGCGAGCACGACGAGCGAGAGCAGGCATTCGAGGACGGTCCACGTCTTGAACGTCTCGCCGACCTCGAGGCCGAAGTACTCCTTGATAAGCCAGAATCCGGCGTCGTTGACGTGGGAGAGGAACACGGAGCCGGCGCCGATCGCGATGACGAGCAGGGCGATGGCCGGGGCGGTCACGCCCATCTGGTCGACGACGGGGCCGAGGATGCCGGCGGTGGTGATGATCGCGACGGTGGCGGAGCCGGTGGCGACGCGCACGAACGCGGCGATGAGCCATGCGACGAGGAAGATGGAGATCGAGGAGCTTTCGACGAACCTGCCGATGATGTCGCCGATGCCGGTGTCGACGAGGACGCCCTTGTAGCCGCCGCCGGCGCCGACGATGAGCAGGATGCCGGCGATCGGGGGAAGCGCGGCCTTGAGCGAGTCGTTGACGGCCTTCCAGGTCATGTGGGTGGCGCGGCCGAGCACGAGCATCGCGAAGACCACGGCGACGGCGAGCGCGATGGCGGGCTTGCCGAAGAAGGCGAAGACCTGCGCGTAGAGGGCGTCGGAGCCGGCCTGATCGGGGGCGGCGATCTCGAAGATCGCGTTGCCGAGCATGAGGATCGCGGGCATGAGGATGCACAGCACGGACAGGGCGAACGGCGGCTTGGTGGTGACGGGGTTGCCGTCGGCGTCGACACGGCCCTTGCCGGTCTCGAAGTTCTCGGGAGCGCCGACCGGCACCCACTTGGCGGCGAACTTGGAGAAGAGCGGGCCGACGAGCGCGGCGGTGATCACGGCGATCGGCAGGCCGAACATCATGGTGACGCCGACGGAGCCGTTCTTGAAGCAGCTGAGCGCAGCGAGCGGGCCGGGCTGGGGCGGCATGCAGGCGTGCATGACGGACAGGCCGGCGAGGGTCGGGATGGCGACGCGCATGAGCGGCAGCTTGGAGCGACGGGTGATGAGGATGATGACGGGCACGAGCACGACGAGGCCGACCTCGAAGAACATGGGCAGGCCGATCAGAGCGCCGATCAGGGCCATGGTCCACGGGATCATCTTCACGGAGGTCTTCGCCAGCAGCGTGTCGACGATGGAGTCGGCGGCGCCGGTGTCCATGAGCACGCGGCCGAGCATCGCGCCGAGGCCGACGAGGATGCCGACGGAGGCCATCGTGGAGCCGAAGGTGTCGGAGAAGCTTTCGACGGTGGCGACCGGTCCGTAGCCGGATCCGATGCCGACGACCAGTGCGGAGATGAGCAGGGAGACGAACGGGTGCAGCTTGGCGACGGTGACCAGCAGGATCAGGACGACGATGCTGGCGACCACGCTGATGCCGAGCTGGGTGCCGTTGAGGTGCACCGCGGTATCAGCCGCCGTGGTGGCCGCTGCGAGAATCATGGTATTCATAATCCATCTCTTCTTTGAGTCGTTGTATTGGATGACGAAACTCTGTCAACCAATCTGTTTTGTATGTTGATATGCAATATAACGCACCGTTTTGGATTACGCAATACGATTCAGGGACGGCGTGTCGAATATGTATGCCATAACACATCGCCTGTGCGATACTTGTCCTATGAATACGGAGAAGACGGAAGATACGGCGCGCACCGGTCAATACGCCGGGCAGAGTGACGAACGCCCGTTGCACGACCGGCTGCTGGACTGGTGGGGCATGGCGATCGTCGACGGCGACATCGCCCCGGGAGACCGGCTCCCCGACCCCGATCTCGGCGGCGAAAGCCCCTCGCGCACGGTCACGCGAGAGGCGACGCGTGTGCTGGAATCGATGGGACTGGTGAGCGTCAGGCGCAAGGCGGGCGCGACGGTCAACCCGATCCGGCAATGGAACATGTTCGACCCGCAGGTGGTCCGTTGGCGCCTGAGCGGGCGGCACCGCCTGAACGCGCTGCACGAACTATCGCAGCTTCGCTCGGCGGTCGAGCCGCTGGCCGCGCGCCTCGCCGCCACGCACGCCACGAACGAGCAGTGGGCGGCACTGACCGAGGCCGCGATCGGCATGGTCTCGCACGCGGACCACGCCGACGAGCAGGAGTACCTCGATGCGGACAGCCTGTTCCACCGCACGCTCGTGGAGGCGAGCGGGAATCTGATGATCGCCGATCTGGGCGACGTCATCGTCGCCACGCTCGAGGGGCGCACGCATCACGAGCTGATGCCGAAGACCGCGAATCAGGAGGCGCTGGACCTGCACAGCGAGGTCGCGGCGCTGGTGCGCCGGGGCGACGGCGCGGGCGCCGAGGCGGCGATGCGCCGCATCGTCGACGAATCGGACGACGCGATCACGCGCATCGCCGAGCGGGCGTAAGGCTCAGACGACCTTGCGGACGAAGGGGTCGGAGCTGATGCCCTTGGCGAGGATGTCCTTGCACCACTCCTTCGCGGTGAACAGGCTGTGGTCGCGGTAGTTGCCGCAGCTTTCGATCGTCGTGGCGGGGACGTCGTCCCACGTGGCCTTGTAGGCGATGAACTCGAGCGACTCCTTCAGCGCCTTGGCGACCTCCTCGGTGGGGTGCTCGCCCCAGGTGAGCAGGTGGAAGCCGGTGCGGCAGCCGAACGGCGAGCAGTCGATGTAGCCGTCGATGCGCTCGCGCAGCAGCACGGCGATCGTGTGCTCGATCGTGTGCAGGCCCGCGGTCGGGATCGCGTTCTCGTTCGGCTGCACGAGACGCAGGTCGTAGTTGGAGATCACATCGCCGTGCGGCCCCTTCTCCGTGTCGATGTAGCGCACGTACGGCGCCTTGACCTTCGTGTGATCCAGCTGGAAGCTCTCGACGACGGGCTTCGTCGGCTTCTCGTTCGTTTCCTCAACCATTTGTCGTCCTCCATAGGTGTTCATTGGAATGACGGATACCATAATAGGACGTGGTTCTTCATGCGGGAGGACAACGCGCATGCGCAAGAACGACGCGGGAAGAACACAGGGAAGGAAAGGGATCATATGCGTTTCTGCACGAACTGCGGTCACAGTCTTGAACCCGGAACGAGATTCTGCACGAACTGCGGCACGCCGATTGCTCAGATGACTCCCGCCGGGTCGTCCGCAGCAGCTCAGCCGGAGCCCGCGCCGATTCAACCGGTACCGGTACCGGCACCGGCACCGACGCCGACACCGACGAGGGGAACGTCGCAGAATCATCCGGTGCCGGCTCCCCCGCAGGCTTCGCCCGCACCCGCGTCCGGTCCTTCGCCTTCGCCGGTGCCGGCTCCCACGCCGACCGCCACGACACGGTCCAGGACGAACCGGATATGGATCATCGTCGTGGCCTCGATCGCCGCCGTGGCGATCGTCGCGGCGCTCGTGTTCGCGTTCGTCATCAAGCCGGACTTCCTGACCGGCTCGACCCCGACCAATCAGACCACCGGACAGTCGAACACGACCGATTCGGACAAGTCCGAAGCCGATTCCGCAACCAAATCCGACGCCGACGCGAAGGCCAAGGCGACGAAGCCCAACTCGAAGTCGTTGTCGTCGATCACCGACAAGTACTCCTCCACCGACGTGTCGGTCTCGGCGATGTTCCTCGGCGACGGCACCTCGTCGGCCGACACGTCCTATTCGGAAAAGGACGTGGCCAACACGGTCGCCGCACGCACGAAGTTCGTTTCCGCAGGCCTGTACCTGCCCGTCTATCTCGCCGCACGGTCGAACGGTGGCGATTCCCTCACCGAGGCGCAGACGATGATGTCCACGATGGACAATGCGGCCGCCAATCAGGCGATCGCCGACTTCGGCGGCTTCGAGGCGATCAACCTGTGGCTCAAGCAGCACGGATACGCCGACACTACGCTGGACCGTAACTTCGGCGACGTGCAGGCCAGCAACGCCGGCTACGAGAACACCAGCTCCACGTTCGACGCCGTACGCATGCTCGCCGCGGTGGATGCGGCCGGGGTGTCCGACCTCATGAACGTTGACGTCGCGGCCGAAGGGGTAGCGATTCCGACCGACATGACCATCCACGCACATCGCGGACAGGGCATCAAGAACACGTGGAACTACTTCGCGGTCGTCACCACACCGCACGGCAAAGCGGCGGTCGCGCTCGCCACGCAGAATCAGGGCAAGGGCACGGCGGCGCAGATCATGAGCGACGTCCTCGCCGACATCGACCAGCAGCTCGCCAAGGCGGACGAGTGATGGGCGGGCGCCGTTCCGCCCGCAGCGCATCCTCCCATAGACGTCGTGGACGGTCACACGCCGCGCGGAGTCGCACGCCGATCGCAGCCGTCATCGTGGCAGCGGTGCTGCTGGTCGCCGTACTCGCCGGGATCATCGCGTATCCGCGCGTGACGGGCGTGGCAGGCGGCGCAGCGGATGACCCCGGCCGAAATCAGATCACGTCATCGACGACGAAACATGCTGCGGACGGCGACATGACAGGTACGGGTGACGGGACCGACAAAGCCGAAACGGCCGCACCGGACCCGGATGCGGCGCGCATCGATGCGGTGAGACAGACGATCGAATCGACCGTCGCACAGTATCCGGGCGACTGGTCCGTGTACGCACTCGACCTCGGCAGCGGGCGGGACACGGCGATCAACGACAAACCGCTGGTCGCGGCGTCGCTGATCAAGCTGTACATCATGCTCACGGTGTTCGACGGTATCGAACGCGGGACGATCGCCGACAACGCGACGATCGACGCGAACCTGCAGCAGATGATCACGGTCAGTTCGAACGACGCGGCCAACCGGCTACTCGCCGTCATCGGCGGCAAGGGCGGGACCACGGCCGCGATCGCGACCGTCACCGACACCGCCGGACGGTACGGCTTCTCCAGCACGAAAGAGCTGCGCGCGCTGACGGGCGCCGCCTCGGGCAACGCCGTCGAGAACTGGACGTCGGCTCGCGACTGCGGGACGTTCCTCTCCAAGGCGTATCGGGGCGAACTGGTGTCGGCGAACGCGAGCAAGAGAATGGTCGACCTGCTGCTCGGGCAGACGCGACGCACGAAGATCCCAGCGGGCGTGCCGGCAGGCGTGCAGGTGGCGAACAAGACCGGCGAACTGGCCGCGGTGCAGAACGACGTCGCAATCGTCTACGGCGCCCGCCCATACGTGATCGCCGTGATGGCGAACGACGTCGACGAATCCGCCGCCGCGAACATCGCAACGCTCTCCGCGAACGTGTACCAAGCGTTCGAGGGGTGAGACAGCAGAGGCTGGCGGACGGACGCGTCGTCAGCCGATCAACCGTCCGAGATCGGTGATGCCGATGACCTGACCGTGACTGGTCGCGAAGGATTCCTCTCCCCCATAGACCACGAAACGGTTGTCCACGGGCAGACCGAAATCCGGTGCGAGATCCTCGAGAATCTCGAACGATTTCGGCTTGAACGATGACGAGGACCTGACCTCGACAGCATACAGCGGCCGCCCGCCCTTCTCGATGATCAGGTCGACCTCTTTCTTGTTGCTGTCACGCCAGTAGAACAGCTTCGGTTCCCTGCCGAGCGCCTGATATCGTTTGACGATCTCGACCACGACCATGTTCTCGTAGAGGTTGCCGCGATATTGACTGGTGAACAGTTGATCGGCCGATTCCATGCCCAGCAGGTTGGCCGCCAACCCGATGTCATAGAAGGCTATTCGCAGGCATATCGCCGACGGACGCAAGTTCGGCTCAAAGCCCTTGGAATCATTGCGTTCTCCCTCATCGACACATGCGTAATCGGCGATCTGCATAAACCGTAACCCACGATTTGCATAAAACCTAGTGATCTAGGTCACATATACGACTGATGCTCACCGCGGCCGAATCGTGCTCAACGTTCTCCAGCGTTGAATGCGGCGATCACCTCTCCCCCTGACAGTCCTGTGACCACATCCACGACTATTTCACATCGCATAACCCCAGTCTCCTCGCTCGATCCAGCACGGCCCGGGCCTGTGCCCGCATGTCCTTCACGGTGAAGCTCTCCGGATACGAGGGTACCCGTACGATCAGCCCCTCTCGCGTGGCACCAAACACATAGTTGCCGTCCGGACTGTAGACGACGCCACGCATCTCCCCGGGCTGCTCTCTCCACGCCCATCCGGGCTGCATGTCCGCACGCAGAAGGGCGATCGCCCCGTTGGACAGACCGACCGCGAACTGCGATCCGTCTGGGGAGATCGCGACGGCTCGCGATTGAGCGGAGGTCGCATCCGTTGTATACGGCATCAGACCCGCGCCAATGGTCCATGCACCGCCTGCCCACCTGTCGTTGGATGGCCGCAGACTACGCGAACAGTTACCAACGGTGGTACCGTTGCCGACGGCCAAGGCCCTGTCGGCCCCAGCCGCGATCGCCTGCACCACGCCTCCGGGGCATTCGCCGATGAACGCGCCCATGATCCTGCCATCGGCGGCGAGCCGCAGCTTGCCGGAACCACTGGAACCGATCTGTCCTACCCCAATGGCTCCACTGCCGATGCCGACGAAGACTCGGCCCTCGCCGTTGACGCCGAGCGCCGAAACGTTCGGATACCCATCGATAGTATCCACGATGGCACCGGTGTCTACTCTGAGTACGGCGATCTTCGAGCCGCAATCGATGACCACACCCTTCGCGTCTTGGGCGACATGTCCAGGCTGGCATTGGTCCGATACCTCGAACCGAGACGTCTTATGCGAGGCCAGATCGACTCCGTAGAGCGCGTAGTCATCGCCCCTTTGCGCGATGACGTACACTTTGTCCGATTCCGGACCACCGGTGATTTCGTAGGCGTCGACATCCTCCGAAGCCAACGCCGTCTCGGTGGATTCGACCTTGCCGGAGCCACCGTCTACGACGACGATGCGCCCATCCCGCCCGAGAAACGCCGCCTTGCGACCACCGTCGAACGAAGTACCGCCTACGATCCACAGATCGGTGCGGGACACAACCTCGGTACGGCTGCGCACCTCCCACACGTCCACGGTTCCATCGGACAGCTCCACGGCGATTCGAGATCCATCCCCATTCCACGTGATGTTCCCGGCACCGGATACATCGGCACCGGACAACGTCATCACCACGGAGGCAAGACGCGGATCGATAATCACGATGCCCCGCTCCGCAAGCGCAGCCAGATACAGCCCGTCCGGCGAGAACGCCACCATTCTGGCCCTGCCGACGCCGAGATCGGAGACGGACAACACGCCAACCTCTCCCTCCGCCGCGCCGGACGTACCAGACCGGCGGATCGACACCGAACCGTCGGCGCCGACATTTGCAGTGCGGACACGATCCGAGGAGGAGGCCATGGCACCCCTGGGATGCGAGAACGAAAAATCCTCATATCGGGAATCGGAGACTGTCCCCCGCTCGACCGGCGTTTTCACCGACAGCGCCGTATGCAGTTCGGTCAGATAATCCGTCGAATTAAATCTACCGTCTTTGGGAAATGCCAGCACCGTCTTCAACGCCTCATATGGGCCTTCCCCCATCGCCGCGTCCAATGCGCGGCGATGCGACGAGATGACACGCGATTCCGTTTCCAATCGCCCGATGGTATCCATCTGAGTCTTGAGGTTCCACGGGATCAGGATGGCGAGGATGACGACCATCACCGCGAGCGCCGCCATGATCCGCTTTATACGCCGATGTCTGATGGACCGGATCAGATATCGACGGGCTGCATCGGTGACCACACCCCTGCCACGCCCGAACACGCGGTTCAATTCCTTGAGGTACCTGCCTCGCGCTAGGTCACGGGATCGAGCGCCGCCTTCGAGCCAGGCCCCCGCGGACACCTCGATATCGGACACCAACCGGTCCTCAGCGGTGACCGCGGCGAGCGCGGCGACGACGGCGTTCACCGCCCGATCGAGGTCCCGCTCCGCGGCATCAACTGGGATCTCGACATGCGGCCGGTGGTAGTAGCCTGCGCAATCCCCCTCCTCCTGGCATGCTCGGGAGTCATACCACTCCGGTGACGTGCACATCACCACCAGATCGGCGCCACGGATGGCATCGTTGACCTGGCGCTTCCAGTTCACGCCCGCGGGCAGACTCGCGGTATCACGCCACACATCAACGCCCTCCTGATTCAGTCTGGATGTTAACGCATCGACCACCGCGGACCGTTGACGAGAGTAGGAGATGAAGATGTAGCGCATGTCAGGCCCCCTTTCGAGGCTGTGGCGCGGTCTGACAGGCGGTCAAGCCATATCGTTCGGCGAACCGCTCCCCGAACGCGCGGATACTGTTCGCGCTCCAACAGGACGGCTTCCGCTTCTCAGCAGCCGATACCGCTTCATCAAGGGTCTTCGCGTCACTTCCCGGCAAAGCGGCCGTACCATCGGCAAGTTTCGCGAGTTCGCCGAGAGACCATACCTGCGTGTACCACCCAGCACTACAACTGAACAAATCATCCGTAGATACGGACAGGTATTGGGCGCCGACTATGGCCGCGCATACGGTTCCTAGAGTGCGGCGGCGGTGCAGATCGAACACGGTAACGCCGTCCTGATCGGTGCTGACCACCAGCAGTCCCGTATCCGATACCGCCATGTCGAGCGGCAGGTCACGGGTTGTGTATCCTACCGGCCGCAACGCAACGTCCGACACGGCGTAGACGACGCCGTCCACGGCGACCATCACCGTGCCGTCAGTCGCGATCGTCCCCAAAAGGAACGTGGATTCGGGCAGCGGAACCTCCCATATAGCGTTCATGTCCGGACCGGTGACGAGCCGCAGCCGTCCGTCCACGACGACCAACGCCCGCAATCCGTCCTTCGTACGTATGACGGACAACGTCTCGTCCACCTTCTCGATCTTCGGTAATTGGTCGGAACCGGTATCCGTCCATGACATCAGACGTTTGCCGCCGGCCGCCATGACGGCGTCTCCATCCGCCGAGACGGCGATGCGATCGACGTCCTTGGACCCTGTGTGGATCGGTCTCCAGCTTCCGTCGGATAGTGCAACGAGGCGCAGCCCATGTGCGTCAGCCACCGCGGCGATCGTTCCCCCGTCATCCACGTCAAACGTGAACATGTCATCGTCCGACACCTGCAGACTGTCCATCGGGATTGAATCGGACACCCGCCACGTCTGCAGCGCACCGCCGGCAGCCACGACATAATAACGCTTCCCGTCCGCGGAGAACATGCCGTCACCCAGCCACCGGCCCTTCGTGGAATCGACGCCGAACTCAGCGATCGGCCACTGCCGGGCGAGTCCGTCGCGGATGAACGTGAGCGCGGTCTCGTCGCCGATGCGGGACGCCGCCTGAATGGAACGGAACGTGTGGTACGCGGGCTCGGTATCGAGCATGCTTTCAGTCGACGCCTGTTGCAACGCAATGGCCTCACGGTTGTACTGGGAGGTCAGATACCGTCCGACAACAACGACTCCGACGATGACCAGAACCGCAATCGCCACGCGGATACGCGCCCACCGTTCCCTAGCGCGCTGGTTTCCGGCGAATGCGACGGATTCATCCGCATAGGAGCGCATCGAGGGTGTAGATGGGCTGAACGAATCGGAAGCCATCGCGGAGACCAGTTCACAGGCGCGTCTGGCTGCCTTGAGGTCCTGGATGAGGAAATCCCTGCCTTTGCCATTGCGCTCCCAGCGTTCGGCGTCGGCGGACAGCGTGTTGTAGGCGTCATACAACGTCACGTTGGATCGGAACAACGCACCCCAGCGTCGGAAGCGTTCCGCCGAATCGACATTTGACAGGTCAGCGCAGTTGTGGCTGTCGATCGATTCACCTGCCAGTTCCGGACGCACGCCGTCCACGCGCACGGGCACGACCGCCACGCCAGCATCGTTCGCCTGCGACGCGACGCCGCGCGCATAGTCGAGGAACGTGGGATCGGTCACCGCGGTGACCGACAGGATGATGACGCACATGGCAACGGCCCTTGGATCTACCCCATATCCGGCGACGTCATAGTCCAACGATGCGGCGGCCTGCGAGGCTTCGTTCAGCGCCGGCGTATCGCCCGGATGCGCGACGATCATCACTGTCCGGGATCGGTTCGAAGTTGCGTTCATGGACTGATTCCCCTCTCGCCTATGCTTTCTCCACTCTATGCTAGGCAGGTCCCGACCACACCGCACGGGATCGATCCGATTCCCCGATTCCCGTCGCAAACATGTCGTTTCGCCGAAACGTCCCGAACATGTCCTGCCGCTCCTTGCTAGACTGGGAGTGTTGTTTGAAGCAGTGGCTTCTACCCTTTCTCCAACCGGAACCCGTGTTTGCGGTGTGGTTTTCGCATCCGGTTCCGGCGACCCGCCGACATATGACCTCACGACGACGGTTCCGGTCATATGAAGCATATGACCATCAACGTTAAACGGGAGAGGAAGATAGAAGTCATGGAAGGCGCAGCGGAGACGACGTTCTGGAACATCTACGCGACGGTCTATGACGCCATCTGGCGCGGGGCCGCTGGAACCCGGCGCATCGACGCGCTTGTGGTATCATCCGCGGACGCCGCCACTCCCACCGTATGCATCGATCTGGGATGCGGCACCGGACTGTCGGCGATGCCGCTGCGCGGACTGGGCTGGACCGTCATCGGCGCGGATCGGTCCGAGGCGATGCTCAAACGGGCCATCCACAATGGCCGGCTCGACTATACGATACGCGCCGACGCCACGGCCGTTCCACTCCCCAATGGATGCGCCCGACTGGTACTGCTTGTCAACATCCTGCAGGTCTGTCCCGAACCGGAGTCTGTCATCCGCGAGGCGATGCGCCTGCGGACGAACGACGGCACGATCATCGCGGTATGGCCGGATGATACTGCCACACTGACCGACGTATGGCGCGATGACATGCGAGAAGGCCGTGGCCCACTCGGCTCCTGTGCCGCGGCGCTCGGACGGCTCGCCATCGGTCTGGCCGGCTTCCCACTGCGCATGCGGACGCATACCGGCCGACAGATCGCCGACGCACTCCGCTCAGCCGCACGGCACGAGGCGTTGGATTGCGACATCGCCAGGCTCGGACCTCTATCCGACACATGCGTCATCGGACCTGCGTAGGACATCCACCCGAATCACCAAGCAACAGCATCAATAAGATAAGAAAGGACACCACCATGGAAGGGAACGAAGGCAACACCTTCTGCATCAACTGCGGTGCGAAACTGCGCGACAATGCGAAATTCTGCCCGAAATGCGGGGTCAGACGGTTCGTACCTACAGAGGCGGCCACGGTACCGGCAGCCCCGATTCCGACACCAACCCCAGTGACAACTATCCCGCCCATTCCGGAACCGTTGCCAACGACGGATGCTGATTCCGAATTGCCCGTGGAACTTGCGCATCTGCTCAAGGCCGCGCAATCCGGCGTTCCCTCCGGTAACGCACGGCCTACGACATCCGAAGAGTCGGCTGTCAACGTCCCCGTCGCGCCCGCGGCCCCCACAGGCCCCACGACCGGCACGACCCCGACGCCCACGGCCACCGTGTCCGCATCCACGCCGACAGCATCGTCGACATCTTCGGACGAATCACGCGGACATCTGCCACACCAATGGTCGAGCACCACCGAGGCACCAAAGAAATCAGGAGGATTCTGGGACAAACTCACTTCGCTCTTCGACGGCGTCTTCACCGTCAAATGCGTCATATTCGGACTGATCTATCTCATCGGAGGCATAGTGGTGGCTTTCTCCGAAGGCTACTGGGCAGGCCTGCTCGCCAGCCTCTATGGCGTCTACCTGCTTTGGCCCAGTGATCACGTCAAGCTGCTCATCTGGTGATTTGATGGCATGATCACACCGTATTTTCATCGAGAGAAGAAACTCATGAGCGGCGGCATCCCCGATGCACATTCACTGACTCTCTGGCTGGTCTGGCGGGACAGCAAGCCGCACAACGCCCGTAGATCCCGTAATGGGTTCATCGCCGGATTGGCGTTGAACGTGCTCCTCATTGCAATCCTGCTTGGTGTCGGCATCGCGACGCAGCAGCCCCACTCGACCACTGTCCCGAGTAATACCACTGCTTCCGCACCGTCGGGCGCATACTACGCACAAACGACGAGCAATGGGATGACCTCCACGGAAACCATCACCATCCGCAGAGACACGGCCGACGCAAAGGTAAACGTCTCCGGCAAGGGGCATGACAACACGTTCCTGACCAAGTTCAGCGTGAGTATAAACGGTTCGACCGTCACACTCACGCCAATCGATGGCGAGGACCTGAACGGACCGGATGACGTCTACAACGAATACCTTTCACCGCGTCCCTTCACCTACGATCCGTCGGACAACACCCTCACCGAGAACCAGGAAGGCAACAAGGTCGTTTTCACCTCCGAGGATTGACGCCCATTTGGCAATTTCGCTTATCACTAAGTGCAGCCGCTAACAAAACGGCGAGGGTATAAACCAAAAACGCATTACACCGACATCCGGCAATGGCAAGGAGAGCCCGAATGGGTAGAGAACAAAAAACACAAACGGACTGGCTTCACGCGCTAATACTACGAATGGGACTTCCCTTAGGACTGGGGGCACTATTCCGGTTACTGGCGATGAAATACGTCGATTCCTATGCGCAGTCATATCCAACGACGATGTCGGCATTCATTCCCCGGCTCGGCATCTGGCAATCATTCGGCTTGCTGGCTGCAGTGTGGACCTGCCATTGGATATACAGAAGATGGGACGATTCTGCACGGGATGACGGACCGTACTGGCTGATTCGTCGCATCATCGACCCGCTGTTCATCCTGGCATGGATCGTCACCGCTCTTGCGCTGATTTTTGTCTTCGTCGCGTGGGCGACCGGTAGCGTGGTCCCCGGCACCTCGATGTACGATCGTTACTGGCCAATGTCCTGGCAATACTTCATGGGAATAGTTCTCAGTACGTTGACGAACGGCCCGATGATAGCCACTTTGACCGCAGCCCTAACTCTGTGGATCATACATGACTGGTATCGGAGGCGGTTCCAGTTTCCTACATTCGGGGATCAGGCACTTGATACGGTGATTTCAATCATATTCCTCGTCGCGGGGTCGATCGTATTCACGTCGTTTGCGTTATTGATCGTCCGGCATGTATTCGCAGGTACCGAGCTATCATATCTGACGGCCAAGCCATGGCCAAGGGACGCAAAGTACATGGCGGAGCTACTGTTCTCCAGCGGTATGTTGCCAGCATTGATTCTGTTTCGTAGTTCCTCCCTACTGCAGGGGACACTCGACGTTCAGTTCCCGAAAGGTATGAGGATGCCAAGTGTCGGTCACTGGGTCGTCGAAAGCGCGAAGAACCTTATCGGCATGGTGTCACTGCTCATCCTTCTGGCTTCGCTGGAACCCCTGACCGCCACATCGGGACGTCGATGGACAGTCGTGGCGACTGGTCTGCTGGATTCGCTCGGCGAGTACACGCCTTGGATGATCATCCTGTTCAGCATATGTATGACGGGACGTCGTACCTTGAACGATTCAATCTCCACATGGATGACCGTCGGCGCAATCGGATCGGCAGCGGCCGGATGCTGGTTCCTGTATCGTCACATCGCACAATCAGTGGCGATACATGTGAACCCATTCGAAGGAATCGTCGCATGGTATCAGGGACTACAACAAACACTGATGTTCGGCTACAAGCTGGATATGGCGGGATTCAAATCGGCCAACCTGACATTGTGGGGACTGCTGCTAGGACTCATCATCTTGCTGGTGATCATGAGCCTGATGTTTGTCTTGTTTACGTCTTTCTTGGGAGGCGGCGGAAGCGCCACAGGTGCCGCCGGAGGCGAAGGCGGAAGCGACAGTTCGTACGGATCCGATTCCGATCGGTCAGCCTCGCGTACGATCACGGATACGTTCGGCAACCCGATCATAACAATCAGACACGGTCTGACCGGCGACTACGCCTACGATTTGACGGGCAATCGAATCGGCCGGGTTGATCAAACGCCTTTTGGAGAGACCCTGCACACCGACCAAGGGGACTATCACGTCAGAGACGGTTTCGCCGGCAAGATCATCGAACACGACGGGAACACCATTGGGCATCTGGACGACGACGGCACCTATCACAAGAACTAGTGAAACAAACCTTTGGCAGTACATTGGCCCCCACTGACCCAGCGGACTTGACAGCAGGCCCCTATACGACATCCAACCGGTGAAATGCAGGAGGCCAACAACTAATCACAAGAGAACAACGCAAACGGCACCAAGAACACGAGAAAGGCAACCATCATGAATAATGATCCCCACAGCGAAGGAAATCCTGCATCGCCGATCGCAAAACCGATCTACTGCACACAATGCGGCACCTCATTGCGGACGACCGCGAAATTCTGCAGTCACTGTGGCACCAAGGTGGCCATACCACCCGTGGACCTGCAGACGGTCATTCCCGATGTCACAGGCGAACCGCATGAACCTCCCGTACAACGACTGGCACCGTATCCCGACATCAAGATTCGCAACGGCAACAATGGTCTCAGAAAGGTCATTATCTGTCTGATAATCGCCGCCATCCTGATCGGCTGCGGAATCGCAATCGTCAATTCACACAAGGAGAACAACCCGACCGTTCTGGAAACGGTATCGGCCAAGCTTTCGGGCGGAGAGGCGATCCTCTCCGGCGAACAGGCGAAGATGAACACCGAACGGGTGACCGATGACGTCAGTGGCCTTTCTCTTGACATACCGATCGCAGGCACGCAGTTCAAGAAGACCACGCCTGCAACCGCCGGGGTGGACGATCCCTATGACGTCAACAGCTCCCTGACTTATGCCACCACCTACGAGTCGGCCAATGTTGATATGTCCGTCTTCTCCAAGATCGACCCCAACAGCAACACGCTGCCGGCAGACATGCCTGATACCTTCATCGACATAACGACCAGCGTTTATGCCAACCACAACTACATCATGAGCAAAGCGCCACAGTTGGAATCCGGCACCGTTCCGTCGAGATATGGCAATCCCACCCCCTGCGACATCACCAAGCACAAGAGCGGAGACATCGATCTGACGGTCTGTACCATGCAACAGCTGTCCAGCGCCTGGATAGTGGTAACAAAGAACCAGCAAACCGTGGCCATCATCAACATCCTCGTCCTCAAATTCAACAAGAATGGTTGGGAGACCGCATACAGGAAACTGGATAAGGATCTGCAACAGTACTCAAACGACAACGATGCTGGCAGCTCATCCGGTGGCGACTCCGACCTGTCCCAGGCCGCGCAGACCGCCATACAGCCATCTATGCCTCACCTGCGGTACGCCGTCAATCATCTGAACATCAGGTGAAATCGACTCGCCCCGAATGATGGAGCACCTACGTGCGGCACTGGTCGGGGCGCGACAAGCATGGATGATGGTGCGATACTGAAGAGGGGGAAGGAATCATGCGCCGTGCGAAGATGGTCTCATCCCTGACAACCGATCAGGCTTCACCCGTGAACGGATGTCCCCGTCGCTCCAGTTGCTTTTCACATAAGGGTTGACGACGGGTCGCCCACCGGTGTGCTCTGCGACGTCGCCGGGATTCCGCCAAGACACATACGAGTATGCGATGTGCACTAGCGCCAAGCTGTCGATCATCGTCTCGTAGGAATCACGTTCGGCCAATAGCGTGTCCACCAGATACCCCGGTTCCTCGCCGAAGCGGCTCAGACCGCGCGTATACAGGTTCCTCTGGGAGTCGTGGACGATCACAGGGACGCTGTCCAGTCGCAGTAGCTCCTTGAACATAACCAGACGGCCGATCCTGCCGTTGCCGTCGGAGAACGGGTGCTTGGTCTCGAACATCCAGTGCGCCTTCATGATTTCATACGGATCGTCACGAAAATCCCGGTACAGGGCGAAAACATATTTCATCGCCTCGGGCACGTCGGCGGGGCAGAGCAGTATGCACGCCCAGCGCCTGACTGATCACGTTGAGCAGGATCTTGTAGCCGCCCACGCTGTGGTCCGGATCGAGCTCTTGACTCATACCACGCTTGAGCATCGCGTGCAGGGTGCATACCTTGCTCCTATCGACAGGTTCTTCGACATAGTCGAGAATCCAATTGAACGCCCGGAAGTAGTTCCGCATCTCGACCACGTCGTCCGCCCTGATCTGGTCGTCACCGTTCTCCGGCAGCAACGCGCCCGTATCGTACAGCTGAGCTGTCTGCTCGGGAGAGCAGATCGAACCCTCCAAGTGGTTCGAGTTGTACGCGAACAGAATCTGTGTGTTGTATTACAGGCCGCTACCCACGCGCTCATCACGTTCACGGATCAGTCAGTCGGCCAGTCTTTTACCATGACGATCCCTCCCTCGCCATATCGATTCCGATGCAAACGACAATCTACCCCGCAGTCCCAACGCCTCTGATAGGATCCATTCCGGCCGAATACCGGTCGGACACCACCGATTTGTTGATGATTCGGTGCTACACTGAAACTGTCTTCGAGGCATTCGTCTCTCTTCCTTTTTCGTCATTCCGTCATGCTCGGGCCATCAGCCATACCCGAACGGGGGATTCAAGGAATCCGCGGATTTTCGTATCCGAACTATGACACGCACCGGCATATGACAGATGACAGCCGAACAGGACCACAACGGTTCCGCACGGGACACCATCACGGAGAAGATCCAAGAAGGAGCACTCATCATGAGCAACACCAACTACACCCCCACCCGCCACCAGTCCACCAAGAGCAAGGTCGCCGCCGGAATCCTCGGTATCCTGCTGGGTTCCCTAGGCATCCACAACTTCTACCTCGGCAACTATGCCAAGGCCGTCATCCAGCTCCTGCTCACCCTCGTCGGCTGGATCGCGATGGGACTCGGCCCCATCATCGCCGGCGCATGGGGGCTGATCGAAGGCATCCTCATCCTCATTTCCAAGCCCGGCACCAGCTGGCATCAGGACCATGACGGCTACGAACTGCGCGACTGAGCAGGAGATGCAACCTTGCCGACAGAGGGCTTGCCTTCCACGCATATCAGGCCCTGCGCACAGTTGCAGCAAACGTACCACGTGGGGCCTGTGATGCCGTCATCAATTGTCAATCCCATAGACAGCACATTTAAAAAGAAAGAGAAGAAATCGTGAAGCAATTGAAGCAATTCGCCATCGTTACAGCCACACTCGCCATCCTGACCTTCATCGCCGGATGCGGTATTGCCAGTGGAAGCTCAAGCGGTGGCCCGGCGCAGATATTTAGAAAACCACTCATCGAAGGCACCGCAGAGAACGTCGACACCGCACGAGTAACCGACGCCATGACCGGTCTGTCCTTCAACATGCCCAAAGGAATCAAAATTGAACACGACCATCCCATCGCTGGATATTCGTCCAACACCTACTATGGAGACGAATCCAATGGAATCGAAACCGGTGGTCCAGCTGACCAAATCAAGCAATTCGTCCATTACACATTCTATAGCTCATACCAACGCGGCTCGGAGTACTGGGATACCGAAGGCAACAAGTTATCCGATCTCAGCTCATGCAACTACACGGACGAAGGTACGTCCAATTGCTATATGAGTATGCAATACGCCAGAGTGCAAGTCAACTACAAGACGGACGACGCCTACGATCGCGCCTTGCGAGGCGTTTGGCTCCCCCACGGCTCGGCCCCGGGAAAAGAGTTGCCTTGCGACAAAAGACAACTGACTGACAAGCTGATCTCATGCACATGGGAAGATAAGCAAGCTAAGCAAGCCGCAGCGATTCTTATCTATCAGGACTCCAAAGCTACCTCACCGCTTGAAATCCGAGTCGAAGCCACCGACCTTCGCAAAGACAATACCAATCACTCCATGGAGTTCCTCCGCGGCATCATCAATGACATGGACATCTCCCTCGATCCCGACGGTCAGTAGTAACCAAACGATTTCGAAATCGTTTTAGAGACACTTGAATCATCCCTTTTTGCCGACCATTCCCCATGTGCGAAATCGTATCCAAGCACATGGGGGATGCCCCATCCGAATCGGTCATAAACCCAATGATCCAACCCCAACGAAGAGGGAACCATCATGCAGCATATGAAGATACGCACCATCGCGACGTCCGTGCTTACCGTGTTTACGACGTTGACGCTCCTCGCCGGATGCGGCAGCACGCAAACCATGCCTACGCCACAGATCCCCGACCACAGTCAGCTTGACACAGGCAGAGGAGACGGAACAGACAACTCAACGGACAACTCGACGGATTCGTCGCAATCGCTGGACACGGACGACGGCTCCGACTCAGATTCCGATTCGACCGATGACTCCGACACCAGCGGACAAGGCCAAAGTCTGAGCTACACCATCGTTAACAGGGACGGCTACCGATACAGGGTGGACGTATCGAACATGAACGTCTATGCTTCCGTCGATTCATCACAGGGCAAACCCGGCACCGTCATGCTTGACTACGGCGAGAAGGATATGCGCGGAACCGTGACCAACGTGACCGACGGCAAACAGGCGCCGCCGAACTGGTATGGTGCGGCCTTCAATCTGTACTACGGCTCGATCATACCGTTGTACGACACGAACATCTGCGAAGCGCTGGGCGCAATCAACGAGAAAGGTGGGTACGCACGCTGCAACCAATACGAGGTGAATGGCAAGCGATACTGGGCCAGCGAACTGGAATTCGGGCTCAACCTCGAATACGACTACAACGACATCAACAGCGTAAATCGGAAGATGCGGATCGGCGAGACCGATGAGGGATTCTGGATATTCAACCTCAGCAGTCTCACCTCATCAACGACCATGGGCACCACCATCCGAAACTCCGATGCGGTATCCACCCTGCGCAACCCGGTCGGGTGGATCGCGGTAATCAAACCGAGTGGAGAAGAGATAGGGCCGAGTGATTTCGGCGACAGCAGCGGTATCGGTCAAGTGCGTCTCACCGCCACCTACACACTCGAAGCCGGATCCCAGCCCGGAAGGACTACCGAAGAGGAGGACGACACAATCTACTGGCTCATGGCTGCAACCGACGGCATCTAATGAAATTCAATGCAGATGCCAGGACAGGTCCCGTCTGGCGTAGATGACCCTGGCCACGGTCACGACGGAAGCCGGTTCGTCCACCCAATAGAAAACCGCGTAATTGCTGACCATGACCCGACGATATTCATGACGCAGGGGACGAACCGGCACATAAGCGGGATGGGAATACGGGTATTCGGCGAGCGCCTCGATGGCGGCATTCATATCAAGGGCAAGTCGTTCCGCGGCATGCGGACTCTCCAACTCGCCTGCGATATAGGACACGGTCTCGGCCATATCATCGACCGCCTTCGGCAGCAGTTCGACCTTATACACGTGCGGCACCGTCGATCGCGGTCCTCATGGCGGCAAGAGCCTCCTTCGGACTGAAACGTTCGCCAGTGGTCTCGGCTTCGCGCTCGCCTTCAAGCAGCATGTCGTATACCCGGCTGTCGAACCGCAAGCTCTCATATGCCTCCATGCTGAGCACGACCATATCGCCGAATCCGTTCTTGGTCAGAAAGACGGGTTCGCCCGTCTCATGCACGGTACGGCTCACGTCCGCGAAATTATTGCGCAGATCCGATACGGGACGAATCGTCCTATTGGTATTGACCATATAAACCACCTCCAAACCCAATTTTAGCATAATTACGCTAAAAACTAATCGCATCAGCGAGTAACCGCTATAATAGGATCATCTTTCGAAGCATTCGCTTCATCCCCTTTTGCAGACATCCTCTATGCGCGAGACCGTATCCAAACGGCCTCAGGCCATCCGATCGACGAGGTTTTCATATCCGGACGAACGAATTTCCCGGCATATAAGAGTCGACAAACGAAGCGAGTCAAGCCCGCATCGATCGTAGAGAAAGGTAGGATACCATGAACATCATCGACACCTCGGCGATGGCCAGAGAAGAGAATACAATGCGATCGCAAAGACCGGGGACCGCACCCGGCGTAACCGCATGACCGGCATCATCGCGGCGCTCTGCGTCGTGTTCACCATCCTGATCATGCTGGCGGGAGCGGATCGCGGCCGTTCAGCATCGAAAGCAGCTGGACGAACGTCAGCTCGGGCAAATGGGGCTAGGTGACCAGCGAGGGAACAGTCGTCAATTTCCGGGATGGCTACTGCAATCTGTTCAGTCCCCGCGACACCTACGCCCTCAAGAGCAAGGATGACGGCGGCTATTCGCTGACCGTCACCGGTCTGCTCGGCATGGGTGAGACCTTCGATGTAAATGTACAGGACGATGATCACATCACGTTGACGCATGGTTCCACCGAGCTGCAACTCGAACGGGCCGGCTGAACGCCTCCCCCGACAACCCCAGGAAAGCCGAATCGAAGTAGACTGGAGATAGGTGAATGACGAGTCGACGTGACCTGTCCTCCGGGACCATGAGAAGAGGGAACGAAAATGAGAACCTGCAGACAATGTGGCGGCAAAGTACCTGACGACGCGCGATTCTGCATGTCCTGTGGCACGCCGGTCACTGCGGAGCCGAATCCGGTTCCGCAGCAGCCACAGCCGTTCCAGCCAGCTATGACGACACCGGCACCGGACGCGACGCCGGCCATACCGGATATGAACGCAACACAATCGGGACCGGTCAACCCAAGCGACCCGGACGGCAAAGATCCGGATAGTCTATTGTATGCCGCACACAAGGAGGATACCACTCAAAAACGCCACAGCATCATCTGCATCATCATCGTCACGGTGCTGGTAGTGGCGCTGATCGGTGGCCTTACGACATGGACGCTGCTGAACAAACGCGCTGCCGACGCCGAGGAGGCCACCAGCGCCGCAGCCGCGAAGACTGTCACAAAACCGAAAAAGCAGCCCGCCAATCAGCCGGTCAAACCGGAGAAGCCGAAGACGGTCAGCGAGGTGACGATGGCCAACGTCGACTGCGGAAGCCAGACTACCACCAAATGGGGTTGGACCGGCGGAGCGCTCGCATCCGAGGTCGTACAGTGCACGTCATCGGACTCGTCGTCCTCATATGGTTCGGACACGATGGAGGGCGAGTATGCGTTCGGGGTATGGACGCCCGCACTGGATCAGTCGACGGAAATCCGCATCTCCATGCTCGAAACCGGCGAGAAGGAGTATTCGAAGCCGGTCGTCGCGGCCACCTACGGCGACGAGCCGACCGTGTTCGTGCTGTACGCCGTCAAGACAAAGGCCGTCGGCACCCAGCCGGAGACCGTCCATCTCTACGCGCATCAGGTCGATCTGGAAACGGGCAAGTTCTCCGACCGCATCGATCTGCGCACACAGGAGGACAACCTCATCGACTACCAACAGGGGTACAAATTCTCGGTGATCGCCTCATCCGAGAAGACCGTCGCGGTGGCAAAGTCTTGGCACAGCGACGACAAGTTCACAGTGAACGGCGATAACACGACACGAACCGTGAACCACACGCAGGTGATGGGAGTCACGCGCGACGCCGACACCGCGACCGCACTGCAGACATTCAAGGATGATGTCACGGTCAAAACGAACCAGTACAACAAGCAGTATCTCGGTGAGACCTCGATCAAGGTGTCCGAGTCAAGCGCCGCCGACATCTATCTAGTGTCCATGCGGGGAAATGACGGCAACGATTCCTCGTCCTACCGCCTGTTCTCCATCGACGACAACAGGAATGTGCTCATTCTGCCCTACACCTATTGCGATCCGAACAAGAAGTACGGATGTAATGTCGACGCGATCCGGCACTTCGCATCGGGAAAGTATTTCATCGAGGCCGGCGGCGACGCGGAACGTTATGGCGTGATCGCCGATGCACAGGCCGGTGTCACGTCTGTCGGCTCCATCATGAACCTCGGCGAATCGGATTCCATCAGCAATTGGGATCAGTTCCACGACGGCTCGCTATACTTCGAGATCAACGGATCCAATGATGACAAGCGCATCATGGTTATCGGCATCGACGGCAAGGCCAGCGAGATTCTGAACAATGGACGATGGGCCCGACTGCTGCTCAATAGCGGCAAACCCAAGGGCATCAACTACATATCCAACCTCATCTACGCACAGACCACCGACCAGCAGATCTCGGTCGATCTGCAGGGCAACACCGTCAGTCAGGACGTCACCGCCCTGCCGTACACGGACAACGGTTCCGAATGCGACCACACCGCCGTCGATTGGGTGATGTGGCAGGGCGATTTCTCGTCCTCGTCATCCGATTCGTCGTCGTACTCGGGCTCGTCGATCACGACCGTCGTCACGCGCGGCCAAGCACCGGGAGATCCCGCGCCGACGAGCGACGAATGATAGACGGTGCAACGTTTCCATCGCCATATGACCGTGATATGACAGTTCACGAAACGGCATGAGAAGGAAATCCAAGGAAAGGGAAGTCATCATGAAGTGCCCGAAATGCGGAGCACCGTTCGAACCCGGCGATATGTTCTGCTCGGAATGTGGCGCACCGCGTCCTGCCGAACTACAGCCGCCAACCTGCCCGGAATGCGGACATCCCTTCACACCGGATATGAGATTCTGCGAGGAGTGCGGCTATCTGTTGACGCCCGAGGCAACCACCGATGCCGGTGTTGGCAACGGACCGGCAGTGCGGCTGGCGCCAGCCGCCTCGGCCATGACGGTCACCGCCGACGTATCTACGCCGTCGATACCAGTCGAGCCTACGCCGATAAACGTGGAGGTGCCGTTCGGGCAACGTCACGACGTACTGCCGCGCGATCCATACGCCGTCCCGATCTCCGACTCCTCCCAGACTCCGACTCCCCGGCAATCCACCCCGAACGTCAACGACGGGTCCACGCAGTTCATGCCTCCGGTCCCCTATCCGGCGAGCGGAGGCAACGGGAGTACGACGGTTCCACCGATAGCTGGTGCACCGGTCGACCCGTCTGGTGCGACCGCCGCACCGATTCCGGCTTCGCAAAAGAGGCGCACGGGGTTGATCATCGGCATCGTCGCTGCCGTGGTGGCGGTCGTGCTGTGCGTCGTCGGCGGGCTTGTTGTGTACAAGACCGAAATGATTGGGCCACGTACGGTGCCGCAGGTGCAGACCAAACAGGCAGCGAACGTGGTCAAGCAGCTCGAGGACAAGGGCTTCGTCGTCAAGAGGAAGCAGGTCTACAGTGCGCTTGACAAGGGCGGTTTCGTGAGCATGGACGGCGCCAAGGAGGGCGAGAAACTCGATAAGGGCTCGACTATCACCGTGGTCGAGTCGCTGGGACCGGGCGTACCGAAAGGCACAGTCGGTTCGGATCCGAAGACTGCCGAAACCTCGTTGAAGAAGATGGGCGTGAAGGTCACCGAGCATGAGGTCGTCTCCGACGACCCTGGCAAGGTGTCCGTCACCGTGCCAGCGGACGGCATGCCCGTCACGAACACCTCCAACGGCATCCATATCGGTGTAGGAGTCTCCGGCAAGGGTATCCCAATCGAAATCGCCGGCATGGATAAGGACCAAGCGAAAAGCGAACTGGAGAGCAAGGGGTTCAACGTCACTCTGGTGCCACGATTCTCCAGCAAACAGTATCTGGGCAAGATCGCGCGCTCCGACCCGAGCATTGGGGTCATGACCGACGCAACTAATGTCACGCTGTACTACGGCGTGGACGCGAGCAAGAAGATGGACGTGGTCGGCGGGGAACCGATCAGCTTTTTCGACGGCAACTACACGCCGGCGGATAATACGCAATCCATGGAAGGCGAGTACTGCACTGATGGCGGCGACTGTATCACATTGCAGAACAAGCTAGACAATCTAGGCCCAAACGGACTCGTCATCAAAGGCGAGGAACCGTCAGATGCCTGGGATCGGCTCTCGTTCTGTCCATATGCGCAGGACGCGCTCGGATGCGTTCCCAAGCAAATGTCCAACAGCTCGGATTACCTGATGAAAGATTATCTTGTCACGGGAGATACCGGGGCATTAGAGCTCTTCTCGGGATTCACCCTACCGAACTGCGGAACGACACCATTCGTAGGAGATGCCTACAACGTCTGTGACAACGGGACGAACACATACTCGGACAACGTCAGTTCAATCGACAGCGCCGAATATCTTCGATACCTTCCCAAGGAGTTCTTCGTCGTCATGCCTGTCGGCGCTAAGCTCGATCAACTTGAGTCCTCGGGTTACTTCGCCGGCAAGTCTGACTACCAACCCGATAAGGACCGCCCGTACTTGATCCGGCGAGATAACTCGAAGTATCAGCCGATATCGTATAAGGAGCCCGCCATCGGGGAATATCATGTCAATCCCTACGCCCCCGGCCCGGGACGCACCGCGTTCAAGGATGCACCGAACGCGAAGAACGTGTACTACCTCGTCGAGAATCCGGTCGATTTCAGCCAGTTCAAGGAGATCACCATTTCCGGGCCCGACACATCCTCCTCTGGGGCCAATGATTCTAAGGCGGACGAACAACCGTCTACCGAGGCGAAGGACTACGCGAACGCACGCTTCGGCTACGTCGCCAACATCCCGGCCGGATATGTTTGGGGTAAGGAATCCGGCAACGGAGATGGCCGCACGTTCACCAACACCACCGACGGCATCCAGATCAAGGTATGGGGTTCCGATAACACATCCGGCAACAGCCCGCAACAGGAGTTGGACTCGCTTAAGGCAAGCGTCAGTGACGAGGCTACGAATCCGGCTTTCCAGCTGGTCGCCGGCCAATCCATCTACCTGAGCTACGCGAAGGATGGCTACATCTACTACCAGCGGGAGATCGTCCGCGACGACAAGATCGCGGCGATCCAACTCAAGTATCCGACAAGCAACCGTTCGGCCGGCGACCCGCTGACCGAGACGGTGCCGAAATCGCTGAAGTTCGTCGATTGACGGCACATACGACCATTACCACGGAAGGACTATTCATGGACATCAAGGTGGATATGTACCGGATCGTCGCAGGCGACCCGAACTCGAAGGTGGAGATCCCCTTCGACCAGCAGGGCAAGCTGCACGCCGACAACGATCAACTGCTCGTCATGGCGGATACCATCGGCATTCCGAAGCAGTACCTGCTGCTGGCCTATGCTATCAGGATTGAGAACAAAGGACGTCTCGTTCACGGTTTCGATGATGTCGACGCGTTTCTGCGCGCCGCGCATGACGATCCGCAGAACCATCTGATGATGCCTGCAATGGCATTCATCATGAGGGCGAACAAGGGCAAGGACATCGAGAACGAACCGTTCAGAATGATGGAGTTGACCGTGGATTTCCGACAGCTGCGCGAATGGAACACCAAAGTCATGGCATGGAGCGCGAAACCCTTCGATATTCCGCAGGGGACACTTGTCGCCGATCCGTCGCCCGTGACCATATCGAATCCAACGACGACGACTCCGGCATCGCAGCCATCATCCACACCGTTCAAGGCATTCAAACCCGCCGCACCATCCCCAACGCTGCCATATACTGCCACCGGGAATGACGGCTCCGAATCCACCACAGACAAGACGGACGACGAGCAATATCCCTATCTTCACGATAGAAAGTACGTCGGCATGCATGTACCATCCAGCTCGAAGTGGATGGCGATCCTGTACACGATCTTCTGCACGAAGGTCAAGTGGCCGCTCATCGCGATGTTCATCATCGGGTTCATCGGCTTCATCAAGATGGGAACGAAACCAGCCGGCTACTATGAAGGGTATGATGCTGGTACTATTTTCCAGCCGAACAACTACGAATACGCCAACCAACAGCTTGGACGACTTGCAGAGAACTGGGGCGTGGGAGGCATGACCCCGGATCAGGTGAATGAGGGTGTGCAGAATCTGCGTAACCAGAACACGCCGTTATTCACACTGTTTGCGTTCATTGCGCTTATTGCCTTGGCCTGCATGTGGGCGGTGGGATATGCCTATGCCTGCCATTCTGCCATTCAAGCCGCAGTGCTCTATGGCGAGCCCAAGGTCAAGTCATTCTTCCTCGACGAATATGTTAAAAAGTATGGCGAGCCGTACAAACCGTATCCCTTCATCGAAACGACACTTGGCTCAGGACTGCCGTACCGGTTGTCCGATTTCGCCAAACAGTACATGCTGTCAACCAATGCACGTCAGCACATGGAACCGGTACTCGGCCCGAAAGCAACCGACTGGCTGCTTGATATGGCGAATATGAACATGGACGACAGCTGGACCGGCAAGGTGTACCTGATGTCCATGCTTCTCAAGCGCGAGGATCTGAAGCTGCCTCCCTTGAACGGAGCGTCATCCGGTCCTGCGTTCACGCCTGCTCCGCAGCAGACACCGCACTCCGCAGCGATGCCGGATCCCGCACCAGCATTCCACTCCGCGCCGACGCCTGTCATGGATACGGTTACCCATCAACCAACACCGCAATACGCACCACGACCGATTCCCCAGCCTATTTCCCGGTCTGAGACAACATCGGCTCTGACTCCGGCATCCACGACCATAACAACTCCGTCAAGTGTGCCTATGTCTGAGCATCCGGAACAAGCACAGTTCAAGTTCTGCGCATACTGTGGAACCAAGCTAAAGGCCAATGCGAAGTTCTGCTCCGCATGCGGCAAGAAGACTCTGTCCTGAATCATTCCTACTGAATCATTTCCAGGTATGGTTCCCGACTATCCTCGGGAACCATACCCCCAACGGATGAAACGGGATGAATCGAACGGAGGCAATATATGGCGCAACGACTGGCCTTGTTCATCGGCATCGGAGAGTATGCGGACACGTCTTACGCAGGCCGTCAGCCGTCATGCTGTTGCGGAGACACTCAGGCGTTCGCCGCCTTGCTGCGTGAGAATGAACCACGGACCGCCAATCCGAATTTCCGTCTGCTTGGAGGCGAGGTCGTCACCACACCGGACCAGTATGATCCGATCGATCCGGAAGTGGGATCAGCGGCGCTCACAGAACGGGTACGAGACCTGTTCGCTGTCGTCCGCAGAGGCGACGCCCTGTTATACTTCACGGGACATGCCATTCCAATCGACGGCGGCTCCAACCTGCTACTGCTGACTCCGGATGATACTCCCAACACGCGCAGAGGCATTCGCATAAGCGACGTGCGCGATGCTACCCGTCGTTCACAGGCCAGCAGCATAACAATCATCCTTGACTGCTGCCATTCCGGAATCGCAGCGACCATGGAATGGCCACGCAACACCACGGTGATGACAAGCACCGACGAGCACACTGCTTCGCAGGCGCTGTATGGCACGCATCTCATGTACACCAGCGCCCTGATGGCGGCTCTCCGAGGCGGTGCCGCGGACGTGCAGGGCGTTATCACTCCGTTGTCCCTGCACTCGACGGTGTGCGGCATGCTGAATCTCGGAGAAGACGGACAGCAGCCGGTGCTGCGCACATGGAGTGACACGCTCACCGTGTTAAGGCAGGTGGATTCCAGCCGTGAACTGACATTGGACGAGCTTGCGCGCATTGTGCCGACATTATCGCTGCCATTCCAGCATCGACGCGAGTACATACGATCGTTCGATGATATCGAGCTTCCCGTGTTCCGAGGGTTCTCGACCGCCTCGGCGATCATCGCGGTACATCCCGAACATGAGTCGCCCCGCGCCCGTGAAGGAGTGCTGCGGACCGGACGCGAAACATGGAACGATCTGGATGACCTGCAACGGGATATGGAACTCTTTAAGCATCTGCGCAACGCAAAGTTGCTCGAGGCGTTCATTCGCGGTGCGGATGGATCGGACCGTCCTACAGACCTGTTCTGGGCATGTCTGGCCGAATGGGACGCAGACTCGGGACATTCCACCGGTGAACAGGGGTATGTCCGTCTGACCGAGCTCGGTCGTCTCTACTGGGAGATTCAGCACAAACGATGATGCTACATACGCGATAACGCGCAATAGATGGGGAGGGCACCGTCTGGGTTCAAGATTCCGGCTTTACGCCACACTCCCCTGACAATGACAACATCGATACGGATCTCAGTACCACCGAGGAATCGCAGGACAAGTGCGTACTTGCCGTCATGATCCGGCCACTCGCAACGCACAGACAACGTTGCACCGTCCTTATCCGAACGGACCAAAATGCGACAATGCTGGGAGATGAAGACAACGTCCCAACGAGCAGATTGTTTTCCCGATTCCGGCGAAACAGACGTTCGCTCGTCACCGAGCATCACAGGACGACGCTCCACATCCATCTCAGGGTCCCATGTGACGGCACCCATGCGAATGTTCAGATCCCAATCGTCGGATTCGGCGAGCAATTGGTCAAACGCCTCGTCGGACAGACCGTAACCGGCCGCAAGCGCAACCTTCAGATCCCAATCACCGACCTCGGTTGGTTCGACGAGTTCACGCTCGATACGTGATTGGAACTGATAAGGCAGATGTCCGGAACGACGCCGGTATTCGGTAAGGAACCGATTGACGTAGGCGATGGCCAAGTCATCGGCAAGCACCATGAGGGCGAGAGCCTCATCGAATCCACCGACCACACCAGACATCACCTGCCGTGGCGTGATCGGACGTACGACGTTATCAGTCCACGGGCCATGCCCATTCACATTGCTCGTCGTGTCACCCATCGTCTCAACACACCTCCCTGTTTGATGATCCACGCCGTGTTCTACGTGATGCGCCATGCTCATCCGTGGCATGCAGTCCCCTGCCGAACACACATTCGACTTCCACGAATGCACCGGTGTGCATGCCGATGCAGTCCAATGGGGTCGGCCGTACTGACGCAGGAATTCTGCCAGCCGAGCGCAACCTGATGCAGACCGCCTGCGCCGTATCGTGTACGATGTGTTCGGCCAAATCGATCATGTCTGCCACGTCACGCGATTCCATGTTCGAAATCATCGTCTTCGCGGTGGATACTTCCATGCGGTGGAACGTGCGTAACAGATTTACAAGCTTCAGCTCCGAAACCAATGCATCCTTAGCCCCATCCGATCTACCCTTCGCCCCCATCGCGGCGTCCAGCAACCGCATGCCAGCGCGCCGGCCTGTTCCACAAGGCACGGTCAAGCGATGTCTCTTATATCTAGCTAGCCGAATCAAAGTCCAGCAGGCTTTATGAAAGCGGTCGCCACCATTCGCATCGCATGCATCGACGAGTCTCGCTAATAGTTCCACCCCTCGTTCGGAGGCCAGCAGTCCACCGAAACCAGCAACGGACGCTATGTATTGGATGGCGTCACCGGTGCCTCTCGCCGAAATCGCATAGTCACGTACACCACGATCAGTGACCTGACCTCCCTGTTTGCTCAGATGGCCACGTTCCCGGTACAATCTGGCAAGACGACTACCGCTGCCCCACATGACCGTTCCCTCATATCGCTCCAATGCGGTGCCAAGTCGCCAAGCGTTGACATCCTGATAGGGTGAAACTGGGTCGGCTGCACGATAGGACAGGAAATGTCCATGCCCATCCAGTCCGGTTGCATGCACCGTTTCAGATGCCAGCCATTCGCTTACCGCGCGGTCGGATGCCTGATGGAAACGCCATACGGCATCTGACATAGCATCATCCTCATATGCATCGTTTCCTGCCAATACTTCGGAGACCCCTGAGACGATCGTGTCACGTGCGTCCGAAGTCGCATACCAGTCAGCCATACCGGGATAGACCCACACGGATTTCGATGTCCTCCCTCTGGACCCGCCGTCTGATTTTTTACCAATCATCGCAAGATATCGCTCATACGACGCACCGGAGAGCTCACGACGTTCTCCACGGTATCCGGCATATCCGCATATGGCTTTGCGCAGACCTACGTATGCATACTCCCTCACACCGGAGCCCCCGCCCGGAGAAGCGACCATCCTGCTTACGCATGCGTAGTCGAACAGATTACGCATCGCTTTCCGCGCCGTGGAGGGCGGATCAATGCGGTCATATATCAATGCATTGCACAGAGCAAACAACGTCACGTCAATGAATGATGGATCGTCTGCAATCATCCGGCACGCCAACCGCAGCTGGGCGACATCGCCCTCGGGCGGCATCAGATCGCACCACCGCGAGTATCCGCGCGACACAGCACGGTGAACGAAGAACATGCGAGCCATCAGCTGATTCCATAGTCCCCCGTCAAGTACTCCATCGTCGGTCTCTTCATCGGTGCCGCGGCCGACGGCTACACCGACACGGTCGGCATCCTCATGAATAGCATCCGCGAGCGCACAGTAGCATCGCGGGTCACGCGAGGACTGGTCGACGCCGCGCCAATGCTCGTCATAGGCCATACGCTCACGCTTCCAAACCGCTGACAGCACGGCATGCCATACGCACCATGACAGTACCTGTTCTCGCCTTCGAGGTGTGTTGCGTCGATTACCCGCCACGCACCGTGCCCACGAGGACATCGCGTCGCGTAGACGCTCCGGCACGGTGGGGTTCTTCGACGCATATCCGTCGGATGACGGAGTTCCTGCCATGGCCAGCATCATGGACGGCTCTGAGGGTGAATCCAACCGCCACCGTGCGATCAATTCGCTGGTTGCATTGGAAGGTTCGGCGGACGCGGCGAACCATCCACGAACGGTCTTTTTGGCCAGTTCTTCGGCGGCGCGTTTCGCCAATGTTCGCAGCATCGTCATCGACTCGATGTCACCGTCAAACCCATATTCCCGTTCGACGGCTACAACGAATTCACGGCGATCGATGTCAGCGGGCAGGCCGGCAATGAAGTCGACAAATCCGTCGAACTCGCTTTGGATCGCCAGCGTTGCCTCCATTACGGATTCTTCATCCGGCTCGTAACCGATGCGGGCAAGGTTGCGGGTCTGGATCGGAAACGTATGTTTCTGATCGATGATCAGGCATATGTTCATGAAATCCACACCCAGAGCGAGATGATCATGACCGTTGTCGCTCTCGCAATCCGGTGTATCGCACACATCACCGGCTGATCTACCGGATGGATCCTCTCCTATGCCATCATCAACTCCCTGATCTCTGAGATAACGGGTCATCAGCTTACCCATTGCGATGCCGTAGTCCTGCAGAAAGCTTCGTACGATATCCGGATGCACCGGTTCCAGCCACTCCCCCGGAAACCACGACTCCGACAGACGCACCCGGGCACTGGAACGTATCACGCCGTTGTCAGACATCAGTGCAGCACCCCCATTCTCCATATAACATCGACCGGCACACCTTTCGTACGGGCATAGCCGACTACATCGCCGGTCCCGCCCAAAGCAACAGCCGGATGACCGTCCCACAACGCCATAAGCCGATCGCACCGTTTCACCATGTAACGTCCCGCGGCAATGTATGCCTCACCAGAAGGACCATCATACGGTAATACGACACTGCTCGAGCTACGAGAAAGCAGCTCACGGTAGGATTTCGCTCCGACCGCATCGAACGTGCTTTCATACCTCCGGCACGGAATCACGGCTTCGAAATGCAGTCCCTCCTCCAAGGCCACCCGGGCGACCATCTGATCAGCCCCTTCAGCGAGACAGCCCATCACAGTGACCCGGGTCATTCGATCCGACTCCCCCTGCAGACGTTGCAGCAACGAGCGTACATCAGACTCCACCTCATGCATGATGACGCCGGGAATATGCTGATGCCCCGTGACCGCTACGATCATGCGCACCTCCTCACCCGATGGGACGCCTTATGATTCCACAGTAGCGTCGGATTGCTATGTGAAGTGGCCTGATTTTTGTTCCGCCTCTACTGTGAGACGGCTTGTGCCGCTTGTTGTCTATAGTACTCGTTCTCCACGTCCTGTGGGGTCCTGTAGCCCAGCGAGGCGTGCAGTCGTTTCGAGTTGTACCACGAGACCCACCGCATCGTCGCGTATTCCAGTTCGTCGACCGTCCGGCAGGGTTTGTTGACCCAGACCAGCTCGCGTTTGTACGTGTTGTTCGTGCGTTCCGCCAGCGCGTTGTCGTACGAGTCGCCGACCGTGCCGGTCGACGGGAGCATGCCCGCGTCCGCCACGTGCGTGGAGTACACGAGACTGATGTACTGCGACCCGTGGTCGGAGTGGTGCACGCACCCGTCCGCGCCCCCGTGGCAGCGGGCCCACATGACGGCCTGCTCCAGCGCCTGCAACGGCAGGTCCTCGGTGCGCATCGTCCCGGCGACCGCCCAACCCACGATCCGACGCGCGAACGCGTCGGTGACGAACGCGACGTACGCGAACGATCCGTCCGCCAAACGCACGTACGTGATGTCGGCCACGTGCAGACGGTTCGGCGCCGACGCCTCGAACTTGCGCCCCACGAGGTCGAGCCTGCCGCCCCTGCCCCTGGAGGGGATCGTGGTGACCGGTCTCCTGCCGCCGCCGACGCCCCGGATGCCGAGCCCGCGCATGATCCGCGCGACCTGGTCGCGGCCGACCTCCCCCGGATCCCAGCCCTGGCGGATGAGCTGATGCCATACCTTGCGGTACCCGTACACGCGCATGAACTCGTCGTCATGGATGGCGGCGACGTCGCGCGCCAGCGCCTCATGCCTCGCCGCCATGCGGCTCGGAGGCCGGCGTTTGAACGCCCTGTAGCCGCGCGCGGTCAGGAAACCGCAGTCCAGTCCGGCGGACAGGACCCTGCAGATCGGCCCGACCCCGAAACGGCCCCGGTACGCGTCGACGTACGCGGCCTTCAACGCCGTGTCGGGTCGAGCCTGGCCGCGAAAAAAGCCGACGCCGTCGTCAGGATCTCGTTCGCCCTGCGCAATTCGGCGTTCTCCGCCCGCAGGCGCTTCAACTCGGCCGCGGTCTCCTCCGCGCCGCGCGCGGCATCGGCCCCGGCCGTCCGGTCGGCCTTGTTCCTCCACCTGCGCAACGTCTCGGACGAGACTCCCAGACCCTGCGCGACCGAGGCCACAGCCCTCGTCTCCGACGAATGATTCGCGCGCGACTCCTCCAGAAGCCTCAACGCCTTCGTCCGGAACTCCTCCGTATAACGGGTCTTACCACTCATGTTCCTAGTCTCCCATCAATGAGATAAAACACGGAACAAAAACCAGGCCACATCAATGTCATGCAAACCTTGCAAGAGGCACAACATGGTCTGCGACGTCCAAGGTCACGAACTTCTGATACCATGCTGAACGTTTATGAGGGCACTTGTCCTTCCCCATTCTCATTCAGCCTTATCTTGCGACGCATGCGTATACCCATACGACTACGTCCGTGCACCTGCAGGGGGAAGAAACGTAGATGTCCGCGATTCATTGCTCTTTTTCGTATCCGATCACAACGGTTTCCCGTCATTGAACCCTGTGAACGCAATCGACGGATCCGGCCGCACAAACGCCGGCATGACCGGAAGGAAACAGAGCATGCTGCAACTCCCCTCGAATCGCCATCATCGCATTTCAAATGTGAGTCAAATCAACGATCTCATCCGATATATATACGACGAATCGCGCGAACGTCCAATACTGGTGCTCACTGTTGCCACGGGCAGACGTGAACCGGACATCGATACCATGGCACTATCCGAAACACTGGGACACGTCATTGACGTCGTCCTCATCTCCGATGACAAACTCGCCGAGATGCTTACCCGCGGCTTTATGGAATCCGGGCATGCGGATCTTGCCGTTTATCAGGGTGCAGCCCGATTGTATCCGGTGATTTCCACACGATCGGCATCACTATCCTCCGTGACGGCACCGCTGTTTTTCGTAGATACACCGCAGCATCGGGACAAACTATTCGACGCACTTTCACAACTGCTCCCAGATGTGCGATCAGCGCTTGAGATACGTGGCAAACTCAATGCGTTGCACGAACACGGCGGCGTACGCCGCCTCGCATTTCTCAGTGAGTTACGAAGCAAATTCTCTCCGACACTGGTCACGACGCCAGCCGAGGCTCGCGAGCTGGCGACGTTTCTGCTGTCGTCGGGACGATGCCAGCCAATGATGATCATCTCCCATACCAGACATGATCAGAAGCCGTTCGTCGACGTCGAACTATTGTCGGGCCTGTTACATGGCATCGCCTATGTGGTGGAAATCGTAACACCGGCAGCCTCGTCGGAATTCAGGATTCATGTAGCTCCAACAGCGGCGGTATACGGGGAGGCCGGACGTGTCTACCCCACCGGCACTCTATGGAATGACGCCGGTACACGGCTGCGCCTGTTCATACCCAACGATCACATCTCGCGCATGTTGCTGACCAACCTGATGGCTGCAGAAGCACTTTCCCTGCGCGCCGATGACATCCGATCATCCGATTCATGGTCGGACCAATGGAATGAACGATGGGGAGGCGCAATCGCCAAAGCATCCGCCTAAATATCGTATAACCAGCGTCCGGTACCGGCGCATGTCCAACCAAACGGTCAAGATGCGGCGTTGAACGCGGCGATCTCCTCCATGAATCGCTTGCCGTACTGACCGAGCTTGCGCTCACCCACGCCGTTGACGGCGAGGAACTGGGCGTCGGTGACCGGCCTGATGCGCGCCATGTCACGCAGAGCGCGGTCGGAGAAGACGATGTACGGCGGTTTGCCGATCTCCTGCGCGATCGTGCGACGCAACACGCGTAGCCGCTCGAACAGCGCGTCCTCCTCGTCGCTCGGCACGCAGGCGTCCACATCCGCAGTCGCAGAGCCACCCCTAGCGCCGCCGACCGTGCCGGCGGCACCATATACGGTCGAACTCGCCGTACCTGCGCCTCCTGACAACGAGTGGTCAGACCTGCGGTCGACGCGCTTGATCTCATAGCGGAAATCAGGCGAAACCGTCTCCGCCGCACGACGTCCGAACTTCACGATCGGCAGACGCCCCGCATCGATGTACAGGAACCCGTCGGTGGCCATCTGGCTCAGCACGTCGCGGATGCGCGCCTCGGGCACGTCCCTGAGCATGCCGAACGTGGGCATGCTCTGCGGGTTGAGCCACGCGAGATCCTGCGCCTGCGAACCGCGCAGGATCCTGACGATCTTGCCGGAGCCGACCCGCTGGTCGACGTCGTGCACGCACTGGCTGATCGCCCGGGCCACGGCGGACACGTCGATGGTGGTGAACGTACGCTCGCAGTTCGCGCACGCCCCGCATTTGACGGGCTTGCCGGACGCCGACACACCACCATTCGCACCCGCGACCGGCCCGTCCTCCTGCCCGAAGTATCGGGTCATGTAGCGGTGCAGGCACTCGGTGGTGCGGCAGTAGCCGATCATCCCGTCGAGCAGGCGCCGGCGGTTGCGCCGCGCGATCTCCTGCTCCTCGGGCGTCATGCGCTCGTTCTCGTTGTCGTTGTCGAGCAGGCGCCGGCGCGTGACGATGTCCGACTCGTTCCACAGCAGCGTGCACCGGCTGGGTTCGCCGTCGCGCCCCGCACGACCGGCCTCCTGATAGTACGCCTCGATCGACTCGGGCATGTTGTGGTGGATGACATATCGCACGTTCGACTTGTCGATGCCCATGCCGAACGCGTTGGTGGCGACGACGACCTGCACCCGGTCGGTGACGAAGTCGCGTTGCGCGGCGGCGCGCACGTCGGCGCTCATGCCGCCGTGATAGGCGACGGCGAGACGCCCGGCCGACGCCACTCCCCCGGTCGCACCCCCGAGTTTCGCCGGCACCGCACGGTTCAGCGTGTCGGCGAGCGACTCGGTCTCCTTGCGCGTGGAGCAGTACACGATGCCGGACTCCTGCGCGTGCGCGGCGATGTAGTCGGCGATCCACGCGGCCTTGCGCTTGCCTTCCATCATGATGACGTCGAAGTAGAGGTTGGGCCGGTCGAAGCCGGTGACGGTGACCTGCGGCGAGCGCAGCCCCAGAAGGTTCACGACGTCGTAGCGGACCTTCTCGGTGGCGGTGGCGGTGAACGCGCCGACGATCGGGCGGTGCGGCAGGGAGGCGATGAATTCACCGATCGACAGGTACGAAGAGCGGAAGTCCTGTCCCCATTGGGAGACGCAGTGCGCCTCGTCGACGGCCACGAGCGAGATCGGCGTGGACGAGGCGAAGTTCCTGAATCGCTGCGTCTCCAGGCGCTCCGGCGCGACGTAGAGGAGTTTGACCCGGCCTGCGGCGGCCTGTGCAAGCACCATCGACTGCTCGTCGGGGGCCTGCGTGCCGTTGATGAACGCGGCGGGCAGGCCTATGTCGTTCAGAACGTCGACCTGGTCCTGCATCAGGGAGATGAGCGGCGAGATGACGACGGTGACGCCGGGCAGGAGCACGGCCGGGATCTGGTAGCACACCGATTTGCCGGCGCCGGTGGGCATGACGGCGAGTACGTCCCGCCCGCCGAGCAGCGCGTTCACCACGGCGGTCTGCCCGGGGCGGAACGATTCGTAGCCGAAGTATCGTTTGAGCGCGTCGAGCGCCGCCGTGGGTTCAGTCATGCTTCCAGTGTAGAAGCAGGTGGAAGCAGGGCGCTCCGCCGGCGTCTCAGAGCGCCTTGAAGGCCTGGTCGAGGTCGGCGATGAGGTCGTCCGCGTTCTCCAGCCCCACGGAGATGCGGATCAGGTTGGCGGGCACCTGCAGGGTGGTGCCGGCCACGGAGGCGTGGGTCATGGCGGCAGGCACCTCGATGAGGCTTTCGACGCCGCCGAGCGATTCGGCCAGCGTGAAGATGCGGGTGTGGTCGACGAAGCGCTTGGCCGCCTCGCCTCCGGCGGCGAGCTGCACGGAGACGACGCCGCCGAATCCGCCGTGCATCTGACGTGCGGCGATCTCGTGGCCGGGGTGGGATTCGAGGCCCGGGTACCAGACGCGTTCCACCACATCGGACGGCTGGGATTCGAGCCATTGGGCGATCTTGAGCGCGTTGGCGGAGTGGCGTTCGACGCGCAGGGCGAGGGTCTTGAGGCCCCTGATGTCGAGCCAGGAGTCGAACGGGGAGGGCACGGCGCCGGCGGCGTTCTGCAGGAAGGCGACTTCATCGCGCACCTCGGCGTCGTTGAGGACGACGGCGCCGCCGACCACGTCGGAGTGGCCGCCGATGTACTTGGTGGTCGAGTAGACGACCGCGTCGGCGCCCTCGCCCAGCGGATGCTGGAGCGCGGGCGAGGCGAACGTGTTGTCGACGACGACCTTGGTGCCGTACTTGTGCGCGATCTCGGCCGTCAGAGCGATGTCGGTGATGTTGAGCAGCGGGTTGGACGGGGTCTCGACCCACACGTACGCGTAGTGCTTGGCGGCGAGCGCCTCCTCGACGGCCTTCGCATCGGTGATGTCGACCACGTCGAGGCCAACGCCCCACGGCACGAACACCTTGGCGAGCAGTCGGTAGGTGCCGCCGTACACGTCGTTGCCGAGCAGGATGCTGTCGCCGGGCTTCAGGGTGGAGCGCAGCAGCACGTCGATGGCGGCGAGTCCGGAGGAGAAGGAGAGCGCGTACTTGGCGCCTTCGACGGCGGCGAGCTGCTCGTCGAAGCTGGTGCGCGTGGGGTTGATGGAGCGCGAGTAGTCGTGTCCGCCACGAAGGCCCAGCACGCCGTCCTGCTTGAACGTGGAGGTGGCGTAGATCGGGGTGACGACTGCGCCGGTGGTGGGGTCGGGCTCCTGACCGGCGTGGATGGCGCGGGTGGCGATGTCGGCTGCGGCGAACTGGGCGTTGTATTCGGCGGACATGGTGATTGGTTTCCTTTCGGTGTGGTGCGCTTGGGGCTTATGAGTGGATTTGGGTACGTTGTCGAGGGTATGGCAATGGCCGGCGCATATGGCGCCGGTCGGTATCGGTGTTGGTGATGACCGGTTATCCGGTCGGTTATGGGCGGAAGGTCACAGGTACTGTTCGGCGAGCGACGGCCGGGAGGTGCGTTCGACGATGTCACCGTAGCCGTTGGCGCGCATCCAGTCGTCGTTGAAGATCTTCTCCAGATAGCTGCGGCCGGAGTCGGGGGCGAGGACGACGACGAGCTGGTCGGCGCCGAGGTCGTGTTCCTTCGCGTACTTGATCGCGCTGACGACGGCCATGCCGGAGGAGCCGCCGACGAGCAGCGCCTCCTCGGCGGCGAGCCTGCGGGTCATCTCGAACGCCTCGGCGTCGTTCGCCTTGACGATCTCGTCGGGGATGGAGCGGTCGTAGGCCTTCGGGTAGAAGTCCTCGCCCACGCCCTCGATGTCGTACTGGTGCACGTCGGCGAGGCTGGGTGCGGAGTAGATCGAGCCCTCCGGGTCGGATCCGACGACGACGACGCGGCCGTCGGAGGCCTCCTTCAGATATTTGCCGGTGCCGGAGATCGTGCCGCCGGTGCCGATGCCGGCGACGAAGTGCGTGACCTTGCCGTCGGTCGCCTCCCAGATCTCGGGGCCGGTGGTCACGTAGTGGCTGGCGGGCCCGTTCGGGTTGTCGTACTGGTTGGGGCGGAATCCGCCGGGGATCGACTTGGCGAGTCGTTCGGCGACCTGGTAGTAGGAGCGCGGGTCGTCGGGGCCGGCGTCGGTGGGGGTGACGACGACTTCGGCGCCGTACGCGCGCAGCACGGCACGCTTGGATTCGGAGACCTTGTCCGGCAGGGTGAAGATCGTGCGGTAGCCGCGCTGCTGGGCGACCATCGCAAGGCCCACTCCGGTGTTGCCGGACGTGGGTTCGACGATGACGCCACCGGGCTTGAGCTCCCCGGAGCGTTCGGCCGCGTCGATGATGCGCGCGGCGATGCGGTCCTTGGACGAGCCGCCGGGGTTCATGTATTCGATCTTGACCGCGATGGTGGCGTTGACGCCCTCCTCGGCGGGGATGTGGTTGAGCTTGACGAGCGGGGTGTTGCCGATGAGCTCCGCGGTGCTGTTGGCGATGGTCATGTTCGTCTCTTTCCTTGTGGTTCGGGTGGGTTGTCGGTTGGTTGATGATGGATTGGATTGGTGGCATATGGATGTGCGATGCCGTGTCGCGGACCGACGTTCCCTGACGAAAGGAAAGTGACGAGATTGATTGCGTTCGATGCGGTGCGATCCCGTATCCGGTGATCGTATCCGGTGTTTTCCGATGATGCCGGTGTTCCGGGCCGTTCGCCGGATGCGTGATCCGTGGCCCATGTGCCCTGTTGCTCATTGGTCTGCCCCGAAGACCCGGTTATCGATACCCCCAACGTACCAATAGCCTTGTGCGACTGAAAACCGCTGCGCACGAATCGAGGTGAAATGCGGCTACGCCGCGCCCGAATGCCCTATCTCAAGTTATGCGTCACTGACCGTTCGCCCGGGGGCGTCGGTTAGCGACAACAACACAAGAGAATCTGCATGTCTCACACGATACCACCCTCATCGGCGAGGGCGTGTCGCACGGGCCCGCACCGTCCGCATCGTGGACATGGATGATACCTGTTGCCATGTCTCTCCCCGGCCGGCCTACAGCGAGGCGGCTTCGATGAGGCGGCGGGTGTAGTCGGATTCCGGGGCGTCAAGGACCCGCTCGGTGGGTCCGGTCTCGACCGCACGCCCCTCGTTGAGGACGAGGATGCGGTCGGCGATGTGCCGTACGACGCCGAGATCGTGCGAGACGATGATCAGCGCGGGGCGCTCGCCGTCCATGCCCTCGCCGGTGAGGATCGACTGGAGGGTCTCGAGGATCTGCACGCGCGAGGCCACGTCGATGGCGCTCATCGGTTCGTCGGCGAGGATCACCTTCGGCTCGTTGACGATGGCGCGGGCGATGGCGACGCGCTGCGCCTGTCCGCCGGACAGGTCGCACGGGTAGCGGTTCAGGAACATGCGTGGATCGAGACCGACACGGGCCAGCGCCTGCACGGTCTTGCCGGCAACCTCGTCGAATGCGTAGCCGAGCGCCTTGCGCCGCAGCCACAGCGGTTCGGACACCGACCGTTCGACGGTCCAGCGCGGGTCGAGCGATCCATACGGGTCCTGGAAGACGATCGACGATTCGGCACGCAACGCACGCATGCCCGTCGAACCGCGTTCGACCGCGGACCCACGGTAGAGGATCTCGCCGGAGTCGGCCGTGTCGAGCCCCAGCATGATGCGCGTGAGCGTGGTCTTGCCCGATCCGGATGCGCCGATCACGGCGAGGCACTCCCCCGCATGCACCTCGGCGGACACGTCGAACAGCACCTGCCGGCGCGTTCTGTGCGCGAACAGCCCCCGGTGCATGGCGCGGTCGACGAACGACGTGTCGATGTGCCGTGCGGCGAGCAGCGGCTGCTGCGTTGCCGTTGCGTCTGCGGCGTTCATAACGTTCATGGCGTTCATGACTGTGCGACTCCCCCTTCATCGGCACGCGACGTGCCGTCGGCATGCAGCGTCAGCCTGCGCGCGGCCGTGACGAGCTCGCGAGCGGGCGCCGTTTCGGGCGCGGCGAGCAGATCGGCCGTGTTCCCCGATTCGACGATACGCCCCTCGTCCAACACGTAGCAGCGTGTGGTGGCGCGCGAGAGCACGGCGAAGTCGTGGGTGATGAACAGCATCGAGGCGCCCGCGTCGTCGACGAGCGAGACAAGCAGGTCGACGATCTGACGTTGCGTGATCGAGTCGAGCGCCGTGGTGGGCTCGTCCGCGATGATGAAGCGCGGCGAGGTGATCAGCGCCGTCGCGATGCCGACGCGCTGGCGCTGTCCGCCCGACAGCTCGTGCGGCCGCTTGTTCAGCACGTCGTCGGACAATCCGACCTTGCCGAGCATCATCCTGACACGTTCATCACGTTCCGCAGCCGTGAGGTCGTAGTGCAACCGCAGTGGCAGTGCGATCTGCCGCGCGACGGTCATCACCGGGTTCAGCGCCCGCGCCGGGTTCTGGAACACCGTCCCCACATACCGCCCGCGCAGGTCGGCCAGCGTCCGCTCGTCTGCATAGGAGGCCGGAGCCGAGTCGCCGCCATTACCCTCGCCACTCGCACTCCCAAGGATCTCCGCATCCCCCATCGAAATCCCGCCGCACAGCGAAGCGCCCTGTGGCAACAACCCCAGCAAGGCCTTGGCGATCATCGATTTGCCCGACCCGGACGCCCCGATCAGCCCGACGCGCTCCCCATCGCCAACCTCGAGATCCACTCCATGCACGATCTCAACGCCGCCCAAGGCAACCCGCAGTCCACGGACAGAAACACTCATCGAACACCTCCCCGAGGCACAAGCAGCAAACGCGACGAACACCCCCAACGGAGGGGTGAGGCGGGTGACGCCGTACCGGACCGTAGGCTTGGCCGAGCGGCCTTGAGCGTGTCCGGTACGGCGTCAGCCGTCTCACCCCGGCCGTAACGAGAACGAATCAAACCGACGACCATCGCACTAAGCCTCCCGCAGCAGAGGATTGGCGACCGGATCGCCCGCATCGCGCAGGGCGTCGCCGAACAGGTTCAACGCGATGACGACGAGCGTGACCACCAACCCCGGCCACAGCACCGTCAGCGGAAACACGTTGATGAGCTTGACCGATGTGGAGAGCGAATGCCCCCAGCTGGGCACGCCCGCGCCGACGCCGACGCCGAGATACGTAAGCCCCGCTTCGGCCAGCACCGAGGTCCCGGCGGACATCGACAGCTGCACCGCCAGCACCGGCGTGATGTTCGGCACGATGTGCTGCACGAGCACGCGCAAGCCGCCCGCCCCGTTCGCCCGCGCCGATTCGACATACTGCGACCGCGCGGCGAGCAGGGCCGCGGGCCGGGCCACGCGCGCGAGGTTCAGTCCGTAGGCGATCGAGCATGCGCCGACGACGACCGCGGCGGACGCGCCGAACGGCACCGCGAGCAGGAGGGCGATGAGCACGGTCGGAATGGAGATGAGCGCGTCGACGACGGCGACCGACACGGAGGCGAGCGCCGTGGATCGGGCTACCATGAGGCCGACGAGCAGCAGTCCCAGCGCGGCGGAGCCGATCACGGTGAGGCCGGCGATCACGAGGTTGGTGCGCGAGCCGGCCATGAGCCAGCTCAGCACGTCGGCGCCGGTGCCGTCGGTGCCGAGCCAATGGTCGGCGGACGGCGCGGCCCAGACGTGGTAGCCGTCGGTGGCGAGCAGCGGCCGTGGCGTCCAGAACAGCGAGACGAGCGCGACGAGCGCCCAGAGGGCGAGCACGACGAGCGCGTAGCGTCCGGTGCCGCTCGACCACATGGTGCCAAGGATGACACGAGCGCGGCGCGCCGGAGTCCGTTTGGTCACGGCCATCACTCCTCCTCTCCCGCGGCAAGTCGCGGATCGAGCGCCCGATGCGTCAGGTCGACGATCAGTCCCAGAATCAGGAAGAACGCGGCGAGCAGGAACAGCTCGCTTTCAACGGCGACGAGATCGCGGTTGCCGACGTCGCCGACAAGCAGCGCGCCGAGCCCGGGCAGGGCGAACAGGTTCTCGATGACCATGACGCCGGTGATCATCGACGCGAACGTCAATCCCACGACCGAGACGAGCTGCGGGGTCGCGAGGCGCAGTCCCACCTGGAGCATCGCCTGTGTGCGGGTCATGCCGCAGGCCATCGCCATATCGACCGGACCGCCGTCCGAGGCGATGTCGTCGAGCGCGGAACGCGTGTAGCGCATGATGCCGGCCGCCGCGACGAAGCCAGTGGCGAGCGCAGGCAGGATCAGCGAGGCGAACGCGCGGACGGGATCGCCCGACCAGCCATCGGCGGGGAATCCCTGCGAGGGAAACAGGCCGATCAATCCGACGCCGCGGCCGAAGAGCAGGAGCAGCAGCAGGCCGCTCCACAGGGCGGGCACCGCGCCGCCCGCTATGGCGAGCACGCGCAGGAACCCGCGCAGCCGTGGCGAGCGGGCGATGGACGCGGCGCAGCCGAGCGGCAGGCCGACGGCGAGCGCGACGACGAGGCTCATGACGATGAGCGGGAACGTGATGGCTGCGCGGCGGCTGACCTGCGCGGCGACGGATCGCCCGGTCAGCGCGGACATGCCGAGGTCGCCGTGCAGCAGTCCGCCCGCCCAGTCGAGGTACTGGACGATGTAGGGCCGGTCGAGGCCGAACTCTGCGCGCAGTTCGGCCACACGCGAGGCTGAGGCGTTGGTGCCCGCCATGACGACGGCCACGTCGCCCGGCAGGATGCGCAGCGCCGCGAACACGAGCACCGACACCCCGACCAGCGCCACCGCAAACAGCAGCAGCCGCTTCACCAAGAACCGCATAAGGATTCCTTTCGCTAACGCAACATGCTCGTCGGAAGTGAGCGGGAGATGACGATTCCCCGTTCAGGACCGTAGGACTTGGCCGAGCGGCCCGGAGCGTGTCCGGAATGGGGAATCGTCATCTCCCGCGACCACCGCACTACTCGGTACCGATCAAAGGTAAGACGCCGTCACTTCACTGGCGTGTAGGTGACCTGCCACAACGGCAGCACGGTCTGGGAGAGGTTCTCCGGGTATCCGGAGACACCCTTGGCGTAGGCCTGCGTCACCCTCCAGCTGAACAGCCAGTCGGCGGGCGCGTCCTCGGAGACGATCTTCGCGGCCTGGGCGAGATACTTGGAGGCCTCGTCGTCGGAGGTCGCGGCGAGCGCCTTCGCGTAGAGGTCCTGTACCTCTTTGGAGTCGTAGTGGTAGTAGTAGCTCGGCGTGGCCCACTTGTAGAAGTCGTGGCTTTCGGCGTGGTCGACGAGCGAGAGGTCGTAGTCGCCGTTGGTGTGCACGTCCTGCAGCCAGGTGGAGAATTCGACGTAGTTGATCTTCAGGTCGATGCCGATGGGCTTCAGCTGGCTCTTGAGCTGGTCGCCGAGTTCGGTGCCGTACACGTTCGCGTAGGTGAGGGTGAGTTGAAGCGGCTTGGACTCGGAGTAGCCTGCCTCGGCCATGAGCTGCTTGGCCTTGGCCTCGTCGTGCGGGTACAGGTCGGTCAGGTCCTCGTAGCCGGGGTCGACCTTGGGGATCGGGCCGCCGAGCGGGGAGTCGACGCCGCCGCGGGAGGCGATGATCTGCTGGTGGTCGATGCCGTAGCGGATGGCCTGGCGCACGCGCTTGTCGGTGAGCTTCGGATTGGTCATGTTGAACGCGAGGACGAACTTGTCGGAGCCGTCGCCCTCCTTGACGACGTAGTTGGAGTCCTTGCGGAACGGTTCGGCGAGGGTGGCGGTGATCGGAGAGAGCACCTGCACGTCGCCGCTCTTGAGCGCGTTGATCCCGGCGTTGTCATCGGGCAGGAAGCGGATGATCACGTTCTCGGTCTTCGCCTTGTGTTCGGTTCCCCAGTACTTCGGGTTGGCCTTGAACACGATCTTGTCGCTCGGGTCGAACGAGGAGACGGTGTACGGTCCGGAGCCGAGGGCGCCGGTCTTCTCGTCCCACGTACCGTCCTTGTCGTAGACGAGTCCGGGGCGGCCGGTCAGATACCACAGCATGTTGGAGTCGGGCGCGGAGAGGGTGATCTTCACGGTCTTCGAGTCGACGGCCTCGGCCTTGTCGAGGTTCTTGACCTGATCGTAGTTGTAGTACTTGTTCGCCTTGAGCTCGTTGATGGACCAGGCGATGTCGTCGGCGTCGAGCGCGTCGCCGTTGGAGAAGGTCATGTGCTCGTTCAGGTGGAACGTGTAGGTCAGGCCGTCGTCGGAGACCTCCCAGCTCTTGGCGAGTCCGGGGTGGACCTTGTTGTCGGAGCCGCGTGAGACGAGGCTTTCGTACACATTGCCGATGAGGATCTGCTCGAGTGCGGAGCCGGACTGGTGGCGGATGTCGAGGTTGACGGGCGCGAGCTTCAGGCCGATGGCGACGGTGTCGGCCTGCTTGGCCGCGGCGGTGCCGCTTGTGCTCGCCGAACCGTTCCCGCCGTTCTGCTTGTTGGTGAAGAACGCGTTGACGCCGACGACGAGCGCGCTGACGACGATGACCGCGATCAGCGACCACAGCCACCACTTCGGATTCCTGCCGTTGCCGTTGCGGCCGGCGCGATTGCCGCCTTTGGGGGTCTTCGCGCGGGCGTTGAGGCTCGCGTCGGTGCTTGCCGTACTGGTACTGGTTGTGGTACTGGTTGCGCCGGCTTCGCCGTGCACACCATTGTTCTGGGACATGTTCTCTCCCTGTTCGGCTCGTTCGGGTATGCTTGCGCGTCCCGGATCGATGCCGATTCATATGTGGTTATGAGTTTGATTATGTGCGGTTGACCGCCCGGGGAAGGGTCGATCACCGGGTGCCATTATAGCCCTGCCCGTGAGCATCCTCATCGATCGCGAAACAACGAAGGCCAGCCCTCGATGGGCTGGCCTGTTGCAGTGTACGGCTTTTGTCTCTCCCTCACCCGGCGGAGCCGGTGGCTTACAGCTCGAAGCCAAGTTCCTCGGCGGCTTCGGTGGGGACCGGATCCTCGGCCCAGAAGTCCTCGAGGTTCTCGTTGGTGGCGAGGGAGCGGATCTCCGCCTTGTCGATGTACAGTTCGCCGCTCAGGTGGTCGGTCTCGTGCTGGAAGATGCGGGCCGGCCAGCCGTGCAGACGTTCCTTGTGGTGCTTGCCGTCCTCGTCGTCCCATTCGGCGTCGACGTCGAGCCAGCGCCTGCGCACGGCCTGATAGCCGTCGAAGCTCAGGCACCCTTCGTAGAAGCTGGCGGTCTTCTCCCCCACCGGCGTGTACTTCGGGTTGATGATCACGTGGAACGGGAATTCGGCGATCTCGCGAGGATCATCCTCGTCGTCGCGCACATGGTCCTCGACGACGGCGAGCGCGAGCCCCAGGCCGATCTGCGTGGCGGCGAGGCCGACTCCCGGCGCTTCGAGCATGGTGGTGCGCATCGTGTCGATGAGCTTGACGAGCGTGTGCTTGGACAGCTGGCCGTCGTAGGCGGCGGTTTGCTGGCGCAGCACCGGCTCGCCGGCCTGTACGATCGGCAGGATCTTCTCCTTGCCGCCGGATTTGATGAGCTGTTCGACGTCTCGGTTGAGCTCGATGTCGACCTTCGTGTTCTTCCCGAACATGTGGCTGGGTTCCTCCGTGGGATTCCGTGTGATTCGTGGGTTGGGGCTTACAGGGCGAGCTCGTCGGCGACGACCTTGGCGAGGCGTGCGCAGACCTCGTCGGCCTGCTCCTGCGTGGCGGCCTCGGCCATGACGCGAACCAGCGGCTCGGTGCCGGAGGGGCGCAGCAGTACGCGGCCGGTGTCGCCGAGGAGCTTCGACTCCTTCTCGACGGCGGCCTGCACCTTGGCGTTGGTGGTGGCGGCCATCTTGTCGACGTTCGGCACGTTGACGAGAGTCTGCGGCAGCTGCGGGAAGTCGGCGGCGAGCTGCTTCAAGCTCTTGCCGGAGCGGACGACCTCGTTGCACAGGGTCAGTGCGGTCAGAGTGCCGTCGCCGGTGGTGGCGAACTCGCGGTTGATGACGTGGCCGGACTGCTCGCCGCCCAACGTGTAGCCGCCGCGCAGCATCTCCTCGAGCACGTAGCGGTCGCCGACCGCGGTCTGCACGGTCTTGATGCCCATGTCCTTCAGGGCGAGCTTGAGCCCCAGGTTGCTCATCACGGTGACGACGAGCGTGTTGTCGGCGAGCTTGCCGGCCTCCTTCTTGGCGCGTGCGAGGATGCCCATGATCTGATCGCCGTTGACCATGTTGCCGTCCTCGTCCACGGCGAGGCAGCGGTCGGCGTCACCGTCGAACGCGACGCCCATCACCGCATCGGTGGCCTTGACCATGGCCTGCAGCTGCTCGGGGTGGGTGGAGCCGGCGTGCTTGTTGATGTTGTATCCGTCCGGGGAGGCGTTGATGACCATGACCTCGGCGCCGGCGCGGCGCAGCGCCTCGGGGGCGACGACGGAGGTGGCGCCATTGGCGCAGTCGGCCACGATCTTCAAGCCCTTCAGGGGCTTGGGCTGGGTCTTGTCCGGGTTGATCGGGGCGATGGTGGAGACCAGGTGATCGATGTACAGGTTGGTGGCGGTCACGGTGTCGTGGCTGACACGGCCGACGCCGGCGCCGGTGGGACGATCCCAGTCCTGGCCGAGCACGGCCTCGATCTCATCCTCCTTGGCGTCGGGCAGCTTGAAGCCGCCGCGTGCGAAGAACTTGATGCCGTTGTCGGGCATCGGGTTGTGGGAGGCGGAGATCACGGCGCCCATCTCGACGTTGAGCACGGAGGTCAGGTAGGCGACGCCCGGCGTCGGGATGATGCCCGCGTCGATCACGTCGAAGCCGCCGGCGGACATGCCCGCGGCCAGTGCGGAGGCGAGGAAGTCGCCGGACACGCGCGTGTCACGACCGACGAGGGCGCGGCGGCGGCCCTCCGGCTGGTTGTCCTGCGTTCCCGCGTCACCGAGCACGCGCACGGCGGCATCGCCCAGATCGAGCGCGAGACGCGCGGTCAGATCACGATTCGCGAGACCTCGAACACCATCGGTTCCAAACATCTTCGGCATAGTTGCTCAACATCCTTATCATCGATCGATCGAAGACGACGCGTCCGCCCTCACTGAGCCGGACGACGCAACGCCCCGTTACCGACCACCATGGTAATCGGCGCGTCACGCGAACGCACGCCGACACGGAATAATGTCCGATTCGGCCACATTCGCGCATATCCGAGCGCCCCGTCACCGGTACGTTTTCAGAGCGAGGTCGACGGTGAGGATGACGCCGGCGATGACGGCCGCCCAACGCATCGCGTTCGCGGGGATGCGGCGTGTGATGGGCGGGGCGATGCAGCCGCCGACGAAGCAGCCGACGCACAGCATGATCGCGGCCGGCCAGTCGACCGCTCCCCTCGCGATGAACACGACGGACGCGGTGAGGAACGAGGAGAACAGGATCAGCGCCGGCGCGGCGAACTCGAACACCTTCTCGTCGAGTTCGAGCAGCAGGAACGCACCGGCGACACCGCCGAGCGCACCGATGGCCATGTAGACCGCGACGCGCGCCGCCTGTCCCTTGAGTTCGTGCTGCGCCCCGACCACTCCGCCGATGCCGGCGCCGATGCCGGCAAACATGATCAGCAGCAACGTGACGATCGAGAATCCCACGACCATACCACAACATCCTTCCGGTCAGGGGGATCGACGGTCCATCCGGTCCGGGATATCCACCCCATTGCCGGCTCGATTCCTAACGTTTTCCTAACGGTCGTGAGTGAGAATACCCCGATTCCAGCGGCCTGTGACGGTTCTCTTGCCATGTGGACGGATTCACCGTACGTTCCCGGTGGCCATAGGCAAGCCGGCCCCGTTCGGCGTACGCTGACTGCCGCTCACCGTACGTCGAACGGGGCCATCACGCACAGACCCCCCGAAATCGTACGGCCACTCGAGGTGAGCATACGATTTCAGGGGGTCAGGTCTCTATCGCCACGTGGAACGTACGCTGGCGGGATCTCAGCGTACGTTCCACGTGGCGACCCATTCCATGGTCATCGGGAGCGTACGCCGAGTACCGGGCACGCCAAGCGCGTCAACGGATCGTCAACGGATCACAGGGATTCGTTGTACTTACGGACCTTCAAGGTGCGCTTCGAGGAGTACACGTTCTCCAGGATGATGCGGCGCAGTGCCGCGTCGGCGTCCTCGTGGCCGGCCAGCCAGGATTCGCCGAGCGAGACCAGCTCGGCCGGATCGGCGTAGCCCGGGTAGAGGCCCTCGAGCAGCGCCTCGGCCATGTGGAAGGTCTTGTTCTTCCAGATCCAGTCGACGGTCTCGAAGTACTTGGCGGCATACGGGGCGGCCAGATCGGGACGCGGGGTCGCGGCGAATCCGCGGGCCACGGCCTCAAGCTGGCTGTTGGTCAGATCGGCGTTGTTGAGCGCCTGATCCCACGCCCACGCCTTCGCCTCGGCGGTGCCCTTGACGGCGCGCGCACCGTAGGCGAACTCGCGGTTCTCCGTGGTCTCCTTCTTCTTGAGCTGGGCGTCGATGTCGGCGTCGTCGTACTCGTTGACGGAGGCGAGGGCGTTGACGATCGTCCACGTGAAGTTGTTGTCGATCTCGAGGCCTTCGAGGCTCACGGAGCCGTCGAGCAGGCCGCGGGCGTTGGCAACGAACGCGGCATCGCCCTCCTCGCCGTATCCGAGGTAGGCGGTGGCGAGCTGGAACTGGCTGTCGGAGCCGGCTTCGGCCGCACCCGCCAGCTTCCACAGCTCGGCGGCCACGTGCTTCAGCACCTCGTCACGGCGGTCGGCGGCCACGTAGTGGTGCGCGGTGGTGGACATGCAGGCCAGCGCGTAGCGGAACGTGGTGGACTCGGTCTCGCTGGCGAGCAGGCGCAGCGTCAGGTCGACGAAGCGCTCGGCCGGGAACTCGCCGTCGCGGGTCATGTCCCAGAAGGCGAGCCAGATCACGGCGCGGGCGAGCGCATCGTCGAAGTCGGGCAGACGCTGCTCGGCGAATGCCAGCGAGTTGGCGTCGAAGCGGATCTTCGTGTAGGTCAGGTCCTCGTCGTTGACGAGCAGCAGGGCCGGGCGCGGCTTGCCGGCGGCCGCCGTGACGGCGGTGCTCTCGCCGTCCACGTCGAGCTCGAGGCGGTCGGTGCGCACGATGCGGCCGGTCTTCCCGTCCTCGTTGTAGAAGCCGAGGGCGAGGCGGTGCGGACGCAGGACCGGGTGATCGGCGGGCGCGCTCTGGACGAGCGTGAGCGAGGCGATGGTGCCGTCGCCGTTCTCCTCGAGCTCCGGCGTGATCGTGTTGATGCCGGATTCCTCGAGCCACTTGGCGCTCCACGCCTTGAGATCACGGCCGGAGGTGAGCTCCAGCTCGGCGAGCAGGTCGCCCAGCGTCGCGTTGGAGTACGCGTGCTTGTTGAGGTAGTTGTGGATGCCCTGGAAGAACTTCGCGCGGCCCACGTAGAACACGAGCTGCTTCAACACGGAGGCGCCCTTGGCGTAGGTGATGCCGTCGAAGTTCACGTACGTGTCGTTGAGATCGTTGATCGGAGCGACGATCGGATGCGTGGTGGGCAGCTGGTCCTGCCTCAATGCCCAGCTCTTCTCGCCGGAGCAGAACGTGGCCCACGCGTCGTGCCATTCGGTGGCCTCGGCAGTGGCGAGCGTGGAGGTGAACTCGGCGAAGGACTCGTTGAGCCACAGGTCGTTCCACCACTTCATCGTCACGTAGTCACCGAACCACATGTGGGCGAGCTCGTGCAGGACGGTGACGACGCGGCGCTCGGCCAGGGCGTCGGTCACCTTGGACTCGAAGACGTAGGAGTCGCGGATCGTGACCATGCCGATGTTCTCCATCGCGCCCGCGTTGTACTCGGGCACGTAGATCTGGTCGAACTTGGCGTACGGGTAGGGCACGCCCCACGTCTTGGCGTAGAACGCGAAGCCCTTCTTGGTGATGTCGAACAGATAGTCGACGTCCTTGGCGAAGGCATCGGCGACGGCCTGACGGCAGTACTGGGCCATCGGGATCGTGCGGCCGTCCTCGTTGCGGTACTCGGTGTGCCATTCGGCGTACGGGCCGGCGCAGATGGCGGTCAGGTAGGAGCTCATCACCGGGGTCGGGTCGAAGGACCACAGGCGCGTGGTCTCGGCCGGCTTGGCCTCGAGCGTGCCTTCGGCGGTCAGACGATCGTCGTCCTCGACGGACGCGGCCGGCATGTTGGAGGTGACGATCCAGCTCTTCGGGGCGAGCACCTTGAAGTCGAAGGTGGCCTTGAGGTCGGGCTGGTCGAACACGGCGTAGACGCGGCGGGCGTCCGGCACCTCGAACTGGGAGTAGAGGTACACGTTGCCGTCGGACGGGTCGACGGAGCGGTGCAGGCCCTCGCCGGTGTTGGAGTAGCGGCACAGCGCCTTGACCGAGACCTCGTTCTTGGTCTTCAGACCGGTCAGCTCGATGCGGTTGTCGACGAAGACCTCGGACGGGTCGAGCCTCTGGCCGTTGAGGACGATCTCGCTCACCTCGTCGGCGATCAGGTCGAGGAAGGTGGACGAGCCCGGCTGCGCGTTGAAGCAGATCAGGACGTCCGAACCGAAGGTCTTCGCTCCGACGGTCAGATCGAGGTTCACATGGTAGTGGATGGGCGCTTCGACGACGGCCTTGCGGGCCTCGGCCTCGATGCGGGTCAGATTCGCTCCGGGCATGTATTGCTCCTTATACATGAACAAGGCTCCCCCTTGATAAGGAGGGGGAGCTGGTTTTTACGTGGAATGGTGTGAGGGATGGGACTCGGCGTCTACGACCGTCTTGACGACTACTAGGCGTCGACGTCGGTGGCGATGTCGGCCACGACCGGCACGATCATCGGCTTGCGCTTGAGCTGGCGGGCGATCCATCCGCCGAGCGTGCGACGCATGATCTGCTGCAGCTTGTACGTGTCGGTGGTGCCCTGCATCATCGCGTCGTTGAGCTGCTCGACGATCTGGTGACGGACCTTGTCGAACTCGCTCTCGTCCTCGGCCACGGCGTTCAGGTAGATCTTCGGGCCGGAGACCACGTCGCGTGCATCGGTGTCGACCACGACGAACGCGGAGACGAAGCCCTCGGTGCCGAGGATGCGGCGCTTCTCGAGCTCCTCGTCGGTCAGCTCGCCGACCGAATCACCGTCGACGTACACGTAGCCGCACGGCACGGAGCCGACGACCGCGGCCTTGCCGTGGTAGAGGTCTACGACGTCGCCGTCCTCGGCGAGGACCACGTTCTGCGGGTCCACGCCGGTCTTGACGGCCAGCAGGCCGTTGGCCACGAGGTGGCGGTTCTCGCCGTGGATCGGCATCGCGCACTTGGGCTTGACGATGTTGTACATGTACAGCAGCTCGCCCTCGTTGCAGTGGCCGGACACGTGCACGGCCGCGTTGTCGCGGTTGACGACCTTGGCGCCGAGCTGCACGAGCTTGTTGATGACCTTGTAGACGCCGTGCTCGTTGCCCGGGATCAGGGAGCTGGCGAGGATGACGGTGTCGAACTCGTTGATGTGGATGTCGCGGTGGTTGCCGTCGGCGATGCGGCCGAGGGCGGCCATCGGCTCGCCCTGCGAACCGGTGCACATGTAGACGAGCTTGTCGTCCTGGATGTCGTTGGCCTGCTTCAGGTCCACGACGGTGCCCTCCGGGATGTGCAGGTATCCGAGGTCGGCTGCGATGGACATGTTGCGCACCATCGAACGGCCGGCGAAGACGACCTTGCGTCCGTACTTGTGGGCGGTGTCGACGACCTGCTGCACGCGGTGGACGTGGCTGGAGAAGCTCGCGACGATGATCTTGCGGGTGGCCTGCGCGAACGCCTGATCGAGCGCCGGACCGATGGAGGTCTCCGGCTTGACGAAGCCCGGCACCTCGGCGTTCGTGGAATCCATCATCAGCAGGTCGACGCCCTTCTCGCCGATCTTGCCGAACTCGACCAGATCGGTGATCTTGTGGTCGAGCGGCAGCTGGTCGAGCTTGATGTCGCCGGTGTCGATGAGGGAGCCGGCCGGGGTCTTCACGTGCACGGCGAGCGCATCGGGGATGGAGTGGGTGACGGTGACGAACTCGAGCTCGAAGGGGCCGACCTTGAGCTTGTCACGGCCCTGGACCTCCACCTTGGTGGGGTTCTGGTGATGTTCCTTGCACTTCGCGTCGACGAAGGCGAGGGTGAGCTTGGAGCCGATCAGCGGGATGTCCGGACGGAGCTTCAACAGGTACGGCACGCCGCCGATGTGATCCTCGTGGCCGTGCGTCAGCACCAGCGCCTCGACCTGGTCGAGCCGGTCCTTGATGTAGCTGAAATCGGGCAGGATAAGGTCGACGCCCGGCTGCTCCTCCTCCGGGAAGAGCACGCCGCAGTCGATGAGCAGCAGGTGACCGTTGTATTCGATCACGTTCATGTTGCGGCCGATTTCGCCCAGACCGCCGAGCGGCGTGATGCGCATCGAACCCTTGCGGTACTTCGGCGGGGCGATGAGCACCGCATCCTGCTGGGGCGCGGTGGCCTGAGTGCCGACGTTCTGGCGGCGGGAGCGGGACGCGCCGGAGGCGCCACGCGAACGGCTGCCGTTGGAACGGCTCCTGCCTCGCGTGTTGGAGGCGGAACGGCCGGACGTACGTGCGGCGGAGGTGCGGCCCGAAGCCGCGCGGCCGGCGCCGCGGCGGCGGGAACCGGAGGATTTCCTGGCGCCCTTGGCGGCGCCTTCATTGGTATTGCTGGTTTGTTCTTGTGCCATGACTTTCTTGTATTTCCTGTATGTACTTCGGTGCCCCCGCGCTCTCGCGGAGGCGACGTGTGGAGCGCCTTACAGCAGTCCGGCCGCGTGCATGCCGGCCCTGGCCTTCTCGATCTGGGCCTCGTCCGGTCCGATGTTCGGCAGACGCATGGTGGTGGAGTCGAGGATGCCGCGCACCTTGAGCGCGGCCTTGGCCATGACGGCCTGATAGCCGTCGCCGTTCAGGGCGTGAACCAGCGGGGCGAGCTGGTTGGCGAGGCGCTGGGCCTCGTGGATGTCGCCGCGGTCGAACGCCTCGACGAGCTGGCGCATCGGGTGGGCCGCCGCATGCGCGATGACGGAGATGATGCCCACCGCGCCGATGGACAGGAACGGCAGGAACAGGCCGTCGTCGCCCGAGTACCAGGAGAGTCCGGTGCGCTGCTGCTTCTCGACGGCCGCTGCGAGGTCGCCGGTGGCGTCCTTGACCGCCACGACGTGTTCGAGCGCCGCGAGACGGTCGTAGGTCTCGACCTTGACCTTCAGTCCGGTGCGGCCGGGCACGTCGTAGACGATGATCGGCTTGTCGGTGCTCTCGTCGACGGCCCTGTAGTGGCCGACGACGCCGTCCTGCGAGGGGCGGGAGTAGTACGGCATGACGACGAGCACCGCATCGGCGCCCGCCTCCTGGGTCTGTTCGACCATGCGCACGGTGTGCGCGGTGTCGTTGGAGCCGGCGCCGGAGATCACCGGCACGTCCACGACCTCCTTGACCGCACGGACGAGATCGACCTTCTCCTCCATGTGGGTGACGGGCGATTCGCCGGTGGTACCGTTGACCACCAGGCCATCGGCCCCGTCCGCGACCAACTGTTTGGCGAGTTTCTGCGCCGCCTCGTAGTCGACCTCGCCGTTGGATTTCATTGGGGTGATCATGGCGGGAAGGATGCGCCCGAACGGGGCAGGATTCAGCAGATGCATATCGCTCTCAGTCATATCGCTTACCGTACTTCGCGTTGTGGACGCCTATTGTTAACTCTCGACGTCGTCGCCCGGACGACGTGACGTCGGCCTTGCGGCCCCGTGGCCTTGCGTCTCTACAGGCTCGCAGGGATCACAGGTCGAGGAAGTTGTCGAGGCCGACGGTCAGCCCGGCGGGGGCGTCGGAGGCCACCTTGCGCACAGCGAGCAGCACGCCGGGCATGAAGGAGCCGCGATCGAAGCTGTCGGCGCGGATCACGAGCTGCTCGCCGGCGTTGCCGAAGAGCACCTCCTCGTGCGCGTTGAGGCCGCGAAGGCGCACGGCGTGCACGTGGATGCCGTCGACGACCTGGCCGCGCGATCCGCCGTCGGTCTGGGTGTTGTCCGGAACCGGGCCGAGGCCGGCTGCCCTGCGTGCGGCGGCGATGCCCTGCGCGGTGTGGATGGCGGTGCCGGAGGGGGCGTCCACCTTGTTCGGATGATGCATCTCGATGATCTCGACGGATTCGAAGTACCTCGCGGCCTGAGTGGCGAAGTGGTCGGCGAGGACGGCGGAGATCGCGAAGTTCGGTGCGATGAACACCTTCTGGCTCTCGGGCCTCGGACCGGCGGCGATGGCTCCACGCACCTGATCGAGCTTCTCCTCGGTCCAGCCGGTGGTGCCGACGACCACGTCGACGCCCTGAGCGATGAGGGCGAGCACGTTCGTCAGGCTCACGGCCGGCACGGTGAACTCGACGACCACGTCGGTGTTCTCCGGCGTGATGGCGGTCAGGTCGTCGCCCGCGTCAAGCGCCAGCGCCAGCTGCATGCCGTCCGCTTCGCTGACCGCCTCGACGACGTGCGATCCCATGCGTCCCTTGGCTCCAACAACCGAAACCCTGATCATGCCTGCATTCCCTCCTGTTCGGATGTCCGTTTCCTTTTTTCCGAGACTATCATCCGAGCAGCCCCAGAAGATCGTCGCGGCTGAGTGTGGAGATCGTCGCCGGCGCGGCCGCGGCGAGCGCCTCGGCGTCGGTGAACCGGCGCGCCAGCTCGCTTTTGCTGTGCTGCAGTTCGAGGATCCGCTCCTCGATGGTGTCCTTGGCGACGATCCGGTACACGTCCACGTCCCGACGCTGTCCGATGCGATGGGCGCGATCGGTGGCCTGATCCTGCGCGGCGGCGTTCCACCATGGGTCAGCGTGGATGACGACGCTCGCGCCCACGAGGTTCAGTCCCGTGTTGCCCGCCTTCAGGGAGATGAGGAAGACCGGGGTGTCGTCCGCGTTGAAGCGGTCGACCAGCTCGAGCCGTCTGCGCTTCGGGGTCGAGCCGGTGATCGTGTAGTAGGCGACGTCGTCCCGGTCGAGGCGGGCGGCGATCAGGTCCAGGAAGCTCGTGAACTGGGAGAAGACGAGCGCCTTCTTGCCTTCGGACATGCAGCTGGAGATGAGCTCCTCGATGGCGGCGAGCTTGGCGGAATGGTCCTTCGCGTTCGCGTAGAGCAGACGCGGATCGCAGCAGATCTGCCGCAGCTTCATGAGTTCGGCGAGAATCTGGATCTTGGAGGTGTTGAAGTCGGCGTCCGCGCTGTGTTCGAGCTGCTGGCGTAGACGCTGCTCGTGCGCGGCGTACAGTCTGCGCTGCTCGCCCTCCAGCTGCACGGTGACGGTGGTTTCGATCTTGTCCGGCAGATCGGTGAGGACCTGCGCCTTGAGACGGCGCTTGATGAACACGCCGACGAGCGCCTGCAGCCGGTGCGCGACCCGCTCCCCTTCCGGGTTGACCTCGGCGGCGGCGCGGCCTTCGGCCGTGGATCGGTCGGCGGCACGCGCGTTGGAGATCGGCAGTTCGTAGCGTTCGTGGAATCGCCGGTAGGAGCCGAGGAGCCCCGGCATGAGGAAGTCGAAGATGCTCCACAGTTCGCTCAGACGGTTCTCGATGGGCGTGCCGGTCAGGGCGAAGCGATGCTCGGCGCCGATCGCCTTGACGGCCCTGGCGATCTTCGTGGTGTGGTTCTTGATGACCTGCGCCTCGTCGAGCGCCATCACGTCGAATCGTACATCCTTGTAGTCGTCGACGTCGCGGCGCAGCAGATCATACGAGGTGATGAGCACGGAGCCCTTGCCGACGCACCGCGCGATGGCGTCGCGACGCTCGGCCTTCGTGCCGGCGACGGCCACGACGTCGACCCCGGGCGCGAACTTGGAGAATTCCGCCACCCAGTTGTAGACGAGCGATGCCGGGCACACGATGAGCGAGGGCGCGGGTTTGGCTGCGTCGGAGGCGTCGGCGGTGGTGTCGGCGGCGGCGGTGTCGGCGTGCACGTCCGACAACGAAAGCAGCAGGGCGATCAGCTGCACGGACTTGCCCAGGCCCATCTCGTCGGCGAGGATGCCGCCGAATCCCTTGTCGCACAGGGTGCGCAGCCACCTGAATCCCTCCACCTGATAGGGGCGCAGCACGTGGGCGAGCTCGTCCGGCACCGCATAACGGGTGGGATCGATGGTCTTCAGCTCGTCCACGTAGCGCATGAACGACGGCTCCTTGCGCACGCCCTCGCCTGCGAGCTCCCCGTCAAGCAGGAACGCCTGCATGCCGGGCAGGGTGACTGGTCCGTCGTCGAGCTCCGATTCGTCGAGATCGAGGTCGGCGGCGACCCTGTCGAGCGCATCGAGCTTCGCGCCGCGCAGGTCGACGAACGTGCCGTCCTTCAGCCGGTGGAAACGCTGTCTGCGGCGGTATGAGGCGAGGAGCGCACCCACCTCGTCGGGCGGCACCTCGTCGGCGATCGGCGAGATCTCCACGAGATTCGACCTGATCGCAAGCCCCACGGTCACGCTCGGCGGCTTCGGCGCGAGCAGACGGTCGAAGGCGGGCGTCGTGAACACCCTGCCCATAGCGCGCAGGGCGGGCAGGCCCTCGTCGAACAGGGCGATGATGCGCATGGTCTCGTCTCGTCCGATGAACGCCGGGTCCGCACTCGAGGGAATCGCGAAATACGTGCGCACCAGGTCGAGCATCGCGCGTTCGGCGGCGAAATCGTGTCCGGCGCCGACCATCGGCGTCGCGCCGGCGATGAAGTCTCCCCCGCGCTGGGGCACGATCGTCGTCTCGCGATCACCGTAGCGGGCCTTCGCCACGCAGGTGATGCCCTTGTCGTCGCGGTCGAGGTAGAACTCGGGCTCGCACTCGACGGGGCGCAGAAGTTCGATCTCGCGTGGCACGTCCCCGGCGCTCATCAGGCCCGCGTCGACGAGGCGGGGCATCAGCGTGCGCGCGAACAGCGGCGCGTCGTCGAACGCGACGATCTCGCCGTTCGGATCCTCGCCACAGACCACGGGAAGCAGGTCGGCGAACGGTTCGAGCGGCTTCGGACAGCGGACGAACCGGTATCCGACGGCGCTGATGCGCATGGTGGAATGCGCCCGGCTCGTCAGCATGGTATTGCGCAGCGCACGGCGACCATGCGCGTCGGCGGGTGGCATGAGCAGCCATACGCCGTCGTCCCCGGTGATCGTCGTCTCAATCGGAGGACGCCCGTGCAACGAGTAGCCGTCGACGCCGCCATCGCCGTTGATGCGGGTCATCGAGACGACGGGCATCGCGTCCGGGCCTTCGCCGTTGACCGGCACATAGACCGGAGACCGGTTGAACCATTCGTCGAGCACCAGTCCGATGCGCGTGTTGTCGGAGCCGGCGGCATCGGGGGCGGCGGCCACGATGTCGAGCAGTCGCGCGGTCTCCGATTCGGCGAGCGGCAGATGCCGGTCGATGCGCACCGATCCCAGAGCGCCGTATCGCACATCCTGCAGGTCGACGGCCCGACGCACGTCCTCGATGCGGTTCAGGAAGCCAAGCATCGCGCGCGAACGCGAGTCGAGCATCGCCGGCGTATGCGTGAACGCGAGCTTCTGCCCGTAGGCGCGGTAGCTCGACAGCCGCATGTCGTCAAGCAGGGTGGAGATCGATTTGAGCACGTACATGGCGCCTTCGACGCCGATGCGGAACTCAACGCTCCACCGCCCGTCGAGATAGCTCAGGATGGGCGCGAGCATGACCGAACCGGGGACGACCTTCGGTTGCGACGCACGGCCGCGCCCGTCCGACGTACCGGCGTTGATCATCGATTCACGGCGTCTGGCGCGACGAGCCTGATCATCCTGCTCATCGAGCTGCTGCATCGCCGCGAGCAGCCGACGCGACGACGAGATGGACTGCGGCGCTCCGAAACCGTCGAAACGATCCGGATCGTTGATGAACGCGATCACGAGGGCCGCCATATGCTTGCAGATATCGTAGCCGCGCGCATATGCGGGACAGGTGCATCCGCCGCCGCTGATCTCGCCGGTGTCGGTGTTGAAGTAGACATTGACCGTATACCTGCTGGACGGGCTGGACGTGCCTCTGATCCGCCCGGTTATGGTCGCCGATCCGGTGCGCGCGTCCAACGTGTAGTCGAGGGAATCCATCATCGAGACGGCGTAGTCCGCGATCGAGCGGGCGCGGGCGAGCACGGCCGGCGAGGTGTCGTGCCGCAGCGACGTGTACAGCGGCAATCCCACCGCACCGCCTCGCGGCGCTTCGAACGAGGGGCCGGACATGGCGGGATCGCCGTCGTCGAAACCGTCGGGGGATCCCGACACGCGGCCGAATACGCTCAAACCCATTGCATCCCCTTCCCGCCATGGTCCTTTCCATTCCGCCACGGTCCGTCATCGCCATTGTAGTGACGACTTGCCACCGCCTACGTGACCTCGCGGCTATACTGGGGCATCGGCGCCGACGGAAGGTCCGCGGCGACCGGCCATGCACGGAGGCATCGGCACACGCGTACCCGGCGAAAACCGGGGCGGGAGGCGGTTATGGCACATATTCTTCTGGGGGTCACCGGCAGTATCGCCGCGTTCAAGTCCTGTCATCTGGCATCCGACTGGACGAAGGCCGGGCACACGGTCCGCGTGATCGAGACGGCCGCGGCCGAACGGTTCGTCACCCCCTTAACATTCACGTCGCTGACCGGCGAGCGCACGCGCACGACGATGTTCCCCTCCCCCGCCGCCGGTGACGCCCTTGGCGACGTGGTCGCCAATCCGGCCACGCGCGAGACGATCAACCATGTGCGCGACGCCGAATGGGCGGACATGCTCGTCGTGGCGCCGGCGAGCGCGGATGCGATCGCCCGCATCGCCGCTGGCATGGCCGACGACACGCTCACCGCCACGGTCCTCGCCTACGAGGGGCCGAAGGCGTTATGTCCGGCGATGAACGTGCATATGTACGCCAATCCCGTCACGCAGCGCAATCTCGACGTCTGCCGATCGCTCGGATGGACCGTCGTCGAGCCGGGCGAGGGGGAGCTTGCGTGCGGCGACGTGGGCCGCGGGCGCATGGCCGAACCGGAAGAGATCGAGCGGGCGGTCGCCGGACTGCTGCCCGACGGGGATGCGGCGGTCGTGGCAGACGCATCGGACGAGACTACCGGTACGCCCGATGCGTCGGACACCGTCGACGAATTCTCCGACTCGATCGCTTCGCAGCCGCTCAGGGGTCTTACCGTGCTGGTCACGGCGGGGCCCACGCAGGAGCCGCTCGATCCGGTGCGCTACCTGACGAACCATTCGACCGGCAAGATGGGGTACGCGATCGCCGAGGCGGCCGCCGAGCTGGGTGCGAAAGTCACGCTCGTCTCCGGACCGGTCTCGCTTGAGCCCCCGCAGGGTGTCGACGTGGTGCGGGTCACCACGGCCGAGGACATGTTCGAGGCGGTGTCGGAGGCGTTCGCCGCGGCGGACATCACGGTGATGGCCGCGGCCGTGGGCGACTTCCGCGTCGAGCGGATCGCGCAGCAGAAGATCAAGAAGGACGGACGAGATTCGATCACCCTCAATCTCGTGTCGAATCCGGACATCCTCGCATGGGCCGGCGGACGCAAGCGCGACGACGGATCGCAGATCCTGTGCGGCTTCGCGATGGAGACGGAGCATCTGATCGCCAACGCGGCGAAAAAGCTCGCGGCGAAGCACTGCGACATGCTGGTGGCGAACAATCTGCGCGAGGAAGGCGCCGGCTTCGCGACGGACACGAACATCGTGACCGTGCTGACCCCCGGCACGAGCGATCCGAAGACCCCGCAGATCGAACGCTGGAACAAGATGGACAAGACCGTGCTGGCCAAGCGGCTGATGCTGCGGCTCGCCGCCATGCACCGTCAGTCGGACGCGGCATAGCGCGTCTGGCGGCTCAGCGGCTCATAGGCACGGCTTACGGGAACACATCACAAATACACACTCAATACCTCAATACACACGCGACACAAGGAGCAACCCATGCTGATGGCGGTCGATATCGGCAACACGAACATCGTGATCGGTTTTCTGGAGGACGGACGCATCGTCGGCACGTACCGCATCACCACGAAGGCGACGCACACGTCCGACGAGTACGGTCTCATGATCACGCAGTTCCTGGAGCTCGGAGGCTATACGGCGCGCGACGTGGACGACGTGATCGTCTGCTCGGTGGTGCCGAAGGTCATGTACTCGTTCCGCTCGTCGATCATCAAGTTCCTCGGTTTCGAGCCGATGGTGGTCGGCCCGGGCATCAAGACCGGCATGAACATCCGTCTCGACGACCCGAAGACCCTGGGTTCGGACTGCATCGCGGACTGCGCCGGCGCCTACCACACGTACGGCGGTCCGGTGCTCGTGGCCGATTTCGGCACGGCGACGACGTTCAACTACGTGGATGCGACCGGCACGATCGTCTCCGGGTACATCACGACCGGCATCCGCACCGGCGCCGAGGCACTGTGGGGGCAGACCGCGCAGCTGCCCGAGGTCGAGATCACGCGTCCGAAGTCGATCCTCGCGACGAACACGCGCACGGCCATGCAGGCGGGCCTGTACTACACGTTCCTCGGCGGCGTGGAGTACACGATCGCCCAGTTCCGCAAGGAGATCGGCGAGCCGTTCCAGGTGATCGCGACCGGAGGCCTCGGCCGCGTGTTCCAGAACGACACCGACATGATCGACGTGTACGATCCGGATCTGATCTTCAAGGGCATGGCCTACATCTACTCGCGCAACGTGCGGTGACGATACGCGTCAGCGGATCGTGAAGCCCTGGTTGACGCCGTACTCCTTCAGGTCCGCCTGCCATGCGGCGATGCCCGATGAGAGACTCACCTTCGGGGTGGGCCGCTCGATCGGCTTGAGCGCATTGCCGTCCGCGTCGGTCATGCCGGCCTTGATGTCCCGCTGACGCTTCAGATACGACTGCCAGGCGCTGCCCCACTTGTACGCCTTGCCGACGGTGGAGCGGAAGTCGCTGCGCGCGTACACCTCGAAGGGCAGATACTGGTATCCGACCGACACGTTCTCGGCCGCGTCGGCGAGCACTCGGTTGAACTGCTGCCCGCCGAAGTAGGGGATGTCGATGCCGTTCGTGTTGCGGATCGTGGTCTTGTCAAGGAACGTCTCGCTGGAGAGCGTCTCCAGATCGGCGGGGAACGCGCCGCCGTCGACACGCGTGTCGATGCCGTCGCGACTATGCGTGACGTAGTCGACGAACCGGTAGGCCGCCCGCGGCTTGCGTGTGGATTGGAGCACGGCCATCGCCGATCCGCCGTTCTCGGCGTTGGTCGTCCGACCGTCGGTCGTGGGCATCGGCGCCACCCGCCACAGGCCCGCGGTGCCGAGCGCATTGGCCATCAGCATCGACGGCATCCACGCGCCGGAGAACACGGAGGCGACGGTTCCGGTGCTCAGTGCCCGCTTCCAGCCGTTCGACCAGGTGGCGCTCCGGGTGTCGATCAGTCCCTCGTCGATCATCCGCTGCCAGAACTTCGTGAACCTCCTCGTGCCCTCGTCGCCGTCAAGGGAGATGGTGACGGTCTTGCCGTCGGGGCTGGTGTGGAACGGCTCGCCGCCGGCAAGCCAGATCATCGCCGCATAGAAGCTGGCGTCGCCCGAATCGGCGGCGATGTACACGCCGATGTCCTTGAGCTTCTTCGCCGCCTCGTAGTAGTCGTCCCATGTCCTGATCCGCGAGGCGTCGACGCCGACCTGATCGAAGACGTCCTTGTTGTAGAAGAACGCCATCGGGCCGGAATCCATCGGCAGGCCGTACACGCGTCCCGCCAGCTGCACGCTCGACCACGTGCCAGGCGAGTAGAAGTTCGCGTAGTCGTCGCCTACGTAGTCGGAGATGTCGAGCAGCTGGCCGGAGACCGCGTACTGCAGCAGCGCGAAGTATTCGATCTGCGCCACGTCGGGCATGCCGTAGCCGTCCTGGATCGCGGTGTTGAGGTTCTCGTAGCCGGAGATGTTCTTCAGATCGACGACCACGTCGGGGTTGTCGCGCTCGAAGTCGTCGACCACCTCGCCCATGTTCGGCTCCCAGCTCCACACGGTGATGTGGGTGCGCGTGTCGGCCGCCTGACCGCAGGAGGCGAGCGAAACCGTCATGACGAGTGCCGTCAGCGCGGCGGCGATGCGTCTGAAACCCCCGTTGAAGCCGATTCTCAAACCCATGTGCCGAGTCTCCCTACGCATTCGTGATGTCATCTCGTCGCCCGCTGTCGCCCGTGCCGTACTCTCCTGCCTCACGGAGGAACGGACGGCAGGCGCAATGGTCACGAGTGTACTCGTCCTCCTGTGACGAGAGCGTGTGAAGCCGTACGACGACGCCGCACGACGATTTGGCGGACACCAAACACCCGGACACCGATGCGTGCGTAAGAGGCCGCCGGACGGCACGAAGGCCCCGCCGCACAATGCGACGGAGCCTTCGTGTGATTGGTTATTGCGGTTTGCGGGACATCGCCCTTCCGGGCGAAGCTGCTATCATCCGGCCAGCTGGCGGCCGGTCGGATGATCGGATAGCCGGGCGATCACTTGACGGTGAAGCCCTGATCCTTGCCGTAGTCCTGCAGGGCCTTCTGCCAGGCGGCCACGCCGTCGGCCAGCTTCTGGTCGCCGGTGTAGGACTTGCCGACGTAGTCGCCGAAGATGGTGCGGGCCTTGACCTCGAAGGGCAGGAACTGGTATCCGGTGGACACGTTCTCCGCGGCCTGGGCCAGAACCTCGTTGTACTTCTGTCCGCCGAAGTAGTCGACGTCCTCGCCGTCGGCGTTCTTCACCGTGGTCGCGTTCTTGAAGGAATCGGCTTCCATGGAGGCCTTGTCGGCCGGGAAGGCGCCGCCGGCCACACGGGTGGCCACGCCATCGCCGTGGTTCGCGTACTCGATGAACTTGTACGCGGCGTCAGCCTTCTTGGAGCTGGCGAGCACGGCCAGCGAGGAGCCGCCGTTCTCGGCGTTGGTGGCGGAGCCGTCGGCGGTCGGCATCTGGACGACGCGCCACTTGCCGGCGCCCGCGGCAGCGGAGTTCGCGAGGTTGGCCGGCATCCAGGCGCCGGTCAGCAGGGAGGCGATGGTGCCGTCGACCATGCCCTTGAACCAGTCCTCGGACCAGCCGGCGGTCTTGGTGTCGAGCAGGCCCTCGTCGAGCATCTTCTGCCAGTAGGTGTTGAACTTCTGGACGTTCTCGTCGCCGGTGAGGTTGATGGCCACCTCGGAGCCGTCGGACGAGGTCTTGAACGGCTGTCCGCCGGCGAGCCAGGTCATCGAGTCGTAGAAGCCGGCGTCACCGGTGTCGGAGGTGATGTAGTAGTTGTCGCCGAGGGCGTGGATCTTCTTGGCGGCCTCGTAGTAGTCGTCCCACGTCTTGATCTGGGTGGCGTCGACGCCGGCCTTGTCGAAGACCTCCTTGTTGTAGAAGAAGGCCATCGGGCCGGAGTCCATCGGCAGGCCGTAGACCTTGCCGGCGAACTGCACGGAGGCCCACGGGCCGGGGGTGTAGAAGTCCTCGTAGCCGGAGGTCTTGTCGGTGATGTCGAGCAGGTTGCCCTTGATGGCGTACTGCGGGATCGCGTAGTACTCGACCTGGGCGACGTCCGGGGCGCCGGAGCCTGCCTCGATGGCGTTGTCCAGCTGCGTGTACTCCTTGGTGTTGGTGCCGACGTTCTTCAAGTCGACCTTGATGCCGGTCTCCTTTTCGAAGTCCTTGGCGACCTGGGTCAGCGTGGGCTCCCAAGCCCACACGGTGATCTCCTGGACGTCCTTCTCCTGAGCCGGCTGGCTGCTGCTGTTCGAGTTGCTGTCGGAACCGCACGCGGCGACGCTGACGAGCATGGCGATCGCACCGGTGAGCGCGACGGCCTTCTTGGCGTTGGTGAACTTCATCGTCCTGATTGCTCCTTCCTTCAGTCGCCATTCGACGACTGTCGATGTTTCCCGCAACCACGGTCCCATCACGTTCTTCCTCGTAGTGATGCTATCGAAAACAATTTGCTCTGTTTCCGATAGCGCGAACCAGCGTATTCCGCCGCTTCGCAGGTATGGTTGCGATAACATGATTCATTACACACAGATTCGCACGACACGCCACTCGACCACCCCGACTGCGGGTCGGCCGACGATCCGGCAGAACGGAACCGGATAGACTGGAGGCCATGTCAGTCAGCAGCCACAGGAACGGCAGAGCGACCATCACGATGGCCGACGTGGCCCGCAAGGCCGGGGTGTCGGTCGCCTCGGTGTCCAACTACCTCAACAAGCGCCCGTATATGAGCGATGCGATGCGCACGCGCATCGAGACCGCCATCGCCGACCTCGGCTATCAGATCAACTCATCCGCACGCAATCTCAGGTCCGGTCGCACCAGACTGCTCAAGCTCGTCATCCCCGATCTGCGTCAGGTGTACTTCGCCGATCTCGCCGAGGACATTCTCACCGAGGCGCGCACGCACGGCTACGGCGTCATCGTCGAATCGACGTCCAACCACCGCGAGAACGAACTCGCCAGCATCGCATCCATGGGCACGCACCCCGCGGACGGACTCATCCTCAGCCCCCTGATGATGACCCGCGACGACACACCCCTGCTGGACGGCACCTACCCTCTGGTCATGCTGGGCGAGCGCCTGTTCGGCGTGGATGCGCCGCATGTGCTCATCCGCAACCACGAAGGGGCGTATATGGCCACGACCCACCTCATCGAGGACGGATGCCGACGCATCGCCGTCATCGGAGCCGTGCCGCCCGCAAACGAAGCGACATCAGAAGTAGATGGCCCCACATCGGACGTCACGGCACCGACGCCACCGCACGCCACGACGCACTCGACGAGTTCACCCAGTCCATCGGCGCCGAGCGGGAACCCCTCCGCCCCAGTCTCCTCGACCGGCCCCTGCGCAGACCCGCCGACGCAGTCCTCGTCCGGCGACCTGCGCACGCGCGGCCACTGTGCGGCGCTCGCGGACCATGGCATGAGCTGCGATCCGCGACTGCTCATCGAAACCGACGGGTGGGACAGCATCGACGGATTCGAGGCGGTCGGCAGGATGCTGGATGACGGTCTCGATTTCGATGCGGTGTTCGCACTCAACGACACGCTCGCATGGGGCGCGCTGCGATGCCTGCGCGAGCGCGGCGTCGACGTGCCGGGAGCCGTGCGCGTGGTCGGATTCGACAACATCGACGAATCGCGATACATGGCACCGTCACTGACGACGGTCGACCCGGGACGCACCGATATCGCGCGGCTCGCCGTCGAGTCGATCATCGCCCAGATCAGGGACGGCAGGCGCGCGCCGGCGAAGCGGATCGAAGCGCCATGCCGGCTGGTCTGCCGCGAATCCTCACCGCAGGGCGTCACGCCGTGAAACGGATCGCGACCCAGGAGACCTGCGGCAGGTCGACGTCGATCACGGTACCGTTCGCCGTCATATCGAGCGGCTGCGGCGTGACCGCATCCGGCTCGGCGGCGGTGTTGGTGCGGTAGATGTCGTCATCGTGCAGGATCTCGGCATGCGTCACCTTCACGCAAGCGCCGCCGATCTCGCCCTCAGCCTTAGCCGCGGAAGATTCCCCGGCAACACCCGGCAGCGAGCTCAGGTCGATCGACACGTCATGCGCGTGCGAGGCGTCGCGGTTCACGATCAGCACCAGTCCCTCACGGGACTCACGATTCCAGGTGACGACCGCGTCGACCGCCTTCACATCGCCATAGGCTTCCGTATGGATGAGCGGCGAGTCGATCTGCGGCGCATAGGCGTCGCCCTTCGCATGATGCGCAGCCTCGGCGAACGGGTAGAACGTGGTCTGACGCCATGCGGGGCCGTTCGGTTCGGCCATGATCGGCGCGATGACGTTGACCAGCTGGGCGCGGGAGGCCGAACGCACGCGGTCGCAGTGCTTGAGGAGCGTGATCATCAGCGATCCCTCCACCACCGCATCGGCGGCCGAGTACACGTCCTCCAGCAGATGCGGCGCCTTCGGCCACGGCTCGTGATGCAGCCCCTCGCCGGCGGCCGCCTTCCACGCCGCCTCCTGCTCGTTCCACGCGTCCGAATACCACACGCCCCACTCATCGAAGCTCAGGGCGATGTCGCGGTCGCCGTGGTTCGCCTCGCGCGCCTCGTCGGCGCAGGCGGCGACCGTGTCGATGAACGTCGTCATGTCCTCGGCAGCCGCGAGGAACTCCTGCATCTGCCCCTGCGAGCGGGTCTTGTGACCGTGATCGAAGTAGTAGGCGTGCGCGGACACGAAGTCGAGATACTGATAGGCGCGGGTGAGCACGGTCCTCTCCCATGTGCCGAACGTGGGCATGTGCGCGCTGGACGAGCCGCATGCCACCAGCTCCAGCCCCGATTCGGCGAGCTTCATCGCATGCGCGGTCTTCTCCACCGCGTCCGCGTACTCGTCCGGAGTCATATGGCCGACCTGCCAGGGGCCGTCCATCTCGTTGCCGATGCACCACATCTTCACATCCATCGGCTCGGGGATGCCGTTGGCCACGCGTCGGTCCGCGAGTTCGGTGCCCGGCGCGCCGTTGACGTATTCGAGCTCGTCGAGCGCGGCCTTGAGCCCGCGTGTGCCCATGTTGACGGCGAGCATGATCTCGGTGCCGGCCTTGAGGCTCCAGCGATGGAAGTCGTCGATGCCGATCTCGTTGGTCTCGGTCTGGTGCCATGCGAGGTCGCGCCTGACCGGACGTTGCTCGCGCGGGCCGGTGCCGTCCTCCCAGTTGTAGTTGGACACGAAGTTGCCGCCCGGGTAGCGCACGCAGGTGACGCCGAGCTCCCGTACGAGGTCGAGCACGTCCTCGCGGAATCCGTCCTCGTCGGCGCTCGGATGACCAGGTTCGTAGATGCCGCCGTACACGCAGCGGCCAAGATGCTCGACGAACGAGCCGAACAGACGCTCCGGTACGTCCGCGACCCGCCGCAGCGATCCGATGGTGGTATCGCCCATGATAAGTCCTTCCCCACGGGTCTTCACAACCCGTGTTTGCGTAACCATATGCTATGTGCTATGGTAGTACTTGAAACGATACAAGACTTGGAAGACCAAGTCCAATCGTTCTTCAATAAGGAAGGATACAAGGACGATGAAGTTCACAGCCATGAAGAAGACGGTGGCCCTCGCCGGCGCCGCCGCGATGCTCGTCAGCGTTGCCGCCTGCGGAGGCAGCTCCAACACCGGTTCGAGCAGCACCGGATCCAGCTCCGACAAGAAGATCGAACTGACGGTCTGGTCCTGGGATTCCACGCTGCCGCGTACGGTCGAGGGCTTCGAGAAGGCCAACCCGAACATCAAGGTGAAGGTTACCAACGCCGGCACCAACAAGGACGAGTACAACGCGCTCTCCAACGCCATCGAAGGCGGCTCCGGCGCTCCGGACATCGCGCAGATCGAGTACTACGCGCTGCCCGAATACGTGATCCGCGGCTACCTCGAGAACCTGTCCGACTACGGCGCATCCGACTTCTCCGACTTCTACACGCCCGGCACCTGGGCGTCCGTCAACATCAACGACGGCGTCTACGCCCTGCCGATGGATTCCGGCCCGATGGCGTGGTTCTACAACAAGGAGGTCTTCGACAAGGCCGGCGTCGACGCGACTCAGGTGAAGACCTGGGATCAGTTCTACGAGGCCGCCAAGAAGATCAAGGCCGCCGGCTCCTACATCACCTCCGATTCCGGCGACGCGGGCTTCTTCGATTCGATGACCTGGCTGGCCGGCGCGAAGCCGTTCTCCACCTCCAAGGACGGCAAGACCGTCTCCATCGACCTGACCGGCGACTCCAAGGTCAAGGAGTTCACCGACTTCTGGCAGAAGATGATCGACGAGGGTCTCATCGACACCAAGACCGTCGGCTGGACCGACGACTGGAACAAGGGTCTCGACGACGGCTCCATCGCCTCCCTGCTCACCGGCGCGTGGATGCCGTACAACCTGCTCTCCGGCGCCCCGAACGGCGAGGGCAAGTGGCGCATCGCCCAGATGCCGACCGCCGACGGCTCCGAGACCAACTCCGAGAACGGCGGCTCCTCGCTCGCCGTCATCAAGTCCGACGACAAGGACAAGGTAGCCGCGGCCTACAAGTTCATGGAATACGCCTGCCACAACGCCGAGGGCATCAAGACCCGCGTCGACGGCGGCGCCTTCCCGGCCGACAACGATACCCTCAAGTCCTCCGACTTCCTCGGCATGACCGCCCTGACCGACTCCGACGGCAAGGCCCACGAGTACTTCGGCGGTCAGAAGTTCAACGAGGAGCTGGCCAAGGCCGCCGCGAACGTGTCCACCGGCTACCAGTTCCTGCCGATCGAGGTCTACGCCCGCGGTAAGTTCGGCGACTTCGTCGGCGACGCCTACACCGGCAAGGGCAAGCTGGCCGACGGCATCGCCGCTTGGCAGAAGGATCTGAAGTCCTACGCCGAAGGCCAGGGCTACACGGTCAAGTAACCGATCTCAGGGGATTCGCGAGCGCGACCGGCACGCACACTCCGCTCCCGGTACGCATTTCCCGCGAATCCCCTTTCATATCTTCGTGGCCATCTTCCTCCCCGCGAGGCTCCTTCCCGCGGGTCTGGCTGCAATAACACCGGGTGGCGCATCCTCGTGATGCGCCACCCTTTTTCATGCCCTATGGTCACGTCCATTCCCCATCCCCTCCGCGTCCATTCATCCCCTCCGCGTCCATTCATCCCCGTCGCATCCATTCATCCCCGTCGCATCCATTCCCCATCTTCCCCATCCACATCGCCCCCATCGCGCAGCCATGAAGCGGTCACGACACCCATCGCGCGGTGAAATCCACATGGAGCTGTGTTTACCCCATGAAGTGGTGACACAAAACGGCGGATTTCCGCCAATACAGAAAACCGCCTCACCGCGTCATGTGAATTTCACCGCGTCATGTGGCCCCAGATCGCGTCATGGGATTCCCCCGACGACTGGGCGCCCGCCCCTCTCGAGCGGCAAGTCCCCGAGAACCCGAGAACCCGAGAACCCGAACACACACGAGAACACACGAGAACACAATGGGGTCGCCCCCGACCGAAATCGGGAGACGACCCCATTGCTTGCCGACGCCAGCGACCGCACCATCGATGGGCGGCCCCGCGCCGGCGACCCGGCATCATACCGGCGCGATCAGCGTCACAGCTTGACGACGAGGACGCCGTTGGGCTGGATGGCGGCGGTGTGCTCACTGTCGTTGACCTGGGCAAGAGACGCGACCAGCGGCTCGCCCTCGACGTCGACGACCGCCACATCGCGCGTGCGGTTGAATAGGAACACGAAGTGGTTCTCATCGGTGGCATCGGCGCGTTCGATACGCAGTACCTCGCCACGGTCGTCGCCGGCGGGCGTCGCGACCTCAAGCTCGGAGAGGATCTCCGGCAGGCTCACGGCCAGCCCCTCACGACCAAGCTTGGCACCGACGTACACCGTCTTGCCGTCGCCGTACTCGTTGACGGTGATGGCGGGCGCGCCGTCGAAACCGGTCCACTTATCGGCCTTGAAGGTCTCAAGCACACGTCCGCTCTCGGCCACGGAGGTGATCACGTCGGCGATATCGTGCGCCACCGCCCCGTTGGAGAGATCAAGGTGATCCATCGTACCCGGGAAGTCAGTACCCATCGGCGCATGCTCCTCAACGCGCACGCCGACGACGTCGCGGATCGAGCCGGGGTATCCGCCGAGCCAGACGTGGTCGCGCTCGTCGGACAGGCCCGTGTAGTAGGTGACGATGAGCTTGCCGCCGTTGGCGACGTACTCACGCACGCGACGCGAGGTGTCCTCGGACAGGATGTACAGGGCGGGCAGCACGGCCACCTCGTAGGAGTCCCAGTCGCCACGCACCGGCACGACATCGGCGGTCACGCCGGTATCGGCAAGGGCGCGGAACCAGTCGAGCGGCTCGGTCCAGTGACGGACGTTCTGGCTTGGGGTCGCGGTGTGCTCGGTGGCCCACTGCGATTCATAATCGAAGACGACGGCGACCTTGCTCTTGAGCAGCTTGGTACCGAGCAGTCCCTCGTCAGCGAGCCTGTTCAGGTCCGCGCCAAGTTCGCACACGTCGCGGAACACCTGCGAATCGGCACCCGCGTGGGGCACCATCGCGGAGTGCCACTTCTCGGCGCCGGCCTTGGACTGACGCCACTGGAAGTAGCAGATCGCGTCGGCGCCCATGGCGAGATGGGCGAGGGAGTCGCGCACCAGTTCGCCCGGCTCATCACGGTAGTTGATCGGACGCCAGTTGACGGCCGACGTGGAGTGCTCCATAAGGAACCAAGGATTCTTGCGAGCGATGCCATCAGTCAGGGACGCGGCGTACGCGAGCTCGTCGAGGTGGGCCTCGCCGGGGGTGAAGTAGTGGTCGTTGGACACGAAGTCAACGTCGTAGCCCCACTTGTCGTAGTCGAGTCCAGTGCCGCCGGCGGAGATCATGAAGTTCGTGGTCTGCGGCTTCGGCGCGATCTCGAGCAGCGCGTCGCGTTCGGCGCGGTAGAAGTCAAGCAGAGCATCGGAGCTGAAACGCTTCCAGTCGAGCAGCTTGCCCGGGTTCATGAAGTTGCCGTCGCCGATGAAGCGCGGCGGGATGATCTCGGAGAAGTTGTTCACGTGCTGAGCCCAGAAGGCGGTGCCCCAGGCCTCGTTGACGGCCTCGATAGTGCCGTAGCGCTTCTCGCACCACTTCTGGAAGGCGCGCTCGGCGTCCTCGGAGTAGTCGAAGCGGTTGTGGCAGCCGTATTCGTTGCTCACATGCCATGCGACGACATACGGGTTGTCCTTGTAGTGTTCGGCCATCTTGCGGCACAGGCGCAGCGCGTAGTCGAGGAAGACCGGGCTGGTGGCTCGCCAGTGCTGACGTGCACCGGGCTGGCAGACGTCGCCGCGATAGTCGACCCAGAGGATCTCCGGGTGCGCCTGCGTCATCCACATCGGCGGCGAGGCGGTGCCGGAGGCGAGGTCGACGGCGATGCCAGCCTTGCCAAGCTTGTCGATGACGCGGTCGAGCCAGTCGAAGTCGTAGACGCCTTCCTCGGGTTCGAGTTTCGCCCAGGAGAAGATGGCGACGGAGACGAGGTTGACTCCGGCCTGCTTCATGAGTTCGATGTCCTCGTCCCAGACCTCTTCAGGCCATTGGTCGGGATTGTAGTCGCCGCCGTACCAGATACGGGGCTTCTCCCCCGCAAGAGGCTGCGGCCAGTTGAATGCGCGATGTTCGCTCATTGGTGTTTCCTTTGCCGTGTGATTGATCATTGTTGCGTATACCGATGCATTTCGAGGGTGAGCGGCGGCGACCGTCGGATCGCCGTCGCTCACCCTCGTCAATGCTGCCGATCAGGCGGTTCCTGAACGATGTTCAGCAGTGTGAATGGCTCCATGCCGGTTATTCCTTGACGGCGCCGGCGGCGAGGCCGGACTGCCAGTACTTCTGCAAAGCGAGGAACGCGATCACCAGCGGGATGATCGTGATCAGCGAGCCCGTGATCACCAGGTTCTGGATCGCCTGACCACCGGCGGTCGAGGCCTGGTCCTTCCACTGGTTCAGACCGATCGTCAACGGATACCAGTCCGCGTCCTTCAACATGATCAACGGCAGGAAGTAGTTGTTCCACGTCGCCACGATCGTGAACAACGACGTCGTCACGATACCCGGCGCCAACAACGGCAGACTGATCTGCCAGAACGTACGCAACTCCGACGCACCATCCACACGAGCCGCCTCGAGCAGTTCGGTCGGCACGGCCTGGTCGCTGAAGATCCACATCAGGTAGAGTCCGAACGGACTGATCAGACTCGGGATGATCATGGCCCACGGCGTGTTCGTCAACCCGAGCTTGGCGAACAGGAGGAACTGCGGGACCGCCAGCGCGATACCCGGCACGGAGATCGAACCGATGATGACCGCGAACACCGCCTTCCTGCCCGGGAACCGGAACTTCGCGAGGGCGTACCCGCCCATGATCGCCAGCAGGGTCGCGCCGCCCGCGCCCACCACCACGTACAGGAGCGTGTTGATCAGCCAGCGGCCGAAGATCCCGTCCTGATAGGTGAACACCGTGACGATGTTGTCCCACAGGGCGAACGTCCTGCCGAAGCCGAGGCCGAACGTACTGGTGAAGTCGGCCTGGGTCTTGGTGGCGTTGATCAGCAGGTAGACGAACGGGAACAGGCAGTACACCGCGAAGATCGCGCACACCACCGTCATCCACACACTACGGCGCGGATTGTTCACGTTGGCGAAACCGCTCTTCTGCGCCCTCCTGCGCTCGGCGGCCTCATCCCTCGCGACGCGCTTCTGACGCTCACGCTCCGCACGCCTGGCGGCGCGCTCCTGCTCGCGCAGCGACTGCGCGGAAACCGTTGCACTGCTCATCGATCCTGCTCCTTACCCGAAACCGACACCGACACCAACGAAGCCATCACCACACGCGTCACTTCATCTGCTCCTTGAGGCTGTTGAGCTGCACCGCGTACGCGATCGCCATCGTGATCACCGCCATCGTGATCGCCAACGCGGCCGCGTAATTGCTCTGGTTGCCGGAGAAGCTCAGGTTGTACGCGTACATGTTCGGCGTGTAGTACGTCGTGATCGCATTACCCGGCACCATGTTCTGCAAGATGCTCGGCTCGTTGAACAACTGGAATGAACCGATGATACTGAAGATCACCGTGATCGCCAGCGAACCACGCAACTCCGGCAGCTTGATCGACTTCACGATCTTCCACTCCGACGCACCATCAATGGAGGCCGCCTCATACAGCGAATGCGGGATCGTCGACAGCGAGCTGTAGAAGATCAGCATGTTATAGCCCACGAACTCCCACGTCACGATATTGCCGATCGACGCCAACAACACCGACGGGGCGAACATATCCAAGTGCGTGCCCAGCACCCCGTTCAGCGAACCCACCAGACCGTACTTCGCGCCATACACGAAACCCCAGATCAGGGTCGACACCACCGCAGGCACCGCATACGGCAGGAACGTCGAGATACGGAAGAACTTCGTGCCATGCAGCTTCATCGAATCCAACGCCAACGCCATCAACGCCGACAGGAACAACATGATCGGCACCTGCACACACGTGAACAAAGCCACACGACCCACACTGCTCCAGAACTGCGCGTCACCCAACAGCCTCGCGTAGTTCTCCACACCCACGAACCTCGTGCCACCGATCATCTGCTTCTTGAAGAAGCTGATATAGATCGCATACACGATCGGGATGATGAACACGAACACGAACACCACCGCAAACGGCGCCATGAACTTCCAACCACGCCAATCCGGCTTATGCTTATTCTCCTGAGCTGCGGACGACCCGCCAGTCGCCGTAGCCGCAACTTGCGCTGCTGCCATTGCCAGCCCCTCTCCTTCGAAGGCTTGATGGATGGACCGGGCGCTCGATCTCCGGGCGTCTCGGCACCGTATCCATTCCTCTAAATGTTTGCGTTATCATTATAGCATCATTTCCAATTCTGTCCATTTCGGAGTTTTCCGCATTTTTGCCGGCAATGCCATCCCAAGAGCCTATAATGGTCACGAAAACATCGTTGTGTGTTATGTATGTCAGCGACGACAGTGGGGACGATTCACCGACCGGCATCCGGCAGCGGCGCGGATGCCCCGACGAACCCCCTCACCCGCACGCGGACGAATCTCGCACAAGGGCGTAATACTATGGACAGTTGCGACACGGAACGGGCCAACGGCTCAGACCCGTTCCCGCGCGACAAGGACAACGAGGAGTGAGGGACATGCCACGCAGCATTCAGGTATCGATGCAGGACGTCGCCAAGGAGGCCGGCGTCTCGCCGCAGACGGTGTCCCGCGTAGCCAACGGCAGCGACGCCGTGCGTCCCGACACGCGCCAGCGTGTCGAAGCCGCGATGGAACGCCTCGGCTACCGTCCGAACTACGCCGCCCGTGCGTTGAAGCACGGCAGCTTCCGCAACATCGGCGTCGTCCTGTTCAACATGACCACCTTCGGCAACTCACGCATCCTCAACGGCATCCTCAACGCCGCGATCGCCGACAGCTATTCGATCACGGTCCAGCTCATCCCCACCAGCGGCGAGCGCACGTTGAGCGCGGCGGTCGACCGCATGAAGCAGCAGCCGGTCGACGGCGTCATCGTCCTGCTCGAGGAACGCATCGCCGGCTTCGCCGGATACCAGCCGCCGAAGGACCTGCCGGTCGTGCTCATCACCGAGGGCGCGGCCGACCACTGCCCCACCGTGGACGCCGACCAGTACGGCTGCTCGACCGCCATCGTCGACTACCTGATGAGCAAGGGACATCACACCGTGTATCACATTGCCGGACCGGCGTCGTCACGAGCGGCGGAAAGTCGCGCGCGCGGATGGCGCGAGGCACTGGAGCAGCTCGGCGCTCCCGTCCCCGACATGTATATCGGCGATTGGGATGCGGATTCCGGCTATCAGGCCGGCATGGCCCTCGCCCACAATCCGGATTGCACGGCGATCTACGCGGCGAACGATCAGATGGCGTACGGTGCGATCCTGGGGCTTCAGGTAGCGGGCAAGCGGGTGCCGGAGGATGTGAGCGTGGTCGGCGTCGACGATTCGCTCGTCAACATGGTTCCGCGTCTTGATCTGACGACGATGCGCATGAAGTTCGACGAGATCGGTGCCACGGCCTTCTCGATGATCCGCCGCCAGTGCGAGGGTGAGAGGGTGCCGGCCGGCACCAAGACCGTCATCCCCGCCGAGTTCGTCGAACGCGGTTCGGTACGCGACCTGAACGAGTAGGCGGACGAGAACGAACGGGCCAAGGTTCAGCCGAGCGGCACGCGGGAGATGAACTCGCACGGCTCGCCGCTGACCGGATCAATGAACGACAGACGCCGCGCGACCAGTTCGAGCGGTTGCGAGAAATCGTCGTATGCGCGCTGTTCGACGCGTGGATAGAAGTCGTCGCCGCGAATCGGCAGGCCGAGCGAGTTCATATGCACGCGCAGCTGATGCGTCTTGCCGGTGCGCGGATGCAGTGTGTAGGCACGAACACCGCTCCCCCAAGTCGGTGTCCCATCGATCGCCATTCCACCGGCTCCGAGCTCGATCACCGTTTCGGCGTTGACCTCGCCCGGCTCCTCGTACGCCTGCAGCACGCCGCGTCGTTTGACGATGCGCGACCGCCGTCGCAGCGGAAATATGCGCGGCGGCTCCAGCCGTTCGATCGTGCCGTACCGGGGCCGCACGATCGGCGCGCACGGTGCCAGACACTCGTATGTCTTGGAGGTGCGCCGTTCCTGGAACAGCATCTGGTACGCCCCGCGCAGCGCCGGATCGCGCACGAACACGACGATGCCGGCCGTGAGCCTGTCAAGCCGATGCGCCGGCGTGATGGAGTCGTCTCCGTATATCTCGCGCAGTCGCATCAGCGCCGTCTGCCGGTACCACATGCCGCGCGGGGTGGTCGCGAGGAAATGCGGCTTGTCGACGACGATGATCCCCGCATCCTCATACACCACCGGCAGCTCGAACGGAATATCCGGCTCCACGGTCACGAATCGGTGGTGCATGGTGTCGCTTTCTGTAGCAGTTCCAGCGGACGTTACGGTAACACGCAACAGAGGGAACGGCCGTCATATCCTTGTCCCGACCGTAGGCTTGGCCGAACGGCCTTGAGTGTGTCGGGAGAAGGATATGACGGCCGTTCCCGGTCGTGCCATTACTCCACGGTGACGGACTTGGCGAGGTTGCGCGGCTTGTCGACGTCGTAGCCCTTGAGCTTGGCCATGTCCATCGCGAACAGCTGCAGCGGGACCACGTCGACGAGCGGGCTCATCAGCGTCGGGCATGCCGGACGCCAGAAGACGACGTCCGCGTACCGCTCGACGTCCTTGTCGCCCTTTTCGGCGACGGCGATGATGAACGCGCCGCGCGCCTTGACCTCCTCGATGCCGGAGAGCACCTTGGCGTGCAGAACGTCGCGTCCGCGTTCCGGAGGCACGATGAACACGACCGGCTCGCCCTCGTCGACCAGTGCGATCGGTCCGTGCTTGAGCTCGCCGGCGGCGAATCCCTCGGTGAACGTGTAGGCGATCTCCTTGAGCTTCAGGGCGCCCTCGAGGGCGACCGGGTAGCCGACGTGACGGCCGAGGAAGAGGAACGACTGCGCGTTGAGCATGCGTTCGGCGGCCTTGTGGATGGTCTTGGTCTGCGTGTCGAGCACCCACTGGATCTTGCGTGGCATGTCCTTGAGCGAGTCAAGGATGTGACGGATCTCGTCGCGGAACATGGCGCCCTTGACCTGCGCCAGATACAGGCCGAGCAGGTAGGCGGCGGTGATCTGCGCGACGAACGCCTTGGTCGAGGCGACGGCGACCTCGGGGCCGGCGTGCGTGTAGAGCACCGCGTCGGATTCGCGCGGGATGGAGGCGCCCTGCGTGTTGCAGATCGCGAGCACCTTGGATCCCTGTTCGCGCGCATGGCGCAGGGCCATCAGCGTGTCCATCGTCTCACCGGACTGCGAGATCGCGACGACGAGCGTACGCGGCGTGAGGATCGGATCGCGGTAGCGGAATTCGTGCGCCAGCTCAACCTCGACGGGGATGCGCACCCAGTGCTCGATCGCGTACTTGGCGACCATGCCCGCGTAGGCGGCGGTTCCGCAGGCGATGACGATGATCTTGTCGATCACCTTGAAATCATGCTCGTCGATGCGCACCTCATCGAGGGCGACATCGCCGTTCTTGTCGAAACGACCAAGCAGCGTGCGCTGCACGGCGGCGGGATCCTCGTGGATCTCCTTGTCCATGAACGAGTCCCAGCCGCCCTTCTCGGCCGCGGAGGCGTCCCAGTCGACGGTGTAGGTCTTCGGGTTCTCGACGACGTTACCGTCGAAGTCGGTGACGACGACCTTGTCGGCGGAGACGCACACGGCCTGATCCTGATCGATCTCCATCGCACGCTTCGTGTATGCGACGAATGCGGCGACATCGGAGCCGAGGAAGTTCTCGCCGTCGCCAAGGCCGACGACGAGCGGCGAATCGTGGCGCGCACCGACGACGATATCCGGCTGGCGGCAGTCGGTGGCGAGGATCGTGAACGCGCCCTTGAGCATGCGGGCCAGACGCCGCATCGCCTTGAACAGGTCGGGCCTGCCCTCCTCGTGGATGATGGTGTCGACGATCTTGCCGAGCAGCTTGGCTGCGACCTCGGTGTCCGTGGCGGACGTGAAGTGATAGCCCTCCGCCTGCAGGTCGAGGCGCAGCTGGGAGGCGTTCTCGATGATGCCGTTGTGGATGATCGCGACCTTGCCGTCCTGGCTGGTGTGCGGGTGGGCGTTGACGTCGCTCGGCACACCGTTGGTGGCCCATCGCGTGTGGCCGATGCCGACCGTGGCCAGCGGCATCGGCTTGCGTTCGATGTCCTCGATGAGGTTCGCGAGGCGTCCTGCCTTCTTGCGCACCTCGACATGATCCATGCCGGGCGCGGTCAGCGCCACGCCGGCCGAATCATAGCCGCGGTATTCGAGTCGCTTCAGGCCCTGAAGACACACCTCCAGAGGCTTGCCGCACGCGGTATCAATCTGTCCTGCATATCCAACGATTCCACACATGGCTTCCCAGACTACTACACGCCCTCGTGGCGCGGGTTACGGATACGCTTTTGGCACATGGTCTGCGCGCATCGCGCACATCGCCGGCGCCGCACCGACAGGATCACAGCACGTGCTGCAGGAAGTCCTTGAAGCGCGGCTCGGTGGGATGGTCGATGATGTCGGACGTGCCGTGTTCGACCACGACGCCGCCGTCCATGAAGACGACCTTATCGGCGACCTCGCGGGCGAATCCGATCTCGTGCGTGACGACGATCATCGTCATGCCCTCCTTGGCGAGCGAGAGCATCACGTTCAGGACCTCACCGACAAGCTCGGGGTCGAGCGCGGAGGTCGGCTCGTCGAAGAGCATGATCTCCGGCTTCATCGCAAGGGCGCGGGCGATGGCGACACGCTGCTGCTGGCCGCCGGAAAGCTCGGCCGGATAGTAGTCGAGACGCTCGCCGAGGCCAACGCGGTTGAGCTCAGCGACCGCGAGCTCGCGCGCCTCGGCCTTCTTCATGCCCTTGACGTGGACCGGGGCCTCCATGACGTTCTCGATCGCGGTCATGTGCGGGAACAGGTTGAAGCGCTGGAAGACCATGCCGAGCTTGGAGCGCTGCGCGGCGATCTCCTTCTCGTTCAGGGTCTGGAGCATGTCCTGACCGTTCTTGGTGACGTGCTTGTAGCCGATGAGCTCGCCGTCGACCTCGATCGAGCCGCCGGTCAGGGTCTCCAGCTGGTTGATGAGCCGCAGGAACGTCGACTTGCCGGATCCGGAGGGTCCGAGGATGACGGTCACGGTGCCGGGTTCGACGGTCAGGTCGACGCCCTTGAGCACGTGGAGCGATCCGAACGCCTTGTGCACGCCGACGGCCTTGACGGCCGGGACGTGGGTGCCGGCGGTGTTCGACGCGCCGGTTGCAGTGATGTTCGCAGTCATGATGTGATGTGTCCCTTCCCCGCGCTTCAGGCCGTCAGTCCGCTGAACGTGGCGTCGTTGAGCTTGGTCACGTCGTCCTTCGGTTCACCCTCGGTCTTGCCGGGCAGCGGCGGCTGCTTGCCGCGCGAGCCGACCGGACGAGCGTCGAAGCCCTTGCCGAAGTGCTTCTCGAGACGCGACTGGATGACCATCAGGATGGAGGTGATGAGCAGATACCAGATGCAGGCCACGATGAGCAGCGGGATCGGCTTGTAGATGCGGTTCGCGATCGCGTTGGTCGCGAACTGGAGCTCCAGCGTGAACGGCACGGCGAGAACCAGCGACGTGGTCTTGAGCATGCCGATGGTCTCGTTGCCGGTCGGCGGGATGATGATGCGCATGGCCTGCGGCAGGATGATGCGGCGCATGATGAGCGAGCGCTTCATGCCGAGCGCCTTGGCGGCCTCGGTCTGGCCCGGGTCGACCGCCTCGAGGCCGGCGCGCACGATCTCGGACAGGTACGCGGCCTCGTTCAGGGCCAGACCGATCCACGCGGCGTTGAATGCGGTGATGACGGTCTCCGAGTCGATGCTCCAGAACTCGATCGAGGTGAACGGGATGCCGAGGCTCAGCTTCGGGATCAGCACGGCGAACAGGCCCCAGAACACGAGCTGCGTGTACACAGGCGTGCCGCGGAAGAACCAGATGAAGAACCAGCTCACTCCCCTGAGCACCGGGTTGATCGACTTGCGCATGATCGCGAGGATCACCGACAGGATGATCGCCACGATCATCGAGATCGCGGTGAGGATCAGCGTGTAGGCGATGCCCTCCAGCACGTTCTCGTTGAACAGGTACTTCCAAACGGTGGGCCAGTCGAGACGCGGATTAGTGACCAGTCCCTGGATGAGCATCGCGGCCAGCAGCGCCACGATGACGCCGGCCACGATAGGGCCGGTGCGCTTGACCGGCAGCGCCTTGATGCGGTTGGGGATGTCCAGTCCCTCGCCGTCGGTTTCCTTCTTCGCCATGGTAGGAGGCTTCCTCTCGGTTCCTTGTGTTGCAATGATTGAGGTCCCGAGGCATTGTCGCATGTGCCGCGGGACCGGTGGTTACGCTCTGGTGGTTACGCTCTGGTGATTACGCTCTGTGCGGTCAGCCCTTGACGTTCGGGTTGACCTCGGCCTTGTCGAGGCCGCCGGACTCGACGCCCCAGTGCTTGAGGATCTTGCCGTACGTACCGTCGTCCATCAGCTTCTGCATCGCCTTCTGCACGGCCTCGACGGTCTTGGAATCACCCTTCTTAATGGCCACGGCATTCGGCACGGAGTCGAAGTCCTTGCCGAGCTGCTCGAGCTCGCCGCCGGTCTGGGCGATCGCATAGCCGACCACCGGGGAATCGGCGAAGAAGACATCGGCCTTGCCGGTCACGACCGCGGTGGTGGCGTCGGTCTGCTGCTTCGAGGACTGCACCTCGATGTCCTTCTTGCCGTCGGCCTTGCACTGCTTGGCGGTTTCGGCGATGGCCTCCTCCTCGACGGTGCCGGTCTCGACCGCGACCTTGAGACCGCACAGGTTGTTCTCGTCGATCTTCTCCGGGTTGCCCTTCTTGACCGCGTAGGCCATGCCGGAGGTGAAGTAGGAGACGAAGTCGACCGAGTCCATGCGCTCCGGGGTGATCGTGAATGCGGCGATGCCGAGGTCGTACTTGGAGCCGACGGCCGGGATGATCGTGTCGAAGTTGGAGGAGACGATCTCGGTCTTGAGACCGAAGATGTTGCCCATCGCGCGGGCGAGATCCATGTCGTAGCCGATCTGCGTCTTGCCGTCGGCATCGAGGAACTCGGCCGGGGCGTACGACGGGTTGGTGCCGATCGTCAGCTTGCCGTCCTTGGTGACGGAATCGGGCAGCAGCGAGGCGATCGCATCGTCCTTCTTGACGCCGCTGACGTCGTAGCTGGAGATGGTGGCGCCGTCGGACGAGCCGGAGTCGGACGACGAACCCGTCGCCTCGTCGGTGGTGCCGCATGCGGCGACGGAGATCAGCATCGCCACGCCCAGCGTGGCGGCCGTGATGGTCTTGAGTCCCTTGAATGCCATGGGATGTATCTTCCTTCTTCTTCCGAACGACGGTTGCGCGCCGTGGTGTACGACGCGCAACCGGATGACCGTGCGATCACACGGTCACGTGCTCACGCAATGTATGCAACGAATATACATGCCACTGTATACACATGCGTGTTACCCTCCCGTTATCGACGATTCGCTCGTCGTTCAACGGATCATTCGACGGCGGGGTTGATCTCCGGCTTGTCGATCGCACCGGAGGAGACGCCCCACGTATCGAGGATCTTCTTGTACGTGCCGTCGTCCATCAGCTTCTGAATGGCCTTCTGCACGGCCTCGGCGGTCTTGGAGTCGCCCTTCTTGATGGCCACGGCCTCCGGGGTCACGCCGACGTCCTCGCCGAGCGCCTCAAGCGTGTCGCCGGTCTGCGTGATCGCGTAGCCCGCGACCGGGGAGTCGGCGTAGAACACGTCGGCCTTGCCGGACGCGACGGCGGTGGTCACATCGGTCTGCAGCTTGGAGGACTGGATGTCGATCTCGCTCTTGCCGTCGGCCTTGCACTGCTCGTTGTCCTTGTTGACTTCCTCCTCCTGCGTGGTGCCGGTCTGCACGGCGACCTTCTTGCCGCACAGGTCGGAGGAGTCGACCTTGTTCGGATTGCCCTTCTGGACGACGAACGTGGAGCCGGCCTTGAAGTAGGTGACGAAGTCGACCGCCTCGAGACGGTCCTTGGTCACGGTGAACGAGGAGATGCCGATGTCGTACTTGGAGCCGACCGACGGAATGATCGAATCGAACGTGGAGGTGACCGTCTCCTCCTTGAGACCGAAGATCGCGGCCAGCGCCTTGGACAGGTCGACATCGAAGCCGACCGGGGTCTTGCCGTCCTCGGCCAGGAACTCGGCCGGAGCGTACGAGGTATCGGTGCCGACGACGAGCGTGCCGTCCTTGGTGACGGAATCGGGCAGGAGGGCCGCGATCTCGTCGTCCTTCTTGATCGCGCTCGTGTCGAAGCCCTTGGTGCTGCTCGAGCTGGAGGACGAACCGGATGCGTCGCCGGACGACGAGGCGGTGTCGGACGAATCGGTGGTGCCACAGGCGGCTGCCGCGAACAGCATCGCGGCGGACAGGACGGCAGCGGTTGCGGACTTGAGTCCCTTGATTCCCATGCTTACGGACATTGGTTTTCCTCTCTCAGAAATGTCGATCGGGCGGGTATGTTTCCCGACTGATTCGCGAGAGTAGGGTTCCTATGCTACGAAAGCGTAAATCTCACAAATACGGTTCATTACGTGAGACGCTTGACTCCGGGATCAGCGAACCGAGCGCTTGTTGGCGTAGCGCATGGCTCGCAGGGCCTCGCGCTTGTCCTGCTCCTCACGCAGGGTCTGGCGCTTGTCGAATTCGCGCTTGCCCCGGGCCAGTGCGATCTCGGCCTTGACCCGGCCGTCCTTGAAATAGAGGCTCAGGGGGATGATCGTGTAGCCCTTGGCCTCGGACTGACGGGCGAGCTTGAGGATCTCACGCTCGTGGAGCAGCAGCTTGCGCTTGCGCTTGGGGGCATGGTTGTTCCACGTGCCGTTCAGGTATTCGGGGATGTTGGCGTTCTCGAGCCAGATCTCGTTGCGGCGATCGATCGAGATGAACGCCTCGGCGAGGGATGCGCGTCCCTCGCGCAGCGACTTGACCTCGGTGCCGGTCAGCACGAGTCCCGCCTCGTACTTGTCCTCGATGGCGTAGTCGTGACGCGCCTTCTTGTTCTGGACGATGAGCTTCGTTCCCTGTTCCTTCGCCATCGAGGCGATTTCCTTTCAATCAGTCGATCAATCAGTGATCAGTAGTGGACGAACTCGTTGCCGTTCGGCCAGACGGTCTCCCAGTTCGGGAAGGACGCGAAGCCGGTGCCGCCTTCGGAGATCAGCAGGGAGCCGTCGGAGTTGACGCGTTCGACGATGGCGACATGGCCGTACAGACGGTTGGCGTACCAGGTGGAGACCTTCTGGCCCGCACGGAAGACCATCGCCGCGCCGTAGTGCGGCGTGTTGTTCACGTAGTACCCGAGCGCGCGGCCCTTGGTGCCCCACTCGGCGCCGTTGCCCATGTACGAGCCGACGGGAAGGTTGAGCTGAGAGCGGCGGATGTACGCCCACAGCGTGCACTGGCGGGCCGGATAGGCGGAGCCGCCCACGGTGTTGCCGGTGTTGTGGCCGTAGCAGTACGTGGATCCCTCGGGGCAGTTGCCGGGCACGGCGTAGTTCATGCCGTTGGCGCCGGAGGAGCCGCCGGACGGAGTCGAGGGCTTGGAGGGCGTCGATGGGGTCGCAGGAGTCGACGGGGTCGACGGCTTGCTGGTGGTGCCGCCATTACCGGAATTACCGCTGTTGCCGGAGGTGTTGCCGCCGTTGCCGGAATTGCCGGAGGACGAGCCGCCCGAAGGCGTGTTCTGCTGCGAGGTGCTGCCCGGCGTGTAGTTGGTCGATCCGCTCGACGGCTTGTAGCTGGCCAGCTCGGCCTCGATGAGCAGGATGTCGGCGGCCTCCTTGGCCTCCTGGGTCTTCAGGTTGCTCTTCTGGGCTTCGAGCTCGGTGCGTTGCGCGGCGCTCTCGTCCTGCAGCTTCTCCAGAGACGCCTCCTTGGCGCTGGCGTCCTCGGCTGCCTTCTGGGCGCTGGCCGCCTGCTGGTCGGCCTGGTTTTTGAGCTGCGTGATCTGCTTCTCGATGGCGGCGAGACGCTGCTTGCGGTTCATCGACGTGTTGAGCGTGGTCGCCGCCGAGTTCGCCGCGTTCGCGGCGGATCGCGCGGCCGCGGCATCGGACTGCATCTGCGAGACGAAGTCGTCGGTGGACTTGGCGTCCGTGACGACCTCCATCATCGTGGACACGTCCGAACCGTGGAAGCTGCTGCGCGCCATCTCGGCGACGGATTCCTTCGCGTCGTCGTATGCGATGCCGGTCTGCTCGATCTTCTTCTCGAGATCGGCCTTGTCCTGCTGCGCCGCCTTGAGGCGCTCGGCCGTGGCGTCGGCCAGTCCCTTGGCCTGCTCGGCCTTCTGCTGCGCCGCCTCGGTGGCCTTCTGCGCGGCCGGGATCTGCACGTTGGCCAGATTGTCCAGTTCGATGATCTTATCGGCCAGCGCCTTGTCCACACCGGCGAGCTTCGCCTTGAGATTGTTGCGATTGGCGACCTTCTGCTGGTATTCGGACACGGACACCGCCTCGGCCTGCGGCGGCGCGGGGGCGATCGTCGCCAGCCCGCAGATGGCGGTCATCGCGACCGACACCATGATTCCGAACCCCGCGTTCCAGCAACGCTTAGAGCGATTCATCACTTGATCGTCCTTCCTTCACGAACACGCTGTTGGTCATTGTAACTAAGAATGCTGGGCGCGCGAGTCGCACGCTTCGGCTGGGAGCGGAACCGCCTGCCGATCCCGTCGATCACGCCTTCAGGTAACGGCGCAGCGAGATGGCGGAGGCGATGATCGACAGCAGCACGGCGCCGGCCACCAGAGCCGGGGCGATCATCCACACCGTGGACTGCGTGACGAACGGCATCCAGCTGACGGACCCGGACAGACCGTCGGTGATGAACACCTGCACGATGCCGGCGAGGGTGCCGCATGCGAGCAGCGAGCCGATGAGCGAGGCGACCACGCCCTCGAGGATGAACGGCAGTCGGATCGTCCAGTTGGATGCGCCGACGAGTCGCATGATCTCGGTCTCGTTCTTGCGCGAGGCCGCGGACATGCGGATCGTGGTGCCGGTCAGGAGGATCGCGACGACGATCATCACCACGGCGAGCGCGACGGTGACGGCGGTGGCGCGGTTGAGCACGGCGAACACCGGGTCGAAGATCTGCTTCTGGTCGACGACGTCCTCCACCCCGGTCTTGCCGGACAGCACCTCGGAGACCATCTTGTACTTGGTCGGGTCCTTGAGCTTGAGCTGCAGCGAGTCCTGCATGTCGGCGGCGGTCAGGGTGCGTCCCTGATAGTCGCCGTTCGGGTACTGCTTGAGGAACGTGTTCTTGTAGAAGTCCTCACGGCTCACGTAGGTGATCTTGGAGACGTTGTCGGTCAGCTCGTCCTGGATGAACTCCTCGAGCTGGACGATCTCCTGCTTGGTCGGCGCCTTGCCGGAGGCGCAGGTGGCGGCCTGGCTGGTGCCGTCGGGGCACAGCCAGACGACGACCTCGATCTTGTTGTACCATTCGCCCTTCGCGCGGGTGACCTGCGCCTGCATGAGGGCGGATGCGCCGATGAACACGAAGGAGATGAACGTGACGAGCATCACCGAGATGATCATCGGCACGTTGCGCTTGAGACTCGTCCATGTTTCCGACAGGATGAATCGCAACCTCACTGCTTGTCCTCCTCGTTCTCGTTCTGTCTGCTCGTTGCATCGCCGTTGCCGGCCGTCTCGGCGTCGGCCTCGATTTCACCGGTTTCGGGGTTTTCGCGGTTTTCGGAGGTCTCCTGGGCGATCGTCTTCCCCACTTGCGCAGTGGATGCGGTCGCCTGCGCACCGGCGGCATCCGTTTGGCGGGCACCCTGAGTAGCGGGAGCGGCGCTCGGCGGCGCAGGCGGCGCCAACAAGCCGTTTTCAGGGGTTGCGGTTTCGTCCTTGGACGGTTCTTCGGAAACCCCCTCTCCAAGCGGCTCCTCCGACTGCGCAGGCGCCTCGGTGGGCGGTGCAGGCGGCTGGTCGGATTGCGCAGCAGTTTCCCCGGATTCGCCGGAAGGCGCGCCGGAGGACTCTTCAGCGGACTTGCCAGCGGATTCCCCGTCAGTGGCGGCAGGCTCGCCGCTCCTGAAGCGCTCCACCTCGTCGAGGTTCAGACCCTTGCCCCAGGTCAGCGTGGTCTCGAGGGGCGCGAACGCCTCGCCGTAGCGCCCGGTGCGCCCCGAATGCACGGACTGGGCGAGGCGCGCGATGCCCTCGTCGCCGTTCATCGCACCGGAGGCGATAGTTCCGGCCTCGATGGCGATGGCCTGCGTGACCTCCGCCTCGACTCCGCTCTTGGGGCGGAAACGCAGATCGGAGTCGCCCGACCCCGACGTCACGGCGTTGGAGCCGGTGCCGGAGCCCAAGGCCTGATGCGCCTTGGACGTGACCTCGGCGTCGGGGAAGTACACGGCGGAGTCATAGGAGCCGTGCTCCTCGTCACGCACGATGGAGCCGCCATGCAGTTCGACGACGCGTTTGCGCATCGAATTGACGATCTCCTCGTTGTGCGTGGCCATGACGACCGTGGTGCCGGTGCGGTTGATCGCGTCAAGCACCTCCATGATGCCGAGCGACGTGGTCGGATCGAGATTGCCGGTGGGCTCGTCGGCAAGCAGGATCTGAGGATGGTTCACGTAGGCGCGGGCGATCGCCACACGCTGCTGCTCGCCGCCGGACAGCTCATGCGGATAGCTGCTCTCCTTGCCGGTCAGGCCGACGGTCTCCAGCACCTTCGGTACCAGCGACTTGATGGCCGAACGGCGCGTGCCGATGACCTCGAGGGCGAACGCGACGTTCTGCCAGACGGTCTTGTTGTTGAGCAGCTTGTAGTCCTGGAACACGAAGCCGATCGTGCGCCGGTACTGCGGGACCTGACGGTTCGAGATGCGCCGCAGGTCATTGCCCGCGACGCGGATCTCGCCGTCCGTGGCCTCCTCCTCGCGCAGCAGCAGACTCAGCAACGTGGTCTTGCCGGAACCCGAAGCCCCCACGAGGAACACGAAATCCCCGCGGTCGATGTCAAGGTTGATGTCATGCAACGCCGGTCTGGTGCCCTTCGGATAGACCTTGCTGACATGCCTGAGCGAGATGAGTGCCATGATCCCCCTACCGTAGCCTAGTTACGTATTGCTTTACTCCCCGGCTTCTTCCTTGGCGGCACGACGCTCCTCGTGACGCCAGCGGATGCCGGCCTGGATGAAACCGTCAAGATCGCCGTCGAACACGGCCTGGGTCTGCGACGTCTCGTAGCCGGTGCGCAGATCCTTGACCATCTGGTACGGGTGCAGCACGTAGGAGCGCATCTGATCGCCCCAGCTGGCCTTGATGTCGCCGGCGAGCTCCTTCTTCTTCTTGGCCTCCTCCTCATGGCGCAGCACGAGCAGTCGGGACTGCAGCACGGCCATGGCGGCGGCGCGGTTCTGGATCTGGGAGCGTTCGTCCTGCATCGTCACGACGAGGCCGGTGGGAAGGTGGGTGATGCGCACGGCCGAGTAGGTCGTGTTCACGCCCTGGCCGCCGGGGCCGGAGGAGCAGTACGTGTCGACGCGGATATCGGTGTCCGGGATGTCGATGTGATCGGTGGCCTCGACGAGCGGCACCACCTCGACGGCGGCGAAGCTCGTCTGGCGGCGGCCCTGATTGTCGAACGGGGAGATGCGCACCAGACGATGCGTGCCGCCCTCGACCGACAGACGACCGTAGGCGTAGGGCGCGTCCACCTGGAAGGTGGCGGACTTGATGCCCGCCTCCTCCGCGTAGGAGGTGTCCATGACCTTGGCCTTGAAGCCCATGCGCTCGCAGTAGCGCAGGTACATGCGCAGCAGCATCTGCGCGAAGTCGGCCGCGTCGACGCCGCCGGCGCCGGAACGGATCGTGACGACTGCGGAGCGCTCGTCGTATTCGCCGTCGAGCAGCGTCTGGATCTCCATCGCGTCGAGGTCCTCGGCGATGGACTTGAGCTCGTTCTGCGCGTCGTCGAGGGAGTCCTGATCCTCCTCCTCGCGGCCGAGCTCGACGAGCGTCTCCACGTCGTCGATGCGCGAGCCCGCGGACTGGAGCTTCTTCAGCTGGGATTCGGCGGCGGACAGACGGCTCGTCACCTTCTGCGCGTTCTCCGGGTCGTCCCACAGGCCCGGTGCGGCCGCCTGCTGCTCGAGTTCCTTGATGTCCGCCTTGATACGGTCGACGTCCAGCGCCTTGGCGATGGAATCGTATTTGGATCGCACGTCGGCGATCGCCTGCGAATAGTCGAATTCTGCCATCGTTTCTGTACCTTACGTGTCTTACCTATGAATTGCCTTGATGGAATTTCCTGATGATCGTCCGATGGTGTGGGCCGCGCGCATCGTCGCCGGTCGGTCCGTCGTTCCGTCTCGCCCGGTCCGGACGCCACCCAGGGCCGGCCGTACGGGACGGAACGTCACGCGGGGATGCGCGTGACCATACGTCAAAGTCCCGCGTAGATGGCGGGGATCACCAGAGACAGCAGCATGCACGCGGCGATGACGATGCATACCGCGCGCACCATCGTGCGGCGGCGGCGCTCACGCCCATCGCGTTCATCCTGCTGAAAGTCACTCACGTGGACGGATTGTACCGTACCGCTTGGTCATTGGACTCGCGCCTCTGCGCCGACGGCGGAAGCGGTAATGTGGGAGCACATGGCGATTCCGCCGACATGGCGATTCCGCTGAACAGTAAAGGAGCAACAATGGCAGAAGAACGCACCGCCTATGGCTGGGGTCTGGCCAGCATCGACGCGGCGGGCAACACCCTTGACGTGTGGTATCCGACTCTCGCGCTGGGGGCCGCCCCGGCCGAGGCCGATCGACCGAACCACGATTTCGGCGTGCTCGTGCACGACGAGCCCGACGCCCGAGGCGTGCGTCGCGTGCCGGTCTTCACCGTGACCTCCCTCGACGAGCCGATCGCCAACGCCGAGGACGCGTACCTGAAGCTGCACCTGCTGAGCATGCGTCTGGCCAAGCCGAACACCCTCAACCTGGACGGCATCTTCGCGCAGCTGGCCAACGTGGTGTGGACCAACTACGGCCCGTTCGCCGTCCCCGACTTCTCCCTGCGCAAGGCCGACGTCGAGGCCGCGGCCACCGCGGCCGCACAGTCGTTCGCCGCGAACGCCGGCCTGCCCGCCGTGGCGCCGGCGGCCACGGTGAACGTGTTCGGCGTGGACAAGTTCCCGCGCATGATCGACTACGTCGTCCCCACCGGCGTGCGCATCGGCGACGCCGACCGCGTCCGTCTCGGCGCCCACCTGTCCGAAGGCACCACGGTCATGCACGCCGGCTTCGTGAACTTCAACGCCGGCACGCTCGGCGTCTCGATGGTCGAGGGCCGCGTCTCGCAGGGCGTGGTCGTCGGCAACGGCTCCGACATCGGCGGCGGCGCCTCGATCATGGGCACGCTCTCCGGCGGCGGCAAGCTGCGCAACTCCATCGGCGAGCATTCGCTGCTCGGCGCGAACGCGGGCATCGGCATCTCGCTGGGCGACAACTGCGTCGTCGAGGCGGGCCTGTACGTCACGGCCGGCACGAAGGTCACCATCTGGGACAAGGCCAAGGCCGCCGCGGGCGAGCCGCTTGAGGTCGTCAAGGGAGCGGACCTGTCCGGCAAGGACAACATCCTGTTCATCCGCAACTCGGTGTCGGGCCGCATCGAGGCGCGCTACCGCAAGACCGGCATCGAACTGAACGAGAAGCTGCACAAGAACTAGCCCTCCCCTCTTCTCCCGACTCCCCTTTGTCAGGAGAGTCGGCGCGTAGAGGGTCTGACTATCTCTTCCCGGCTCCCCTTGTTAGGGGAGCCGAACCATGTAGCGGGTCTGACTATCTCCTCGCTCGGCTCCCCTTGTCAGGGGAGCTGGCCCGCGTAGCGGGTCTGAGGGGTAGCCGATTGATGGTCAGCGCTCGTCCATCGGCACGTAATCGCGTTCGGTGGCACCGGTGTAGACCTGACGCGGGCGGCCGATCTTGGTGTTCGGATCGGCGAGCATCTCACGGTACTGGGCGATCCATCCGGGGATGCGCCCCAGTGCGAACAGCGTGGTAAACATGGCCGGGTCGAAGCCGATCGCACGGTAGATCAATCCCGTGTAGAAGTCGACGTTCGGGTAGAGGTGCCGCGAGACGAAGTACTCATCGCTCAGGGCGATCTCCTCCAGCTCGGTGGCCACGTCGAACAGCGCGCGCTCGTCGGCCGGCAGCTTCGACGTGTCCTCGCGCTCCATGATCTTCTCCAGATACTGCTTGGCGATGGCCGCACGCGGATCGTACGACTTGTACACGCGATGGCCGAGGCCGGAGATGCGCTGGCCGTTGGCCTTGGCGTCATCAACGAACTCGCGCACCGACTTACCGGAGTCGCGGATCGCCTTGAGCTGGCGCAGCACGGCCTCGTTCGCACCGCCGTGCAGCGGGCCGGACAGGGCGTTGACGCCGGCGGCGACCGCCGAATACAGATTCGCATGCGCACTGCCCGCGATGCGCACTACGGAGGTGGAGCAGTTCTGCTCGTGATCGGCGTGGATGATGAGCAGACGTCCGAGCGCGTGCACGTACAGCGGGTCGGACTCGAACGGCTCGTAGGGAACCGCGAAGCACATGCGCAGGAAGTCGTCGACGTAGCCGCGCGCGTAATCAGGATAAAGCATCGGCTCGTCGCGACGACGGCGGAAGATGTACGACACGATCGTGCGGACCTTCGCCATGATGATGATCGCGGACTCGTCGAGCTGATCGGAGTCGGTGATGTCGGTCGTATCCGGGTAGAAGGTGGCGAGCGCGTTGATCGCGGAGGCGAGCACGCTCATCGGATGCGCGGTGCGCGGGAACGAGCCCATGAACGTGCGGAAGTCCTCCCCCACCATCGTGCGGTGGTTGATGGCGGAGACGAACTTGTCGTACTGTTCCCTGTTCGGCAGTTCGCCGTGACGCAGCAGCCAGGCGACCTCGAGGAAATCGGACTGGTCGCACAGCTGCTCGATCGGATAGCCGCGGTAGCGCAGGATCGAATGCTGGCCGTCGATGTACGTGATCTTCGATTCACATTGCGCGGTGGTCAGAAAGCCCGGGTCGAGCGTGACCCATCCGTCGTTGCGCAGCTTGGACACGACGATGCCGTCCGGTCCGGCCGTCGCCTTCACCAATGGCAAGGTGTATTTGCTGTCGTCCACATTCAGCTGTGCTGTGCCCATGGGGTACCTCGTTCCTGTTCCAAGTGTTGCCGGTCACAATAGACCGTCTGTGTTACCGCCACGGGTTTCGTGGTCGATACGCGGGACGATGCGGGACGCGAGGACGCGGGAACATGACGCGGGTGCGCATGAGTGCATGACTTTGCGCGTCAGCCAGCCGCATCGTGGAAACGTCGGAGAGACGTCGAAAGCCGGCGTGCGCCCATCGTAACAAGGTGGGGCGCACGCCGGCTTTCAATGTCTCAAAACGGTGTGACCGACGTCACTCGTCACGCGTGGTGAGGATGATCGGGCCGTTCTCGGTGATGGCGATCGTGTGCTCGGAGTGGGCGCCGCGCGATCCGTCCTCGGCGCGCAGGGTCCAGCCGTCCTTCGGATCCTGGTAGATCTCATCGGTGGTCTTGAGGAACCACGGTTCGATGGCGATGACCAGACCCGGACGCAGCTTGTAGCCGTGATGCGCCTTGCCGTCGTTCGGCACGTGCGGATCGCCGTGCATGATGTGACCGACGCCGTGGCCGCCGAACTCGAGGTTGATCGGATAGCCGTACTCGCGGGCGATGTCGCCGATCGTGCTGGACACGTCACCCAGACGGTTGCCGGGCTGAGCGGCCTCGATGCCAGCGGCGAGCGCCTCCTCGGTGCACTTGATCAGGCGCAGGTCCTCGGGATCCTTGTCCTTGCCGACCACGAAGCTGATGGCCGAATCGCCCACCCAGCCGTCGACGTTGATCGCGAGGTCGAGGCTGACGAGGTCGCCGTCCTTGAGGTTGTAGTCGTAGGGCACGCCGTGCAGCACCGCGTCGTTGACGGAGGTGCAGATGTAGTGTGCGAACGGGCCGGTGCCGAAGTCGGGAGCGTAGTCGACGTAGCAGGATTCAGCGCCCTTGCGGTCGACGATCTTCTTGTGTACAAACTCGTCGATGTCGAGCAGGTTGGTGCCGACCTTCGTGTACTCCTTCAGCTCACGCAGGATGGATCCGACGAAACGGCCGGCGGGCTTCATCTCCTCGATCTCGCGAGGGGTCTTCAGTTCGATCATGTGACTCTTTCTACCTTCTGGCGGGCCTATCAAGACTCGTTCTCAATACGCTCCCACGATAGTGCCCCGTCTCGTCATTCACGTCATTCACGAGGGCGATTTCACGCGCACGTTCCGATTGCGATCCGGAAAATACGGCTCATCGACCGAACTTGAAGCCACGCACGATGGCGGAGACTCCCATGACCACCAGCGCGCAGCCGCCGAAGACGACGAGCCACATCGTGGAGGTGATCGGCGAAAGCAGCACGACGAAGCCGGCGATGATCGAGATGACCGCGTAGAGCACGGCCCAGCCGGAGCTCGGCAGTCGCCACGATTCGACCAGAGCCATGAAGCCCTCCAGCATCCAACCGAGTCCGACGGTCATCGTGACGAGCACGGCGAGGGTCTGCCCGGACAGGGCCGAGTTCTTCAGCACCACGACGCCGCCTATGGCGAGCAGCACGCCGACGAGGATGTCAAGGATGCGCCAGCCTCCCGGCAGTCCGAGTTCGACGATGGCGGTGACGACGCGCGTGACGCCGGAGACGACGAAGTAGATGCCGAGCAGCACGGCCGCGACCTGCAGGGTGATGCCGGGCCAGATCAGCAGTGCGATGCCGAGCACGATCGCCGCCACGCCGATGATGGCGTAGATGGTACGCACCCAGTTCTTGGTGCGCTGCGGCAGCATGCTCTCGATGAGCTTGAACGGGTCGGTCGGCTGCCATCCGAACGGGATCTGGCCGGTCTGCTGGCCGAACTGGTTCTGGCCGCCCTGGTTTTGACCGCCCTGACCGACGAACGGATTACCGGCGTTACCGGCGCCGCCGGCATTGCCGGTGTTGCCAGTGTTGCCATACGTAGTGTTGTTCTGATTCGCGTACGGGTTGGCGTACGGGTTGCCATTCTGGCCGGCCTGCGGCTGGCCATATCCGTATGGATTCTGCGCGGGACCGGCGTACTGACCCGCATTCGCCCCGGCATACTGGCCGTACTGACCGTACTGTCCGTACTGAGGAGGCTGCTGCCCCGGCCCCCACTGCCCTTGCTGTCCCTGTGGACCGGCTCCCGGCGCGTACTGACCGTATTCAGGCTGCTTCGGATTTGCGTTCCCGCTGCCATCAGTCTGCCCGGGCTGCCCGGACTGTCCGTAGTTGTCACCATTCGGATTTTGGTTCTGATCGTTCGGGTTCTGGCTATTCGGGTTGAAGTCCGTCATAACGACCTCCTTGCTGGACATATCTGCCATGTTCACGTTCCATAACCCAAGTCTAGGCACCCTGTCTAATTCAGTCCATCAACAAAACAAGACACCTTGTCCAAATACGTGGATATATGCCGCCATCCTAAGGCAACGACACGGGTCCATCCCGCCACCTCCGGTCGCCGCGCATGCGCATGACGAGCATGACCGCGGGACTCAACACAAGAATCGCGAAAAACCACCTTGAGTCCCCCAAATCCGCGGGACTCAACGCGATAACGGCAGAAATCGACACTGAGTCCCACGCCACGAACACACCCCAGGCACCAACCGCACAACCACCCCCCCGAACACGAAGCGAAAAACATTGAAATTCCGCCATTCTCAAGCAACCCCGACGGAACGCCTCCGATCCGATATCGGCATGAATGGGTGCCGTCGAGGGACTCAGCGCGATAATCGCAATAAACTCCTCTGAGTCCCCCGAATCCGCGGGACTCAGCAACGAAATCGGCCACAACCGCGCTGAATCCCACACAGGCGTCGATATGACACGACTCTGCCGACAATCGGATCATCCCCACGCGTGCGGGGCGAGCTCACCGTTCAGCACAGTCCCTGAGATAGGGGCCGGATTGTGTTTGGCAAGTTGGTGTCCTCTCACTGCGGAAAAACACCGCTCAACCCGCCGAACAAACATTGAAGCAATACAGCCGGATCATCCCTCCGCGCGCGGGGCGAACCGATCACGTCGGGTTCGAGTAGGCCTCCCGGCCGGATCATCCCCGCGTGTGCGGGGCGAACTGACGTTGGCGGTCTGACGGCCGGCACCCCGTCAAGGGTCTGCCCCTCCTGGGGGATCGCGATATTTCAATCCCACTCCCCTTGCGGGGAGTGACCCACCGGGGCGACATCAACCCATACATCGTCAAATTTCAATCCACACTCCCCTTGCGGGGAGTGACCCTCCCTTGGTGTTGCGGGTTACCTGAGCCGAGGCATTTCAATCCACACTCCCCTTGCGGGGAGTGACTCGTCCGCACCGACGACATCCGCGAACAAGCCCGAAACAACATCGACAAATACCACCTCACCAGAACACCCGCAGGACTATCCGAATGGCTCCAAGACGAATACGGATACGAAATCAGCCGCAAACAGGTCACCGACTGGCTGCGCCGCGGCAAGCTCCCCTCATCCAAGCCGATCCCGAATTCGGACGGCTATTGGGAGTTCAACGTCCGGGAGGTGCTGGCGATGGCGATGGGCAGACGCGGCGCTTGACCAAGCGTATTCTATAGGATACAATAATGGTCATGGAGATCAAACAGTCCGCCGAATACGCCAAATGGTTCCGCAAACTCAAGGACCGTCAGGCCAAAGCCGCCATCCTGACCCGCCTCGACGCCTGCAGGCTCGCCGGACGACCGCTCGGCGACATCAAGCCAGTCGGCGGCCCGGTCAGCGAAATGCGACTCCACACCGGAGCCGGCTACCGCGTGTACTTCGCCATGCGCGGCAACGTGCTCATGCTCCTGCTCGCAGGCGGCGACAAAAGCAGCCAGCAAACCGACATCAAACGCGCCCACGACATCCTCGACGACTACAAGGAGCAGCAATGACCACCGAATTCACCGACTATGACACCAGCGAATACCTCGACAGCGAGGATGACATCATCGCCTATCTCAACGCCGCCGCCGAATACGACGACCCCGCACTCATGCAGGTCGCCCTCGGCAACGTCGCCAAAGCCCGAGGCATGACCCAGATCGCCAAGGAGGCCGGAGTCGGCCGCGAAAGCCTCTACAAAAGCCTGAGCAAGGACGGCAACCCCAGCTTCCAGACCATCCTCAAGGTCATCCACGCACTCGGCGGCCGCATCAGCATCCAACCTGCCTGACACGCGCAACCCAAGCAGCAGTAGGCTGCCGCCACCCCGTGGTATACTCTCATACCGAGATCACTATATCGAGGCCATCACGGAACGAACCGGATGGCCTCAACTCATATACACGCATACACACGCATACACCACAACAACGAGGGGGATAACAAAGCATGCCGACACACCCCCGAAACCGACAAAACACACGAGCATTCAACAAAGCCCGAAAACAATTCTTCACCCAATGCAAACATTTCAATCCACACTCCCCTTGCGGGGAGTGACCGAGGTCGGCGAGGATGAGGCACGTGAGGCGGATATTTCAATCCACACTCCCCTTGCGGGGAGTGACACAACATCGATAGCCCGTGGCCCGTGCTGATCAAATTTCAATCCACACTCCCCTTGCGGGGAGTGACCGGATACTCCGACGACGACCTAGACCAACTCAAATTTCAATCCACACTCCCCTTGCGGGGAGTGACGCCGGTCGCGGATGAGTTCGAGGAGTATCTCGAATTTCAATCCACACTCCCCTTGCGGGGAGTGACGTGAAACTCTCCCACGGCTTCACATGGCTGAAAAAATTTCAATCCACACTCCCCTTGCGGGGAGTGACATGGGCGCACATCCGCTTGAAACCATCAAAAAGATTTCAATCCACACTCCCCTTGCGGGGAGTGACGGCATGCGTTCCCATGCGGGTTCGCCTTCCGCAGTATTTCAATCCACACTCCCCTTGCGGGGAGTGACAGCTGATCGACGCGCTGGTCGCGTCCGGCCAGATATTTCAATCCACACTCCCCTTGCGGGGAGTGACTGCCCGGTAACGGCAGTATCTCCGAGCAGGGCGATTTCAATCCACACTCCCCTTGCGGGGAGTGACCACTCGCAATTCGATAAACGTCAACCCGATGAAGGACAAATTTCAATCCACACTCCCCTTGCGGGGAGTGACAGCCGAATGCCCGCTCCAATCCGATTCCGAGGATATTTCAATCCACACTCCCCTTGCGGGGAGTGACTATTTGGTTTTGGTTTTGGTTTAAACCAAGATTTCAATCCACACTCCCCTTGCGGGGAGTGACTCGTCATCCTCATCGTCCGAGTGGATACCGGTTGAATTTCAATCCACACTCCCCTTGCGGGGAGTGACGGCGCGCGTGGCGCACCGTGGGCAGGGCGATCGTATTTCAATCCACACTCCCCTTGCGGGGAGTGACCATGGCTCCGTTACGAGCAATCCAAGCATCTTGTATTTCAATCCACACTCCCCTTGCGGGGAGTGACCGTGCCGATGGGCGACAAATATGATTTGACGAGGATTTCAATCCACACTCCCCTTGCGGGGAGTGACGGACGTGTGGACCTCGAACAACATGGCCAACAAATTTCAATCCACACTCCCCTTGCGGGGAGTGACTGATAGTCGTCCCACAGGTCGTTCAGGTGGATATTATTTCAATCCACACTCCCCTTGCGGGGAGTGACCCAGACAGGTGACGCGACGCCCGTCATCGGTTTGATTTCAATCCACACTCCCCTTGCGGGGAGTGACGGGCGCACCGGTGGATGACGAGCCATCCGACGTCATTTCAATCCACACTCCCCTTGCGGGGAGTGACAGGTGGGTGAGGGTGCCGTCCCTGAGCATGTCCTGATTTCAATCCACACTCCCCTTGCGGGGAGTGACCTGCGTCGCCATCATCAATTTCACGGCCGTCATATTTCAATCCACACTCCCCTTGCGGGGAGTGACCTCCGGTCCCAACGGGAGCCCATGGTTGAACAGGATATTTCAATCCACACTCCCCTTGCGGGGAGTGACCGCGTCGGATCGCCGCCTGCGCGGCCCGGAGCCAATTTCAATCCACACTCCCCTTGCGGGGAGTGACTGCTTCGACTGAGACTATCTGACCGAGGTCCTCATTTCAATCCACACTCCCCTTGCGGGGAGTGACGTCCACCTAACCGAATGCACTGCAAACCACATCATATTTCAATCCACACTCCCCTTGCGGGGAGTGACTACAAGGCCCGTTTCTACACCGACAGTAGCAATCTATTTCAATCCACACTCCCCTTGCGGGGAGTGACTCCTATCGTGTTGCCATTCCCGTCTTTGATGACGAATTTCAATCCACACTCCCCTTGCGGGGAGTGACGCGTGCCATATGGTGCCGTTCGTCAGGGCGCTCACATTTCAATCCACACTCCCCTTGCGGGGAGTGACGTATATAATCGCCGCGCTGACGGTCGCAGACCCAATTTCAATCCACACTCCCCTTGCGGGGAGTGACTTCGGTCGCCTGTGGGCGCTGACGAACCCGAACGCATTTCAATCCACACTCCCCTTGCGGGGAGTGACCACGACATGTTCTGCGCATACGAGGCCTTGGGCGAATTTCAATCCACACTCCCCTTGCGGGGAGTGACGGGCGGCAGCACCTCGCACGACACCACCTCGCCACCATTTCAATCCACACTCCCCTTGCGGGGAGTGACAGACCGTCACCGCGCCCATAAGCCCCGCCGACCTATTTCAATCCACACTCCCCTTGCGGGGAGTGACGACTGCAAGATCGTCCCCACATGGGGCGAAACCAATTTCAATCCACACTCCCCTTGCGGGGAGTGACCTCGACGGCGTCATCAACGGGCTCAACGGCAAGATATTTCAATCCACACTCCCCTTGCGGGGAGTGACGTCGCCGCCATAGGAACCGTCATCACCGTCATCACATTTCAATCCACACTCCCCTTGCGGGGAGTGACGGCCGAGGAGGAGGAATCCATGGCCGCGTACATATTTCAATCCACACTCCCCTTGCGGGGAGTGACGGGATGAGAGCGGCGCGATGTGTTCGATCATTCTCATTTCAATCCACACTCCCCTTGCGGGGAGTGACCCTGTGAGAGGTCTATCCTTTCTGCATCTCACAGATTTCAATCCACACTCCCCTTGCGGGGAGTGACCGGCACGCGGAAACTACGCGATGTTGGACAATCTATTTCAATCCACACTCCCCTTGCGGGGAGTGACGTGGAGGCTCCGGTGAGGCCGCCGGCGTTGGACATATTTCAATCCACACTCCCCTTGCGGGGAGTGACCGCGGAGATGGACAGCATCTTTCACAATGTGGACAGACAAGTCCATCCTCATGCTCACAATACCTCAGTTCCTCGCCAATCACCGCTTTAAGACAGGAAATCAACTCTCTTAAGTTGTCAAACAGCACAAGATAAAACAAAAACGCTCGCAAACATCACACGATGTGGTGCGAAGGACCGATCATAATCTGAGAGCTACCACATCGCACTTGGTTTGCATCGTCCTCGTGCGTCACCATACGGGGCATTACCCCGATCAACATCACTCCATCTCAGATCATCATTACATCGTCGAAGGGAATATGACCTTGACGGCCCATATGCTCTACCTTAGTCGAATATCTCGTTCCAAGATTATAGAAGCGGAGACTGTCTTTCTCCTCATTCATGATTTCCTGCAACGCATGCTTCAACAACAGATAATCCGAAGGAGTGACGGAACATTCGAAAACACTGTTCTGGATTCTCTGACCATATTTCATGCATTCCTTCGCAACATGACGCAAACGTTTCCTCCCTTCAGCCGTTTCCGTATTGACATCATAAGCAACCACAACAAGCATCGTACTCCTTTCCCAACAAAAGCGTACACAAACCCGTACGAACTAAATCGACATACGCTCTATCAATTATCCGATCATTATTTCCACGCAAATGGAGGATAGGCATCCAAATCACCACGTATGGTACGAGTCAGCAGCAGCGCCTGCACATAGGGGACCAGTCCCCACGGTATTTGCTCCTCCATGAATGGGTGGGTGATGATTTCCTGCTTTCGTTTCTGCCATGCCGACAACACGGCTTTTCGTCCGTTCTCAGTAAGAAAAACACCTCCATTTTCACGCTCCTCGAAATGAGATGAACGAGCGACTCCGGTATTGATAAGCGTCAGTGCAAAACGATCTGCAATCGCAGGACGGAATTCCTCCATCAGATCAAGTGCCAAAGAGGTCCTTCCCGGACGATCCACATGCATGAAACCGACATAAGGATCCAACCCTGCACCTTGCAACGCGGCAATGCAATCACTCGTCAATAATGCATATATAAAGGAAAGCAGCGCGTTCATCCTATCCAGAGGCGGTCGCCGACTTCGCTCCTGAAAGAAGAAATCGTCCTTGTTACGCAGGATCAGGTCATCGAATGCAAAGAAGTAATCCTTGGCAGCCAGTCCTTCGATTCCACGCAACTCGACCATGGAGCTGCAGTCACGTACGGACGCCATCAACTTCTGTAATAATTCGCTTTGCTGTGAAAGGCGATCCACGTTGACACGAAGTTTATGATCTCTCTTAGTACGTTCAAGCACCCAACGGCTGTTGTATATTTTGCCGACGATGAACGATTTTGCAATAGGCAACGACTGTGTCTCATCATCCGCCATGCGAAATTGGTCACGCCTCAACAACACATTACGATTGCTTTCACCAAGAATGGAGCAATAATACCTGCCACGCGGCGAAAAGAACGACATCCCCGTGGACATTTCGGCACATTTCCCCATCAACGCAGGTGAAGCACCTTTATAGGAGAATGAGAGAATGGCTTCCAATGATCGTAGCGGAATTTTCGCAAGCACATCCTCCTCTCGAGAGACGACGACATTCTCATTTTCCAAAGACAGATACGCATCTTCAGAGGTCACGAATAAAGTATTCAATAACTGTCTCATTATCACTCAGCCCCTTCTATCTCCCCACCATGAGTTGACTCGCAGAGTATCTCATCAATATAGTGCCTTGCAGAACGATTCTTTTTCATGAGCTTAGGCAGACATATATCTCGCAACGAGCATGCTCTGCATGCTTTGGACACTCGGACCTTGGGTGTGTGGCCTCGTCGGAATAGCTCGTGCATCTGCTGAGTCATCACAGTGACTTGTTCTCTGAGATCATCGTCGATCAGAACACGTTCACGGTGTTTAGTCTGCTGATAGAATAGGGCACCTTCCGGGATGCTGCATGCCAGCATATCCTCCAGGCACATCGTCTCGGCGCACAATTGCAGTCTGTCCGCATTGTCATCGTCGCTCTTCGAACGACCATGCTTATACTCAATCGGATATGGCGACCACAGCCCTGCCCTCCCATGCAACGTCACCCCATCGGACGAAGCGCGGAACTCCACGACGTCACAGGCACCGGTAATGCCGAGTCGACTCGAAAATACTCGCAGGCCCCGCATGATAAGAAGATCACCTCTGGTTTCGGACGCGGCATAATCGTGGGCGCGATCATGTTCCAGACTGCCGGCCGTGGTCAGATAGTTATCCTGCCATTGCTGTTCCAGATGTATCAGCGCCCATTGCCGTTTGCAGAAGGCGTAATGCTGGAGCCCCGAAAGGGCAAGCCAATCCTCTTCCGGATAATCGGATTGCGTCGGCATATTCCACCTTTCCGAAGCTATTCGATATGACGAACAGATGAACGTTCGCCGCCGATGGCCGGAAGGTGCAGATGCCAATCTCCCGGCCATCGACGGTATGTACAGGACACTCGCCTACAGCGTGCCATCCACCATTTCGGTCAATGAAACGGCGTCCGGAATGAAATCACGATTCACGGTGATGTCATAATCGGCAAAGCTTCGCGCATCGCCGATCCCTTCCTTCTTGCGAACGTCGATGCTGTCGAACAGTTTCCACGATGGGGCATCACCCAGTGCATTACTGTGCTTGAACACATACAATCTACGGACCGCCATGTTGCCGCGGGCCGCGGAACGATCGAATTCGAACATGTTCAGAATAGCCTGCCACAGCATATCAAGGTCCTCATCGCTGAAGCCGGTTACGTTCTGCGCAAGTTTGGCCGAAACATAGCCGTTCATGCGATACAGACCATACGGGATAATGTACTTATTCCCCATGGTGTTGTTCTTTTCAGCGGCATCCTCCTCCTTCGTCACTGCAATACGGGTAATGGTGACCTCCTGCACGTCAACAGGATCGATCGACTTGGCGAAACCAAGTTGAACCGGACCTCGCACCTGACCGCACGCCAAGCTTCCCTTGACGAAGGTGGTCATCACCGCTCCGAACGTTCTGATGTCGAAGAAGTTGGCACACATGTAATCACGGAGGCGACGATCCAATTCAGGATCATCCTTTTTCAACGCCTTGATTTCCTTGGCAAAGTCCTTGTCTTCAGGACGCGCATCGATATGCTCGGCTTCCAAGGCCTCACTATCAAGACGATTCAACGTGCGCCTATTCTGAATATAGATTCGCCAAGGAGCCCGTTCATCCATTGCCATTTGCACATAATCACGGATCTTGCGTTTGATGCAGACATCGGTCACCAGACCATTTCCGCTTACGATATCAACACGCGGCATATTACCCGCATCGGGGTCTCCATTCGGATTACCATTCTCCACATCAAAGAGAATGGTAAAATCATAACGATTCTCAATTGGTTTGTTATCAATCATGATCTACTCCTTGTTCAGTATCCTTGACATTCGCATTCTTCTTGATGAATCGCTTCTGGTTTTCGAAATAGTACCCAAGTTGAAACGCACCACGTTCCTCAAGAGAAAGACGCAATGGGTAATGATCACCTATCCTGCTGGTCAAGTCACACAGGGCTTTAGCCAAATTGGCCTTCTTCCCTTCGTACTGCCATGTCTTCCTCATGTGTTTCATGGAAAGATCACCCAGAATAGGAAATATTCGCGCTGGCGTTGCAGCTGCACTGCTGAAATACTTGTCTTTGATCGTAGTGTTGATATTGGGAATGGCAGCTAACTGAATCTGCTCGTAGATGGAGAATATGCGGCCTAGCACATAGGGCACATAATCACTTTCTTCATTGATATCCACCTGAAGCACCTCCTTGAATTTTGGGTTATTGGTTACTCGTAGGTAATATGCCTTGATGATCGCCGCCTTATCCGGCGATACATCATGTTCAACATTGATACGACGCTCAATGGCATAAATCAATGACACAGGATATGGGGTACCGTTAAGTATTGCCTCCATAACCTCACCAGCCATTTCAGCAGATACCCTTGCATTCTTGCTTTGCGGTCTGATGGTCTGGTTCAGCAGCCTCCACGTCGGCAGAAACATTGTCGTATCGTAGCTCGGACGCCGAATTCTGACATCCCCATAGTGACGATCAATATTGCAAGCAAAAGCGCCGAACGTATTGGTCAGATAGAACCGAACCGCCAGACGCGCCGCATTCGGAGACAAGGCAAGCACATGAAACTCTTCATTGGGCTCGAGATGAACACTATCAAAATCGTACGGTCGACCGTGAGCCAATGATTTCAGGGCCTCCCCCACCTCGATCTCGACCGCCTCCCCGGCGGATCGTCCTGCCGGATTCATCTGCCACCGACTGAACATGGCAGTGTATCCGACATCTCCGCAACGCGCCCATGATACGACGGTCGCATCGCCAATGCGTTGCACCCGGTCGCGATCCGCGAGCAAAACATTCAGAGCGGTCGTGTATTGGTAAGCCTCACGTTTACTCATCGGAGCGTTCTCGTTCTGCTCGACACCGTGCGAACAGAACGCCGGCGCGTTGAATGAGATCAGCGAGGCACCCGACGACTGCGCCCCTGCCACCCCTTTGATCTTGGGATGAATCTTCGCCGGAATAACAGACCTACCGGAGACAAGACTCATCGATGTCGCCGCTTCGCCGTCTTCATCGACATCCTCGCGTGAGTAATACGCATCCCACGCATCCCGCACATCGGGATCATCCCCGACGAACACGACCCGCATTCCATCATCATATTGAAGGGCGAAATTCATTGTCAGAGCCGATTTCCACGAATCGTCCCCCATGAGCCTTTGGGCGGTCTCCCACTGAGAACCTTTCGCGAAGAACGCACGCACGGCGTCGACGATCGGTGTCTCCACACCGCCCAATACAAGACGATGCAATTCGCCACACGCCTGGAACGCCTTCGCCGCACGATCGGGTTTCCCCTTGGCGTCATAGCCCAACATGTACGCGACAGTATCACACAGGAAATTCGCCGCGATACCCGATGATCGAGTCACGCGCGCAGGCACCGAAACGATGTTGAGCGGCTTTTTCCCGGTGAAATCACCCAACGGACGGATGGCATGCAGCGTCCCATCGTCATCGATGACCAATCCATATGGAACATTGACTTTATCGTATCCATAGACCGGAGCCCGCCCCTTGGAGGCGAGGGCGTTGTATTCCTCGCAAAGGTCACCGATGATCACGATCGCACCTCCACATCGTTCAGATCAAGCACTCCATCCTCCAGTGCGGCACGGAAGAACAACGGCGTGGGATGCGCCGGATTGCGGTAGTCGAAGTCATACAGCATATAGCCCAGATCGCGATGACCCCGTTCGAACCCGACAGGCTCGCCATCCCCCTCCCACAATCGGAATCCGGCCGGGAACTCCCTCGTGCCGAGATACGGATTATGGAAACACTGCCCCTTGCCTGCACGTCGCAAGAATATGTTGTGGAACTTTTCCGCCGAATCCGTCGACGACATTTTCGCTCGATCAAGTACGAAATGCGCGTCAATCACATATCTCACATCCCGCAGAATGACGGACGACCGCTGCTGAATGGACTCGGCGGCGTAGATAGCCCCACCATCACCACGGCCTTCCGCCATCGCACGGATCTTGCTTGCATTCACGACGCTGTCGACCTCGTTACGACGGATAGTATCGACTCGAATCGGATTGAGCACGTGGATACGATCAATTCGCCACAGCAGTCCGGGATGCCAGAAAATGGCCTCCAAAACGCCACGCGCCGCCGACGGCGTCATCACATCATACGTGACGCGCTCGGTCTTGAACTCAGGCCGGGAATAGAGAGCACCACCTCCCCAAACCTCCAATCGCACCGGCATCCTCGCTCTCCTTTCGTCGGAACTGCGTACAGCTACATCTTTGTTGCCATTAACAATAGCACAGATTGTAGATATAAACAAACATGAAATTTATACAGGGCACACCGCACAGTGGTACCATATCCAATGGATGCTCACCTTGGTGCGCTACTCAATGAAAACGCTGTGACCATCGGAGATCATCAGTCGCCATCAGTACGGCGTGGATTGAAATATGTTGGTTTTCATCTGATCAACTATCCGTGTGTACGCCTCTCATCGGGGTCGTGCACACGGATCAGTCATATGAAGATGCCATCCGCTGCGGCAACGTCCACGCTCAGACCGAGTCGTGACGAATAGAGGCCCATATCCCTCAGTATGAAGCAGTCCTCTTCGGGAGATGCACCGCGTCCGACCGGTTCAACGGATCCCGCCGACAGCAGTTGCTGCAGATGCTTGGGCCATACGTTCACCGCATACTTGCCCAATCGTCTGAACAGCGTACGATCGATGTCGTTCCGCTCCAATCGATCGCACAGAGCCTCACCTTCACCGGACAACGGAATGTACACAGGCACGGTCGGCGTATCGATCAGCTTGAACCGTTCGGCGATACGTTCAAACGGCAGGTTCGCATCGTTCTCATGCAGCCGCAGGATATGACGCTTGTCCAGAGAGGCATCGCCGAGCATATCCAGCATCTCGCTGAAGTATCCACGTATCGCCGTATCCGCCATCACGTCAGCGTCGGCGCATCGCTCCGACACCCTGCGAAACGCCTCGATGTTCTGCTTCAGGAACGGAGCGCAGCCTCCCTCAGTGGAGAACACATAGACCATGCTCTCCTCCGCCGAACGTCTTCCCTCCCGATTGCAACGTCCGGCTGTCTGGATGATGGAATCCAAACCGCTCTCCTCACGATATGCAACGGGGAAATCCACATCCACACCGGCCTCGATCAGAGAGGTGGACACCACCCGGCATGGCTCATCCGCGGCAAGACGAACGCGAATCTCCTCAAGCAAGAGCCTGCGATCTGCCGCGCACTGCAGCGTGGTCAGGCAGAACACGCCTTCTGCGCTGTTCTCTTCGCCGTCACCTGCACTGTCATCTCCGGCAAGTCGGCCATAGAGATACTGCGCCTTCTTGCGTGTATTCACGACGCACAGCACCTGCCTATGCTCACCCAACCGGTCCGCGAGCGCATCCAGTCCGATATCGCCGATGCAATCGACCGTCACACGGCGGAACGTGTCACGATCGGCATCCGAGAACGGCGATATCTCGGGAATCCTAGCCTCGGCACCATCAAACGCCCGGTCGAACAGCGGCTTGAGCTCCGGCTGCGTCGCCGTGCATAGCACCGCCGTGGCACCGTATCGTTCCACGAGTTCGGCGATCACCCGGACACACGGACGCAGATACGGCACCGGCAACGTCTGTGCCTCATCGAAGACGATGACGGAGTTCGCGATATTGTGCAGCTTGCGGCAACGAGAGGTCTTGTTCGAGTACAGACTCTCAAAGAACTGAACCGCAGTGGTCACCACGATCGGCGCGTTCCAGTTCTCCGCCGCAAGCACCCGTTTGAGATCGTTCTCGTCCATATCGGATTCATCCTTGAGCTGATATGGCGCCTCGGCGTAATGCGGCAGCACGGCATCGATCCCGAAGATCCGTTCGAACTGGCCGACGGTCTGATCGATGATCGACGTATAGGGGATCACATAGATGACCCGCTGCAATCCGTGCGTACGCGCATGCTCCAACGCAAACGCGATCGACGAGAAAGTCTTGCCACTCCCGGTGGGAGCCGTAAGCGTATACAGCCCGGGACCGCATGATTCGTCCCGACCGCGGTCGAGACAGCGTTCCAACAATTCACATCGCTTTTCATCGAGCGGCGTCTTATCAGGTTTGTCGAAATATTTCCGGGCGATCGCTTCCACGATACCGGCCAACTGCGCGATCCTGGCATCGCTCTCATTGGCGAAGGAATCGGCCGCCGATAATGCCGCCTCACGTAGGGTATTCCACGATGGCGCCTGTTCCTCCGCCAACCGTTCGCCGCCGAGCCTCTCCTTCAGACGTGCAAGCAGCTCATGCTCGGCGCGATCCTCCCGATTCGACGTGAAGAACTCCGCGTCGAGCCGATCCCCATCCACCAGCGTCGACAGCAGCATGCGCGTCAGCATCATCTCGGAATAGAAGGATCGGTTCTTATTCTCCCGTCCGATCTCTCGCCCAGCCTCCGTATTCTCCATGAACGCCGATGCCGGAACGTGCAGCTGACTCTTCCACGCATCAGCCAATACGAGAGGATTCTTATTCCCCGCACTGCACGCCCTGTTCATGCGTGCACTGTAGGTCGATCCCTCCAATTCGCCCAGACCACCCATATCAGGCAGCCCAGTGTGATGTCCAATCGCCGCAAACGATGCGGCAGAGCATCCATGCTGCACCAAAAACAGAGCGCCAGCCGTCGAATGATCAACCTTGCCATAGCGTTCGGGGTTACGAATACGTTTCTGAAACGCTTGAGAGTACTTACCAATGTCATGAAACAGACCGGCCAACAAGCCGTCCTTACCATGCCCGAATTGCTGGGCGAATCCGCCAGACAGACAACCAGTCATGCACAGGTGCTCCACGCAGGTCTCGAATCCATGTTCACTGGTGCGCGCATAGAACGCCTGATGCGGGACAGCCGAACCGGAACCAATCCCAGACGACAAGGCATCCTCTAGTCCCATTATCGTTCTCCTTACCTGCGCCATTGTTCGCCTTTATCTTCACATAAACCAATTCCGAGCATAACCCTGAACGAGACGCCCTACCGCCTCCGCAACCCAGCGGCATAGGCATCCAGAACATCCAATGTGCCGCGGTGCTCCCAGATGACGTTGCGCTGCCGACCGCTTCGTGCTGTCAGGACACCGGCGCCTTCCATACGCCGTATCGCGCGCTCGGACTGCGATTTGCTCAACCCCACTGACTCGCACAGGTACTTCGTGGTGACGATCGGCTGCTCGATCAGTTGCGGAAGCACCCGCCACACCGGCGAATCGGAACGCGTTCCCTGCAGCTGCTCACGAGCGAGATCCAGCTGATGCGTCAGATCGTCAATAAGGCGCTCACCGCTGGAAGCCGCAAACAGACACGCCTCCACAAACGACTCGACGATCGGCTCGGCGTCACCGTTCCTGAACGCCGTCAGCGCATCGAAATAGGAGTCCGTGCGTCTCAGCAGACCAGCCGAGACCGGTGGGGTGGTGGCATGGACCAAGCCCTTGTTCCGCAGAATCGCGTGCACCAAAGCTCGCCCGCACCGCCCGTTGCCATCGGAGAACGGGTGAATGGTCTCGAACTGCGCATGCGCCATCGCACACTGGACAATGACAGGCAGATCGTCGCGCGCGATGAACGCAAGCAGATCCCGCATGGCCGCCGGAACAAGCTCCGCCTGCGGGGCGACATGCGAAGCTCCTCGAGGACTGTACGAATCGGTTCCCACCCACACCAGTCGGTCGCGGTAACGCCCCGCTTCCTCCTCCCAACCAGGCTGTGCCAGCATCAGTGCGCGATGCATCGCCAGCACATGCTCCTCGTCCATGTCCTTTCCGAGGCGCAAGGCGGCCTCCATGGCACGCACATTACCCACGACGATCGCCGCGTTGTCGCTGGAACTTTCGTGAATCGTCTCCAGCGCGAGGTTTTTGGCGCCAACCGTCAGATGTTCAATCTGTGACGATGACGTGGCCTCGGTCCTGAGCAGCACCGCGCTCATCGGGCCAAGCACATGATTCCCGGCACCCAATCTGGAGGCGGCATACATATCGAATCGTGATAAAGCCCCCGCCGCTTCCTCGACGTCGGCACTCAGGGCTGCGGGAATGGAAAGTTCGAGAGACGCCAGTCGCGTCGGAACCGTCGACTCGTAATCGCCGTTGCCGCGGGAACGACGCGAGCGAGAGACCGGAGCGTCATCGGCGATGTGCCAGACATGTTCCTCCCTACCGACGGGTGGAATCAGCAATTCATCGTTAGTATCCAACACCTCTCCTCACAGTTAGCTGCACTTATTGTGATAAGTGTAGCTAACGGTTGCCCCAAGCAACACAACGCCATAACAGTGGTTGACTGTCGGCGCACATGGAAAATGGTCCTGTCTCCCGATCATTCAGAATCGGAAAACAGGACCATTTATATGAAGCAGACTTATATGTCTATGTCTCTCCCCCACCCGGCTCCGCCGGGAGCCCCCTCGTCAGAGGGGGCCGAGAGGAGAAGAACCGCAGCTCACGCCGCTCAGCTCAGCCCTTAACCACCTCGGCCTTGAGCTCGGCGCCTTCGACGACCGTGAAGTCGTCGGCGGCGAGGGTGGCGGAGGCGATCAGGTCGCGGAAAGCCTCGACCTTGGCCGCATCGGCGGCCGGCACGGTTAGGGTCAGCGTGACGTGGTCGGCCACGTCGAGACCGGCCTCCTTACGGGCGTCCTGGATCACGCGGATCGCGTCACGGGCGTAGCCTTCGGCCTCGAGCTCCGAGGTCAGGGCGGTGTCGAGGATCACGAAGCCGCCGGTCGGCAGCGCGGCGGACACGGACACGGCCTCTTCGGCGGCGTCCTGCTCCTCCACGCGGTTGATGAGCTCGTATTCGCCGTCCTCGAGCACGATGTCGCCGTTCGGGGTCTCGACGACGGGCGCACCGGTCCCCGCGTCCACATGCCAGGCACCGGACTTGGACGCCTTGATCGCGAACTGGACGTCCTTGCGCAGACGCTTGCCGGCCACACGCGCGTTGACGCGCAGCTCGTGCACGATCTTGAGACCACGGGAGGCGGCGTCCTCCAGCGTCGAGAACTCGAGGTCCTTGACGTTGAGCTCGGACTTGAGCAGGTCCGTGTACGGCTCGACGGCGGCCACGTCCTCGGCCACGACGGTCAGCTTGCTCAGCGGCTGGCGCACGCGGATCTTGGCGGCCTTGCGCAGGGACAGGGTGCCGGAGACGACCTCGCGCACCTTCTCCATCGCGGCGACCAGCGCGGGATCGTCGACGAGCACGCGGCCCAGCTCGGTGTCCTCGCCGGTCTTCTCGTCGACGACGAACGGCCAGTCGGCCAGATGCACGGACTCGCCGCCGGTCAGGCCGCGCCACACGGACTCGGCCTCCATCGGGGCGAGCGGCGCCAGCACGCGCATGAACGCCTCGAGCACGGTGTAGAGCGTGTTGAACGCGCTTTCGTCCTTGTTGAGGAAGCGGTCACGGCTGTTGCGGATGTACCAGTTGGTGAGCACGTCGATGAAGTCAGAGGCCGCATCGCACGCGTCGGAGATCGCGAACTCGTTGAGCGACTTCTCGGCGGAGAGCACGAGGCGACGCGTACGGGCAAGCAGGTAGCGGTCCATCTGCGGCAGGGAGGCGACCTCCTCCGGACGCAGCTGGCGCGCGTCGTACCCGGCGGCGTTCGCGTACAGCGTGAAGAAGTAGTAGGAGCTCCACACCGGCAACATGACCTGACGGACCGTGTCGCGGATGCCCTCGGCGGTGACGATCAGGTTGCCGCCGCGAAGGATCGGCGAGGACATGAGGAACCAGCGCATCGCGTCGGAGCCGTACTTGTCGAACACGCCGTTGACGTCCGGGTAGTTGCGCAGGTGCTTGGACATCTTCTGGCCGTCGGAGCCGAGGACGATGCCGTGGCAGATCACGTTCTTGAACGCCGGACGGTCGAACAGGGCGGTCGCCATGACGTGCAGCAGGTAGAACCAGCCGCGGGTCTGGCCGATGTATTCGACGATGTAATCGGCCGGGAAGTGCTGTTCGAACTTCTCCTTGTTCTCGAACGGGTAGTGGAACTGCGCGAACGACATGGAGCCGGATTCGAACCAGCAGTCAAGCACGTCCGTGATGCGGTGCATGTGGCTCTTGCCGGTCGGATCGTCCGGGTTGACGCGGGTCAGGTTGTCGATCCACGGACGGTGCATGTTGATGTTGCCGTCGCGGTCGCGCGGGTAGTCGCCGAAGTCGCGCTTCAGCTCCTCGAGCGAACCGTACACGTCGACGCGCGGGTGCTTCGGATCGTCGGAGACCCACACCGGGATCGGCGAGCCCCAGAAGCGGTTGCGGGAGATCGACCAGTCGCGCGCGTTGGCGAGCCACTTGCCGAACTGACCGTCCTTGACGTTGCCCGGGATCCAGTTGATCTCCTGGTTGAGCTCCAGCAGGCGCGGCTTGATCTTGGTGACGGAGACGAACCAGGAGCTGACCGGCTTGTAGATCAGCGGCGTGGCGCAGCGCCAGCAGTGCGGGTAGGAATGCACGTAGCTCTTCTCCTGGAAGAGGATCGCGCGGCGATCCTCGGGGATGGAGGCGAGCGGACCGTCGCCGGCGCGCAGGTTGCGAAGGATCGGCAGGTTGGCGTCGAAGACGAACATGCCCTCATAGTCCGGGCACTGCGCGGTGAAGCGGCAGCCCTCGTCGAGCACGTCGGTGCTCTTGATGCCCTTGGCGTTGAGGGTGTTCATATCGTCCTCGCCGTAGGGGGCCTGGTGGACGAGGCCGGTACCTTCGACGGTGTCGACGTAGTCGGCGGTGAAGATCGTGTAGCCGTTCGGTCCGGGCACGTGGCCCTCGGACTCGGCGGTCTCGCCGGCGAAGTACGGGAAGACCGGGTAGTAGCGGCGACCGGCGAGGTCGGAGCCCTTGAGCTCGCGCACGATCTCGTAGTTCTCGCCGAGCTCCTTGGCGTAGGAGCCGAGCAGCGGCTTGCCGAGGTAGAACTTCTTGCCGGCGAACTTGCCTTCGGTGGGCCTGACCTCGACATAGTCGATGTCGGCGCCGACGACGATCGCGAAGTTGGTGGGCACGGTCCACGGGGTGGTGGTCCAGAAGACGGCGTAGGCGTCCTCCTCGTCGCGCAGCTTGACGGCCACGGAGACGGTGGTGTCCTGACGGTCCTGGTAGACGTCGGCGTCCATGCGCAGCTCGTGCGCGGACAGCGGCGTGCGATCCTTCGGGCAGTACGGCAGCACGCGGTAGCCCTGGTAGGCGAGACCCTTGTCGTAGAGCTGCTTGAACGCCCACATCACGGACTCCATGTACGGGATGTTCAGCGTCTTGTAACCGTGCTCGAAGTCGACCCAGCGGGCCTGACGGTGCACGTAGTCCTGCCATTCATGCGTGTACTTGAGCACGGAGGCGCGGCAGGCGTCGTTGAACTTGTCGATGCCCATCTTCTCGATCTGGTCGACCGAGTCGATGCCGAGCTCCTTCTGCGCCTCGAGCTCGGCGGGCAGGCCGTGGGTGTCCCAGCCGAAGACGCGGTTGACCTTGCGGCCCTTCATCGTCTGGTAGCGCGGGATCACGTCCTTGGCGTAGCCCGTGAGCAGGTGGCCGTAGTGCGGCAGGCCGTTCGCGAACGGCGGGCCGTCGAAGAACACGAACTCGTTCTGGCTGTGGTCGCCGGAGGGGTTGCGTTCGACGGACTTCTGGAAGGTGTCGTCCTTGTCCCAGTAGTCGAGGACGGTCTCCTCCATGTGCGGGAAGCTGGGGTTCGGCGCGACGTGCGCGGTCTCGCCGCCCTCGTTCGCCTTGGGATATACGTTGTCGCTCACCGTGTGGTTCTCCTCGTATATGCTTCGTTGGTTTCATACGAGGACGACTTTGGATCCGACGTCTGCCCGACGTCGAGCCCGCCACCGCGGTACCACCTCGCTTGTCATGCGCACGACCGGCTACTGCCCCGGCACGCGCCGCGTGACCGCTTGCGTTCGGCTGTTTCGGGCCGATCCCGTCGGTTCTACTGAGTCCGCGACACGCGACGCGCATGTGTGATGTACGCCGCACGCTTGGACCGTTCTTCCGAAGGCTCCCCGCTGATGACGGATCATCGCCTTGACTGCGATGCACATAGTAGCACGGCGCGTTGTCAAATCGACGGGCGATTCCACACGTGCCGCGGCCGCCCGTCGGCTCCTTCGGAGACCGGCCAGCACGTCGACGCGTCAGCTCAGGAAGCGGCTCAGCCGACGCTGCTGCGGCCCCATGCCGTCCTTGGATCGCGCATAGGACAGGTGCAGCGTATCCTCGGCGCGGGTGACGGCCACGTACATGAGCCGGCGCTCCTCCTCCAGTTCGTCGCCGGGGGCCGGAGACCCGTACGGCATCAGCCCCTCGGAGCAGCCGATGAGGAAGACGTGCTTGAACTCGAGTCCCTTCGAGGCGTGGACCGTCGAGACCGTGACCTGGCCGAGACGCGCGATCCACACGCGCGCCCGCTCGGCCTGTTCGGCCGTCGTCGGCGTCGCATCGTCCTGCCGCACGAGGCCGGAGGATGCCGTACCGGAGGATCCCGTACCGGAGGATGCCGCCGCCTCCGACTCGCGCAACGCCTCGACCATCGCGATGCGCTGCGCCGCATCCAGATCGGCGATCGGCGCGACGCCCGCACCGCCGCTGTCCCGCTTGACTCGATACCGCAGTCCCGCGTGGCGCAGCGCCGCGCAGCATACGGCCTGCTGCGCGTTGATGCGCGTGAGGATCGCGCAGTCGGACGGACTCACCCCCTGCTCCATGAGCCGCAGGATGCGCGCAGTCACGCCGCGCGCCTCCTCCTGATCGGTCTCGTACACGGTGCGTTCGACACGCCGCCCCTTCTCCCTGGCCGAGGCGAGCTTCAGATACTCGTGCCTGACCGGCGAGGCGGCGAGAATGCGATTCGCATACGAGACGATCTGCGGCGTGGACCGGTAATCGGTGTTCAGCGCGATATCGGCGGACAGGGGCGCGAACTCGTCGGCGAACCCGAGCAGATCGTAGCTCGACGCGCCCGCGAACGAATAGATCGTCTGCGCCGGATCCCCCACCACGCACACATTGCGGTTGTCACCGAGCCACAGGCGCATCAACCGGTGCTGCAGCGGCGAGACGTCCTGATACTCGTCTACGGTCAGCCAGCCCACCGAACGACGGATCGCCGCGGAAACCTCCTCGAAATCCTCGAGCACATGGCAGGCCATGAGCAGAATGTCGTCGAAATCCATCTCGCCGCGTACGGTCTTCTCCTTCTCGTACGCGTCGTAGATCTCCGCGAACCTGCCCGGCTCGAGCCCCGCCGGACGGCACCGGTCGCTCACGGCGGCGACACGCGCCACCTGATCGGGCGCCACCAGCGAGATCTTCGCCCAGTTGATCTCGTCACGCACCGTACGCACGGTCAGATCATCCTGATCCAGATCCGGATCGATCAGACGCATCGCACGCGCGGCGATGTCACGCGCATCATCGACCAGCCTCGGGAAGGGGGCGTCGCACACATCGGTCCACACGCGGCGCAGCTGGTGCAACGCGGCGGAATGGAACGTCGCCGCAGTCACCGAATCCCCGATGCCGAGCGAGGACAGACGCACGCGCATCTCCGCCGCCGCCTTGACGGAGAACGTGACGGCGAGCGTACGCGCCGGATCCCACCTGCCGGTGCGGCACGCGTAGGCGATGCGACGCGTGACCGTACGCGTCTTGCCCGCGCCGGCGCCCGCGATGATGCGCACCGGGCCGTCCAGCGCCTTCGCCGCGGCCAGCTGCATCTCGTCCAATCCCTCGAGCAGATCCTCGCCCGATCCCTCACGCCCCACGTCCATGCCCTTCATTGTGGCAAGTGGCGTGGCCATCGCGCCTCCTTGTATTACTGTGGGAGTGTGACTGAACGTAATGAACTGATGCTGGCGGCTCTGACATCGGCCGCGATGCCGTCCGTGATCGTGGCCGGCGTGTCCCCGGGAACCACGCACATCGGCGGCATCGACCAGGCTCAGGTGCGCGACCTGACCGGCAAGACGTACGACGTGTACGCCACGGACGACGAACAGGGGCGCAAGCGGCTCGCCGCGCGAGTGAAGGCGGCGAAGGCGCTCGCCGAGGCGCGCGAGCCGGGTGGTCTGGGCTTCGCGTTCGACCGCGTGCTTGCATTCGTTCCGGGAGACGATCCGAAGGGACCGACCGGCACCACGGCGGTGATGATCGCCATGCATCAGGACGGTCGCGAGCGCGATCTCAATCTGCTCACGCTCGATGACTGCTCGTCGATGGGCACGGCGATCGGCGCGATCCACCGTCTGAACCCGCTGTTCCTGGCCAAGGCCCGGTATCCGATATACGCGACCGAGCAGATCAAGGCGCAGCTGGTCGCATGGATCGCACGTCTCAAGCACGCCGGCCACGTCCCAACGGAGATCACCTCGAGCTGGTCGAGGATCCTCGAGACGGAGGGACTGTGGTCGTTCCGCACCTGCCTGGTGCACGGCGGCTTCGAGGACGGCGATGTGCGCTTCGACGGTTCGACGATCACGGCGATCAACAACTGGCAGAACATGCAGGTCAACGACCCTGCGCGCGATCTGGCGTGGATCTTCTCCAAGCTCGATGAGGATCATCGCAATGCGGTGCTCACGGCGTACGGGCGCATGATGGGCAACCGTCTGGACGACCTGATCATGCTGCGTGCCAACCTGTGGGTGCAGATGGAGCAGGTCGGCGAGTTCATTCAGGCGTTGAACAAGGCGGACACGCAGGGCATCATCCGCTTCAAGGCGCAGGTGGATCGTCTTGCGCATCAGCTGGGCGTGACCTCGCGCGCCGTCGATGACTCCAACGCCGCCGCGAAGGCCCGTCGCGCCCCGGGTGCGGGGGCCGGTGCCGGCGACCCGGATGATACGGCGGACAATCCGCCCTCGACGATCACCGTGGGCACGCTGCTCAAGGACGGCGAGCGCCGTCGCGCCGCGGCGAAGGCCGCCGAACAGGCCGCGGCGAGGGCCGCGGGAGTCCGTCCGGGGGATCCGGGCGCCGATGCGACGGCCGAATCGGACCGTACCGGTTCGGCCTATATCGAGGCGGCCGGACGCATCGCGGTGCCGACCGGCAACGACGACACCATGGATGCGCCGATCGACGCCAAGGAGGCGACGATCCCGCCAAGCTTCCACGTGGGCGGGGCACGGGCGGACGGGCAAGCCGGCCCGACCGGTGCGACCGGCTCGACGAAGCCGCAGCCGTCCTCCCCCTACCCGGACATGCCGGCGCCGTCGTCGAGCGAGACGATCACGTTGGCACCGATCGACGGCGACGATGAGGATGATGACACCGATGAACACGATGTCAGCGCGCATGCCGATTCCGACTCCGGCTCCGGGAAGGCGGATGAGGCCATGCCTGTCTCGTTCCCGGTCGCCGCGGCCGTGGCGCAGGGAGGATTCGGCACCGACCGGCTGATGGACCCACCGCAGGACGAACGTCACGACGAACATCACCGCGAGCGCGCGAACAACACGGCGACGATCGTCATCCCCCTGCTGGAACGCGAGGAGCGCGCACTGCGCGACGCACGGGCCGGTCTGGAGTTCGACGACGAGACGTTCGACGACAAGCCGACCGCCGGATCCTCCGCCGAGATTCCCGCGAAGGACGGCGATTCCGCCGCGGCCGCCGATGCGGACGAGGACGACGACACCGCGGACAACACCGCGGATGATACGAACGATGCGGAGCCGGTCGTGACCCCGGAGGCCGAACCCGAGCAGCCGCATAACTTCGACGAGACCGCAACGCCGGCCGAAACGGATGAGTCGGACGCGACGGACGAGTCGGATAACGCGGACGAGGTGACCGACGAGGACGAGGACGACGACACCGGCGAATCGGTGACCACGCCGAAGGCGTAATCGCACACGTTCCCGTCGCGCTCGGGCGTGGCTGAGGGCACAATAGTCACCAGTCACCTGACACAAACGCGTCTTGACGCATAACACTAGGAACACATCAGGAACACAGCACAAAGGAGCAGCACATGGACATCGAGTTCGGAATCCGCAACGTGGCGCGCGCCGTCACCTTCAGCACCGACGAATCGGCCGATTCGGTCAACGCCACCATCGCGCAGGCGGTGGCCGACGGCAAGCCGATCGAGCTGACCGACGACAAGGGACGCCGCATCATCGTCCCCGCTGACGCGCTCGGCTACGCGATCGTCGGTTCGGAGACCAAGCACGCCGTCGGTTTCGGCGCCATGTGACGTATTGCGACGTATTTTCCGTGTCTGCCGTATCCCGGCCATCCCGGTCATAGTCACAGCCGAATAGTCACGGCCGAATAGTCACAGCAGGGATACGGCTGCCCAGTCGAAACAAGACGATAGACAGGAGAACACGAAGCGGGGATGACTCCATAAGGAAGTCATCCCCGCTTCGCTATACGGATATCACCACACCGGATATCACCGTATCAACGGAATCGCGCCGCGGCGCACGATCTCACGCACGGTGGCATCGTCGGTCAGATTCTCGCCGAGCCTGTTGGGTTTGCCCGCGCCATGCCAGTCGGATCCGCCGGTGACGAGCAGATGCCGCCTCCGCGCGATGGCGAGCAGACGCTCGCGCTGTTCGGGGGGATTGCCGCGATGCCATACCTCCAACCCGTCCAGTCCCTCGTCGACGAGTCGTTCGATCTGCTCGTCGGACAGCAGCCGCGGATTGCGGCTCAGATCGCCGGGATGCGCGATGATGGTCACTCCCCCGGCCTCGCCGACCGCACGCACCACCTCATGCGTCGTGGGCGAAGGCGTGGGGATGTAGTACTTGGAGTTGGCGCTCACGGCACCGGCGAACGCCTCGGAACGCGTGGCGTAGACCCCGGCCGCGACGAGCGCGTCGGCGATGTGCGGACGTCCGATGGTGGTCCTGCCGCCCTCCTTGACCTGCGCCTGCACCGATTCCCATGAGATCGGGAAATCCTCGGCGAGACGCTCCACCATGCGCTTGGTACGCACCAGTCGCGCCTCGCGCGTGGAGGCGAACAGCTGCGAGATATGCACGTTGCGCGGATCATACTGCAGCCCGAGCATGTGCACGGACACGTTCTCGTCCTCGGCGGTGATCTCCGTGCCACGCAGCATCGGCAGTCCGGCCTCACGTGCGGCCCGTTCGGCCAGCTCCCATCCGGCGGCGGTGTCATGATCGGTGATGGCCACGCCGTGCAGACCCAATCGCCGCGCCTCGGCCACCAGTCCCTCGGGCGTTTCGGTGCCGTCGGAGAACACCGTGTGGCAGTGCAGGTCCCAGCCGGCCTGCGGCGGTTCGGCCGGCGTCTCGTAATGCGTCATACCTCTATCGTAACCGCTCGCCGCACGAACCGGCCCCGATGCGGATTCCCAGGAAGCTTCCCCCCGGACCTCTAGGCCTGGACCTCTAGGGCCTAGACCTCCAGTCTCCCCCTTAGGAGAGGAACGCCGCACCATCCTTGACGAGGATGATCGCCACGATCGCGACCATCCACACCACGTCAACCATGAGATCGTAGTTGAGACGATAGTAGGTGTCGAGCACGCGCGGCCTATCGGAGGCGCCGCCGGGCAGACGCTGGACCGTAGCGGTCGCGTGGGAGAGGGCCATGAACTGGATCGTGGTCGAGAACATGAGCGCCAGGCACCACGGGCACAGCGCGCGGATCACGAACAGCGACTGCGTGGTCAGCCAGTACGAATACAGCAGCGCCGCGAGTCCGCCGAACCAGGTGCATACCGCGAACCACTTCGGCACCTTCACGCGGGCCAGTCCGATCACGGCGATCGTGACGAACACCGACTCCGCGGCGATGCCGAAGAACGCGTTCGGATAGCTCAATCCGGCGAATTTGACGATCTCCGCCTGCCAGGATTGGGCCACGGCCGAGCAGGACAGCACGGAGTTGACGTCGCACGACAGCTGCTGGCCCGGATGCCTCGCCAGTTCCAGCGTCTCCGCGGACAGCACGAACGAGACGATCAGTGCCACCGCCGAGGCGATGAGCATGATCAGATACGTCCATGTGGACCCATGGCGGAATCCCGTGGGCCTGCGGTCCGCGGCATCGAAGGTCTCGTCCGATGCCGTTTCATTCAATGCCGCTTCGTCAACCGTCGATGATTCCGACGATGCCTTCGATGAAGAAGAAGATAAACCGTTTCGTGCGCTGCCGGTCATCGGCGTTCCCCTTTTCTCACGTTCTCACGCCCCCAACAGCGTGATGTCGCCGACCAGTGTAGCCGAACCGGTGAGCGTCACGTCCGTATCGGTCACATCGACGCGCAGCGTGCCGCCGCGCACGGTGATCATCCAATGGTCGACGTCGGTTTTCGCCCGCAGCGTGACCGCGGTGGCGCACAATCCGGTGCCGCATGACAGGGTCTCGCCGCAGCCACGCTCGTTGACGCGCATCGTGGCCTCGCCGACGCCGGTGGCCTCGCCGATCTCGTCGACACGCACGAACTCCACGTTCTGGTCCGATTCGATGACGGGGGCGACGACCGGCTTGGTCACCAGATCCAGCGATTCGACGTTGGGCAGGCTGGAGAACGCGTCCTCGACGACGGCGACCACATGCGGATTGCCCATGTCGACGAACGTGCCGCGGGCCGAACCATCCGTTCCAGGGATCGTGACCTCGTAGCCGTCGAGCTCGCCGCGCTTCCATGCTCCCATCTCGACGCGGAACACGTCACGTCCGAGCCCCGCTACATCGCCCAGCGAGGTCAGCGTCTTGACGCCGGCACGCGTGCCGAGACGGAACGTATCGCCGTCGAAGAGGCCGTGCCGTTGCGCGAACAGCGTAATGGCGCGCGTGCCGTTGCCGCACATCTCGGCGAGCGAGCCGTCCGCGTTGCGATAGTCCATGAACCATTCGGCACCCTGCGACTCGCAGTCGGCCACCTGCTCGGTGCTCAGATCGGACACGTCGCGCGGATGGGCGAGACGGATCAGCCCGTCGCCGCCGATGCCGAAATGACGGTCGGCGAGGAAACGCACCTCGTCCTCGGTGGGTTCGAAGGTGCCGTCCGAATCGAGGTAGACGACGAAATCGTTGCCGGTGGCGTGTGCCTTGGTGACATGCTGCGGAATGCTCATGGGCCACAGCATACTCGCCATGCGCACCGCAGGAGCGGAGTCCTGTTTGGTTTCGACATCTACGGTGAGTAGTCTGGGAACCAAGTACGTGGTACGGCTGAGCTTTGTCAGCGAGCGATGTCAGGGAGGGAACAGGCATGTCTTCGACGGCTCCGATAGGCGTGTTCGATTCAGGTTTGGGAGGCATCTCCGTGGTTCGGCAGATCGTGCGGGACATGCCGCGCGAACGGGTGCTGTATTTCGGCGATTCCGCCAACGCCCCGTACGGCACGAAGACCCCCGAACAGGTGCGCCGACTGAGCTTCGCGATCGTCGACCGGTTCGTGCACGAGGGCGTCAAGGCCGTCGTCATCGCCTGCAATACGGCCACGTCCGCCGCTGTCAACGACCTGCGCGAGACCTACGACATCCCGATCATCGGCATGGAGCCGGCGCTCAAGGTCGCCTGCGACCGCGGCGGCGTCCAATCGGACGGAAGCCACGTGCCTCAGCGCGTGATCGTCGCCGCCACGCCGCTGACGTTGCGCGAACGGAAATTCGCCCGGCTCATGGACCGTTTCGACTCCGACAACGAAATCTTCAAGGAGCCGTGCCCCGATCTCGTGGAGATCGTCGAATCGGGTCGTCTTCACGATCACGATCTGGTGATGGACACGCTGCATCGCTATTTCGACAAGTACGACCTGCATCGCATCGACTCGGTGGTGCTGGGCTGCACGCATTTCGTGTTCTACCGGGACTACTTCCGCGAGCTGCTGCCCGACAGCGCCGCGATCATCGACGGCAACGAGGGCACAGTGCGCCATCTGGACGTCGTGCTCGAATCGTTGGGCGATCTCGCCCCTCAGGACGCGCAAGGCTCGGTCGAGCTCGCCAATTCCGATCCGTCCGAGCGCATCGCGGCCCTGTCGCGCGAGCTGCTCGACGCCTGAACCGCATCTGTCCAATTCCCCTTCAATGTCCCGGCAGATGGCGTACTCTCGCTCGTAATCGGGTCATGGATCATGGAGGGAACGATGGCGAACAGGACTGCTCTGATCGATGTGGGCGGCGGATTCCGCGCGATCTTCGGCTGCGGCGTGATGGACTACATGCTCGAGGAGGGCATCGACGTCGACATGTGCTACGGCGTCTCGGCCGGCGCCGCGAACATGACCTCGTTCATCGCCCGACAGCACGGACGCAACCACACGTTCTACACGAAGTACGCGTTCCGCAAGGAGTACGCGAGCACCGAGAGCTTCCTCAAGAACCACAACTTCGCCAACCTCGACTACATCTACGGCACGCTGAGCAACCATGACGGCGAGTATCCAGTCGATTTCGAGGCGTTCGAGGCGAACCCGACCGGCTTCACGATCGTCGCGTGCAACGCGGAGGACGGTTCGACCAAGTACTTCGACAAGTCGCGTATCCGCTATGACGACTTCGACGCGGTCAAGGCCTCGTCGGCGGTGCCGGTGGCGTGCGAGCCGTACGTGGTGGACGGGGTGCCGTATTTCGATGGCGGCATCGCCGATCCCATCCCCGTGCAGAAGGCGCTGGACGACGGCTACGAGCGCGTGGTGCTGATCCTGTCGCGCCTGCGCGACGAGACGCGTCAGCAACGCCATGATCTGGCGCCGGCGCGCATTCTCGAACACACGTATCCGGCCGCCGCCGAACGTCTGCGCATGCGCTACAAGACCTACAACGACGAGATCGAACTCGCCAAGAGATACGAGGCCGAGGGGCGCGTGCTGATCCTCGCCCCCGAGGACCTCTACGGCCTCAACACCCTCAAGAAGAGCTTCGAGGGGCTGGAGATGATGTACCGCAAGGGCTACGCCGCGGCGGCCGCAATCCCCGGATTCCTCGAGAGCTGACCCACGTCCCCGTCCCTCGCGAAACGAAACGGGGATTCCCGGGTCATTCCCCTCCAACACCGATAACTGATACGATGGAACCAGCAGTTGCGACCGATGGCGGTCGCAACGCGTTGGAAGGGAAAAGACAATGGTCATCGGTGAAATGTTCGGGACCACGGCACTGATTCTGGTCCTTGTCGTGATCATCCTCGCACTGCTGATCTCGGCGATCTTCATCGTGCCGCAGCAGCAGGCGTTCATCATCGAACGATTCGGCAAATTCCAGTCGGTACAGTTCGCCGGCATCCACATGCGCATCCCGATCGTCGATCGCATCGCGATGAAGACGAACATGCGCGTCAACCAGCTCAACGTGCAGCTGGAGACCAAGACGCTCGACAACGTGTTCGTCACCGTCGTGGCGTCCACGCAGTTCCGCGTCAACCCGGAGAACGTGGCCACCGCATACTACGAGCTGCGCGATCCCGCCGGACAGCTCAGAAGCTACATGGAGGACGCGCTGCGCTCCGCCATCCCGGCACTGACGCTGGACGACGCGTTCGCCCGCAAGGACGACGTCGCCTTCGACGTGCAGAAAACCGTCGGCAACGAGATGAGCCGCTTCGGCTTCACCGTCGTCAAGACCCTGATCACCGCGATCGACCCGTCGCCGCAGGTCAAGAACGCGATGGACTCGATCAACGCGGCCCAGCGCGAGAAGGAGGCCACGCGTCAGCGCGCCGAGGCACAGCGCATCCAGATCGAGACGCAGGCCGCCGCCGAGGCCGAGAAGACCAGGCTGCAGGGTGAGGGCCAGGCCAACTACCGCCGCGAGATCGCCAACGGTATCGTCGACCAGATCAAGAGCCTGCAGGCCGTGGGCATGAACATCAATGACGTCAACAACGTCGTGCTGTTCAACCAGTACCTCGACGTGATGCGCTCGCTGTCCGAGTCGAAGAACGCGAAGACCGTGGTGCTGCCGGCCTCCACACCCGGCGGCTACCAGGATCTCTACGAGCAGGTCACCAAGGCCATGCTTACAGCCGCCGAGACACAGTCCGGAAGCGATGTTCCGGGTTCCGGCGCATCCACGGCCGGCGCCCACGCGAGGTGATCGAAGACTACTCACCGAGACGGTCACCCGCTTCGGTTAAACGGGACGAACGGGGTTATACGATTCGCGTATCGCAAGACAGCACGTAATCGACGCTCCTGATCGACCTACACTGGGAGCCATGACCGAAAGCAACGAACGCAACGCGAACAAACTGATCGTCAACTGCCTGCCGCTCACCGATGAGGAGCGGCAGGCTTTCGTTTCCGCGGCCGGCGACGTGCCGCAGGAGTTCGTCGGCAATCCGATGGAACGCGGCACGATGGGGATGGCACGCGAACGTTCCTTCGGAACTCAGGGAGCGTGCCACCGCGGTGATCGGCAACATCGACCCTGCCGAATGCGCGCAGTACCCGAACCTCGAATGGCTGCAGACGTGGAGCGCCGGCGTCGACAGGTACGTCGCGCCCGGCGTGCTGCCGGAGTCCACCCATGTGACCAACGCCTCCGGAGCCTACGGCCAGACCGTCTCCGAGCATCTGTTCGCGATGATGTGGGCGCTCATGCGGAACCTGCCGATGTACGCACGCCAGCAGAGCGAGCATCGCTGGCATGATCTGGGACGCGCGTTGTCGCCCGAAGGCGCGACCGTGCTGGTCGTCGGCACCGGCGACATCGGCTCGCATTTCGCCGGACTGTGCAAGGCCGTGGGTGCGCACACGGTCGGCGTACGCCGCAACCCCGCCAAACCTGCGGACGGCATCGACGAAATGCACGGCTTCGACGAGCTCGACGCTCTGCTGCCGACTGCGGACGTGATCGCCCTTGTCGTGCCCGCCGCACCGGACACGTTCCACCTGATCGACGGACGTCGCCTGACCCTGATGAAGTCCACCGCGATTCTACTCAACGCGGGCCGCGGCACCGCCGTCGACCCGATCGCTCTGGCGCGGGCGCTGTCCGAGGACCAGCTGCACGGCGCGGGACTCGATGTAACCGAACCCGAACCGCTACCGAAGGACAGCCCGCTGTGGGACGAACCACACTGCCTCATCACCCCGCATGTGGCCGGCGGCAACCATCTGGAGGCCACCGAACGCCGCATCGTCGCGATCGCGCTGGAGAACGTGCGCCGCTACGCCGCCGGCGAGTCGTTGACCAACGTGCGGCGGTAGCAACTGGGGTCAATAACCCGATACTGGTAACTGAGGTCAACAACCCAGTACTTCACCACCCAGTACCAACACCTCCCGGCGCCAACGCCCCGGTACCAACACTCCCCAGTACCAACACCCCCGTACCAATCCCCGGTGCCAATTCCCCGGTACCAATTCCCCGTACCAATCCCCGGTGCCACTTCCCAGTGCCAAGACTCCCCGATGCCAACGCTTCACCAGTGTTAGTCAGTCCCCCGGCGCCAACAGCCCCAGCGCCACCAATCCAGCGTCACCACCCCAGCGCCGCCACCAATCCCAGCGCCACCAATTCCAGCGCCACTTTTTCCCGAGATTTCTCCAGTGCTCGGGAATAAGTGACGCTGGTATCGAGTCAGCGTCACTTATTCCCGCTGGGTGGGCTACTTTCGGGAATAAGCGACGCTAAGAGACCGTAACGGAGGAATCTGGTAACGGAGAGAAGTAACGGAGAAGTCTGGTAATGGAAAGGGGTAACGGAGAAGTCTGGTAACGGAGAGGAAGTCTATATCGATAAGTCCGTAGTTGGTCGAAACTGTCTCTTTAAGTGCGTATCTGGTCGGTAAGTGCGCAGCTAACCGGTAAATGTGTAGCCGGTCTTGACCGTCGCCGAAATAGGGAAGGCACAACCTGAGCATCGACAATCGCCGGAGACACCCCACCGTACTAGTGGTCCGTCTCGTTAATAATTGAGGTTTCAACCATTGTCTCTCCCCCAGGCAACTTCGTTGCCAGCCCCCTCGTCAGAGGGGGCCGATACCACTCAAACAACTGCAAGACAGACCACTAGTTACCCACAACCCCTCACGGAATCGGGGTTTCGTCCACATTCCCCGATCCGGTTGCAATCATGGTCGGCGCATTCGTAACGTCACCTCCATGAAGAAGCACAAAAGACTCATCGCGATGATGCGAACGGCGCAGCAGGAACACCGCTGCGTCATCGGAAGCGACCCGGCCATTCGCCGAGCATGCCGACGACGGCTGGCCGTCGGCGAATTGATCTCGCCATACCGAAATCTATATGCCGAAACCGGGTACTGGAACTCCCTCAATGCCGAGGAGCAATCGCTGCATGTGATCCGGTCGCTGTCTATCCTTCATCCCCGATGGGTGTTCGCCGGATTGAGCGCCGCATGCCTGTACGGGTTTCAGCATTCGTATTCGCTGCACGACGGCACGACCCATATCGCCAGCACCAGTGGTGTCAAGAGCGGCGATCACGACAGACTTCATCGCATCTACATGAAACGGATCCCCGCCTGGATACATTCCAATCGCTTCCTCTTGACGTCACCCGCCAGAACGCTGATCGATTGCGCCGAATATCCGTTCGCCAATGCTCTGGCCATCTATGATTCCGCATTGCGTATGAAATTGGTCACCATCACAGATGTACGGACTTTGATGATTCAGACCGTCTGTAATGAGAAGGCCGTGTCCGAACTGTTGCGATGGGCGAATCCTCTGAGCGAGAACGGCGGAGAGTCGCTGATGCGGGGACGAATCATCGAACAGGGTTTCGCGGAGCCGCTGCTGCAGGTCGAATTCGAGAATCCCGATAACTTCTCCATGCCGTATCGCGCTGATTTCTGCTGGAAGCTAGCCGATGGAAGGATCATCGTCGCCGAATACGACGGCGTGGCGAAATATCGCGACAACAGCAACCCGAATCGAGCCAATCTCCAGTCGAAGCTCGCCTATGAACGCGAGCGGGAACGGTCCCTGAAATCACAAGGAGTCACCTCCGTTGTTCACGTCTTCTATGAGGACGTGATGGTACCGCAACGACTTGAGAGCAAGCTGGTGACCGCCGGAGTACCGAAACTAAGGTGACTTCGTCAACGTCGATCCCCCGGTCAACGTCGACCCGCCGGTCAACGTCGATCTCCCAGTCAACCAACGTCGATCTCCCAGTCAACGTTGATCCCCCGGTCCTCCCCCATCCTCGCTGTCCCTTCGACCTCAGCGTCACTTATTACCGAAATTAGCTCACCCAGCGGGAATAAGTGACGCTGACTTAAGGTCAACGTCACCTATTCCCGCGCACTGGAGGAATCTCGGGAATAAGTGACGCTGAGGAAGGAACAGGTGCCAAAGGAACCGAGAAACCAAGGACTTGGAGCCCCAAGGAACCAAGAAGCCAAGGAGACCTGAAGACCCAAGGAACCCAAGGAACCCAAGAGAACCAGAGGAACCAGAGGAACCAGAGGAACCAGAGGAACCAGAGGAACCAGAGGAACCAAAGAACCAAAGGAACCGAGAAACCAATAGGACCAAGGACCAAAGAACCGAAGGAACCGAGGGAACTCTGGAAACCGGAGGATCGAGGACCTAGGAACCACAGGGGCACTCGGCCGTCAGTATGCGCCGGCGATGGCCTGGTCGAGGTCGGCGATCAGATCGTCGGGGTCCTCGAGGCCAATGGACAGGCGGATGAGGTTGTCGGTGACGCCGGCGGCGATGCGCGCCTCCATCGGCACCTCTCGGTGGGTGATGTGCGCCGGGTCGACGATGAGCGATCGCGCGTCGCCGATGTTCGGTACGTAGGAGAACAGCCTTGTGCCGTCGATGATGCGACGGACGTTGTCGGCGCTGCCGTCCACGAGGAACGACAGGATCTGGCCGACGCCGTTGGGGAAGTACTTGCGGACCAGTTCGAACTGCGGGGTGTTGCCGAGGCCGGAGTAGTTGACCTTCACCACGTGGGGCGTGCGCGTCAGATGCTCGGCGATGCGCGTGGCGGACGCGACCTGCTGCGAGACGCGCTGCGGCAGGGTCTCCAGCCCCACCAGCGACAGGTAGGCGTTGAACGGGCTCTGCACCGCGCCGAACGTACGCAGATACTTGATGCGGATGCGCTTGATGAACGCCGCCTTGCCGAACTTCTCGGCGAAGCTGTGCCATTCGCCGGCGCGATCGTCGCTGATGACCTGCTGGCGTGCGGTGAACTGCGGGAACCTGCCGTTGGCCCAGTCGAACGATCCGCCGGAGATCACGGCGCCGCCGATGGCGTTACCGTGCCCGGTGATGCCTTTCGTGGTGGAGTGGACGACCACGTCGGCACCGTGCTCGATGGGTCGCAGCAGGTATGGAGTAGGGACGGTGTTGTCCACGATCACGGCGATGCCGTGCTCGTGCGCGAGATCGGCCAGCGGTTCGATGTCCAGCACCTCGGTGGACGGGTTGGCCACGGTCTCGGCGAAGATCGCACGAGTGTCCGGACCGATCTTCGAGGCGACCTCGCCGAGATCGTTGATGTCGTTGACGAAATCCGCGTGGATGCCGAACTGGGGCAGGAAGTCGCCGAGCGCGTCCACGCTGGCACCGTAGAGATCATACGGGGCGATGATGCGGCCGCCGCCCTCGCCCACGCACATCAGCGCGTAGGTGACCGCAGCCATGCCGGATCCCACGGCCACGGCTCCGATGCCTCCCTCAAGAGCAGCCAGACGACGTTCCAGCGCGTCGACGGTCGGATTGGCCACACGCGAGTATTCGAAACCGTCGACGTCACCGGCGGCGAGCGCCTCGCCACGCGCCGCATCGCCCAGATCGAATGCGGCCGAGGCGTATACGGGAGGGACGGCGGCGTGATCATGGTCCTTCGGATCATAGCCCGCATGGATGGCCTGCGTGGCGAACTTCGACATCGGTTCCCTCTTTTCTCATCGCCGGATCGGATGCGGCACACCAGGTGCGGCGTCGAACGGCATTCACGATGCACGGCGAATGGTGAACGTTCACTGTACGTACTGTGACGGAACCATAGCAAACCCTCGTGCATGAACCGGCGAATGGGTATCACGATTCGTCCGATGACGCTATAAGAGAAGGCTATAGGCCTCCGTCGTACGCAAGCGACGAAGGCCTATGGCGGATGTGGAAAACTGCTTGGAATGCTAGGAATAGTACAAATAATGGGAATAATACGACTGGCCTGAATGAGACCGATCATGGTCGGGCCGATGCGTGCATGCGCCACGGCAACGCACGCACGCATCGGCCCGAATACGGACATCGGAATGGGTTGGAGGCCGACAGGATCACGGGACGGGGATCCTGCCCGTCGGCTGTACGGAACTGTGAGAACCGTGCGGAAATGATCGCACCGACAGCGGCTTTCCGTTCCCACCGATGCCCTAACGACAGGAGATCTGTGAGTTTAACGCCTATGACCGGTACACGAGCCGGCCACAGGCTACATCATTCGGAAGGCTCCGGCGGCCGTGCCCGTCGTGACACGTACCTTGACACTGATCATGACAATCCCCTTTCTGTCATGGTGATGGATGGTTCTTCTCCCCTTTATCGCCGCCGGCGGATCCCCCAACCCGCCGACGACGAAGTCCTATGAGTCGGCGATCAGCCGCGATCAGGCGAACACGCCCGACGTGAGCTGTGCGAAGAGGTCGACGTCGGAGTGACGTTCGATGTACTTCGTGTACGCGATGTCGAATGCCTGACCCAGATCCTCGATCAGGTCGGCCTCGTCCTCGATGCCTACGGCCAGTCGCACCAGTTCGTCGGTGATGCCGACCTTCAGGCGCTCCTCGCGCGGCAGTTCGAAATGCGTCATCCTACACGGCAGTTCGGCGAGCGATTCGACCGCGCCGAGCGAGACCGCGAGGCGGAACACGTGCAGGTTGTCGAGCACGTCGGCCGGGTCCACGCCGGGCACGACCTCGAAGCTCAGTACTCCGCCGGCGCCCTTGAGACCCTTCTCGCGCAGCTCGGCCTCGTGCCCGGGAAGCCCCGGATAGTGCACGGTCTTGACCAGCGGGTGCGCGAGCAGGTACTGCGCGACCGCCTTGGCGTTGGCCTGCTGACGGTCCATGCGCAGCGCGAGCGTCTGGATGCCGCGGCGCACGGCGTCGCATTCGAGCGGGGCGAGCACGCCTCCGAAGCGGTTCTGCGCGAAGTAGATCCTGTTGCCGATCTCCTCGCTCAGCGTCACCACGAGCCCGGCGTTCACGTCGGAGTGTCCGGCGAGGTACTTGGTCGCGGAGTGGATGACGATGTCGGCGCCGAGGTCGAGCGGGCGCTGCAGGTACGGGGTGACGAACGTGTTGTCCACGATGGTCAGCGCCCCGTGGCGGCGGGCGATGTTGGCGATGCCGCGCACGTCGTTGACGTCGAGCAGCGGGTTGGTCAGGACTTCGAAGTAGACGGCTTTTGCCGGCGAGACGCCGTGCTCGCGATCCCCGGCGATCGCGGTTTCGAGCGCCTGGAAATCATGGGTGTCGACCGATTCGATCGTCAGCCCCCAGCGTGAGAAGTAGTCGTGGAACAGCGAGTAGGTGCCGCCGTAGATGTTCTTGCCGACGATGATGCGGTCCCCCGGCTCGAAGATGCTCAGGGTGGCGTGGATCGCGGCGAGGCCGGAGGCGAACGCGAAGCCGCGCGTGCCGTGTTCGAGCTGCGCGATCTGGCGCTCGAGGAACTCGCGGGTCGGGTTGCCGCTGCGCGCGTAGTCGTAGCGGGGCATGGCGCCGACCTCGTCGAAAGCATATGTGGTCGAGTTGTAGATCGGCGGGTTCACGGCGCCGGTGGCGTTGTCGCCGAGCGGAAGGCCGTGTACGAGCTGAGTGTTGAACCTGGTCATTGCGCACCCCCTATCGTGTGTGTCGCGCGGTTTGCTGTTGCGTGGTTTCGTTGTTCCTGTTGTGGTTGTACCGCCTGTTCGGGGTGTTCCCGTGCGGTTGGTTATGACGATAACGCATGTCGGCGCGTGATGGAATGGCGTTGCTATATGTGTTGGTTATGGAATGTTATGAGTCGGCGACATTCGACGCCTACACTTGGGAATCATGAAGATCTCCAAGGCTTTGACGCGTCTGAACGATTCCGGTTCCGATTCCTCCCGCTCCGCCGATCCGGTGTTCGTGCTGCTGCACGGATGGGGTTCCAACGAGTACGATCTGCCCGACCTGCTGCGCTACTGCGGCGCGGGTTCGGCCGATTTCGCGAGCCTTCAGGCCCAGATCGCGTACGGCATGGGGTATACGTGGTTCGGCGACTGGGCGCATGAGGGCGTGCCGGAGGGCGAGTCGCTGACCCGTCAGGCGTACGATGCGGCCGCCGCGATCGACGAATGGGTGAAGGCCAACATCCCCGCCGACCGCAGGGTGGTCACGCTGGGCTTCTCGCAGGGCGGTCTGCTTGCGGCGCACATGCTGCGCTTCGATCCCGCCCGTTATGCGGCCGCCGTGAGCTTCTCCGGATGGCTCGCCCCGGGCGTGATGGACGGCGACAAGACGCTCGAGACCTCACAGCCGCCGGTCTTCTACGGCCACGGTTCGATCGACGACATCTTCCCCGCCGCCGATGTCGCGGCGATGAGCGCGTTCTGGCGCGCACACGGCACGTTGAGCGAGCACATCTACCCCGGCATGGCCCATTCGATCAACATGGACGAACTGCGCGACGTGCAGCGCTTCCTCGAGTCGAACGATCTGATCCGCCCGCAGATCCCGTGATCGCGAATCGCGCCCTATATCACTATCACGCCGTCGCGTAGTCGAGGTGCATGAACTCGGGTACCTTGTACCATTTGACCGGGTATCCGGCGCCGTGCGCGCAGAACACCGAGTCGGGCGTGTTGTCCAAGTCCGATTCCGGATCGTATGCCGCCTGTTCGATGACGCGCGCCTGATCATGGCACGGCCGGTATCCGCCGAACGTCGCGGAGAAGCGGCCGCGCCCGTGCGTGTACGCGTTGACGTCCATCGCGTAGTCGCGCATCTCGGAGACCGGGGCAAGCCCTTCGATCAACGCGTACTCGCCGTCCGAAACGGCCGGATCGAACGTGCCGGACATGCGCTGGATGTCGGCCATCGCGCGCCCGAGCATGTCCTGCGGGACTTCGAGACGGAAGCGGTACCACGGTTCGAGCACGACGCAGTTGCCCGGATCGGCGGCCACGGCCTTCGCCATCCGCGCGACCGCCTCGGCACGCGCGTCGGCGTCAGCCGCGGTCCCGTTCGATGCCGTACCCTTCGATGCTCCCGGCGCGTCGTTCGACTCCTGCGTCTCCTCGTCCTCGTCGATCTCGTACTCGGGCCGCGCCGTATCCGTTCCGACGACCGCGTGCCCGACGACGCCGGATCGCGCCTCCATCAGCCCCTGACGGATCGCACGGTACGTGGCCTGACGGAAGTCGCCGCCCTCGGTGTGCTTCAGGTGCGCACGCGCGGCCACCAGCGTCATCTTCACGTCGGTCAATGGCGAACCGGTCAGCACGCCCAGATGCTCGCGTTCGGTCAGATGCGTAAGGATCAGACGCTGCCAGTTGCGGTCGAGCTCGTTCACGGACAGTGCGGAGGCGACGTGCACGCCGCTGCCCGGCTCGCCCGGCTCCAGAAGGATGTGCGCCTCGGCGTAGTGGCGCAGGGGCTCGAAATGCCCCACGCCTTCGATCGGACGGGTGATGGTCTCACGGTAGAGGATCGATCCGGCACCGAACGACACGTCCAGACCGAAGCGTTCGTGCAGCGTCTGCTGGATGATCTCCAACTGGACCGCACCCATCAGCTGCACGTGGATCTCCTGCACGCGCTCCACCCATACGACGTGCAGCAGCGGATCCTCGTCCTCGAGCTCGCGCAAGGCGGTGAGCACCCGATGCAGGGTGAGGTCATCGAAGCGCGGGCGATCCGCGGGAGTGGATTCGTCCGACGCGCCGACCGCGGATTCGCCGCCGGTGCCGGCCATGGAATCGGCCCCGGCGCCGGCTGCTCCGGCGGGAAGCACGGTGTAGGTGAGCACCGGCTGCATTTCGGGCGATTCGGCATCCGGTTCGATGCCCAGCCCCTCGCCGGGAAACGTGCGTTCCAGCCCGGTGACCGCGCACACCGATCCTGCCGGCAGTTCGGCGGCGATGTCGAATCGGGCGCCGTTGTAGACGCGCACCTGGTCGATCTTCTCCGCACCCTTCTCGGCGCCTTCTCCATCGATCAGCGACTTCGCCTTGAGCGTGCCGCCGGTCACGCGAAGCCAGGTGAGTCGGTTGTGCTTGTCATCGTGCGAGATCTTGAACACGCGTGCGCCGAAGTCGGCGGGCCATTGCGGTTCGCGTGCGTAGGCGGCGAATCCGTCGAGGAACTCCTCGACGCCGTCGAGCTTCAACGCGGATCCGAAGAACACGGGGAACAGTTCGCGCGCGGCGATCATCGCACGCACGCGGTCGAGCGTGATCGCGCCGGCGTCGAAGTACTCCTCCATCGCATGCTCGTCCAATGCGGCGATGTCCTCGATCTCGTCGCCGAACGGCACCGCCGCGCTTCCGTCGCTTCCGTCCGCGGACGGATCGGCACCGACCGTCGGAAGCGGATGGATCGCGTCGCTCAGCCGCGCGTGCAGCTGCGCGAGGATCGCGTCGCGGTCGAATCCGGGGGCATCCGCCTTGTTGACGAACAGGAACACCGGCACGTCGTACCGTCTGAGCAGTCGCCACAGCGTCTCGGTGTAGCCCTGCACGCCGTCGATGCCGGAGACGACGAGGATCGCGTAGTCGAGGACACGCAGCACACGTTCGGTTTCGGCGGCGAAGTCGACGTGACCGGGCGTGTCGAGCAGGGTGAGCCTGAGATCGCCGTGCTCGACGAGCGCCTGATGCGCGAAGATCGTGATGCCGCGCGCCTTCTCGAGCGCGTTGGTGTCGAGGAACGCGTCGCCGTGGTCCACGCGGCCGAGTTTGCGGATCTCTCCGGTGCGGTAGAGCAGCGCCTCCGACAGCGTGGTCTTGCCTGCATCCACGTGCGCCACGATTCCCGCTACGATCCGTGTCATCGTCCCGTTCTCTCCTTGTCGTCCGTTCTCCTCCACGCATCGACTGCGCATGCGTATCCCACCAATATAGACCGACGCCCGCGCCCGGCCTCCACGCGTACATCTACTATGGATTGAGCATTTCGAGGCCCGCGACAACGCGCGTGTCCATGCACGACGCGTGACGCACGCAGGACGCCACATAAGCCATACACACACGCAACCGAAGGAGCACCCAGTGACCGTTTCCGGCATCACCACGTTCGGCCGTACCGACGATTTCGATGATCTTCCGACCGGGAACGGTTCGGACACGGCCGGCTCTCCTGCCGCCGGATCCCTCATGTCCGGCTTCCCCACGGACTACGTGACGCTCGATCTGGAAACCACCGGCTTCTACCCGAACAGCTGCTCGATCACGGAGATCGGTGCGGTGCGCGTGCGCGACCGGCGTATCGTGGACCGGTTCCAGCAGCTGGTGAACCCGCTACGTCCGATTCCTGCGCAGGTCGTCAAACTGACCGGCATCACCGACGAGATGGTCGCGGGACTGCCGACGATCGACGAGGTGCTGCCGCGATTCGTCTCGTGGCTGTCGGCCGGCGTCTCGGCCGATCCGAACGCCTCCTACGAGCCCGAACCGGCCGGTGCCGGTGCCGGTAACACCGACACCGCCATCGCCGCCGTCCCGTTCGAGCCGATCGTCGGCCACAACGTGAGCTTCGACATCCGCTTCCTCGACTGGAACGCACGCAAGGTGCTCGGAGGCCCGTTCTCCTGCGTCGACTATGACACGATGCAGATCAGCCGCACGCTGTTCCCCTCGCAGCGCCATCACCGTCTGCTCGACCTGATCCAGCGATTCGGCATCGCGGACAACGAGGAGCATCGCGCGCTGAGCGATGCGATCCAGACCCAGCAGTGCCTCGAATGGATGCACCGCTACACGGATCGCCACGCCGGCCGTGGCTTCGGCGCGGTCGACTGGACCGACGTCACCGCCAAGGGAAACGACGCGGTCATCCATCGCCAGCTCACGCTGATCTGATCCGATCTCACGAGCATTCGCGGGGACGGCAGGCGGACGAACGCCGCCTCCGCTCCCCCGTGGCGACTACTGTGGTCGTTATGAGTGAAGCATCTGCAACCACCGGCGCTACCAGCGCATTGAAGTCCGGCATCGATCCGGCATCGTTCTCCGGCGTCATCAAGCCTTCCGACGACCTGTTCCGTTACGTGAACGGCCCGTGGATCGACACGTACCGTCTGCCCGACGATCGTTCCCGCTACGGCTCGTTCGACAAGCTCGCCGAAAACGCGGAGAACCAGATCCGCGACATCCTCGAGGATGAGGACGGCTGCCCGGCCGTCAAGTCGCAGGCCCTGTACCGTTCGTTCCTCAACACCGATCTGATCGAACAGCAGGGCATCGCCCCGATCAAGGCCGATCTCGACGCGATCGATGCCGCCAAGGACAAGGCGGAGCTCACCCGCACGCTCGGACGTCTCAACGCGTCCACCGGCGTCGACGTGTTCGCGCTGCCGATCTACGGCGACCCGGGCAATCCGGATCTCAACATCGCGCACATCGAGCAGGCCGGCATCCTGCTGCCGGACGAGGCGTACTACCGTGAGGACCATTACGCGCCGGTGCGTGACGCCTACGTGCACATGGTCGCCGTCCAGCTCGTCAACGCCGGCTACGCGCCGGCCGCCGAGGACAATCCGAACGTCGGCGACGAACTGCCGAAGTCGCAGACCGACGGCGAGGACGGCGAAGGCGACGACGTTGAGGACGTGACCGTCACGCCGAGCCAGGAAGCGCTCGACATGGCCGCCCGATTCCTCGACGTGGAGACCAGGATCGCCGCGAACCATTGGGACAACGTGGCCACGCGCGATTCGGTGAAGACCTACAACCCCACCGACTACGCCGATCTGGCCGCGACGCTCAAGCACTTCGATCTGGATGCGTGGATCGACGCATGGCAGGCCGGCTATGATGCGACCGCCGCCGCCAAGGTGCAGCCGCTCGACCTGCGCTCGGTGTTCTCGCGCGTGATCGTCCACGAGCCGAGCTTCCTGGAGGGTCTTGACGCGTTCTGGGAGGCCGCCGATCTCGACGATCTCAAGCTTTGGGCCCGCGTGCATCTCATCGTCGGATCCGCCTCCTACCTCTCCCGCGCGTTCGACAGGACGAACTTCGACTTCTTCGGCAAGGTGCTTTCCGGCGCGAAGAAGCAGCGCGATCGCTGGAAGCGCGGCGTGAGCCTCGTCAACGGCATCTGCGGCGAGGACGTGGGCCGCGAGTACGTGCGCCGTCACTTCCCCGAAAGCTCCAAGCAGCGTATGGAGCAGCTGGTCGCGAACCTGATCGACGCCTACCGCGTGTCGATCACGAACTCCGACTGGCTGGGCGAGGAGACGAAGGAGAAGGCCCTCGAGAAGCTCGCCAAGTTCACACCGAAGATCGGATACACGAACCATTGGCGCGACTACACGGCGCTGGATGTGCACGAGGACGCCGTGCTCGCCGAGAACATGCAGGCCGCTGCGCTCTACGAGATCGGATATCAGCTGGAGAAGGTCGGCAAGCCGGTCGACAAGGACGAGTGGCTGATGAACCCGCAGACGGTCAACGCCTACTACGAGCCGACGATGAACGTGATCGTCTTCCCGGCCGCGATCCTCCAGCCGCCGTTCTTCGACCCGCAGGCCGAGGATGCGGCCAACTACGGCGGCATCGGCGCGGTGATCGGCCACGAGATCGGCCACGGCTTCGACGATCAGGGTTCGCAGTACGACGGCGACGGCAAGCTCAACGACTGGTGGACACCTACGGACAAGGCCAACTTCGAGCAGCGCACGAAGGCGCTCATCGGGCAGTACAACGCGTTCGTGCCCAGGCAGCTGCAGGAGAAGTACGCCGACGAGCCGGAGAAGGCCCCGCATGTCAACGGCGCGTTGACGATCGGCGAGAACATCGGCGATCTGGGCGGCGTGAACATCGCGCTCAAGGCGTATGCGTTCGCACTCGACAAGGCCGCGGGCCGCGCCGAGGACGGTTCCGCCGAGGCGATCGAGGCGTCGCTCGCCACCGCCCCCGAGATGGACGGGTTCACCGGCGTGCAGCGCTTCTTCCTGAGCTACGCGTCGATCTGGCGTACGAAGAACCGTGACGAGCTGGCCGAGCAGTATCTGCAGATCGATCCGCACTCCCCCGCCGAATGCCGCACGAACGGCATCGTGCGCAACGTGGATCTGTTCTACAAGGCGTTCGACGTCAAGGAGGGCGATCCGATGTACCTCGCCCCCGACCAGCGCGTGCGCATCTGGTAGTCGACCAGACCGGTCATGAAATGGCGGAGGAGCCAGCATGCTGCTGACGCCTCCGCCATTGTCGTTGTTGTCGTTGTTATCGTCGTCGGCTGGGGTTACATTCCCGAGGACGTCTCCCACTCGGTATCGGCCCCATCAGCGTTTTCGCCACCTGCGGATTCGTCGTGGATGACACCATCGTCATCCACGGTCCCGTCGGCGGACTCGGCTTCGCCGTCGGCGGACTCGTCCTCGCTCATGGCACCGTACACCTCGGTGCCATCGGCATCGTCATCCCGCGGCGCACCGAGGATGTCGACCGGGCTCACCGGTGTCGAGGAGCCCGGCAGCGGATCATTGCTGGGAGCGCCGGTACCACCGGCATTGGCGTACGAATCCGATCCCTGCTCATTGGGGACGTTCCGCCCGTTCTGATCGTTCCGTTCCGATTCCGCCGCGTCCGAGGCGGGCTGTTCGCGCCCGACCCGGCGGAATCGGCCGATGCCTTGACTCAGATCGTGACCGACGGCGACGGCGTCGATCACCGGCGTGAACCGGTCGGTCTGTTCACCCTCCTTGCGCCAGCGCTCCGAGTGGAGCGTGCCGGTCACGATGACGGGATCGCCCTTGTGCAACGATCCCAGGATGTTCGAAGCGAGCGTGCGATAGGCGCGCACACCCACCCACGTGGTCTCGCGGTCACGCCACTGCCCGAGACCCGAGTCATAGAATCGTGGAGTAACCCCGATGCGAAACGAACAGGCGGGAGCGTCGATGCTTTTGCCGAAGGATCTGGGGTCCGCACCGAGATTGCCGGTGACGGTCACCTGAATTTGCTGGATACCCATGTCGATTGGTCCTTTCCGTATGCGATCGGCCCTCGTTGGCCGATGCGATCGATGATGGACCGAAGAGACGGCCTCACCCGCGCGTGTGACCACGGGCGGCCGTTCTTCGGTGCCTCCAGCGTGCGTCGGAGCACGGTGCACGAGCAAGACCGATCGGAATATGTGGGCGGAGCCTAGCGTCACGGGCGTGTTGTGGATAAAAAACGGCTCCCCTGACAAGGGGAGCCGAAGGGACGGCACAACGACGAATCAGATGCGCTTCGCCAGCTCGTCGACGGCCTGATCGGCCGGCACGGCGACCTTGTTCTCGCCGTCGCGGTCACGGATCTCGATGGTGCCGTCGTTGACGTAGTCGCGGCCGACCACGGCGATGACCGGCACACCGATCAGCTCGGCATCCTTGAACTTGACGCCCGGGGAGACCTTCTTGCGGTCATCGTAGATGACCTCGACGCCCTTGGCCTCGAGATCGGCGACCAGCTTCTCGGCGCCCTCGAACGCCTTCTCGTCCTTGCCGGTGGCGACCACGTGGACCTGCGCCGGCGCGATGACGGTCGGCCATGCGAGGCCCTTGTCGTCGTGATGCGTTTCGGCGATGCAGGCGAGCACGCGGGAGACGCCGATGCCGTAGCAGCCCATCCACACCGGAACGGCCTTGCCGTTCTGGTCGAGGACCTTCAAGTCCAGAGCCTTGGAGTACTTGAGACCGAGCTGGAAGACCTGGCCGATCTCGACGCCGCGCTCGAAGCTCAGCGGGCCGGAGCCGTCCGGGCTCATGTCGCCGTGACGCACCTCGACAGCCTCGACGGTGCCGTCGGCCTCGAAATCACGGCCATAGACCGCGTGGAAGCGGTGCTTGCCGGCCTCGTCGCCGCCAATGATCCATTCGGATCCCTTCACGACGTGCGCATCGACGAAGAAGCGCACCGGCTCAGCGACGCCTGCGGTCTCGCCCTGCTTGCCGAACGCCATCGGTCCCATGTATCCGGCGATCATCTCCGGGTGGGCCTTGAGGTCCTCCTCAGTGGACTCCTCGATCTCGGACGGCGCGAACTGCGCCTCGAGACGCTTCATGTCCACCTGGCGATCGCCCGGCACGGCCACGGCGATGACCTCGCGCCACGGCTTGTCATGGTCCTCGTCCTCGGCGTGCATCACCGTGATGGCGACGGTCTTCAGCGTATCGGCGGCGGTCCATTCGCGACCGTCCTCACGCGGGTACAGGCGGTTGGCGGTGTCGACCAGCGCCTCGATCGTCTTGGAGTCAGGGGTCTCACGGGTCTCCATCGCCGGGGTGTTCGAAGCATCGATCTCCGGCATTTCGGGCGTGTGCAGCGCCTCGACGTTCCAGGCCTTGCCGGACGGGGCGAGCGCGAACGTATCCTCGCCGATGGCCATCGGGGCGAGGAACTCCTCAGACGCGGAACCGCCCATCGGGCCGGACATCGCGAACACGGGCACGTACTTCAGGTCGAGACGCTGGAAGATACGCTCATAGGCGCCACGCTCGTCGTAGTACGCCTTGCGCATGCCCTCCTCGTCGATCGTGAAGGAGTAGGCGTCCTTCATGATGAACTCGCGGCCGCGGATGAGGCCGGCGCGCGGACGGAACTCGTCGCGGTACTTGGTCTGGATCTGGTAGAGGGTGACGGGCAGGTCCTTGTAGGACGAATACATGTCCTTGACCAGCAGCGTGAACATCTCCTCGTGCGTCGGCGCGAGCAGGTAGTCGGCCTGGTGACGGTCCTTCAGACGGAAGATGTTGTCGCCGTACTCCTCCCAGCGGTGGGTGGCCTCGTACGGTTCACGCGGCAGCAGGGCCGGGAAGTGCACCTCCTGGGCGCCGATGCCGTTGATCTCCTCGCGGATGATGTCCTCGATCTTGTTGAGCACGCGCAGGCCGAGCGGCAGCCAGGTCCAGATGCCGGGCGCGGCCTTGCGGATGTATCCGGCGCGCTGCAGAAGCTTGGCGGAATCGACGTCCGCGTCGGCGGGGTCCTCGCGCAGGGTGCGCAGGAACAGGGTAGACATACGAAGGGTATTGGAAGTCATACGCTCCAAGATATTCGCGTCAACCGACAAGCGGGTGATGTACATCGGCCTGCCCATCCGCACGCCCGTTGCCCGCGTATCCTTCCGCGTGCCCTCCCACGATCGCCCGCAATCACCCGAGATCACCCGCCGGCGGGGAGATCACCACCTGCCGGCGATCACGGTCCCGCACTCGGGGCATCGCACGCCCTCCGCATCACGTCCATCGTTCCCGCTCTCTCCTGCCGGAGTCCCGCCCGTAAGCCGGTCGTCGATGATCCGATACCAGTCGCGCACCACGAGCGGCGTTCGGCAGGACGGGTTCGGGCAGTAGGTGGTGTCGCCGTCGGTGTCATGCACGTTGCCGGTGTAGACGTAGTGGAGTCCCTCGTCCAGGGCGATTCCGCGGGCGCGGGTGAGCGTCGCGTGCGGGGTGGGCGGCACGTCGGTCATCTTCCATGCGGGGTGGAACGCGGAGAAGTGCAGGGGCACGTCCGGTCCGCAGTGCTCGCGTATCCACGTGCATTCGGCGTGCAGCTGCGCGTCGTCGTCGTTGAGGCCGGGGATGAGCAGCGTCGTCAGCTCCACCCACACGTGCCGCCCGTCCGGGATGCGCGCCTCGTTGACCGCATAGTCGATGGTGTCGAGCACGTCCTGCAGGTGCGTGCCGGTAACCTTCCAGTAGAAGTCCTCGGTGAAGCCCTTCAGGTCGATGTTGGCGGCGTCCATCGCATCGTAGAAGTCGGCGCGGGCGGGCGCGGCCATGTATCCGGCGGTGACGGCGATCGGATGGATGCCGCGCGCACGGCATGCGTAGGCGGTGTCGATCGCATATTCGGCGAACACGATCGGATCGTTGTAGGTGAACGCGACCGAGTCGATGCCACGATCGGCGGCAACGCGCGCGATCCTTTCGGGGCTCGCCTCGACGCCGAGACGATCGTAATCGCGAGCGCGCGAAATGTCCCAGTTCTGACAGAACCGGCATCCGGAGTTGCATCCGGCCGTGCCGAAGCTCAGGACGCTGGAGCCGGGGTGGAAGTGGTTGAGTGGCTTCTTCTCGACCGGGTCGACGGCGAATCCGGAGCTGCGGCCGTATGTGTCGGACACGATCACGCCGTCATGGTTGGAGCGTACGAAGCAGAAGCCGCGCTGTCCGGGCTTGAGCACGCAACGGCGCGGGCACAGTTCGCAGCGGGCGCGGCCGGTACCGTCGTCGAACCGCGTCTGCCAGCGGCCGAGGGCCGGGCCGAAGGTGTCCTGTGGCCGCAGGTCACTCCCGCTCGGCATAGGCCGTCACCCCATAGCGTTCGCACTCGATCTCGCTGTGATCCCAGTCGAGGCTCGGCGTGATGCCGGCCTTGGCGAGCAGATGGGAGACGAAGTCGTGCGGGTCGGGCAATTGCTCCCACACCTGCGGCAGGAACGTGGCGCGGCGTCCGCGACCGTCGGCGAGGATGAGCCCGTCCTCACCGGGCTTCAGCGCGCGCTCGAGTTCCGTACGCGAGCGCACGGCGATCGGTTCGGGGCGCGAAAGCACCGACACCTCCACGTCGAGCAGCGGGTATTCGCGTGACGTCACGGGCATGAACCGCGGGTCGCGGCTGGCCGCGTCGACCGCGTGGTCGGCGACGTCCCGGCCCAGCGACCGGTATGCCTCGAGCGTGCCGATGCAACCGCGCAGGTCGCCCTGTTCGGTTAGGGTGACGAAGCTCGCACCGGGTTCGTCGAGCCACGAATGGCGTGCGATGATCGCATTCGGACGGTCGGCGGGGTCGTCGTCCAGTCCGAGATGTTCGCGGATGGCCGCTCGGGCGAGTTTGAGGAGCACGGTGCCGTGGTCGGCGTCACGGTCGACACCGTGGCCTGCATCGTGGCCGGACGCTTCCTGCTCGGATGCGGGATCCGATCCGTTCCGCGATGCCGCATCGCGTTCCGCAGTCCTCACGCCACCTGCGGATTCGCTCTCCTGCCAGATCGCAAACGACGAGTAGCCGACGACGGCCTCGTCGGGGTCGCGCATCGCGGGACGCGGCTCGCCGGCGAGCGCGACCACGCCGTCGTCGCCGGAGGTGCTGCGGCCGAGCAGCAGCAGGTCGAAGGCGACGTCGTCTCCTGCGGCGCTCCCCTGCGATGCCGGAGACGAATCGGGATGCAGCCCGCGTGCCAGCACGTCGAGCAGGCCGTTGACCGGGTAGGCGCCGCATGCGCGCCGCGGGTGGATGGGCCCGTGCAGGTGCGCGATCGCGTCGATGGTTTCGTCGTCGAGTTCGCGCGCATACTCCTGCGGATGATAGTGGGACAGGTCGGAGCTGATGACGATGACGGTTTCGGGACCGCCCCACAGGGCGCGCAGCACGTCGCCGACCTCGCGGGGCGTGGCGTCGCCGGCGTTGAGCGGCACGATCTCGAGATCCGGTCCGAACACGGTCTGGAGGAACGGGATCTGCACTTCGACCGCATGCTCCTGCGCGTGCGTCGGATCGTCGACGATGAGCGCAGGGGCGGGTGCGTCCGGCAGCGCGCACATGCCGGAGCGCAACGCGCCTCCGACATCGTCAGGCCTGTCCGCGTCATCGCCGGATAGCAGTCCCAATGCGCGACGTTCGGACGCGACGTCGATCGGCACCGTGCCGAGCGGGGTCTCGAACGCGACGGCCGACGAGCAGGCGACGCCGCGGACCGGTACACGATGCGTAGGCCCGACGATCACCGCGCGGCGGATCGTGCCGCGTCCGCGTTCGAGCAGCGCATAGGCGAGCGCCGCGGTCGTGCCGGAGTACACGTATCCGGCGTGCGGCACGATCACCGCCTTCGGGGCGCCCTGCGGCAGGGAATCGCCGTCGTTCCCGTCATCCTCCAGCTTCGCAAGCAATTCGCGCCCGTAGTCGAGCTGTCGGCTGATCATCTTCTTCAATACGACGCGATCATCGGGGTAGAAGGCTCCGGCCACCGCTGCCAGACGAACGAAATCGGCACGCACCATAACGACCACCTCTTTCACGTCCTATGGTAGTCGTCGTTGGATGTCCGCGTCTCGCGATCGCCTATCGCACGACGATGACCGATTCGGCTGGACTCAGCTGGCGGCGCCTACTTGACCACCCTGCTGTACGGCGTCGACGCTGTCGAGACTGTAGATCATGTCGCCGGGCTCAACAGGCTGCATGGCGCCGGCGAGGAGCGTGTCGACGGTGACGAGATGATAGCCCTTCTTCTCGAGTCCCTTGATGATCTCGGGAAAGGCCTTGGCGGTTGCCGCATTGCCGTCGTGCAGGGCGACGATCGAACCCGGGGCAGCGTCGGAGACCACGCGTTTGGCGATTGCGGAGGCCGTGGCCTTGCCGTCCCAGTCGCCGGAGTCGACGCTCCACATGATCATCGATTGGTTGTTGGCTTTCGCGGCGGCGCGCAGGGCGTCGCTCCAGGCACCGTCCGGCGGGCGGAACAGGGTGACGGGTTTGCCTGAGGCCTGCGAGATCACGTCGTCGGTGTCCTTGAACCATTTGGCAAGTTGGTCGGCGCTCATCGCATGCATCTGCGTGTGCCGCCATGAGATCGATCCGACGGAGTGTCCTTCGGCGATCATGCGTTTGACGAGGGACACGTTGGAGCCGTTGACGAACTGGCCCTGCAGGAAGAACGTGGCGGGTACCTTGGCCCGTTTGAGCTCGTCGAGGATCTTCGGCGTGCGCTGCTTGTTGGGGCCGTCATCGAAGGTCAGGGCCACGCAATTGATGAAATGGCAGTCGAGCGGCATGGCGGCAATAACCTTGTCCGTGGCGTCGGAGAGCGGTCCGGTCGCGTTCGCAATGGTCGCCGCGTCGGTGGTGGACGTGGTGTCGAGCGTATGCTGCGCCGCGTCGATGGTCTGCTTGAGTACGGCGCGCAGGGCGTTGTCGGCCTTGCCGTCGGATCGCGTATAGGCGGTGCGCGCCTTGTCGAGGAGCGTGTCAAGTCGTGCACGCGCGTCCCTGACGGTCAGACCATCGAGAATGCCCTGCAGGGTCTGCATGTCGTACGGCATGGAGATGAGGGCCGTGTCCATCTGGGTGTCGGCGATGCCGTACCGGTCGGACAGGTCGTCCAGCGCCGCGGTGGACATGTCGTCCGTGCAGTCGGCGGCGGCGAGCGCCGTGAAGTCGATGCCGTCCGTACGGTTCACCTGTTGCTGGAGTCGTTCGCGGGTCTCGCTGTCGTCGAATCCCTTGGTTTTGTCGAGCAGCGTCTTCGATGTGGCGAGGGTCGGTGTGAACGTGGTGGCGGTCTCCGTGTACGCGCGGCGGGAGGCGCGGCATCCGGCGAGTGCGCTTTCATGCGCGTGACGCTGCGACGTCAGTACCGAACTCGTGACCGTCCACCCGGCGAACACCAGTCCCGCCGCGAACAACGCGATCACCGCGACGACGATCGGCGTGCGCAGGCGACGCACATCGGCGTGGCGTCTCCCAGCGCCGCTCCCGGCATCGCTCTGTGAGGAGCTCTCAGAGAAGTCTCCGCGCCCAGGCTTCGCGGCCGCGTAAAGGTCGTCCTCCATCGACTCGCTCGATTCATCAACAGACTCGTCAGAATGGGACAGATTGTCCAGAAGAGTCGGATCATCGATCTCGTCACCGTAGGCAGAGTCACGACCATTATCGCCATTTCGCGCCGTCCGATTCCCCGTCATAGCATCTGGCCTTTCAGAGTCCGCACCAATCGTCTCGTCATACGATCCCCGCCTCTCCGTTCTAAGCATAGACTCCTTTCCTTACGGGAGCATGCATCAGTCAGGTAGCTGACGAGAGCAACCAACGGAATTCAGCGGGATGGTCACCTTGACATGCCAACGGCCATCTTCGACAGAATACTGCACACTGCCTCCCAGCATAGACAATTTTGACTGCATCGATTTCAACCCAGTCCCCAATCCGAAGGATCGAACTTCGCTCTTCTTAGTGGAAATAGCATTGGAACTGCAGATAGTGAGACATTCCCCTTCATCAACAATCTTCAAATCATATGCACCACTACTCACAATACAGTATTTTTCAATGTTTACATACAACTCCTTGAGTACATCAAGGGTCACATCAGGATATATGACATCGTGCTTTCTAACACTATTGAAGACAGATTTACCCACATATCCCATGTCATGAAGATAGGTGTCGGATTCAACTAGAAAGTGACTGATACTATCAGAATTCAGCATTCCCGTTTTTGGGAGATGAGGATCACTTTCATCTACAAGCAGATTCATGACACGATGCGTGTTGAGCAAAGCTTTTTGAGCGCACAACTCAACGGCAGCAACACTCTTCGCATCCATTTCACCAGAGCTATCATCATGTGAGCGTCCACACATGAGAATAATCGAAGATAACTCATTGGTCACCTTATCATGAAGTGCTTCAGACATATATATTCTGTACATGAGGTTTCGTGATCTGACTTGTTTAACCAAGTCATTGTTGTCCAAACGAATACGAAGAATAGCCCTTCCGATACAAAAGAAGATTATGCATAGATATATGACAGACATAATCTGTTGTATATCATGGTGAAGCCAATACTCGGACAATAAAAGCATCGAACACAAGACCAAAAGAACACAAGATGACCATACTACTGGCAAAATATATGCAAGAAAGCAGATCGCAATCAGCACACCCAATGCCTGAAGGGTATACAAATCATTCGGCAGAAAAGCAACCACAACGCGCAACACGACAAGCAGCAGACTTGCCACACATGGCAAAACAGCGAATAGTGCAATGAGTAGAATATATACCGCAAGAAATAAAACAATATCAACAGGCAGTGCAAACGAAAAATATCCAGAACCATATATTTGGATAATGCTGTAGCACAACACAGCAAAGGAAACAACCATCGTCCATTTATGACGACGAACCGCCGTCTTGATCTTATCCACGATAGATCACCTCTATGAATTAATCGACAACCATGTAACCACCGCTTGTATCAAAGTCTTCGATTTCAGCTTTCTCCTCGCCCGTAATGAATAAGTCCGAACGCTAGTGGAGGATATTCCAATTTCTCTAGCAATATCATTTTGAGTCATTCCTTCGGCGGACAGACGAAGAACCATCTCTTCCATATAGTTAAGACAAGATTTGTCCTTATATTTACGCGAATGGCGCATGTCATAACTATCCGAAGCCGACTTGAACCATTCTTGAGGAGCAGGAGGACGATCGTCATCTCCGCTTTCTTGCGATGAAATAGTTATCCCATCAGCACCAGTCACTTCAGACATGTCCCTGAACGTCGATACGGACATTGCACTCCCGTCATGCACTTCATGCAATACCGGTATCAAGTATCTGTAATCGCTTTTGTGTATCAACCCCTGAGCTCCGGCCATAATCGCTCTGTAATAATATCTCCGAAGCGGATAAGATGTTATTATTACCACAGAAACAGATGAATTCACCTCCCTCAATCTTCGGCATAAACTTATACCCGACGAATCACCAAGTTCAGCATCAATCAATATAACATCAGGCCAAACGTGTTCATCAAGGCATTTACCTATCAATGCTTCCCCGGAATCAAGCAGCCACAATATATGACATTCATGATCCTTTGAAACCATCTGTCCTAGGACACTGAGAGACATGTGATCATTATCAACTATTCCTACTTTAATCCCGATCACCCGCCCATTCAATCAATCTCACAATGCCGTGAGGCAGACTCGTTTTTAGCCTCACGATACATTCCATTCGACCATAATAGCATGCTTTAAATATGCTACATCATAAACTCTTTTCACGTAGTTTTCGTCTGATCTCTTTGACGTTTTTCATTGTATAGCTTCCAACACATCTTCGCACTTGTTTCAGATGCAATTGTCAACGTTTGTTATACATCAACAATTGATTCCACGTGACATGGTCTTGTCTGCACGGCGTCCCATATCCGCTCAGGTACGGACGTATGCGGAACTCAGCGTAAAGACCACTGAGAATCGTGCTGAGTCCTCGGGATTTGCGGGACCCAGCACGATTTCGACCAATTTCGGCGCTGAATCCCTCATATCGCTCCATCCGGCAACCGTCACGGTATGACGGCCGCATCGGACGCATCGCGTCACTGCTGATGACGTTCGTCCACGTATTCGAGGATGTCTCCGGGCTGGCAGTCGAGCGCGCGGCAGATGCCGTCGAGCGTGGTGAAACGCACCGCCTTGGCCCGCTCGTTCTTGAGCACGGAGACGTTGGCGGGCGTGATGCCCACGCGCTCGGCGAGCTCGTTGACGCTCATACGCCGTTTGGCGAGCATGACGTCGAGGTTCACGCGGATGGCCATGTCAAATCACCTCCGCGAGTTCGCTGCGCTGGGCGATGGCGGTCACCAGCAGCGAACGCATGACAATGAGCAGCAGTATGAACGCGGCGATGAGCAGCAACGCCCCAAGACACGCCATCCCCAACGCGGCGGATCCCATGGCCAGATCCACGTATTGCCCGCTGGAGGGATCGTGATACGGGAATTGGGCGATGGACCCATAGAGCAGCACGAAGACGACGATCGCGGCCTCGGCGAGCGCGCACACGATGATGGCGTTCGTCCATGTGACGGCCTTGCCGGAGAAGACGTCACGCCGCTTCACCAGGGTGAGCAGACGCCATAGGGGCACCAGCGCAGCCTCGAAGCACAGGACTCCGAAGATTCCGGCGATGGCATACGGCCATCGGGCGGGCGCGAACTCGGGATACACCTGAATGAAGTCGCCCGAGGCGACGACCAGTACATACTGCCCCCACAGGCAACCGATCTCGATAACCACGATCAGCCCTTTGAGCACCGCTATGGCGGTGGGATGGTATTCGGGCCATATCTCGTTCGACATGTCAGCCATGGTTCACTCCCTTGCCGTTTCGCCGACCGCCGGACGACGCTTCGCCGGCAATCATGCAGTACATAGCGATTATCGCCATACAGTACGATTGCATTGCATTTCGATAATACTATATCGTTTTTCAATATGCGACATCCCGAATCCCCCCAACAATAGGACGCTAGAACAGAGACTCTTGGGCGAATTCGTCGTCGGCAGCGGACGCGAGCGCCGACGGCTTGAACGCGCCGGCGCCCTGGTCGGCGAGCAGGTCGGATGCGGCGGCGGACGCCTCGCGCAGATCGCCGTCGAGCATGACGGCGTCGGGTGAGACGAGGAACATGCGGTTGTTGACGCCCTCCAGATACAGTCCGTCCAGCGATTCGACGCGGGAGAGCGCCACGTACCCCATGCCGGGCGCGAACGTGCGCCTCAGATCCATGACCGCGCGATCGAGCGTCATGCCCTGCGACTTGTGGATGGTGATGCCCCATGCGCAGCGCAGCGGCACCTGCGAAACGGAGGCGAGCACCTCGTCGCCGTCCATCATCTCCCATGTAGCCTGTTTCATCGTGACGATGTTGCCGTTCTCGAATTCGACGATCGGCCAGCCGCCCTTGTTGTCGGCGGCGAATCCGCGCACCGTGCCGAGCGATCCGTTGACGAACTGGCGGTCGGTGTCGTTGCGCAGGGCCATGACGGCCGCCCCCTCCTTGAGCACAAGCTGTTCGGGGGCGAGCATGTTGCGTTTGAGCCGGTCGACGAGGTTCGCGGGACCCGCCTGTTCGGCGTGGAACGTGTGCTGCTCGGCGTTGATCCGCGCGAGTTTCACGTCATTGAGATTGTCGGCCTGACGGTTGACGGGAAACAGGTGGACGGCCACCTCGCCTTCGGCCGGCCGGACGCCGAGGCGGGTGACGAGGAGGTCGCGGTCCGCGTCGCTGACGCATCCGGAGCGGATGTCGCTCAGCACGCCGAGCAGCTTGCCGTCGTCCTGACGATGCTGTTCGGTCAGGTAGCAGACGGCCGGATCGAGTTCGGCCCAGACGAGCGATTCGGTGACGAACCCTTCCGGGTTGAGTCCGGCGCGCGCATACCGTTCACGCGAGGCGATGAATTCGGGGCGCACCGGCAGCACGTCGCGGTCGCGTCCGGAGACGGAGACCGGCGGCAGCTGGAAGAAGTCTCCGGAGATCACCACCTGCAGACCGCCGAAGGGGCGCGGATCGTGCCGGACCTGACGGCACACCTGATCGACCATGTCGAACAGCCAGGCGTGCAGCATCGACACCTCGTCGATGACGAGGATGTCGGCGGCCTGGATTCGGCGGCGGCGCCGGGTTCTGATGGTCTTGAGCAGGCTTGCGGTGAGCACGTTAGCGAGACCGATGCCGCTCCACGAGTGGATGGTCTGGCCGTCGATGTGCGTCGAGGCGATGCCGGTGGAGGCGGTGACGGCCACGTCGGCACCGTCTGCGCGCGCACCGCGGATGAACTCGTTGAGCACGTACGTCTTGCCGGCGCCGGGCGCACCCGTCAGAAACACGTTCGCCCCGGCATTCAGAATCGCCAACGCCTCGCTCTGCCGCATCGATCAGCCCCTCGGAGACGGTCTCACTGGTTGTTCAGGCTGGTCGCGACGATCTCGTCGCGGATGCGCGCGGCTTCGGCGGCGTCCGGCCCGGGGGCGGCGGCCATGACGGCCGCACGGTAGTAACGCAGTTCGTCGAGCGATTCGATGATGTCCGCGAGCGCGCGGTGGCCGCCGTTCTTCGGCGGGCGGTTCTCGTACACGGCCGGGTACCAGCGGCGAGCGAGTTCCTTGAGGGTGCTCACGTCGATGCTGCGGTAGTGCAGGTGGCTCATGAGGTTCGGCATGTAGTGGTCGAGGAACTTCTTGTCGGAGCCGATGGTGTTGCCGGCGAGCAGCGGGCGCACGCCGTCCGGGGTGAAGCGCGCCACGTACTCGGTGACCTTCTGCTCGGCCTCCTCGAGCGTGAGACCGTGCTCCCACTCGTTGATGAGTCCGGAGCGTGTGTGCATCTGGCGCACGAAGTCGTTCATGTGATCCACGGCCTTCCGGCTCGGCTTGATGACGTAGTCGACTCCCTCGTCCAGCACGTTCAGGTCGAAGTCGGTGGGCACGACCGACACTTCGACGAGCTCGTCGCCGCCGAAGATGTCGAGTCCGGTCATCTCGCAGTCGATCCAGATGAGGCGCGAATCCTTCGCGCTGTAGGTTTCGGCGTCATGTGCGTCAACCATTGTCGTCCCTCTTTCGTCATCGTTCGTCTTGGAAAAGAACAGTTCAGACTATACCCGGCAGGGGACGCGTAGACGCGGATCACAGGCGTGCTGTGGTGGATCGCGTCAGCAGCGATGTGGGCAGGATCGTGTGAGGCTCGTCGAGCGTCTCGCCGCGCATGAGCCGCAGCGCCTTGTCCGCGGCGACGCGTCCGAGTCGTTTCGGATCCTGCCGTACGGTGCTCAGGTCGACGACGTCTCCCAGCGAGTCGCCGTCGAATCCGACGAGCGACACCTCTTCGGGGATACGCCATCCCAGTCTGCGCAGCTCCTTGAGCAGCAGCACTGCGCACCGGTCGTTCTCGACGCATATGCCGGTGGGTCTGGGGGTGGCTCCGACCAGTTGCGCGGCGATGTCGGAGATCGCCAGATGCTCGTCGTCCCCATCCGCGGAGCCATACCGGTCGATCGAGGGGATCGTCAGCACCTGGGTCTCGTCGTACCCCTGTTCGTTCACCGCGTCGAGGAATCCCTGAAGACGAACCGAATCGCTGCACACGAACGGCGATGACTGCACCGGCTGCTCGACATACGCCACGGCCTCGTGGCCGAGGGAGCGCAGCAGTCTGATCACCCCGCGCATCGCCGCCTTGTCATCGATGCGTACGGAGGCGTCCAGTCCTTCGACCGATGGCGTGTTGACGCCGATCGTCGGAGTGGAGAGCGTTGCGAGCATGCGTTGACGGTCGGCGTCAAGCAGGAACGAGGCGACGATGATCGCGTCGACGTTCTGCGTTCCCGACACCGTTCGCAGGAAGCCGTCCAGATCGACCTCCGACCACATCACATAGGGAACGACGTCGTATCCCTCGCTTGAGAGCCCTTCGTACAGCCCCTCGAATGCATTGGCGTTGAACCATTGGTCCATGCCACTGGGCAGGAGTACGGCCACGCGCATCGAACGTCCGCTGGCGAGCGACGATGCTGTCTTGGAGAAGGTGAAGCCGAGTTCCTCGGCGGCCCGTTCGACGCGGGCGCGGGTGTCCGGATTGACCTTGTCCAATCCGCGCAGCGCACGCGAGACCGTGGATACGGAGACGCCGGCCTGGCGGGCGACGTCGTTGATCGTGGTACGAGTTGCCGTCCTATTCATATGTTCGCTCTCCCGTGTCCGTCGAGGCCGTTGCGATCTCCGCCCTCCGCCCGATGCGCGGATGACGCCGCATCAATCACGATACACCAGCGAATCGCACCGTTTGCACTCCATTGTTGTAAAAACGCTTGCATCATTGGTATTTCAGTGCAATCAGCACACTGCACGCCGACACGACACGCCGATTGCACCCGATTTTGCACAACTCTATGCAAGCGCTATTATTCAACTACCCGAAAGAACGAAAACACCTTGCAACACAAGGTGCAAACGCTTTTACAACTCTGGATTCAAGGAGGAACCGCATGACCAACGCCACCGACCCCGCACTGTGGTGGAAGCAGGCCGCCGTCTACCAGGTCTACCCGCGCAGCTTCAAGGACACGACCGGCTCCGGTCTGGGAGATCTCGCCGGCGTGACCGAGAAGATCGGCTACCTGTCCCGGCTTGGCATCGACGCGATCTGGTTGAGCCCCTTCTACCCCTCGCAGCTCGCCGACGGCGGCTACGACGTGGACGACTATCGCAACGTCGACCCGAAGCTCGGCACGATGGACGACTTCGACGCCCTCGCCAAGGCCGCGCACGCGCATGGCATCAAGGTCGTCGTCGACATCGTCCCCAACCACAGCTCCAACCTGCACCCGTGGTTCCAGGAGGCCCTCGCCGCAGCCCCCGGCTCCCCGGAGCGCGACCGCTACATCTTCCGCGACGGCAAGGGGCCGAACGGCGACCAGCCGCCGACCAACTGGGAGAACCACTTCGGCGGCCCCGCATGGACTCGCGTGCCTGATGGCCAGTGGTACCTGCACATGTTCACCAAGGAACAGCCCGACTGGAACTGGAACAACCGCGAGGTGCGAGACGACTTCATCACCACCCTGCGCTTCTGGCTCGACCACGGCGCCGACGGCTTCCGCGTGGACGTGGCGCACGGACTCGCCAAGGATCTCGACCGCGACGACCTTGACAACTACGTCGTGTGGTGCACCTCCGACCAGCCGGACGACGGCTCCCACCCGGTCATCGACCGCGACGAGGTCCACGAGATCTACCACGAGTGGCGCAAGGTCTTCAACGAGTACAACCCGCCGGCGTTCGCCGTGGCCGAGGCCTGGGTGCAGCCCAACCGCCAGTACCTGTACGCCAGCCCCGACGATCTGGGGCAGATCTTCAATTTCGAGTTCGCCAAGAAGGATTGGATCCGTGACGCCTTCCACGAGGCCATCGAGGAGGGAGTCGCCAGCGCCGAGCGTTCCGGATCCTCCGCCACGTGGGTGATGAGCAACCACGACGTGGTGCGCCACGCCACCCGATACGGCCTGCCGCAGGTGCCGACCAGCGAATACCACCAGCTCGCCAAGGATTGGGTGCTGCGAGACGGCACCACGTACCCGCTCGACAGGGAGCTCGGCACCAAGCGCGCCCGCGCCGCCATCCTCATGGAGATGGCGCTGCCCGGTTCCGTCTACGTCTATCAGGGCGAGGAACTCGGCCTGTTCGAGGTGGCCGACATCCCGTGGGATCGAGTCGAGGATCCGTCCGGACACCGCACCTCGCAGGCGGCCAGCACCAAGGGCCGCGACGGCTGCCGCGTGCCGCTGCCGTGGACGGTGGACCCGTCCGACTCCTTCGGCTTCACCCCCGCCTCCAAGGCGGACGGCACCCCGAGTCAGGAGGCGCATCTGCCCCAGCCTGCATGGTTCAAGGACTTCGCCGCCGACATCGAGGACAGCGATCCGGAATCCATGCTGAACCTCTACCGTCGCGCGCTGGCCCTGCGTCACGAGCTGCAGACCGACGACCTGAGCCTGACATGGCTGCCCGAAGACCGCTCCAGCGGCAAGCCGGACGGCGCGAACGGCTTCACCGGCGGCACCATCGCCTACAGGCGTGCCAACGGATGGGCATCGATCACCAACTTCGGCGCCGATCCGGTCGACCTGCCCGCCGGCGAGGTACTCCTCACCTCCGGACCGCTCACCGAGGACGGCCAGCTACCTCAAGACACCTCCGCTTGGATCCAGCTCGCCTGATCCCACCTTCCCAACCCCATTACTCAACGAAGAGAAAGCAACAGAACAATGACAGCAGCAAGCGTGACTCCCACGTCTTCCCGCCCCTCATCCGACAAATGGCGCTATGTCGCCGGCTTCATGCCTTCGCCGTGCTCTCCGGCATCGCCTTCTTCGGCACGATGTCCGTGCTGGTCCCCCAGCGCCTGCGCGCCGATCTCGGCATGGGCGCCGTCGAATCGACCGCCGCCCTCGGCGCGATCAACTCCGCCGGATCCATCGCCTCCATCTTCATCGCCCTGTTCGTCGGCGCACTGTCCGACCGCACGCGCAGCAGGTGGGGCAAGCGCACCCCGTGGATCTTCACCGGCGCGTTCATCTACGGCATCTGCTTCTGGTCGCTGTCCCGTCCGTCCAGCGCACTGCTCATCGCGATCTTCTACATCCTCGCTCTCGTCGGCCTCAACATGGTGCAGGCACCGATCTACGCCCTCATCTCCGATCGCGTCGAGGAGTCGTCACGCGCCACCGTGTCCGCCGCGATCGCCGCGATCGCAGTGCTCGGCATCAAGCGAGTCAAGTGAGACAAGTGAGTCAATCCTCACCATAAGGAATGGTCTCCTCCCGAAATTCGGGAGGAGACCATTCCTGTCGTCAGCGTCGAACCGTCACGTTCGAATCGTCACGTTCGATCAGTTGCTGTGGAAGCCGGAGTAGTTCGGCGCTTCGGCGGTCATCACGATGTCGTGCGGGTGCGACTCGCGCAGGCCGGCGTCGGTGATGCGGATGAAGCGGCCCTTCTCGGACATCTCGGCGATGTTGTGCGCGCCGATGTAGAACATCGACTGGTGCAGGCCGCCGATCATCTGGTAGAGGACGGCGTTGAGCGGTCCGCGGTACGGCACCTCGCCTTCGACGCCTTCCGGCACGACCTTGTCGTTGGAGGTGACGTCGGCCTGGAAGTAGCGGTCCTTGGAGTAGGACTTCTTGCCGCGCGGGGCCATGGCGCCGAGGGAGCCCATGCCACGGTACAGCTTGTACTGCTTGCCGTGCAGCAGGACCTTCTCGCCCGGAGCCTCCTCGCAGCCGGCGAGGGTGCCGCCGAGCATGACGGAGGACGCGCCGGCCACGAGGGCCTTGGCGATGTCGCCGGAGTAGTGGATGCCACCGTCGGCGATGCAGGGCACGCCGGCGGTACGGCAGGCCTGGGCGGCCTCGTACACGGCGGTGAGCTGCGGGACGCCGACGCCGGCGACGATACGCGTGGTGCAGATGGAGCCCGGTCCGATGCCGACCTTGACGGCGTCGGCGCCGGCGTCGATCATGGCCTGCGCGCCGGAGCGGGTGCCGACGTTGCCGCCGATGATCTGCACGCCGTCGAAGGCGGAGTCGTGCTTCAGGCGGGAGATCATGTCAAGGGCCAGACGGGCCTCGCCGTTGGCGGTGTCGACGACAAGCACGTCGACGCCGGCCTCCATCAGGGCGGAGGCACGCTGCCAGGCGTCGCCGAGGAAGCCGACGCCGGCGGCGACGCGCAGACGGCCCTGCTCGTCCTTGGTGGCGTCCGGGTACTGCTCGGTCTTGACGAAGTCCTTGACGGTGATCAGACCGGTCAGGTGGCCTTCGGAGTCGACGAGCGGCAGCTTTTCGACCTTGTGCTTGGCGAGCAGGTCGTGCGCATCCTCCTTGGAGATGTTGGACGGACCGGTGACCAGGTTCTCCTTGGTCATGATGTCCTTGACCTTGAGGCGGTCGTAGTCCTCGGAGGCGATGAAGCGCATGTCGCGGTTGGTGATGATGCCGACGAGCTTGTTGTCCTTGTCGACGACCGGCAGGCCGGAGATGTGGAACTTGCCGCACAGCTTGTCGAGGTCGGCGAGGGTGACGTCCGGGTTGACGGTCAGCGGGTCGGTGATCATGCCGGACTCGGAGCGCTTGACGACGTCGACCTGAGCGGCCTGATCGTCGATGGACAGGTTGCGGTGCAGCACGCCGATGCCGCCGTTACGGGCCATGGCGATGGCCATCTCGGACTCGGTGACGGTGTCCATGGCGGCGGAGAGCACCGGAGCCTTCATCGTGATCTTGCGGGTCAGGTGGGTGGTGGTGTCCACCTCGGAGGGAATGACGTCCGTCTCGTTCGGCAGCAGCAGCACATCGTCATAGGCGAGGCCAAGCTTCGCGAAAATCGGCGGAAGGGGAGCATACGCGGATTCTGCGTTCATATCGAGGTTTGTAGCCATGTGACCACTATATGAAAGTGCATTGACGTAGGAAACCACAATCGCCTATGGGCGTTCCACATCCGTTCTTCCGGAGTTTCACTGCCGTTCATCAGACTTCCGTTCGATTGTCTGCTCCCAGAAGGAGGGATCTCACTTGCCGTTGCGCACGTGTTTGGCGCCTTCGTTTTCGGCGCGGATCTCGGGGATGCGGCGTTTCAGGTACGGGTACATCGTGACCACGGCGAGCACCGCGCCGACCACCGCCATGCCGATGAGGACGTGCCACGCCTTGAAGAACAGGATCATCAGGGATCCGAAGGCGATGAGCGCGGCCCACGCCCACAGGATCGTCACGGCGCCCTGCACGGTGTGGCCGATCCGGAGCATGCGGTGATGCAGGTGCATGCGGTCGGGGTGCATCGGCGACTGTCCCTTCGACAGACGTCGCACGATCGCCAGACACATGTCGAGCACCGGCAGGAAGAGCACGAGGATCGGCAGCAGGATCGGCATGAACACCGGCAGATAGATACTGGTGTGCACCGAAGCCGGGTCGATGCGCCCGGTCATCACGATCGACGCGCAGGTGATGAGATAGCCGAGGAGCATCGAACCGGAATCGCCCATGAACAGCTTCGCCGGATGCCAGTTGTGCAGGATGAATCCGACGCAGATGCCGACGAGCGCCACGTCGATGAGCGTGGCCATCGACGCGTACGAGGGCGAGGTACGCGCCAATATATAGGAGTAGATCGCGAAGGCGATGCCGCCGATCGCTACGATGCCGGAGGCCAGTCCGTCGAGTCCGTCGACGAAGTTGACCGCGTTGATCGACGCGACGATGAGGAACGCGGTGATCGCCATCGACAGACTGGGGGATGCGGTGACGAGCGATCCCAACGGCAGCGAGATGATCTGCAGGCCTCCCCATGCGACGAACACGGAGATGAGCAACTGCCCTGCCATCTTGAGCATCCAGTCAAGATCCCACAGATCGTCGGCCATGCCGAGCAGGCAGATCAGGGCCGCGCCGATCAGCACCACCCACGCCTGCCGCGTGCTTTCGAACAGCCCCTGGATGAACGGGATGTGGCTGGCGAACAGCATGGCGACGGCAAAGCCGAGCAGCATGCCGAGTCCGCCCATGCGCGGGGTGGGGATGGTGTGCACGTCACGCGCGCGCACCTTGCCGACGGCGCCGATCTCGATGGCGATATGACGGATGATCGGAGTGAACAGGTAGGTGGCGCCGCCCGCGACGGCGGCGATGAACAGGTAGATTCTCATGCGCCGAGCCCTCCGCCGTTGACGTGGAGTGCCTCGCGGATCGCCGACTGCGGGATCACGCCCTCCCGAAGGATGCGGATGCCGTCACGCTCGTGCGGGTCGGCGGCGACGACGGTGCTGGCCACGTGCCCGGGCGTGCTGCCGCCGTCCAGATACAGCGGCACGGCGTCACCGAACGCCTCGACGGCCTCGGCGACGCTTTGCGCACTCTCGCCGCCGGACAGGTTCGCACTGGATGCGGCCAGCGGTCCCAGCGCCCTGAGTGCCTTGAGGCACAGCGTCGAATTGGGGACACGCACGCCCTGCGTGCCGTCCTTCGCGAGCGTGCGCAGGGTGCAGCCGTCCTTCGCGACGGCGATCGGCGAGAACGCTCCGGGCAGGAATCGTGCGGCGAGACGGTTGAGCGGCGCGGGCAGCGCGAGATCGAGCTCGTCGAGCTGATCGACGTCGGCGAGCAGCACCTGCAGCGCCTTGAACCGCGGTCGGCGCTTCAGCTCGTAGATGCGGTCGATGGCTTTGCCGTTGCGCGGGTCGCCGGCGATGCCGTACACGGTGTCCGTGGGGATGACCACCAGTCCGCCGTCCCTGATGATCTCGGCCGCCTTGGCGAGCGCCTCGTCGTTCACCGCAAGAATCTCACTCATCGCTTGCTCTCCTTCTCGATCCGCGTCATCATCGTCCTCCGCCCGTCCGTCGTCTCGCTCATCGTCCTTCATCCATTCTTGCGTCCACATGACCAGCACTATCCGTCTGGCCCATGGATCGGCACACAATCTATCATTGCATCATTGCGCACGGACCGCAGCACGAACCGTGGAAGGCCGATCGCAGCGCCACGCGACGAACGTCCATTATGTACGGGCGTACATTACGATGTGTAGGCGACGGATGACAATCATCGAAAACCGTATGCGGCGCGCATACGCACCATGCACACAGCATGCACGCAGCATGCACACATCATGCAAAGGAGCCATCACCATGACCGATCAGATGACCGATCAGCCCACGCCCACCACGGACAACGTCACCACCGGCGCCGCAGACCCGTTCCGCATCCCGCCCATCGAGCTGCGCACGCCGCGTCGCTCGGAGCGCGAGGAGATGCTCGCCGGCAGACTGTACGACGCGTCCGACGCCGAGCTCGACGAACTGCGCCGCAATGCCGGCGACCTGTGCACCCGGTTCAACGCCACGTCGCGTCACGACGATGCGACGCGCAGGGCGATCCTCGACGAGCTGTTGCCCGGTCACGGCGAGAACCTCGACGTGATGGGCCCGGTGTTCTTTGACTACGGATGCCATACGACGATCGGCGACCGCGTGTTCGCGAACTTCAACTTCACCGTGCTCGACTGCGCGCCGGTGACGATCGGCGACGACGTGCTGTTCGGTCCGAACGTCTCGCTGCTGCCGCCGATGCACCCGCTGCGCTGGCAGGATCGCAACGTGCGCAGGCGCGCCGACGGCACCGCCTACGACTACGAGTACGGCGAGCCGATCACGATCGGCTCGAACTGCTGGTTCGGCGGCAACGTGACGGTGCTGGGCGGCGTGACCATCGGCGACGGCTGCGTGATCGGCGCGGGCGCGGTGGTCACGAAGGACATTCCGGCCAACTCGGTGGCCGTCGGCAACCCCGCGCACGTCATCAAGACCATCACCGACAGGGACGCCAGCGTCTATCAGGAATACGCGCAGTAGGGGCCGGGCCGCTTCAGCCTTTGACGGCGAAGAGGAAGCGAGGGCGACCGGTCCAGTCGTTGTCGGTGCGTCCCTCGGTGAAGCCGTTGGCGCGCGCGAAGGCGACGAGTCGATCGCCCTGCGAGATGTCGTGCTCCATGACGAGCGCGCCACCTGCGCGCAGCAGTCCGGCCGCACGCAGGATGATCCGCTCGGGGATGAGCACGCCGTCCGCCGACCCGCCGTACAGGGCCATGTCCGGATCGAAGTCGCGCACCTCGGGCTGTTCCGGCACCTGATCGAGCGGCACGTACGGCGGGTTGGTGATGACGATGTCGACGGTGCCGTCGAGCTGCGGCAGCGTCAGCGGACTGGTCGCATCGCCGCGTTCCAGATGGTAGTTGCCGGCGACCGACGGGTACGCCCGCGCGACGCGCACATGATTGCGCTCGGTCCACGCATACGCCTCGGCCGACAGTTCGACGGCCCACACCTCGGCGCCGGGAACCTCGCTTGCGACGGCGAGCCCGATCGCGCCGGACCCTGCGCACAGATCGACGACGCGCGGATGGTACATGCCCTGCCGCGTGATCCAGTCCAATCCCGCCTGCACCACGGTCTCGGTCTCCGGCCGCGGAATGAACACCCCCGGCCCGACCACGAGATCGAGATACCTGAACGGCGCGTGGCCCACGATATGCTGCAGCGGCTCGCGCTTCGCCCGCCTCGCGACCATCGCATCGAACCGCGCGGCGTCATAGGCGAGGTCTTCGCCCATCAGCAGCGCCTTGTCGACATCGCGCAGCTCGACGCCGTCACCGGCCGCCTCGGCCATCAGCAGCTTCGCGTCATGCTCCGCCGTCTCAACCCCCGCCGCCCGCAACTCAGCCGCAGCGGCCTTCACCACCTCATTCAGGGACACAAAACCTCTCTCCCCTGTCAAAAACGCAACTTGAAATACGAACGAGGTGTGGTGCGGCTTATACGGTGCTCGACCGTAGGCTTGGCCGAACGGCCTTGAGTGTGTCGAGCACCGTATAAGCCGCACCACACCGGCCAAGCGATCACTGCTGCTTGGCGAGACGTTCGGCCTCGTCGGCCTGGATGTCCGAGTCGATGACCGCCTGCAGATCCCCGTCGAGCACCTGATCGAGGTTGTACGCCTTGTAGTTCGTACGATGATCGACGATGCGGTTCTCCGGGAAGTTGTACGTGCGGATGCGTTCGGACCGGTCGAGCGAGCGCACCTGGGAGTGACGCATGTCGGCGGCCTCGGCGGCCTCCTGCTCGTGCTTCATCGCGAGCAGTCGCGATTTGAGCACGCGCAGTGCGGAGGCGCGGTTCTGGATCTGCGACTTCTCGTCCTGCATGCTCACGACGATGCCGGTGGGGATGTGCGTCATGCGCACGGCGGAGTACGTGGTGTTCACGGATTGGCCGCCGGGGCCGGAGCTCATGAAGATGTCGATCTTCAGATCCTTGGGATCGATCTCGATCTCGTCGTCGTCCTCGTCGGCCTCCGGGAAGACGATCACGCCGGCCGCGGAGGTCTGGATGCGCCCCTGCGATTCGGTGACGGGGATGCGCTGGACGCGATGGACGCCGCCCTCGTACTTGAGCGATGCCCATACGCCGTCCTCGGGGGCGGGCGTGCCCTTGGCACGGATGGCGACCTGCACGTCCTTGACGCCGCCGAGCTCGGTGCCGTTCTCGGACTGGATGGTGACGGTCCAACCGCGCTTTTCGGCGTATCGGGTGTACATGCGCAGCAGGTCGCCGGCGAACAGCGCGGCCTCCTCGCCGCCGGTGCCGGCCTTGATCTCCATGATGACGTCGCGCGCGTCGTCGGGGTCACGCGGGATCAGTGCGGTGCGCAGCTTCTCCTCGGCCTGGGGCAGTTCGGCTTCGAGTCGCTTGGCCTCCTCGTCGAAGTCGGGATCGTCGTCGGCCATCTCGCGCGCGGCCTCGAGATCGTCACGGATGCCGAGATACCTCTGATATGCGGAGACGATGGCGCCGAGTTCGGCGTGGCGCCGTCCGAGCTTGCGCATCTTGTCCGGGTCCGTCACCACTTCGGGGCTGGCCATCTGCTCCTCGATGGACCTGTACTCCTCCAGCGCGGTCGCCGCCGCGGGGAACTGTTCGTCTGCCATGCAGCCTTCCTTACCGTCCTGCCGTGTTGCCTGTGATTGTCGTTTCGGGTCGCATCCCGCCGCGGATGACGGCGAATGCGGAGAAGATATGAAAAAGCCAGCCCAGGCCGGATCGCGCGGATGCGCGCCGGACCTGATGGGCTGGCGTGAAGTATGCTACTTGGTCCTCTTGCCGTAGCGCTTCTCGAAGCGGGCGACGCGGCCGCCGGTGTCGAGAATCTTCTGCTTGCCGGTGTAGAACGGGTGGCACTTCGAGCACACGTCAACCGTCATGTGGTCACCGTTGTAGGTGGAACGGGTGACGAAGGTGTTGCCGCACGAGCACAGGACCTCGACGGCATGGTAATCGGGATGAATACCCTGCTTCATAATGTCTCCTAAGGAATTCAGGTGACCCGGGTCGCCATGCCCCTCTGGCTGGCGTGAACCGGAACCTACGGAATATTAGACGAATGCACCGACAACACGCCGGCGAAGTGACCACGACGCCTGCATGGCGCCCCCGACGGCACGGTGCCCCCGCTGGGACTTGAACCCAGGACCCACACCTTATAAGGGTGCTGCTCTAACCGACTGAGCTACGGGGGCGGACGCACATATTCTACCGAGGGCCGGGACGGAGAAACACGGCAGGCGCCCGAACGCCACGGCATCACGACACGCCGGACCGGCATATCAGATCGCACACAAATGTTCGTTTCGACCTCAAAACTATCAAGCTCACTGTTCATTTGAGCGGGAATATGAACAGAAACTCAACCTGACGAACAATACCAACCAAACTGGTTACCTAAGGGTTAACGAGACAGAAAATCGCACCACTTCACCGATTTGAAACATTTCGCAGTGCTATTCTTAGGTCTCGGACGTTCACCTGAACGCCTGTTGCAGCCAATCGATAACGTCATAGACGTACATAACGCGCTATCAGAATCGAACATTTTGCCTGTTCGATTTCTCGTAGGAAGGGAACATCATGGCAGAGGACAATAAGAAGGTCATCACCGTCAACTTCGATATGTTCGACAAGACCCCGGAGGAGAAGACCGCCGAGGCCAACAAGGTCGCCAAGTCGTTCGGCATCAGCGACGAGGCGATCGCCGAGGTCGAGGACTACAAGGCCAAGCTCACCCGCTACGACGCCTGGGAGCTGCCGTTCATGGGCTACGTGAACGACGACGGCTACGGCTACGCCTACGTGCCGGATGCGGCCATCGTGCGTGAACCCTACTGGGACGCCCACAAGGCGTTCCTCGCGCTGCCGGAGGACGTGCAGACCGCGTTCGCGATCCGCATGCTGTTCACCCACCGTCCGGTCGACCGCTACGGCGCCAGCATGTTCCTGCACTACCAGCGCGGCTTCCAGGTGAACTTCGTGGGTGAGGGCGCCAACAAGTACTGATCGGCATCCATTCCACGACACGCATCGAGGGCGATGCCTCTGCAATCGCCCTATAGACGGAGGGCTTCGCGGTCGACGTTGACCGCGAAGCCCTCACTGTTCTCCATGGAGCGGACGCGCCCGACCCGATGACGGGATCACCAGCGCATGTCCTTCAGATCAAGCTTGAGATGCGGGTCACACCCGAACAGCAATCGCACCAGATCGATGAACTTCGGGTCCCACGTACGCAGGCATGAGGCCAGATGCAGGCGGAATCGCGCGGAATCGGGCTTTCGTGCCTGGAACAGCGGGTCGCCGACCATACGCCATGCGCCGCGCACGCGGGCGATGCGCACCACCACGGCCCCGCCCTTGGCGCCGTCGAACGCCGCGGCCGTCGCGAAGTCACGCACGCCGTATATGCCGCCGTTGATCACGTCCTCCAGCACGATCCGCGATTCGGCGGCATTCGCCTCCCGCACCCAGAACCATGAGGCGAAGTTCGTCCGCGACGTCTCGCACAGCTCCGCGTAGCCGCGCTCCCCCACGGTCTCGTTCTCGTCACGCGCGTAGGCGGAGGCCACCGCGAACGGCGTCAGACCGAGCTGATCGAGGTGATAGTCGAAGGTGAACCACTGGTCGAACGCGTCCTCCATCCTCTGATGGAACTCCTCGCTGCGCGTGCGGAACGGATTGAGGTTCACCTGGATGAAGAACTCGCGTCTCGCGTCATCATAGGATTCCGGATCGGCCCGTCGGAACATGCTCGCCACATGGAACGCGGGGATGGAGGCGGGGGTTCCCCAATCGTCACGCTCGCACATCGTCGTCGTCTCGCTCATCGTCATGATCGTTTCCTTCCTCTGTGAAGGCTTGTGGGAGAACGCCATCGTTCTCCTCGTGCATGCCACATTAGGAGGCATCCGACAGAGAGACAAACATCGGCACGAAACCTGTGGATACGGTGGACGACGCGGTGGATAACCGGAACGCACGTCACTCGCCGGCCAGCTGCCCAATCCGCCCAGCATGCGTACACGTATATGGAATTGTTATCAAACCGTTAGCGTTAACCACATTGCGGAATGTACCATGTGGTTGATCATCCTACGGATTCGAATCACCTACGGCAATACAGCCGCAAGGCACGACCGAAGACACGAGTTGGGGTATTTCGAAACAACGAACATCGGAACATCGAAAGGGCGGCAGACAATGACGTTCACCAAGGAGCAGATCACGTATCTCGAATCGCTTCCGGCGGTCGAGCACGCGACCGCAACCCGCATCACCTACACGGACGCATTCAAGACGCAGTGTCTGGAACGCTACATTCAAGGCGACAGCCCGACAGCCCTGTTCCGAGAGGCGGGACTTGACCCCAAGATCGTCGGATACAAGCGCATCGAACGCAGCTTCGCCCGCTGGCGCGACCTTCACGATGTGCCGGCATACCCGCGCACCCCCGGTCTTGATGGCCGCAATCTCGACGGCCGCGGCGGGATGCGCCTGATCCACGCCGACACGAACACGGACACGATCGATGCGATGGACGCGATGAACGCCATGGATATCCTGGACGCCACGCAGTACACCTCGACGAATGCGTCCGAAGCGACAGCTCCGGATCCGCGCGACCTGCTCATCGCCCGACAGCTGCATCGCATCGACGAGCTCGAGCGCGAACTGGCGGAGCTGCTCCACATCAAGGCCGCGTGACCGTCAGGCAATAACATCGAACGGACCCGCTAAGTGGCAACGTTTGCAATGTAAACGTACACAAATCAGCACCGCTTTCCCCTGCTGATCCCCGTCGATCAAGCCATTTCCATAGGTGAACGGCAGGTGACATTTGACGCAAATCATGCGTCAGCACCGGCGAAACATGCCGAAAGGGCGTTCGCAATCACCCGGTATCACTACACTTTCACAAGTGAAACAGCCTAATGGAGCAATCAAAGGAGAAGCGATGACCACGTTGGCAATCGATATCGGAGGAACGAAGATCGCCGCGGCCGTGTGCGACGCAAACGATAGCATCATCCAGCGCTGGAGGGTTCCCACCCCGATGGACGCCGATGCCATCAACCAGCACATCGCCGACATCTACCATCAGGCCGTCGCCTCGGGCCACGACGACATCGAGGCCATCGGCATCTCGGCGGCCGGCAACGTCGGAGCGGATCGCAAGACCATCACGATCGCCGCGAACATCCCCGCGTGGATCAACTACGATCTGTCCGAGCACGTCGGAGCGCTCATCGACCACGCCGTGCCGGTCATCGTCGAGAACGACGCCAACTGCGCCGGCTGGGGCGAATACGTGCACGGCGCCGGCCAAGGCAGCCGCAACATGGTGGCGCTGACCGTCGGCACCGGACTCGGCGGCGCGATCGTCATCGACGGACGCCTGTACCGAGGTTCCTTCGGCATGGCCGCCGAGCTCGGCCACCTGCCCATGGTGCCGGACGGCGACACCTGCGGCTGCGGCCTGCGCGGCTGCGCCGAACGCTACACGTCCGGCAGCGCGCTGGAGCACTTCGCGAAGTCGGCCGTGCGCCGCCGCCCGCAGGACGCCAAGCGCCTGCTGGAGCTGTGCGGAGGCGACGTCAACAAGCTGGAGGGGCCGATGGTCTCCCAGGCGGCGCAGGAGGGCGACGTGCTCGGCCTGTACGCGTTCGGCAAGATCGGCGAGTGGCTTGGTCGTACGATGGCCGCCGTCTCCGCAGTGCTGGACCCGGACCTGTTCGTCATCGGCGGCGGCGTGGTGGCCGTCGGCGACATCCTGCTCGACCCGGCCCGCTACAACTACGCGCGATTCCTTGAAGGCAGCGCCTACCGCGGCCATGCCAAGATCGTCGCGGCGACCGCCGGCCAGGACGCCGGTCTGATCGGTGCGGCGAACCTCGCCCTGCACTGATCGCACGCGACCGATCCCACGCAACCGATCATGGAATCCGTCCCGCTACGTACCGGATTACGTAGCGGGACGGACCACCACATGAACAGACCGCAACATGGGCGTGAACACCGTCGTTCCACCCGCACGCAGAGGCGATACGGCTTTTAGACTGGGGTTCGTGACCGTCATAGACACCGCACCGCATCCGTTATCGAGCATTCAGCCTCCTACGCACCAGACCGCGTACGAGGAACGCAAGCTTTCGGTACTCGTCGTCAGCGAATCGTCGCTGGAACAGACCAATGGTGTCTCCGGAAGCGTGAAGCACATTCTCGACCGCTTCAGCGAACGCGGGTTCGACGCCCACGTCATCAGCCCTCAGCCCGCTCCCGACGACGGCGAATACGACGGCTTCAACGTGGACACGACCCCGTCATGGCCGATTCAGAACTTCAACGTGGCCGTACCGACGAAGACGTCGGTGATACGTCTCATCAAGGAACTGCCCCGTCCGGACGTCATCCACGTGGCCGCGCCGATATCGAAGCTCGGGCATGCGGCGCTGATCGCCGGCGAGGAGATGGGCGTGCCGACGGTGGCGATCTACCAGACCGACGTGGCCCAGTACGCTCGGCGGTTCGTCCGCGAGGCGCTGGACGGCGTCGTCGACGGCGTCATACCGAAGCACACCGGGTGGCTGCGCAAGGTCAGCAAGGCCTCGGGCGAAAGCGCCGAGCAAATCGTGGGCGCACGCATCGCCCAGATGCACAACATGGCGACGCTGACGCTCGCCCCCACGACGCAGGCCGCCGAACGGCTCGAATCGTTCGGCGTCGCCCCGGACCTCATCCGGCAGTGGGGCCGCGGCGTCGATTCGTGGCTGTTCAATCCTCGGCGGCGGGAACGCGCCGAGGTGCGTCAGCTGCACGACAAGTGGAGCGGCGGCACGGCCCTGCCGGTCATCGGATACGTCGGCCGGCTCGCCCCGGAGAAGCAGGTCGAGCGCCTTGCGGCGCTGGACGGGCTCGGCATGCGCCTGGTCATCGTGGGCGGAGGACCTTGCGAGGAGGAGCTGCAGGAGCTTCTGCCGCACGCGGTGTTCACCGGCATGCTGCACGGCGATGAACTGGCCGACGCGTACGCCGCGCTGGACGTGTTTGTGCATACGGGAGCCGAGGAGACGTTCGGGCAGACCATTCAGGAGGCGATGGCCAGCGGCTTGCCGGTCGTGGCTCCGGCCGCCGGCGGACCGCTCGATCTCGTGTCGGACGGCAGGACCGGTCTGCTGTTCAATCCCGACGACGAGGAGGATCTGCGCTCGTGCGTGGAGCGTCTGATCGAGGATCCCACGCTGCGCGAGACCATGGGATTCAATGGACTTGCGGCCGTCAAGAGCCGCACGTGGCCCGCGTTGGTCGATCAGCTCATCGGCTACTATCGACTCGCCGCCGAACTGCAGATGGCGCACGCGGCATGATCCGCTGCTAATCCGAACCGAATACGAAAACGGGCTTCCGAATCATTCGGAAGCCCGTTGCTGGCGACCCCGGCCGGACTTGAACCGGTGACCTCCGCCGTGACAGGGCGGCGCTCTAACCAACTGAGCTACGGGGCCGTGTGTTTCTCACTCTCGCGAGGCACAAGTGGATATATTACACGTTTTCCCGCGATCGCAAAACTCGGCGTGTCGCACTGGAATCCGCGCTTCACTTCTGCCCGCAAGTCCAGCGCATCGACCAGCACGATCCACGATCAGCGCACGGCCAGATCGCGCGTGGCGAACAGACGGTACGCGGCCGCAAACCCGACCACGACGATCAGCACCGCCAATACGGCGAACGGCACGGGCATCCGTCCGTCGATCACCTCACGCGGTGTGGCATAGCGGAACGGGGAGAGCACCCGCGCCACGACCGACGCGTCATGATCGGAGAACATGTCGAAGACGACGCCGGCACCATAGGCCACGACCACCGATGCGTTGCCGATGGACGCCCCCTGCTCCGGGCGCGGGCACGCCGCGGACGCGCAGGCCCCGATTGCGCCGAAGACCAGCATCATGACGAACAGCCAGACGGAGAACCGCCAGATCACCGTGGCGGCCGTAACGTCATTGAGCCCGGGCACATCGCCCAGCAGTCGCAGGCACAGCAACGACGAGACGCAGTTGACGGCGACGAACGCGATCGCATCCGCCAACGCCGCCACGAGTTTCGCGCTCAGAATCGTGGTGCGCGAGACGGGCCGCACGAACAGGAACTCGTAGGTGCCATCCGTCATCTCGCGCGACACCGCGTTGCGGGCGAGCGCGACCGCGTAGACGGCCGCCATGATGCCGGTGTAGAACTCGATCACCGCGTAGTATCCGGCGAACGTGGACATGTCGAGGTCGGAGATGCCCATGACGGCGAGCGCGACCTTCGGGAAGGCATCGGTGAGTTTGCGCACGGCGTCGGCGTCACCGCCGGCGATACCCTCGAACTTCATCACGCCGGCGATGTTGAACAGGATGATCACCACGCTCCAGATCAGCCAGACCTTCACGTTGGCCTTCAGTTCGCGCGAGATCATGGCGAACAGCGTCTTCATCATGACGCCCTCCCCTCCTCTTCCCATGGTCATCGAACGCGATCGACCGGTCCGCAGCGCAGCCACTGCCTGCCGTCGATGACGATGCGGTTATGGTCAATGCGAATGTGGTCGTTCATGCTCGCGGATCCTCCTTCGTTGGCAGCGAACCGAACCCGGCGGATACGTACATGATGGCGCCGGCGACCAGACAGACGAGAACCATCACGGCGAACAGAGCCACATAGCCCGCCTCGTAACGTCCGTGGTCGAGCGCTTCGGACACGTTGAACCAGGTGAACGGGGCGACGATGCGGTACTTGTCCTCGCCGGTCATCTCGGGCAGGGAGACGAGCATGAATCCGAGTATGCCGAATGCGGTCGCGATGCCGGACACGCTGCGGATGCGCCTTAGAAGTACCGCCGTCAGCGCTCCGATGGCGAGGAACAGCAGCCCCACGCCGAACAGTGACGAGGCGGCGAGCAGTAGGCGCGGCAGGGCGATGGACGTCGCGGTGGGGTCGTCGCCGAACCGGGTGTAGGTCAGCGCCACCGAGGCGAGGAATGCCAGTCCGGCGACGATGACGAGCGTGAGCCCGGCCGCGAGCTTGGCCAGATAGATGGCGATTCGCGATATCGGCATGACGAAAAGGAAGTCGGCGTCCTTGGCTCGCTTCTCACGGCCGAAGATCGCCAATCCCCATGCGCAGGCCATGATCGCCATGGTCAGCATGAGGTAGAGCGAGCTGAACCGGTAGAAGCCTCCGAAGGAGAATACGTCGTCGTTGACGCCGAACAGTGCGGCGAACTGCGGAGGGAATCCGTCGATCACCTGTTCAACGCTCGATTTGGAGTCGCGGTAGATCGGATAGGCACCGGCCAGCAGCAGGATGGTGACGATGAGGAGAGTCGCCACGCCGATGAGGAGCGAACGAAGCTGGGACTTCAGCTCGAAGGCGTAGACGTGCAGTGCGGGCGCGCCTACCATGGGCGCACTCATCGGACCGGCTCCGACTGGTAGTAATGCATGAACACTTCCTCCAACGTCGGCTCGGCGATCTCCACATCCGTAAGCCTCATGCCGGCGAGCGCCGCGATGAGCGCGTTGCAGTCGCCCTCGTAGAGGAACGTGGCGGTATTCCCTTCCTCGTCTTCCCCTCCCGCTTTCAGCGACCTGACGCCGGGCGTGGATTCGAGCGCGTGCACCGCGGACGCGCAATCGTTTTCCAGTGCGAGCGTCACGCGCTTGACCGCGGACCGGCGCATGTCGGCCACGCTGCGGACCGCGACGATGTGCCCTTCGCGGATGATGGCGACGCGGTCGCAGATGCGCTGCACCTCGGAGAGGATGTGCGAGGAGAACAGGACGGTGGCGCCGCGGGCGTTCTCCTCGCGGATGAGGTCGAAGAACGCACGCTGGACGAGCGGATCAAGGCCGCTGGTCGGTTCGTCGAGGATGATGAGCCTCGGCGAGTGCATGAGTCCCTGCACGATGCCGACCTTCTTGCGGTTGCCGAGCGACATGTCCTCGACCTTCTGGTCGAGGTTCAGCCCGAGCCGTTTGGACAGCTCGCGGATGCGCGCCGTGCAGTCCGTGCGGTAGAAGCCGGCCGCGTAGGCGAGCAGGTCGCGGGCGCGCATGCCGTCGTAGTAGAACACCTCGCTGGGCAGGTATCCCACCTGCTCGAGGATGCGCGTGCGGTCCTTCTCGCAGTCGAGGCCGAGGATGGACGCCTCGCCGCCCGTCTTGCGGATCAGGCCGAGCAATGTGCGGATCGTCGTCGACTTGCCCGCCCCGTTCGGTCCGATGAAGCCGAAGATCTCGCCCTGACGCACGTTAAGGTTCACGTCCTCGATGCCCCGCGCCCTGCCGTATCGTTTGGTCAGATGACGTGTGGAAATCGCAGGGACGTCGTCCGTCGCACCATCCGCAACGGTTTCGATACGGTCAATTTCGGTACCGTCACTTGCGTTCCCATGAATCACGTTCCCATGAATCACATCTGTTCCGACGTCACCCATACCCATCGCCGCTTCTCCGATCACACCCATATCATCCATCTTCCACAATAAATTCGCGTGCTGCCGGACACACATCACGCTTACGGAATGCATACGTCAACGCGCTTTCCGATCAACGCCGCCCAAACGCCCACATCGGCGGACCGCCGACAGCAGCCCAACCGCCGATGACTACTCCTGATACCGCACCTGACGGCCACCGTTCTCCATATCCACACTGCCGGAAAGCAGATCGATCAACTGCTGGACCAGCGGGAAGATCAGGAACGTGCCACCGATCGACCACACGTTGAGGAAGATCGGCGAGACGCCCAAAGGCACCAGCACCACACGCGCGGCGACCATGATCGCGCCGATGACGGGACATACCAGATGGAGGATCACCCCGAAATGCCGCTTGGTGCGGAACTGATGCCACGACACCATGATCAGAGGGATGACGATACACCAGGCGCCCACCGCCGAAACGAATTCGGAAATCGGCCAGCCGCCGGTCCGGGAAGCACCCGGAATGGCCATCGACACGGCGAACAACGCCAGTCCTATCCAGACCGAACGCTTCAGAGGCCTATCCTCGATCAGCTCGTCGGCGGTCAGATCGTCGACACGCTCATTGATATCGACGCTACCCATATGCTCACTGCCATACATCTTCATAACCCCTTCGTCCATCACGGAGCGGCCATCGCCGGATTCCCCCATCCGCAACACCGCCATCGACACATACAATCGACATGAATACAGGCGATCGTCGGACTTTGAGGAGTCCATATGCCCCGCTTTCACAACGATACTACAATGCCATACGGTTCAATCGCTACGGATCACATCGCGCAAGGCCTGGGCTTACAAGTTCGATCGGTCCCTCATGCGATTTGGACGAAGATGCCGATCAGACGAAGGATGGAGTATCTCATGAGTTCGGCCCACCACTCACCCAATACGACAACACACCCCGACGCGCACCCCAACACGGGGGCGATGATCGTCACGCTGATGATCGGCTCGTTCGCCGCAGTACTCAACCAGACGCTGATGATCTCCGCACTGCCCACGCTGATGCGCGAATTCGACGTGCCCAACAGCACCGTGCAATGGCTCACCACCGGGTTCATGCTCACCAACGGCATCATGATCCCGATCACCGCGTTCCTCATCGAGACCTTCACGACGCGCCAGCTGTTCGGCTACGCGATGGGCATGTTCTTCGCCGGATCGCTGGCCTGCGCGCTGGCGCCGAGCTTCGCGCTGCTGATGGCCGGACGCATCCTGCAGGCGTGCGGCGCGGGCGTGCTCATGACGCTGCTGCAGACCGTGCTGTTCCGCGTCTACCCGCCCGAACGCCGCGGTCAGGCGATGGGCATGTTCGGCATGGTCATCGCCTTCGCGCCCGCGCTCGGCCCCACCGTCTCCGGACTGCTGGTCGAATGGCTCAGCTGGCGTTGGATGTTCGCGATCCTCGTGATCATCGCCGGCGGCGTGCTGATCGCCGCATGGTTCACCGTGTACAACGTGGGCGAGCCGACGCGGCCGCACATCGACGTGCTCTCCGTGGTGCTCTCCACGCTCGGTTTCGGCGGCGTGCTGTTCGGCTTCTCCGACGCCGGCAAGGCCGGGTGGGCCAGCGTGACGGTGCTGATCTCGCTTGCGATCGGCGTCGTGGGATTGGCGCTGCTCATCGTTCGTCAGTTCAGGCTCGAACAGCCGATGCTCGACTTCCGCATCTTCACGATTCCGATGTTCTCGCTGTGCCTGACCGTGTCGGTGATCGGATTCGCCTCGTTCATCGGCATCGAGAACGTGCTGCCGCTGTACCTGCAGAACGATCTCGGCGTCAACGCGCTCGAATCCGGTCTGATCATGATGCCCGGCGGCATCGTGATGGGCCTGCTCAACCCGGTGGCCGGCCGTCTGTACGACCGTATCGGCGGACGCCCGATCGCCCTGATCGGCTTCACTCTGCTCACCGCCGCGGCCGCGATGCTCGCCACGATGAACGAGCACACGCCGGTGTGGCAGCCCGCACTCTACTTCACGGTGCTGCTGGCCGGCTCCGCGTTCAGCTCGATGCCGCTGGTCACCGCCGCGCTGAATCAATTGCCCGGCGGGCGCATCCCCCACGGCACCGCGATGAACAACACGATGCGTCAGACCTCGGGCGCGATGGCCATCGCCCTGCTCATCACCATCATGAACACGCACGCCGCGAGCGCCGCCGCGGACGGCATGGACAAGGCCGCCGCATCCACCCTCGGCATGCGAGTCTCGTTCCGCGACGTGGCGATCGTGTGCGCGATCTGCCTCGTCGCATCCCTGTTCATCCGTGACCGCGGCCGCCGGGCCGAGTGAGAGCCGCTGACGGACGCCGCCGGTCTCTCAGTGGCGTTCTCCGGCGGTGACGGGGACGGTCACGGTGTTCTCGGCCGGGGCCAATGGACAGGTGCAGTAGGGCGAGAACGCGCACGGCGGATTGAAGGCACGGTTGAAGTCGAGCAACACGTCCGACGCGCCGCCGTCGGTTCCGTTCGCATCCGCGGCGACCGTCGCGTTGAGGAACCGGCCGCTGCCGTAGGTGGTGTCGCCGTTGGTGGGATCACGGAAGATGATGAACAGTTCGCGGACGCCGTCCTTCACGCCGCCGTCGAAGGCGATAAGGCGCTGTTCGACGCCCTGCGCCTCGAAGCGCACCACGCCGATGGCCTCGAGCGTGCTCGTCAGCCATTCGACGCGGGTGCTCACCACCGTGTCCTGCGACTCGCCGTACGGCTCGAACCGACCCTCGATCCGCCAGTCCGGATCGAAGTCGTAGGTCGGAATACCGGTGAACTCGCGGCGGAACTTCGATTCGGGGTCCCGCACGCGGATGCCGAATCGGCCGCCACGTTCGATCACCGCGGCGCGGATCTGCCCGGCTTCGACGTACGATCCGTTCGCCGTGGCGTCGCTCGGCACGCGCACTGGGCCGGTGATCGGCGCGCGATCGCCCCTGGCATCCACCAGCGTCAGTGCGTTGGACTGGTCGCCAGCACTGTCGGCACTCCTGCCGCTTTCCACGGACGGCTGCGGCGTGAACATGACCTCGCCATCCTGTAACAGCCATTCGCCACTGATGCCCGCCACGACCGCCCTGAATCCGCCGAGCGCCTGCAGCCAGTACAGTCCGGTCTGGGACAGCCATCCGTACGGCGCACGCAGCCCCTCCTCACGCTGACGCCGCCATGCCAGCCAGTCGGCACGTTCAATGGATTCGTCGTGCTGCGTGATCGTCGTGGAATCGGTCATCATATGCTCCTTTCGATGTTTCGATGTGTCGGAGCCCGGCTTCCGTCGCCGACCCCTCCTGTCCACGACCATACCTGCTGAGATTATGCCGACGGCGAGCGCCGCGCCGGCGAACCGTTATATCACGGCGAATCGCCGTATCAAGCCGATGCACGGCTATTCCGCATTCCGAGACGGCCCCGGTCCGGAGGACGGTCACCTGTATAGTCGTGCTCTGATAAATCAATACGCATCTTCAGGGCAGGGTGAAATTCCCGATCGGCGGTACAGTCCGCTAGCTTCGCGAGCGATCGCGCGGCCGAACCGGTGAGATTCCGGTACCGACAGTCATAGTCTGGATGGAAGAAGTTTGCGGAAGACATGCGGATGTCGGCCGACGTTCGCGCGTACTCTCATGATCGATGCCCTGAAATCCAATGGATTTCAGGGTTTTTGCGTTTCGGGAGGGTCGCGCGGACGTCTTGTGGCAGGCGAGCCATGTCCTCCCCCATGAAACACACCCCTGGACATGCCCTATCGAGCAAGGAAAGGGGACTCATGGACGATAGGGACTTCATGTCCGTGGCGTTGCGCCACGCACGGCTCGGAGCGGGCAGAGTCAACCCGAATCCGATGGTGGGCGCCGTCATCGTGCGCGATGGCGAGATCATCGCCACCGGTCATCATGATCATTTCGGCGGCTGGCATGCCGAACGCGCCGCGCTTGAGGCCGCGAAACAGGCGGGCGTCGACGTTCGCGGCGCCACCATCTATGTCACGTTGGAGCCCTGCTGCCATACCGGCAAGCAGCCGCCGTGCTCCAAGGCACTCATCGATGCGGGACTGGCCCGCGTGGTGGTCGGCTCTCCCGACCCGAATCCTCTGGTGGCCGGCAAGGGCGTGCGTCAGCTGCGCGACGCCGGCATCGATGTCGTCGAAGGCGTATTGCGGGACGAGTGCGACCGGCTCAACGAGATCTTCCTTCATTTCATCACCACGCGCACGCCGTTCGTCATGCTCAAATACGCGATGACGCTGGACGGCCGCATCGCCACCTCGACCGGCCTTTCCCGTTGGATCACCGGCGAGGATGCGCGCCATCGCGTGCACGAGGATCGCGGCAGGTTCGCCTCGATCATGGTGGGCGTGGGCACCGTGCTGGCGGACGATCCGCAGCTCACCTGCCGTATCGACGGCGGTCACGATCCGATGCGCGTGGTGTGCGACACCCACTTGCGCACGCCGATCGACGCGATGATCGTCGCCACCGCGAGCGAGACGCCGACGATCATCGCCACGGCGGTCGACGACGGGCAACGCACGCTCCCCTACCGTGAGGCCGGATGCGAGATCCTTCGCGTGGACGCTGACGGCGACGGCCATGTGAGCGTCGCCGGGATCGTGAGGGCACTCGGCGAGCGCGGATTGGACAGCGTGATGATCGAGGGCGGCGGAACGCTGGCGTGGTCGGCGCTGCGAGATCATGTGGTGTCCAAGGTGAGCGCCTACGTCGCGCCGAAGCTGTTCGGCGGACGGAACGCCCCCGGTCCGGTGGGTGGCGAGGGGGTCGAGGCTCCCGATGACGCCTTCCGCATCATCGATCGCACCGTCGCCACGGTGGGCAGCGACATCGTCATCGAGGGAGGTGTCGAGTATGTTCACGGGAATCGTTGAGGATCTGGGCACGGTCGTGCGATTGGATCGCGGCGCCGATTTCGCCCACCTGACCGTCGACTCGCCGGTGGTGGTGACCGATCGGACGGTCATCGGCGAAAGCATCGCAGTCAACGGCGTATGCCTGACCGTGACGGCCGTGCATGGCACGGCGTTCACCGCGGACGTGATGCACGAGACGCTGCGCCGCTCCTCCCTCGGAACCTTACGGCGCGGCGACCATGTCGATGTGGAGCGCGCGATGCCCGCCGACGGCCGCTTCTCCGGGCACATCGTCTCCGGGCACATCGACGGCACCGGCGTGATCGAGTCGATCACGCCCGACGGCATCGCGAAGGCCTACACGATCCGCGCGCCATACGGGCTCATGCGGTTCATCGCCGAGAAGGGGTCGATCGCCGTCGAGGGCATCAGTCTGACGGTGACGACCGTCACGGAGACCGCGTTCGGCGTCTCCCTCATCCCGCACACCGCCTCGCACACAGTGCTTGCCGAGCGCGGAGTCGGCGACATCGTCAATCTCGAAACCGATCCGATCGCGAAATACGTCGACCGACTGTTGGCACTGCCGTCGCGCGGCGGCGATGCCAACAGGGAAGGATCCGGCGGATCCGGGGCGATCACCGAGAACTTCCTCATCGAGCACGGCTTCTGACGCTCACACGGACGACAACAAAGAATCAAAGGACCACAGGGACCAAAGGACAACACATGACTTCATCGAACACCAATCACACGAACACCGATCAGGCGGTGGCACGCGCGATCCGTGACATCCGGGCGGGACGCATCGTCGTCGTGGCGGACGACGAGGGGCGCGAGAACGAGGGCGATCTCATCTGCGCCGCCCGTTACGCCACGCCGAGCAACATCGCCTTCATGGCCTCGCACGGCCGGGGACTCATCTGCACGCCGATGAGCGCCGAGATGGCCGACCGCCTCGAACTGGCGCCGATGGTCGCCACGAACACCGACAACCATCACACGGCGTTCACCGTATCCATCGACCACGTGACCACGTCCACCGGCATCAGCGCACGCGACCGTTCGCTGACCGCACTGGCCTGCATTGACCCGAATACGCGGCCGGAGGACTTCCGCCGTCCCGGTCACATGTTCCCGCTGGTGGCGCGCGAGGGCGGCGTGCTGGAACGCAACGGACACACCGAGGCGACCGTCGATCTGGCTCGACTGGCCGGATTCGAGCCGTGCGGCCTGTGCTGCGAGATGATGAAGGAGGACGGCACGATGATGCGACGCGGCGATCTCGAACGGTTCGCCGCCGAGCACGATCTCGCGTACATCACGATCGCCCAGCTGCAGAAGTACCGGCGCACGCACGCCTTCCCACATACGGTGCGACGCGTCGCACAGGTGGATCTGCCCACCGACTACGGACGGTTCACGATGGTCGGCTACGAATCCGAGAACGGCGGCGAGCACGTGGCGCTGGTGATGGGCGACGACATCCTCGCCGCGATGGCCGGCGCGGAAGGCGTCTCCGGCGCATCCGATACGGCGGCGGCGATCCCGCCCGTATTGTGCCGCATCCACTCGCAGTGCATGACCGGCGACGTGTTCGGATCCCAGCGCTGCGACTGCGGTCCGCAGCTGCACGAGGCGATGCGCCGCGTGGCCGACGTCGGCCGCGGCGTGATCCTCTACTTAAGTCAGGAGGGCCGCGGCATCGGGCTTCTCAACAAGCTGCGCACCTACGAGCTGCAGGAGCAGGGCTTCGACACGCTCGACGCGAACCTGAAGCTCGGCTTCCCCGCCGACGCGCGCGAATACGACACGGCGGCGGCCATGCTGCGCGATCTCGGCATCGCATCGGTCGACCTGATGACGAACAACCCGGACAAGATCGGTCAGTTGGAACGCGCCGGCGTCACCGTCGCATCCCGCGTGCCGATCGTCATCCCACCGAACGCGTTCGACGCGAACTACCTGTCCACCAAACAACGGCGCATGGGGCACCTGCTGGGCGTTCCTGCAACCACTACCACCACAATCATCCCTACCACCACTGCAACAATCACCAAGGAGAACTGACATGACCGTATTCGAAGGCCAGCTGGTCGCGAACACCACCACTCTCACCGGAAGCGCAGCGAACGCGCCGATCCGCATCGGCATCGTCGTCGCCCGCTTCAACGAGTTCATCACCTCGAAGCTATTGTCCGGCGCACAGGACGGTCTGCGCCGTCACGGCGTGGCCGACGAGAACGTCGACGTGGCGTGGGTGCCCGGCTCGTTCGAGATCCCGATCGCGGCCAAGCGCATGGTGTCCACCGGCCGCTACGACGCGGTGATCTGTCTCGGCGCGATCATCCGCGGATCCACCTCCCACTACGATCTCGTGTGCAACGAGACCGCGAAGGGCATCGCACAGGTATCGCTGAACTCCGACGTGCCTGTGCTCTTCGGCGTGATCACCACCGAGAACATCGAGCAGGCCATCGAACGCGCCGGCACCAAGGCCGGCAACAAAGGCTTCGACTGCGCGCTCGGCGCCATCGAGATGGTCAACGTATTGCGCGCCATCGGCGACGGCGAGTGACCAGTCGGCATAGCCGACGTAACCGACGTAGACGTACGCCCATGACCGACCCCGATGGTGGCCCCGGTCATGGGCGTACGTTCGTCCGGGTATTCCCCCATCTTTTCCGGACGAACGTACGTTGACGGATACCTACCGTACGTTCGTCCGGGTATTCCCCCATCTTTTCCGGGCAAACGTACGGTAACGAGCACTCACCGTACGTTTGCCCGGATACGGCCGCAAAACACCCGGACAAACGTACGGTTCACCGTCCATAGCACGGTGCCGTATACGAGTCCGACCACGGCCACCACCACAAGCCAGATGACGCCGGCCATCCCGGTGAAATCCGTATGCCACCACCATCCCGTCAGGACGGCAAGTGACACACCCGCCACGGCGAACATCACCTCGTTACGGCGGAACGTCGGTTGTGCCAATAGCATGTCCGCCAACAGCCGACGCACGTACAGGAACTGGACGACCAGCAGGACCCCGACCAGCACGACAAGCTTCCAGAACCCCGGTGGCACGGGACGATCAGATCCCAAAGCAAAGACGACCACCCATCCGAGGAAGCACACCACGCTCTCCGCCCCGGAGATGACCACCGTCCTCCGCTTCGACGGTTCCACCTGTCCGATCGGTTTCATACGCCCCCATTTCGCCGGTATTGTTTCCGCTTCCCGCTCTGGTTACCCGTCACTTCATCGTACCGCCGCCCTGAACCTCGTAATAGCGCACCAATGGCAGGAACAGCTCGTCCACGACGGCAACGATGTCCGATTCCGAGAGCGGCCGCATGTCGCGGATGATGGCGGCCGGCCCAGATCGCCTGACATGTCCATCAGGCTCTCCGGTAGCTCACCGGCGATTTCTCCACGTTCACGTGCGCTGTCGATGGCCATCGCGATGCTTGGACGTTCGCTCAACGCCGTGCGTCTGTACAATTCATGGCTGTCGATGCCGTGGCGGTGATCTCACACAAACACAACCCACACGACTGACAATGGCGGCCATCTTCACTCCGATTGTCCGTCCAGGCGCGGCATGGTGCCAAACGATCACATGATGACGTCAACGATGGCTGACGCACTCCCCCGTCGCCGCTTCGCCATTACCCTACATCGACTGGATTCTCTTTGGGCGAGCTCTTGTATTGTTCCAAAGACAACCCCGACTATGGGCGTACGTCCGTCCGGGTATTCCTCCATCTCTTCCGGATAAACGTACGGTAGGTATCTGTTAACGTACGTTTGCTCGGATACAACCACAAAAACACCCGGGCAAACGTACGGCACCCCGCCACCGACAGTCACACCCCCGCCATTCCAGCCCTTCCGTTACCATGGTGGGCGGTGGTTTGGCATGGAATCGACCGCTATGCGGACACGCGCCGCATGGACGCGGACGACAAGGCGAGATGACGGCAACGCAACCGACGGACAGCGACCGTCGAATCCGCATGCGTCAATCCGTATTGTGTCAATCTGCATGCACAGACCAAAGAAACGGCGGAATTCCAACCTTTGTAAGGAGCAGCTGCAACTCATGGCAGAATTCGTATTCCAAATGATCAAGGCCCGCAAGGCGTTCGGCGACCGCGTCATCCTCGATGACGTGACGCTGAGCTTCCTGCCCGGCGCCAAGATCGGCGTGGTGGGCCCCAACGGCATGGGCAAGTCCACGCTCCTGAAGATCATGGCCGGCGTCGAGCATGTCTCCAACGGCGAGGCCACGCTCACCCCCGGCTACACGGTCGGCATCCTGCAGCAGGAGCCGCCGCTGGACGACACCAAGACCGTCGGCGAGAACATCAAGATGGCGTTCGGCCCGATCGCGGAGAAGGTCGCCCGATTCAACCAGATCGGCGAGGAGATGGCCAACCCGGACGCCGACTTCGACGCGCTGATGGACGAGATGGGCAAGCTCCAGACCGAGATCGACGCCGCCAACGGCTGGGATCTCGACTCCCAGCTCGATCAGGCGATGGACGCCCTGCAATGCCCGGATCCGGACACCCCGGTCTCCGTGTGCTCCGGTGGCGAGCGCCGCCGCGTGGCCCTGTGCAAGCTCCTGCTCGAAGCCCCGGACCTGCTGCTGCTCGACGAGCCCACCAACCACCTCGACGCCGAGTCGATCCTGTGGCTGGAGCAGTTCCTGCACCAGTACAAGGGCGCCGTCATCGCCGTCACCCACGACCGTTACTTCATGGACAACGTGGCCGAGTGGATCTGCGAGGTGGACCGCGGCCACCTGTACCCGTACAAGGGCAACTACTCCACGTATCTGGAGACCAAGGCCAAGCGTATGGAGATTCAGGGCGCCAAGGACGCGAAGCTCGCCAAGCGCCTGAAGGACGAGCTCGACTGGGTGCGCTCCTCGCCGAAGGCCCGTCAGGCCAAGAACAAGGCCCGTCTGGAAAGGTACGACCAGATGGAGGCCGAGGCCCGCAACAACAAGAAGCTCGACTTCTCCGAGATCCAGATCCCGGCCGGTCCGCGTCTGGGCTCGCTGGTGCTCGAGGCCAACCACATCCACAAGGCGTTCGGCGATCGCGTGCTTATCGACGATCTGAGCTTCACGCTGCCGCGCAACGGCATCGTCGGCGTGATCGGCCCGAACGGCGTCGGCAAGTCCACGCTGTTCAAGACGATCGTCGGTCTGGAGCCGCTCACGTCCGGCGAGCTCAAGATCGGCGACACCGTGAAGATCAGCTACGTCGACCAGAATCGTGAGGGTCTCGACCCGAACAAGAACCTGTGGGAGGCGGTCTCCGGCGGTCTCGACTTCATCGAGGTGGCCGGCGTCGAGGTGCCGACGCGCGCCTACGTGGCGAGCTTCGGCTTCAAGGGCTCCGACCAGCAGAAGCTCACCGGCGTGCTCTCCGGCGGCGAGCGCAACCGTCTGAACCTGGCCCTGACCCTGAAGCAGGGCGGCAACCTGCTGCTGCTCGACGAGCCCACGAACGATCTCGACGTCGAGACGCTCGAGAGCCTCGAGAACGCGCTGCTTGGCTTCCCGGGCTGCGCCGTGGTGATCTCCCACGACCGTTGGTTCCTTGACCGCGTCGCCACGCACATCCTCGCGTGGGAGGGCGATGACGAGAACCCGGCCAAGTGGTACTGGTTCGAGGGCAACTTCCAGGCGTATCAGGAGAACCGCGTCGCCCGCCTCGGCGAGGATGCGGCCCGCCCGCACCGCCTGCACAGGAAGCTGACGCGCTAGTACATGCATACCGGCTTTCTCTCCCCCAGTCAGCTTCGCTGACAGCCCCCTCGTCAGAGGGGGCTGGAATGAACAGTCCGGCTCCCCTGACAAGGGGAGCCGAAAACAGGTAAGGGCTCCCGCAAGGGAGCCCTTACCATATTCGCACTCCCGTATTCGATAATCTGCCGTTCACACCGCTTACACTCCCGTTACAATCGTCTGGGGCCCGCTTAACGCCGAACCGTTACAGTGTGGGCATCATGCAATCGAACACGGCAACGTAATCTGCAAGCTAGGGGGACGAAACATGACTGACGAAGCCACTACGCCGTTGGAACATCTGGTGAAGGTGCTGAAGCTGGGCAAACCCTCGGGGTATCGCAATCATACGTACATCAACGGCGAGAGCCTGTACTTCCCCACCGGTCGCGTCTATGGCGGCCAGGTCATCGCACAGTCGCTGATGGCCGCGGCCAAGACGGTTCCGGAGAATCGTCTGCCGCATTCGATCCACGGCTATTTCGTCGCTCCGGGAGATATCCGTCAGGATCTGTTGTTCGACGTCGAGAAGCTGCGCGACGGCCGGTCCTTTTCCGCCCGACGTGTCAACGTGACGCAGGCGGAGGGGGCGATCCTCACGGCGATCGCATCATTCCAGATCGCAGGTCAGACCGGTGTGGAGTTCGCCGATCCGATGCCGACCGATCTGCCCGACCCGGAATCGCTCACCAGCGCGAAGGAGCTGATGGAGCCGTACGCGGGCAAGTCGCCGTTCGCGAACTACTACGTGAAGAAGTCGCCGTTCGATATCCGCCATATCACGCGCACGATCATGCTGGGGCCGGACGAGGAGTCGGCGGCGGCCGATTCCGGCAAGCAGATGGTGTGGATGAAGGCCGATGGCGAGGTCGACGTGCCGCAGCTCATGCACCGTGCGATGCTGGCGCTCGGCTGCGATCAGGTAATGATGGAGCCGGTGCTGCGCCGCGCCGGCCTGTCGATCTCGACGCCCGGTATCTCCTACGCGTCGATCGACCATTCGATGTGGTGGTACCGCGACGTGGACATCAACCAGTGGCATCTGTACGTGCAGGATACGCCGACCGCCGCGCACGGCCGCGGACTGGGATTGGCGAAGGTGTATTCGCGTGACGGCGAACTGGTTGCGGCGATCGCGCAGGAGGCGATGATCAGAGTGCCGCGCGACTGATTCGTCTAGCGCACGGTCTTGGCGGCGGCGGGGGCGACGCCGCGCTCCCTCTCGGCCCTCTTCATCTTGGGATTCTCCGGGCCTTCGGTGGGCGGCAGCTGGCACAGCCACTCCCCCACCAGTCCGATGATCATGTCGATCAGGCAGACCACGGCCGTCACCGCGCATTCGATCACGGCCTGCGAGTAGAAGTCCGCCTCGATGTGTCCGATGGTGGGGATGATCTGCCCGCCGTACCATCCGGCGAGCATCGCACCGGCCAGCGCGAGCGCCTTCGACAGCACCAGCGTGTCGAACGCGAGCCGCGGGTTGATGAAGGTGCTGGGGCGTTTGCGTGGATCCGTGGTGGCGTACTTGTGCACGTTCAACGCGAGGATCAGCACGATGATGCCGATGGCGATGAGCAGCGCGGCCACGAACCATGGGGCGCCGATCAGCGTGAGATTGAAGCGCTCCCCCAGTTCCGCGACGACCGCTCCGGCGACCGTTCCCAGCGCAAGGGCGAGGGCGGGCTGCCACCACGGTGTACGTTTTGCGCTCATCGAGTGGTTCCTCCCAGAATCCAGTTGTCGGACAGCATGCCGACGCGCGCCGCGTCGGGTGCCATCGCCAGCAGGAACGACACCGGGTCTCCGCCAAGCGTGGCGTTCGGATCCATGTCCATCCACGGGGCGAGTACGGAGGCGTGTTCACGAGCCGTGGGCCATGGTACGCGGCAGTCGGGCTCGTCGGATTCGACGCCGTCCATGTCGACCAGATCGAGGTCGATGGCGTTGCCATGCGACTGCTCGATGGTGCCGAGCGCGCTGATCAGGGCACGTGCGCCAAGTCTGGTCTCGATCTGGATGACCGCGGACATCGCGTCCGGTCCGTCGAAGTTACTCACGTGGTACAGGGGCGAGATGCCTTCGACCTGATTGCCGGGAAGTCCGTCGATCGCGACGATCGCCTCGCGGAACAGTCGTTCGGCGTCGGTGGAGGTCGAGTCCATCGAGATCACGGCCCTGCTGGAGATCATCGCGCCGTCACCGGCATCGACGACGGTCCGCGACGAACGTTGCACCGACGCGTCCGCCGATGCATCCGTCGACACTCCAGCCGGCTCCGCCCCCATCCAATCCTTCGAGACGAGTGTGACCGGCGGCCTGTCCGGATCGGATTCGGCGAGCAGTCCTTCGGCAAGCTCGCGCACCGGACCGCCGTGCATGCCGGGCAGATCGGCCTTGGGGTCCAGCGCGGCCCACGGCACGAGCACGAACGCCCGCTGCCATGCGCGCGGATGCGGCAGGGTCAGGTCCGGATCATCCGATTCGATGCCGTCGTAGTCGATGATGTCGAGGTCGAGCGTGCGGTTCGACCAATGCGTGTCGCGTGTGCGGCCGTGATCGGCCTCGATACGCAGCAGCTCGCGCAGCAGACGGGATGCGGGCAGCGTGGTCGTCACCTCGACCACGGCGTTGAGGAAATCGGGTGTGCCGTCGGGCATGCCCCATGCGGCGGTGCGGTACAGGGGCGAGACGCCGACGACCTGCGTACCGTCCAACGCGTCGATGCGACGCACGGCGTCACGCAGCGTCGAGGCGACATCGCCCTGATTGCCGCCGAGCGCGACCACCGCGCGATGGACGCTGTCCGACGCATCCTGTCCGTCACCATTATCCCCCGCATCCGATTCGCGCGTGCGAGCGATCGTGACGGCGACGTCATCGAACGGCACGGTGATCGGCGCATGCGGCTTGTGCACGGTGATCTCCACCTCGCGGATCGCCGCGTCGACGGCGAACACCCGATCGACGATCTCCTGCGCGAGTTTTTCTATGAGATCGACGTGATCGCCTTCGATGACATCGACGATGGCCTTGGCGACCTTCCCGTAGTCGACAGTGTCCCCGAGCGCATCGGTACGCCCGGCACGGGTCAGATCGAGATGCAGCGTGGCGTCGACGATGAACGGCTGGGCGCGTTCGTGTTCGAAGTCGAGCACACCGTGCGTGCCGTTCGCACGCACACCGGTCAGTCGGATGATGTCCATCGAATTCCTTTACTTACGATTACTGTCTATTCGCGTACTGTCCCGCGTACTGTCGCCACACGTTGCCCACGGCCACGGCTGCACGGGATTTCGACACGTCGTGCACGCGCACCGCCCATGCGCCGTGTTCGGCGGCGAGTGCGCTCAGCGCCGCGGTGGCGTCGTCGCGCGCCGCCATGTCGGGACCGGCCCCGTCCGCGCCGTCGATGCCCGCATCGGTGAGGATCGCGGTGACGAAGCGTTTGCGCGATTGGCCGATGAGCACCGGATAACCGGTGGCGCGGAACGTATCGAGGCCTGCGAGCAGCGGTAGGTTGTGTTCGATGCCGGGCTTGGAGAAGCCGAGACCCGGGTCGATGATCACGCGCTTCGGGTCGACGCCGGCGGCAAGCACGTCGTCGACCTGGCGCATGAGTTCGTCGCGCACGTCGTTGAGCACGCCGTGCTCGTAGTGCGAGGTGTCGGCGTCGGGGGTTGTGCCGTGGGATCCGGCGAGCCAGCCGCGCCAATGCTGCACGATGTACAGGCAGTCGTGATCGGCGACGACGTGCGGCAGCTCCCGGTCGAGCGTGCCGCCGGAGACGTCGTTGATGATCTGCGCGCCCTCGTCGAGCGCGGCCTTCGCGACCGAGGCGCGCGTGGTGTCGATCGACAAGGTCGCTCCGGCGGGGATGAGCGCCCTGACCGCGCCGGTGATGCGCGTCAGTTCATCGGCTTCGGAGACACGCTTGGCGCCTGGGCGCGTGGATTCGGCGCCGATGTCGATGATGTCGGCACCGGCTTCGATCATCGCCCGCCCGTGGTTCGCGGCCGCGACCGGGTCGAGCCAGAGGCCTCCGTCCGAGAACGAGTCCTCGGTGATGTTAAGCACGCCCATCACGAGCGTGCGATCGGTATCGTGCAAGGCTCGCAGATCAACCATGATGTCCCCCTTCGTGTGATTGCGATTCCATGGATTGCGAGTCGGCCCGTCACCTGTAGCCGCCTGTGCGGCGCGCCCTCACCGGCTCATGATGAGGCTCATCGCCTCCGAACGCGTGGCGGGATTGCGCAGCAGCCCGCGCACGGCCGAGGTGACCGTGCGCGCCTCGGATTTCTTGATGCCGCGCATCGACATGCATAGGTGCTCGCATTCGGTGACGACGATCACGCCACGCGCGCCCGCGTATTCGACGAGCGCGTCGGCGATCTGCTGGGTGAGTCGCTCCTGCACCTGCGGGCGACGCGCATACACCTCGACGAGCCGTGCGAGCTTGCTCAGTCCCATCACGCCGTCCTTGGCGGGGATGTACCCCACGTGAGCGACGCCATGGAACGGCAGCAGATGATGCTCGCACACCGAATACAGCTCGATGTCCTTGACGAGCACGAGCTCGTCGGTGTCCACGTCGAAGTGCTTCTCCAGCACCTGCGCGGGCGAGGATCCGAGGCCTGCGAACAGTTCGCGGCAGGCGCGGGCGATCCTGTCCGGCGTCTCCACGAGTCCTTCGCGATCGGGGTCCTCGCCGATGGAGGTGAGGAAGAGGCGTACGGCACGGCGCACGCCCTCCTCGTCATAACCGCGGTAATCCGGGTTCGTGCTCGTCATCGTCCGATCACTCGTCTCGATCACTCGCCCGGCTTCATGCCGACCGAACGCTTGAGCGATTCGGGGATCTCGACCGGCGGACGATCGGAGTCGGGGCGCCTGTCGTCGGACAGCCACACCGGACGTTCCGGCGCCTTCTTGATCGGCGCGAAGATCTCGGCCAGCTCCTTCTCGTTGAGGGTCTCCTTGACGAGCAGCTGACGGACGAGTTCGTCGAGGATGTCACGGTTGTTGTTGATGATCTCCCACGCCTCGGTGTGCGCGGTCTCCACCAGCTTCAGCACCTCCTCGTCGATGATCTCGGCGGTCTGGTTCGAGTACTTGTGCGGGCCCATGCCGCTGAATTCGGAGCTCTGATCGTCATCGGACCACTTGATGGCGCCAAGCTTCGTCGAAAAGCCGTACTCGGTGATCATCGTGCGGGCGATCTTCGTCGCCTTCTCGATGTCGTTGGACGCGCCGGTGGTCGGGTCGTGGAACACGATCTCCTCGGCGGTGCGGCCGCCCATCGCGTACGCCATCTGGTCGAGCAGCTGGTTGCGCGACTGGGAGTAGCGGTCGGAGGTCGGCATCACGGCGGTGTAGCCGAGCGCGCGGCCACGCGGCAGGATCGTCACCTTGGTGACCGGGTCCGTGTTGTGCAGCGCGGCGGCGACCAGCGCGTGGCCACCCTCGTGGTAGGCGGTGTTGCGCAGTTCGTCCAGGGCCATGCCCTTCGATTTGCGCTTCGGGCCGGCCTGGACGCGGTCGATCGCCTCGTCGATGGCGCGGTTGTCGATCAGCTGGGCGCCGGCGCGGGCGCACAGCAGAGCCGCCTCGTTGAGCACGTTGGCGAGGTCGGCGCCGGTGAAGCCCGGGGTGCGCACGGCGACCATATGCAGGTCGACGTCCGGCACAAACGGCTTGCCCTTGGCGTGGACCTTGAGGATCGCCTCGCGGCCTTCGAGGTCCGGGGCGGCGACGCCCACCTGACGGTCGAAGCGGCCCGGACGCAGCAGGGCGGGGTCGAGCACGTCGGGGCGGTTGGTGGCCGCGATGATGATCAGGTTGGTGTCGTTGTCGAAGCCGTCCATCTCGACGAGCAGCTGGTTCAGGGTCTGCTCGCGCTCGTCGTGGCCGCCGCCCATGCCGGAACCGCGCTTGCGGCCGACGGCGTCGATCTCGTCGATGAAGATGATGGCCGGGGCGTTCTTCTTCGCCTCGTCGAACAGGTCGCGCACGCGGGAGGCACCGAGGCCGACGAACATCTCGACGAAGTCGGAGCCGGCCATCGCGTAGAACGGGACGCCCGCCTCGCCGGCGATGGCTCGCGCGAGCAGCGTCTTACCGGTGCCCGGAGGACCGTACAGCAGCACGCCACGCGGGATGCGCGCGCCCAGCGCCTTGTACTTGGACGGATCCTTGAGGAAGTCCTTGATCTCCTCGACCTCCGCCAGGGCCTCGTCCTCGCCGGCGACGTCGGAGAACTTGGTGGTCGGGGTCTGGCCTTCGAGCAGCTTGCCGTTGTTCTTCTTGCCGCCCATGCCGAGCATGCCGCCGGCACCGCCCATACGGCTCATCATCCACCAGAACAGGGCGAAGAAGATGACGAACGGCAGGATCGAGCTGATGAGGTAGCTCATCATGCTGGTCTGCTCGATGTCGGCGCTCCAGCCCTTGGACGGCTCGGCGCTCTCGACGGCCTTGATGATATCCTGCCCCTGCGCGAACGTGTAGTAGAACTGCACCTTCTGACCGTAGTTGTGGTCCTTGCCGGTGTCGGGGTCCTTCTTGGTGTAGTCGGCCTTGAGGTCGAGCGTCACCTTCTGCTTGTTGTCGACGATCTTCGCGTAGTCGACCTGCCCGTTCCTGAGCAGCTGCAGGCCGTCCTTGGTGTCGATGGTCTGCGCGCCGGTGCCCGTGAACATCTGGAACATGAGAGCGACGATGACGACGATGACCGCGCCCCACAACCACGGCGACTGCCAGAACGGCCTGTTGCCGTTCCCGGTGCCGCCGCCGTTGCGATTGTTCCCGTTGCCGTTGTCCTTATTACTGCGGCGGAACGGGTTGTTGAATGGGTTGCCGTTCCCGTTGTTCGGGTTGTTCGGCTGCCCCGGCCCCTGAGGGAAGCTCATGCCTGTTCTCCTTGGTATACTGACGGCTTCAGCACCGCGATCGAATCGAGATTGCGGTAACGCTCGTCGTAGTCCAGACCGAATCCGACGACGAACTCGTCGGGGATCTCACGGCCCTTGTACTTCACATGCACATCCACCTCGCGGCGGGCCGGCTTCTCGAGCAACGCGAAGATCTCGACCGATGCGGCCCCGCGGCGCTTCAGCTCCCCGACCAGCCACGCGAGCGTATGGCCTGAATCGATAATATCCTCGACGATCAGGATGTGCCGACCGCGAACATCGGTCGACAGATCCTGACGAATCGTCACGATGCCGCTTGATTCGGTGCCCGAGCCGTAGCTCGACAGGCTCATGAAATCAAGTTGGCACGGAATGGACAGCGCCTGCGAGAATGCGGCGATCGTGTTCACCGCGCCCTTGAGCACGGCGATGACCAGCGGGTTCTTGCCACGGTAGTCCTCGCTCGCCTGTGCGGCGGCATGGTTGATGATGCTCTGGATCTCTTCTTTGCTGACCAGCTCGTGGTCGATGTCGTCTTGTACGTCAGCGATTCGCATGCCAACCATCTTGGCACACGCGAATGACGTGTTTCTGAGGAAAACCTGAATGGATTCCGAGTATTTACACGAGCTACCGAGCGACCGGACGACTTGACGGACGACCTACAGCTTGGCCAGTCCCGCCGCAAAACTGTCGACGGCCTTGTTGGCCTCCCATGCGTTGACCGGATTGTTGACGATCACCGCGAAGGCGAGCACACCGCCCTTGCTCAGGGAGATGTTGCCGGCCAGGGATCGCACGTTGTCCAGCGAGCCGGTCTTCACGCGGATCAATCCGCGCGTGGACTGATCGGCCACGCGGCTGCGGGCGGTGCCGACCAGTCCCGGCACCGACAGTCCCTCGAGCGCCGCTGCCGCGCCATCATCCGGATCGACGAGTCTCGACTGCACCTCAACGAGCGTCCTCACGGTCAGGCGCGTGCCCGGAGCCAGTCCGGAGCAGCTGCTCAGCGTCATGCCTTCGATGCTGATGTCTCCGTCCTTCAGCACACGTTCGACGGCCTTGACGTCTCCGGCGATGGAGTTGCCCGTGCCGAGCTTCAACGCGGTCAGACGTCCGAAGAGCTCGGCCAGCGTGTTGTCGGAGTGGCGCAGCATGAACGCCATCACCTCGTTGAGCGGTGCCGAACTGACCGAGGCGATGCGGTTGGACGGCTTCTGCCCGCTCACGTCGGTGGAGTCGGTGACGGTGATGCCTCGTGCGGACAGCAGCGTTTTGAACGTGTTCGCCGCGTCAATCGCCGGATGCTCGGACAGGATCGGGTATTCGGTGAAGGAGTCCCGGTCCTGGCTCTCCAGTCCGGTCCAGTCGCGTCCGCCGTCGATGGCCATCGAGGAGATGGCCGTGTAATAGCGGTGTTCGGCGTTGTTCTCGATGATGTTCGACGGAGTGCGGTCGTCGCCGAACAGGGAGTCGTCCGTTGCAAGCGCGACGCGGGTGACGCCCTGCTTGCGAAGCGCGGCGGCGGTCCTGTCCGCGAGGGTCGCGAGCCCCGCACGGCCGTTGATATGCGTGGGATCGTTGTCGCCGGCGCCAAGAAGCATGTCGCCGTTGCCTTTGAGGACGATCGTGGGGTCGTCGCCGGTGCGGGTCAGATACACCTCGGTGTCGAGCGTGGATCCCATCTCCAGCGTGTTCGCGGCCGCATACGCGGTCAGTGTCTTAGTGGTCGACGCCGGCTCGCGCAACGTGTTCATCTCATGTTCGGCGATCACGTTGCCCCGCGCGTCCGCCACGGCGACCGAGAAATCGGTGCCGATGCCTTCGGTCTTGCCAAGTTCGTCGATCAGGCGGGCGACCGCTGCCTTGTCGATGTCACCGTCGTCGAGGTCGACATCGCCGGAGACCGTGCCGGCTGCCCTGGCGGCGGACGGATCCGGGTAGGAGCGCGTGGCGACGCCGCGCATCGTCAGCAGTCCGGGGACGGCGTCGGCGGCGTCCGCAACGGCGTATCCGACGCCAAGCACGGCCGTCAGCACCACGCACAGCGCGCACACGATGACGCGATGGCCCATCTGCCGGCCGTTGCTCCGACTCATTCCTCCCCCTTCCGCGCCCCCCGCGTTCCGGGACACGCATACGTGTGGATCGCCGCGCGGCGTACGGTCCTACCGCCGCTTCCCCTACTTCTGCAGGGAGGCGAACTCGTCCAACGTGCCGAGGATGCCGACCGCGCGCGCATCCAACAGCTTACCGCCAAGCCATGTACCGAGCGCGAGAGCACCCGTTCCATTCACCATCGCGGCCACGGCGATGGCCATCGTGGCGCCCGGGGCGCCGAACGTGTGCATGACGAGCGTGACGAGTGCGACGATGCCGGCGGGCAGCATGACGAACACCGTGCCGAACATGTGGATGAACGGGAACACGCCCTGTGCGGCGGCGCGTCCCTGCGGCGTGGAGAAGGGACGCTCGATATCGGGAACCGGGTAGAGCAGCAGGGTCGAGACGATCTCGGCCAGTCCGAGCGCGGCGAACGCGACGCCGATGCCGATGAACAGGCAGCCCAGTCCCATCGCGATTCCCTCCGGCGTGCGCCAGTCCCCGGTGAACGCGAATAGTGCGGCGGCGAGTGCGAGCATGTAGATGACGACGAATCCCACGAGCACGCGTATGCGCCCCAGACGGTCGTCGATTCCTCTGACGCCGCTGATCACCTCCATGGCGAATCCGGTGCCGTCGTAGGCGAGACCGTTGCCTTCGACCATCATCATGAACAGTCCCAGCCAGATGAGCGTCTGCCATGCGAGGAACGTGGTGCCCGCGGTACGTGACTGCAGGGTGAAGATGACGACCATGATGAGCGGCATGACGAACAGCACGGCCTGACGCGGGTCGCGTTTGAGATAGGTGAACAGTCGTGCGGAGATGGCTCCGGACACGCTGTCCGGCATACGGGCGAAATCACCCAGACCGGCCTTGACCTTGCTGGACGTGTCGGCACCGCGCATGTGCCGCTGACGTCCGAGGCACCACATGGAGACATAGAAGCAGACCACCCATGCGACGGCGAGGATGATCAGACGGATCGCGAGCGGCAGCCACGCGCCGGCGATGACGTCGAACGGCAGCTGGAACGCGGCGCCGAACGGGGTGAATGCGAGCAGTCGGGACAGAGCGGAGAACGTCCCGAGGGTGGACTGCGATCTGCCTGAACCGTCCTGCGGAAGAATCAGCGCCGGCAGCTGAGTCGCCGCGATGAACCCCACGATGACGATGATGTAGAACGTCGCACGGCCGCGTGCCGTGGTGACGAGCGTGGTGGCGAGCGACATGACCGTCTTGCCGACGAGAACGGTCGTGATGACGACGAGCAGCGCCGAAAGAACGCCGGCGAGCACGACGCCCCAACCGATTGCGCGATAAATGAACGCCAGAGCGACAAGGGCGCACAAGGCGATGATCGCGGCCGGTCCGGTCAGTCCGGCGGCGATGAGCGCCCACAGCAATCGGGAGTCGCGGATGCCGTACAGTTCGAAGCGCTGCGGGGTCAGTGCCGATCCCTCGCCGAGAAGCATGAGCTGGACGATGACGGCGAACACCATGCCGATGGCCCCGATCGTGACAAGCAGGGCGTTCAGTCCAGGCACGAAATCAGGATCCGCCGCGAACTGCGGCATGCCGAGCAGGGCCGCGAACACGATCATGACGACGACTGCGCCGGCCCCCATGGTCAGCAGCAGTGCGAAGCCGATGGTCTGCAGGACGGAGCGGCGCAGCACGGATATGGTAAGGATCCAGCGCAGGCGGACGACTGCGGCGATCTCGCTCATCGTCCGACTCCCGGCTCCTGTGCGCCCATCGAACCGTCGAGCCAGTCAAGTCTGGCCGCGGCGTGGCGTCCGCCGACCAGCTGAAGGAACCGATCCTCGAGGTCCATGCCGGCCGCGACCTCGGCGACGGTGCCGGCCGCGCACACGCTTCCCTGGTTGATGACCGCCACGTGCGTGCACATCCGTTCGATCAGAGCCATGACGTGGGAGGAGATGATGATGGTGCCGCCGGTGGCCGCGTATTCGGCGAGGATGTCCTTCAGGTTCGCGCTGGAGACCGGATCGACCGATTCGAACGGCTCGTCGAGCACGAGCAGACGCGGACTGTGGATCATGGCCGAGGCGAGGCAGATCTTCTTGACCATGCCGGTCGAATAGTCGACGACCATCTTGTCGGCCGCATCGACGAGGTCGAACGCGGCGAGCAGGTCGCGCGCACGGGCGACGGTCTCGGCGCACTGCATGCCGCGCAGCATGCCCGCGTACACCAGTAGCTGCAAGCCGGTGAGCCGGTCGAAGATCTGGGATTGCTGCGGCATCACACCGATCATGCGCTTGGCCGCGTTGACGTCGCGCCACACGTCGACGCCGAAGATCGACGCGCCGCCCATGTCCGGAGTGAGCAGACCGGTGACCATGTTGAGCGTCGTGGTCTTGCCCGCGCCGTTCGGACCGACCAGACCGTAGAACGAGCCGACCGGGATGTCGAGGGACAGCCCGGCGACGGCGGTCTTCGCGCCGAAGCGTTTGACGAGGCCGCGGATCGACACCGCCGCATGAGGGTCATAGGGCACGGGAGGTTGCATGGTCTTTCACCCCTTATGTTGGATCGGTTTCCACTGGGCTTTGGAGAAGATGGCCTGGAAGGAGATCGGCACGTAGGAGAGCATGTAGATCGGGAAGCTCAGCACGTAGGCGAACAGCTCCTTGTTGGTGGCGCCGATCTGATCGCGCTCGGCCACGATCGTCAGTCCCGCAAGTCCCATCATGCCGAGCACGGCGAACACGATGCCGTTCGCCCAGCCGGATATCGCGCCGATCTGGCTCTGCCAGGTGACGAAGCCGAAGGCGGCGAACAGCATTCCCAACGCGATGCGGAACACGCTCAGCACGGTGAACGGGCACAGCAGCAGCGTGAAGTCGACCGCCGAGAAGTCCCGTTCGCGCACGGCGCGGCGGATCAGATACGGGCCGTAGAAGCGGAACACCTGCAGGAAGCCCTTGCTCCAGCGCAGACGCTGCCGCCAGCTCTGCGCGAAGGTGACGGGCTGCTCGTCGTACAGGATCGCGGTGCCGCAGTATCCGACGCGGTCGCCGTGCAGCACGGAGTCCATCGTGAACTCCAGATCCTCGGTGAGCAGATGGAACTTCCATCCCTTGTTGCGTTTCATGACTTCCTTGGAGAACATGAAGCCGGTGCCGCCCACATGGCAGCTGGATCCGAAGAGCATGCGCGAGTTGTTGAGGAATCGCGATTCGCGGATGAACCACAGTGCGGAGCCGGAGGACACCCAGTTGTCGTTGAGGTTCACCGAGTTGCGGTAGCTGGTGAGGATCCTGAACCCGGCGTGGAAGGCCTTGTTCATCTCCTCGAAGTAGTGCTTGTCGAGACGGTTGTCGGCGTCGAACACGAAGTAGGCGTCGTACGTGTCGGACAGGCCCTCGTCGATCATATGGTCGAGCAGATAGGTCAGCGCGTATCCCTTGCCGATGAGCTGGTCGTTGTGGCGTTCGACGACGTTGCAGCCGAGCGATCGCACGAGGTCGGCGGTGTGGTCGGTGCAGTTGTCGGCCACGAGCCAGATGTCGATGAGTTCGGCCGGATAGGTCTGTTCGCGGATGCATCCGATGAGGTTGCCGATGACCTGTTCCTCGTTGCGCGCGGAGATGAGGACCGCATAGCGCTTGTCCATCGGGGCGTCGGGGAATCGCACCGGTTTGGAGACCAGCGATTTGAGGACGCACGCCACCTGGTAGATCATGCCGACGGCGCCGACGACGAACATGAGGACGTCGAGTACGGTGAGCAGGACCATGTCAGCGCCACCCCGCACGCGGGTTGTCGGACGGGTCGGACGAATCGGATGAATCAGGCGAATCGGACACGTCGGACGAGTCAACGGATTCGGCGGACGGGTCGGGTCGGTCGGCTCGTAACGAGTCGTCGGCTTCCGTGCCCGCCAGTGCGCTCACCGATCGCTTCCCGACCTGCCGATCGAGCACGCCCTTCGGGATCGCCACCGTGGCGGATTCGTCCGGATCGCCCGAACCGGAACGGCCACGGCCGTCGCTACGTCCGGAGCCATGCTCCGCGCCGATCCCCTCGTCCGGGATCGCGTAGATCTCCTCCTGCAGACGACGGATCTCGTCGTTCATCGGCACGCGATTCGTCGATCCCCTGGCAGCACGCGGCATGTGGTCGCCGAGCGGGTGGAGCACATGCTCGCTGAACGCCTCGGACGCCTCGACGACCTTCGACTTCCTGCCGATCTCCGGGTCATACATGAGCGGCGAGTCGACCAGTTCGTAGCGGCGGGTGTACACGCGGAAGATCGTCTGCAGGGATGCGGTGACCGGCAGTGCGAGGAACGCGCCCAGAGCGCCGAACACCGAACCGAACGCGAGCACGGCGAGGAACGCGATGGCGGCGTTGATGTCCATCGTGCTCTGGGAGATCTTCGGCGAAAGAATCAGATTCTCGATCTGCTGGTAGACGATGATGAACACGAGCACGGCCACCGCGTACACCCAGCCGCGGCTGCCCAGTGCGAACAGGACCGGCAGTGCGCCGCCGATGTACGTGCCGACGGTCGGGATGAACTGGGAGACGACGCCGCAGAACAGCGCCAGCGGCAGCCAGTACGGGACCTTGAGCACCTCGAGGAAGATCGCGGTGCAGGCGGCGTTGATCATCGCGAGGATCGATCGGGAGAACAGGAACGAGGAGATCTGATCCTGCGCGACCGTCCACACCAGAAGGAACCGGCGCTGCATGGCGGGCGCCATCCACTGGCAGAAGGAGCGACGCAGCTTCGGGCCCGCGGCGGAGATGTAGTACGTGGTCATCACCACGGTCATCAGGTTGAGCAGGAACGAGAACAGACCGCCGACCGTGCTCATCGCGGTTCCGGCGAAGTCGGTCACCCACGAGGTCTGGATGTTCTTGAGGATCTCGGTGCCGAGGTTGTTGATTTCGGGCATTTCGAAGTTGCTGTACTGACTGACGAGACCCTTGATCTGCTCGTACATCGACGGCAGACCGTACAGCATGGCGATCACCTGCTGGACGAACATGCTGCCGAACAGGGACAGCAGCACGCAGATGACGACCGCGACGATGACCAGCGCGAACGCGGAGGCGGCGCCTCGCTTCCAGCCGTGCTTGACCAGAGAGATCACCATCGGCTCGACCGCGAGCGCCAGGAACAGGGAGATGATGATGTCGAGCACCAGATAGGAGATCTGGCCCCACGATCGCCAGCAGAAGGCGAAGACGATGACGGCGATGGCGATGTACAGCAGGCCGCGCCCGAACCATTCGGGTGGTCTGCGCGGATCCCCCTTGGCCGGAAACAGCGTGCCGAAATCCCATCGCTGCTCATTGCCATCAGTAGTATCACTGCCGTATTCGCGCGCGCTTTGACTCATGGTTCCCCATTGTAGCGGCGACAGTTCCGTATGGGAGCGGGAGCTCGTGGGCTCCTCGGGCCCGTGGAGGCCCGTGTACGCCCGTGTACGCCCGCCCATTTATTCTGAAGGCATGCTGAATGTCTCGATCGTCATCCCGGCCTGGAACGAGTCCGAACGCATCGCCGACTGTCTGCTCAACACGATTCGGCAGACCGTGATGCCCCACGAGATCATCGTGGTCGACAACCGTTCCACCGACGACACCTGCAAGGTGGTCGAACAATTCATGCTCGATCATCCCGAGGCCCCGATCAAGCTGCTGCATCAGGATGCGGAGCAGGGGCTCATCCCCACGCGCAACTACGGTCTCGACCACGCCACCGGCGATGTGCTGGGCCGCTTCGACGCCGACTGCATGATCAAACCCGACTGGGTGGAGGTCGTCTCCGGCATCTTCACCGAGGATCCGACCGCGATGGGCGCCACCGGTCCGGTCATGTACTACGACATGCCGTCGCGCCATTTCGGCCTCAAGAGCGACAATTCGATCCGCAAGCGCATCTACCGCGCCGACGGCGGCCAGCCGCTGCTGTTCGGCTCGAACATGGCGCTGCGTGCCTCCGCATGGCGCGAGATCTCCGGCGAGGTGTGCCGAGACAAGGCCGATGTGATGCACGAGGACATCGACATCTCCCTGCACCTGATCGGCAAGGGCCTCAAGACGGTCTACTCGCCGCGGATGATCGCCGGCATGAGCGCCCGTCGCATGGATACGTCGTTCTCGTCGTTCCTCAACTACATGCGCCGGTTCAGGAACACGTTCGACGCGCATCCGCAGCATTGGCGCAAGCACAAGCCGGAGATCCTGTTCACGGCCATGTACCCGGCGATGCACCTGTTCTACCCGGTGTGGCAGAAGGTGCTCAACACCGCCGACATCAACCCGGCCGAGGCCGCGTGGATCAACGAGCAGATGGAGCTCGCCGAGAAGGAGGGTCGAGAGCTGTACGACGAGACCCCCACCGACGAGACCTACGACGAGAAGCACGAGGAGCGGAACTGACGGTCGGTCGGGCCAGCGTCACATATTCCCGAAATCATCCCATATCTCGGGAATTTGTGACGATTGACCATTGTCAGCGTCACATATTCCCGAGATCACCCTACATCTCGGTAAAAGGTGACGCTGACGATTGGGGAGCGTCACCTTTTACCGCGCACAGGGGAAATCCCGGGAATTTGTGACGCTGAGGGCTACGGGCTCTTTCGGTCTCATGAATAGACAGCGGCCCGGTGGATCGGGGGATCCGCCGGGCCGCTTAGTCCATATGGATATGGATCACATCAGAGAGATCACATCAGCGAGGTGTAGATCTTGAGGATGTCCTCCTCGGTGGCCTTGCGCGGGTTGCCCGGGGTGCACACGTCGTTGAACGCGTCGTGGGCAAGCGGGGCGAGATCGGCCTCGGTGGCGCCAACCTCGGAGATCGTGGTCGGGTTCTTCAGGTCGACGGTCAGCTTGTGGACGGCCTGCACGGCCTCCTCGCGGACCTTCTCCAGATCGCCGGTGTAGGCGTCCTCGACGCCGAACGCGTCGGCGATGTCACGGTACTTCTCACCCGTGTAGTCCTTGTTGTACTCCATGACCGGAGCCAGCAGGATGCCGTTGGCGACGCCGTGCGCCACGCCGAGACGGCCGCCCAGCGGGTGGGCCATGCCGTGGACCAGACCGAGGCCGACGTTGGAGTAGGCCATGCCGGTGATGTAGGAGGCGTACGCCATCTGCTCGCCGGCCGGGATGTCACCGTCGGCGGACTTGGCGAGGTTCTTGGCGATCATGCGGATGGTCTGCATCGACAGGCAGTCGGAGAGCGACCAGGCGCCCGGGGTGATGTAGCCCTCGATGGCATGGGTCAGCGCGTCGAGACCGGTGGCGACCTTGAGACCGCGCGGCATCGAGTCGGTCAGGTCAGGGTCGACGAACGCGACGATCGGGATATCGTGCGGGTCGACGGCCACGAACTTGCGCTTGTTCGCGGTATCGGTGATCACGTAGTTGATGGTCGTCTCGGAGGCGGTACCGGCCGTGGTCGGCACGCCGAAGATCGGGACGGACGGGTTCTTCGTGTCAGCCACGCCCTCGAGGGAAAGCACGTCGGAGAACTCGGGGTTGGCCGTGATGATGCCGATACCCTTGCAGGTGTCCTGCGGCGAGCCGCCGCCCAGACCGATCAGGAAGTCGGCGCCCGAGGCGGCGAACTTCTCGACGCCGTCCTTGATGCACTCGACCGGCGGGTTCGGCTTGACGTTGCTGAACACCTCGTACGGCAGTCCGGCCTCATCGAGGACCTTGGTGACTTTCTCGGCGGTGCCGGTCTCCAGCAGGACCGGATCGGTGACGATGAACGCCTTGGTGAAGCCATGCTGCTTGGCGACGGCAGGAATCTCCTTGATGGCACCGCGGCCGAAGTAGGCGGTCTGGTTGAAAATCATGCGATAGACCATAGTGAGCTCTCCTTTGAAGCTAGTGTTCTGTCTGTGCACGTGGGCGGATGCGCTCATCGCATCTCCCGACGATGCCCAGTGTACTCGTTTGTGTGAGCGTTCACCAACACGACTCTGGAAATTTTCGAAATTATTCCAGAAAAATGGAGATCCTCCAAGCACTAGGCCCACCCACCCGCGTCGTCATCCGCGTCGGCAACCCGTCCCGTCACCGATAATTCGACGACGATCGGCGTTTTCACGCGTTTCCCATCCCACGACGAGGACTAATATGATGCTCGAATTTGGGGTTTCACACCGTCTGCGTAGCGGTTTCACACGCGGCGACTGCGAACGACACTACTGTCCGGCACGATGCGCGGCAACGCGGAAATCACGTGGCGCGCAACGCAACAGACACGAAGAGAACAGACAGTACAGATAGTTAGGAGGCAGCCTTATGGCAAACGGCAAGTCCATGACCGTCGGCGAAATGGTTGGATTGTTCCTGGAAGACGATGCACCCGTACGCGTGGACGCGTTTGACGGATCCCACTTCGGAGCGGCGGACGCCGATCTGAAGGTCCGCATCACCAGTCCTCGCTGCATGTACCAGCTGCTTATGCATCCCAATGAGATCGGCGTCGTGCGCGCCTACGTACTGGGCGACTTCGACGTGGAGGACATCGACTACGCCGACCCGTATCCGGCATTGCGTGCCCTGTTCTCCATGGCCAAGTACGTCAAGCCGCTGACGCCGTTGACCGTGGCGCGTGTCTCCGCCGGCATCCTCAGCCACGGCTTCAAAAAGCCGCCGGTTCCGGCCACCGAGGGCCCGAGCAAGTTCGATCGCATCAAGGAGGGCCTGCTCCCCCACACCGAGAAGGCCGACTCCGAGACCGTCAGCTTCCACTACGACATGTCCAACGAGTTCTATGCCGACTTCCTTGGGCCCTCGATGACGTACACCTGTGCGGTGTTCGACAACGAGGACATGAGCCTCGAGGACGCGCAGGCCAACAAGCTGCGCCTCATCCTCGACAAGCTGGGGCTCGAGCCCGGCCAGCGGCTGCTCGACATCGGCTGCGGCTGGGGCTCGATGGTCATCACCGCCGCCCGCCGTGGCATCAAGGCCCTCGGCGTCACCCTGTCCAAGGAGCAGGCCGAATACGCGAACGAATGGATCGCACGCGAGGGCCTGACGGATCTGGCCGAGGTGCGCGTGCAGGACTACCGCGAGGTGCCCGAGCGCGACTTCGACGGCATCTGCTCGATCGGCATGATGGAGCATGTGGGCGTCAGGAACTACGAGAGCTACTTCAGGGAGATGTACAAGCTCCTCAAGCCGATGGGACGCCTGCTCAACCACCAGATCACCATCAGCCACGACAAGCCCGACGGCAAGCCAGGCACCGACGAGTTCCTCGACCGCTACATCTTCCCCGACGGCGATCTCGGCGCGCCCGGCTTCATCGAGTCCTGCATCCACGATGCAGGGTTCAACGTCGTGCATCAGGAGAACCTGCGCCAGCACTACGCACTGACCCTGCATCACTGGAATCACAACCTGTCCGAGCATTGGGACGACGCGGTCAGGCAGGTCGGCTTCGAACGCGCGAAGGTGTGGGGCCTCTACATGGCCGCCTGCGCACTCAACTTCGAGCTGGACGGCATCCAGATCCACCAGTTCCTCGCCGTGCGCCCCGACCGTGTCGGCCACCCGGACGGCAAGTGGTATCCGCTGCGTCCGTGGTGGAAGGCCTGATCGTCGCACCAACCATCCACGCCTCTCAGAACTGGATGTAATCGATCTCCTCGTGTTCTCCGGTCTCGAGCCACTGGCTCAGATCATCGGGGCCGGAGAACACCATTTCGACGGCCTGCGCCACCATCAGATTGACTCGATCCATCGGAGTCAGACCCTCCGCATAGCCATACACGGGCATACCCAGCGCATGCGCATACCCGATTTCGAACATCGTGCCCGGGTCCTCGTCCATGAGATTGGCGATGACGGCCTTCGAGGAGCGGATGCCGTTGATATCGTCCTTGAAGCAGCCATCCGGCCCTGCTTCCTCGATCTGACTGACGAAACGCGGCTTGAACAGCTTCCTGCCGTATCGCTCGAGCACCGCCTCCAATCGCTCCATGCTGTCCGACTGCTCCGGGTCGAAGAACGGACCTGCCACGTAGAAGTCGTACTGCTTGGTGTTCGTTTCGCCATTCACCCTGCTGCCGACATTGTCGATAACGTCGATATCGTCATTCATCTTGTCATTCACGCGCACCATTGAACATCAGGAGCAGCCACCACCATCACTCCAGCTCACTTTTCGGACGAACGCCCACGATATGGCCCGGAAACCTCTCGTCAGGCCACCCTTCCCAGAGAGGTTTCCGTCAGCCCCTTTCGGCAAGCTCTCACCCGGCTTCCGCTTTGCTAGTGAATGTGCAGAGTAAATGCAGGGTTGATGGTTTATGCTGGGTTTGTTTCCGAAATCAAGAAACCCCGCAAGCCTGTATTTGCAAGGCTTGCGGGGTTCCGCGTGGTGGCTCCGAACGGCGTCGATCCGTTGACCTAGCGATTTTCAGTCGCTCGCTCTACCAACTGAGCTACAGAGCCAATGAATGGTTTCCCATTCAAGCGACCCCGGCCGGACTTGAACCGGTGACCTCCGCCGTGACAGGGCGGCGCTCTAACCAACTGAGCTACGGGGCCGTGTTTCTCTCGCGTTTCCGTGAGGCAACAGGTAGATATAATACCTGTCTCAGCTCCGCATGCAAATCATCGGCGTGTCGCCCGGAATTCCAACGAAAAGGGGCGCAGCCGGATGAACCCGACCACGCCCCTTACGGGCCCATGAAGCCCAGATCAGTCGATCACGACCGTAAATCAGTCGGTCTGCTTCCAGTTTTCGACGTCGATGTGGTGCTCCGGGTTAGCCTGCCACGCCCTCCACGCGGATTCGACGATGTCCTCCACGTTGTACTTGGCATGCCAGCCCATCTCCTCGTTGATGCGCTTCGGGGAGCCGATGAGGTGCGGCGGATCGCCGGCGCGACGACCCTGAACGTGCTCCTGGAACGGAAGGCCAGTGACCTTCTTAAGCTCGTCGACGATCTGACGCACGGAGGTGCCCTCGCCGGTGCCGACGTTGAACGCGTCGTACTTGCGCTCGTCGCGGTCGAGGTACTTCAGGGCGGCGATGTGGGCGTCGGCCAGATCGGAGACGTGGATGTAGTCGCGCACGCAGGTGCCGTCCGGGGTCGGGTAGTCGTCGCCGAAGATCAGCGGGGCCTTGCCCTTCTTCAGACGATCAAGCAGCATCGGGATGAGGTTGAGGATGGCCGGATCCTCGAGCTCGACCGGACCGCAGCCGGCGACGTTGAAGTAGCGCAGCGCGCAGAAGCGGATGCCATAGCGGCCCTCGCAGGCGCGGGCCATCCACTCGCCGAACAGCTTGGTCTGGCCGTAGGGGTTGATCGGCAGCATCGGAACGACGTCCTCGGGCACCACGTCGACCGGCGGAACGCCGTAGGTGGCGGCGGAGGAGGAGAAGACGAGCTTCTTGGTCTTCTGGGACTTGCTCATGCCGGTCAGGACGTTGAGCATGCCGCCGATGTTCTGCTGGTAGTACCACAGCGGCTTCTCGACGGACTCACCGACCTGCTTGCGGGCGGCGAAGTGGATGACGGCGTCGACGTCCTCGGCGTCGAGGATCTCGGCGAGGCGATCGCCGGCACCCGGAGCGGAGATGTCCATGCCGTAGAGGCGGGAGCCCTCGATGCGCGTGGGCTTGCCGTAGCTCAGATCGTCGACGACGACGACCTTCTCACCGGCTTCGTGCAGCGCGTGGACGACGTGGGCGCCGATGTAACCGCACCCACCAGTGACGAGAACTGTCATGTTCTGGCCTTCCTATTCCATGAGAGAGGCATGCGGTCCGACTACGCGAGCCGCTGTTCGCTTCTGCTCACATTTGTTATCTTTTCGAACAATTTGAGTATAACACGTAACAGGACCGAACACACGCGATTCATCTGCAATCGTGGTGAATAATGAGATAAGCGCGCACGGCAAGACCGTAAGAGACCGCGATAGACCGCGGCGGCCCCGACGAATTCACAGAAAGGACCCCATGACCGACACCACGTCATCACCCGAAACGAACGAAACGACCGAGGCGACCACGCTGGAGGCAACGCCCGAGACACCCGAAACGCAGACGACGTCCGCAACCGAGACCGAGCCCACACCCGACTCCCCCGCCGAGCACCCCGCGCACCCCATGCACAAGGTACTCTCCTTCGTGCGTCGATCAGGCCGACTCGACGCCAGACTCCAGCGCGCTTGGGACAACTACGCTGACGACTACCTGCTCGACATCGCCCCGGCCGCGGGATCACTTGACGTGCGGGAAGGGTTCACGCTCGACCACGATTACGTGCGCCGAACGTGGGGCAACGACAATCCGCTCATCATCGAAATCGGCACCGGTCAGGGCGAGAACGTCGTCGCGGCGGCCGAGTCACGCCCGGACGAGAACTTCCTTGCGCTCGAGGTCTACGATCCGGGCGTCGCGCACACGCTGCTGCTCGCCGGCAAACGCAGCCTCAAGAGCATCCGCGTGGCGCAGGTCAACGCGCCCGAACTGTTCAAGGCATGCGCCGACGGCGTCGCCGCCGAGGTGTGGACGTTCTTCCCGGACCCGTGGCCCAAGATGAAGCACCACAAGCGCCGCATCGTCCAGCCGGAGCTTGCAGGCGAGATCCGCCGCACGCTGACCGAAGGCGGCATCTGGCGCATCGCCACGGACATAGAGGACTACGCCCTGCATGTGCACGAGGTGATGGACGATCTCGACGGATGGCGCAACGAAGGCGGAATCACCGTAAGCCTGCCCACCGGGCATGTCGGCAAGGGCAATGCCGAACTCGCGGCGGACATGCCACACGCCGACTTCACCGAGTCGACGCGATTCGAGGGCCGCGTGCTCACCAACTTCGAGAAGAAGGGACTCGCCGCCGGCCGCGTGATCCACGACTTCACATACCGCAAGGCATGACACGCCGAACAGACACGACGATTTGCCCTCTGACGACGACTTGTGTATTCTAACTCGAGTTGTCAGCCCCCATCGTCTAACGGTTAGGACACCAGACTTTCAATCTGACAACGAGAGTTCGACTCTCTCTGGGGGTACTTACCGGCTCCGGGTTCCACGAGGTATCGTGGCCCGGAGCCTTTTGTTTCCAACGGTTTCAGGCCGTCAGCCTGGCCTTCAGCCGCGCGCACAGGAAACCCGGCGGTGGCCGCTGCCACCAAAGATGCACCTCCGTCGCCGTTCATGCCACGCATCATCTGCTCGTACATCGACGCGTCCAGAAGGTAGAGGGGCGAGACGTTGAGGAACTCCGCCACCGCGGCGATGTCCTGGATGGTCCAGGTGGTCTTGCCGGTCATTTTCGCGGACACCGCACCCTTCTTCAGCCCCAACGGGGCGCACAGTGCCTGCTGGTTCAGGCCACGTCCCGTCAGCTGCATGTTGACATTCCAGATGAACACCTTCTGCATGTAGTCGCCGAGTCCATTGGTTCCGGGAGATGATTCAAAACTTGTCATATCAGGTTCCTCCATATTTGCATACGTCCATTGCTGATGGACACAATCCTACAACAGCGATTTGCTTCGACGCAAGTTCCCTGATATATTGTCTATCGTGAATGGACTGACAGCAAAAAGATTGGATTCTCCGATGCGTCGATACATGACGGCGGCGGGTCTGAGCTGCCGCGACCTCGCGAAGGAGATGGGCAAGTCCAAATCCTCGGTCGCGGGGAAGGTCAACGGTTCGATACCGTGGCAGCAGTCCGATCTGATCTGGCTGGCCATTCACCGAAACCTGTCCCCGGGGTACGTGCTCGGCATCGATGCATACCTGACGGACGGCGGGTGGAAACCCGAAACAAGAATCCCCGGACCGGCTGGAACCCGACACGGGGATTGAACGGCAACAACCATGGGACGCGCCGGCGCGTGCATCCGCCAAGATCAGACGCCAGCTGTCCCGATTCCCCGAAGGAGGATCATCGCCATGACCGATTCTACCAATGCCGCCGGCGTTCGCCCGGCGCATGTTTCCGAGCCTACCCGTTCGTGCGACTCCGCGCGGCGGACGACGCGAGTCGATGGGAACGTCGACATGCGCATTGCGAAAGCTCATGTGCTGTCCATGCTCGCCCACCCGTCCCGGGGCTCGCGCCGTTGAGGCGCGCGTCCATGGGACATCCCCTCGAATCCGGCCGAACCATGTGGTGGATGGTCGTGGTCGCCGTGTGCGTTTCCGGCGGCGTTCTCGCGTATGTGTTGTGCCGCGCCGCCCGCTTGGGCGACGAGATCGGCGCAAGACTGCACGAACGGCGTGAAGCGGACCGGCGGTGTGACGTCGAGGAGGACTGTCGATGAGCAGCAGGGCCGAGAACTGGGCATGGGAGCGTGACGACGTCAAGGGCATCACCAAGTTCGTGCTGGTGTATCTGGCCCGTCGCGCCTACTACGACGATGGCGCCGCCGCCTGGCCGAGCGTGGAGACCATTGCGTTCAACTGCGGATGCTGTGAGCGCACGGTGATCCGTTCGTTGCAGGAGTTGGAACGCAAGGGCTACATCAGGCTCGGTGACCAGGAGATGTCCGCACGCAATCCGCGCACGCGCAAGCCGATCGCCAAGGGGCATCGCTCCCGCGTGTGGGACGTCGTCATGGACGGCGGCCGTCCCGCCGAGAACATCGAGGAGAAGCCCCGGAACCTGGACGCGCTGGCCTGCTCCGGCGAGTCGGATACAGGCAAGGACAATTTGTCACCCGACGGATTGTCACCCGAACCGACGGACGCCGGCTCGCGGACAAATTGTCCCGAAATTCCGGACAGAAAGTCACCCAATAGACAAGTGATAAACAATTCTCCCTTCATCCCCTTCGGGGATGCCTCCCTCAACGTCGGACAAGCCTCCGCTCGGACGTCCGCCACCAATTCGAAGCCTGAAACCGTTCCAACGCCCGATTGGGGCAGGGCCCTGCCTCCACGGGGATGCAGGAACCCGCTGTGGGTGCCCGAGCCCGGCAAACTGCCCGAGCCGGTCACGGAGCGCGCCGGCCAGGAGGTTCGCGTGCTCGACGGCATCCGGCAACACCTGCTCGCCGTGGACCGACGGTTCGACGTTCCGGCGACCATGGCCGACCGCAAGGCCGTCCACTCACTGCTGATCGACCGGCCATACGGCGAGATCGTCGCGACGATGGACTGGGCGTACCGCAACCGTTACTGGCTGCCCCGGCTCGCCAATGGAGCCAAGTTCGCCGCGAACTACGTGCAGCTGCGGCTTGAGATGCTCACCCATCCCGATCCGACGGGCAAACGCGCGCCCGACGCCCCACTGCCGGTCGTCAAGGATCCCAACCGGGCGATACCGGTCAGCTCGTTGTCCGCGAGCCGCGTGCCGATCTACGGGGCGGCGCTGCTGCGCACCTCGCTATGCCAGGAGCACATCGACGGTAGCATCTCGCAGGAGGCATGCCCGGTATGCGCATACGACAAACGCAACCATGCCACCCACGATGTCGCCGGACGCCGCAGGGCGAAAGCCGGTGCTACAGCGGGGACGGTGCGGCCATGAGCGGGGTCGCGAATCGTCTTGAGGAGTGGAAGCAATCCGGCGAATGCCGCGACTTCCCGCGACCCTGGTCCGACTACCTGTGGTCGTTGGAGTTCGAACACCGTCCAGCTGACGCGAAGGCGTTCCACTCGGTCGCCAGGGCAGTGTGCGAACAGTGCCCGGTCCGGGCCGAATGCCTGGCCTACGCGGCCAGCGGAGGGCTCGAGTGGGGTGTGTACGGCGGCAAGGTATGCACCGACCGGCGACGGATCGCCCGCATGGCCGAAGCCGACGGCGTCCCCTGCCGGGATCGCGGCATGCCATGGATCCAACGCTGGCAGCTGCTCACGGACTGGATCCGCGCCCATGGGAATGTGTTCGACGACGTCACCGACGAGGCCAGCGCGGAACGCCAGCAACGACGCCTACGTGCGCGGTCCGGCCAATCCCCGAGCACCGCATGACCCGTCGAACCGGCAGACATTCAAACAAGCAGGAATCCAAACAGCCAAGCAATCAAGCAATCAGACAATCAAACGATCAGGCAGCCCGGCCTGCGTGATCACGGGCAATCGCAAAGGAGAAGAACGAATGCGCATCGCCATAGCCAACGCTAAGGGCGGGGTCGCGAAGACCACGTCCAGCATTTACATCGCCTCGGTCATCGTATCCAGAGGAGGCATGGCCGTCGTGTACGACGCGGACCCGCAATCCAGCGCCAGTCTGTGGGCCGCCGCAGCTGAGCAGACTGCGGATCCGTTGACGTTCGACGTACTGCCCGCAAACCAAGCCACGCTTCGCCATCTCGCCTCGGATCCGGACCCGGACGAATGGGCGATCATCGACGCGCCTCCGCAGGGACCGGCCCTGGATCTGGCAATCAAGGCCGCCGACTTCGTGATCGTGCCGGCATCGGACTCACCTATGGACCTCCAACAGGCATGGAGCACCCTCGACATGGCCAGAATGAGCACTCCCGCAGCCCTGCTGCTGGTCAAGGCCGAACGCAGCACAAAGGCGTTCCGCGACACTATGGACGCCCTCATTGCCATGGACACGCCCCGATTCGATACGATCGTGCCGAAGGCCCAGACCTACAAGCGTTCGCTCGGCACCAACCCGCACCAGTTGGGCGAATACCGAGACCTCGTCACCGAGCTCCAGCAGATCGCCGGAAAGCAGGGGTAAGGCCGTGCAAGGAAACTACCAGCCGCTGGCCCGGCCAGTGCCGTTCGACGACGTGCTGCGCCAGCAGAACAAGACACCCAAGACCACAGGCGAACCATTGGTCATGCTCTCACTGCGCATACCCGTGTCGCTCAAGACCCGTCTCAAAACCACGGCCGCCGCACACGACCTTCCCATGCAGCAGCTCCTGCGCGACGCCATCGAACACGAGCTCGACCGTCTCGACGGCAACGACGAGACGTAATCCGTCCGGCAATCCGGCAATCCAGCAATCCAGCAAGCAAACAAGCCGACGACCAAGCATACAAGCAGTCAAACATGCAGACACGATTCCATGAATACGCCATGTCTGCGGAAAGGAGCCACTATGGACTATTCGATGGAGGTCTCCGTGCTCGGCGACCGGATCAGCGTCGGCGAGGAGGGGCGCGTCATCACCCTCGGCGTGAACACGGGATTCCCGGCAGGCTCGACGGCGGGGCTGGCGTACACGCTCTCGCCGTTGCAGGCCCGCGTGTTCGGCGCGCAGCTGCGCGCGGCCGCCGATGCCGCCGAAGGGCATCCGGGCATGCCGTCCGACGAGGAGGTGAACGCGGCCGCGAAGGTGTTCTGCGGCGGCGTGTGGAACGGGTTCGACCCTGCCAGCATGATGCCGACCGAACAGTTCGACCGGTTCTGGGGCGACGGCGAGGGCCACCAGCTCTACCTGGAGATCGCGCGCCACGCGCTTATCGCCGCCCGCATGTCTATCCTCGCCGGGCAAAACGAAAGCTGACAAGCAGACAAGCCCGCATGCAGACAATCAAACAATCAAACTTGACTGCATGCAGGCAAGCTGACATGCAAGCAATCAAGCAAGCCAACAATCAGGAAAGTAAACAATCCAACAATCAGGAACGGAGCAGAACCATGAATGACAACCACAACGAAAACGAGGAGCCCTTCGACGGCACGAGCGAGGATTCCACTCTCGAAGACCAGATGAGCGCACACATCGCGGCCATCGCCGCCAGCGGCGTCGCCGCCGAAGCCGAAGCCCTGGCCAACCGGCAAGCCGACATGGCGGCCAAGGAACGCCGCGAAACCAGACTGGCGCTCCTTGCCGCCGTCACCGTCATCGCAGGTCTTATGGCCTATGTAATTACTCGCATCGTCAAATAAAGACGATGTTTCTGTCGCTTATCATTTCAGGGACGGGTAATTCCTTGGATCCACGTCCCTGAAAGGCGCGCGTTTCCCCATTTATGCAATTAGGATGCCCCGTCAATGAGCTGAGCCATCGACTCGCCACAGCGGCGACACCCGCCATCCGTCAGGGAATCCCATGTCAGACTTCGGAATCTGAGGGTACCTATCCATAAGGGAGATGAATTTCTCCGTCCATGCGGATCCGTCGATCTGGGACGTCAGGTAGTTCTCCATGGTGAGGAATGCAGCAGGGCCGGAGGACTTACGGAAGATATCCCAATCGTTACCCCACCAACCCTTTGCATGGGATCCGCTGCGATGCTTCGGCAGTTTCGGCGCTATGCGGGTGCTGGTTTCGTTCCAGAAGCGATCATGATGCGCGGTCATGTTCCGGGCCTGTCGGATAGTCTCAAGCCAATTGGAGAGGATTTTGGCGTCGCCTCGAACGGCCGGATTCGGGTTGGGGTTGAAGATGTGCAGCTTGGTGGCCAGTTTTCTCTTGACATGGTCTGGTGCACCTTGGTAGAAGTTCTCCTTGAGCGTTCCGTAGCTCAGGCATCCGACAATCATCCAGTATGGAGGTAGCGGATCACTGTAGGTGCTCCGAAAATGCCTGAGGTACGGAAGATTCGATTTGGTGAATATTGAACGCAACGAGGAAAGGCAGGCCAGATGGTCGTCATAGCTCAGCCCCGGGAGTCCTTCTCGTGTCATGTAGCCGAATTCACCGCCGAATACCGATAGCTCATGGGCGAGGAAGCTCTTGAGATAGATCTCGATGGTGACGATGCCGTCGAATACCAGCATCCGCAGTTCCTGATCGAATAAGTATCTATCCCAGATATCTTTGAATTGCACACCCTGTTTGAAGGGCAATGAACGTTTCGCCGACTGCTCCGACACTGGGGTGAGGAACGGATACCAGTATCCTTTCAGCCGGAAGTATCCCACTCGCTCGATCCGATGCTCAAGCAGCTCGCGACTTACTCCGGACAAACCGTTGTCAATGAGTTTGGCCGATAAAGCATCCAATGATTTCGGCGGATGCTGCGGATAGGGGCGGAGCTGTGGAGTATCGTTCTCGCCCATTGTTCCTCCGATAAGAAAAATGCCACCCTAGTGTGCTTCAGTGAGAGGCAATGGTGGCTTTTAACATCGCTAATTGTAGCGAATATATCGCCTTTCGTAAAGATACAGAACACTCCGTACATCTAGTATCCAAAGCAAAGCAATGCACTAAATGTAGTACCCGCGTCATGTTTCATCCATGAACGGGTTGCCAATCTTCGTCACATGTCCGCCGCAGCATCACTCGATGCGGAGTGATGCTGATGGTGCGTTCGGAGCCCTACGGCCGGCCGTCGGGTTCACGGGCGTGCTTTTCTTCCAGGGACCCGGGAGGAGGCGGGTTCTGGAGTCCCCGTCTCCTCCCTTTCCCGGAGAGGGGCGCTTCTGTCGTATGTGGGAAAGGATTTCGTATGAGGTTCGGGAAGAAGGGCGTCGGCGTGGTGGCGTCGATCACCGCCGCCGCGGCGTTGCTGGCCTGCTTGGTTCCGGTCGCGTTGGCCGATAACGGTGGCGGCGGTTCCGGTGAGGACGGTGGCGGTTCGGGCGGTGGTCCGACGCAGACGGCCGATGTGCATTGGATCTACAAGGATTCGTGGCCGGCCACGCTGGATGGCATGAAGATGGCGTTGAGTGACGCGAAGGTGCGTCTGTCGTCCGATCTGGCGAACGGGCAGAACCAGTTCGTGAACATGAACAAGACTTTGAGCGACGCGATCGATGAGTGCCGGCGTTCCTATACGGGTGATGGGAACGCGGATTGCCGTCTGGTGGCGGTGGGCTACGTGCGATTGGCGGATGGTTCGTTCAATGGCAGCTATGTGAGTTCGAACGCGAAGAACCGTTGGGAAGCGCAGTGGAAGGCCGAGGCGAAGGGCGACTACACGTATCAGGGCCAGAAGTACTCGACCTCGACCACGTGGAAGGACAAGCTCGGCACACGCAGTGTTGACTCGCTGGCGCAGGAGTCGATCGACTCCAACCCGAACGCCTCGTTCCGTGTGATCGTGCTGGCACAGAACCAGCCGCCGGTCGATTACAAGCTGAACGTGACCACCAGCCACAAGCAGAAGACCGACATGCAGGTCGGTTCCACCGACCCGATCGGCGACGTCATCCATGCAGACAACGGCGGTTCCGCGATCAAGGAGACGTTGAACGGCACCGCGATCATCCATTACGAGAACGGCCCCTATCTGCCCGCGAAGAGCGTGAGCAAGCCGATCAGCTTCTCCAGCAATGGGGACACCCAGCTCGACAATCTCGCCTCGCCGAAGGATTTCGGCATGGAACACTGGGCCGAGGGCTCGTACTGGATCGACATCCAGGTGCCCAAGCAGGGGCGCATGCAGACGGCCGTGGACACCGCGGACCGTGACCCGGCCGAATCCTGGAAGGTGAGCTCGGTGCCGCCCGAGCCCCCGGTCAAGAAGATCGAGGACGGCGTGAGCGCCGACCGGATGACGAACCGCACCACCATCACGTACGGCACCGGCCGCGGCGGCTACGAGATGCGTTTCCGCGACGTGATCGAACCCAACGGCGTCGAATACTCCGTGGACAACTACAGGCTCATCGACAGGACCGACGGCAACCGCGACGTTTCCGGCGAGTTCGAGATCAATTGGGACAAGGCGTCGAACACGGTGTCGGCCGCTCGTTCGGCGGACAAGGGCGAGATGCCCATGGACCATGTCTACGAGTTCAGCTTCGACGTGACCGTGTCGAAGCCCTCCGACTTCCAGCAGGTCAGGGACCATGCGTGGGGCCAGTGGAACCACGAGCCCGAGGCCGACGCCGGAACGAAACAGTTCGATACGTGGCGGCCGAATCCCGACAAGAGCTGGATCCGCCTGAACGCGAAGGGCCAGTGGGAGGCGGTCATCGACCCGAAGGAGACCAACCGGACCGGCGCCGACGATATGACGCTTCTGGACGGGGACCGGGTCGCCTCGGTGGTCAACGGCACCATCGCCAAGAACCTCATCCAGGCCCCGGAGGCTCTGACGCTCACGGACGACTGGTCGGCCGCCGACTACCTGTTCGACGCCGACGACAAGTCGAAGATCAAGGTGTACGAGGCCGATGCCGGCACCGATCGCGAGTCCAGCGTCACCGACATCGCCAACCACGGCAGGGACGTCACCGACCAGTGGGCGATCACGATGGAAGGCACCACGGTGACCGCCACCGCCGGCCAGGCCTACCGCGAGGGATTGAAGGGACTGAAGACCGCGAAGCAGGTCACGCTGCTCATTCCCGGCAAGGCGGCCTACGCCAACGGCAAGGGCGCAGGCCAGGTACGCGACGACTTCGGCAAGCAGGCGAGCGACGAACTGTCGTTCTGCACCGCGCCGGACGACAAGGCGCTGACGAACAAGGGCTCCCAGACCGTCAACACGCACACCATCCCCACGAACGAGCCGAAGATCTGCGGCTACATACCGCCCGTCGTCAAGGACGTGGTCGGCGAATCCTCGCAGGGAGGCGACCAGGCGTCCGTGGACGGCAGAGTCGTTTACCCGGGCCAACGCTTGGAATACCGTCTGGAGACCCAGCCCCACCTGCCCGGCAATCTCGCGTACTCGGTCAGCGAGGTAGCGGTCACCGACACCTATGACGAGCATCTTGAAGTGGACAAGCAGACCTTGGAGGTCACCGACCTGTCCACCGGCAGGTTCATCCCGAAAACCGAGTACGAGACCCAGTGGAACGACTCGCAGCACGCGGTGCGCCTCGTGTTCTCCGACGGGTACGTGAAGACCAACTGGCGCAACGGCGCGAACCCGCGCATCATCGTCCGCTTCGAGGGCACGGTCGCCAAGGACGCGCCCACGGACACCAAAATCGGCAACCAGTGGGCCCTGACCCTGAACAACATGATCACCCCGAGCAACAAGGTATGGAACGAGCCGCCCGACTTCACGCCGGTGAAGAAGGACACCCAGGCCGACCCGTCCATCAGCATCGACGGCAAGACCGCGCTGCTGGGCGACCGGATCTACTACCGCGTGACCATCGACGCCAAGCAGACCAACCAGGCCTACAAGGTCTGGAGGCTCGGCATGACCGACGACTGGGACGACGAATACCTCTCCCTCGACGCCAAGCGCATCGAGGTCACCGACACCGCGACCGGCAAGGACGTGACCGCGAAGTTCAACATCGCGGCGATCGACGGCGTCGCCTACGTGTACGCCAAGACCGCGGACACGAAGGTGCCGGCCACCGGCGAGACCATCAAGGGCGATCCCCAGCCCAAGAACCTCAAGGAATACGCCGAAAAGAAGGACCACGACCCGTTGAAGGAGCCGGCCATCGACCAGTCGATGCTGGGCACGAGCTACGAGGTGATCCTGCCGATGACCGTCATCAAGGTCACCGACGGACATATCGTGAGGAACAAGGCCACGCAGGTCGTCAACGACACCCGCAAGGACACCAACGAGGTCGCCAACCCCCTCAAACCCGTCAACCCGTCCAAGGACGTGGTCGTGAGGGTGGACGGCGAATCCATCGACAAGCGGAGCGTGTACCTCAACGGCCTGTTCCTCTATCGCCTCGACAGCTCCGTGCTGCCCGCGCACCGCGCCTACCAGAAGGTCACCGACTGGAGCATCACCGACCCGCTCGACGCCGAGCATGACCAGTACACCGGCCAATGGGCCGTATACGCCATGCGCGACCTGACCGAGCAGGGCAGGGTGATCGCCCGCAAGGGCGTGAAGATCGCCGGCAGCGGCTTCGACGCCAGTGTGTACGGTGGCGAACTGTTCACCCTCGCGCAGGACGACAAGGGCGTGGTCACCGTTACCGCGACCCAGCGCATGCTCGATCTCGTCAGCGGCAACGACGAAAGCGAGCAGGCATGGACCGCGTTCATCCAGTGCAAGCGCGTCAAGACCGGCGAACACATCGCCAACCGGTTCGACGAAACCATCAACGGCACCAAACGGCCTTCCAACCAGGTCGAGACGCACACGCCCGACATGACCCCGAGCCTGAAGATCGAGAAATGGGACGAGGCCTCCGGCTGGCCGGCCGGCGACCGCGACCAGGTCAAGGACGCGCTGGCCATGCAGGGCGACACGCGCATCGTGTTCACCATCACCAACACCAGCACCGCCGACCCCGACACCAAGCAGGGCGCATGGTACCGAACCAAGGACCTGAACCTCAAGGACCAACTGGTCGCCGGCGACGGCCGGGTGACCGACCTCGAATACCCCGCCGATTGGGACAGCCGCATCCTCAAGCCCGGCGAAAGCGTCGAGGTCAAGGGCGTCCTCAAGGGCGTGACCGACCATCACACCGACCGCGCCACGGTCACCGGCACGCCTCTGATCGAATGCGTCGTCTCCGACCCGGATCCGTTCGACGGCAAGGACGAGACGTCCGCACCCGATGACGCGGTCACGATCGACGGCAGGCTCGTCTGCCCCGACACCGAAGTGGTCAGCAACACCGACGACTGGAACGGCTACCGGACCGGGCTCGCCCACACCGGCGCCGCCATCCAGGGCGTGATCGCCGCGGCGATCACCCTGCTCGCCGTCGGCGTGGGACTGGTCGCCGCCCGCAGGTTCAGGCGCGGGAACAACGCCGCCGGCCGTCACTCCGGCACGATGCAACCCGTCGATGCCGAGGACGCCGACGCGGATGCCGTCGAAACCGTGGATTCGGTTCCCGGCGGGCAATCCGTGGTCTGACCGAAGCGGCAGGGACCGCTTTCTGCCGCGATGATTCTTCCGGCCGGACGACAATCCGGCCGGAACCCCGCCGGTTCTCTTCCTTCTTCTCTCCCCGGCGGGCATGGCAACGGCCCGGCGCCAACGGTTCAAACCGTTCGCGTCGGGCCGTTCCCTTGCTGCCCTGATTGCTTACTGCTTGTCGGTTTCCTCGGAGGCGAGTCGTTCTTCGAGCTGTTCGACGATGTGGTCGTGCATGTTCTCGTCGATCTTGACGGTCAGGAGGAAGACGACGAGGCTGGCGACGATGCCGGCGAGCGGCAGGTAGTAGGCGCAGGTCTTGAACGTGCGGATGTTCGCGGCGGTCATGTCGGCGGCGGTGGCGTTGCCGACCATGCCGGCGGCGACGGCCACGAAGCCCACGATGCCGTTGGACAGCGCGCCGGCGATCTTGTCGAGCATCGGGCGCACGGAGAGGGTGACGGCCTCGTTGCGCTTGCCGGTCTTGAGCTGTCCGTATTCGATGGAGTCGGTCATGCTCAGGATGGCGGTCATCTGGATGGTCTGCGCGGGCAGGTAGAAGAGGACGAGCGCGACGATGACGACGGGCAGGTTCATGGGCGCGATGATGAACAGCGTGTAGCCGGCGATCATGAACGCCATGCCGGCGGTGTACAGCCAGCGGCGCGGGATGCGGCGGTTGAGCACCGGGTAGAGGGGCGTGGTGACCAGTCCGGTGATGACCGGGATGACGCCGGCGATGGAGAAGCTGTCCGGCGCGCCGAGCACGTATTTGAACTGGTAGAAGAGCACGCCGGTGGTGGCGACGTTGGCCACGGAGTACAGCAGGTAGCTCAGGGCGACCCACAGGAGCTGGTCGTTCTGGGCGATGGCCTTGAACGCCTCGATGGGGTTGCCGTTGGCCTCGGCCTTGGCGCGCAGCTCGCCCTGGTTCTCGCGGGTGCCGAACGCGACGCTCCACGCGGTCAACAGGCCGAGCACGGCGATGATGATGGCGAACGCGGCCCAGCCGGTGCGGCCCTGCTCCCATTGGCCGGTGAACTTCCAGGTGAACCAGCTGACGACGGGCACGACGATGACGGTGACGCCGTTGTAGCCGATGGATCCGGTGAACGCGCCGAGCGCGGTGTACGTGCTGCGTTCGTGCGAGTCGGAGGAGATCGCGGGGATCATGCCCCAGTAGGAGATGTCGCGCAGCGAGTAGATCACGTCCAGCAGGATGAACACGATGACGAACAGGACCATGAACACGCCGGTGTTCACGTCCACGAGGCCGAACAGGCCGGTGAACACCATGATCAGCAGGATGCCGGGCACGAGGCCGCCGATGAACTGCCAGGGGCGGAACCGGCCCCAGCGGGTGTTCGTGTTGTCCACGAGGTTGCCGAGCAGCGGGTCGAGGAAGATCTCCGCGATGCGGATGACCACCACGAGTCCGGTGATCACCGCAATGAGGCGCGCGGCCAGCGTCTTGTCCACGTCGATGAACAGCGCGGTGGTCACGAACGTGATGAAGAACGTGCTCATCGTGTTGTAGAACGCGGCCTGTCCCAGATTGCCGAACGCGTATGCGATCTTCTGGCCCATGTTCCTCGCGGGCGCTGCCTGCGGTTGTCCGGGCGTCGCCGTGCGCTGTGTGGTGGATCCGCTCATGGTGTGCTGGCCTCCTTGCGACCTGTAAAGAATCCGTGCGCGGGAACAGCTCCGATCCCGCAAGACGCGAGTATAGAACTTTCTCAAAAAAGTAAAAAACTTTACCGCGTGTCGCAAGCAACGCCAACGAATCGCATTCGACGATTCGACGCGACGCACGGGCGAAAAGACACCGTAGCAGCCGAATTATCATTGCAATCAATGGATTTGCACAGGTTCTCGCAGTCACCATCGAGGCATGCGCAAGAAGTTGCGTAAATTAGTAAATATCTTTATCATCGTTGTGCAAGGAGTCACATTCGAGGGCTCCCGCACTGCGGCGGCAACGACGCGACGCAATCCGATGCGAAAGCGAGGACATCATGAACACAACCGACGATCAGCGGAAGAACGGCGATCCGATCGTCTCCCCGTCCATGCCGACGACGGCATGGCTCGCCGACCCGCGCGTGTACGCGGTCCACCGGCTCGACGCCCATTCCGACCATGCGTGCTGGTCGTACGCCCCCTCCGGCGGCGAGGGCACGGATCTCACGCAGAGCCTTGACGGCGAATGGCGGGTCCGCGTCGAGACGGCGCCGGCGAACAGCTTCCCCGACGGGACGAGCGACGGGCCGGATTGGATCAGCGACGTGTCGCCGCTGTTCGCCGCGCCGGGCTTCGACGACTCGTCGTTCCCCCGCGTGCGGGTGCCCTCGCATCTGGAGACCGCGGGGCTTCTTGACCCGCAGTATGTGAACGTGCAGTACCCGTGGGACGGCCACGAGGACCCGAAGGCCCCGGCCATCCCCGAGCATGGTCATGTGGCGGTCTACCGACGCAAGTTCGCCGCGGAGGGCGCGGTCGCCCAGGCCATCCGCGAGGGCCGCACGGTGACGCTCACCTTCCAGGGCGCGGCCACCGCCATCTACGTGTGGCTCAACGGCGCGTTCGTCGGCTACGCCGAGGACTCCTTCACGCCCAGCGAGTTCGACGTGACGGACGTCGTCAGGAAGGACGGCAACGTGCTGGCGGTCGCCTGCTACGAGTATTCGAGCGCGAGCTGGCTGGAGGACCAGGACTTCTGGCGGTTGCACGGCCTGTTCCGCTCCGTCGAGCTCAACGCGAGACCCGCCGCCCACGTCTCCGACATCCACGCCGAAGCCGATTGGGAGCCTGCCACGTCGATCGGATCGCTCTCGCTGGACGTGCTGATCGACGGCGCCACGAACGCCGCGACGGCCGACCTCGCGTTGCGAGACAAGAACGGCACCATCGTCTGGCGCACCGCCACGGAAGCGGCCGGAACGCTGCACGCCGAAGCCGAGATCGACGACGCCGCCCCCTGGAGCGCCGAACGCCCGGACCTGTACGAATTGTCCGTCACCCTGCTCGACGCGGACGGCACGGTTCTGGAGACCGCGCGCACCCGCATCGGCTTCCGGCATGTGGCCATCGAGGACGGCGTCCTCAAGCTCAACGGCAAGCGCCTCGTGTTCCGCGGCGTGGACCGCCACGAGTTCGACTGCCGGCGCGGCCGCGCCGTCACCGAAGAGGACATGCTGTGGGACATCCGCTTCATGAAGCGCCACAACATCAACGCGGTGCGCACCTCGCACTACCCGAACCAGTCACGCTGGTACGAGCTGTGCGACGAATACGGCATCTATCTGATCGACGAGACCAACCTGGAGACCCACGGCAGCTGGAACAGCCCCGGCGACATCCCCGTGGGCACCTCCGTCCCCGGTGACGACGAGGCCTGGCTGGGCGCATGCATCGACCGGCTGGACAGCATGATCATGCGTGACCGCAACCATCCCAGCGTACTCGTCTGGTCGCTGGGCAACGAATCCTACGCGGGCGAAGTCCTCAAGGCCATGAGCATGCACGCGCATCGGCTCGACCCGGGCCGTCCCGTCCACTACGAAGGCGTCAACTGGAACCACGCCTACGATGGGATCAGCGATTTCGAAAGCCGTATGTACGCCAAGCCGGACGAGATCCGCGACTGGCTCGAACACGGCGACGAGCGTGGCGCGGCGAACAAGCCGTTCGTCAGCTGCGAGTACATGCACGCCATGGGCAACTCGTGCGGCGGCCTGAGCGAGTTCATCGACCTCGAACAGTACGAGCGCTACTCCGGCGGGTTCATCTGGGACTACATCGACCAGGGGCTCGTCCAGCGCCTGCCCGACGGGAGCGAACGACTCAGCGTCGGCGGAGAATGGGGCGACCGGCCGACCGACTACGAATTCGTGGGCAACGGCATCGTGTTCGCCGACCGCACGCCCAGCCCCAAGGCGCAGGAGGTCAAGCAGCTGTATTCGCCGATCAAGCTCACCCCCGACGGACACGGCGTGACCATCGAGAACCGCAACCTGTTCATCGGCACCGACGATTACGTGTTCGCCGCACGGCTCCTCGAAGACGGGCGCGAGATCTGGCACGCCGACTACCGGTTCGACGTGGCCGCCGGAGACACCCAACGCCATGACATCGCCTTCCCCGACATCGACACGGACGGGAATACGCGCGAGGTCACCTACGAGGTCGATCTCCTGCTCGCCGAAGCCACTGCATGGGCGCCGGCCGGCTACGAGCTCGCGTTCGGCCAGCTTACCGGCACTCTCAACCCCGAACGGGACATCACCGAGACCGATTATGACGACGACGGCCGCGCGACGGTCACGCTCGGCCGGTGGAACGCGGGCATCCGCCGCGACGACGAGGAAATCCTCCTGTCGCGCACCCAGGGAGGCATCGTCTCCTGGACGCGGGACGGACGGGAAATGGTCATCCGTCGCCCTGAACTCGTCACCTTCCGCCCTCTGACCGACAACGACCGCGGTAACCGTTCCGGATTCGACCGTGCAGCATGGTTCGCGGCCGGCCGCTACGCCATCGTGACCGATACGAGCATCACGCAATCCGACGACGGAGGACTCACCGCCAAATACCGGTACGAGCTCGCCGACCCGGGCCACACGCCCGTGACGGTCGCCTACCGCATCACGTCCGACATGCGCATGCGATTGACCGTCGAATACCCCGGCGGTGTCACCAACGCCGCCAGCCTGCCCGCGTTCGGTGTCGAATGGGAACTGCCCGGCGAATACACGCAGCTGCGCTACTACGGACCCGGCCCCGAGGAAACCTACCGCGACCGCAAGCAGGGCGGCAAGCTCGGCATCTGGGACACCACCTCAGAGGCGAGCATGGCGCCGTATCTCATGGTGCAGGAAACCGGAAGCCACGAGGACGTCCGCTGGCTCGAAGCCACCGACATCCAAGGCCACGGATTGCGCGTCAGCCAGCGCGGCGACCGTCACTTCACGGCCAGCCTGCTGCCATGGAACACCTACATGATCGAAGCCGCGCGCCGCCATGAGGACCTGCCCGCCCCGCGCCACAACTACCTGCGTCTGCTCGCGGCGCAGATGGGCGTCGGCGGAGACGACTCCTGGGGAGCCCCCGTCCACACGGCCTACCAGCTGCCCGCAGGCAGGCCGCTCACCCTCGACGTGAACCTCGAACTCATCTGACCGGCAACGGGCGGCGGCATGCACCACCATGCCGCCGCCCGTGCATATTCCCCAAAACACACCCACAGAAAAGAGACAATCAATCATGGCTGAAGTGATCATCGTCAAGAACGAGGAGGAGGCCGGCGAGATCTACGGCCGTTGCGTGGCGGACCTCATCAAGGCCAAGCCGGACGCGGTGCTGGGACTCGCCACGGGCTCCAGCCCGCTGGCCGCCTACCAGGCCCTCGCCAAGATCGTGCATGAGGAGCACATCGACGTCTCCAAGGTGCGCGGCTTCGCGCTCGACGAGTACCTGGGCTTGCCGCTCGACCACCCGCAGTCCTACCACTCCACCATCCACCGCACGGTCGTCGAGCCCCTGGGCCTCGACCCGGCCAAGGTCCACGTGCCCGGCGACGTGCTGAACGGCGCCCCGCTCGAAGACGGCGACAAGATCGCCGCCGCCGGCCCGGCCTACGACGCGGCCATCGAGGCCGCGGGCGGCATCGACGTGCAGATCCTCGGCATCGGCACCGACGGCCACATCGGTTTCAACGAGCCCGGCTCCTCGCTCGCCTCCGGCACGCGCGTGAAGACCCTGGCCGAGCAGACGCGCATCGACAACGCCCGCTTCTTCGACGACGACATCAACCAGGTACCGACCCACTGCATCACGCAGGGCATCGGCACGGTCCTGAAGGCCCGTCACCTCGTGCTGCTTGCGTTCGGCTCGGGCAAGGCCGAGGCCATCGAGGAGACCGTCGAGGGTGGCGTGAGCGCGTTCTGCCCGGCCTCCGCGCTGCAGCTGCACCCGCACGCCACGATCATCGTGGATGAGGAGGCCGCCAGCCGCCTGCGTCACAAGGACTACTACCGCTACGCCTTCGCCCACAAGCCGGCCTGGCAGGGCATCTGACGGCAATCGAACGGTTCGGGCTCCTTCTTTCTCCGCAAAGAAGGAGCCCGAACGCATATAGGAAGGAAATCATGACACAGGACAGAAGTGAGATCGTCGCGCACGTGACGGCGGCGTTGGAGGGCGAGGCCCGTCCGGTCGCGATCCGCGGGGCTCGCAAGGTGGACGCCCGCGGCGAGCAAAGCGGATATTGGGTGGTCTCGGACGCGCGCGGCGTGATCGTGGCCACCGGTTTCGCGGCGGCGGACGGCAGCGGCGAGGAGGCGTTCGAGCACGCCTGCCGCACGGTCGGCATCGACCCGGCCGCTCCATCGGGTTCGGACGGTGCGGTTATTGATGCGGACGGCCGCATCCTCACGCCCGGCTACGTGGACATCCACGCCCATGGCGCCTGGGAGAAGAGCTTCGACGACGGCCCGAACGGCATCGACGTGGCCCGCGCTGGCCACGCGGTGCACGGCACCACCCGCCAGGTCCTCTCGCTCATCACCAACCCGATGGACGTGATCTGCCGCAACATCCGCACCGTGCGCGAGAAGATGGCCACCCGCCCCGACATCCTCGGCTGCCACCTCGAAGGCCCGTTCCTCGCCCTGAAGCGCAAGGGCGCGCACGACCCGAACTGCCTCAAGGACCCGGTGCCCGAACTCGTGGACCGCATGCTCGACGCCTCGGGCGCCGACCCCGCGGCCGGCAAGCTCGGCTGCATCCGTCAGATCACCATCGCCCCCGAACTGGAGCACGGCATCGGCGCCATCCGCCAGTTCGCTGCCGCCGGCGTGGTGCCCGCGGTCGGACACTGCGACGCCGACTACGCCACCGCCCAGGCCGGCTTCGACGCGGGCGCCGGCATCATGACCCACATGTTCAACGCGATGAACGGCCTGCACCACCGCGAACCCGGCCCCATCCCGGCCGCGGTCGAGGACCCGCGCGTCACCATCGAGCTCATCAACGACGGCTTCCACGTCCAGAACCCGATGGTCAAGCTCGGCTTCGGACTGGCGCCCCACCGCATCGCGTTCGTCACCGACGCGATGGCCGCCACCGACTGCCCCGACGGCGCGTACAAGCTCGGCAAACTTGATGTGAACGTCATCGACGGCCACGCCCGACTCGTGTCCAACGGCGCGATCGCCGGCTCCACCTTGACGTTGGAGGTCGCGGTTCAGCGCGCGGTCAACGAACTCGGCTTCAGCCCGGTCGCCGCCGTCGAGGCCGCCACCCTCACCCCGGCCCGCGCTTTCGGATTCGACAGGGCCAACCCCGTCACCGGCACGCCGCTCGGCCTGATCGCCCCCGGATACGCCGCCGACCTCAACCTCCTCGACCCCACCGACTGGACCGCCCAACACGTCTGGTGCGCCGGCCGCCAGCTGAAGTAAACTCCTTCCAGCAAAATCGACACCGGTGCCGCCCGTCTTCGAGACGACGTCTTACGCCCGAGGAACGAAGCTTGCGCGCGGCACCAGCTCGGTCGTCAGCAGGATGTGACGCCGCACCCGCCGCTCATGCTTCAACCCATCAATCAAGGTGGAGAACGCCATACGGGCCAACTCCCTTTGATCGATCGCATACGAACTCAGCGACGGAGACGTGTACCGGGCGATCGACTGGTTGTTCACACTCACCACAGCCAACTCGTCGGGAACCGCCACACGCAGCGCATTCAACGCCTGCAACGCCCCCACCGCGAGCACGTCGGCGGCCACGATCAGGCCATCGGGCATGCTGCCGGCCTCACGATGGTCAGCCACCAATTGCTCCGCGAGACGGTAGCCGTTCTCCACGGTGAACGTGCCGGACGAATACACCAATCCGTCCGTTCCCAATCCCAAGTGCGCGGCCCACTGGCGGAACGACAGTTCACGGATGTCCTCGGGATAGTCATGCATGCCCATGATGCTGCCCACTCCGCCGAGAAACGCGATGCGCCTGCGGCCCACCGCGATCATCGCGTCCAGGGCGTCCAGCATCGTCTGCGACAGATCGGGCCGTACGGAGTCGAACAGGTGCGGCGCCGGATTCGTATCGATGCACACGCCATGCGGGAGCACCGCATGCAGGGCGCGCAGGTCCGCTTCGGGAAACACCGTGGCGCCCACGGTGATGAACCCATCAAACTCCGCCGCACGTTCCGTCAACTCGTGTATGGACCGGATGAACGTGGGCTGGTCCAATTCCATCGACTTTGCACACTCCACAAGGACCTTCCGCAGATCCGAGAAGTATGCGTCCTGCAATTCCTCCCCGGACGGAGGGGCATCCAACACCGCGATCGCGGGACGGAACACGTTGCGGTATCCCATCTCCTCGCATACGCGCAGCACCCGCCGGCGCGTCTCCTCCTTGATGGAGAACGACGGGTCGTTCAGCAAGCGCGACACCGTGCTCTGCGACACCCCGGCCCGTTCCGCGACTTCCTTGAGCGTGGCCATGACATCCTCCTCGCAAACTTTAGTAAAGGGTTTTACTACAGCATAACCCGGGATTTGCAAGATGGCGGATTCCCCCACTCAGGAAGTGACCCACAACTGATAAACTTCAAGCGTCCCGACAAAGGGGCAATGCATAGAGGGCGGGCTTGTCATTGGAAAACATGCTCGCCCTCTAATCAAGACGTATGGCAGTCTGAACCGGAACCTTTTCCTCATGCTCACTGTCTGTTTTTGAAGAAGGCGAAGAGTTGGTTGTCGTGTATGGCGGTGATGGCAATGACGGCTCCGATTTGCGCGGTGATGAGGGCTGTGGTGAGTGCGGGGAGTTGGATGGCTGTCAGGGTGATCGCGTTGGCGTGTCCGCTGGTCCAGCGGGCCGTGGTGTAGGTGATGGCGGTGGCGGCGAGGATTGCCGGCAGGGTCCATGCGAGGGTTTCGAGCGCGTTGGTGGCGAGGATGCCTTGGCGGGGTATTCCCATGTGCAGGTCGTCGGCTATTTCGATGCGTCGTGCGCGTGTGGCCATGATGGCGATGGCGAATGCGGCGATGGGTGTGATGGCGAGCATGAGGCGTGTGGTTCGCTGCCGGTAGCGGGTGTCGAGGTCAGGGTTGGTGCCGAGCATGGTGTTGGCTTGTTTGGTTTGGGTGGCGGGTGCGGCTCCGGGTATGGCGGTCGCGGTGGTGTTGAGCAAGTCTTCGGCGTCGGGGTTGGCGGGGTTGATGGTGGCCCAGCATTCGTCCCATTGCTGGCCGGCGTTGATGGGTGTTGGGGTGATGATCGCGTAGGCGAGTCGTTGGTCACGGCTGTCGTCGGTCCAAGGGAAGACCGCGCTGATGTGCATGACGCCCTGGGTCGTGGGCAGGTCGTCTCCTTCTCGCGCGTGGAGGGTGGCGGCGAGTTGACTGGAGATCCATACGCCGGGTTGGGTTTGCTCTCTTGCTCCGACGCCGAGCACGTTAGCGAGTCCCGGCGTGGCCTGCCATGCGTCCAGTGGGGCCGCGGGCATGGCGGTCAGGGTGATTTCCCCGTTGCTTTTGAGCGCGCCGGCCGCTTGGATGGGGTTCGTGGTGGTGTCGCCTGTGGTGCCGGTGGTTTGGGTGAGGTTTGCGCATGTGGTGGGGTCGATTTGCTTGCTGCCGGAGATGATGTGGATGGCGGCGGCGCTGGTGGCCCATTGTCGGGATTCGTGTTGGAGGGAGGTGATGGCGGTCAGGTCGAATACGGCGGTTCCTGCTGCGATGAGGGTGAGGATGCCGGCGCAGGCGAGGGCGCGTGTGGTGCCGGTGGCGATGTTGCGCCATGCTTCGGACAGGATGGCGGTTGGTTTCATCGTGTGTCGTCCTTGGTGTCGATGTTGGGGTTCGGGTTGTGCCACGCGAGGTCGATGACGCGGGTGCACGCGGCCCGGGTGTTGGGGTCGTGGGTGGCGATGACGACGATCGCGTCGCCTTGCGCGAGTCCGGTGAGGGTGGAGTCGATGTCGTTGGCGGTGCGCTGGTCGAGTTGGGCGGTGGGTTCGTCCACGAGGAGGAGGTCGGGTTTGCTGGCGATGGCGCGGGCGAGCATGAGGCGTTGGGCTTCGCCTCCGGATAGTTCACGGAACTCGCGTGCGGCGACTTTGGTCAGGTGGAACGTGCTCATGATGGCGATGGCTTCGTCTTCGGCTTGCGTGCGGTCGATGCCTTGGCCGAGGAGCGGTTGGACGACGTGGTCGATGGCGGTGCGCCGTGGCATGCCGTGGGGGTTCTGGAACACCCAGCGCACGCGGTTGACCCGGCTGCGTCGGATGGTTCCTTCGGCGGGCGGCTCGAAGCCGGCGATGATGGACAGGAGGGTGGATTTGCCGGAGCCGGACGGCCCGCACAGGCCGACGGCTTCGCCGGTCGTAAGGGTGAAGTCAAGGTCGCGGAACAGCCAGGGGCCGTCCGCGAACCGGTGGCCCACGTGTTCTCCCGTGACCGACGGTATTCCGCCGGCCGCGGGCCGCGCGGAGTCGATTGGCCGTGCCGGCACGGGGTCCGCGACCGTTTCGAGGGGCAGGATGCTGATGCTCATGCGCGTCCTCCTTGTGTCAGTGCTGCGTTGCGGCGGGGCATTGGATGTCGTCGAGTTTGTGGCCGAGGGCGACTTTGCCGATTGTCGCGTCGGATTGTTCGGGTTGGATGAGCGTGGCGCCGAGGGCGGAGCCGATGACGGTGACGGGGATGGCCTGTTTGCCGTCGGGCGAGACGCAGGCGCGGGTGCCGTTCTGGCCGGTGATGGCGGAGGGCGGGACCTTGATCGCGTCGATGGGTTGTTCGAGCGCGAGGGTGGCGGTGGGTTTCTTGCCGCCTTGGTCGGCGAGGGTGGTCTTGTAGCCGTCGCTGGCCTGTACCTGGTCGAGGAATTTCTGGTCGCTGATCCTGCCGTCGGTCTTGTCGAGGCTGGTCTTGACGCCGAAGAGTGTGAACGTGCGTTTGCCTTCCCTCAGGTTCTCCGGCGTGGGGAAGGTGATGGCCGTCAGCTGGCCGCCGGTCTTCATGATTTCGGCACCGTCCGTCAGGCTGGCGTTCAGTCCGGCCGTGCATTGGGTGGGCATGGCGGCAGCTTGGGGCAGCCATGCCACGTCGGCCGGTCCGATCCTGCCGTCGGGGTTGCGGTCGCCGGCCTGCGAGAGCAGCTGGTTGACGCCGTCCTTGGTGCGCCACCCGTAGGTGCCGTTGCCTTCGGCGTTGTAGCCGAGGCGGGCGAGTTCCTGTTGCAGGGCGAGCACGTCGGGCCCGGTGTCGCCGGTGCCGATCTCGCGGTAGAGGGGCGTGTCGGTGTGCAGGGCGATGACGGGTTTGCCGTCCACGGACAGCAGTCGTTTGCCGGATTCGACCGCTTGGCCGGGCGTGCACAGGGTTTCGCTGACGGTGCCGGCGGCGCGCGAGGTGATCGATTGTTCCGCGCTGGTCTCGAACGAGGCCTCGACGGTCCGTTCGTCGTCGAACTGCTGGCGGCTGGCCGTGACGGTGTCTGGGCTCGTGGCCGCGGACAGTCCGTCGGGTGTGGGCGTGGGGATGACGAGCGCGGTGACGAGCACGCCCGCGGACAGCATGCCCAGCCCGGTCAGGATCAGCGGGGTCAGGATTCGTGTTTTCATGTGGTCGTTTCCTTTCGTCGGATGCTTGTTCGTCAGCCGATGTTGACGGCGAGGCCTGCTCCGGTGAAGCATGACTGGGCGGCGTCCGACGAGGCGTCGAACGGCAGTCCCTTGGATGCTCCGTCCCCGTTCAACGCGTTTTCGAGTTTGCGTCCGGTGTAGGAGTCATCGACGAGGCTGCTTTTCTTCAGGCATTCCACGGCGGTCTCGTACGGGTCGGCCAGAAGACCCGGGTTGCCCTGCTGGAGCTGGTAGAGGGATTCGATGATCTTGCTGGTGCCCTCGGAGCAGGTGTTGGATGCCTCCATGTACTTGTTCACTTCGGCGTCGGTCGATGGCACCGGCGTCACGCCGGTGGTCTGGTAGAGTCCGTTGGACAGTTTGCGGGTCTGTTCCTGCCACCCGTTCTCGGCCATGCACGCGGCCTGTTTGTCGTGCGCGGTCTCGTAGTCCTCGGCGCTGATCTTGCCGGTCTTCTTGGCCCGTTGGAGCACGTCGCGCTCGAACTGGCTGAGTGTGTCCTTGGCGAGGTACTGGTCGAACAGGGCGCTCATGCTCGGCGCGATTCTGGTGCCGGATGTCTGCGCGTCGTCGGCCGTGTCCCGGCTCCAGGGCGTCGAGCATGCCGTCAGCGAGACGAGCAGTCCCATGCAGGACAGCAGCGCGGCGGCCCTGCGCAGCGTTTCTTGGCGGAGGATGGATGATGTGCTGGTGGTCATGGTGGTTTCCCCTTCCATCGGCTGGTGCCGGTCTGTCTACTTGGTGTTGAAGTCGGGATCGTGGTAGTCGGGCACCTTGGCCTGGCATTCCTTGATGGCCTTGTCCCGGTCACCGTCCGTGGACCCCGAGGACACCGAGCCGGAGCCGTCGCCGGTCCATTGGAGCACGACCCAGTTGCCGTCCATGATCTGCGCGGGCACTCCCGCTGCCGTGAGACAGTCGCGGTATCGTTCGGCAGCCTGTTTCGAGGCCGGGTTCGATCCCTGCGGCGCGTCGCCGCCCTGGCTGTCGGTCTTCGGCGCCGCGTCCTGCGACGTCGTCGCGGAGGGCGCGTCGGATGATTGCGTCGGCTGCTGTTGGCCGCACGCCGACAATGGCGCGGCCAGCATGGCGGCAAGCGCCGCGGCCGCCGCCAGTCTGAATACAGATATGGTTCGCATGTGTTCCTCCCTTGCATGGGTTCGCCGCTGCCGGGGCGATGCTTTGGCCCGGCGGCTGCCGGACGATGCCCATTACAGCCGGCTCTCCGTGTGCGATGGGTGCGTGTCGCGCTCACCTAACGCACACCCACACCGGGCACAATGGAGAGCACGAAGGCAATCGCATGGAGACCATGCGAGGAATCGGAGGCAATAAGAATGGCGAGGATCCTGATCGTCGAGGACGACGCCGACCTGTCGGCAGTGCTGGACGACTGTCTCAGGCACGAGGGATACGCGACCGGACTGGCAGGCACCGGCGTCGAGGCGCTGGACCTGCTCTCACGGGGAGAATACGACGTGATGCTCCTCGACCGCGACCTGCCCGTGCTCTCCGGAGACGAGGTCATGCGCACCGTGGACAGGCTGCGCATCCCCGTGCGTACGCTCATGCTCACCGCGGCCGGCAGCATCGAGGACCGCGTGCACGGCCTCGACCTCGGGGCCGACGACTACCTGCCCAAACCGTTCGCCTACCCCGAACTCCTCGCCCGCATCCGCGCGCTCCTGCGCCGAGGCGACGCCGACGACGCGCCCACCGTAATCTCACGGGGACGTCTGTCGGTGGACACCGTCAGACGGCTCGCCTACGCGGACGGCCGGCCCCTCGACCTCGCACCCCGCGAATACTCGCTCCTAGAGGAACTGCTGCGCGCCGACGGCGGGTGGATCAACACCCGCGCCCTCCTCGAATCCCTGTGGCCGTCCGAGGCGCACGACCAGCCCGACCTCGTCAAGACCGCCGTCTACTCGCTACGGCGCAGGCTGCCCGACCCCTCGCTCATCGCCTCGTCGCGCGGAGAGGGATACCGCATACCATGACCGACACCGACACGACAAACCAGCCGGCCGGGCACGCCGCGCACCCGCGCAAACCCGCCAGCTTCCGCATCCGCCTCGCCGTCACCGTCGGACTGCTCCTGCTCGGCATGCTCCTCGCCGTGATCCTCGTGCAGAACATCTCGCTCGACTGGGCGTTCCAGCATCAGGTGGACACCATCGCCACCGGCAGCAACCAGAACACCATCACGACGGAACCGGCAACACCCCAGGACGGGGTTCCCGGCACGGCCGACTCATGCAACGCGGACCCCTGCGACGTGACCGGCACCATTCCGACCCCGAACGCCGGACAGGGCGGCACGGAGGGCGTGGTGCTCACCGTCAGGGACGGCGTCGTGCAATGGATGCGCTACGGATCGCTCGCCGTGTTCGCCGTATCCGCGCTCCTGGCCGTGCTCCTCGTCTGGAACCTGTCGGACAAACTCACCGCACACCTCGACTCCATCAGCCGCCAGGCCGGCCAACTCGACCCCGACTATCCCGCCGGGCGCATCAGCCTCGATCATCCCGACGCCGAGACCGCCAGCCTCGCCGACGCGCTCAACACGATGCTCGACCGCATCGAGCAATCCAACGAACTGCAACGATCGTTCATCCGCAACGCCAGCCACGAACTGAAAACACCGATCACGACCATCGGCACCAGCCTCGAAGCGCTCATGGCCCAGGACCGGTTCCCCGAGGACGTCAGACCAGCCATCCGCCACGCCATCGAAGCGAACCGCAAAAGCGGCGAACTCATCAACAGCCTGCTCGAACTCTCCCGCATCCAGACCGTGCCCGACACCAGCACGGAAGCCGTGGACCCCGCCCGCATCGTACGCGACACGCTCGAAACCCACCGCGAACAGGCGCAGGCACGTCACCTGCGCATCGACGCCGACGGACTCGTCGCATACCACGGCCCCTTCATCGAGACGAACCCGCGCTACCTCTCGCTCGCCGTGGACAACCTGATACGCAACGCCATCATCCACAACACCGACCACGGCACCATCGCCTGCACCATCCACGACGACAAGCAGCACGTCACCATCAGCATCACCAACACCACAAGACAGCCGGACCACCCCGAAGCCACGGCCGACCTCATCCAACCATTCCATCGAGGAGACGCAACCCGCATGGCCAACCAACCCGGCCACGGCCTCGGACTATCCATCACCAAAGCCTGCACAGACGCCATCGGCGCCAGCCTCAACATTAGCCGTCCCACAGCCGATGTATTCCGCGCCGGAATCATGCTAAATCGACATATCGGCATGACCATTAGATGATTTATTCACGATAAGATATCCTTACCCATACTGACTGATTAGTCAATGAATGCGAGGATATCGATGAATAGTGCGGAACGGAGACGTAGAACGCGCGAAGCCCTGCTCGAAGCCGCGGCTCTCGAATTTGAAACACAGGGATATGCGAAGACCACATTGCAGGGCGTCGCTGACCGACTTGGTTTGACGCGTGGCACAGTGCTGTTCCATTTTCACACGAAGGAAGCATTACGGGATACGCTTATCCAATGGTGCGATGAGCGCCTGTGCGCAAAAGTGTCCCAATGTAGCGGCAGAAGCGATTTCGCTCGGATTCTCGCCGCGATTGCTGACATGCACTATGAAGATGCGCGAATACGTTCCGGGTTGCTGCTGCATGAAGAAAAAGCCCGAGCGGAGAACGCGGGGCACATGAAGTGGGAGGAAGCACTTGAACTAGTCTTGTTTGGGCAGTCCAACGACGTCCATAACAGCATTAAGGCAGGAACCCTAATCGATATGTACATCGCCGTCATAAGGTCTGATCGATGGAAGAATAAGCAGCAGCTCCGTCAGGCCCTTGATTTCTATCTGTCCCTAACCGGTCTGAGCAAAGCGGCTGAACTCTCTGATAACAGGCTATAAGGGAATCGTATGACAAGAATCAACGATTCTTGTTGACTGACTAGTCAGTCAATGCATATTATGGGAGCACCAACCGGAAAGGTTGGACAACCCAAGGAGGAAGGAACTCCCATGAACACCACCACCAAAAGCAAAATCGGTCTGCTGGGCAAAGTCGGAGCCGTCGCCGCAGCTGCGGCAGCCGTGATGGCTTTCACCGTTCCTGCCGCTAACGCGGCCGGAACCTACGCTCTCCATGCCGGCACGGACTATGCCTTGGCCCAGACTTGAACCAACGGAGGAACCCAAGGTCGCTCCTATGCGCAGCATGGCAGGCGCGTAGCAAGCACCGTGTGGACTCTGCAGTCCAGCCGCGCATACGCAGATGACGGGTACTCGACCAGTTACCACGCTCAGGTCTGGTTCCGCTAAGTTTGACTCTATGAATCGAGGAGGCGAGTTTGCTCGCCTCCTTTTTTCGTCCCAATCAAAACATGAAGGACAATGAAACCATTCGTTGTCCGCCGCTATCCTGCCGGTTTTCCCTGACGATGGGTGTCAACGGAGGCCGTTGCCTGTCGGGCTCCTTGATCATCGTCAGAGGAGGCCGTCGTGGATTTGTTGAATCAGGTGCTTCAGTTGTTCGTCAGGTTCGCCACTATCGGCGGCGGTCTGTGGCTGGTGTGGGGTGCCGTTACATTTGGTGGCGGCCTGAAGGATCACAATGGGCCGCAGACGCAGTCTGGACTGTGGCAGATCGTGGGCGGCGGCATGATCATCGCGGCCGCGCAGATTTTCAACGCGGTGGCTCTGGGCTGAGCTGGTTCGGGGCCTGCCGTGGAGGACTTCATCGTAGCCATGCTCAACATGATCGGCGGCGGAGGTGCCGGTTCGATCACTGCCGGGCTGTTGTCCCAGGCGCCGGAGACATGGAATCCCGCTCTTTATCAGTTGGCGGTGAATGTGCATGGAGTCGCCGTCAAGCCTTTGACGTCGGTGGTGCTCGCGGTCATGTTCACGTTGGAGCTGGCGCGCAACTCGACGCGCATCGAAGCGGATCGCGATCTGGGTGTGAAGATCGTAGCCGGCACCATGTTCAAGATCGCGCTGGTGTTCATCGCCGTGCAGAACGCCGGTTTGTTCATTCGGATGTTTAATCAGGTCACGCAGTTCCTCATGCAGGGCGTGTCCTCGCAGATGTCGTATGAGGCGACGGGCGACGGCGGTCAGCTGGGTGATCTGATGCGCGACCAGATTCGCGATGCCGGGGTGATGGGGCAGGCGGCGTTGTTCTTTCTGCTGGTGATTCCGTGGCTGTTGTCCCAGTTGGCGTCGGTGGTGTTCACAGTGGTGCTGTATGTGCGGTTCATCGAATTGTATGCGTTGACGGCGTTTCAGTCGTTGCCGTTCGCGTTTCTGGTGCATGAGGACACCAAGCCGATCGGCGTGGGTTTCTTCAAATCGTATGCGCGCACGTCGGTGAATGCGGTGTGCGTGTTCATCTGTCTGGTGTTCTATCAGCGGATCGTGGTCGATGCCGTGAAGATCCCGGATTCCGCTGACGAGGGCATGGTGGCGTGGGTGACGGGCAACTTCGGCAATCTCATGATGGCGGGCATCCTGCTGTTCTTCGTGATCGCGGTGAGTCAGCGTGTCAGCCGGGCCATAGCCGGCGGCGAGTAGCCGCCTACTATAAACCGGATCCAATCGGGGAAAGGATTCTTTCATGTTGCAGATGCGCGTATATAAGGAGATCGCCAATGTCGAGGCGAAGGTGATGTGGGGTCTGAGCTGGCGCCAACTGGCGGCCGCCGCGTGCATGCTCGTTCTGGGCGGAGGCGAGGCTGCGTTGTTCTGGTCGTTGGGACTGTCCGATCTGGGGTCGTATCTGCTGTTTGCGGTGTGCCTGCCGTTCGCGCTGTGGGGCTGATGGCGTCCGAAGGGGCTGAAGCCTGAACGGTATCTGGGATACATGCTGCGCCAGCGTTTCGGCCCGAGGGTCTACCTGCTTGAATCCTATGTTCCCGCGAGGTTTCCCGGCAAACCGTCATTGAGGGAGAAGACCCGTAGACGAATCAGGGGAAGGAAGGCACGTCGTCATGTCTGACATCAGCGGCAGCAAGGCGGTCAAAGGCAATGGCAAGCGACATGGAAAGGCCGGGAACAGGCGTTCCGGGAATCGTCGCATGCCGCGTTCGTCGAAGGAGCTGCTTGGCTATGATTCGATGCTGTCCAATGGCATCGCGTTCCTTGGCGGCGACCGGTGGAGCGTGTCTCTGCGAATCAGCGACATCAATTATCAGGTCGCGACCCAGGATCAGCAGCTGGACGTCGTGGACCGGTGGGGTCGTTTCCTGAATTCGGTCGGCGAGAACATGGGTGTCCAGATCACGGTCGCCACGCGCATGCTGGATCCCGAGGAGGTGACGCGCAGCATCGCCATGCCGCTTCGGGGCGATGCGTTGGATGGATTGCGCGGGGACTTCAACCGCAATGTGCGTCGGCGTCTCGCCGGCCGTTCGCAGGGCGCGGTGACGGACAAGTATCTGACGCTGACGCTGCATGAACGGGACGGGGAACGTGCGGTCACGCTGCTGAACCGTGCCGCGTTGCGTGCCACGGCGCAACTACGATCGGTGGGCGGCTGCGTCGGCGTCCGCTTGAACCGTCAGTCGCGTCTGGCGGTGCTGCACGGGATGCTGCGGCACGGTGTCCGGTTCTCGTTCACCGAGGATGATTTCCTGCAATCGCATGGCATGTCCACGAAGGATTACGTGGCCCCGTTCGCCGTGGACGTGTCGGATCGCCGTTGGCTCCGGTTGAGCTCGGGCACCACGGAAGTATGGCATCAGTGTCTTTTGGTGCGTGACTTCCCGGATTATCTGAGCGATCAGCTGGTGTCGTCCATCACGGACATCAAGGCGGATATCACGGTCAGCATCCATCTGTCCCCGCGGGGCAAGGCCGAGGGATTGAAGCTCGTGAACCGGACGATCGCCGAGATGGACATGCAGGCCATCGACGAGCGGCGCAAGAACCGCAAACAGCATCTGCCCGAGGACATGCTGCCTCATGATCTTCAGGAATCCATGACCCAGGCGGGCGAGCTGCGCGATGATCTAGAGCATAACGGCGACCGTCTGGTGGATTCCCTCATGATCGTGGACGTGTCGGCGGACAGTCGCGAGCAACTGGACCAGACGGTCCGTGACGTGACGGCCGCGATCGATGGACAGTCATGCGTGGCCGAGACCTTGGCCTACATGCAGGTGGAGGGACTGAACGCCGTGCTGCCATTGGGTAATCCTTTGCCGCCGATGCGCCGCACGCTGACCACGTCGAGCGCGGCAATTCTGGTGCCGTTCACATCGCAGGAGCTGTTCGAGCCGGGCGGGGTGTTCCATGGGGCGAACGCCCGCACCGGCAATCCCGTGGTCATCGACCGTACGAAAGGCATGAACGGCAACGGATTCGTTCTGGGTACGACCGGGTCGGGCAAGAGCCAGGCGGCGAAGAACGAGATCACCCAGATCTATCTGACCCGTCCGGACGATGATCTGATCGTCATCGACCCGGAACGTGAGTTCACGCCGTTGTGCACCGGTCTTGGCGGCGAGCGAGTCGAGATCGGGGAATCGTCGCGCGCGCATATCAACGCTTTGGATATCGAGTATGAGGATGATTCCGAGGGTGATCCGATACGGTCGAAATGTGCGAGCGTGCTGAACATGCTCGGCGTGCTGATCGGCGGACAGGACGGCATCGACCGCATGCAGCGCAGTCTGATCGACCGTACGGTCATCGGCATGTATCGCGAGGTGCGGGAGCATCCAGAACTGGGCATGCCAACGCTCGTCACCCTGCATGACCGTCTCACGGCTTTGAATGAGCCAGGTGCCCATGATGCCGCGCGAGCATTGGAGATCTACGCGACCGGCAGTCTGAACGCCTTCGCCCATGCCACTGATGTGAATACGTCCAGCCGGTTCCTGGTCTATGACGTTTCCGGTCTGGGAGCGGAGTTGCGCACATTCGGTATGCTCGTCGTCCTGGATCAGATATGGAACCGGGTCGTCAGGAATCGCCGTCTCGGCCGGCGCACCTGGCTGTGGGTGGACGAGTTCCATCTGCTGTTCTCGAACCGGTATGCGGCCGAATACTTCCTGCGCCTGTACAAGCGCGCCCGTAAATGGGGCTTGTGCCCCACCGGCATCACGCAGAACATCGAGGAGCTACTGGCCAACCAGGATGCGCGTCTGATGCTCGCGAACAGCGACTTCCTGTTGCTGCTGAACCAGACCGCCACGGATGCCGACGCCTTGTGCGAGCTGCTGAAGCTGTCCGATGAACAGCGGGCGTTCTTCACCGGGGTGCAGCCCGGTCAGGGCATGGCCAAGAGTGGTACCGCGTTCATACCGTTCGATGGGCGCATCGATGCCGATAGTCTGCTTTATCGGTTGTATACCACGAAATTCGAGGATCGGAAACCCGAATGAGACCCGTCACCTCCGACTCCTTCCACGCCACACGCAATCTCGTTCGGCCGAACGGCACGATTCATGGCTTGAAGGTCCGTCATGTCAATGGACTCTCCCATGGGCCAACGCTGGCCGGGCTGAAACAGCCACGAACCACCATCAGGAACAGTCAATCCGAGGTATCGCACCCAATCTGTACAACAACCGTCAGCGTTTTGGAACGTGGTGTGAAGGCGACACGGTCCGTGCTTGAATCGCAATCGACACAGACGGAGACCAGCGAGGATGACGATCTGTTGTCGTCAATGGTCCCTGCAGACCGGGTACGCGACGGCGTGACCGGCATTATTCGCACAAGACATGCCGCAAGAGGTTCAACGGCGCGTGCCGAGGCGGGAAGAACGGCTTCGGTTCGTGCCAAACGTGCGAGGCGTTCCGGCAAGACCGTACGATCAGGTGTTCAGGGGGCCGAATCCGCTGCCAGAGCTTCGACGCAGATTGCACGACAAGTCACACAGGCGGTTTCTCGGACTATGACGGCGGTGAAGGCCGGTGTCGCGGCATCGGCATCGGCTGCGGTCAGCGTTCCATTTCTATTGGGCGCGGCGGCGGTGCTGATGGTCTTCAGCCTGCTGTTGTGGTTCATCCCCACCGTTGCCGTCGGAGATGACGGAGGCTGCGAGGCCAGTGTGATCGAGGTTCCGGACGAGGCGAAGCCATGGGTGAGCGAGGCGGCTCGATCGAGCGGATTGAGCGCTGATTTCATCGCGGCGATCATGAAGCAGGAATCCGGTTTCCGACCGGATGCGTATGCCGACGACAGCAACGGCGGAACATGGGGACTGCTGCAGATGAACAGGATCGTATGGCGCGGCGTGCATCCCGAAGGTGCCGACCGGACGCCACCTGAAGGTATTACCGACCCCATGGTCCATGCCCATTACGGCGGCATATACCTGAAAAACCGTCTGGAAGGCGTCAAACAACTCAAGGCCAAGCATCCGGGCATGCCGTTCGCCGAGCTTGACGACCTGACGGCTTTGGTCATCGCCCATAACGCGGGCGAAGGCAATCTCATGAGGTACCCGGATATTCCCAACATCACCAAACGGTATCTCGACAACGTGAAGCCGGCGATTGATGCGGGAGGCGGCTGTTCGGCCACGGCAGGACGAACCATCGGCAAGCTCACGCCGCCGTTGGTCATGCGGTCCGGCACTCTGAACGTGGATGTGGCGGCGACCGGCACGCCCGTAGGCAAGATCACCACCTATGCAACCGGTCAATGCACATGGTGGGCGGCCGCTCGCCGATTGCAGATCGGCAAACCTGTGGACGGTTACATGGGCGACGGCTGGATGTGGGCGTCAAGCGCCAGAAAATTCGGATACCCGACGGGCGGCGGCATACAGCTCGGCGACGTGGCGAGCTTCGCCAAAGGCTATCTCGGCGCAAGCGCCGATTACGGACACGTCGCCATCGTCGAGGAAATCAAGGACGACGGCAGCATCGTCGTCAGCGAATCCGGCGGCGGCCTTCCATACGCATGGCTCAGGACCCTTACCAAGGAGCAGGCCAACAATCCCAGCATCACTTACATCCACTAATCCCGAGGGAAGGAAGGAAGCATGCGCCGCATCAATCCCAAGCTTGACCCTTGCGAGCTTTCCGATCTTATGAGCGATTCCGCCAACTGGGATCTCCTCATGCAAATCCGCAATCATCCCAGTACATGGCCGGAACTCGACCAGTGGGCTGCGCATGCCATTGCAGACCCTGAAACCGCTGGGGCTCCACCGGAACCGTTGACAGACGGAAAACCCAAGCACCGGCTGCTTCCCATCACACCCATCATCGATGATGAGCTGCCTCGCGATGCACGGAACAACAGCACTCCCGTATCCAAGCTTGACAAACAGAAGGGAACGACGATAGACACACCAATGGGGGTAGGGGAACATGCCAAGGATGATGTGTCCTTGGCAGAAGATTCATCGGCTGACAGCACGGATGAGGTGGCCGTCCATCGGCATATCCCTTTTACCCACATCGCCGGCATCATGCTCGTTCTGGTCATCGCAGCAGGATCAGCCGCAGGCCTTGTCATGGCGAAGAAGAACTACGACCATCAGGCGGCGCTCACGTCATGCAATCACGCAATCAAGCAATCTGACATAGTGCGGATTGAATGGAACAAGGCATTGAAACAGGCGGAACCATATGCGAAGTTCCAGGATAAAGACGTGCGGGATCCCAAGTCTTTGGAACTGCTTGGCAAAATCATGCAATATCAACCATCGATCTCAACAGAAAATTGCAATCCGAGTCTGACGGCCGACCGTCTCGATCGCACTCGTGCAGAAATAGGGAGAGCGAATAACCAGCTCAGAACCCAGATCAGGAACCTGCATGACACAGTTGACACGGTCAAGGCATCACAGGAACAACAACAGATCGACAACGCACAGAACGCACTGAGCCAAACCATTGAAGACGCCGATAGGTTCTACAAAGAATCCGCGAACAAGGTCAGAGACGACAACACCCGCGCACGACTCAATGAGCAGATCACCCATGCACGACTCATGATGCGCGACCATCAGGATCTTGATGTCTATAACAGAACCATCCAGGACCTCAACGAAGTCATGCAAATCGTCCGGGATTCCATGACGGCTGTAGTAGAGAACGAGGAAATATCCGAGGCGGGCCGTTCGGATGGTTCCACGCATCCAGGATCGGATTCCCAATCATCGAACCGACAACCCGCACCATCAGCGGAAGGTTTATCCCAGCCAGTCACGCGAGGCAATCCCACTTGGGACGTACCTGGGCAATCGGCAACCCCCTCATTCCCCGACCGGCTGGGATAGTACTGCTCATCCGAGTTTGCCGTCGGTCATGGTGTAGAGGTGGTCGGCGATTTGGTTGAGTTCATCGCTGTGGTGGGAGGCGATGATGGCGGTCCGTCCCATGTCGCGCTGACGTTTCATCTCATTGAGGAAGATATCCACGGAGTGTTCGTCAAGGCCGTTGGTGGGCTCGTCGAGCAGGATGAGATGCTGATGCTCCATGAGGGCCTGGACGATGGCGAGCTTCTGGCGCATGCCCAGGGAGAACGACTTGACCTTCTCGTGCCTGTGGTCGTTCAGTCCGAACAACGTCAGCAGCCGTGTGGTCTCCCGCTCGTCGTAGGTATGGTTGATGCCGGCGAGATAGCGCAGGTTGGCGTCTGCGGTTTCGGAGGGCATGAATCCGGGGTTCTCGATAATCACACCGACCATGTCGGGGAGCTTGCGGTTGAATTCGACCGTTTTGCCGTTGATGGTCACGGTCCCGCGGTCGGGACGGATGAATCCGCATACGGCCCGCAACAGCATGGTCTTGCCGGAGCCGTTGGCGCCGACCACGCCGTATATCCGTCCCCGTTCGAAGTCGGCGTTCACGTCTTTGAGGACGGTCCTGCCCTTGAGCGTCTTGGTGAGGTTCCTGACCTGCACGTACATGATGTTCCCCTTTCGCTGGTAACAAAGTGGTTGGTTTTCCGATTGGCGACGTCATCCCGACCTCTTCAGAGAATCTGCATCCGATTGAACGCGATCAGGTTCGCCGCGGCGCATATGAGGATCGTCAGGATGGCCGCGGGCATCCAGTTCGGTACGTGAAGCGGACCGACGGCGAGCAGCCACTGCTGCGGTTCCGAGAACGACATGAGCAGTCCCAGCAGTACGACCACGACGAAGTAGCCAGCGATGCGCGACCCCGACAAGTAGCCAAGGTTCGCGGTCAGCATCGCAGCCAGCAGCACGCACGCCGCGCACACGGCCGAACCTGCGAACGCGACCGGGTCTTCGTCCGGGAACATGATCCGCTGGGCCACGGCTTGGATCAGGGTGTAGACGACGCAGTACACGGTGATCATGAGCAGGTAGGCGAGGAACCGTCCCGGTCCCCGGCCGCGTCTGACGTACACCATGCACTCGGGCACGGCGAGCCATTCCGAGAACTGCTCCAACGGGATCGCCATACCGAACAAAGCGTACACCAGTGCATACATGTTGTACGCCAGCCCCGGAGTGAACGGCGAATCCGACGAGCGGAACATGCCGATGAACACGCCCGGATCCATACCGCTGATCAGGAACCGGTACACGACCACCGCGTAGATGACGAGCAGCATCGCGCGCAACCCGTTGCGCCGATGTAGCGACTGCAGGAACCGGGCCATCTGCCACTTCATCCGACCACTATCGTTCATGTCACGCCTCCAACCTGTCCATGTGTCCAAAGGCGACGACGTTCGCGACGACGAGCAGCAGACACCAGCCGACGAACGGCGCCACCTGCCCGACGAGCACATCCGACCAATAAGGACTGATCGGATACCAGAAGTAGTACACGTACCGGGTCACCTCGCCCGTCAACGGCAGCAGCATCCAATTCGCCAACAGCAGGATGGCAATCAGCACCGGCAGCGTCCGCGAGAACGGCAGCCCGCAGTTCGCCAGCAGCAGCACCAGCAGCGACACGGCCACGCACATCATCACCGTCTGCACCGTCAGCATCGCCGTCAGCGACAGCGAGCCCGGCTCGAACGGCCGGCCGAGCAGGACGAACTCGGTCAGTGCGAACACCACACCCGAGCACGCCCCTGTCAACAGGCCCATCAGAGTCAGCCACGCGAGGTTGTGCCGCAACTCGTTCCTCGGATCGCGGCGCACCCGTTCGAACGCGCCATACCTCGCACTGCCCGCGCCCACCGCGATCAGACACGGCGGCAACGAGCACAAAGTGGCGCCCACACGCATGAACCCGATGTAATCGTCGTGCAGGGATGGGGCCAAGCCCCCGTATAGCAGACTCACGGCGCATACGGCGCCGATCAGGGACACCAGCCCCACTGCGATACGCATCACCCGTGGCGCGGTCCGGAACGGATGGAACAGATCAGAGCACATCGCGGGCCTCCTTCACCCGCGCGAGCACCAGCGAGCAGACCGTCATCCCGACCGTCATCAGGAGCATCCCCAAGTAATTGCGCCACGCGGTGCCAGGCGCATCCCAATGCGAGAAATTCAGGAAGATGATCTGGCTCCACTCGTCGGGAACCAGGCCACCGGTCAGCGCGGGCAGCATCCACCACACCAGACTCGCCACGAACGGGACCAGCAGCTCCACATGCCTGCGACGGATGAACAGGGACGAGCCCAACGCCAACAGGGCGAACGCACCCGACAAGACAAACACCAACAACAGGATCACCGCAATCAGCAACGGCTGACTCATCCTGTACAACGGATACGCCCACGACGACGAATCAATCAGTACATATTTAGGCAGCATCATGCCATTCTCATCCGCCGATGTACCTTCGATGAACGACAACTGTGGTGTCCGAACAGCCGAAACCAACAGGTTGACGATCAACGGCAACACCCCACCCAAGCCACCCAGCACAAAACCGGACAGCATGCTTGTATGCAAAAGCGCGGAACGTCCCTCGCGCGGAAGCATGTTCAGCAGGCGACCGCTACGCTCCTCCACCGCCCACACGCTCCCACCCATCAGGGCCGCGAAGAACGGCAGCAAATACAGATACAATGTGGATGCCGAACCATACTGGTTGAATAGCATCACATCCTTCAGGAGCGATGGCGCACTTTCCCTGATTCGATACCCCGCGTGGTACGTGGTCCAATACTGCACCGCCATCAGCATTACAGACATAGCCACGACAACCAGCAAACGAACACTGCACACGTTTCGCGCCAACTGCCGACGGAATACAAATCTATTCATGCTTTACTCCCTACTCCCATATCGTTCTAATGACGATGTGGGTGACGCCGAATATGTGGCACCACCCACATCGTTATTAGTCGTTATCAGTTAGAGTCCGGACTCCAGACACCATACGCAGACGTTGCAGAGATGTAGTTCTCTACATTCTGCATACGCAAATGAATTTGCTTGGGGCCGTTCTTGAAAGCGTTATTTGATACAAGAGCACTCTTATTGCTGCGCAGGAATTCAACGCTGGATGACACGTCATCATTGCTGTATCCAAGGGCCCATACCCTAATGGTACGATTCCCAGATACATTATCAGCTCGCACGAAGGAAGCTGAGCTATTCTGCTTCTGCCGGTTAGGGGTATCGAAGGTAGACCAGTTCTTGGCATATCCGCTCCAGCTGCTGCTGCTCACGTTGCCGGCGATTGCCGGTGTTGCGAAGCAGGCCATAGCCAGCATCGGTATGAAAACGCCAAGAAGCTTGCGCTTGACGGTGTTCATGATGACTCTTTCTCTTTTAAGGGTGTACGTCTGACGAGGCTTCACCAGACGCTGAGGATTCATCAACGTCTTTGTGATGAACCTCACATTTATACTGGCACTTTATTCAAAACGCTGCCTGTGAAAAGAGGGGTTTGTCATCTATAGATGACAAACCTTATTGCTAAGGAACGGCGGTATGCCTCTGAGTAGGTAGATGCACTGGTTGGCAGGTATGCGTCCGAGTTCGTCCGGGGTGAGGAGTTTTCGGGCGTTCTTACGGGTGCTGCGCGTCCAGCTGCCGTTGAGGCCTTTGGTTTCGCTGGTTTCGATGACGTCGATGGTCTGGTCTCCGAGTCGGTCGCTGATGTATTTGGTGGTGCTGGGTTCGTTGCCGCCGAGGAAGAGCTGGCTGTCGCAGTTGCCGGCAATGGTTTCCCAGTCATCCCGATAGAGGCTCTTGCCTTGGCTGACGGTCTGGAGGATGATGCTGCAGCTGATGCGTCGGCTTCGTATGGTGGCGATGAGCCTTACGAAGTTGGGGATTTTGCCGATGTTGGCGAATTCGTCGAGCATGCAGTGCACGTCGCGGTCGAGCACGCCGTCGGGTTTGGCGTCGGCTTTGCGCACGAGTGTTTCGAAGAGGCATTGGTAGAAGACGCTGGCGATGAAGGAGAACGTGGCGTTGGTGTCGGGCAGTTCGAGGTAGATGATGCGTTTGCCTTGGTCGAGGGTTTCGAGCCGGATGTCGTCGCCGTCGAGGATCCGGCGTACCTCGCGCACTTGGAGAGGTGAAAGGTGGACGCCGGTGGTGATGATGATGCTTTTCTTGGTTTCGCCGGCGCCTTTGAGGAACGTGTTGTATTGGGCGCATGCGAACGCGAGCCCGTCGAGCATGCTCCGGGTCTCCTCATCGTAGTCGTCGGGGTGTTCGCGCATGCGGTGGATTTCGGTTTGGGCTTCGGCAAAGAGCGCATCGATGATGTATTCCTTGTCTTCGTCCTGTTCGCTGGCTCCCATTCGGTCGAGTGTGTCGGTGACTTGGTTGAGGGTGGGGTTGTTTTCGGTGTAGTAGGTCCATGCGATGAGGGCGCATAGGAGTGCTTTTTCGGCGTCCTGCCAGAAGCTGTCTCCGGTTTTGCGGTCTCCGTTGGCGTTGGTGACGAGGTTGTCGGTCAGACGCAGGATCGCGGATTGGGGTTCTTCGGGGTCGATGTAGCGCATGGGGTTGAACCGGTCGGACCGGTCGAGGCGGATGAGGTCGAGCGTGTTGACTTGATAGCCGCGGTCGCGCATGGCGTGTTCCGTGTCGCGTTTAAGTTCGCCTTTGGGATCGGTGACGGCCCAGTTCATGTCCACGGACAATAGGTTGGGTTTGACGTAGTAGCGGGTTTTGCCGGAGCCTGATGAGCCGAGCAGGAGCGCGTTGAGGTTGCGTCGGGTGCGTCGCGTGTCTATGGAGAGCCGTTCGGTCTCTGTGAATCGGATGTTGCGGGATTCCACGGGGTCGATGAACGGTTTGATGTCCTTCGGGGTGCCCCAGTGGGCGGAGCCGTGTTCCTCACCGCTGCGCAGGTTCAGGCGCGCCGTGTACTTGTATGCCCAAATCAGCAGGCCGACGCCCATTGCGGCGAGCCCGCACAGCAAATCGGTATGGTTCGTGGATAGGTGGAATGGATGGTACAGGTCGAGCCAGAATCTGTTCATCAGGTCGATCACGCTCGTGCCTTCATCCAGGTCGGTGCGTATCTGGTAGCCGATCTTGTCGCCCAGCCAGAACAGTGTGAGCAGTCCCATGGCCGCGGGCAGTATGGCTTGCAGGCGTTTCATTGGTTTCCCTTGTCTCCTCCCACGCTGACGCGGTGCTGCGTCATGGTTCTTCGTATGTCATCTCCAACGAATGCTTCGGCCGCTTGCGAAATCCGACTGTTGATGCGGTGTTCGGCGCGGACGCGGATGTTCGTGAGCGTCTGTTCCCTAGTCCATGGCGGATCGTCGGCCGCGGGCTGCATGACGGCGGTGTCCGCTTGCAAAGGCTTATCGCGTCCGAGTGCCGGCTGTCTGTTTCCCGCGTCGGCGGCGCTGGTGATGCGCGTGAGACCTTGGCGGTTCTCGATGGTGTCGCCTCCGTCGCACATCGCGGCAAGGATGCGTCCCACGGGTGTTTCCGCATCGTAGATGGCCGAGTTCCCGCGTGTGATTGGAGTGCCAACGGTTTCCTCGCCTGCATCGATGATCGTGATTGTTCGCGCCGTGTTCACGGGAGTGTGTCCTTGACGCTGGTGTGCAGGGCCATCTCGTCGGCCAGGATGTACACTTCGTCGGCGTTTTCCTCTTCGTGGATGATGCCGTGGACGATGAGTCGTCGTCCCTGCAGTGCGCTCTGTTCGCGCAGGTATGTCGCATGGTCTCCGGCCGCGTGCACGCGGATGATGAGCGGCGTGTCCATGGTGCCGGCGTTCACGGTCAGGGTTGCCGTCGTCCTGCCGTCGCCGTCGGTGTGGAATCTGGCGTCATCGGTGAGGATGCCGCGCGCATAGGCCTGCGGATGTCGGGCGTCGATCATCGGCTCGGCCTGCGTTTTCTGATGGGTTTGTCGATGTTCGGGGCTTTGCCTTGGACGGCGTTGATGGCGTCTCGACCGATGGCGCGGGCATGGCGGCCGCCTCCGGTGAGCGCGTCGGATTCGGCGCGGGCCTTGGACACCCGAACGTGCCTGGAGGAGAGCGTGTCGAGGGCCTGTTCCCGTGCGGCCATGACCCGGATGCTCCACGGGTCCCGGTAGTCGTCGATCGGCTGGCTGATGCGGGTGCGGTCGGGCAGTTCGTTGCGTCGGGTCTTGCGGTCCACCGCGTAGGAGCGGCATGCCGGTTGTGTGGACCGGATGTAGTGGATTGCGGTGGCGAGGTCGGTGATGCGTTCCTCTCCTGTCTTGTCCATGTCGATGAGCACGCGGCCCTGCACGTGTTGTTCGTCGCATATGGTGCGTGTCCATGTCTCGTAGTCGCGCACGTCAACGGCGTCACGCTGTTCGCGGTCGTGCTGGTATCGCGTGGCGTCGAACCGGTAGGTGATGTCGTGCGGATGTACGTCGGCCGACCATTCAGGCAACGGTTCGACAGGGATCTCGTGCAAGGTGACGAGTCGGTACGGTGGTTCGATGTCCCCGTAGGAGCCTTGGGGCTGGAGGATGCCGAAGCCTTCCATGCGCAGCTCGTAGCCGAGACGTTTGAGTTCGTCCTGCAGTTGCCGGTAGGCGGTGTCCATGGTGGTCATGCTGGTCTCCTCGGCGGCTTATCGGTTGCGGGTCTTCGTCCGGTCCGGTGTGGACGGATGGGTTGCGGAATCGTTGGTGCGTTGGCTGGCCCGTTGGCGTATGCCGTCGAGCACCGTGTCCCTGCCTTTCGACGTGTTCGGCTCTTCCTCTTTCGCCGATTTGGGGTTGAAGGAGGTGATGGGTGCGGGCAGCGCGTATCCCTGGTCGATCGGGGTGATGCCGTCGGCGGGGTCGAGTTCGCCGGCGGGTCTGGCGCCCATGGTTTCGGCGAGTATCGAGGCGGCGTCGCCGCGCCCGGTCCGGTCGGCGATGATGCGTTGGAGGGTGTCCTCCAATCCGGCGCTGATGTCGGTGGAATCGGCGGGCATGATGCACTGGTAGACGGGTGCTCCCCAGTTCGTCGCCGTGCCGGCGAGCGTGTATTCCATGATGCGTTCGCTGGGTTCGAGCAGTGATTCGAGCCGGAACGGTTCCCGTGCCGGCATCTGGTCGGGATTGGCGTGTTCTGCTGCGTGTTCGGCGACGAGTCGGGCGAACGTGGCCGAGCCTGAGGGCATGTCGCCGTCCAGCTGGTCGGCCACCGGTTTGACGAGGCCTTGGACCTGTCGGCGCAGGGTGTCGCCATCGGTGTCGTTGGCCTGCATGATGCGTTCGGTGATGCGCTCCGTGCCGTCCGATCGCATCACGTTGTCGTGCGTGTCTCCCCAGCGCTCGATCATCCGCATTGCGTCGGGGGTCGACTGCGTCGTGGCGTCGAGGCCGGGCTCGTCGTCGGTGTAGGCGTCGATGATCTGCTTGAGTTCCGTGCCGGAATACCGTTTGGTGTCGGGGATGGTGGCGTCGATCAGGAACCCGTGGTCGGCGAGGGTGACGTTGTCGTTGATGGCGGCGTCGCGCCCGTATTTCGCCACGTCGAAGTACATGCCGTATGGTCCGTCAAGGAGTTTCGCGAGTTCCGTGCTTTGGTTGACGCAATGCCAGCCGTACATCTCGTCCAGGTCGGGCGTGTTCTCCTGCGTGATGCCTTGCGGCGGGTCGTAGGTCATGTATTCGATGTCCTCGGATTGGACGAGCAGGTTCGCCAGTCCGATCGGGTCGTGCACGCCGTTCATATCGGCCGCCAGCCGTACCGCCTCCAATGCTTCGGGCTGGTCTTGCGTGAAGATCCGGGCGGCTTGCGCGAGCGTGTTCAGGGAGTGGAGGTCTTCGTATTCGCCGGGCCGGTAGTCGAGTGCGGCGAGCAGGCCCGTGTATTCGTGGTCGAAGATGCCGTATTCCTCATAGGTGACGCCTCCTTGGCGTCCGATCTCATAGGCTTGCTGCGCGTCGAGCGTCAGTCCGACCTGTTCGGTGAGGAACCGGTTGATCCGCTGCTCGTCCGTGGGCAGGCGCAGCCATCCGCCGATGAGCGTGCCCTCGTTGTATCGTCCGAGGTTGCCTACCCATACGTTGATCGTCAGGTCGTCTTCCGCCATCATCGGCTCCTTGTCTGTGATTGCTGTGATTGCGTCCGCGTTCTTGCCGGCGTGGTGGATGGTGTTTGCGTGCGGCGTTCGGCCCTGTCCTTGATGGCGTCGAGTGTCCGGCTCTTGCCGGCCTTCCGGGATTGCTCGGCCGCCGGTTCGGGGTTTTCCGGGCCGGGTGCTGCTGGTGGTTCCTCGCCGGTTGGGGTGCCGGTGGTGGCGGTGACTGGTTTGTTTTCGGCGTGCTGCCTCGCGTAGGCCATGCGTTGCGCTTTGACGGCGCGGCACAGCTGCCATGCGTCGTCGATGCGCATGGTCTCTCGTTGCTCGCCTTTGCCGCGCCACAGTTCTACCGGTTCGCCGGGTTTGAAGCTGACGGTCACGTCGCGCCCGTTCAGTTTGGCGTCCCGTGCATGGTCGGTCAGGAAGCGGTCGAGCTGCCATCCGGTCAGGTCCACGCCGCGGATGCTGGTGCCCTGCGGTATCGCCACGCGCATCTTGTCAAACATGCGCCCGTCCTTGGAGGTCATCCGGTACAGGTGCACGTAGCTGTTGGGGAAGTTCACGCGCGGCCAGATCTCCCTTGTTCTTCCACCGGCCGCGGGTTGCGCCGTCTGCTCGCCGCCGGGCCGGCCGACGGCCGTCTCGTTCCGTTTCGGCTCCGGGGCCGGAGTTCGCGCGTTTCCGGTCTGTTCGGGCTGCCATCGCGTCGGCGTCTGCATGGCGTCGGGCGTGTTCCATGATCGTGCGGCCTGCGTGCGGATGCGTTGGGCGATCTCGTCGGAGGCCTGGTCGAGGTCCGGCGCAGGGAAGCTGATCGAGGCGTCGGGCCATGCCTGGTTGTGGCGTCGGATCGCGTCATCGACGACCATGCGGGCGACCTGGCCCAGCCGATTGTCCTGCGGCATGCCGGCGGCCGCGTATTGCTCGCCGCGTCGCGCGATGTCCGCCAGGGCCTGCCGGTCGTTGTCGATGAGGTTGTCCATGAGCCAACGCGCGTTGGCTGAAAGCTCGGGCATGGCGATGTTCCTTTCCGGTCATGGTCGTCGCGCATCCGTTCACCGGGTGCGGGTGCGTTGCTTCGAGGGCGCGGTGCGGCGTTGCCCTTCGATGCGTTTGCCGGCCCGCTTGCGGATGTCGTTCAGGGTCTGCTGCTTGGTTTTGGGGCGGCGCACGCCGCCGTCCGGGGCGGGGATGTCCATGCGGTTCCAGTCCAGGCCCCGTGAGCGTGCGGTCAGGGTTTCGATAGTGTCGGCGATACGTCTGGCCTGGCCGGCCGGGTAGGTGAAGCGCACCGTGTCGTCGGCGACCCGTTGCGTGTGGTGGGGTATGTGGAGCCGGTCGAGCTGGTCGGTGATGATCGCGGCGTCACGGTCCCAGGGCACCGTGCGGAAGTCAAACCGGCCGTTCGATGGCGATTCGGCGTCGAAGGCGAGGCGCAGCGCGTCGTCGGAGGGTTCGAGGAACGGATTCGGCTCCTCTCGTTCCGGTGCCGGCATTGTCTCCGTGGCCGGCCGTGCGGGATCGGCGTCGCCGGGTTCGGGAGTCGTGGCGGTCTCCTGCCGGGCGAGTTCCCGGTTGAGGCGTTCGACGATGCGTGAGACGACGTGGTTGACCTCGTCGGCGTCCTTGCCTTGGAAGTGGAGGAAGGTGCGGCCGGTGTCGCGGTCGTGCTCGATGTGGAAGGTGATGCCGGCCTTTTTCAGGTCGTGTTCGAGCTGTCGGGCGTATCGTCCGGTGACTTCCTGCACGTTGATCGGCTCGCCGGTGCGGTGCAGGGTCTTGCCGTCCACCTTGCCGGTGGTCCTGATACGCCGTAATGTCTCGCCGGTGGCGTGCACGCCGATGCCGAGCAGGTGCAGCGCCTTGTCGAGCCCGTATTTGGTCACGTCGATGATGACGCGCGTGCCTTGCTCGCTGACGCGCATCATGAGTTCCTGTGCCTGGTCCTCGGCCGCCATAGGATTCTCCCGTCATCCGTCGTGGTTCGTTGCGTTCCAGCTTCCGCCGGCTCACCGGTTCCTGCGGCGGACACGATGCCCGCCATCGCGGCGTTGCGCGCGCCGTGCGCCGTCGGAGCGTTCGGCGGTTGGCGTGGTGCGGGCGATGAGCCGGCGCAGGGCGAGGGCGTCGGAGGCCAGGCCACGGGTCTCTTGCTCCTCGATGGCGAGCTGGGCCTCCAGTCCCGTGGCGTCGGCTCCCTGATCATGGTTGTCGGCGATGAGCGCGATCAGGGCGCGCATGTGCTTCGCGTTGCGTTCGACGGAGTCGGTGAGTCGGCCGAGCGTCGCCAGCCGGCCGTCGCCTTCGTCGATGACCTGGGCGAGCACCTTGAGCTCGCGCAGGCTGTCGGCGAGCCGGTCGCAGGCGATTGCCTGACGCAGCGCGCGCCCGTTCACGCCGGTCATGTCCCGGCCGTCGAACCGTTGACGGCAGTAGTCCTCCAGTCGCAGCGTGGGCCGCGCGAACCATGCGTACAGGCCCTCGCAGTCCGTTGAACGTGCATAGCCGCCGTTCTCGTCGGTGAGCACCTGTCTGACGTCGTCGGACAGGTAGGCGTGCCAGATCCTTCCGTCACGCACGAGCCGGTCGCACGGTATGGACAGGCGCAGGCGTCCGTGCGTGCCGGGCACCCGCACGGTCACCGCCGTATCCGTCCGACGGGCGATCATGGCCTCGTGGAAGGTGATCTCGCTGAGCGTGCGCCGGTGGATCTTGCCCATGATGGCGAGCATGTTGTATGCCACGCCCAGTCGCCGGTCTCGGATTCCGCGGGTCTGCCCGCATGGCGTGTAGGTGATGCGTCCGCCGCGCACGGTCGCGTTGACGCCGAGCGTCGCGAGTTCGCGGCGGAATCCCGCGAAGTCATGGGCGTTCATGCAGGCCGTGTCGATGCTGGTGCGCAACCGGTCCTTGAGGTTGCCGCCTCTGGCGCTCAGATGGAGTTCCCCGATCGACGGGGCCACGCGCCCGGACCGTTCCGGCATGAGGGTGTGCAGCCCGTATTCGCGGCATAGCCGGTCGCTGATCTTCCGCCATTCGCCCAGGGTTCCTTTCCGCAGACGCAGGGCCTTGCCCGTGATCCGGTCTGCCGGGCAGATGAGGATGTGGTTGTGCATGTGGGACCTGTCGGTGTGGGTGGCGATCACGTAGTCGTGCGTGCCTCCGGTGATCTCCCGGACGAACCGTTCCCCAATCAGATGCGCCAATCGGGGCGTGACCTGGTCGGTGGGATCGAACGATTGGATCACGTGCAGCGCCAACACGGCCCCCTGCCGGCGTGAGCCGCCTTTCGTGGCGTCCAACGCACATTCGAAGCCGCGGGCGATGGACTCGGCGTCCGTGATGTCATCGCCGACGGTGGTCGAGGCCCACCGGTAGCCGTCGGTCTTGGCCGGGTTCGTCACGTAGGCGATGCTGCGGGCAAGCGTGCTTTTGATCTTGCCGATCTTGACTACAGCCATTCGGGCACCCCTTTGGGGTCAACGTCGGTCTCCACCCGGATGCTCAGGCCCGCGACCAGCCGTTCCGCCTGGCGCAGCTCGTCGAACACGCGCGAGAGCATGGCCAGGTCCGTCTCCCGCGTGGTGTTCGCGTGACGGGCGATCTGGTTGACGTTGTTGCCGATCCTCGCCAGTTGGGCGCTCACGTCATGCAGGTTCGCGGGCATGGTGATGTTGACGCGGTGGGCGCATCTGATCCTGTTGCGGGCGAACGCCATCCAGCCCACGGGCCTGAGCCCGGCCTGGATGCGCTGACGGTTCTCCACTTTGAGCGAGTCCGCCACCCACCGCCATTCCTCCTCGCTGAACGTGACCGCCTTGCGGATCGTCCTGGAACGGTTGCCTTTCCAACCCATCGGCGCCTCCTCATATCGGGTTCCACGGGTGTCCCGCGATCGGCCCCGAGCCTCGCGGGGCCGCGCCGGTGTACGTACACCGGCGATGCTTGCTACACACCAACCGCCCCTCCGGGGAGGGGATGGTTGCGCACCGGTCAGTTTCGCCTTGGCGCCACGCCATGCGCGGCGGACTTCAGGTCACGTTTCGCATGCCGACGCCGGTTCCGTTTTCGTGTCCGCCGGCATCATGGCCGGCGTCGTTCTACGATGCGGGGCAGTGAAGAACAATCACCGTGAGGAGACCGTCATGGCGAAGCCGAGGGAACGCAACCGGGCGATGCGCGCCATCGCCGACAACGCATTGGATGCCGAGTTGGAGGCACTCCGGCGCAAACGCGGCGAACTGTCGCGCTTGGGCATCCTGCTGGACGACATGCGCTGGGCCGCGGAACGATTCCGTGACGCCGCCCAATCGTTCTGCGACGACCATCACATGCCTCGTGCCCAGCTCGTGCGCACGCTCAGGATGGAGCCAAGGGAGACGGGCATGGCGTTCCATGCCGTCACGCCCGACTACGGGCAGGCCAATCCCGCCGATAGTCACGGCGAAATCCATGATGGCGAGGATTTGTCCCTCGAATCCGACGGCCGACCGGCATCCGCCGTCGATACGCCGGAGATTGCCCTGACGGAAGACAACGCCGCAACGGCGAATGCGGCCGATGCCGGTGATGCCGGAGAATCCGGTTCGATTGGATTGGACCCGGAGGGATTGCGATTCGGTTTCCCGCGTCCTGGCGGCTACGCTGGATGACATTGGCGACATACGGGAGGTGGCGGCGATGCCGATGCTGCTGGTGATGCTTGGCCTGTCGCTGGCGACGGGCGTGATACGCATGCTGATGCGGGGCGTGGCCTCGTGCCTTGCCCTGTTCGCGCACCCGTTGCGGCTCGTGGTGTTCCTCGTGAACTCCGTGTTCACGGCGTTCGCCATGCTGTCGGGATTGCTCATGCTGGCGTTCCTGCTCATGCATTTCCTCGCCGGCTCGGACGCTCCGGCATTGGACGGCTCGTTCGCGTTGATCGTCGCCACGTTTCTCACGGCCGTGCTTGCGAGCATGCTCATGGATTGGTGCGACGCGCGGCTCCGACGACGCTCCGCCCGCCACGGCTGAACGTCACCCGCCGCCGCTTGGCTCCGGAAGGCGCGGGCGCGCATGCGCCGTCACGTTTCGCCATTCGCGCCCGGACGGGGGCGGAACCCGTATTCCGGTTCCGCCCCGTCCGTCGCTTATTCGGCGTCGTCCGGCTCGCCGGATGCGTCGTCGGCTTGCGACGCCCCATCGTCGTCCGGTTCGCTGTCCTGCCCTATGCCGGTATCCTCGCCATTGTCGTCGTCATCGATTGGTACGAGGGAGCCGTTGAGGGCTTCGGCTTCCGTGTCCGAGGTGCGGTAGCCGAGTGTTTCCAACGCCTCGTACAACGGTGCGGCGTGTTCCGCGATGGTCGCCGCGTCACGCCACGTTTCCCAGCTGACGCGCTCTTCGGCCAAGGCGTAGAGCAGTCCGAACGCGGCCCGTTGCGGGTCGCCGGCAATCATCGCGGTGACGGACTCGCGTAACGGGTCTTCGGCCTCGTCCTCCGGCTTTGCATCATCGGCGTCGTCGCCCGCCGTGCCGATGCCGGTGATTTGCTCCCAGACGTCCTCGGCATGACTGTTCCATTGGTCGAATCCCTCGGTGAGCGTATCGAGCGCGAATCTCGCGGACAGCAGGGCGACGGCTTTGCCGATGCCCTTCGGCTGGGATTTCAGTTCCATGAGATGCGTCACGAACGCGATGCGCAAATCACGGCTTGCCCGCGCGAACTCCTTGGCCGGTGCCGTCTCGCGTTCCTCGCGTTCCCGTTCCTCTCGCCAACGCGCCTCCCGCGCCTCGCGGGCCGCGGTCTCGGCCTCCTCGTCCACGGTTTCGTACAGGGCGATGCCGCGCGCCCATGACGCGCCTTCGGCCCGCACTCCAACGACGGGCGTGGCTCCGTCATGGGAGTCGCGCCATGCGTCGATGGCCTTGGCGATGTCGCCCGTGGTCAGCATCGTGGTGCGACGCAATCCCTTTGGCGAGTCATACCAGTTGTCCGTGTTCGGCTGTTCGTCGGCCGCGTCGATGCCCATGCGTTCCAATTCGGCTCTCGCCGTGTCGAGCCATTCGCGCCATGTTCGCTCCTGCCGGGCGTGCTTGACGGCCATGTTCCAGTTCTTGCCGCCTGCCGCCTCGGCGAGCCGTTCCTGAAGGTCTGGATGCCGGTCGAAGTCGGCGATGGTCTCCCAGTCGTCGATGCTCAGCTGGGCCGTTCCGGCCTTGCTTCGCGCGTTCTCGCCGATGGCGGCTATCTTCAGGCGTCGGCGCACCAATGACGTGGAACGGCCGGTGCGTTGCGCTGCCTCGTCCACGCCCACGCCCAAATCGAGAAGCCCCTGATAGCCGTCGGCCTCCTCGATGACGGTCAGGTCGGCGCGCTGGCTGTTCTCCACGAGCATGAGCTCGCGTTGCTCCCGTTCCGACAAATCGGCCACCACGGCGGGTACCCGGCTCAATCCGGCGAGTTTGGCGGCGGCGAGGCGGCGATGCCCGATGACGAGCAGGTAGCGTCCCTGCGGCGTGGGAGTGACGAGCAGGTTTTGCCGGATGCCCTGCGCGCGTATCGAATCCGCGAGTTCCGACACATCGCCCACGTCGCGGCGCGGGTTCGCGGGGTTCGGATCGATAAGTCCCACGTCCAGCATGACGATGTTCGATTCCTCCATGCCTTCGTCGGCCGATACGGGACGTTCGATGATTGCGGTTTCCATGATTGTCTCCTTGAAAAAACAGATGATTGGGGATTGGCTGGGGCTTCCGGAATCGGAAGCCCCAGCCAGATGAATCCACGGCCGACGCTCAGTGGCGGCGGCGTTCCGTCCACGCGGGGCGGATGCCGTGTTCGCTGGCCGCGAGCACGAGGGATGCCAACGAGCAGTCGTCGTCCAAGGCCAAGGCCTTGAGCGCGCGCACCGCGGCGGCGGTCGAACGGTCGGCCATCCACAGCAGGTACGCGCACGACGCCATCGGCTGTGCCTTGTATCCGTCCGGGGCGTCGGCCGTCACCGATTCCAGCAACGCCGTCGCGCGTTCCCCGCGTCGCGTGTCCGGCTGGTAGTCGGCGTCCTTGAACGCCCGTGACAGTTCGCGCATGACCACGGCCGCCGACTCCATCGAATGCGGCTGGGCGTACAGCATGTGCAGTTCGCCGCCGCCCATCTCGCGCAAAGATGCGAGTATCAGCGCGTCCCGCATGCTCAGGCACTCGGTCATCAGCACCGCCAGCGTGACGCGCTCCTCATGGGAGAAGCCGCCCTCGTCGCGCGACAGCAGGCCGTTCCACCTGTCCATCAGGGGTGCGAACCACTTGTCGGCCGCTTCCGCCGGCCCAAGTTCACGCCGGTCCTGAAGGAACCCGTCGCGTACGCGCTTCGCCAGTCCGGTTCCCGTCGTGCGGGTGTCCACCATGTCGTTCATGTCCATCGGTCCTTTCCGTGTGGTTTCCATTTCGGACACCACCCGCCTGCCATGCGCGCAGGCGGAGAGACCGGAGGCGTGGACCGCGACGATCCGGGCAGTAGCGAAGACGGCATGCTGGTCCGCCGTCGCAGCGCAGGCACGGGAGCGGCGCGGGACACGGCGCAGGGAACGCAGACGGAGCGCATGGCATGCTGGTGGTGGCCGCAAACCCCTCGTCAGATTCCGCGCGGCCCACCGCCGCGAGCATGCGAGCGGCCAGACAGCACGGTCATGCGCGCAGCGCATGGACCGGGGCCGCGTTCCCGCGCCGATTGCGGAGAGTATGTCGAACAGCCCCGCCTGGAGCATTCTCTCCGCAAGCGGAGAGGGAAGTCCGCGATAAGTTACTGTCATCCGTAGATGTCAAACAGGAGCCCAGTCATGGACATGCGAGCCTCAAATCGTAGATAATGGGAAAGCTGTATTCTCGGACAACGAAGAAGGCGTAAGGTGCAGGTTGCGAGGAACCATCTCATTATGGGCTCACGCCGGGGTAAGTCATCAGATGGGAGACAAACGTTAGCCGTCACCCCGCGGGATCGATTGATCCTATGGCTTCGTCAGCTCAAAGGGGAACGCCTGCTTCGTTTCACGACGACTCTGATCTGCATCGTTGGCACGATGGGCGTGCTGATCCGCGATTATGTGAAAGAGCGGATGGCAATCGGCACAGGATATTCGTTTATCCGGTTCCTCAACGAGGGAGCGGGAATATGGTACTTCCTTATACTGCTAGTTTTGGGAGCCATAAACGTGACGTTAAGGTCCAGAAGCCCCGTGGCGTTGCTGGCCTTGGAATTCATTGAGCTCTCTCTGGGCGTCCTGTTCGGCGTTGGTCTGCACTCATACACGCAGGTCGCGCTTATCTTGGTGCTTTATCTGTGCATTCGGCTTCCTTTGTATGTTCAGGCCATGTGCGATCTGGCCATGATCTGCATGATCGCAATGCAATACATCTATCCCTCCTATCTGCAGCCTCAATATTTGGCGTTACTGTACTCCGTCGCTTTGGCCGGCATCGCATCCTCACTGTTGTCCATAGCGTGGGAACGGCGAACGTCGAATAGGCTGCTGTCCGAGGCACGGCGAAAGACCGCAATGCTGGCGGAGGAAAAGAATCGTACGGAACGGCGCCTTCGCATGGCCAACGAGCTGCATGACAGTGTCGGTCATGGATTGACCTCGATTATCGCGTTATCGCAGGGAGGTGAGGACTGCATAAGGAATGGCGGCTATTCCGCTTCGCAACTGGCTGATGTCTTAGCAGAGATCACATCGATTGCGAAGGACAGTCTGACCGATACGCGCCGTATACTAAAGGTCTTCAATGAAGAGGAATCGCAGCCGTCTTTGGAACAGGTCGGTCTTGACCCAGTGAATCAGGATGACATCCTGCGTTTACGGGATTGGGACGATATCAGACCCGTACTGGAACACATACGCTCAACCGGAATCATCGTCGTGTTCACCGAAACGGGAAGACGCGTCGAGGACCCCCGCCGTTCGGATTTATGCTTCGCCGTCACTCGCGAGGCACTGACCAATGCCCTTCGGCACGGCGCGGGACTGACCCGCATTGCCGTCTCCTGGAATCATTACCGTGATGGCGGAACAGCAATCACGATCCGCAACGATGGACACGTCTCCGGACACGACACCACCGGCGAGGCATCCGGTCAAAGCAGGAAGCCGACAGGTGGAACCGGACTGCAACGGCTCTCCCAACGCCTTGCGAAAATGGGCGGCACCCTGTCCTATGGGCCATACGGCAATGGCTGGGCGGTCAAGGCACTAATCCCCTGAAAGAAACGGAAGAACCATGAAGGATGCAAGAGACGACATCATCAAGGTCATGCTGGTCGATGACATGCGAGGGGCGCGCACCGGCTTCATGATGATGCTGAACAACGATCCGAACATCATCGTCAGCTCCCAGGCCGTGGACGGCGCCCAAGCAATCGAGTTCCTACGGCAATCACCGCAGCAACTGCCTGACGTGATTCTGATGGACGTGCGCATGCCCGTCATGGACGGCATAGAGGCGACGGGCATCATCAAGGAGCAATTCCCCCAAATCCAGATACTGATCCTGACCACATACGATGAGGACGATTACGCCTTCGACGGATTGGCGCGAGGGGCATCCGGATTCCTGCTCAAGGATGCGACCCCCAAACAGCTACGTGACGCCGTACACGCCGTGCATAACGGAGATGCGGTATTGACACCGAGAATCACCGGTGAAGTACTCAATCGCGGGGTTCGGCCCATATCGGACAACACCCGCATCAAGCTGCTACGAAGCCTATTCGACGGACTTTCCAAGCGGGAACGTGAAGTCGCGGAACTCGTGGCGGCAGGCTTGTCCAATCAGGAAATCGCGGAGCGCCTATTCATCGAAACGACATCGGTACGGCGCACGGTAAGCCGCATATTGGCCAGAATGCACATGCGGGACCGGGTTCAAATCGCCATAGCCTGGTATCAATCGGGGCTGGACCAAATAACAGGCGGCAAACCAGCATAAAAATCACGATATTCATCTCAAGGATTGTGGTGTTTGTCATCTTCAGATGACAAACACCACAATCCTTTTATTGGAGAATAGAGCGAACTGGTTAACTGTCTATGTCCATCGCTCAAGCGAACGGAACAAACCTAGCATATATATCACGTCACTTCTGCCATCCCCTAAGATAGGGCAGTATCCAAAAACCGTTAGGGGGGGGGGGGACTTCGATTATTGCGGCTCGGGTCAATCGAAGAAAGGAAAACGATGTGCCAGCTGCCCGATTCGGCTTCACCCATCATCGCGTTTGAGAACGTCTCATTCAATCATGCCGGTCGCGAATTGCATGGGATCTCATTTGCCGCCTATGCAGGTCGAGTCACCGTTCTGATGGGACCGCATGACGCCGGCAAAACAACTGTTCTCCGGATGCTGTTGGGACTGGATATCCCGGATTCCGGATGCATATCCACCTGTGGCAAACCCTATGGCACATCCCGTATACCAAAAAACGTTGTGAGTGCAATGCCCGAAGCCATTTCACTGTCCCCGTATTACTCGGCCGGAACCTATCTTCGTTGGAAGGCGCTCTGGGCCGGGACGTCTGATTCGCTTCTTGACGGGATCATTCACATGACCGAACTGCAGAATCTTCTCACCGTCAAGCTCCACGATCTCGCTCCGATCGGTGTCCTCAAAATGCGATTCGCTATAGCTCTGCTTCCCAACCCCAAAGCCCTGATCGTAGACGAACCGCTCCAGGCACTTGATCAATCGGGCACGAATTGGATCTGCGAGCAGATACGGAAGCAGGCGAATCGTGGCGTTGCGGTGCTCATCGCATCCGAACCGGACGGCAGACTGAAGCCGATTACCGATGATGTTGTGGTACTGGATAAAGGCACCGTGGTAAAAGAGGGTTCCCGCGGCCAGCTCTGGAAGGAAGACTGAAAAACGCCGGCGGATCACCCGCTCCCATAGGTCCATGTGTTTGGTGTTTGTCATCCGAAGATGACAAACACCAAACACATTCTTGGATGTACCATCCAAATCAGGTTAACTGGAATGGCATGCACCGGCATGCAATCCGGTTCCATATACAGAACATGAGGAGAACGAAGATGAAGGATTATGTGCCTCCTGTCGTTGAGGTCATCGCATCATTCAAGGAAGCAACCAATGGCGTATGGTTCGGCAACTATGTCGATGTTGGCGGAGCCAAGGCCCCGTTCCCTTGGGGATCGAACTGACCGAAACCCTGCATATATTGATGATCCCTAGCTGTATCAGGATAGGGAAACGTGATGCCGTTTACGCATAAGAACCCAAACCGTACCGTGATTGTCCGCGGCGGGAAGCCGACGGACCGTTCGAAGCTTCCCGCCTCCATCAGCATCAATGACGAGGGAACATGCGTCCAGGTTCCTCTGTTGAGTGGCGATCGCATGTTCTGGACCGTCTCCGAAGATGAAGTGCTCCTGTCGGACAGCGCCTTCCGGCTTGCAAGCATCACGAACGCCGATCTTGACCTGGAACGCATCATCATGGATCTGCTGCCTTCGCTCCCTGACAGCCTGCGAGGGGACAAATCCCCATGGAGGAACATACATTCCGTACCCGCCGCAACCACACTGCACCTCGACAAATCCAATAGGCCGCGATATACGAGAGCGGAACCTTCACCCATAAAACATGTTTCAAACGACGTAATTCTGGCATCGCTAAGGAGCCGTTTCCTGACGATCGCGGATGAGTGGCGCAATGAGGCACCACTATCCGCCGATGTGTCCGGAGGAGTGGATTCCGCCGCCATCGCATACATCTTCGCCAGTGAGGGGGTTCGTATGCCCCTGTATCATGAAACACCCGACGATCCAATGAATCAGGATTCCCGATGGGCCGAGCGAATCTCCGAGGACGTTCGGATGCCACTCATCAAAATCGGCCGAGTCGTGGATGGAAACAGATCATTCGAATCCACAGCCGAATATCCCAACAGAGAGATACCTGAAGAACCGGTCTTCTGGAGCGATATCGAAGGCTATCTCAGCCGAATCTCCGAAATGGAAGCAGACACAAGCCGTATCCATGTCACGGGTTTCGGAGGAGACGAGCTGTTCGCATCCATGCCATCCTCATCATGGAGTTGTCTGCGGGAACACCCGCTGCGGCTACGGGACATTCGAAGACAATACAGCGCCGATTACCGGGTCCCACCCTATCAGGCAATTCTCGATCTGACCGACAGCACCGATCTGCATGAGGAATTACGGTCATCGCTCCTGGACGCGGAACAAGATCATGGCCATCGCTCCTCGCCTTGTGGATGGCACGATGCCATACGCATTCCCGAATTCCTGACCGCGAAAGCCAGGGATACCCTATATGGCGCCATTGAATCACAATTGAAACACGCCGACATTCGGCCATTAAGCCCCGACCGAAGCCGTCATCAGGCGCTCTACTCTCTGTCAATGCAGGCACGAATGCTCAATCAGGTTAATCGGACGTTCGCCTCCGACGACATAACGTTCCGCTCCCCCTACCTGGACCGTGGAATCGTGGGCTATGCGCTATGCGCCCCAATCAGTGCACGCACCGAGGGAAATCTACACAAAGCCGTATTGTACCGGGCGCTCAAGGGTATAGTCCCCGAAACGATATTCCGGCGTCCCGTCAAAGGCGATCACTCATATTCACTGTATCTGGCATGGCAACGCTCGAAAGACACGCTGCTCGACTCAATCGCCGGCGGAGTGCTGGACGAAGAAGGACTGATCGATATACCAGCCGTACGGCGTCGAGCTTCCATGCCGATGCCTGACATCACGTTTCTGTTTGAAATGCAACGAGTCGCGGCAGTGGAAAGGTGGCTAAGACATGCAAACCGATAACACGATGGCGAACACCAGCCTGAAAGACCAGATATCCCTATATCCCAAAGAGGGAGGGGCAATCGTATTCGTCAACGACACCGGCGAATACCTGCAGGTCAACGAAATAGGCCGAATCATCCTCGACGGTCTGATGCACGGCAAAACCGTCGAGGATTGCATGAACGCAATCGCCGAAGAATATCAGACCGACAGACAAATCATCGTCCGGGATACGGAACGATTCCTCGCCGATATAGGGAAGCACGTGCGCCTATGAGTATCCCTCTACAGCCGGAAGCAACCACACGCGTCAACTTTCACGACCGCCTGGTGGCGCTGATTGCCATCATTATCGGAAGACGGATGGAACGACAACGAATCGGAAAGTTCTGCCGCCGGCTTGAAACGTGGTCCGAACGGTATCCGCCAGCCGATGCCGACATGGCGAAGCGTTACCGCAACGCCGTATGTTCGGTAAGCCGCAGATGCCGCAGCCAGCAGGGTTGTCTGCTTCGGTCGCTCTCCACGGCGGCGGCATGCCGCATATCTCGCCGATCCGTCACATGGTGCACCGGGTTCACCGATCGTCCCTTTCGCGCACACGCCTGGGTCGAAGCCAACGGCATACCCATCGGCGAACCTGATGCCGTCAGACGGTACACCATCACCAGAACCAGTTCCGAACGGAAAGATACGCAATGACCGCCAACGACCCGGACGACACCATGCACATGAAACATGCCTCCATGTACAATCTGATTTCTCCTCTCCGAAAATACCGAGGACGGCTGGCACTCATCCTATGTCTTGGAGCCATAGGAGCCGTTATGACGCTGCTCGTGCCTAAGTACATGACCAACTTCTTCCAGAATGGTGTATTCCAGGTTCCCCAGTGGCCCGTCATTGCCGGAATGCTGTTACTCGTCACCGCTTCAGGAGCTATATCAGCCCTACAGAACTACCAATTGCAGAGCACAGGGGAGGATATCGTAAGGGATGCTCGTCTCGCACTAAGCAAACACCTGCTACGTCTGCCCATACGCGAATACGATCAACGTGACTCCGGCGACCTGCTCAGCCGTGTCGGCAACGACACCTCACAACTGCGTAATGCATTCATGCAGTGCACATCAGCCCTTGCATCAGGTTTCATCACCGTCATCGGTTCCGCTGCGTTTATGGCAATGCTTGACCCGATCCTATTCGGCACAGCGATCACCTTGCTCCTTACGGTATTCACGCTCATGCTGCTGTCCGCTAAATTCATCGAACGAGCAAGCTATGACAGCCAATACACGCTCGGCGACCTTACCTCCACGCTCAATCGTGATCTCGCCGGCATCCGCACCATACGCGCTTCAAACGGCTTCGAGAACGAGAATAAGGTTATTGCCGCCTTGATCAACCGCGTCCGCCTGTCCGGACTCAAGATTGCCAAAATCCAGTCGATCGTCAATCCACTGGCCACGATAGCCCTGCAACTCGCAGCTATCATTGTGTTCGGTCTGGGATTATGGCGCGTAACCACAGGGCTGCTATCCGTAGAGAAACTTACTCAGTTCATCATGTTGCTGTTCATCAGCATCTCACCGCTCAGCCAGATCATTTACGCAGGCTCACAAATCGGCAATTCAATGGCCGCAATGAACCGTATACGGGAAATATTGGATATTCCCGAAGAAAAGGACTCTGACACCGTCGTCGCAACAATCAATGAACATATGCCGCTGGCACACAGCGGGCCCCGTCCGCCAGCGGTGGAATTCCAACACGTCTACTTCTCCTATGGATCCAAACCAATTCTGCGTGACCTGAATCTCTCCATATCCCAAGGAAGTGTCACGGCACTTGTCGGGCCCTCAGGGGCAGGGAAAAGCACGATCCTGCAACTTATCGAACGTTTCTATGATCCTTCCAGCGGAAATATCAATGTACTCGGTAAGGACATAACAACCTGTGATCGAGACGATTTACGCAGCCACATCGCATACGTGGAACAGGATTCACCGGCACTGTCCGGTAGCATACGAGAGAACCTACTTCTCGGATCAAACGATTGTAGCGATGATGAATGCCGACGGGTATTGGAATCCGTGAATCTCTCCCATCTGCTAGATCGATCCGACAAAGGTCTTGATATGCAGATAGGGGAAAACGGAATCATGCTATCAGGCGGAGAACGCCAAAGACTCGCCATAGCCCGCGCCCTTCTTTCCACGGCAAAAATCATCCTGCTCGACGAAGCCACCGCAAACCTGGACGCCGATAACGAACGCCTTATCACTCAGCTATTGACTCAGGTAGAAGGCCGCACTTTTATTATCGTTGCGCATCGACTCGCCACGATAATTGACTCCGATCTTATATATGTACTTAATCAAGGGCGGATTATCGGATCGGGAACCCATAAACAACTTTTTAAAACGGCACCATTTTATCGCAATCTCGCAACGGAACAATATATCTCATAGCTAAAAGAAATTTGGCGATTTATTACAATAATTCCTCATCTAACTATAAAATATAGTTATTTTATATATGCTGCATATATATCACTTTTCACCGATTACAACCGATTGGACATCTACACAAAATACACTATGTTCCGCTAGGTCAAATAAGCAACACTCTGACTAACTCTATAACAAATACAGACATAAACTATACAAAAAATGTATATATCATCATATGATGACAAGGCCGACGACTGGACGGAAATCTATATCGACTCTTATCTCTTGTCATCTGGAGATGACAGATAACCCATAACGGGTCGCGCGGCACGCGAATAGGTGATGTAATAAAAATGTCATAAGCCATTAATAAGGAAAGAGACAGAATCGTGCCCATCGACCTAAAATATATCCCATTCTGTCAGTCCAACAGTTCCTTCTATGAGCCACCAGATCGTCAATCTTCGCCAAGACTTGATGATGAAATTCACTTTCCAAATAATTGGAAGATATATAAAGGTACCCCATGGACAAATTGTCGTCCTAGTAATGTTAAAATTCCGGAACAGGGATGGAAGATTCACATCTCGGCAACTCTTTGGAATTATGAAAAGATATTAAGAGAAGTATCAAATTATTGTTTTTCAAAAAAAGTCGCATTTAAATATCTATCAACAAAAGCTGATTTTTTTGATCAAAACAGTAAATATACCGATAGGGCTGCTGCCGGAAAATATATTACAATATATCCAGTAAACGAATTGGAGTTTCATTCTACTCTCAATGGGTTAGACGACATTATTGGGAATGAGTCAGGACCCTATATCCTTTCGGATAGACGTTGGAGGAACGGGCCTATATTCTATCGCTTCGGCGCTTTTATCCCGCCTAAGGATAAGACAAAATATATAAGTGTATTGAAAAGGCCCGACGGAGTCGAGGAGGAAGATGTACGTCGTCCTACCTTTATCGTGCCGGATTGGGTGAAAATACCGGAATTTCTACACGAATCCATAGAATCTCAATCTATACCATTCCCATTCGAGATGAAATCAGCTATGCATTTTTCATGCGGTGGAGGTGTGTATACCGCAGAGGCGTTGACGGATGAATACGTTTCAAAAGGAACTATCGTTGTACTAAAGGAGGCGCGACCATATACGGCGCTTGATTCCGACGGCCATGATGCTGTATATCGTTTGAAGCACGAAGAACATGTCTTATCCGAATTACAAGATACGGGCTTTGTGCCTCAGGTATTCGGAATGTTTAGAGCATGGGAAAACCTTTATCTCGTGATGGAGAAAATACCAGGGAACAACCTTAAGCATGAATGCATGCTTAGAACTCCCATACTAAAGCCAGCTCCTTGGAAACTAGATAATGCTGCCTTTGGGCAATGGGTTGATCATACCGTTTCACAGCTTGATAAAGCAATGTCGCTCTTTCATCGACACGGATGGCTTCTTGGTGATATTCACCCTAAAAATATCATTATGGAAAACGGAGTTAATCCTAAATTTATTGATTTTGAATTCGCGCACAAAATGGATAAAGGATGGCGAATTAAACAAATAGCACCAGGATATGGTCCTCTGACAGGGTTTACCGGCACCGACGCAGATTTTTGTTCATTAGGGTTGCTGGAGTTAGATATGCTTCTTCCTCAAGCCACCATTACAGATCAGGGCAATGAAGGAAGCATTATACGAATCGCTAGACACGCGCAGAGTCATCTCGATATTAACGAAGACTCCATCGAATCTATAATTCAAAAGACATCTAAAAATACTCAGCTATCCTTGGATCAGCGAGCTGTCAATCTCGCTTCTATTGAAGATTTAATACATGGACTAGCTCGGGGAATAAAGGCACACCTTCATTTTGATGAAGGCGCTACAGTTGCTCTACCCGGTGATATAGAACTATTTGGCCCTAATGCTGTACAAGCCTCGGTGGGATACCCTTATGGCGTTGCGGGTGCTTTGTCGACGTTAGCTTTGGCAGGTGATCCAATAGATTCCGCATCGGTTCAAAAAGCATCTCAATGGATTTTAAATCATCTTTCGGGCGTTAAAAACCGAGGATTCGCCGGCAAAGATGGTTTGGAGTATGGCTTACGCATGGCGGGATTTGATGAACTCGCTCGAGAAGCACATTCTTTGCCCGTGGCAAACCCCATTAATCCTACTTATTGGTCCGGATGGGCTGGCGTCGGCCTAAATGACCTAAGTATCGGGTCGAATAAATCATATGATGAACTATTTTTAGCCTCATCAAAGTTGCAGAACATGCTTACCAACGATGTCGAATGTGAATCCGCTGGATTATTATATGGCTGGTCTGGCGCGGCCTTATTGTGGGCCGAAATCTATAGAACGGTTGATCGAGATGAAAAATATGTGGATTATGCACTACATGCAATACAAAACGATATTAAAAAATGTGTTTTGACCCAAAATATGACCATGGAATACGATGAAAAGTGGAGAACTCTGCCATATCTGGGAACCGGGTCATGCGGTATTGCAATCGCTTTATATGCCTTGCGAAAAGCGACCGGAGAATGTCTCTTGGACAAAGAGTATGAGTCCCTAGTTCGCGCATGCACCTACTATCAGTGTGCACAGGGAACATACGCATATGGTATGTCAGGCTTTTTGACTTTTCTGAATGCAAAGGACGATAAAAGCAAGCTGGAATATCAGGTAATTAACTCATATTGCGATTCTCTTCGACTATTTATCATTCCAAGTAAAGGCGGTTTTTATGTCCGAGGAAATCAAGGACTAAAACTGTCGTGTGATTTTCTGACCGGATCCGCCGGAGTCCTCGGATCTCTTGCCGCACTCCAGGGGAAATGGTCAGGCATACCGTTCCTGTCATGGAACGATTCCTTAGATATTAGAAAGGAGGTGCACAATGGGAAACAACGTTCTTGATTTTCAAATCTTGACTGCTGACGGCGAAACGGATGATGCAGCACGTATCAGCACGTTTAGCTTCAATGGCCCCTGCCCGGGCCTGCCGAGTACCTTGACCTACAGCAACTGCTGACAAGACAAGTGTCTGGCACCAATTCGCAAAATTGATGCCAGACACTTTTGCAATGGAGTAACTATGAAGTGTACAACACTCAATCAACCCATCAAATTGTATGAAGAATTCTCTGACAAGTATCGCAGCAAGGCGCAACAACTTTGTGAACATTTAATAGAGGATACAAATAATTTTCATTATTCCAGTAATCAATCGCTCGAATTAATGCAAATTAATAATGAACTAGTAATTCATTTCAAGGATGATCCGTCGCAATATATTCATTTATGTCAAAAACCGATTGGAAGAATATCTGGTTTTTACATTAATTCAGAGAAGACAATAGCGGCATTATTAACGCAGATGCCAAAAACTGATTTTTACACTATTTCATTATATGAATTGAAAAAGCAATCCGCCAATATTCTTCTGAGGTGCAACAATGTTGTACCTCAGATAAGAACGACATACCATTCTATCTATTGGATTAATAAAAGCAAATCAAATCGCCCGTATAAACTAATGATGGCAAACAAGTGTGGCATCATTGAAGTATACGGCACAAATAGTGAATATGATATATTATCTTTCGTTTGCAGTAATGATGCGGTTATTGTTATAAGAATGACGCACGGAGACAATTCTCGTATGCTGTTTTTCGATGATTTCGGCGAAAGAGACACACGCTTTAGGGAAATTACTGCATCACTCCCCATTGATTCGATGGAGATTACAAATACTCTTCTATATGCTATCGTCAATAACCAACTTCTAATTATTAACTTTTTTAACGATATACATGATAGGCAAATGATTCAGTCTCCCCATGGATTTATTCCTAAATCATTGCAAAAGCGTAATGGGATTGTTTATGTGATAGGACGCCTATCGGGCGACTCCGCCATCTGGATTCCATCTCTCGGACAAAATGGGATATGGAAAGCTCCTCCTTGTGGAGTTATTAGTTTTCTTGGATTTCAGGATAGATTCCCTGTTTTCTGCATATCATCTCCAATCCATCAAACGCAAATTGTAACAGGAAATAGGAAAGGATTCTTAGAGGCTGTATCGTCCACACCTAATATTCACTGTCGCAAAATTATTATCCGGAGTAGAGATCAAACAAATATTCCCATTACACTTTTTTATAGACTTGATAGTATTCTCGAGCAGTCTCCTATTCTATTGATGGCATACGGATGTTATGGAATCGCACTTGAGGGAGCCTATGACCGTTTGATTTCATATGTCATACAGTCCGGCATAACTGTTGCCTTCTGCCATATTCGAGGTGGGGGCGAGTATGGGGAGGAATGGCATAGGCAAGCGATAAAAAACAATAAGTTCATATCTATCAATGATTTTCTCGATTGCACTAAAGGATTGATTGCAAATAACTTATGTGACGCCAAACGCATTGGAGCAGTGGGTTCAAGCGCCGGCGCTTTGGTTGTTCTTTCTGCCGCATTGCGCCGCCCGGATTATTTCAAAATTGTTCAATTATCGCACCCTTTTTTAACACCGGAATTGATTCTCACAAACCCCGACAATCCACTTACAATTAGCGATTGGGATGAATTCGGATATCCATCATCATCTTCTTGCTATGACTCGTTTTCACCTTTGGCGCAATTGCGGCGTCTTCCAGCTGATTTTTCTAATCAAGCTCCTGACATTTGGATTACTGCCGGCAAGAATGATATAAAGGCGCCTCTCTTATATACGGAACAATGGCTGAATTCATATTCGGCTATTGTTCCGTCCGCACATAATTCGGTGTTTTTGCAACTTTTAGATGAAGGACATCACAATTCTGATGATTCTTTGACCGGTGGCTGTTTATCAACTATATGGTTACTCGACTCTCTCTTCGACACAGATTGACATCTTTTGATGTCAATCGTCTCTCCGGCATAGACGATTGACTCGTCTTTATGGATACTGTCGGCAGTAGCACTCTCGTAGGAAGGATTCTCGTCCATGAAAAAACAACCAAATGACTTCATTGGGGTAAATACATATTTATCGATTCAGGCGCGTGGGCTGGTCAAGCGTGTGGCTTCCGCTGATGGTTCCAGTCCGAGTGTGATTCTCAATGATGTCTCGTTGGATATTCCCGGTGCCGGGTTGACGGCGATCGTCGGGCCTTCGGGAGCGGGCAAGACCTCTCTGTTGTACGTGTTGTCCGGTTTGGACAGGCCCGACTCGGGCCGGGTCGTCATCGGCGGCACCGACATCTACGCGTTGGACGAGGAGCGTCGTTCGCGGTTCATCCGCGGGCATATCGGTTTCGTGTTCCAGCAGTACAACCTCGTGCCGTATCTGACGGTCGAGGAGAACGTGACGCTGCCGCTCTCGCTCGCCCATCGCAAGGCCGACTACGTGCATGTCACGCAGCTGCTGTCCCGGTTCGGCCTGCGCCAGAGGGCGAGGACCGTGGTGAGCGCCCTGTCCGGTGGAGAGCAGCAGCGCGTGGCCCTGTGCCGGGCCCTGCTCTTGCGTCCGGCGGTGGTGTTCGCCGACGAGCCCACCGGCGCGCTCGACACCGCGAACAGCGAGCTCGTGCTGCAGGTGCTGCGCGAGCTGGCGGATTCGGGTTCCAGCGTGGTCATGGTCACGCATGACACGGATGCCGCCGCACTGGCCGACCGCGTAGTCTTCCTGCGTGACGGCGGGATCACCCACGTCGCGGGCAGGCTGACCGCCGGGCAGATCGTCGAGGGCATGCGCCGCACGTTCGAGCCGCCCATGTCGCAGCACGGTCAGGAGGTTCGCCGTGGGTAGGTATGTGCTTCGCGTGTTCCGCGACAATCTCGCGGGTTGGGTGCCCACGATCATGGTGGTCGCGGTGGTGACCACGCTGGTGGGCGTGTGCATGAACCAGTTCGTGTGGACCTCGTCGCCGTCGTTCGCGTCGGCCGCCCGGCTGGCGGGTTTGGATCCGGCCGAGTTCGCCATGGTGTCGGTCACGATCTATGTCGTGGTGGCGTTGCTTGCGTTCTTCTCGCTCACGGTGGTCGGTTCGGCCACGGTTGACCGCATCCGCGGCACGTTCGCGCAATGGCGTCTCATGGGCGCCAGCCCGAGCCAGGTGCGTGCGGGCATGTGGATGCTCGTGGGCGTGGCGAGCCTCATTGGCTCGCTGCTCGGTTCACTGATCGCGATGCCGGCCAGCCTGCTCGCGGTTCCCGAGTTCGACGCGATGGCCGCGGAGAGCTTCGCCGGCGGGCTCGGCTCGTTCGTCCCTCCCGCGTTCGCGCCGTCCGTGGCGGCATGGCTCGGCTCGCTGCTGTTGGGCGTGGTCACGTGCATGCTGGGCGCGTTTGTGCCCTCGATGCGTGCGGCGAAGGTCCGTCCCATCGAGGCGATCCGCGGCAAGGACGCGCCGATTGGACGGCGTGGATGGCGGTATTGGGTGCGCTGGGCGCTGGGACTGGTTGTCATGGCGGCGGCGCTGGTATTGGCGTTCTCCGGCATGGGCATGCCGCGCGCCCGCGCGTTCGGACAGGAGGCCGGCCAGACGTTCAACGGCGCATTATGGGCCGGGATCATCGCGTCGTTCGGCATGTATGTCCTCGCCGGCGTGCTGGTCCCGATCCTGTTGGACGCGGGACGCGTCATGTGCCGCCTGTGCGGGTCGGCGACCGGCGTGCTCGCGGCCCGTGCCGCTAGGGCGAAGGCCGTGTCCAGTATGAACACCATCGCCCCGCTCGCACTGGCTCTGGGATTGTCCGCGACCCTGCTGACCTGCGCGCGGTCCTACGGGCGGATACTGGCCCTGGGTGGCCATCCGACGAGCCTGAACTACGCGGACTCGCTGCTGATGATCGCGATGCTGTGCATCGTGTCCCTGGCCACGAGCCTGGCCGTCATCGCGTTGTCGAACCGCGGCATGGTCGCCGACCAGGCGCTGCTGCGCAGCATCGGCATGTCGCCGCGCCGGGTGACGCGCATGATCCTGTGGCAGAGCCTGCAATTGGCCGCCGGCGCGGTCGTCCTCGCGCTCATCCCGGTCGCCGTCAGCTCGCTCGTGCTCGCCACACGCTCCATCACGCTCGTCGGTGTTCCGGTGGCCGAGATCCCGTGGACCGGTGTGATCGGCGCGGCAGCGGCCTGCTGGCTGGCGTTGTTCCTCATCCAGTACATGCAGATCCGCCCCGCGTTGCGCCGCAGCGTGGCCGACGCGATCAGAAGCCGTTGACGGCACCGGATTCGGAAAAGGAGGATGAGATCATGCCTGTCCGATACACGGCCATGCCGAGGCGAGCCCCGGTGTCCATGCTGCTCGCGTTCCTGCTAATCCTGACGGCCTTGTTCGGGCTGGCGGCGTGCGGCTCCGTCCAAGGCTCCTGGCCGGACGGCCAGTATGCCGGCCGGGTGCCCGAACCCGATCGGGTGACGACCCGTATCAGGGACGAGACCGACAACGGCTATCTGATCGACGTGTCATGGACCATCGCCGAGGCGAAGGACTACGCGCGAAAGATCAAGGACGCGGGCTTCACCCGCAACGCCACCGAGGAGGAACAGGCCGGCGTATACGACTACACGGCCGACGACGGCATCGTCAAGGTCTCCATCAGTGCATTGCCTGGTGACAACGGCACCATCAACATCAACAAGCTCCAATGACACTCAAAAGGATCGGCGCTCATGGACATTCCCGCACATCACGAACCGTCACCCGGCAAGCCCCTGTCGGCGTCACCGCCCGTCCCGGAGCCCGGCCGGCCGAACCCGCCCCAACCGTTGCAAGCCGCGCCGAACGATTCGATCGTCGGATTCCTGCTGCTCGGACTGTTCCTGTCCCTGCCCGGCGTGCTGATCGCGTGGATCACCGGCCGCGACGGGCACGGATGGGAGCATGGCGGCCGCGTCGCCGCATGGATCGGGGCGCTGCTCTCGCCGTTCGTATGGCTGGCCATCATCATCGTATTCACTTTGTTGTTCACCGGTTCGGTCACGATGCTCGGCTGCCTGATGCCCGGCGCGGACTGTCTCGCCCAGTAAGCACGCCGATGACCCGGCGAGACGGCACAGTGGATCGTATGGAACGGCAAACGGTGAACGTCGGCAGGGTCACGGCCACAGCCATGCCATTATGCGTGCTCGCGGTCGAGGTCATGATGCTCATGTGGGAGCGCATAATCGGCACCCCATTGGACCCGATGTACACGCTCGCCAAGCAGACCGGCGGATTCGTGCTGCTGTTGCTGGCCCTGTGCCTGTCATGCTCGGTCTTGATGTTCCGTTACCGGGTCCCGTCCGTCACATTGATGTCGCAGCTCGTCCTGACCCTAATGCTGTCCTTCTGGCATGCGGACTCGATTCTGCTGGTCCAGCTGGTCGCGGCGTTTTACGCGTTCATGCGCACGACCGGGGAACGCCGCATGTACATCGGATCCCTCGCGACGACGTTGGCCGTGACCTTGGCGACGTTCATGTCATGGCCCGCCAGCCAGTTCCTCGGCGAATGGCCTGGCCGCATCCTCCTACTCGCCCTCGCCGGCGCGATCGCCCTGGCGCACCGCGGCATGGTTCAAGCCAGGAGAGCCACGGCCGCCGCCGGCCTGGAACACCGGCGCGCGCAGACCGCCGTCAAGCAGCGTGACGCCGCGGTGCGTCGTTCGCGCATCGCCGGACAGCTGCACGACAGCGTGGGTCACGGGTTGACCACGATCATCGCTTTATCCGAGGGATTGAGCGGTAAGACCGGCGACCCGCGCGTGGACGAGGCCCTGAAAGGCATCAACGAGATCGCACGGGAAAGCCTGGCGGACACGCGCAAGGCCGTGCGCGCACTGACTGAAACCGACACGACCGACGAAGACCCTGCTGAACCGGGATCCCGGAGCATGCGTTCATGGGATGACATCCGTCCGATCCTCGCACATGCCCGCACGCTCGGCATCATCACCATATTCACCGAAACCGGCATCCGCGCCGACGACGAACCCCAGGCGGACCTCTGCTTCGACGTGACCCGAGAGGCCATAACCAACGCCATCCGCCACGGCAGACACGTCACGCATCTCAACGTCTCATGGAACCACCAGCCCAACGGAGTCACCGTCATCGTCCGCAACGACGGAGCCACCGGTGCGGCGCAAGCCGTCGCACCCGATGACGGCACCGGATTGGCCGGACTGTCACGGCGCGTGCAAGACGCCGGCGGCACGTTCGCCTATGGGCCGGTCGATGGCACCGAATGGCAGGTCAAAGCGGTCATTCCCCCAACCGGGAACATGACCGGGAAGCAACCGGCCGAAAGGAAGATTCAACCATGATCCGTGTGATGCTCGTAGACGACCAGAGACTGGCACGCCTCGGTTTCCAGCTCATGCTCGACGACGTGACCGACATCACCGTCATCACCTCAGCGGAAAACGGGCAATCCGCCATCGACACACTCAACCAGTTGGATGCCAATCACCGGCCATTGCCCGACGTGATCCTCATGGACGTGCGCATGCCCGGCATGGACGGCATCGAAGCAACCCGACACATCGCCAGACACTGGCCCACCATCAGAACCCTCATCCTCACCACCTACGACGAAGACGACTACGCCTTCGGCGGGCTCGACGCTGGAGCCAGCGGATTCCTACTGAAAGACATAAGTAAATCACAATTAATGGAATCGATAAAAGCTGTTTTTGAAAATGGTAAAATTCTTACTCCACGAATAACAAAGAAACTAGTAGAATATCAACAAAGCAAATTCATTTTTCAAGACCAACAAAATATATTTATTGAATCATTCAAGAGTCTTACTACTAGAGAGCGTGACATATGTGCCTTAATCGCACAAGGACTCAGTAATGAAGACATAGCAAAAAAACTATTTCTGGAAACCAAATCAGTCAAACGCTATGTTAGTCGAATTCTATCGAAACTTCATCTTTCAAACCGCACCCAAATTGCAATCAATTGGATTAAATCGGGTGTTTTTACACAACTGAAATAGTGACTTCAATTCAAACATAGGCCCATGTCAATATTTCACACATTTATGAAATGTGCTTAACATGAAGTATCCATCTAATTACGAGTATAATTTATATACTCCTTTATAATACTATATGAACCATAGCTAATTTCTTACAGGAGTCATCTTTGTAATCTATTCATCTTGAAACGATGCAAATCCTTGGTCAGCGGCATAATTTCTTAGCGCTATCTGCCATTTGCCAGCAGCAGTCCTGAAATCGGTCTTGCCGGAGAAGAACGATCCCATATTGTCGTTGTAGATGGAGCGGGCGTAGGGTTCGAAGGGCAGAAACTCCCATTTGCCGGTGACGTTCTTGGCGGCCTGGGAGAAGACCTCGTTGTATTTCTGTCCGCCGAAGAACTCGTTGTCGCTGCCGTCGGCGTTCCTGAGCGTGGTCTTGGCGAGGAAGTCCTTCTGGTCGAGGGTCTTGGTGGTGGCGGGGAAGCTGCCGTTGGATACGCGGGCGTCGATGCCTTCGTCGTTGGTGGTGACGTATTCGACGAACTTCTTGGCGGCGTCGAGTTTGCCGTCGGGGATCTTCTTGGTGATGGCCAGTCCGCTGCCGCCGTATTCGCCGTTGATGGGCGTTCCGTCGATGGTGGGTAGGAGGGCTACGCGGAATTTGCCGGTGGCTTGGGGCACGCCCTGCAGGAGGTTGTTGGCCATCCATGCGCCGCTGATGAGGCTGGCGATGGAGCCGTCGCCCAGTGACTTCATCCAGTCGTCGGTCCAGGTCTTCGTGTGGACGTCGATGAGGTCTTCGTCGCGCATCTTCTGCCAGAGGTTCATGAACCGCTGGGCGCCCTTGTCCTTGGTGATATTGATGGTCAGTTTGTCGTCGTTGAGTTTGTAGGCGTGGCCGCCCATGGCCCACATCATCGCGTTGAACAGGCCGGCGTCGCCGGAGTCGGAGGTGATGTAGGAGCCGGTGGCGCGGATCTTCTTCGCGTCTTCGTAGAACTCGTCCCAGGTGGTCGGTGGTTGGCCGATACCGGCCTTGTCGAACACGTCCTTGTTGTAGAAGTAGGCCATGGGGCCCGAGTCGGCAGGCATCGCGTACAGGCCGCCGTTGATGTTCACGGAGTTCCATGTGCCGGGAGTGAACGTGTCCTTGAACTTGACGGTGTCGTAGACCTTGCTCAGATCCATGAGCGTGTCCGAGTGCACGAACTGCGGGATGGCGAGGTATTCGATCAGGGTGACGTCGGGCAGGCCATTGCCGGCCTGGGCCGCGTTGTTGAGCGCGGTGTAGGTCTCCTCGGTGCTGCCGACGTTGCTCACCTTCACCGTGATGTCGGGGTTGGCCTTCATGAAGTTTTTGGCGGCGCGATCGATGCTGGCGTCCCACGACCATACCGTCAGTTCGGTCTTGCCCGAGCTTGTTGTCGTGTTGCCGCATCCCGCGAGAGGGATGAGCAGCGCTCCGATGGCGGCCGTGGCGATGGCTGCGCGTGTGGTGTTGTTCATGTTGGTCTTCTTTCCGTGCTCGACCATCTTTGGCCGTATGTCGCAACTATTTTGTTTGGATGTCGAACATGATTATGTACAAAGATGGGAAACTTGTCAAAGTGCCGGGGTTTTCATATTGTCAGTCCCCTGATGGGTGTTATCCTGAAAGCCGTTCGAGGATGACGCCGGGATGTCCGTCCCGATAATGTGATTCCGCATTTTCCGCAATCGTCTCACCCGAGGAGGGCTCCCATGTACGCTAAATCCAATCCCAGCGATGCAAGGGCCAACAACCGCAGACTGCTGTTCCGGCTACTGTTTCCCGACCGGCAGCTGTCGCGCGCCGACCTGTGTAAGGAGACGGGGCTTTCCCGCGCCACCGCTACGGATGTGACCGGCGAGATGATCGACGACGGCCTGCTGAGGGAACTGGGGTCGGGCAGGCGCGACGGCCGGGGCAAGCCGGGCACCCTGCTGGCCATCGACGCGGACGTGCTTCGTCTGGTATGCGTCGATCTGTCCCGCCCGTATGTGATGACCGGCGCCGTGATGGACCTGCGGGCCAGAATCGTGGAGCGCCGCGAACGCGTGCTCGATGATGGCGACCGGGTCGATCTCGACGATGTGCTCTCGCTTGTGGGCCAGATGATCCGGCTTGCCGGTTCGGGGCTCGTCGGCATCGGCGTGGCCGTCCCCGGCGTGGTTTCCGGCGCGGGGAGGGTGATCTCCAGTTCCAATCTCGGCTGGGATGACGTGGAGCTTCGCGACATGCTCGAAGGCGAGTTCTCGTTGCCGGTCCGAGTGGACAACGACGCGAACGCGGCTCTGCTCGCCGACCGCTTCCTCGGGCACGGCAATCCCAACTGTCTGCTCGTGCAGATCACTCGGGGCATCGGCGCGTCGGTGCTGCTGAACGACGAGTTCGTGGAGGGCGATGACCATGCGGCCGGCGAAATCGGCCATGTCGTGATCGATCCCGCCGGCCCTGCGTGCACCTGCGGCAAGCGCGGCTGTCTGGAGACCTATGTATCGGCCATCGCGTTGCGCGACCGCATCCGCCGGAATCCCGAGCGGCGCGCGGACATCCTGGCCGAGGCCGGCGCAAGGCTCGGCAGCGCGCTGGCCATGCCGGCGAGCCTGCTGAACCTTCACGACATCGCCGTCTACGGGCCTCCCGACATCGTCGGCGAGACGCTGCTCGGCGCATGCGGCGAAACCGTCAACTCCTTGTCGCGGAACGACTACCAGAGCAACATACGGGTGCGCCGGTGCGAGCTCGGCGACGACGCCACCCTGCGGGGGCAGGCGGTCTCGGTTCTGCGCGAGATCGTGGGCAGGCGCGGGCTGTCCGCGGCGGCGGCCTCGTCCTGATGGATGCGGCCGCCGTCGCAGGGCGCGCATGTCGTGGTGTATCATCGCTTCCCGAATCCAATATGTAAGGATTTCGAACATAATGATCGGCGGACGAAAGAGAAGTCCGTCCAACGGGAACGGAGATTGCCATGATGATGAACGGCGGCGGCGCGACGGAAATAGAGAACCTGCGCGTCGGAGTGGATGTCGGGGGAACGAAGATCGAGGCGGTGCTGACCGACGCGGCCGGCGCCATCCTCGCGTCCGGACGCAGGACGGCCCGAAAGGGCGGCAATGAGGTCGTGGAGGACGTGGCCGCCATCGTGCGGCAGGTGGCCGGCATGAGGTTCGGTGATGTGAGATCGGTGGGCATCGGCATCCCGGGGTTGGTCCACCGAGACACCGGGCAGGTGGAGAACGTGGTCAATCTCGGAATCGAGAAACTGGAGCTCGGGGGCCGCGCGTCCGGCGTGCTCGGTCTGCCCGTGTGGGTGGACAACGACGTGAACGCCGCCGCGCTGGGAGCCTATGGGACGCTTCCCGAACGGCTCCGTCAGGGAAGGATGGCGTTCGTCAACCTGGGGACGGGGCTGGCGGCCGGATTCGTCCGCGCCGGTCTCGTCGAACGCGGCGACACGGGCGCCCTCGGGGAGATCGGCCACCTTCCGGTGGATTCCAACCGCGTGGCATGCAAATGCGGCCAACGCGGATGTCTGGAGACCGCATGCTCGGGAGGGGCTCTGCGACGCATGTGGCCCATGGCGGATCCTCCGCTGCCCGACATCCTCGCGAAGGCCGCAGGAGGCGATGCCGAAGCCGGGCGGGTTCTCGGCATCCTGCTGCATGCCCTCGCCGACGTCGTGCAGATCGTCGCCCAGGGCGAGGACCCTTCGGTCATCGTCATCGGGGGCGGCGTCTCGCGCGTCGGCTCCCCGTTGCTTGACGCATTGCGCGGGGAACTGCGCAGGCGGGAATCCTCCAGCGGTTTCATCGCGGGTCTGCGCCTGACGGAACGTCTGCGGCTCGCCGACCCGTCGATTCCGATCGGCGCGCTCGGTGCATCCCTCATCGCCTGCTGACCGCACTTCCCGATGCAACGCCCCCCTTCGGCGCGTCGGGCCGAATGCCGCGCGTTCCGTCAGGTTTCGCCAAGCAAGGCCGTAGCATGCCCCTTATTTTGTTCGACTGACTTGCAAAAAAGATAAAGGCGTCATATCCTTGGCTATCAAGGAGGTTGAAACCAACTAAGGGAATTAAGCAAGGATGACTAACAAAATTCTGGTCATTCATGCCGTGATGTCATGTCGAGGAACGATGTGACATCACGTTCCCAGGCGCTGTTTCGGGCGCCGGCGACGGCGTCCGAAACAGCATCGTCCACGCATGGCAGCGCGGGCGGATACGGACCCGGGACCGTCGTGCGCAGCGGCACGTCGCGCCATTCCTCCGAACGGCGGCGTCGGGCAGGCATTCCAGGAAAAGGAAACCACCATGAGAACGAAGAGGATTTCCGCGGCCATCGCCTTGGCGGCCGCGTCAGCGCTCACCCTGTCGGGATGCTCGATGGGAGCCCCGTCCGGCGGATCGCAGCAGGATGCGTCCGCGGGCGGCAAGCTGACGGTGTGGATCATGCAGGGCGACCAGAGCGAGGACACCATCAAGGCGATCAACGAGCGGTTCACCAAGGAGACGGGCGTCAAGGTCGATGTGCAGACCCAGGTGTGGGCCGACATCAACACGAAGGTGACGACCGCGCTGTCCACGGACACGCCGCCGGACGTTATCGATCTGGGCAACACGCAGGTCGCCGGGTTCGCCGTGAGCGGCGGCCTGCTGGATCTGACGGACAAGGCCGACGATATGAGGCAGGGGCACACCTGGCTGTCCGGTCTTGAGGAGCCCGCCACCATCGACGGCAGACTGTACGGCATCCCCGCGCTGGGGGCCGCCGGCGCCGTGATCTACAACAAGAAGATGTGGTCCGCGGCCGGAATCGACAATCCGCCGAGCACGTACGAGGAGCTTGAAGCCGACCTGCAGAAGCTCCGGGACGCGAACACCGACAAGGACTTCTCCCCGTTCTACATGCCCGGCCGCGATTGGAAGTCGGCGGCACGGTGGATCTGGGATGCCGGCGGCGACTTCGCCGAGCAGCAGTCGGACGGAACCTGGAAGAGCACCCTGTCGAGCGACAATTCGCTCAAGGGCATCGACCAATGGCTGGAATTCCAGCACAAGTGGTCCTCCGAGGCGTCCCGTTCGCTGGATACCGGCAACCCCGACTTCAGCCAGCTGCTGGCCGAAGGCAAGACCGGCGCGATCCTGAACAACAGCGCCGGCATCCGCACCATCCAGCAGTACAACCCCGACCTCACGACCGACGATCTGGGATCGTTCCCCATGCCCGGCGCCAGCGGCAAGCTCCAGCCGGCGATGATGGCCGGCTCGGTATGGGGCGTCGCCCAGAAGAGCAAGCGTCAGGAGCTGGCGCTCAAGTGGATCAAGATCGCCGCGAGCCCCGAGATCCAGAAGGACTACGTGTTCGCCAAGGACGGGTGGATGCCCAACTACGTCGAAGGCCTCGACGAGGTCATGAAGTCCGCGGACTTCCCGTCCTACCTGACCGGCTTCTTCGAGTCGGCGAAGAACACCAAGGCCACGCCGGCGTCACCGCAATGGCTGACCATCGAGAACGACAGCTCCCTGAACTGCTTCGGCGACATCGCCACCGGCGCCACCACGGCCAAGGCCGCGGCCAAGTCGTTCGACGAGCATGCGGACTCCCTGTACGCGAAGAAGTAGGGGAAGCGTGATGAGCAATGCGCAATCGACGGCTGCCGCCGTCCCCGTGGTGAAGCGGCGTCGCAATCTGACGCCCCTGTGGCTCCTGACACCCGCCGGCGTGATCATCATCGCGCTGGTCGTGGTGCCGTTGATCTTCCTGGTCTTCACGTCGTTCACGGACTTCAACCAGAAGACCCTGTTCACGGGCTCGTTCAACATCGTCGGGTTCGACCAGTACGAGAACGTGCTGACCGACCCGGAGTTCTACAAGTCGCTGGCCCGCACGTTCGGGTTCGCTGCCGCCCTCGTGGCCGGCAGCGTGCTGATCGGCATGGGCGTGGCCCAGCTGATGACCAAGCTGGGGCCGGTGATGCGCTGGCTGGTCACGTTCGTGCTGATCTTCGCGTGGGCCATGCCGAACGTCGCCTCGTCGGTGGTATGGAAGTGGCTGTTCCAGCCGGGGTACGGCGTGGTCAACTGGCTACTGACCCAGACCCATTTGTTCGGGGACGTGACGAACCTGTCGTGGACCGACAACACGTGGCTCGCGTTCCTGGAGATCTGGCTGCTGGTCGTCTGGCAGGCCGTCCCGTACATCGCGATCAACCTGTACGCGGCGACCACGCAGGTGGACAAGTCCTGCCTTGAGGCGGCCCAGCTGGACGGCTGCTCGAAGCTGCGCTGCTACTGGCAGATCACCGTGCCGCTGATCAAGCCGAGCCTGATGGTCATCACGATGCTGTCGGTGATCTGGGACTTCAACGTGTTCAACCAGATCTGGCTCGTCTCCCAGGGAGGCCCCCGCGAGACGACCGCGACGATCGGCATCTTCACCTACAAGAAGGCGTTCGTGTCGTTCGACATCGGCACCGGCGCCGCCGCGAGCGTGCTGGTCACGCTCATCCTGCTCGCCCTGACGAGCGTGTACATCCGATACCTGCTCAAATCCGGGGAGGACCTGTGATGACCACCGCAACCATAACCTCTGCCGCGCCGCGAGCCAAGCGCAGCCTTTCCTCACGGCTGCGCCGCATCGGCACGATCGTGTTGGCCGTCGCGTTCTGCATCGTGTGGATCTTCCCGGTCTACTGGATGTTCGTCACGTCGATCAAGCCGCGCAACCAGATCATGACCGCCACGCCCGTGTTCTGGCCCGCGAAGCTGTCGATCGACAACTTCATGGTGGCCGTCACCCAGACGTCTTTCCTGACGAACCTGAAGAACAGCGTGATCGTGACCGCCGTGTCGATCGTCCTGTCGATCGTCCTCGCGTTCTTCGCGTGCGCGGCCCTGACCCTCTACCGGTTCCGCGGCCGCAAGGCGATCATGGTGTTCGTGCTGGCCATCCAGATGACCTCGGGCGGCATCATCCCGCAGTTCATCATCTTCAACCAGTTCGGCCTGCTGAACAAGTACAGCGGCCTGATCCTCGCGTACATCGCCATGGTCCTGCCGTTTGCGATCTGGAACATGCGCGGCTTCTTCCTCAACATCCCGAAGGACATCTTCGAGTCCGCGGCCGTTGAGGGGGCCAACGACTGGCAGATCCTGTGGAAGATCACCTTCCCGCTGGCCGCGCCCGGCATCGTGTCCACGTCCGTGTTCGCGTTCATCAACGCGTGGAACGACTATATGACCGCTTACACGTTTATGAAGGATCAGGCGAAGTATACGTTGCCCGTGTGGCTCTCCTCGTTCTCCACGCCCACCATGGGCACCGACTTCGGCGGGCAGATGGCCGCATCCGTTATCTTCTCCCTGCCCGTCGTGATCTTCTTCATGATCATTCAAAGGAACATCATGAAGGGCGTCACCACGGGAGCCGTCAAATAACCCAACCGAATCGATCGGCAGCATGTGCGGTGTCGGGACCATATCCGCGAAATGGCCTCGACACCGCACTGCCATCTCAGGGCCAAACGAACCTCACAACAATCCTTAGCGATATGCCAAGAAAGGAACTTCCCATGAACGGCCAAATACTCCTGCAAGGATGGACCATCATCCCCACGCCGCAAACCATGCAGCATAAAGCAGGCATCGCATTGCTGCCAATGTGCGGACGAATCAACGAAGCGCGCACGGTCGGTGACGATCGGCATATACTCGCCGCACAACTCATCGACGACATCCGCGCAGCCACCGGATTGGAATGGGACATCGCGACGGGCGACCGCTGGCCGGGATTCATCACCCTGACCATACTTGACAATCCCCATGCACACCCGTCCGGCTCGTATACGCTCGATGTCACCCCGGATGGCGTGACCGTCGCGGGCGTGGACTTCGAGGGCGTGCGCAACGGCGTGCAGACCCTGCGCCAGCTCATCCGCCAATGCGGCGCCGCCCTGCCCCTCCTGCACATCGAGGACCGGCCCGCCTTCGAAACGCGCGGCTACTACCTCGACGTCACCCGCGGGCGCGTCCCCACCCTCGACTGGCTCAAACACTGGGCCGACAAACTCTGCCTCTACAAGTACAACCAGCTCCAGCTCTACGTCGAACACACCTTCCGCTTCGACGGCATGAGCGAGACATGGCGCGGCTCCAGCCCGCTCGCCCCGCGCGACATCCTCGACCTCGACGACTACTGCGCCGAACGGGGCATCGAGCTGGTGCCGTCGGTCTCCACGTTCGGTCACCTCTACATGGCCCTGCGCACCCGGAGCCTGCGCGATCTCGGCGAGTTCCCCGAGACCGCCGACGAACCGTTCGGATTCATCGACCGCATGCGCCACCACACATTGAACATCAGCGACGAACGCGCCTTCACCCTGTCCACGAAGCTCATCGACGACTACCTGCAATTGTTCCGCTCCGACAAGTTCAACATCTGCGCCGACGAGACCTTCGACCTCGGCAGGGGTCGTTCCAAGACCTTCGCCGAGGAGATCGGCGTCGCCGCCATGTACGTCGACTACGTCACCCGCCTGTGCCGCCACCTCGAAGCCCAAGGCAAACAGCCGATGATGTGGGGCGACATCGCCCTCGAACACCCCGAGATCCTGGAGCGCCTCCCCGAAGCCGTCACCCTGCTCAACTGGCAGTACGACCCGCAGGTCACCGACGAGAAGGTCCGCACCGTCGCCCAATCCGGCGCCACACAGATCGTGTGCCCGGCCGTATGGTGCTGGAACGCGCTCCTGCCGCGCATCGACGACGCCTGGAACAACATCACCCGCATGGCCCGCTACGGCACGCAATACCAAGCGGCAGGCATGCTCGTCACCGACTGGGGCGACCTCGGCCACGTCAACGACCCGCGCATGGCCATCCCCGGCATGATCATCGGCGCACAGGAATCCTGGAACCCCGGGCGCATCCCCGACGAGACCGACATGCTCCGACGCATCTCCCGACTCGAATACCACGACGCCAGCGGAGAACTGCTTGATATCCTTGCTCGCGCAAGCCATGCGGCCTGCTTCCAATGGAACCACCTGATCACTTGGCTGGAACTTGATGACGGACGGGGCGGCGTCAACACCGGTGTCCTGCAAACCATCCCAGGACTGCTGCCGGAAAACGAACGACCAGACGATGTGATCCGCGCCCTTCAGGACGGAAGCCGGGCACCGTCACTTGTGGAATCCCGACGGATGCTGCTCCGCTATCTGAAGCACCACATCTCGCTCGGTGAAACCGCAGATCACCTTCTGCAGACCAGCGCCCGTCGAATCTCCGCGATCACCGCGACCGCAGGACCGCGAATCGCAGGAAACGCCGCTGCATTCCGCGTAGCCATCGAGGGGCAACGACTGTTGAACCGAGTTGGTCTCCAGCTTGCGTCCGATGTCGGGGTCATCGACTCTTTGCAGTCAAGTGCCGCATCTCAGCATGATGATACGGCGCGTCTTGCCGAAGCGCTGGAAATCTGGATGGAGGCGTATGCGGCGCAATGGAGTACTCTCAGCCGAGACTCCGAACTTCGTCGGCTGCAAGATACGGTGTGGGAGTTAACGGACTATCTGCGCTTCCAATCCGTCTGATGCTGCGATTGTGAGACTTCGACCAGTCAGAGACCGAAATGCCGTGAGGGACCAGATTCAGATCCCTCACGGCATTTCCTATATGAAGGTGAGTCACGTATCGCGATGGTGCATCACTTTGGTCTAGGACTCACGCCGCTGAATGTCGCTCATAAATGATTCGGCAAGCTCGTCAACCACTTGACTCTGATGTGAGGCGACGGTGAGCTGGTAGTACCGGATAGCCACCTTCTCACTGACGTGTCCCAATTGATTCATGACTTCCCGCAACGTTCCACCCTGAATCATGAGTAATGTTGCATGGCTGGCTCGTAATGCCTGGAATGTCAGATCAGGGCGTCCTGCTTTCAGCCGGGCCTTGGCGAACTGGCCGTCCAGCGTTGTCTGGGACATGATTCTTGCACGTTTGGGCACGAACACCGGCGAATCCGGTCGTGTCAGATCGCAGTAATCAGAAAGGTGCTGTCGAATAAGAGGAATCAGGGTATCCGGGATGTGTACGTTCCTGATGCTGGATTCCGTTTTCGTCTTACCGAATTGGAGATCCCCTCTGTCAGCGTCACCGCGATTCACGGAGTGCCGGACATGAAGTATCTGCCTGTTCAGATCGATGTCTTGCACCTGAAGCCCACATAGTTCACCACATCGCAGACCACCCACTAAAGTCGAGAGGAATACGGACAGTCTGGTGTAATCGGGCATGGCGTCAGCCAGCAGGATCAGTTCGGAAGGAGTCACCGGCGGTACATTGATGCGGGCGGGCTGTGGCGCTGGCGGAATATGGAATATGAAGGGATTGAAGGACAGCAATGGCTCCGAACCGTCCAATCCGCCACGGGTGGCTGACTCCAGTACCGCCTTCAGTCGCATGCATGAGCGTCGGAACGCCCACCGTCCTTCCGGGTGAGGCGCATCATACCAAGCCTTGATAATGGACGGAGTGATCTCGTTAAGCGGCAGGTCCCCAAGACTTGGCAAAAAATGGCCAATGTCCAGATAAAGATTGCGACGCGTGCCACCGGCGATACCATTGCCGTCGGGCAGCCGGTATTCCTCGGCCCATCGCATCACATAGTCGCGGAACAGCATATTGCGTTGTGTCCGGCTCTTTTCCGCGACGGCTTTTCGTCGGCTTCGTTCCGTTGGATGAACCCATTCGGCGATGCCGTTACGATGGAGACTGACAAGATACTTTTCGGCTTCCAACCACCTACGGGCTTCGAGCTCCTGATCCGGCTTGAACTGGCGTTGGACGCGTTTGCCAGGTTCTAATGGATTCGGATATCGAACCTGCCATGCGATTAGCATGCCGGTTCCGTCATAACGGGCCAGCACGGTTCCCCACTTGCTTCGCGGAGGCTTCTGCGGATGGTTTCCATGGGAATGCCTGATTTTCGGCATATTGATCTCCCTCGATCGCGAAAAGGCGCACCCTGCGTGCGCCTTGTGGGGAGATTGAAACCAAAAACCAGTGTAGGCAGATATGCTGAAAGAACCGTTGTTTGTTTTTGTCATCCAGAGATGACAAAAACAAACATAATCAGTATTAGGTTGGCTATAGAAGCAGCTAGTTGTAGCTTTCCCCTTCTCCGATTGACGTATTGCGAGTCATCTCTAGATGTCAATAACTCCTTCTCTGATTGTTTCTCTCTCGCTGGGGTAGAAGACTGGATCTTGCAAGACGAAGCCATAAGACTTCGGCATCTAGCAGAAAGGAAAGTAATTATCATCTAGTTTTTTTACGCATGTCTTTACACATTCCAAATTTCCAACAAAGGAGTAATCATGATTGTGCGAAAGTAATTTACGGCAATTGTCCTTGCGGCAATTCTGGGTATAACTGGCATCGCATTGCCTTCTACCGCTTTTGCCGGCGGTCCGAATTATGGTCGCACATGGGAAAGCAGCATTGGCGGCATCAAGGTGAATGGCTATGTACAGATTCAGGCTTCCTATAATGATGGCGGGCGTCACGCGCGTCGCGGATATCAGCGTTTCACCCGACAGGCCGGCCCCAGCTTGGATACCGGACGACTGTATACATCAGCCGCTTCCTATTCAGGAGACACTCAGGTTCGAAGCAGGACGGACTCCGTCTGGGATTCCGTATTGTGGGGCGATAAGTACGTCACGCACTATTACTGGGGTGTTGAATACTTCTGACGCATTTCTTATTGCACCCATCTAGAAATACCGTGATTGGAAAGATACGGAATGCTAAAAATTACCCGTCATCTAAAGTTTTTTTCTACATCCATTTGCGCAATATCGTTGCTGTTGGGGATGTTGTCTTCGTTTCTTGCCTGGGCGGTGTACTGGAGCGTTCTTGATTGGCGTGGATCGCAATGGGGCATGTTCGACGCGAAGACGCAACTGGTGCTGACCGCGTCGGCGGATGCCGGGCACGACGACGGAAAGAATCTTGAGGCGACGCGTGATCTGGCCGAGTATCTTTCCGGTCACGGTATTTCCCTGTTGGAGGGTTCCGTGGGGGACGGTTGGCCGGCGATCGTGTTCCAGTCGTCGGGGGCCTCCATCGGATGGGCCGATGCGCTTCCGCAAGAATGCCGGAACATGAACAGTCGCGTGGCCTGTGTGATCGAGTCGTCGTTCTCGGCCGGGCAATGGCGTGAGCATGGGGATGCACCGCTATTGCCCGCCGGGTTTTCCGTCGGCGGTGTCGTCAGGGTTCCGGGGGCGAACGTCGGCGGCAACCTGCAGTATGTGCTCCCGTTGGGGGCGGTTCCCTTGTTTCCCGGCAGCGTGTATGTGAACACGAGCGACCCGCAGCGGCTCCGGGAGATCTCGGACCTGTTCGCGCGCTGCGGCATGGACGTGACCCAACCGCAGGCGCAGTCGTTGTGGTCGTCCCTTGCCGGTGATTCCTTCGTGGGTATCACCTTGCTGTTTCTGGTACTGGCGTTGGTCTGCGCCTGCGTGTGCGTCATGACGATGGAGACGGCGAGGAAGGCCGACCTGCATGTCAGACGGCTGTTCGGCGCCACTGGCAGGCAGGTGTGGGCGGGCCGGGTGCGTGAGGCCGTTGTCCCGATCGTGGCCGGCGTGCTGGCAGGAACGGTGTTGAGCGCCGTGCTCATCACCGTGGTGTCGGGCAGGACCGGCATCGGCCCGGCGGCCGCGTTCGCCGCAGCTTTTATCAGCGGCACGGTCCTGACGGCGCTTGTGACGGCGTTGGCTGAATGGCTCGGCATACGATCGAATGACGAGGTGGAACGATGATCCATGAACTGATGACCGGCGTCCGCATGGGATTGAGGCGATGGGGATCGATTCTCGGCATCACGCTGCTCGTCGTCTTCGCGGGAAGCGTGTTCACGATGACGCTCAGCGATGTGCTGACCGAATCCAGCGTGATCAGCGGCGAGGCTCGTCTGCGGGCCGTCGACGCGGTCACGTTCTCCCCGCAATACCTCCTGCAGTCCCCGAGCAAGACGGACCCCAAGGTGACGGATAGTTTGCGGGACATGCTGGAGCAGGGCAGGGCGTACACCGCGATCGTCAACAACGTCGAGATCGACGATCCCGATTTCGCCAACGGCATACCGGCCATCGTCCTGATGGGCAACGTCGATGACGTGTTCCCCCGTCTGGGCCTGTGCTCCCACGCGCCCTGCGCGTCCATCGGCTACCGGGTGGACCGGGCGCAGGCGCCCGACAGTGTGCATATCGCCGGCACCGACGTCAGGGTAACCGGCACGCTGCCGGCCTCGGCGGCCATATTCGACCCGAACACCGCCGGCATCAACCTGGACCGGTATCTCGTCATCCGGCTCGACCCGAGTTCGTTGAACCGGCTCAACGACATCGAACTCGAAGAGGCGGTGACCAAAACGGTCATGTTCAACCCATCCCGAACCCAGCTCGACGGTTTCATCACGGGAAGCCGCGACGCCGGCCTGATACTCGTGCCGCACCGGCTGAACACGGAGCAGCCCCAACGCGACAGGGATCTCATCGTGCGCGCGCTGATGTACCTGCTCGGACTGTCCGCCTTCCTCGCGCTCACCGTCATCGTGATCATCCAATCATTGTCCGTGACCCTCGCACGGGAGCGGCCGGCGATGCTCGTCCGCCGGCTCTACGGCGCCACCGCCGTGGACGAGGCGATCCGCGTCGCCGGACTCATCCTCAGCATGCTGCTGCCCGCCGCCGTGGTGCTGGCATGCTTCCAGCTGATAGGGGAACCGGTGGCCACCGCATCCCGGACGATGATCGCCGTCATCCTCGCCATGGCGGCCCTGGTCTGGACGATCGCCGTACGACGCGCAACCACACACATTCAATGAAAGAAGCACCGACCATGCCACAGACGACCATAGACGCCCGAAACCTGACCAAACGATACACGGACGGGCAGGCGCAGCTCCTCGCCGTGCGCGACGTATCCCTGCACGCCTCGGCCGGGGAGTCGATCGCCATCATGGGACCGTCCGGATGCGGCAAATCCACCCTGCTGCGCATGATCGGACTGTCCATGCAACCCACCTCCGGCTCCCTGCTCCTGCAGGGGCGCCCGGCACCGGAAAACGACAAGGACCGGTCCGCATGGCGCAACCGCATGTTCGGCTTCATCCCGCAGGACTACGCGATCCTCGAAGACGAGCCCGCATGGGCCAATGTCGCCATCCCCATGGAATACGCGAAACCCAAGATCAAGCGCGCCGAACGCCGGCAACGCGCCACAGCCGCTTTGGAACAAGTCGGGCTCGCCGGCAAGGCGCGACGCATGCCCGGGCAACTGTCCGGCGGCGAAAGGCAACGCATCGCCATCGCCAGGGCGACCGTGATGCACCCCGCCATCATCATCGCCGACGAACCCACCGCGGCACTCGACACGCACACCGCCGACACCATCATGACCATGCTCCTCGCGCAATGCAGGCAAGGCGCCACGCTCATCCTCGCCACCCACGACCCACGCGTCGCAGCCCAATGCGACACCACCCTCACCATGCGAGACGGCGCATTCATCTGAAGGTTTTCGCAAGGTACAACTGGATCTGCAAGAAAAGGAATTGCCGACAATTACCATGTGGAGAGCGTTTCAATAGTGTCGAGCCCGTCTTGACGGTGTGATTCATCGAGGTTGTCCCAGTACGGGGAATCCTCGATGAGCTTGTCGTGCAGGAGTCTGATGCGTTTGCGGTCGGTGCCGCTGTGCAAGCGTGCGAGCTCCGCATCGGGATCCGGGATGAGGGATGCGAGCATGGCTGCATCATAGAGGTGACGGTCACCGTAGCCGGCGTGGTCGGCGCTGTAGGCCGCGCTCTTGAGTATCAGCGCGCCGAGCAGGTCCGGGATGCGAACCACGACTTCGGCGCCGTCCTTGTCATCGATGAGTTGGACCTGCATGCTGCGTTCCACTGCCTGCGCGCCGCCCGGCATGGATAGCACCGGTGTGCCGGCGATGGTCGCGTCAGCCCCAAGGAACTTGGGAAGGTGATCGGCGACCAGCAGGTCCACGACGTCGCCGTTCGGCGCGATCATGCGGGTCGTGTATCCGGTCAGCGTGCCCGGCTGCGTCTCGAACCCGCGAGAGGTGAGAATGCCGCGCAGTCTGGCGATGCCGCGTCGATCCGCCATGAGGTCGGCGAGCAGGTCGGCGTCGGTGGTGGGTCGTGCTGTCAATCCGCCCATGATGGCGTGCAGCTGGACCATGAGCCCGCCCGTAAGCAGCCATGATTCCGGGATGTTCGCCGCGGCTACCGCGTACACGGTATTCCACGGATGGCCCGTGTTGGGGATGCGGATTGTCGGAATCATGCCTGGTGCTCCTTGCGATGATATTCGTCGATCAGCTGTTGAAGGGTTTCCATGCCGGCGCGGCGTTCTCTCGGGTCGTTGGATTCAGCCAGGTCGGCCGCGCATACGCCGAGAGGCATCGGCCCCTCGCCGGCGGGAAGATCGTCGGCGACGTGGAGCCGTACCCGGACCGGAGTCGCGCCTTGCTTCAACCGGCATTGCCGAATGGCGTCGTTCAGAGCATCGGCGGTGACGTAGCCTTCCACCACGTCTGTGGCGGTCAATTGGAACGAGGCGGCCAATGCTCCGGTGGCGGCGGAGGGACGGATGAGGGTTTCGACCTTGTCGAGGTTGGAGTCCCTGCACCAGTATTCGACCGTCGTCGCACGCCTGCGCGCGAGACGGGTCAGATTCTCCGCATCCATCTGCCTCAGGTATCCCCTGAGCCGGTATCGCTGCTGTCGGCCCAGCCATGGCGCGTCGAGCCCGCTGAGCATGTATAGCGCCCCGAACGCCATGTCTGGTGAATAAGGACGCCCATCCGCACCCTGCCACTGTGCTTGGCGACGTACGGAATCCTCCGTAATCAGCGAGCCGCCTCCCACGGAAAGAGATTCAAGCCGGCCAGCAGCGCGAAGCGCGCTGACCCGTCGCTCGCTCACTCCGAGTCTACGGGCGGCTTCCCGCCGTGTGAGCAGCGTCCGATTCGTTCTGATAGCCATATTCCTATTGTATACAGAACTATTCCAGATTGGGAATAGTTCTGTATACACAGGGCAACAGGGCGTCTCAATCCGTATTCGTCTGCATGTGGTCATTGCGCTGCTTTGATGAAGTCTTCGGCGAGTTGGTTGACGATCTGGTTGCGGTGTCGGGCGACGATGCGCTGGTAGTGCTTGATGGCGACCTTCTCGCTGACGTGACCGAGTTCGTCCATGACTTCCCGCAGGGTGCCGCCCTTGAGCATGAGCAGTGTCGCGTGACTCGCCCTCAGGGATTGGAAGGTCAGGTCGGGGCGGCCGGCTTTCTCCCTGGCTTTGCGGAACTGGGCCTCCAAAGTGGTCTGGCTCATCACCGAGGCTCGTCTGGGGCGGAAGACCATGGCTTCCGGGTCCGTCCATTCGCAGTGCCTGAGCAGGTGGTCGTGAATCAGGGGCACGAGCCCGTCGGGGATGGGCACGGTGCGCCGGCTGGAGTCGGTCTTGGTCCTGGCGATGCGTGTCGAACCGCGATCCGCATAGCCCCTGTTGACGGAATGTCGCACGGTCAGGCGTTTGGCCTTCAGGTCGATGTCCTTGATCTGCAGGCCGCACAGCTCGCCGCAACGGAGGCCTCCGACGAGCGTGGCGAGTATCACCGCCAGTCTCGTGTAGTCGGGCATGTTCTCCGCGATCAGCTTGAGTTCCAGCGGCGTGACCGGTGGAACGTCCTCCCTGGCGGATCGTGGCGCGGGTGGTATGGGCAGGATGAACGGGTTGTCGCGGATCAGCGGCGGGGAGCCGTCCATACTCATCTTCGTGGCGCTGGCGAACGCCGCCTTCAGGCGCATGCATGAGCGGCGGAACGCCCATTGCCCCTCAGGGTGCGGCGCGTCGTACCAGCGTTTGATGTCCTTCGGCGTGATCTCGGTCAGGAGCTTGCCCTTGAAGCCCGGCATGAAGTGCGCGATGTCGAGATACAGGTTCCGGCGCGTGCCGCCGGCTATCCTCTCGCCGTTCGGCAGCCGGTATCCTTCCGCCCACCGGGTCACGTAATCCTCGAACGAGATCAGGTTCGCGCGCTTCCTGCGGCGGCGTTCTGACGGATGGACCCATTCCTGGATGTTCTTGCGATCCAGTTCCACCAGATGCCGTTCCTCTTCGAGCCACTGGTGCGCCTCGTGCTCCATGTCCGGCTTGAACTGACGCTGGACCTTCTTGCCCGGTCGTTTCGGGTCCGGGTACCGCACCTGCCAGGCGACGAGATTGCCTGCGGTATCGTAGCGCGGCGTCACGGTGCCGAACCTGCTCCGCCGTCCCGGCGACGGCCCCATACTGTCCTTCTTCGTCCTTGCGGACATGATGATGCTCCTTGTGCTGAATCCAAGATCGATGGCATGGCATAACGGCCTCGGAAAAATGCCACCAAAAATGCCACCAAGTGGCCGAATACGCTCTCAGTGAGCCATTGCACCTAAAAATGCACCTCTAGTGCCTTAGGCCTTGCAATCATTGAGGTTTAGGCTGATTCGATCACTCGTCACAGGTCGTTTCGACCATCAGCCGCATGAAGATGACGATAAGGAGCAACACTGCTTGCGTGTCTATTGGAAGAAAGCGGGAACCGTTGCTATGATTGATTTTGTAAGTAATGAAGGTAAATTTATTTGCCCCCGGAGTGGTGGAGATGGACCTGTACGACGCTGGGCCGTATCCCCCTCTCTGGGGGTACCTGTGGCAAAAGCCATGAAAAGCGCTGAAACTCAAGGGTTTCAGCGCTTTTCTGGTATGAAACGGACGCGAATCACGCCGTTGGCGTCGGTTAGCTGCAAGCAGATACGGTCTTCTTATGGATAACGGACTTCCGAAGGCTTTCGGGAGTCCGTTATGTGCCAACTACAGAGGCTCGCTGGCGGAGACGACCGCAACTGGAGCTATAAGGCCCGCCCTCAGTCGGCCTCTCGAACCACTCAACCCTTGTCTTCGGCCTTGAGCTGCTTGGCGACCCAGTCGACGATGTAGGGGGCGACCTGTTCGATCTGGTCGATGGCGACCTCGAACTCGTGCGGGCCGCCGTACCACGGGTCGACCAGATCGATCGTGTCCTCGCGGCCGGCCGGCGGCTTGGGCAGGTTCGGGTCGAAGCTGCGGTACATGTGCACTTCGGCGCGCTTGCCCGGCGGCAGCAGACGCAGCAGCGAGCGCATGTGCGCGGCGGTCATCGGCAGGAACAGATCGGTGCGGGCGATCTCGTCGCGCGAGATACGGTGCGCGAAGTGGTTGCGCGGGATCTCGTCGCCGTAACCGCGCTCGCGCAGCACGTGCACGGCGCGCGGGTCGATCGGATGGCTCCACTCCTCGTCGGAGACACCGCTCGACTCAACATCCACTAGGTCACCGAGACCACGCTCGTCGAAGTAGTGGCGCAGGATGATCTCCCCCATCGGCGAACGGCAGATGTTGCCGGTGCAGACGGTCATCACCGTGTACTTGTGGTCGCTCTTATGGTCGCTGGTGCGGTTATCGGCCATGAAATATGTATCCTTGCAGTCCTTGTCGGTTCGCCGGTTCGCAGGTTCACTGATTCGGCGTTGCTGATTCGATGTCGTGTCAGCGCGCGGCGCGCACGTACGTCAGGAAACGGTAGCGGCGGATGTCCTTGCCGTCCTTCTCCTTGTCCGGCTTGAGCCACGGGGAGCGGTCGGCGACATCCCAGTGTCCGGCCTTGGCGAGCGCGGCGATGTCCGGCGCGTACGTGTCAGCGTCCACCTTGGTGTCGAGCAGGGTGACGTACACCTTGTTCGCCTCCGGCAGCGCCTCCTCGAACAGCTGCGCCCCGCCGATCACCCAGATCTCGGAACGGTCGATGCCGTCGTCCGGGATGGCCTCCTGACGTGCCAGATCGAGCGCGTCCTCGAGGCTGTCGACGACGGTGGCCCCCGGCGCACGATACGAGGCGTCATGGGAGACGACGATGTTGTCGCGATTGCGCAGCGGGCGATACTTCGCCCCCAGCGACTCCCACGTGCGTCGACCCATGATGACCGGATGCGAGACGGTGAGTTCCTTGAAATGCTTCATATCCTCGGCCAAGTGCCAAGGCATGCCCCCGTCGAAGCCGATGGCACCCGGACGACCTTCCTTGTCGCGGGCTTCGGCCCAGATCAGGTTGATTGAGAACGTCTTGGGGAAATCGTCACCCCAGTCCTCGATCTCCTCAAGCCCGGCTTCTCCGGGCTCGGGTTCGTGATAGCCGCTTCGGCTACTGTCATGCTCCATTTCATACTCCTTGAATGCGTTTCGGCTAGCGGCAAGTTTAGTGTCACGCGGCGACCGTCAGACCGCGACGGGTGCCTTGATGGTGGGGTGATGCCGGTAATCGAGGATGTGGAAGTCCTCGTATCGGTAGTCGAAGAGCGAATCGGCCTTGTCGATCTCGATTCTCGGGTACGGGTATGGTTCGCGCGACAGCTGTTCGAGCACCTGATCGACGTGGTTGTCGTAGACATGGCAGTCGCCGCCGGTCCACACGAACTCCCCCGGTTCGAGTCCCGCCTGCTGTGCCATCATCAGGGTGAGCAGCGAGTAGGAGGCGATGTTGAACGGCACGCCGAGGAACATGTCGCACGAGCGCTGGTAGAGCTGGCAGCTCAGGCGCCCGTCGGCCACGTAGAACTGGAACAGGGCGTGGCAGGGCGGAAGTGCCATCTGCTCGACCTCGGCCGGGTTCCACGCCGTGACGACCATGCGGCGAGAATCGGGGTGATGCTTGATGAGGTCCATCACATTGGAGATCTGGTCGATCGTACGGTTCGGGTCCTCGGGCGTGGGTGCGGGCCAGCTGCGCCACTGCACGCCGTAGATCGGGCCCAAGTCGCCGTTCTCGTCGGCCCACTCGTCCCAGATGTGCACGCCCCGCTCCTGCAGCCAGCGGATGTTGCGCGATCCCTTGAGGAACCACAGCAGCTCGTAGGCGAGTCCCTTGAAGAACACGGTCTTCGTGGTGAGCAGCGGGAAGGCACCCCGGGACAGATCGAAGCGCATCTGCTGGCCGAACAGGGAGATCGTGCCGGTGCCGGTGCGATCGGACTTGAGCGTGCCTTCGGTCAGGATCCGGCGCACGAGATCCTCATAGGGCATGGGGATGTCCGTGACGGGGCGTGCGGGGATGCGGGAGCGGATGTCAGCGAGTTGTTCTTCGGTCAAAGCCATGCCCACCAGTGTAGCTGACTACCGTCATGACCGAATACGATCGCATCGGTGCCTCACGAAGCGACATATGGGCTAGATTGGGAGATATCGCGGCACGGCAGGCGCGCCGCGCGCACAATCACAATACAGACACGACAATGAGGAGTCATTATGGGCAAGCGACTGTGGGTGGAGCGCAACAAGGACGGTTCCTGGGACGCGTTCAGCGATGACGGCGCGCACATCAAGTTCGGCAAGGATCGCGGCCAGTTCACGCCCGGCGATCTGGTGAAGATCGCCCTGGCGGGCTGCGCGGCACTCTCCAGCCAGTTCGCGGTCGAGAACGCTCTGGGCGAGGGCAAGGGCGCGAAGATCGTCGTGGATGGCACGTACGACGCTGACAGCGACGCGTTCATCAACTTCAACGAGCAGGTCGTCGTGGACGCCTCCGACGCGGGTCTGAGCGACGAGGACGCCGACAAGCTCAAGGAGCGCATCACCCGCCACATCGACAAGGCGTGCACGGTCAAGCACACGTACGTGCAGGAGACGCCGGTGCGCATGGAGGTCACGGTCAAGCACTGAGTGCGGACGCGATTACCGAAACTGACGGTAAAGATAAATGGAAATGGAAAAGCTCCCCGGGTGGGGAGCTTTTCCATTTGCTTCACGGCAACGTCCCGTCAGAGGGGGCCGCGGGAGAAAGAGGGGTCAAAGGCCGCCGGTCAGTGCTCGGGATCGATGGTCTTTTCGATCTCGTTGACGACTTCGGGCTTGGCGGTGGGTACCGGGATCTCCTCGACACCGGAGATGTCGTCGAGCGGCTTCGGGGTGACCTCGGCCGGCGAGCTCGGCACGGTGTCGAGACGCGATTCTGCCGCCTCGACGTACTTGCGCGGCACGACGTAGACCGGACCGGCGGCGTGCTGGATCAGTCCCTGACTGGTGGAACCGAGCAACAGGCCGGTGAAACCGCCACGGCCGCGGGAGCCCACGACGACGACGTCATGGTCGTAGCTGGCCTTGGTGAGCGTGTCCACGGCGGAGCCGGACACGATGCGCTTCTTGATCACCAGATCGGGGTACTGCTCCTCGAGCGGCTTGACGCGGGTCTCCAGATCGTCCATGTACGACTCGTACACGGCGTCGTCGGCGCCCTTGACCTGCGGCGCGGCGGAGATCACGTCGAGTTCGGCTCCCCACGCGTGGGCGAACGACGCGGCGATGTCGAGCGCCTTCAGACCCCACTTGGATTCGTCGGAGCCGACAGCCACCTTGGTGATCGTGTTGTTCAGGTGCATCAGGTTGCCGTCGTCATCGGTGTAGGGCACGACGACGATCGGGCAGTACGCGTAGGCCGGCAGCGAGGACGAGGTGGTGCCGAGCAGTCGTTCGGCGAGTCCGCCCTTGCCGCGGTTGCCAATGACGATCAGGTTGTAGTTGCGGCTCAGCTCAACGAACACGGATGCCGGATCACCGGTCACGATGAGCGTGGCAGCCTCCACGCCCTGTTCGTCGGCGATGGCCTTGGCCTTGGAGAGGATCTCCTGCGCGTCGGAGTGGGCCGCGTTGTCGTCCCCCATCGCGGTGTAGGTGGCATCGAAGCTGACGGCGGCGTAGCTGGGCAGCGAATACGCGCAGACGATCTGCAGTGTGAGTCCCGCGTGCTTGGCGTAATTGGCCGCCCACCAGGTGGCCTTGTAGCTGGCATTCGATCCGTCAACGCCGACGAGAATCGCTTTGTCGTTGATCATGACGACCTCCTTAAGGATATATATGCGACGACGCGGTTGGCGACGTCGCCCCCTGTGATTCCCAAGAATACCCCCGGATGGGTTCGCCGTGTGTGAACAGCACGGCGGGAATCGCCCAAAACAGGAAAACGCCTCCCATCGGGAGGCGTTTCATGAAGATCAGGGCGATGTGTGCCGTCGAACTACCAGCGACCGCCAAATACGATCAGGAAGCGATCAGATAATGCGGTAGTACTCGAAGGAGGCGTACACCGGGACGATCGACACGCTCTTGCCGGGGCGCGGCGCGTGGATCATCATGTTGTTGCCCACGTAGATGCCCACGTGGCCGGGGCGCCACATGAGGTCGCCGGGCTGCGGGTTGGACACCTTGGTGCCGTTGGACTGAGCCCACACGCGCTGCTGGTTGTCGACGCGCGGCAGGCTGATGCCGAAGGCGGCGTAGACGTACTGGGTGAAGCCGGAGCAGTCGAAGCCGGAGGGCGTGGTGCCACCGTAGACATACGGCACGCCCTGGAACTGGGCGGCGTAGGAGACGACGGCCGAACCATTGGAGCTGGTCGGGGCCTCGACGGAACCAAGATCGAAGCTGGAGGCACCGGTTCCGGTGGTGGTGGAGGCGCCCAGCGAGCTACGGTTGCCGGAACGACTGGCGGAGGAGGATCCCGCCTGAGCTGCTGCCGCTGCAGCGGCTGCCGCGGCGGCAGCCTCCTGCTGGGCCTTGGCCTCGGCGTCCTTCTCGGCCTGGGACTTGGTCTTGGGCACATCGAGCGATTCGATGCCACCCCAATTGGAATCCTGCTCGACGTCGGTGGACGTCGATTCCTTGAGCAGGTTCTTGCGAGCGGCGGCGGCCTTCGGGAACGAGCGTTCGGAGGAGACGACACCGGAGGCATCGGCTGCGGTGGCGGCCGGTGCGAGCGCAATGCACGTCGTGCAGAGGGCCACGACGGCGATCACCATGGAAAGATAGTTCTTCAAGGTCTTCATCAGGGCACCACCATAGCATCGGGTGATCCCTGACCTCAACCCTGATATTGCCTCATGGTCGTCGTCGGTGACGACACGCCGGTAACCATGACGAGGATCACAGATCGACGATGACGATCCCGGACACGATGACGATCAGCGAAAGCGATCGAAAAGCGATCGAAAAAAAACGATCAGTAGTGAATGTACTGGAAGTCGGACACGTTCGTGAACGTGCGCGACATGGTCTTGCCCTGCAGGGACGAGCCGCTCTCGGACGTGGTGACGGAACCGTCCGGATTGATGCTCTCGACGATGGCGACATGGCCGTAGACGGAGTTCGCACCCTCCTGACCGGTGCGGAAGACCATGATGTCGCCGACGTGACGCGGGGTGTTGTCGACCCAGTAGCCGAGAGCCCTGGCGGAGTCCGCCCACTGCGCGCCGTTGCCGAAGTAGGAGCCGACCGGCAGGCCCAGATCGTGGCGGCGGAGGTACACCCACCACGTGCACTGGCTGAACTCGTAGGCGTTGCCCGTGTCTCCGGTGGCGTGGTTCGGGTCGAATCCGGCCGGCAGCACGCTGCTGTCGGCATCCATCAGCTTGGCCACGTTCGGGTTGTTAGCCAGCGACTTCGACATCTGCTTGACGTCCAGGGAAGCGGTGGAGTCGCTCAGCGACCACGAACCGGTGTTGGAGGTCTGCTTCGTGGTGCCGTCGGCGGTGGAGGAGGTGCCTTCGGAGGCGACCGCGGAATCGGCGGTATCGGACTTCGCGGCATCGCCCTGGGCGGCGACGGAGTCGGAATCGGCGGCGGAGTCGGCGGTCTTGTCGGAGGTGGTCGCGGACGAATCGGTGCCGGCGGTCGAAGAGGACTGCGCGGACTGGCCGTCTGCGGTGCCGACGAGCGGAACGCGCACGTCGGAGCGGGAGGCTGACGCCGTGGCGCCAAGACGCTGGATCTGCGTGGTGGTCGTGGCCGGATCATCGGCCAGCGGCAGCAGATCATCGGTGGGGTTGGCGAACGCCAGCGTGGTCGCGGCGGTGCCGGCGAGCGCGGCGAGGGACGCGGAACCCACGATGATGTTGCGGCGTTCGGCCGCACGTGCGGCCTCTCGGATGGCTCGACGCGACATCGGGGCGAGCTCGTTGAGCTTTTCGGCGACCGCCGGCTCGAGGCCGAGCACGGCGCCGTTGTTGCCTGCCATCTGCATGGCGATGACGGTCCTGCGCGAGTGGGAACCGCGAGCAGCGGTGAACAGATTACCGGAACCGGACGTACCGTTGCTTCGAATGGAAGTCTTAGCCGCCTTGTGTGCAGCATGCTTCATACAGAATCACTCCTTGCGGGCCGTTTGGGCGACCCTTAGGGGACGCCACATCACCGTCTCGATTCGACACCATACAACGCGCCCCGGTCTTTGAACAAATCCAAACGGCGCGTCAATCGTTTTACTTTGCGCTGGGGACATGCATCATCCATCCGATGTTCATCGTCGTTTTTCCAGTCGGCACAAAGGCTGAGGAGGAATGATTTCCGAAGTGACGAAGAATTTTTTCGCGTTTTCCGTCCCCCTAGGGGGAACGCCCGAAATACGGTCGGCTCTTCCCTCCATCCCCACGGTTGGCTAGGGTGGAGGGCATGTCCAATGCAGTGAAGATTCCCACCGATATGTTGCCCGAAGATGGTCGCTTCGGCTCCGGTCCAAGCAAGATCCGCCCCGAACAGGTCGCCGCGCTCGATGCTGGCGCCACCACCCTGCTGGGCACCTCACACAGGCAGACGCCGGTGCGCCAGCTCGTCGGTTCCATCCGAGAAGGGCTCGAATCGTTCTTCAAGGTGCCCGACGGATACGAGATCGCGCTCGGCAACGGAGGCGCAAGCTGCTTCTGGGAGATCGCCTGCGCCTGCCTGATCACCCGTCAGGCCGCGTTCGGCGCATACGGATCGTTCAGCTCCAAGTTCGCCGCTTCCGCATCCAAGGCGCCGTTCCTGGAGGAGCCGGTCGTCTTCAAGGGCGAACCCGGCACCTACCGTCTGCCCGAGCCCACCGAATACGCGGACGCGTACTGCTGGGCGCACAACGAGACGTCGACCGGCGTCGCGGCACCGGTGCAGCGCGTCGAGGGCAGCGCGGAGCAGGGCGCGATCACGCTGATCGACGGCACGTCGGCCGCCGGAGCCCTGCCCGTGGACGTCTCCCAGACCGACGCCTACTACTTCTCCCCGCAGAAGGCGTTCGGCTCGGATGGCGGCCTGTGGGTCGCGGTGCTCTCCCCCGCCGCCATCGAACGCGCCGCACGCGTCGAGGCGAACGTGAACCTGCCCGGCGTGAGCCGCTGGGTGCCGCCGTTCCTGTCGCTGACGAGCGCGTTGGAAAACTCCCGCAAGGACCAGACGCTGAACACGCCCGCCGTGGCCACGCTCATCATGATGGAGAACCAGGTGCGCTGGCTCAACGACAACGGCGGCATGGAATGGTCCACCGCCCGCTGCTCCAAGTCCGCCTCGCTGCTGTACACGTGGGCGGAACGCAGCGAATACGCCCGTCCGTTCGTCACCGATCCGGCCGCGCGCTCGCATTCGGTGGTCACCATTGATCTGGACGATGCGATCAGCGCGTCCGCGGTGGTGCAGGCGCTGCGCGAGAACGGCATCGTGGACACCTCCGGATACCGCAAGCTGGGCCGCAACCAGCTGCGCATCGGCGTATTCCCGTCCGTGGAACCCTCCGACGTGGTCGCGCTGACGCAGTGCATAGACTACGTTGTCGAACGACTCCAGCACTGACGGACACCGAAGGAACGAGGCCTCTACCATGACGACCAGGAAGCCATGGCGACTGCGATTCGCGCCGATCATCGACCCGTCCGTGCGCCGTCCGGCCCCCAAGCCGGTGCGTGTGGATCTTCGTACCGTATTCCTCATCGGCACCGGCCTATGGGCCATCGCCCTGATTGTGTGTCTGATCCTGGAGGCGATGTCCTTCAACGCGCAGACGGCACGGATCGTGTGCACCGCCGGCGTGATCATCGGTGTGCTCATGCTCATCTGGGAGCACTTCGACCGCTGGGACTACCGCCGACTCGGGCAGTAGCAGTAAGGCGGTAAGGCGGTCCGGGGGCAGACAGGCGGTGGTCTACCGCGCCAGGGGCAGCGACAGCGTGAACGTGCTGCCCTGCCCCGGCGCCGACCACACGGTGACGGTGCCGTGATGCGTCAGCGCCACATGCTTGACGATCGACAGGCCAAGCCCCACGCCGTCGGCGCTGCGTTCGTTCTGGTCCTTTCCACGGTAGAAACGCTCGAAGATGCGCTCCTGCTCGCTCTTGGAGATGCCCTTGCCCTGATCGAGCACTCGGATCACCGCGTATCGCCCGGAATCGTCCCTCTCGGCCGATATGCCGACATATCCGCCCTTCTTCGAGTAGATGATCGCGTTCTCGACCAGCTTCGTGACGGCCGTGCGGATCTGATCCGGCTCGCCGTTGATGACCAGCGTGCGATCGCCGTCGAGCGTCAGCCGCACGCCCGCATCCGCGGCCCGTGACTGCAGCTTCGCGGTTACGGCCTCCAACTGGCCCATCACGTTGAGCCGGTTCGCGGCCGACGGAACGATCGGCTCCTGCGCCTTGATGAGCAACAGCAGATCGGAGACCATGTGGTTGAGATGGTTGCTGGTCACGCGCACGCGCAACGCATCGGCGCGGATCCTCGACGGATCCCCGTCGTCGCGCTCGATCTCATCGGCGAGACTCGCCAGCGCCTCGGTGGGCGCGAGCAGCTGTTCGGAGACGTTGACGATGAAGGAGTCGCGGATCTGCGAGAACCGTACCGTCTCGCTCACGTCGTCGATCATCACCACGACGAACCGCTCATCGACGCGCCCGACAGTCACCTTGAGCCAGTTCGGCCTGCGCACGCCGCTCTTCGGCCCCGTCCCGGCCCCGTCGACTCCCGGAAGGGACTGGACGAAGCGTTCCGGCGTCTCGGTCTCCAGATCGAACCGACGCCTGCCGCCATGATCGCGCACCTCATGCACCGCCTCGAGGACCGACGGTTCGACGATGCTGTCGTCGCGCACGATGCCGAGCCGATACGCCTGCGGATTGGCCCGGACGACATCATCCTGACGATCGACGATCAGCGACGCGCTCGGCAGGATCGACAGCAACGACTCGGCGGACGCCTCGAGCTCATGGTCGTCGTCGACACCGGAACGCCTGCGATGATGCAGCCGCGGCAGTCGCCGGATCCCGCCACCGACCTTCCCGCCGATCCATTCGGTGATCGACACGCCTTTGAGAACACGCTCGACAAGCGGCTCGATATGGTCGAAAATGAACAGGATGATGCCGAGCACCATGGCCACGCCGAGGATGCCGAACACCGTCGAGACGATCATCGAGGGCACAGGGGAATCGTACATGTCTCCATCTTCCCACACCGGCGCAGAGGCCGGAGACGACATGCCGTGAACCTGAACTTAAGGTGAACGTTCCAGTAAACGGCCAACCAACATCAGATGGCCTTTGCGCTACGTTGTCGCAATTGCCGACACGGAATAATAGACTGAAGAGTGGTTGCTATCTGACTGAGTAATCGGAAAAGAACGAAAGGCTGAAAAGACAATGCGCGTTATCTTTAATGAGGAGCTGAAGGCCGTCGACGACGACCTCGACCGCATGGTTCAGGGCGTGCGCAAGTCCATCCGCGGAGCGGGCGATGCCCTGCTCAAGCAGGATGTCGAAGCCGCCCAGAGCGTTATCGACGGCGATATCGAACTCGACGCCCTCGAGGAGAGCGTCATCGACCAGTGCGTGAAGCTGCTTGCCAAGCAGAACCCGGTCGCCACCGATCTGCGCGTCGTGGTCTCCACGATGCGTCTGGCGAGCACCTTCGAGCGCATGGGCGACCTCGCCAAGCACGTGGCCGAGATCTCCCGCCGCACCTACCCCGCCTCCCCGCTGCCGGATTCGGCCAAGGAGACCTTCCAGCAGATGCAGGACTTCCTCGACCGCACGTCCGACGATCTGGTGAGCATGCTCGCCGACCGTGACGCCAAGACCGCCGAGCGCATCATCGCCAACGACGACAAGCTGGACGAACTGCACCACAACACCTTCGAGCTGGCTCTCGACGAGAACACCGATCTGACCCGTCAGCAGATCATCGACGTGGTCCTGATCGGCCGCTTCCTCGAGCGTCTCGGCGATCACGCCGTCTCCGCCGCCCGCCGCGTGGTGTTCATCGTCTCCGGTTTCGATCCGTCCAAGGAGCCGGCCCGCGATGAGGACGGCGCCATCGAGTGAATCTCGATTCGGTGATCCGATCTCGAGAATCCCGATAACTTAAGATTTCTCCCCACGGGGAGGCCCGAAACGACGCAATGGCCTGTTGGTCTTGCGTCGTTTTGTTTTCTCGGCTCTGTATTTCAGGCTCTCCTCGACTACCCCTCAGTCCCGCTTCGCGTGCCAGCTCCCCTGACAAGGGGAGCCAAGACATGACAAGGGGGACGTTCCACTTGGGAACGTCCCCCTTGCTTGCAGCGCGCTGTTATATTAACGGCTATATTAGCAGCGGCCTAGGCTCACTTCTGGCCCTGGGCGGCGACGGCGGCGGCACCGGCGGCGGCGGCCTCCGGGTCGAGGTACTCGCCACGCGGCTTGACCGGCTTGAAGTCCTCATCCAGCTCGTACAGCAGCGGGATGGCGGTCGGGATGTTGACCTTGGCGATCTCCTCCTCGGACAGGTTGTCGAGCATCTTGACGATGGCACGCAGCGAGTTGCCGTGAGCGGCGATCAGGACGGTCTTGCCGGCGCGGAGCTGCGGCTCGATGTCGGACTTGAAGTACGGCTCGACGCGCTTGACGACGTCGGCCAGGCACTCGGCCTCCGGAACCGGATCGCCCACGTAACGCGGGTCGTGGTTCTGGGCGTACTCGTCGTTCGGATCGATCTCGGGCGGCGGGGTCGCGTAGGAGCGACGCCACAGCATGAACTTCTCGTCGCCGTACTCCTCGCGGATCTCGGTCTTGTTCTTGCCCTGCAGAGCGCCGTAGTGACGCTCGTTGAGACGCCAGCTGCGCTCGACCGGGATCCACAGGCGATCCGCGGCGTCCAGCGCGAGGTTGGCGGTGTTGATGGCGCGACGCAGCAGGGAGGTGAAGACGATGTCCGGAAGGACGTTCTTCTCCTTGAGCAGCTCGCCACCGTGCTTGGCTTCCTCTTCACCCTTCTCGGTCAGCGGGACGTCGACCCAGCCGGTGAACTGGTTGGTTTTGTTCCATGCGCTCTGTCCGTGACGGAGCAGTACTAGTTTGTAAGTCATACGGCCAGTCTACCGCCCATGCCGCCCGGACACGAACATTCATCCCAAGTTTCTGCGCAACGTTCAGCCGACGTTTCCCGAAGAACCCAGGGAACCCACGTCTCCGACCGTCACACACCGGTCACGCACCAGTCACGCACCCATCAGGTAGAGGGATCCGAAGCCCAGCGCCAGCACCGGCGACAGCATCGACGCCATCGGCAGCGCCGACCGGTAGCGCCGACCGCGCAGGCCCCCACGCAGACGGATGCACAGCACGATCGCGACGACGAGCATCGCCGTGGACGCGGCCGCCAGGACGATATCGATCCACGACACACCCGTGCACACCGTCCGACCGTCGCCGGTCATGCCGCACATCGGGTCGGCCACCATCCATGCCACCCGGATCAGCGGATTGCGCGACATGTAGGCGAGCGCGAGCATCGCCACGGCCGCGATCGGTATGGCGGAGGCGAACGTGGTGCCGCGCTCCCGGCCCAACCGCACCATCCACGTGCGTTTGCCGTGGGCCGCGTCGTCGTCGATGTCGCGCAGGTTGTTGACGCACAGCACGCCGACCGCGACGAACCCGAGCGCGACGGCCGTCCACACCACCAGGAACGGCACTTCGTCGGACAGGGCGTAGGAGGTGCCACAGGTGGCGACGAGTCCGAAGAACACGAACACGGACACCTCGCCCCAACCGTGGTATCCGTAGGGGTGTCTGCCACCGACGTAATACCATCCGGCCGCGAGGCAGACCAGTCCCAGTGCGATGAACCACCAGTGTCCGGTCAGGACGGTGATCGCCAGTCCGCACACGCAGGCGAGCGCCGCGCTGACGCCGGCGGCGGCGAGCACATGCTTCGCCGGGACCAATCCGGAGGCGGTGAGGCGTTGCGGCTTGCCGGTGGCGGATTCCTCGCCGCCGCGCGCATCGTCCGCACCTCGTACGCCGTCCGCATAGTCGTTGGCGAAGTTGACGGCGATCTGGAGCAACAGGGCCACGCCGACGCACAGCAGCGTGACCGCGGCGTACCAGACGGGCGAGGTCAGGCATTGGCCGTAGTCGCCGTTGGGGTCGAAGGACGGCCTGCCGCCGATCACCGGGCATGGCCTGTGCAGGTAGGAGCCGCCCCATACGCCTTCGAATACGGTCGGCCACATGGCCATCGAGGCGGCCACGACCGGTGAGATGGCCAATGGCAGCGTCTTCGGGCGCGCACCCTGAATCCACAATCCCATCGTCATAGCTTTCAGTATATGGAGGGCGCGGGGCATGTGAACGAAAAAAGCGCCCCGCGGGGAACGGGGCGCTTTTGGTCTGTCGAATGGCCGGTGGCGGCTAGGATCCGCCCGGGCCAACGGTCAGCCGACGAGCGGCTTGACGAGCGGGAAGGTGATGGTCTCGCGGATCGTGGCACCGGTCAGGGCGATGAGCAGTCGGTCGATGCCCATGCCCATGCCGCCTGCCGGGGGCATGCCGACGCCGAGGGCCTCGAGGAAGTCCTCGTCGATGTCGCACGCCTCCTCGTCGCCGGCGAGCGCGTCCTTGGCCTGCGCGACGAAGCGTTCGCGCTGCACGACCGGGTCGTTGAGCTCGGAGTAGCCGGTGGCCAGCTCGAAGCCGCGCACGTAGAGGTCCCACTTCTCGACGACGCCGGGCTTGGTGCGGTGGCCCTTGACCAGCGGCGAGGTCTCGACCGGGAAGTCGCGCACGAAGGTCGGCTCGTAGAGCTTGTCCTCGTAGAAGTGCTCCCAGAGGTGTTCGACGAGCTTGCCGTGGTTCTCGACCTCGTCGCGCTCGACGCCGAGCTTGTCGGCGATCTCGCCCAGATGCTCGACGGAGGTGCCGGGGTGCTCCGGGCCGCCGTTGGGGATGATCTCCTCGCCGAGTGCCTCGGACAGGGAGTCGTACATGCTGATGGTCTTCCACTCGCCGCCGAAGTCGTATTCGGTGCCGTCGAGGAGGGTGACCTTGTGCGAGCCGTAGACGTCCATCGCGGTCTTCTGCACGAGCTCCTTGACGAGCTCGCCGATGGTGTCGTACGTGCCGTACGCCTGATAGGCCTCGACCATCGTGAATTCGGGGGCGTGGGTGGCGTCGACGCCCTCGTTGCGGAAGTCGCGGTTGATCTCGAACACGCGGTCGATGCCGCCGACGAGGCAGCGCTTGAGGAAGAGCTCCGGGGCGATGCGCAGGTAGAGGTCGAGGTCGAATGCGTTCATGTGCGTGGTGAACGGACGGGCCGCGGCGCCGCCATGGATGGTCTGCAGCATCGGAGTCTCGACCTCGAGGAAGTCGTGGCTCGCGAAGGTGTGGCGCAGGGAGGCGACGGCCTTGGAGCGGTTGCGCACCATGTTGCGGATCTTCTCGTCGGCGATCATGCCGATATACGGCTTGCGGGTGCGGGTATCCTCGTTGAGGTCCTTGTGCAGGGCGGGCAGCGGCTGGAGCGCCTTGGAGGCGATGGCCCACTCGGTGGCGAACACGGACAGCTCGCCGGTCTTGGACGCGATGACGCGGCCCTTCAGGTACAGGTGGTCGCCGAGGTCGACGAGCTGTTTGAACTGCTTCAACGAGTCGGCGCCGATCTCCTTCTTGGAGATCATGCCCTGGATCTTCGTGCCGTCGCCCGCGGCGAGCTGCACGAAGTTGAGGCCGCCGGCGTTGCGGATGAACAGGACGCGACCGGCGATGCCCACCATGTCTTCGGTCTCCTGACCGGGTTCGAGCTTGCCGTCGTACTTGGCGCGCACGCCCTCGATGGTGTCGGTGACGTCGAGGTGGACCGGGTACGGGTTGATGCCGCTTTCGAGCATCATCGCACGCTTGGCGACGCGCATCTGCACCTGCTCGGGGTGCGCGAGCGGGCCGAACTCCTTATTGGAGGGGTCGACGGCCTCGTCCAGCGTAGCGCCGCCCTTGATCTTCTCGCGGATGACCGCGTCCTGCTTGAGGAGCATCTCCGCACGTTCCACGGTGGTCATCGCGGGAACGGCGTTCTCTTCCTCATTTGCTTGGGGTTCTTGGGTTTCACACATAAACCCTCAGTGTTTATGTTTGAAACCCAAGAAACCCAAGCAAATGAGTAAGAGAACGTCGTTCC
>NZ_RZJP01000002.1:0-417292 GCF_008698085.1 Bifidobacterium callitrichos
GCCCTCCCGTATGCGGCCCCGTATCGCACACGCATATCGTGAGCGAGTATCGTGAGCGACCGTTCATCGCGACGAAATCATCTGCCGATTTTCGATGCGACTTTCAGTAAGACAGACCTTCCGGTTTTTGCTAAACCGTTGGAATCACTTGCGACACGCCGTAAACCACTTCGAATTTGCGCGAGCGCGACTTGCATGTAATATAGCGGACGTTGCCAAACGGGCTGTAGCGCAGCTTGGTAGCGCGCTTCGTTCGGGACGAAGAGGCCGCGGGTTCAAATCCCGCCAGCCCGACAACTGAGGGAACCACTGATGATGAATCGGTGGTTCCCTTTTTTTCATGTCCAAACATGACCAAAGGGAACAATCCATGAAGAAGAGTCTTCTGGCGCTGGCCGCGGGCGCGTTCATCCTCGGCGCGGCGGAATTCGTGATGATGGGCATCCTGCCGCAGGCCGCCGAGGCGACCGGCGTGGACATCCCGACCGCCGGTCATTACATCTCCTCCTATGCGATCGGCGTGTGCGTCGGCACGCTGATCCTCGTGTTCGGCCGCAAGGTGCCACCGAAGAACCTCATCATCCTGTTCATGGTGATCGCACTGGTCGGCAACGCGATGAGCGCGATGAGCGTGAACGCCGTGATGCTGCTCGCCGCCCGATTCATCTCTGGTCTGCCGCACGGCGCGTTCTTCGGCACCGCCACACTGATCGCCAAGACCCTGGCAGACAAGGGCAAGGAGGCACAGGCCGTATCGGTGATGGTCACGGGCCAGACCGTCGCGAACATGCTGGGTGTACCCGCCGGCACGCTGATGGCCGAGTTCATGTCTTGGCGTCTCGCGTTCGGCCTGCTCGCCGCATGGGCGGCGATGACGATCGTGCTGACGCTTGCATGGATTCCGTTCGTGCCGCCGGTCAAGGACACCGGCATTCTCGGCCAGTTCCGATTCCTCAGGCGCCGTGGCCCGTGGGTGATCCTCGCCGCCGTGTTCACCGGCAATGCCGGCGTGTTCTGCTGGTGGAGCTACGTCTCCCCGTGGCTGCAGAAGACCGGCGGCTGGTCCGCGGGTCTCGTGCCACTGATGATGATGCTGGCGGGCTTCGGCATGGTCGTGGGCGGCATCATCGGCGGGCGCATCACCGACAACTGGCGTCACGCCGGCACCGCGGCACTTGGCCAGGCGATCTCCTGCGCGGGTCTGCTCATGGTGCTGCTTGTGCCCGGCAACCGCGTGACCACGGCGATTCTCACGTTCTGGATCGCGTTCGGCCTGTTCTTCATCTCCGCACCGCAGCAGCTGCTCATGACCGAGGCCGGTCAAGGCGGCGGCGAGCTGATCGCGGGCGCAGCCGTGCAGGTCGCGTTCAACTTCGGCAACGCGGTCGGTTCGGTCGTCGGCGGCGCGATGCTCACCTCGTTCGCGATGGACTACCGGTTCACCGGTCTGAGCGGCGTGCCGCTCGCGGCATTGGCGGTCGGGCTGCTCGCCTTCTACTCATGGAAGTGCGAGACCGACACCGATGCGCTCCAGCGCATGCGCGAGGTCCACGTGTGATTGTGCCGGGCGGGCTCCTCTGGCAATCCTGCGACAAGAGGAGCCCGAATATATTGCAGGTGACGTAGTTCACAGATGCCGTTCCATCCTCTCCTGCGACGTCTTCTAGACTTGGGTGATAGACACTTTTCGACGAAGGAGACGACATGGGTGATGACGCGCGGGACGATGCGAAGGACGCGCTGGCCGAGCAGCTGCTGGCCGCGTTCGCGGGCGGGGATCCGGATGACGCCGACGACGATGACGGCGCCGGCGAGGACGCGACGGACGCGGAGCGGTCGCCTGCCACGTTCGACACGCAGGAGTTCCTCAAGGGGCTGGATGCGATCTTCGAGGCGCATGACGCCGCAAGTAAGGCCGGCCCCTATCTTCAGCAGGCGATGGTCGACGCGGAGAACGCGGGCGACGACGCGGGTCTGCTGACCGTGCTCAACGAGACGATGGGCTTCTACCGGTCGCAGGGACGGCATGAGGAGAACCAGTGGATCGTCCAGCGCGCCATCGAACTGGCGTTGCGCATGGGACTCGAGGGTTCCGAGGCATGGGCGACGACGCTCATCAACTGTGCGACGGCGATGCGCGCCGCGAAACACTACGATCAGGCCGAGGACCTATACAAGCAGGCCCTCGCGTGCGCGGAGAAGAACTTCGATCCGAAGGATCGCAGACTCGCCGCGCTGCACAACAATCTGTCGATGCTCTACAGCGAGACCGACCGCATCCATCAGGCCGAACTGGAACTGCGCGAGGCGGTGCGCGTGATCGAATCGTCGAGCGTAAACCCGGACGCGGATGTCGATGTCGCCTCCTCGCACACGAATCTGGCGCTTGTGCTGCTTCAGGAGGGCAAGCTCGAAGGCGCCGACCGGCATGCGTCGAAGGCACTGGAGATCTACGCGACCGGCCATCTGGAGCATTCGGCGCATTACGCGTCGGCGCTGGCCGGACTCGCGCAGGTCAGGTACGCGGAGCAACGGTATGCGGACGCGGTCGAATACTACCGCCGTTCCCTCGCGGTGATCGAGGAATGCTACGGCAGGGACACCGACTACTACCGGATCACCAAGTCGAATCTCGATCAGGCCGAGGCGAAGGCCGGGAAACCGTCCGGAGCGGACACCACGGATACGGGAGTCGCAACGAAGTCGGCGGATGCACCGGAGCCGTCGGACGCCACGGAGAACGGGCGGTCCGACGACGATTCCGAGAATGCGGCAGACTCGGCCTCAGCCGTCACCCAAACCGCCGCCACCGCCTCCCCCTCCATCTGCGGACTCAAGCTCGCCCGCGCGTATTGGGAGGAGATCGGCAAACCGATGATCCGGGCGAAGTACCCCGAATACGCTGGGCGCATCGCCGCCGGGCTCGTCGGACATGGATCGGAATGCTACGGGTTCGACGACGAGTATTCGCGCGACCACGATTTCGGCCCGCGCTTCTGCCTGTGGCTCACCGACGAGGACTACGCGGCGATCGGCGAGCGCCTGCAGGCCGACTATGAGGCGCTGCCGGCCGATTTCCGCGGGTTCACACGCGCCGACGCCGCCGACGCCGCGACACCGCGTGCGCAGGGCGCGTTCCGCCGTGACGGCGTGTTCCGCATCGGCGATTTCTTCGAGTCGATCACCGGGTATGCCGCCGCTCCGGCCGTCGACGCGCCTCACGAGTGGATGCTGCTCGACGAGGCGACGCTGGCCGCCGCGACGAACGGCGAGGTGTTCGCCGACCCGCTGGGCGCGTTCTCGAAGGCGCGTCAGGCGTTCAAGGACATGCCCGACGACGTGCGGTACGCGTTGGTCTCGAAGCGACTGGGCATGATCGCGCAGGCCGGCCAGTACAATCTGGCGCGTTCGTTGAAGCGCGGTGACGGCGATGCGGCGTGGATGTCGATCCACGAGTTCGTCGACGCCTGTTCGTCGCTGGTGTTCCTTATCAACAAGCCGCTGATCGTCGGCTATGCGCCGTACTACAAGTGGCGGTTCGCGGCGCTCAGGAGGCTTTCAGGCAGGATGTTCACGCTGCTGCCGGATGTGTGCGAGCGACTGGAGACGGTGATGCGGCTGTCGTCGGCGGCCTGCTATGGCGGCGCCGGATTCGGCGAGGGCGGCAAGGGTTCGGCGCCGGCTGCCGAGCGGATCGAGTCGATCGTCGAGTCGATCGCGCGCGACGTCGTCAAGGAGCTGCGCCGCGAGGGGCTCACGACCTCGGATGAGACGTTCCTTGAATGGCAGCGCCCGTACGTCGAGGAGCATATCGGCTCCGACGCGCCCTGCCTGCACAGTCTGTGATACGCAATTGCGTGAAACACCCCGTGAAACAATCGTGAAACGCCCCGTGAAACACCTTCGGGGAAGGAGGGACCGATGACGGACATCACATCGGCAAAGACACCGGAATCATCGGCGAACGATCTCACCGACCTGCGCGAGCGCATCGTCCGCCACGAGTGGGATCAGTTCCAGCGCACGAACAACGAGGGAGGCCGTGCCTCCTGTCAGGGCAACTGGCCGGTGTTCCACCAGATGCGTCTTGCGCAGTTCCTCACCTGGGATGCGCCGCTGCTGACCGGCTACGCGCGAGATCTGGACGAGGCGGACCGGGTCGGACGCAATCTCGTCACCGAGAAGTACGGGCGCATGATGGCCTCGACCGCGCCGGTCGAGTTCGCACGCGACATCGAACCGTACATTCCACGTCTGTCCGACGATCGCGTCGCACGGCAGGAGCGGGTGATCGCGACGCAGGTCGGCTGGGCGCGCGACTTCCGCGAACGCTGGCCGAAGCTGGGAGTCGCGATGCGCGTGCTGACGACCGCCGAGGACACGCCTCAGGCCACGTCGTTCGAGACGTATCTGCGCGGCGAACTCGGCACGTATTCGGATGCGACGTTCGCACTGTACGAGGCGATGATCGCCGATCGCGCGGAGACCGGTCGCAATCTCACCGAGGAGACGATTCTCCATACGGTGCGATTGGGCGGGTTCGCGGATCTCGACGAGGCGGAGGCGGCGCAGTAGGACGTCAGAGGGAGAACAGGCCCCAGAAGGCGAGGACGGTCAAGGTCACCAGCATTCCGGCAAGGACGAACGACGCGAGCATCCAATGCCACCGGCCGAGGATCCATGAGGAGCGGGTGCGGCGTGCCGCAGGATACAGTCCGTGCGCAATGTACGCGCGGCGGATCCTCCACGAGTGCCACAGCCAGGTGATCAGCCATGCGGTAAGCACCGCAAGCAGCAGGGATGCGATGCGCAGCCCGTTGAACCCGATCGTCATGATTCCGGGGTTGCGCCATTCGCGCACCGCGGCCACGCCGACGTAGGACAGGTATCCGGCGAGCGCGGCGAGGGTCAGCGTCGCGATCACGCTTCCGACGATCAGCAGCGCCCGCAGTCCGCATGAATAGCCGACCATGCGCGTGAAACTGCGGCTGGTGCCGGGCCATGCGCGCAATGCCCGACCATGCTTATCGACCACGGGGAATCGTCCGTGACCGGTGCCGTCGGCGTTCGAGGCCGCGATTCTGCGCCTGCGCAGCATTTCGGCGACGAGGAAGCATACTCCTCCGATCGCCGCAATGACGAAGCACAGGATCGGCGTGGCCGTGAGAGCGACGAGCACGCCCAGCGAGCCGATGATGCCTGATCTGATCACATCCGGCGCGGCGTACCTCTGATGCGGCCGCACGCCGGCCACCTGCGGGGTGGCCCATCCCTGCGCGTTCGTGCCGACGGCGATCCCATTCACCCAGTCGGACAGGGCCTTCGTATACCCGTCGGCCAGCGGCAGTCCGGGCGAGAACAGTCCGGTTCCGGCGCGCATCTGATGGTTGGCCGCGAAGTAGCGGACGGTCACGTTGCGATTGCCATGCCGTGCCGCATGGTCGACGATGGTTGACGCACCCTGTTCGATCGGCATCGCGGTGTCGTATACGCCGTAGTTGACGAGGATCGGCATGGTGAGCCCGTCGAAGGTGGATTCCGCGTCGAAATCGGCGTATCTCAAGTCGAACGGCGCGAAGTCGAGGGAGATGAGCTTGGCGGCGTCCCTCACCACGGGATTGGGTACGCCGGACTGGCTCATGTAGGCGCTCAACGCCATCGCCATCTGCTCGCGGCCCTTGAATACGGGCGCGGAGGAGAGGATCGAGAAGGCGATGTCGTGGCGTTGCTGCGCCATAAGCATCGAGATCCATGTGCCCTCCGATTCGGCGTAGACGCCGGAGTGCGCCGGGTCGACGCCGGGGATCAGCCTCATGAAGTCGAAGGCCGTCGAATAGTCATGGGCGAAGCGCGAGTAGTCGCGGTGCAGCGGCGTGTAGTCGTCGATGCGTTTGGCCGGCACCAGGGTGACGATGCCGGCGGAGCTCATCGCGTTGGCGATATCGCCGAAGTCCTCGGCGTCGCCTGTGCCGGAACCGTGCACGAACAGGCAGGCGGGGCGATTGCCGGGCGCGTCGACCGGTTCGCGCAGGACGGCGGGCACGCTGGCGCCGTCATCGAGATGGATGGTGATGTCGCGTTCACGCGTCCGGAACGTGCCCTCGTGCGCAATCGCCGCGGATCGCGGGGTGATGGCCGTGTCGGGCGAGGCGACCGGAATGTGGTCGCGATAGGGTTCGACGTTCCATCGCGGCATCATCAGCTGGCCGAGAACGGCGAAAACGGCGAGGAGCACCACGGTGGCCGCGACCACCGAGAGTGTCTTCCTCACCGTTTCCATCATGGTTCCCTACTGTAGGCCTCTTCAGTCCGCCGGTGAGCGTCCTGTGGACATATGTCGGATGAATTCATCGTGGCTGTTGCTGCTTCGACTTCGCCTTGCCGTTCGCCACCGCCTTGACGATGGACCAGATCAGGGCGACGACGAGCAGGATCACGCCGACCGCCGCGCACATGATCGCGATGGCCGTCTGCGGGGTCATGTCGTAGAACCACTTGCCAAGCACCGCCGGATTGAGTCCGGTGAACATGCCGAACGTGCCGATGAGCAGGATGATCAGGCCGAATATGATGGTCGACCTGCTGGCGCCCTTGGGCGGTTCGGGGTTGTTCTGGGTCGGGGCTGCAGTCCGCGGCCCGGAGACCGGAGGTTCGGGTTCGACGGGCGCGGAGGACTCGATGGGTGCGGAAGACTCGACGGGAGTCGAGGCTTCCGCCTGCGGCGCCGGAGTCGCACCGGAGGATTCCGGCACAGGCGTGGGATCGGGAGCCGTCGATACGAACGGCGAGGCGGAGGCCTGCGCGGCCGCGGGAATCGCCTCGGACAGCGGCACGTCGAGCGGGATCGGGCCGACACTCGCGGTGGAGGGAGCCGGTTCGGCAAAATCGTCGATCGTGGAGGGGATCTGGCTGAGCGCCTGCGTGGCCTGTTCGTCCTCGCGGGTCTGCGATGTGACCGCGATCGTCGGCTCCATCACCTCGGTGTCGGCCGACGAGACCGAATCGGCGGCCGTCGCCGCTTCCGGCACCGGTAGTACGGTCGTATCGGCCGGTTCGGTCGGGGCCGCCGCAGGCAGGACGGTGGTCGTGTCGTCCGACTCGTCGGATTCGACGGACGAGGTCGGCAGAACCGAGGTCTGCGCGACCTCCGGCTCGGCCGTATCGGCCGCCGCGGGCAGGACGGTGGTCTTCTCGTCGCCTGCATCGTGCATGGGCAGGACCTTGGTGGTGTCGTCACTCATTGGTGTCCTCCTTGTCGTCGGCGGTGGGTCCGGACCTGCCGGTCTCCACGTCGTAGTGATGTTTCGTGGTGGCGTCAACCGAGGCCCAGTCGTCGTTCTTCACGTGGGATTTGACGAAGTCCGTGTAGGACGGCATGCCGCTGTCCGAGGCGTATACCACCGAGACCTTGCCGGAATTGCCCTGCAGGAAGTTGATCTGGAACGAGACGTCGTCATCGGATTTGCCGTTGTTGAACCAGTCGTCCGGACGATAGCTCCACTCGTATCCGGAATACCCAGGCATTACGAACATTACGTTGTTGTCCCGGACCAGCGTCCCCCATCCGCCGATCGCCGAGGCCTCCTCAAGGAGCATGCCGTCCCGTCCGAAGCTGTAGGGGCAGCCGTCAGGGAGCGTGACCTGCACGTTGGCGTTGGTCACGATGAGGTTGATCTGTCCGGCGGGACACCAGTTGATGAAGCGGTTCTTGTCCCCGTCGGCGTGGTACCAGCGGTTGAACCGGCTCAGGTCGATGTTGGCGGTGGCGTCGAAGTAGTTGGTGCCGTCGAACCAGACGCCGTTCTTGAGCTGCGAGTAGGTCTTGGGGCTGGCGTCGGACACCCAGTAGTTGACCTTGCCGTCTTTGTATTTCTCCTGCAGCGCGATCATGCCGTTCGCGTTGGACGAGTCGTGGTTGCCGCCCATCTGCACCTGTGTGTAGCCGCTGCGGCGCGCATCGGCAGACACCCCGTTGACCGTGCCCCCGTAGGCGATGGTGGCGATGACCATCGCCACCGCTGCGCCCGCCGCGATGATCGACAGCGGGATCATGCCGCCGGAACGTCTTCCGGCGATGCCGAGGATGAGGATCACGAGCCCCATGAGAATGCACACGCCGGAGATCCACATGGTCGACTGGGCCAGCACCGTTTCGATGGCGCCGGCGGTGTGCATGCCGCCGGCGTACACGTGCAGGATCAGCCAGGCGGCGGAGACGAGCGTCAGTCCCAATACCATCAGCACGGCGAGCGGACCGGCCGGCTGGCGACGAGGACGACGCTTGACCGCGGCCGCCGTCTGCGGACGCGAGGGTGCGGTGGAGGCGGCGGCTGGCTGTGCGATGTACGGGAAGCCGGGAGCCGCCGGCGCATACGGATACGCAGTGTTCGGCGGTGTCGGAGAGCCGACGGGGAACCCGGATGCCGGCATCGCGCCGGCCGCCGGCCGCGCCGGTTGCTGCATCGGGTTCGGGATCGGGCGCCCATCGGGGTTCACGGGCGCACCGGTCGGCGCCGTCGGATTGGGCGCCCCCTGCCACAGCGGCGGGTTGACGGGATTGGGATTCATGCCCGGCTGGGGCTGGACATATGGGTTCGCGCCGGGGAATCCCGGTCCCTGCATGCCGGGCTGCGGACCGCGCTGCGGACCATTATCGCCATTCGGGCCGCCGCGACCATTGCGCGCGCCGAAGCCGTAGCCGTGCTGCTGGCGTACGCTGCTCTGGCAGATCGCCCACAGCGTGATGACGGCCAGAGCGATCGCCACCCATCCGGCGCCTGGGATGACCAGCGCGATCGCGAACATGACGATCACGCCCATGCAGGTCCAATCCCACTGTCCGGCGATGACGTCCTCGGCGAGGATGCGTCCGTTGCGGGCGTCGGGAAGCAGCGCCCAGGCGATGGCGTAGAGGGCCGCGCCGAACCCGAACAGCAGGGTCGAGGCGAGGAGCAGCGCGCGGGTCAGCGCGGGGCTCCAACCAAGGCGGACGGCCAGACCACTGCATACGCCGCCGATCCAGCGGTCATCACCGCGCATCACGCCGGTGGAGCGTATCCAGGAGAAGAAGCGTTCCTTGAGATTCTTGTTGTCGTTCATGCTTCCATTACAGCAGTCAGGCTCTTGCACAGGCGTCCGGGAACACCCTGATTCTTCCCTGAACGCGGGCTCAAAACCCTTGGAAACCGCCCCGAATCGGGCACAATGGGAGCATGACCTCCACCCCGAACCCCTCGTCACAGGCCCAGCCGACGCCGCACGGCCGCGCGAACGACGCATACGCCGAATACGGCAGGTACGGCGTGCATGCCGCGTACGCACGTTCGCAGCCGCAGCTGCCCCCGATGCTGCCCGCACGACTGCCGTTGATGCGGCCGAAGCACGGCCGCATACTGACCGGCGTCTGCCGGGGCATCAGTCTGCATCTGGGTGTCTCCGTGGCGTGGGTCCGGCTGGCGTTCGTCCTCATGACGTTCCTGTTCGGGGCCGGCATCGTGGCCTATCTGTTCCTGTGGATGTTCGTGCCGGTGGGCGATCCGGCCGCCGCCGCGGCCGCGCGATCGCAGTCGGCCAAAGCGTCCGACGCACCCCTCGCACGCGGCAATCGCGATATGGCCACCGGCAAGACGAGAGCCGAATCGCGTGAGGAAACGGCGCTGGGCACGGCCGAAACGGTGACGGAGGCGCTTAAACGCGCGCCGAAACCGGCGCTGCTCGCGCTGTCCGGTCTGACGCTCATCGCGTTGAGTCTCGTACTCGGCGTGACGAACCACGGCGAACTCATTCCCGCGGCGCTGCTCGCCGCGGCGGGACTGCTGGTGGCGTGGTCGCGATTCGACGCGAGGACCGGACAGCTGCCGACCATGGTCGGCGGCATCATCCTCATCTTCCTCGCCTACGTGAGCTACGTGACGAACGTCATGTACTCGGGGCTTCTCTCCTATCCGAAGCGGATCATCCTCGCCGGATTCCTGCTGCTTGTCGGCGTGCTGCTCGCGATCCTGCCGTGGGCGAATTCGATGCTGCGATCGCTGACGGCCGAACGTGCGTCGAAGGAACGCGAGGAGGAGCGTGCCGACATGACCGCGCATCTGCACGACGGCGTACTGCAGACGCTGGCGCTGATCCAGCTGCACAGCAGCGAGTCGGATACCGTGTTCACGCTGGCGCGCGGACAGGAGCGCGAGCTGCGGCAATGGCTGTACCAGACGCGTGTCACGTCCGACCGGTCGGTCGGCGCTGGATTGAAGGAGATCGCGGCGCATGTCGAGGACGAGCACGGCAGGCCGATCGAAGTGGTGACGGTCGGCGACGCGCGTCCGAGCGCCGCGACCGACGCACTGCTCGACGCGACCCAGCAGGCGCTGGTCAACGCGGTCACGCACGGCGGCGAACCGATATCGGTGTACTGCGAGGCGGGACCCGCGCTGGTGGAGGTGTTCGTGCGCGATCACGGTGCCGGTTTCGACGTGGACGCGATCCCTCCCGATCGTCTGGGCATCCGCGAATCGATCATCGGTCGAGTCAGACGACGCGGCGGTAAAGTGGAGATCGTATCGAGGCCAGGATGGGGCACCGAGGTGCGCATGCACATGCCGATCAGGGCGGACGGCAGGTCGCAGGCAGACGCAATGCAAGGCAAGGAGCGAAGTGATGAACGCACAGAATCCGACGACTGACACGACAAGTGAAGCCGGAACCGACAAACCCGGAATCGACAAACCGATCCGCGTGGCGGTGGTCGACGACCATGAGATGTTCCGCGCGGGCGTGATCGCGACGCTCTCGTCGACGTTCGACATCGTCGGGCAGGGAGCCGATGTGGACGGTTCGATCGCGATGATCGCCGCGACGAAGCCGGACGTGGTGCTCCTCGACGTGCACGTGCCCGGAGGCATGGGCGCAGGCGGCACGGAGATCCTGCTCAAGTCGCATCCGCTCTCCCCCGCCTCCGCGTTCCTCGCACTGTCCGTGTCGGACTCGCCGCAGGACGTGGGCTCGGTGATCCGCGCCGGAGCCCGCGGCTACGTGACCAAGACGATCACGGGGGCGGACCTGATCTCCTCGATCAAGCAGGTGCATGAGGGTTATGCAGTGTTCTCGCCGAAACTGGCCGGATTCGTACTGTCCGTGTTCCAGGGCGGAGCGGGATCCAGTTCGGCCGGGGCCGCCGGAGCCGTGGATGGTGTTGGAAGCGCCGCGGGATTCGGCAACGGCGGTATGGCAGGCGGCACGGCCGGTGCCGGTTTCGGAGCCGATTCGCCTATCCACGACGATGAGCTCGACCGGCTTTCGGCTCGCGAACAGGAGGTCATGCGGCTGATCGCACGCGGCTACACCTACAAGGAGGTCGCCGCCGAACTGTTCATCTCCATCAAGACCGTCGAGACACACATGAGTTCCGTGCTGCGCAAGCTGCAGTTGTCCAATCGCACCGAACTGACCCGCTGGGCCGCCGACCGCCGCATCGTGTGATCGTAGGCTACGCCTGCTTGTCGAAGTAGTCGGCCAGACCGGGCACGGCCTGCTCGATGACCCCGTTCGCGAGCAGCTGATAGCAACGCTTCGAGGGGTGGAAATTATCATCCGCCCAGAATTCGGTGTCGGTCAGGCCGGTGTCGTAATGCGTCATGTCGACGAATCGGACCTGCCTGGCCGCGCAGATCTCACGGCTGACCGCGGTCTGCGCATCCGTCATGTCGAGAATCGCCTTGCGAAGCGTACGGCCGAGCGCCGGGGAACGGTACACCTGGCCGGAGCTGATCACCGCGACGTGCGGGCACAACGCCTTGGCCTCGTCGATGGCGGCGGTCAGATCGGCACGCCACTCCTTCATGCTGCGTCGCGCCATCAGATCGTTCGATCCGGCGCACAGCACGAGCAGATCCGGGCTCTCCGTGACTTCAGGCAGCAGGCGGAAGCGTACGCGGCGCATCGTCGCGCCGAGTTTGCCATGGGTCGCCCAGCGCACCGGACGCCCCACCTTGGCGGCGAGCGCGTGGGCCATGCTGGGAGTCAGTCCCTCGCTTTGGCTGGCGACGCCGCATCCGACGGTGAGCGAGTCACCGACCGTGACCAGCGTGATCGGACGGATCGCCGGCGAATTGGACCGATCCACCGAATCCCGTGACGATGCGAACACATCGGTGACGGAGTCGCTTGCGGAGCCGGGTTGCGACTGCACCGCATCCGACTGCACCGAGTGCGAGACGATGACGAGCCCCTCGCGTTCCCCCGCCGGCTCCGGAGCCAATTTCACGGTGTGCTTCGCCACCAACGCCTCGGCCAACGCGATCGGCCTCTCCCACAACGGCAACGACATATTCTCTTCCCTTAATGTCCCCTACTGATTCGGCACACCGCTACATCCGCAGCTTCAGGTGCCTGCGACGCATTATATGTACGGGAATCACTCAATGGAAACGGCCAATTCCATCTCGTCTGCGTGGTTTTGGTGGTTTTTGGAGCGGTTTCGGCACCCATGGCGCGGTGAAATCCCCATGGAGCGGCGTTTGCCCCATGGCGCGGTGTCGCAGAACGGCTCTATTCCGCCAATCCGCAAAATCGCGTCACTACTCCATGGGGATTTCACCGCGCGATGGGACGTCAGACCACGTAATGGAGGTCACGAACAGGCGTAACACAACAAAAGGGGTTCCGGGCATGAACCCGGAACCCCGATGGCGGGCAGAGCGAGATTCGAACTCGCGGAGGGTTACCCCTCAACGGTTTTCAAGACCGTCTCTTTAGACCGCTCAGACATCTACCCGTGACGCGCGCGGACCATTTCGGCATCGTGCACGACGTTCAATTATACAGACGGGATGGCCTCTTGTCGTCCGATACTGAAGAATCGGACGAAAAAGTCCATCCGGAATCTCCATTTGTGTCCGATCCTACAGGATCAAACGAAACAGGCCCCGTATGTCGCACCCTTTCGTCCGAACCTATAGGATCAGGCGAAAACAGCCCCGCAGAACCTGCTCTTTCGTCCGATCCCGTAGGATCGAACGGCGTCGCGCGCGTCGCGAAACACAGCAGGCGTGACGGACGGCGCAGGGCGCGTCACGCCTCCCACTTAGTGGGCTCGATGACTTCCTTGCCACCCATGTACGGACGCATGGCCTTCGGAATCTCGATGGAGCCGTCCTTCTGCTGGTGGTTCTCGAGGATCGCGACGAGCCAGCGGGTGGTGGCGAGGGTGCCGTTGAGCGTGGAGACCGAACGGGTGGAGCCGTCCTCGGTGCGCTCGCGGATGTTGAGACGACGAGCCTGGTACTCGGTGCAGTTCGAGGTGGAGGTGAGCTCGCGGTAGCGGCCCTGGGTCGGCACCCACGCCTCGCAGTCGAACTTGCGGGCGGCGGAGGAGCCGAGATCGCCGGCGGCGGTGTCGATGATGCGGTACGGCACCTCGACCTTGGCGAGCATCTCCTGCTCCATCTCGAGCAGGTGCTGGTGCTCGGCGTAGGAGTCCTCCTGCTTGGCGTAGACGAACATCTCCACCTTGTCGAACTGGTGGACGCGGATGATGCCGGAAGTGTCCTTGCCGGCGGCACCGGCCTCGCGGCGGTAGCAGGAGCTCCAGCCGCAGTAGCGCAGCGGACCGTTGGACAGATCGAGGATCTCGTTCTCGTGCATGCCGGCGAGCGCCACTTCGGACGTGCCGACGAGGTACTGGTCGTCGGGCTCGCGCAGACGGTAGATCTCGTCGGCGTGGGAGTTGAGGAAGCCGGTGCCGGCCATGACCTCGGGGCGCACGAGCGTCGGGGTGATGGCGAGCACGAAGCCGTGGTTCTCGGCCTGATCGACGGCCATGGTGAGCATGGCGATCTGCATGCGGGCGACCGCGCCGCGCAGGAAGTAGAAGCGGGATCCGCCGACCTTGACGCCGCGGCGCATGTCGATGCCGGCCACGTTGGTGCCGAGGGTCAGGTGGTCCTTCGGTTCGAAGCCTTCGGCCTCGAAGTCGCGGATCTGACCGACCTTCTTGACGACGACGTAGTCGTCCTCGCCGCCTTCCGGAGCCTCCGGCTCGACGATGTTGGACAGCTTCCACATCGCGGTGGTGTATTCCTCGGACGCTGCGTCGGCGGCGGCCTTGTATTCGGCGACCTTGGCGGCGAGCTCCTTGGTCTGGGCGATCAGTGCGGCCTTCTCGTCCGCCGGGGCGGCGGCGACCTTCTTGCCGATCTCCTTCTGCTGGGCGCGGGCGGCCTCGAACTCCTTGAGGGAGGAGCGGCGCGTCTCGTCGGAGCGCAGCACCTCGTCGACGAGTTCGACGGATTCGCCGCGCTTGCGCTGGGATTCCTTGACGATATCGGCGTGTTCGCGAATGAATTGAATATCAAGCATGCGCCAAGCCTACCGCCGTAAGCCGACACGCAGGACGAGCGTATCGCCGTTCCGTCAAGCCGTTTTCTGCAACGGGATGGCCGTACGCCTCACACCGTCGAGGATGTCGCAGATTACGTCGATGTCCCGCCCGTCGGGGAACACCCCTTCGGGGCCGTTCGCGTCCATGTCGATGAACGGCGACTCGTACAGCCGGCTGTCGTCCATCGCGCCGTTTGCGGTGAGCTCGCGCACGATGAGGTTCACGAAACGGATCTGCCTGGCGTTGTAGCGTTTGCCGTCAAGGAACCGCGCGAACGCCGTTTCGACGGCGTTCCGGTCCAGCCCGACGAGCGATCGGATGAACAGGCCGAAGCCGCCGCTGAGTTCGGCGGCCGCCTCGATGTCCTGTTCGCTGCCCACGCCGTTGTCGAGCAGCATGCGCTCGAGCCGCCGGAGGTCCAGTTCGGTGAGTTGGCTTCCCATGCGCACGCGCGCGAGGGTGATGTCGTTCTCGAGTCCCTTGAGGAACGCTCCCGCCTTTTCCCGGAAGCGTTCCATATCGACCGCGGCGACGTCGCCTCCGCCGGTCACGCCTGATTCCGCTTCGATGGTGAGTTCATCCTCGAAGTCGGTGAAGACGATGTTGTGTCGCGTGTTGTTCACATAGCGTACGAGCGTGCGGATGCGTTTGCGCGCGGTCTCCAGCATCGGCACGGTGACGTCCGTCCACCAGTCCTCGCCCGCCACCGCTTCGAGCAGCTCGGCACATTCCGCTATGGCCGGAATGTTGCGCTTTTGCGGGTCGAGCAGCTGCTCGGCGACACCGCGAATGTCCTGACACGCCTTGTCCGGGGAGATGCCCGATTCCTCGACACCATATCCCGATGCGCCGCCGTCGGCGCCGTCGACACCGCCCGCGGCTCCCGCCGCTTCGGCCTTGGCGCGCAGCAGCGCCAGCTCGTAGGTGTACACGCGCAGATCGAACCAGCGCGCGCTCGTGCGGTTCGACATCGTACCGGTGTTCTCGCCGTCGTCGAACGTGGTCGGCAGTCCGGCGAGCCCCGCCGCACGCACCGTCTTGTCGTTCGTGACCGACGTCCACCAGTCCTTGTTCGAGAGGGTTTCGATGTCGAGCCGATGCGGCCTGACCAGCACGTTGCCGTCCGGGTCCATGCCACCGACGGTGCCATTGAGGATGCGCACCAGCCCACTGCGGTAGTGGGTCAGATCGTCGTCGGAGCCGCCGAACGCGGCCGATGCCAGACGCTCCGAGTTCCCCGCGTTCTCCGCCGAAGCCCGATCAAGCGTCTCCAGCAACCCCAGCCGCAGCAGGAACAGGCGTTCCTTCGCGGATCGCCCCGTGTAGCCGTTGCTCTCCTCGAAATGCTCGTTGAAGAAGACGACGTTGCGGCAGCAGTCGATGATGAGGAACTCCGTCTTGTCTTTGCCCGGCCCGAAGAGGTCCGCGCACAGGCGTGTGCCACGTCCGAGCATCTGCCAGTATTTCGTGCGGCTCATCACCGGTTTGAAGAAGACGAGGTTGACGACCTCCGGCACGTCGACGCCCGTGTCGAGCATGTCGACGCTGATGGCGATATGCGGCTCCCCGTCCGGGTCCTCGAACGACTCGATCAGCGACTGGGCGTCGCGCGTGGCGTGCGTGATAATGCGCGCGAACGTGCCGCCGTATTGCGGCCAGCCTGCGTCGAATCGTGCCTTGATGGCTTCGGCGTGCGCCTGGTTGCGCGCGAAGATGATGGTCTTGCCGAGCGTGTCGCCGCCTTCAACGTGTATGCCGTGCGTCATGAGCGTGCCGAGGATCTTGTCGATGGTGTCCTCGTTGAACAGTACGCGGTTGACGTCGTTCGCATCGACCTTGTCCGGCACTTCGCCGGTTTCGTCCCAGTCCTTGGAGTCCCACTCCTCCTGTTCCTCGGGCGACAGCTCGTCATAGGTGATGCCGCGATCCATGAACTTCGTGTTGACGGGCAGCACCCGTGCCGGCACCAGATAGCCTTCCTTCACCGCCTGCTCGAAATCGTAGGCGAACGTGGGCACGCCTCCGGTGTGTTCGTCGTACTCCAGTCCGAACAGCCGGTACGTGTTGCGGTCCACCTCGTTCTTCGGCGTTGCGGTGAGCCCTACCAGCAGCGAATCGAAGTACCGGAACAGGAACCCGTATTTCGCGTATACGGAACGATGCGCCTCGTCGATGATGACCAGATCGAAGAAGCCGGGGCCGAAGCGCAGCGACTTGCCGCGTGCACCGCCGTCCTCCCCCAGTTCACGGGCGTTGACGAGGTTCATCATCGTCTGGTACGTGCTCAGGTACACGCGTCCCGAAGCCGCTTTGTCATCCTCGAGCAGATTGACGACCGGCACGGTCTTGCCCAGACCGTGGTCCTTGTTCTTGAACGCGTTCGCCGCCTGCTTGACGAGCGCGGTGCGGTCCGCGAGGAACAGCACGCGATGGACCCATCCGGCTTTCATCAGCTGTTCGACGAGTGACACGACGACTCGGGTCTTGCCCGTGCCCGTGGCCATGACGAGCAGCGCCGCACGTTGTCGGGCGTCGAACGCCTCATCGACCGCCTTGATAGCCGCCTGCTGGTAGGGCCGTCCGGCGATGCGCAGGGAGATCGGCTCGGCGGACAGCACGCGCGCATCCTTCCGACGGGCGATGAGCCGTTCCAGTTCGTCCTTCTTATAGAATCCTTCCACGTCACGCGGCGGATACCCAACCGACTTCTTGTCACCGCTGCCCCGGTCATCCCAGATGCGCGTCTTGTATCCGTTGGTCATGAAGATGACGGGACGCCTGTGGTACAGCCCCTCCAAGGCGTCGGCATACGCTTGCGCCTGCTGCTCCCCCTCCGACGGGCTGATGGAGGTGCGTTTCGCCTCCACAACGGCGAGTGGCAGACCGTCGTCGCCCCACAGCACGTAGTCGACATATCCGACGCCACTGGGGTTCTTCGCGGTCTTCGGCATGTTCTCGACCTTGAATTCGCGACTGCGCGCATCCCGCAGGTCCCATCCCTGTTCGGCGAGCATCAGGTCGATGAGGGCCGTTCGCGTCTCGTCCTCTTTATAGGTGTAATCGTGCCTGTCTGGCTTGACCGTCTGCTGCATGGCTTTGATCTGCTCGCGCATTCGCTCGAGCTCCGCCTGCTGCGCGAGGATGGTCGCATCCTGCGATTTGATTCGATTGTCCCGCTCGGCGATCTCCTGAGCGTGCTTCTCACGTTCGTTCTTTATGCTCGCGATCAGCTTGTCGCGCTGCTGAGGATTGAGCGCCATCGCCCGTTTGGCGAGGTTCGGATCGAACTGCCGATCCAGTGGCACCTTGTCCGGCGACGGTGTGAACCGGTATCCGGTCCACAGCATGATCTGGAACAGCTCACGCGCGACGACATTGGCCTGTTCCACGGAGATGTTCGGATCCTCGTCGTGCAGGGCGATATTGCCGATCTTCCTGACGATGTTGAGCTTTCTAATGATGGCCGAATCGACATGCCGCCTGAATTCGGGATTGTTGGTGCGCCCGTCCAGGTTGTCGTGATCCGGCTTGTCCAGACCAAGCACGTCGTAATGCAGGTACTCAACCAGCACGTCGATGGCGCGCCTCGCAAAGGCGCAGGCCGCTATCGGGTCGGAGAAGATGTACGATTCGGCCTTCATGCAGTCGTCCGCACAGTTCGGGAACACCGCACGCACGAAATCGAAGTTGCCCATCACCTGCCATCCTTCCCCTCACGCCGACGCCGTCATTGCGCCACCATTGCCGTCCAGTGTACGTTCCACGCGCGAGAATCACCGATGGATTCCCATCAGAAAAACATGAATATCGGCATGAGGCGAAGGGCGATTCCATATGTGCCACGAATTGACCGGCGCGAGGTGCGCGAATAAAATATCTACTATCTATATGTAGATAGTAGACAGGAGGATGCGATGGCGACCGCTACAGTCTCCGCAAGTGTCGACGCCAAGGTCAAGGCCGTGGCCAACGACTACATCAGGAAGGCCGGCCTCACCCCCAACGAGCTGATCCGCGATCTGTGGGAGAGCATCGCCAACACGGGGGTCGTCCCCGAGTTCGACGATTCGGGCGACATGCGCAGGCAGGCGCGACTGGCCGCCTTCAAGGACGCCCAGGACATCATCGCGAACCTGCCACGCGGCACCGAACTGGACACCATGACCTACGACGACATGCGCAAGGAGTTCGAGAACCGTGACATCTAGGCTCCTGTTCGACACGAACATCCTTGTGGACTACGCGGTCGCGAACCGGCCGGAACACGACCCCGCCACCGCCCTCATGGAACGGGTGGCAAAGTCCGAGGTCGCCGGATACGTGACCTCCGGTTCCCTGAAGGACTTCTACTACCTGTGCAGGAAGCCGCTGGGCGAGCCCGCGTGCAGACAGCTCATCCGTCATTTTCTGGTGCTGTTGGATGTTCTTCCCGTCGGTCAGCGGGAATGTGACGATTCCGCTTACTCCGACGAACCCGATTTCGAGGACGGTCTGATCCGCGCCGTCGCCGAACGCAATGACATCGATTTCATCATCACCCGCGATTCCGGGGCGTTCGCCCATTCATCGGTGAAGAGCATGACCGCCCGTCAGTACCTCGAACTGTTCCCCCGGTGAATCGCTGACGCTTAACCCAAAGCCGAGACGACACAGCCCATCAGTTCAGTCGTCTCGGCTTACACGGACAAGTCCGATCCCACGTTACCGTCACAGGGCGCCGCGGAAAGCCCGGGACTGCAAAGCGGCGAACAACTCATCATCCAAGGCCAGCGCCCGCTCGACCTTGACCCGAGCCGCCGCAATCGCCTCCACACGCCGAGCGAACTCTTTTTGCAACTCAATCGGCGGCAGGATCACCTTCAATTGACCAAGAATCTTCAAATTGATGTTCTTCTGCGCGGATTCAGGAGCTTGACGTTCAAGTATTTTCTGGAAGAACGTAAACCAAAAATGAATGAACAGATTATTGGTGCTTTCATTTGCAACAAACCCCACCACACTGTCCGGAAAACAAGCATCGAAATCAAGGATGGCTGTTTGAGCAATATTGGCAGCAATGGTGATGCACAAAGTTCCACGATGCCACATTCGACTCTGGGACAACCCCAATTCGGAGTAGGTCGACATGTAATCACGTATATATAGCTGGGCACGAGTAACGTCACCAGTCTGAATAAGCGGATAAGGACCGCCAAGCAACTCAGGGGCATTACGTGGACGAAACTTCGATACTCCACGCTCAACACTTCCCAATTCCGACAACAAAGCGTATTTCCACCCCTTGGAATTGGAAACTGGGTCACCAAACATCTCAGCAAAAAGCGAGCGCGGCAGCTCGTCAAGATCCGCAAGGACCCGACGGCGCTTGGTGCGAATGGCATCGGCCCGATCAAGCACAGCCACAATCCGTCTCTGCTCCTCCAACGATGGCAGAGGAATAGAAAACGAAAGCAGTACCTCCTCCTTGATTCTCTGCCTGTTCGTAATCCCCTTGCTATACTGCTGGATAGCGTACTGCAATCGACCAGAACGGAAAAAGTGCATCAGATAACTCTTGAGTACCTTCCGCTCATCAACCCGGAATACCGGAAAATCCTTACTCACAACAGCGCCATCAAGCTCACTAGGGACAATGGCGAATGCATTATTTCTAGCATCGATGCGAGAGTAAATCAGCTGCCCTTCATGAATCCGGTAACCTGTAAAAGCAACTGGAATTTTCCCGTCTTTGATGACGCGTTCCACAGCTCCACCACACTTAGTACGGACAGTCACAAACGTCTCATCGGCGGGATTATCAATACGCTCCGGTTCGGCATCGAGAGTCAGTAACTCCCCCAGCTTCACCATACGCGGCGCTTCTCCGTCACCGTTTCGCGACATATTTACCTTCATCTTCGAGGGCTTACTCATGGAATCAGTCATCGAATAACCCTTTCAATACCCACGAACCATTATTCCGCACCGTACATTTCTCAACCAACCGGACTACCCCTCAGTCCCGCTTCGCGGGCCAGCTCCCCTGACGAGGGGAGCCGAGAGAAAGCAACGAACTCTGACGGGATACCAACGCAACGAACCCACGCAACGAGTGTCGGGGCGGCGTATGCGATGCTCGACCGTAGGCTTGGCCGAACGGCCTTGAGTGTGTCGAGCAACGCATACGCCGTCCCGACACGACCAACACCGACACGGCCAACACCGACACGGCTGACGCCGAAGGAGGCCTCTCTCTCAGTCACGCTTCGCGCGACAGCTCCCTCATCAGAGGGAGCCGGAATCACACCCGTCACGAGAGCAGCTCCCGCAATGCCGCGACATCGGCCGCAATCCCGACATCAAGCGAGTCGATGTCGTCCAGGATCTCCGAGACCGACCGATGTTCCTCCTCCTCGTACTCGATCTCCTTGTACCGATTGAGGCTCAGGTCGTACTCCTGTCCGGCGATCTCCTCCTTCGGCACGCAGAACGACTGCTCCGTCCGCGCCCGGGATCGCTCGGACTCGTCGCGCCGGTGCGTCCAGCGTTCGAGCACGTCCGGCAGGTCGTTGGCCTCGATCGGAGAGCGCTTGTCGTCGAGGGAGTATCCGTCGGCGTGCACGTCGTAGAACCATACGTCGTCGGTGCCGCCGCCGTCGGTTTTGGTGAACACGAGGATCGCGGTGCTGACGCCGGCGTACGGTTTGAAGACGCCGGACGGCAGTTTGACGACCGCTTCGAGCTTCTGCTCCTCGACGAGCTCCTTGCGCAGTTTCTTGTGTGCGCCGGTCGAGCCGAACAGGACGCCTTCGGGCACGATGACGGCCGCGCGCCCGCCCGGTTCAAGCATGCGCAGGAAGTGCGCGAGGAACAGCAGCTCGGTTTTCTTGGTTTTCACCTGGCGCAGCAGTTTCGCGCTGGTCGTCTCGTAGTCGAGGCTGCCGGAGAACGGAGGGTTGGCGAGGATCAGCGAGTAGCGGCCTTCGTCCTCGTCGCCGGATGCGCTCAGCGAGTCCTTGTAGTGGACGTTGGGATCGTCGATGCCGTGCAGCATGAGGTTCATGCTGCCGATGCGCAGCATGGTGCGGTCGAAGTCGTAGCCGTGGAACATGTCGGTGGCGTACCGTTCGCGCAGCAGCGGGTCGCTGTATACCTCCGGGTGATGTTCGCGCACGTATTCGGCGGATGCGACGAGGAAGCCGCAGGTGCCGCACGCGGGATCGCAGATGGTGTCGCGAGGAGTCGGCGCCATCATCGCGACCATGAGTTGGATGATGTGTCGCGGCGTGCGGAACTGTCCGTTCACGCCGGAGCTGGAGAGTTTCGAAAGCAGGTATTCGTAGAGGTCGCCGTTCACGTCCGTGTTGGACATATCGATGTCAGAGAGCATGTCGACGGTTTTGGCGAGCAGCAGCGACGTGGGGATCGTGAATCGCGCATCCTTCATCTGCTCCGCGTAGGAGGATTCCGCGCCGCCCATCGTCCGCAGGAACGGGAACACCTGTTCGGAGATGATCTCGTACATGGTCTCCGGGTCCTTCTGCGAGAAGACGCTCCAGCGCAGGTTCCGCTGATCCTCGGTGAACACCGCGTGTTCGATCGGGCGGCGGAGCCGGCGCGCCTTGTTCTCCTCTCGCTGCTGGTTCATATCGAGTCGACGCATGAACAGCAGGTAGGTGATCTGCTCGATCACCTCGAGCGGGTTGGAGATGCCGCCGGACCAGAAGGCGTCCCAGACACGGTCGATTTTGTTGCGTACTTCGGAACCAAGCATGACATCCGATCATACCGGGACGGGGTGGCTGTGTCTGGTGGTTTACGGTTTACATCACTTTGACTACCCCTCAGTCCCGCTTCGCGGGCCAGCTCCCCTGACAAGGGGAGTCAGAAAAAGCCGACGTAGAGGAATCGTCGAATTTCGTCGTGGCGTTGCATGTCGCGGTGGGGTTTGCGTGAACAATGGGAGTCATGCCCACAGCCGTCATCATCGTCATTGCAGTCATCATCGGTGTCGCCATCCTCGTGGCGGCGGCCTTGGCGTACCGTTCGTACCGTCGTCAGCTGCTCGCCGAGAAGCTTGTCGAGCGCGACGACGATCAGGTGCATTACGCGTTCATCGTGAACCCATCCAAGCCGCAGGCCGAGGCGAGACGTCAGCATATCGAGGAGTTCTGCGCATCGAAGGGGCTGACGGAGGTCGAGTTCATCGACACGCAGCTGGACAAGGACGGCCGCGCGTGCGCGTTGGAGGCGCTGAGGCACGGCGCGGACGTGGTGATCGCGGTCGGCGGCGACGGCACGGTGCGGACGGTGGCCTCCGCCGTCTCGGGTACCGGTCACGCGCTGGGCATCGTGCCGATCGGCACAGGCAACCTGTTCGCCCGCAACATGGGCATTCCTGTGGACGACATCGACGCGGCGCTGACGGTGGCCACCTCGCATGGCTCGCGCACGGTGGATATGGGCAGGCTCACGCTGCTGGACCATCCGGAGGAGGATCACGGGCACGCGTTCCTTATTATCGCCGGCGTCGGCTTCGACGCGGCGATGATCGACGACACGGATCCCCAGCTCAAGAAGAACATCAGCTGGCTCGCCTACTTCGTGGGCGGCGTCAAGAACCTGTTCACACCGCGATATCACGCGAACGTGACGATCACCAGCCGCGACGGCAGTACCCATTCGACGCGCGGTCTCATCTTCCGCACGTTCATGGCCGGCAACTGCGGGCAGATCCCCGTGTTCTCGCTGATGCCGAACGCCTCGTACGACGACGGCCTGCTTGATTTCGAGATCATCGACACGACCGGCGGTATCCTCGGCTGGGCGAACCTGTTCGGCGACGTGGTGCATCAGACGATCACGGGCCGTGCGGAGCAGAATCCGCTGTCGACGAATTCGACGATCGACCAGATCCAGGGCGTGAGCGCCGAGCTGACGTTGGAGAAGCCGGCGCTGGCGCAGGTGGACGGCGATATGCTGCCCGAGACGCGTCACATCCGCTTCGATGTGGAGCGCAGGGCGCTGATCGTGCGCGTGCCGGAGGTGACGCCGGATCTGTCGGCGACGGGCACGATTCCGCCGGTGAAGTGAAAACGCTAGGAGGCAGTGACTCGGGCCACGTGGAGGGTCAGGTAGGCGATCTCGTCCTCGGTGAGCGTGGTGTCGAGACGCAGCTCGATGAGTGCGGCGATCCGTCGGGCGCAGTCGAACGCCTTCGGATAGGACTGGGTGATCGACGTGACGATCGCCTCGGGCTCGCGCTCGAGCTGGCTGTGCTGGTGGATGCGCACGAACAGGTAGCGCAGATGGGTGATGAATCGGCCGACGTTGACCGAATGCTCGTCGAGCTTGATGTCGTAGGCGCCTTCGATGACGGCGAGCAGCTGTTGGATGACGCCGGTCATCGCATACGTGTGGGAGAGGTCGCCGGTCGCGAATCCGGCGTTGACCAGATGGAGCGCGAACGCCACGGCCTCGCTGTCGGGTAGCGCCCCGTTAAGTCTGCGATTAAGGGAGACGAGCAGCTCCCGTCCCTGCGTGTATTCACGCTCGTAGAGGGAACTCACTTCTTCGCTCAATGGGTAGGCAACGGCCGGGATGCCGTTCCTGACGCGGCGCAGCACGCCGCATACGTGGTCGGCGAGCGCCATGACGAGCGTCGGATTCTGCGCCGCTTGGGCGCCGAGTCCGATCTCGTCCATGGCGTCGGAGACCAGTCTGATGATCTCGGGGGGAATGTCGCCCAGCAGCTGGGCCATGTGGTCGGGATCGCGACCGTCGGCGGGCACGAACACGCGTGCCACCTTGGTCGCGTCGACCTTCATGCCGGGTTTGGCCTTGAAGCCAAGGCCGCGCCCGGTGAGGATGACTTCGCGCCTCCCGTCCTTCGCCAGAACGACGTTGTTGTTGAAGACGCGAAGTACTTCCATGGCGTTCCTCCCGATCCCGGGACGAATCCCGGATTACTTCTCGATGGCGATGACCTCGTCGCCGGCCTTGACGTCCACATCCGTCTTCGGAGTGACCGCCGTGAGCATTGCGGTGTTGAGCACCGTCATCAGGGTGGTGGTGCTGTAACCGGCTGCCTTGACCTTATCAAAGTCGACGGTCACCAGCGTGTCACCGGCGTTGACGCGATCGCCCTTGGCGACGGCCACGGCGAAGCCCTCGCCGTTCATCTTGACCGTGTCGATGCCGACGTGGACGAGCACCTCGACGCCGTCATCGGTCTTGAGACCGAATGCGTGGCCGGTTTCGGCGACGGTCTGCAGGACGCCGGAGACCGGAGCCTTGACGATGGAGTCGGTCGGCTGGACGCCGACGCCCTCACCGAGGGCGCGGGAGGCGAACACCGGATCGCCGGCGTCGTCCAGGGAGACGACGTGGCCGTTGACCGGAGACAGAACAGCGGTGGTCGGCTCGCTCTGGGAGGCCGGAGCGGACGGGGCGGCTTCGGCAGCAGGAGCGGCCGGAGCGGCGACCGGGGCCGGGGCGGCGGCGGACTCGACGGAGCCCTCATCGGACTTGGCGGCGACCGCGGCGGCGGCGACGCGGGCCTTGACCTCGGCCTTCTGCTCCGGGGTGCGGTAGTCGAAGGTGATGATCAGGACCATGGAGGTGATGAACGCGGCGGCGATGGCGATGGCGTAGACCCACATCTGGTCGAAGACCGGGATGGTCAGCAGGGAGGTGAAGGCGAACGCGGTGGTGGTCACGCCGTGGACGGTCTCGCCGGAGGCGATGGTGGACGGGAACAGCCATCCGAGGACGGCGATCACGACACCGCCGACGCCACAGCCGACGAGCATACGGGAGTAGATGAGCTTGTAGCGCAGGTGGATGCCGTAGAGGCTCGGCTCGGAGACGCCACCGAGCAGGCCGGCCGCAAGCGCACCGATCGAGGTCTGGCGCATCTGGTCGTCCTTGTCACGGATGGAGAGGAACAGCACGCCGGCGGTGGCGCCGAAGCAGGCGAAGTTCCACGTACCCATCGGGCCCTGGATGAAGTCGTAGCCCATCGACTGGATGTTCATGAGCATGAGGGCGTTGAGCGGCCAGTGCAGGCCGAGCGGCACGAGGAACGGGTAGAGCAGCGGGATCGCGATGGCGAAGATGAAGGGGGCGTGGCCGTTCATCCAGGCGAGGCCGACACCGAGGCCGTTGCCGACCCACACGCCCAGCGGGCCGATGAGGAAGGCGGTCAGGGCGCCGACGATGATCATGGAGAAGAACGGCAGGAAGACCAGCTGGATGCTCTCGGGGATGACCCTCTTCATGCCGTGGTAGACGAGGGCCAGCACGGCGGCCATCATGAGCGGCACGAACACGTTGCCGGAGTAGTCGGACAGCTGCATCGGCAGGCCGAAGACGGTCGCGGTGCAGGAGGAGGTGCCGAGGGTCTCGTTGGTGATGCACTGCACGGCGTCGCCCCACGTCTTGGTGTCGGACAGCGCGGTGAACTGCGGGGTCATCAGCGCGGCCATGATGGCGCCGCCCAGCCACGGGTCGACCTTGAGCTTCTTGGCGGCGTTGTAGGCGACCATGATGGGCAGGAAGTAGAACACGCCCTTCCACAGCGCCTTGATGAACATGAGGCCGGTGTTCGCCTCGTCGTTCGGGATCACGCCGATCGAGATGAACAGGTTGACCAGCGCGATGATGATGGACGCGCCGAGCAGGACGCCCAGGATCGGGCGGAAGGAGTCGGCCAGGTACTCGAAGAAGTTGTCGAGCCACGCGACCTTGCCGCGCACGCCCTCGTTGCGCTTGGCGGCCTTGAGCTCGGCATCGCTCATCTCGCCGTCGGCGGCGTCGGCGTCGACGCTGCCGGCGCCGACGCCCGCCATCTCGGGCAGGTGCATGATCTCGTCGTACACGGTGGCCACCTGACCGCCGATGACGACCTGATAACGATTACCGGACTGCGGCACACCGCCGAGCACGACCTTGTTGGCATCGAGCGAGGCCTGATCGACCTTGCCGTTGTCCTTCAACTCGAAACGCAGTCGAGTGGCGCAGTGCGTCAGCGACTTGACGTTGGAGGCGCCGCCGACGGCGGTGATGATCGCCTTGACATCGTCCTGATGCGACATCGGATTCTCCATTTCCTACTGTTCTTCCATCTGTTTCTAGTCACCTTGCGTGATCGTCATCGACCCCAGATAACAGAAAAGACCCGAGACAAGAACCATATGGAGCCGTGGAGCGAATACACCTACGGCAGGTCCATGTCTCAGGTCTTGCCTCGAAATCTTGAGTAGCAACCCTGCTAAGGAAACTGACGGAGGTCAGTGTACCATGCCTCCAAATATCGAGCAAACGTTTACTGATCGCCGCGTGTCGCAGCACGACACGCGGCGACTGTCCGCCCTCACGGCGATCCTTCGATATACGCACGGACGATTCGACGATGCCCGGATGCCTCATCATACCGCCCTTTGCGTCACTCCGGCGACATACCGCCATTATCCCGTCCACGCAATTCAACATCCATTCACTCACATTTCAGAACAATTGAGCACAAAATGTTACTCACCGTACATGTCGGACGCCGTAGAATGGAGGCATGGTAGCTAACAATGCGGGCAAGCCCGCCACCCCAGCAGATCTGATCAACGTCGATGAGGTCATCGGCAAGTACTATGACCTCGTCCCCGACCCGTCCGTTCCGGAGCAGCGTGTCATCTTCGGCACCTCCGGCCACCGCGGTTCGTCCCTGAAGACCTCGTTCAACGAGGCCCACATCGTCGCCATCTCCCAGGCCATCGCCGAATACCGCAAGAAGGCCGGCGTCACCGGCCCGCTGTACCTCGGCTCCGACACCCACGCCCTGAGCGAGCCGGCCCGCAAGACCGCCATCGAGGTGCTCGTCGCCAACGGCGTGCACGTGCGCGTCGACTCCCGCGGCGACTTCGTGCCGACGCCGGTCGTCTCCCAGGCCATCCTGACGCACAACCGTGCGGCCGACGGCACCCAGCGCTTCGAAGGCGAGGGTCTGGCCGACGGCATCGTCGTCACCCCGTCGCACAACCCGCCCACCGACGGCGGCTTCAAGTACGACCCGGTCACCGGCGGCCCGGCCCCGGCCGAGACCACCAACGCGATCGCCGCCCGCGCCAACGAGCTGCTCGCCGACTACAAGAACGTCAAGCGCGTGCCGTACGAGGAGGCCATCAAGTCCGAGTACGTCGAGCCCTTCGACTTCCGTGAGCACTACGTCGCCGACCTCGGCAACGTCATCGACTTCGACGTGATCCGCTCCTCCGGCGTGCGTCTCGGCATCGACCCGCTCGGCGGCGCGTCCGTCAACTACTGGCCGCTCATCAACGAGAAGTACGGCCTCACGATCGGCGTCGTGCGCCCCGAGGTCGACCCGACCTGGCGCTTCATGACCATCGACCACGACGGCAAGATCCGCATGGACCCGTCCTCGCCGTACGCGATGAAGGGCCTTGTCGACGAGCTCAACGCCGGCGCGTGGGACAAGTACGATCTCGTCGGCGGCACCGACCCGGATGCCGACCGTCACGGCATCGTGTGCCCCGACTGGGGTGTCATGAACCCGAACCACTACATCGCCGTGTGCGTCGAGTACCTGTTCGGCGGCAACCGTCCGGGCTGGCCCGAGGGCGCCGCAGTCGGCAAGACGCTGGTCTCCTCCTCCCTGATCGACCGCGTGGCCGCGTCGATCAACGCGAAGGTCATGGAGGTCCCGGTCGGCTTCAAGTGGTTCGTCGACCCGCTGTTCAAGGGCGAGGTCGCGTTCGGCGGCGAGGAGAGCTCCGGCATGTCCTTCCTGCGCAAGGACGGCCGCATCTGGACCACCGACAAGGACGGTCTCATCCCCGACCTGCTCGCCGCGGAGATCACCGCGAAGACCGGCAAGAACCCTGCCGAGCTGCACAAGGATCAGGTGGCCCGCTTCGGCGAGTCCTGGTACAAGCGCGTCGACACCCCGACCACGCTCGAGCAGAAGCAGAAGTTCGGCAAGCTCACCGGCGACGATGTCACCGCCACGCAGCTCGCGGGCGAGGACATCACCGCCAAGCTCACCGAGGCGCCGGGCAACCACGCCAAGATCGGCGGCCTGAAGGTCACCACGAAGGACAACTGGTTCGCCGCCCGTCCTTCCGGCACCGAGAACATCTACAAGGTCTACGCCGAGTCCTTCGAGAGCCCGGAGGCCCTCGACAAGGTCCTCGCCGAGGCCGAGGTCGTCGTCGACAAGGCGCTGGCCGAGTGATTCGGTGCTAGCCGCTAGTCGACACATCGATTAGACAAGGGGATTCCCGCGGAACGTGGCTTCCGCGGGAATCCCCTTTTGTATGGTGGTGGGCATGGTTAAGAAGATTGTGGTGTCCACCGATGGATCGGCCTTGGGCAACCCGAACGGGCCGATGGGATGGGCGTGGGCGGACCATGACACGCACGCCGGAGACGGCCGCATTCCCGGCCATGAGCACGATTCAAAAGGGTACGACGCCGGCGGTGCCACGAACGGCACGAACCAGATCGGCGAGCTGTGCGCGGTGCTGATGGTGCTGCGCGCGCATCCCGGGCCCGAACCGCTGCTCATCGAATCGGACTCGCAGTATGCGATCAACTGCTCAACCAAATGGCTCAAGGGCTGGAAGAAGAACGGCTGGAGGAACTCCCAGAAGCAGCCGGTGAAGAACGTCGAGGTCATCAAGGCCATCGACGCCGAGATCGCCAAGCGTCCGGGACCCGTTGATTTCAAATGGGTCAAGGGACACGCCGGCAATGCCGGCAACGAGCTCGTGGACCAACTGGCGAGGTCATACGCACAACAGTGCCGTAACGGCTCCCAGGACGGTTATCTGCCGTTGGAGGGCTGGCAGTCGCTGCTCAACTCGCCATATGCGAAGGGCACCGACGTACCGCCGGACGCACAGCTGCTGCTGGATCGCGCCGCCCAGGCCGCAGGACCGCAGCCGGAACAGGGATCGATGCTAGCGCACAGCACGACGACGGGCGAACTCGAGCCGGAACCCGACGCGATCCCCGATGCCGGAATCGGTTCGAAGACCAGGACGCGGACCGGCAAAAGCGCTACGAAACACACCGCGACCACGAAACGCACCTCGAAACACGATACGAGCAAGAGGAAGGCATCCACCGAGGAGCCGATCCCCGACCGCGACGGCGCGACGGGACTGCCCCGCAACCCTCGTGCGGCGGACACCTCGACGCGCGCAACGGCCGCCACCCCGCAGCCGTCCGCACAGCCCGCACAGCCCGCGCAGCCCGCACAGCCCGCGCAGCCCGCACAGCCCGTACAGCCCGCGCAGCCGGTGAACACGCCGGTCCCGAGCGGGCTGAAGGTCTCGGGGGCGGTGCGCTTCTCCCCCGCGCCGAAGACCAGCCCGTACTTCACCGGCGAGAGCATGCACGTACGCGGCTACATCGCGGTGGACGGATTCGTCGACGGCGACGGCAACCTCACCATCACCGACGCGGACTTCCTGCGCTAAACGACGGATCCCATCCGACGAAGCTGAACAGCCGGCGAACACGAGTGGACACGACCGCACACAATCTCCCACCCGCGTTAGGATGGAAGCGGACTTTCAACAGGTCAGGAAAGGAATCACCACCATGGATAAGGCACAGCAGGACGCCCTGAAGAAGGCCGCCGGCATCGAGGCCGCCAAGCTCGTCGAGAACGGCATGATCGCCGGCCTCGGCACCGGTTCGACCGTCAAGTTCCTCGTGGACGAGCTCGGCCGCCGCGTTCAGGAGGAGGGCCTTCAGTTCACCGGCGTGACGACCTCCCGCCGCACCCAGGCCCAGGCCGAAAGCTACGGCATCAAGATCGTCGACATCGATGACGTGGACCACATCGACGTGACCATCGACGGCGCCGACGAGGTCGACAAGAACTTCAACGGCATCAAGGGCGGCGGCGCGGCCCTCCTGTGGGAGAAGATCGTGGCCACCAACTCCAACAAGATCGTGTGGATCGTCGACGAGTCCAAGGTCGTCGACACCATCGGCAAGTTCCCGCTGCCGGTCGAGGTCATCCCCTTCGGCGCCGGCCACGTCGTCAAGAAGTTCGAGGCCAAGGGCTACAAGCCGGTGCTGCGTCTCGACGCCGACGGCAAGGAGGTGCGCACCGACGAGAACAACTTCGTCGTGGATCTGCATCTGGAGCGCATCGACCACCCGTTCGATCTGGCCGAGGACCTCATCAACACGGTGGGCGTCGTCGAGCACGGCCTGTTCCTCAACATGGTCGACACCGTCATCGTCGGCGATCCGAACGGCCCGCGCGTGCTGACCAACTCCAACAAGTGATCGCATCGTAGATCGCGGATATTCACGAAGGACGGGTCCTCTCCCCTTGGGCGCAACCCATGGGAGAGGACCCGTCCTTCGTAGTACGTACCAAGTCAAGACGATCACACCGATTCGGTGCGTATGACGCATATAAGACGCATATAAGAAAAACCCCGGAACCTTGCGGTTCACGGGGTTTTCACGCCTTGAAAGCAGGTAAGACTACTTACGCTGGTGGCGGGTCTTACGCAGCAGTTTGCGGTGCTTCTTCTTGCTCATCCGCTTGCGGCGCTTCTTGATGACGGAACCCATCTGAAGCCTCCATTCCGATTAATCGTAAAAGTTGCAACTCGCACGAGTATACACATGATCTCGGACGATGCCACCCGCAACGGTCACCAAAGGTTCATCGAACGTCCATACACGCGTCCGCACATGAGGGGTCTCGACGCCTGTCTTCGACCGGCACCATCCAGGGACGGCCACGCGTTGCGCGGTCTACAGGGCTCGAGGAGCCTACAGCGGGAACTTCTGGTAGAACCGCTGCACCGAGGACTTCGCGCCGGTGGCTTGGAACACCACCGTGTCGTTGCGCCACACGGCCGTGGCCTGAGCGCCGTCCTCCGCGCCGCCCTTGACGACGTAGTCGCCGGTGGAGCTTCCCTGCACCTTGACCGATCCGGAGGCGATCGTCTTGCCGCCCAGCGCCTTGGCGAGCGCATCATACTGCGTCTTCGCGGGCGTGGACGTGCTCCACTGCGCCACGACCAGCGTGACGTTCTCGGTCTTCTTGCCGGTCGAATAGGTGAGCGTGTACTCCTCGAGCGGCGAGGAGGAGCTCCATGTGGTCGAATCCTCGGCCTTGGTGCGCGCGAAGTTCAGCACGCTGTCCGGCATGGCCTTGAGCAGTTCGGTCGCGTCCGACGGCAATGCCTCGGCCTTGATGCTCGGCGTGGTCGGCTCCGCGCTCTGGGATTGATCTGCCTTCGGCGCGACGTCCTTGTTGAGCGCCCATCCGGGCCATACGAATGCGGACAGGAACGCCAGGATGATCGCCACGACCGCCGCCACGACGACGGCGAACAGTCTGGCGTGCGATCCACTCGATGGGACACGTGCATTCCTGCCGGATTGCGGACGGTTTTTCGGACGGATACTCGACTTCGACATGACTCCGATTGTGGCACATCCGCCTGACGCGTCGCCTGCTATCACACGCTGTCGCTTCGCGGCGTTAGCGTCGGAATATGGCAAAAACGAATGTGCATTACCTGTGTTCCGAATGCGGGTGGACCGGCGCGAAATGGTTCGGCAAATGCCCCGAGTGCGGGCAATGGGGCACCATCGACGAATTCCATGAGGCACGCCCCGCGGCGTCGACGCGCACCTCGGCCGCCCGCCGCGCATCGGGCGCCGCGGGAGCCGCAACGGGCAGCGGCGCGGACGGGCGCGTGTCCCGTACGCGGTCCGTCACGGTGGCGGCCGGAGCCGCCCGTCCGATCACCGAGATCGGCACCGACGACGTGACGCGCATCCCCACGGGATTCTTGGAATTCGACCGCGTTCTCGGCGGGGGCATCGTCCCCGGTTCGGTGGTGCTGGTGGCCGGCGAGCCTGGAATCGGCAAGTCGACGCTGCTGCTGGAGACCGCCGGCAACATCGCCAGAGCGCATGCGGCGGATGGCGGACGGGTGCTGTACGTGTCCGGAGAGGAATCGCAGGGACAGGTGCGGCTGCGCGCCTCCCGCATCAACGCGGTCGAGCCGAATCTGCTGCTCGCCGCCACGACGGACCTCGCCACCGTGCTGGGACTGATCGAACAGGAGCGCCCGACGCTGGCGATCGTCGATTCGGCGCAGACGATCGTCTCGCAGGACGTCGACGGCATCTCCGGCGGGTCCACGCAGGTGCGCGAGGTGGCGAGCGCCCTGATCGACGTGGCCAAGACCCTGGACGTGCCGGTGCTGCTCGTCGGACACGTCACGAAGGACGGTTCAATCGCCGGTCCTCGTACGTTGGAGCATCTGGTGGACGTGGTCTGCCAGTTCGAGGGCGATGCGGAGACGGCGCTCAGGATGCTGCGCGCGGTGAAGAACCGTTTCGGTCCGACCGACGAGGTCGGCTGCTTCGATATGAGCGGCGAGGGCATCGAGGAGGTGACCGACCCGGCGGGGCTGTTCCTGTCCACTGCGGCGGGGGTCGAGTCGGCGGATACCGAGTCGGCGGACGATGCGCAGGCCGACGCCCCTGTGGAGGGCACCTGCGTGACGTTCACACTGGACGGCCACCGCTCCCTGCCGATCGAGATCCAGTCGCTGGTGACGAACTCGGTGCTGCCGACGCCGCGCCGCGCCGTCAACGGCGTGGACGCCAATCGCATCGCGATGCTGGTGGCGGTGCTGTACCGTCACGGACGGGTGAATCTGCTGTCGAACGATCTGTATGTTTCGACGATCGCCGGCGGGTTGGCGAAGGAACCTGCCTGTGACCTCGCGATCGTGGCCGCGTTGGCGAGCGCCGCGAAGCATGCGCCGATCGCCCGCACGACCTGCGCGATCGGCGAGATCTCGCTGACCGGTCAGGTGCGGCCCGCGCCGCGGCTCGAGTACCGTCTGCGCGAGGCGGCGCGATTGGGCTTCACGACGGCCGTGACGCCCCGGCTACGCAAGCACGTGGCGATTCCGGGGCTCACGATCGTGCAGGTGTCGTCGCTCAAGGCGGCATTGGACGCGCTGCTGTAGCGCTTCGCCGCTGTCGCTGTGCGGTTCGCCGTCAGGCGAGGATCCGCTTCGTCTCCTCGACGTTGCGCTTCAGTTCGGCCGTGAGCTCGTCGACGCCGTCGAACCTGACCTGGGGACGCAGGAATCCGGCGAATTCGACGCGCACGGTGTGTCCGTAGAGCTCCAGCCAGTCGTCGGTGATCGCATATGCTTCGACGACCCGCTCGTTGAGGCCCGTCTTCTCGCTGAACGTGGGCTTGGTGCCGATGGAGATCGCGGCGGGCCAGCGGTTGCCGCCGTCGACGAGCCATCCGGCGTACACGCCGTCGACCGGCAGGTATCCGATGACGTCCTCGGAGAGGTTCGCCGTCGGGAAGCCGATCGTTCGTCCGCGCTCCTCGCCGTGGACGACGACGCCGGTGACGGCGTGGAGACGTCCGAGGATCGCGTTCGCATCCTTGATACGGCCATGACCGAGCAGGTAGCGCACGTTGCTGGAGCTCCACGCGCGCGTGGCCCTGGCCTGGTTCCGCTTGCTCCACGCGCGTCGTTCGGCCTTGCTCATCAAGGCGAGCGGGTCGGCGGGCTCGCCCCACTCCCCCGGCATTTCAGGCTTCCAGCCCAGCGGGATGCGCACCTCGCCGGGGCCGCGGTCGTCGACCACGTCGAGTTCGAACACGCCGGTCGCGGCCGCGAGGTTCTCGATCGACTTGACGTCGCCCTTGCGTCCGGCGCCCATGGCGGCGTCGGAACCGAGCACGAGCGTGCGCATGCCGAGCTTGCCGGTGAGCTGGCCGAGGAAGAAGATGTACGATTTCGCGGCGAACGCCATCGTGTATCGCACGACGAGCGTGTGTTCGACGCCGAGTTCCTCCAGCGTCTTCAGTCGATCGTCCACACCGTTGAGGGCGTTCGCGTCGATGATGCCCTCGCCGGGCTCCTTGCCGTCATGCGCGGCGGTCCAGCGATGCACGAACGCGGGACGCGGATCAAAGAGAATGACGATGGAGAACGCGTCATGCCGGTGGGCGAGCTCGACCACGCGGCGGATGACTGCCTGATGTCCCAGATGCATGCCGTCGAACGCGCCCAGCGTGACCACGGCGCGCTTGTCGTTGTCGAAGGCGGGCCATGCGACGTCGCCATTCTCGTCTGGGGTCAGATACGTGATGTTCATTGCCATGGTCGTTCCTCGGGGATTCCAGTGTTTTCAAGGGGTCGGGGATATTCCGCGCGATTCCCCGGCGCCGTCCGCGTCCACTTTAGCAGTACTGGTGGCTCGCGGTCGGGCGGGTTATGCGGGCGATTATGCGGGGGCTATATGGGGGTTCAGCGGCTATTCGGTGGGGAAGACGACGCTCGGCTTGATCTGGTGCGCGTTGGCCCGCTCGACGATCGCCACGACGTCGTCCTGCGCCTGCGACCCGGGCAGTGTCTCGGACTGCTGATCGGACGTGCCTGCCGTGGCCGGGACGATGGCGGCCGCCTGCATGACGTCCTTGGCGAGCCGGCGTTCGAGACGACGTCCGAACCGCAGTTCGCGCGCCTCGGCGTCGTCGATCTCGATGACGGGCATCGCACCGCGTGCGGCATCGCCCATGGGAACGGCCCGGGCGAGAAGCCAGTCGGCCCGTTCCTCGCCGGACAGCTCTTCGGGCGCGTCCAGCACGCATCGGGCGCGGGTGATTGTCTCTCCCTCGCGATTGGTGAAGGTTCTCTGCTCGGCGTGCGCGGTGATCGCCTGCACCGTGGTGCCGAGTCCGGAACGGTCGTCGGGTAGGCAGAACCGTCCGACGCGCGTGCGACGCAGGCGTGTCAGATGACCGCCGACGCCGAGCGTCTCGCCCAGATCACGTGCCAGCGCGCGGATGTACGTGCCCGACGAGCAGCTGACGCGCACGTCCACGTCGATGACCGGGATCGTCGCGTCGGCCTCGTCCACGGCAACCAGCGGGGCGCCGGCGAGCACGGACGACGTGCGCCCGATCCTCACGTCCAGCACCGAGAACTCGGCGATGTGCACGGGGCGCGACCTGAGTTCGACGTCCCTGCCTTCGCGGGCGAGATCGTATGCGCGTTTGCCGTTGATCTTGATGGCGGAGAAGGTGTTCGGTACCTGCTCGATGTCGCCGAGGAACCGCTCGGCGATGGTGCGTTCGATCAGGCCCCGCCAGGCCCTTGCGGTCGGGAACACGGCGGCCTGCGCCGAATCACCCGAATCACCCGTTTCATCCGTTTCCGTCTCCGGCCCGGCGACTCGCTCGGACAGCGCCGCCCATTGCGCGGACGCCTCGGGATCGATGATCGTCTCTCCTTCGGCGTCGTCGGTGGTGGTGCGCATGCCGAGACGGATCGTCGCCTCGTAGGTCTTGTCATGTTCGACGATGTACTGGAGCAGACGCGTGGCACGACCGAATCCGATGACCAGCATGCCGGTGGCCATTGGATCAAGCGTGCCGGCGTGTCCGACCTTCTTCGTGTGCAGGGCGCCACGCACGGCGGCGACCGCGTCGAAGCTGGTCACGCCCAGCGGCTTGTCGACGATGAGCAGACCGTCACTCACGCGCGGCCACCGTCCGCGTCGTCCGTGCTGTCCGCATCGTCCGCGGATTCGTCGGTCTCGTCGGTCTCGTCAAAATCGTCGAAATCGTCGAAATCGTCGTCGTCACCGAAGCCGTCGTCGTCACCGAAGCCGTCGGACGCATCGTCCGCAGGCTCGTCGTCGTGCTTGTACGGATCCGCGTCGCCGGCGTACTGGGCGTTCGCGCGGGCGCGGGCGAGATCCTCGTCGCGCTTGCGGGCCAGAGCGAGGATGTCCTCGATCTCGTGGGCCTCGCCGGGCACCTCGTCGAAGACGAACTGCAGCTGCGGGGTCAGGCGCAGGCCAGCCTTGTGGCCGACGAGCGTGCGCAGATGGCCCTTGGCCTGATCGAGGGCCTGCTGAGCGCGCTTGCGCTCGCCCTGCTCGCGGCCCTCGTGTCCGTACTGGGTCCAGTAGACCTTGGCGATCTGCAGATCGTTGGTCACGCGGACCTCGGTGATGGTGATGTTCGACAGTCGCTTGTCATGCAGCTCACGTTCGATCGACGAGGCGATGACACGCTGGATCAGGGCCGCGATCCTCGCGGCGCGGGGGTTGGATCCTGCCATGGAAGTTCCTTTCAAACGGCCGAAGCCCCCTCGAGTGGAGGGGGCCATCGGCTGGGACGGAAAACCGGTTTCCGATTACCTGTGCGCGTACCTGTGTGCGCGCTTACTTGCGCTCGATCTCGCGCATCTCGAAGGTCTCGATGATGTCGCCGATCTCGATGTCGTTGAAGGAGCCGAGGTTGATACCGGCCTCGTAGCCTTCCTTGACCGACTGAACGTCGTCCTTGAAACGACGCAGCGAGGAGATCTCCAGATCGTTGACCGTGGCGACGCCGTTGCGCAGAATACGGCACTTCGTACCGCGCTTGACCTCGCCGTCCTGCACCATGACGCCGGCGATGTTGCCGAACTTGGAGGAGCGGAAGATCTCGCGGATCTCGGAGTGGGAGGTGACGACCTCCTCGTATTCCGGCTTGAGCATGCCCTTGAGGGCGGCCTCGATGTCCTCGATGGCCTTGTAGATGATCGAGTAGTACTTGATCTCCACGCCCTCGCGGTCGGCGAGGTCCTGCACCTGACGGTTCGGACGCACGTTGAAGCCGATGATGACGGCCTTGTCGACCGTGGCGAGGTTGACGTCGTTCTGGGTGATCGCGCCGACGCCGCGGTGGATGACCTGGATGCCGACCTCATCGGACACCTCGATCTTCATCAGGGAGTCCTCAAGCGCCTCGACGGAGCCGGAGGAATCGCCCTTGATGACGATGTTGAGCATATCCACCTCGGACTTGGCGAACTGCTCCTTGAGGGACTCGAGGGAGACGATCTTGCGGCGCTTGGCCAGCTGAGCGGCACGCTCGGTGGCCTGACGCTTCTCGGCGATCTGACGCGCGGTACGGTCGTCCGGAGCCACCAGGAACAGGTCGCCTGCGGTCGGCACGGAGGTCAGACCCAGCACCTGGACCGGCGTGGACGGAGCGGCCTCCTCCATGTGCTTGCCGTTCTCGTCGAGCATGGCGCGCACACGGCCGTAGGACGTGCCGGCCACGATCGCGTCGCCCACGTGCAGGGTGCCCTGCTGGACGAGTACGGTGGCCACGGCGCCGCGGCCCTTGTCGAGCCTGGCCTCGATGGTCGCGCCGCGCGCGTCCATGTTCGGGTTCGCGCGCAGATCGAGATCCGCGTCGGCGGTGAGCAGCACCGCCTCGAGGAGCTTGTCCACGTTGATGTTCTGCTTGGCCGAGATGTCGACGAACATCGTGTTGCCGCCGTACTCCTCCGGCACCAGACCGAACTCGGTGAGCTGGCCGCGCACCTTCTCGGGGTTCGCACCCGGCTTATCGATCTTGTTGACCGCCACGACGATCGGCACCTTGGCCGCCTGCGCGTGGTTGATGGCCTCGACGGTCTGCGGCATCACGCCGTCATCGGCCGCGACCACGAGGATCGCGACGTCGGTGAGCTCGGCACCACGGGCACGCATGGCGGTGAACGCCTCATGGCCAGGGGTATCGAGGAACGTGATCTTGCGACGCTCGCCCTCCAGCGTGACCGTCACCTGGTAGGCGCCGATGCGCTGGGTGATGCCGCCGGCCTCGCCCTCGATGACGTTGGTCTTGCGGATGGTGTCCAGCAGTCGGGTCTTACCATGATCGACATGGCCCATGACGGTGACGACCGGCGGACGGGGCTTGAGATCCTCGTCCTCCTGCAGCTCCTCGCCGTCCAGATCGATGTCGAACTGCTGGAGCAGCTCCTTGTCCTCCTCCTCGGCGGAGACGATCTGGATGTTCCAGCCGATCTCCTCGCCCAGGATCTGGAACGTGGACTCGTCCAGGGACTGCGTGGCCGTGGCCATCTCGCCGAGATGGAACATCACGGTCACGAGGGCCGCCGGATTGACGTCGATCTTCTCCGCCAGATCGGCCAGGGACGCGCCCTGACGCAGACGGATGGTCTGGCCGTTGCCGCGCGGGATACGCACGCCGCCGATGGTCGGCGCTTTGATCTCCTCGTACTCGCGGCGCTTCGCCAGCCTGTTCTTACGGGCCTTGGAGCTCTTGCCGCCCTGACGGCCGAACGCGCCTGCAGCGCCGCCGCGACCGCCACGACCGCCGCGCGCGGGACCGCTGTTGCCACTGCTCGGACCGTTGTTCTGGAAGCCGCCGCCCTGACCCGGACGGAAGCCGCCGTGCTGCGCGCCCGCACCCTGCTGGCCGCCGCCCTGACCCGGACGGTTGTGCCCCCACTGGCCCGGACGTGCGCCCTGTGCACCAGCGCCGCCCTGACCGGGACGGCCGTTGCGGAAACCGCCGCGCTGGCCCTGACCGCCACGTCCACGGCCGCCGCCGCGGTTGTCGTTCACGGTCGGACGAGCCATCGGGTGCGGACGCGGGATGTCGCCCGGAGTCGGGGTGTGCATGCCCTGCTTGCGGCTGAACGGGTTGTTACCCGGACGCGGCCCCGGCGTATGCGGAGTCGGCGCGGACGGGGTGGCGGAGGTGTGCTGGCCACCGGCCGGGTTCTGACCCTGACCGTTCTGGCCGCCGCGATGATCGCCCTGAGGACGTGCACCCGGACGGGACGGACGGCCCTGCATCGGGGAACGACGACCGCGATCCTGACGATCGCGACGATCCTGACGCTCTCCGCGCTCACCGCGCTCACCGCGCTCCTGGCGGTCACGACGCTGTCCGGACTGCTGCTCATGCTGCTGGCCGGGACGGGCCGGACGCGGACCGGGACGGGCGCCGGGGGTCGGCGTCGCATACTGACGGTTCTCCCCGCCGGCGTGTGCGGCGGGGGACGGACCCGGCATCGGAGCCGGGGACGGTGCTGCCGGCTTCGGCGCAGCATCGTGCGTATGCGAATTATCGTGCGGGGCGTGCGGCGCAGGAGCTGCCGGCCTGGAGGGCCTCGGACCCGGGGTCGCGGGACGCGCGCCCTGACCCTGCTTGCCGCCCTTGTCGCCGTGACCATTCTGGTCGGCGAAGGCGGACTTCAATTTGCGAACCACCGGAGGTTCGACGGTGGAGGAGGCGGACTTGACGAACTCCCCCATATCCTTGAGCTTCTCCAGCACGGTCTTGCTGTCGACGCCAAGGGCCTTGGCAATTTCATAAACGCGTGGTTTCGCCACTACTTGTTCTCCTTATCGTGACCACGCGCCGGCGCGGTCAAATCTCGATGACGGCGAGCCTGTTCATCGTACGACCATGATTGTGAATTCCTCATTCTTCGGCCGGGCATGCTTGCGCCCGGCATACCGCAACAAGCATACTCAGTACGCTGGATGTGCCACGCCCGGCGATTGCGTCGTCGGGCCTGGTCATGTATTCGGATCAGTCGGCCTTTTCGGCGGCGACCTTCCTGGCATGGGCCTCTGCGGACTCGATGCCGATCTTCCAGCCGGTGAGCTTGGCGGCAAGACGGGCGTTCTGCCCTTCCCTGCCGATGGCGAGGGAGAGCTGGTCGTCGTGGATGAAGGCGATGGCCGTCTTGTTTTTCTCGCTGATGACCTGCACGCCGGTCGCCACTGCGGGCGAGAGAGCGGATGCGACGAACTTGGCCGGATCCTCGGAGTAGTCGACGATATCGATCTTCTCCGGGCCGAGGTTCTCCATCACCGCACGCACTCGCGCGCCTCCCGGTCCGATGAGCGCGCCCTTGGGGTTCACTCCATCGGTGTTGGCCTTCACCGCGATCTTCGTGCGGGCGCCGGCCTCACGGGCGATCGCCATGATCGACACCGCACCGGACGCCAGCTCCGGGACCTCACGCTCGAACAGGCAACGCACCAGATCCGGGTGGGAACGGGAGACAACGACCTCCGGCCCCCTCACGCCGCGACCGACGTTCACGACGAACACGCGCAGACGCTCGCCGTGACGGTACCGTTCGCCGGGCACCTGCTCACGACGCGGCAACAGGGCCTCGACGTCGCCCACGGCGATATGCACGTTGGACGGGTCCTTCACATCCTGCTGGACGATGCCCGTGATGAGCTTGCCCTTCTGATCGGCGAAGGCACCGAGCACGCGCTCGTCCTCCGCATGGCGGAACAGCTGGGACAGCACCTGACGGGCGGTGGAGGCAGCGAGACGTCCAAAGTCCTTCGGCGTGTCATCGTACTCCTCGCCGATCGTCGGGGCCGGATGCGGATCGTCCTCGGTGGGCGTGCCCGGAATCTCGTCCGCCGCCCAGATGGTGAGGGTGCCGGCACGCTCGTCAAGTTCGACGCGGGCGTGCTTGGCCGCATGCGGGGTCTTGAGATACGCGAGTCGGAGCGCCTCCGAAAGAGCGGCATCAAGCGTTTCCGCATCGATGTTCTGCTCCGCTGCGAGCTTGTGGATTGACGTCAGGTCCAGTTCCATTTCGCAAGACCTCCCTTAAGTTATTACGGCTTGTCGCGACGATTGGCCCGTCTTCGGCCGATATGGTCATAGTCGGTGTTTACTCTACTGTTTTATGCAGACACTTCGGGATTCGGACACCCATGCCGGTTCGGCCCTCGGCGTATGCGCGATGCACGTTCGTCGTACGCACCGCATACTTCGCGCACGCCACGCACGCGCATGGACCGCGGCGGCAGTCTCGCTCGCCATGATCGCCTCACTTTCCGGCTGCGCCTCCGGTCTGCCCCATCTTCAGGCTCAGGTCGACGACGCCACCACATTGAGCGCCTGCGAAAGCGCCTATCTGGCCGCCACCTCCGGAAAGGAAGAAGCCGATGCCCGCCCGGTGATGATGCGCTACCTCGCCGCCCGCACCGCCGCCGATGCGTGGACCGACGTGGCCGTCAACTGCACGGGGCGATTCGCCGAGGGCACGCTTCATGCCGCACAGGCGTCGTATACCGCACAGCAGCTGGCCTCCCGATTGGGATTGCCCGAGCTCTCCCCCGCCACCGTTGACTACGGCGACGTCGTGAAGCTGGATATCGCCGACAAAGCACTCGACGCGATCGCCCTGGCCGAGGATCGCGCCGGATTCTCCATCGAGGTCCTCGCCGCCCGCAAGGTGAACGGCGCCACGCTCGCGATGTCCGATAACCACAAGACCGCCGCACAGCACCTGTTCTCGCTCTCCGGCACGGACAAGGACCCGCGCCGCAAGGTCTACACCGTCAACGATCTGATCAGTCACCCCGATTCGATCAGCGATCCCGCCACGGGAATCACCGCGAACACCGTCTCCGTCGTGGAGATGAATTGCGCCCGCGAATATCTCGACGCGATCAGCGGAGCCATCGGCGAATCCACGTCATCCGGTGAATCCACTACGGGCAACGAATCGGACGCCGCGATCCGCGCCTCGGCCAAGACCCTGAAATGGCTGTCCCGAGTCACAACGGCCCGCGCCTGGCGCGCCTTCGACCTCGGCTACCCCACCTTCGACGCCGCCCTGTTCAGCTGACCGGCTGACATAGCATCCCTGACACTCAACATCCCCTAACCCCTCGCGCGCTCTCTCCTCAGCGTCACGTTTTCCCGAAACTCGTCCATTGTGCGGGAATATGTGACTCTGGCCATTTCTCAGCGTCACATATTCCCGAGATCGCCCCCATACCTCGGGAAAACGTGACGCTGGTCCTTACTCAACGTCACATATTCCCGCGCAATGGACGAATTTCGGTAATTAGTGCCGCTCAGAACGTCGGGATTCACTTATGTCCAGTTCGCGGTCGCCCTGAATCGGTCTTGGCTGCGCTGAATCCCCCCGCAGGCACGCACAGACTGCCGTGCACCGTGATATGCTTCATCTTGAACCCTTTGTTGATTATGAGCGCAGGCCGGTAATCAACGCTAAGGCCCGATGCTGCAAACGTCGGGCCTTTTTCATATCGGCTTTCGCCGATCGGCCCGTCATATCAACGGGGACGCCGCATGGTACGGCGTCGCGCCTCAGTAGCAGCACAACACCGCACACACACGCCTTCTGACGCGCTCACCGGCCATTTGGAGATGCGGTGCGGGAATGCCCCTTAAACCACGAAAACAGCAGAAACATCTAAAAAGGGTTCCGAGTGAATCACTCGGAACCCTCAAGGGCGGATGAAGCGAGATTCGAACTCGCGGAGGGGGTTGCCCTCACACGCTTTCGAGGCGTGCTCCTTAGACCGCTCGGACATTCATCCACATGCTGCGTGAAAACGCAACCTGTTCATTATAAGCCTCTGCGTGCGACGCGCAAGTCGGCGCGTCGCGTTCCGCCAAACACTGCACTAGCCGCATTGACTACCCCTCAGACCCGCTTCGCGGGCCAGCTCGTCCCGCAATTACGGACGCGCTACGCGCGCATTCTGCCAGCTCGCCTGTCGGCTCGCACGTTGCCTACAAACAGCTCCGCTGTTTGCTTCACGGCAACGTCCTGACAAGGGGAGCTGAGAATATGATCCCACCGTCGCCTACAGCGTCTGCTCGTGGACCGAGGCGTTGACCCACTGCGACTGCTGGACGTTGTATCCGGAGAAGATGCCGATGTCGAGCATGCAGTCGCGGTAATCGCGTCCGTGGGCGATCGTGATGTAGTTGTCGTCGACCATGCGGTTGTGCGTCGGGTCGAGTCCGATCCAACGATGCCCCTGATACACCTCCACCCACGCGTGGGTGGCCCCCTCACCGCCGAGCAGACCGGCGATGTAGCGTGCGATCAGCCCGCAGTGGCGGCACACGGACAGCATCACATGCGCATAGTCCTGACATACGCCCTTGCGCTGGGCGAGCGCCTCCTCGGCGGTGGTGCGGATCGTGGTGGACCCGGGCGTGTAGACGAACGCCTTGTACACCTCATCCATGATCTCGCGCGCCTTGTCGACCGGCGACGCATCCTCGGGCAGTGCCTCGAGCCGGCGACGGCAGATATCGGTCAGAGCCTCGACCGCGGGCCCGGGGATCGTCAGTGCCGAGTCGAAACGGTACAGCGGCTTGTAGATCTCCGTCTTGATGTGCTCGTTGTCGACGAACGCGATGCCGGTCACCTTGTAGTTGAACACATCATGGGGCTCGGCGATGTAGCCGGTCTTCACCACCGAATCGAAGGAGTCGATGGTGGTCTCCAGCTCCACCTCGGGCTCGATGTCGATCTCCACGTCGACGACCTGCTGACGCGGGCCCGTCGCGGGAATGCACCGCAGCTGGAAACGGTGATCGGTGACGGGCGAGCTGAAGCTGAGCTTCATCTCGTAGTCAAACACCAGTTTTTTCATGAATCAGGGCTCCGTAAGATGTGATGAATCTCTTTCCACCTTACCAGCTTCGTCTCGGTTCACGGACGGCGCGCGTCCATATTCATCGCGCTGAACGATCCCGGATCCTTGCGATCACCGGTGATCGAACGCTTGCCGAAGTCGTCGAGGAACTCCTGCAGCCGAGCCGTCAGCTCGGGGTAGCCGCGCTGCGGCAGCTGGCCGAGGAGCCAGCCGACGCCCTCGGCGAAGCACTGCGGTAGCGGCATGCCGTCCAGCGCATGCGAGTACGAGCTGAGCTTCCTCAACGGCGCCTCCATCTCCTCGATGGGCATGCCGAACCTCGTGTACAGGTCGAGGCGCTCGATGTACTTGCCGATGAAGATGAACGCCTTCAGCGTCATGTCGGCTGCCGAGTTCTCGATGCCGCCCCAGAAGGCCAGCATGTCGTCGGCGATGTCACGCTGGGAGTAGATGTCCGAGGAGCTGGCGGAGCGTTCGGCGGCGTTGGTAATGTTCGTCACCGCCAGTTCGACGTACTGCAGCAGACGCGACGACAGCTCGGGGCGCAGCACGACCGCGTTGTTGAACGCGGAGACGATGGCGCTGCGCACCGAATCGGGGTTCGTGCCGTCGTAGAGGAACGAGTGGATGAACGTATCGAAGTCCTCGAAGTCCTCGGGCAGGTCGAGCGCGCGGGCGAAGGGACGGAAAGCATCCGGATTGTCGTCCATCACGCGGTCGTAGAACGGGTAGAACTGGACCAGCGTGGTGAACGCACGCTCGGTGTAGCGGCCCAGCCAGTACAGGTTGTCGGCCTTGGACGCGGTGACCAGCTGCAGCGAATGCTTGCGCGCATGCGGCATGAGGTTGACCGATTCGATCTCCTCGCCGTGGTTCGGGATCGTACGGTTCTTGGGAGCGAGCACCCACGTGTCCTTGAAACCGCCGCCCTGGGAGGAGTTGACGATCATCTGGCCGGGCACCGACGAGTACCGCGTCAGGCCCGAATACCATACATGCGTGTTCTGGCCGGTCACGACGAACGCGCGCAGATCGGCCTTGCGCGGACTGTGCTCACCGGTGGCCGGGTCGACCACGTCGATGTCGCGGAACTGGATGATCTCCTGCGCGATGAAACGGCGCGGATCCTCCTTGATACGGTCGGCGAGCTCCTCGCGATGCTCCTTGTCGAGGTCACGTCCGAACACCACACCGTATCCGCCGGCCTCGGCCACGTCCTTGATGACGAGTTCGTCCATGCGGCTCAGGACCTCCTTGCGGTCCTTCTCGAACATAGGCATGTAGGTGGGCGCATTGTGCAGGATCGGCTCCTCGTCCAGATAGTACTTGATCATCTGGGGCACGAAGTAGTAGATCGCCTTGTCGTCGGCGGCGCCGTTGCCCGGCGCGTTGACGATGGCCACGTTGCCGGCGCGATATGCGGACAGGAGCCCCGGCACGCCGATCACGGAGTCGGGGTTGAACGCGAACGGATCGAGATAGTCGTCGGCGAGACGACGGTAGACGACGCCGACGCGATGGCGGTTGCCGGCGTAGTCGAGGAAGAACAGCTTGTTCTCCATGACCTCGAGATCCTCGGGGAAGGCGAGCGTGGCTCCGGTCTTCTCGGCGAGGTACGCGTGTTCGAAGAACGCGGAGTTGTAGCGTCCCGGCGTGAGCACCACGGCGATGCCCTCGGTGGAGACGAAGTCCATGGCCTTGCGCAGCAGTCGCGGATAGTCGCGGTTGTCGCGCACGCGCACCTCGCGGAACAGGCGCGGGTTGGCTCGACGTTCGATGTCACGGGCGAACAGCGGGTAGCTGGCACCGGAAGGAATGCGCAGATTGTCCTCAAGCACCCACCAGCGGCCGTCCTCCCCCTGTACGAGGTCCTCGCCGGCGATGTGCGCGAACACGCCGGCCGGCGGAGTCACGCCGTTGACCTGCGGATAATAACCCGCGGACGTGTAGACGAACTCCTCGGGGACGACGCCGTCGTGGATGATGTTCTTGTCCGAATAGATGTCCTTCAGGTAGGCGTTGAGCGCGTTGACGCGCTGCTTGAGACCGGCTTCCAGCTCGTCGAACTCGTCGGATTCGATGATGCGCGGAATCGGATCGTAGGGGAACAGCCGGTCATGGTATTCGCCGTTCTTGTACACGCCGAAACGCACGCCGTTGCGGGCCAGTTCACGATTGATGCCCTCTCGTCGTTCCACCAGTTCCGCAGCCAGCTTTTGCGCCGCCGATTCGATCATCGTGCCACTTCCTTGCAATCTTGAGGTTGTGCTCCAGGCTTCTCGCCGATATGACGACTAACGTATGCGGACCCCGTTTCGGCAAACGCGCTGGAATGTTACGAATGCGTCACCGCTCTTGCGTGTCGCTCGTCCCTGAAGTACCGGTATCGGGCAGCGTACGTACGGCGCGAATCGCCTGCGCCCGACTGGCGAGCAGATCGTCCGCCGGATAGGCGACGTGTTCGAGCGTCAATCCCTGCGGGGCGATCGGTCCGGTGGATCCCTCGCGCTTCGGTGTGGCCATCTTGCCGAGGAACCAGTCGAGATCGCGTTTGCCGATGCCGACCTGCACGCATGCGTTGACCAGGGAGCGCACCATGTTGCGGGCGAACGCGTCGGCCACGATCGTGAAGCACACGAGTCCCGATTCGAGCGTGGGCACGATATACGCGCCCGATGTCATCGCGCCCGATGTCACCGTGTCCGACAGCCCCTCATCCGGGATGAGCGGCCGGAATGGCACGCGCGTCCAGAAGGCGCGTTTGACTTCGCGGATCGTCGTTCCTCCCGGATTCGGCGTGGCGAAGGAGCCGAAGTCATGCAGTCCGATCGTGGCGGCCGCCGCCCGGTTCATCGCGTCGAGATCGAGATCGTCGTCGATGTGCAGCACGCATCCGGCCAATCGCGGATCGACCTCGCTGCTGCGGTCGGCGATGCGATAGACGTACGTGCGTTCCAGTGCGGAGAATCGCGCGTCGAACCCCGCAGGCGCCACGCCGATGCGATGGACGGCGATGTCATGAGGCAGCAATCGCTGCAGGCGATGTTCGAGCGCGGTGGTCGCCGGCACCTGCATGTGTCCGACGGCGCGTTCCAGCACGGCCGGTGAGATGTCGAGATGGCAGACCTGATGGCTGGCGTGCACGCCGGTATCCGTACGTCCGGCCACGACCAGTCGCAGCGGCTCATCGGGGTCGTTCGCCTCGACGTGGAGGATACGGTGCAACGCGGTTTCGATCTCGCCCTGCACGGTGCGAATCGCGGGCTGCGTCGCCCATCCGAAGAAGGCGCCGCCGTCGTACGCCAGATCGATGCGCAACCGTATTCTGCATGTTTCGTTCGTCGTCTCGCTCATGGGTCCCAAGATACCGCACGGCGGAGCGTTCGTGATTGCCGGCTTGGGCACATGACACGTGACTTGGCTTGTACCATCACACGCCTCACACGCCTCACATGCCGTCTCACGCCGTCTCACGGCCAGACGGGCGGCATATATACGACGAGGACCGAAACCCCTTTGCGGGATTTCGGTCCTCGAATCGCGTTATCGAGCGCTCGGTGTCGAACGACTCACTCGGCCTGCTCGGCGGCGGTCTCCTCGACCGGAGCCTGCTCGGCGGGAGCCTCAGCAGCCGGGGCCTCCTCGGCCGGAGCGGCGACCTTGGTCGCGGCCTCGGCTTCCTTCACGACGGCCTGCTTGGCGCTCACCGGCTCGGTGACGAGCTCGATGATGGCGGCCGGAGCGGCGTCGCCCTTGCGCGGGGCGATCTTCACGATGCGGGTGTAGCCACCCTCACGCTGCTCCATCTGCTCGGCGATCTGGGTGAACAGCACGTGCACGACGGACTTGTTGCGGATGACGCGCATCACGCGGCGGCGAGAGTGCAGATCACCGCGCTTGGCGAAGGTGACCAGACGCTCAGCCAGCGGACGAAGGCGCTTGGCCTTCGGCAGCGTGGTGACGATGCGGCCGTTCTGGAACAGGCTGGTGGCCATGTTCGCGAGCATCAGACGCTCGTGCGCCGGGCTGGAAGCCAGACGCGGGCCCTGCTTAGGTGTGGGCATAGTAACTCCTTATTGGCAGGGCCGGTTCAGGTGGGCAGTGGCCCGAACGTCCGAACCGGTCCCGTGATTGGTCGAACTGCGGCTAACGGGTTCTCACTCGTCCTCAGGCGAGAAGAAGGTGCCGCCTTCGAGATTGTTGGTATCGAAGCCACCAAGCGGCGAGGCCTTGAGTGACATACCCAGGGACTGGAGCTTCTCCTTGACTTCGTCAATGGACTTCATACCGAAATTGCGGATATCGAGCAGATCCTGCTCAGTGTGGGAGACCAGCTCGCCGATGGTGTGGATACCCTCGCGCTTGAGGCAGTTGTAGCTGCGCTGCGTGAGGTTGAGATCCTCGATCGGCACGGCGAGTTCGGGGTTGGACTCCTCCACCACCGGAGCGGGGCCGACCTCGACGCCTTCAGCCTGGGTGTTCAGCTCACGGCACAGGCCGAAGAGCTCCACCAAGGTGGAACCGGCGGAAGCCACCGCATCACGCGGGGAGATGGCCGGCTTGGTCTCCACGTCCAGGATGAGCTTGTCGAAATCGGTGCGCTGTTCGACACGCGTCGCCTCGACCTTGTAGCTCACCTTGAGCACAGGGGAATAGATGGAGTCGACCGGAATGCGGCCGATCTCATCGGTATCCTGCTTGTTCATCGCCGCCGGCACGTAGCCACGGCCGCGCTCGACGGTGAACTCGATCTCGAGTTCGCCGTCCTCGGCGAGGGTGGCGATATGCATATCAGGGTTGGCGATGGTCACACCGGCAGGCGGGGTGATGTCACCGGCGGTGACTTCGCCCTTCCCGCTCTTGCGCAGATACATCACGACAGGTTCGTCGTACTCGCTGGTGAGCACGATGCCCTTGACGTTGAGCAGAATCTCAGTGACGTCCTCCTGGACACCCGGCAGAGTGGTGAACTCATGCAGAGCACCGGAGATACGCACCGACGTCACAGCGGCACCCGGGATCGAGCTCAGCAGGGTTCGACGCAGCGAGTTGCCAAGCGTGTAGCCGAAGCCCGGTTCGAGCGGCTCGATGGTGAAGCGAGAACGCTGAGGGGTCAGCGATTCCTCGGTAAGAGTCGGACGCTGTGCAATAAGCACTGTGGTATCCTTTCAGCTTCTGACCGGTGGTGCACTCACCGGGCATAAAGCGGGTTGGATGAATATTGTCTAGTAGTGCTCAGACGCGACGACGCTTCGGGGGACGAACGCCGTTGTGTGCCTGCGGGGTGACGTCGGTGATGGAACCAACTTCAAGGCCAGCGGACTGCAGGGAGCGGATCGCGGTCTCACGACCGGAACCCGGGCCCTTGACGAAGACGTCGACCTTCTTCAGACCATGCTCCATCGCCTTGCGGGCGGCGGACTCGGCGGCCATGCCAGCGGCGTACGGCGTGGACTTACGGGAGCCCTTGAAACCGACATCGCCACCGGAAGCCCAGGACACCACGGCGCCCGACGGGTCGGTGATCGAAATGATCGTGTTGTTGAATGTAGACTTGATGTGAGCCTGGCCGACCGGGATCGACTTGCGATCACGACGACGGGGCTTACGAGCGGCTTGCTTAGGCGCTGCCATTGACCCTCGTTTCCTTGTAACGAACTTATTGTTGTGAAATGGTGATTCGGGCGATGGGTGTGACCCCGTGGCCCGAATCGGAGCCACCTACTACTTGGTGGCCTTCTTCTTTCCGGCAACCGTACGCTTCGGGCCCTTGCGGGTACGGGCGTTGGTCTTGGTGCGCTGACCGCGCACAGGAAGTCCCTTACGGTGACGCTGGCCTTGGTAGCAGTTGATCTGAATCTTACGGCGAATGTCCGCGTCGATCTCACGACGCAGGTCACCCTCGATCTTGTAGTTGCCCTCGAGGTAGTCACGCAGCGTGATCAGCTGCTCGTCGGTAAGATCCTTGACGCGGATGTCCGGGTTGATACCGGTCGCGGCAAGCGTTTCCTTGGCACGAGTGCGACCCACACCGAAAATGTAGGTGAGGGCGATCTCGATGCGCTTCTCATTGGGGATGTCGACTCCGGCAAGACGTGCCATTGCGATTCCTTCTTGTTAACGTAGGTCTTGCACCCATTCGTCCGGTTCCCCGGCACGGGCCTACGTGCCCGTGGTTCAGTGTCGTTCCCTTGCGGGAAGCACTGTGAATAAGTGCCTGATTAGTGCCGCTGGAGAATCTTCTCTCAGCCCTGACGCTGCTTGTGGCGCGGGTTGGAGCAGATCACCATGACGCGGCCGTGACGACGGATCACGCGGCAGTTCTCGCAGATCCTCTTCACACTAGGGCTGACCTTCATGGTTTTCCTTTGCTTGTACCTTTACTTATAGCGGTACGTAATGCGTCCGCGGTTGAGATCATACGGGCTCATCTCGAGCACGACACGATCCTGCGGAAGGATTCGGATGTAGTTCTTCCTCATCTTGCCGGAGATGGTGGCCAGCACGATGTGCTTGTTCTCGAGTTCAACGCGGAACATCGCGTTCGGCAGCGCTTCGACTACCCTACCTTCGACTTCAATCACACCGTCTTTTGCCATTACTCCCGCTTCCACTCCTCGGTTGCATTACATGTGTATCCAAAGACACACCAAACTACTAGAATACACACAAGCCGGACATGCGACACATGGGTGTGTCGCATGTCCGGCTTGTGTGTGACATGTGCTAGTCGTCAGCCGTCGACTGGCTGAACATCATGTTCAGCGGGCGTCGAGCGCAGCGACGATGCTGGCCTGAATCGCGTCAATCTCGCCGACGCCATCGATCTCGACCAGCTGACCGCGGGACTTGTAGGTGTCCAGCAGCGGAGCGGTCTCCTTGGCATAGGTGGCCAGACGCTTGGCGATGGCCTCCGGGTTGTCGTCGGTGCGGCCCTGCTCCTCGGCGCGCTTGGCGATGCGCTGCATGAGCACATCGTGATCGGCGTCAAGCGCCACAACGGCATCGAGCGGGGTGCCGAGCTCCTCAAGCATGACATCCAGCGCCTCGACCTGGGCCGCGTTGCGCGGATATCCGTCGAGGATCCAGCCGTTCTTCGCATCGTCCTGAGCGAGACGATCCTTGACGATGGAGTTGGTCAGCTCGTCCGGAACCAGCTCGCCCTTGTCGGTGTAGGCGATGACCTTGAGGCCGAGCTCGGTCTTGCCCTTGATATTGGCGCGGAAGATATCGCCGGTGGAGATCGCCGGGATGCCGTAATGCTCGGCGAGCAGCGCGGCCTGGGTGCCCTTGCCGACGCCCTGCGGGCCCATGATAAGAAGACGCATGTCAATCCTTCCTAATGTTGCCTAATGGTTGATTGCGAATGACTCCGACTGGCATCTGCCAGACGAGTGTCAGCCTTCCTTGTGGTCGGTGTTCTCGAACAGGAATCCGGCGTACTGGAACTGCTCGGTCTGGGCCTTGGCCTGACGCAGCGTGTCAAGACCGACGCCCGCGATGATCAGGATGGTGGTGCCACCGAACGGAAGCTGGGTGTTGAGGCCGAGCGCCATGATGAGCACGGTCGGGATGAGCGCGACGAACAGCAGGTAGACGGCACCCACGGTGTTCAGGCGGTTCATGACGTAGCTCAGGTAACGGCTGGTGGCGTTGCCCGCACGGATGCCCGGGATGAAGCCACCGTACTGCTTCATGTTGTCCGCGGTCTCGTCCGGGTTGAACGTGATCTCGGTGTAGAAGAAGCAGAAGAACACGATCATCAGCGCGTACAGCGCGATGTACCAGATGCTGGTGGTGTTCGCCAGGTTGCTGTTGATCCACTTGACCCAGCTCTGGTCCGACTTGCCGAACTGCGCGATGAGGGTCGGGATGGCGAGGATCGACGAGGCGAAGATCGGCGGGATGACGCCGGACATATTGATCTTCAGCGGCAGGTAGGTGGAGGAGCCGCCGTACATCTTGCGGCCGATCATGCGGCGAGTGTACTGCACGGGGATACGACGCTGGCACAGCTCGACGAAGTCGACGAAGATGAGGATGACGACAAGCACGGAGACGACAATGGCGAACTTGGCCCAGTCGCCGTCGGTGCCGTTGGTGCCCCAGCCGATCTCCCACAGCTGCGGCAGGAAGCCGGAGCAGATGGACATGAAGATGAGCACGGACATGCCCTGACCGATGCCCTTGTCGGTGATGAGCTCGGCCATCCACATGATCAGGCCGGTGCCACCGGTCATGATGAGGACCATGACGATGAGGTTCCACACCGATCCGTCGGGGATGACCTGCGAGCAGGCGTAGTTGAACAAGGCGCCGGAGCGGGCGGTCACCAGGATGGTGGTGGACTGCAGCACGGCCAGACCGATGGTCAGGTAACGGGTGTACTGCGTGAGCTTGGCCTCACCGGATTGGCCCTCCTTGTGCAGGGCCTCGAAACGCGGGATGACCACACGCAGCAGCTGAACCACGATGGATGCGGTGATGTACGGCATCACACCCAGCGCGAAGATGGACAGCTGCAGCATGGCGCCGCCGGAGAAGAGATTCACCAGTCCGATGAAGTTCTCCTGGCTGCCCTGCAGGGTGGTCAGACACTTTTGCACGACGGTGAAGTCCACGCCCGGGGTGGGGATGAACGAACCGATGCGGTAGATAATGATGATGAACAGAACGAAGAGGATCTTCTTCCTCAGTTCCTTCGTCTTCAAGGCCTGGATTAACGTCCTCACCTGAAATCCTCCCATACCGCGCCCCATGGCGCGTACACATACAAGCACGTTTTTGAACGCTAGCGCAACAGCATATCCTACCGTGCCTACTTAATGTCAATGGACCGGCCCATCGGCCCCAAAACTTGAGACATGTATGACATGACAAGGGACATGACAAACCATGGAACATGACAATGACCCCTCCGCCCGGATGGGCGAAGGGGTCATTGATCACATCATGTGTTCCGCGGAACCGATTGCGATCAGTCCTCGGAGATGCTGCCGCCGGCGGCCTCGATCTTGGCCTTGGCGGAAGCGGAGGCCTTCACGCCCTTGAGCGTGAACTTGGCGGAGGTCTCGCCCTCGCCAAGGACCTTCACCGGCTGGTTGGCGCGCACGGCACCCTTAGCCACGAGGTCGGCAACGGTCACCTCGCCACCCTCCGGGAAGATCTCGGCGAGCTTGGCGATGTTGATGACCTGGAACACCGTACGGAACGGGTTCTTGAAGCCACGGAGCTTCGGAAGGCGCATGTACAGCGGGAGCTGGCCACCTTCAAAGCCCGGACGCACGTTCGTGCGCTTGGTCTGGCCCTTGAAGCCACGACCCGCGGTCTTACCCTTGGAGCCCTCACCACGACCGACACGAGTGCGGTCCTTCTTGGCGCCCGGGGCAGGCTTCAGATCGTGCATCTGCAGGATTTCGTTGTCTGCCATAATCAGTCGACCTCCTCGACAGTGACCAGGTGACGCAGAGCGTTCACCATGCCACGCACGGCCGGGGTGTCCTCACGGACGACCGTCTGACCGATCTTGCGCAGGCCCAGAGTCTGAGCGGTAGCGCGCTGGTTCGGCTTACGGTTCACGAGACCGTGATGCAGCGTAATCTTCAGGTTCTTGGCCATACTCACTCACCGTCCTTCGCTTCGGCGGCCTTGGCGGCCTGAGCCTCTTCGCGAGCCTTGCGGGCCTCGGCGATGCCGAGAGCGCGGGAGCGCAGCAGGGCGTCCGGAGCGACTTCCTCGAGGGAAAGGCCACGACGGGCGGCGATCTCCTCCGGCTCCTCAAGCTGCTTGAGGGCGTCGACGGTCGCACGCACCATGTTGATTGCGGTCGGCGAGCCCATGGACTTGGACAGCACGTCGGTGATGCCGGCGCACTCCATGACGGCGCGGACCGGGCCACCGGCGATAACGCCGGTACCGGGGGCGGCCGGGCGCAGCAGGACGGTGCCCGCGGCGTCGTGACCGATCACCGGGTGGACAACGGTGCCACGAACGCGCGGCACGCTGAACATGTGCTTCTTGGCATCCAGCTGGCCCTTGGCGATAGCCGCCGGGACCTCACGGGACTTGCCGTAGCCAACACCCACGGTGCCGTTGCCGTCGCCGACCACCACGAGGGCGGCGAAGCTGAACGTACGACCACCCTTGTGGGTCTTGGACACGCGGTTGATCGTCACGACGCGATCGAGGAGCTCATCGCCCTTGTTCTCTTCGCGACGGTTGCGACGCTCACCACGACGGCCCTCACCGCGACGGCCACCACGGCCCTCGCCGCGACGGCCACCACGACGATCGTCGTTGGCGTTGTTCTCTTCAGCCGGAGCAGCCTGAGTGTTCTGAGTCTCTTCAGCCACTTGGGTTTCCTTCATTTCTTCGCTCACAGTGCCAGACCTCCCTCACGGGCGCCCTCGGCGACGGCGGCGACACGGCCGGTGTACTTGTTGCCACCACGGTCGAACACGACGGCCTCGATGCCAGCGGCCTTGGCCTTCTCGGCGATCAGCTCGCCGACCTTCTTGGCGGCCTCAACCTTGGTGCCCTCGAAACCGGCGAACTCGGCGGTCAGGGTCGAAGCGGACACGAGGGTCTTGCCCTGCGTGTCGTCGACGATCTGAGCAACCATGTGGCGGTTGGAACGGGTGACCACCAGGCGCGGACGCTCGGCGGTACCGGTGATGTGCTTGCGGATGCGGGCGTGGCGACGCAGGCGCGCAACCTTCTTGCCCTTGCCGAAAATAGTGACGCTCATATCACTTACCAGCCTTTCCAGCCTTGCGCAGAATATGCTCGTCGGCGTACTTCACACCCTTGCCCTTGTAGGGTTCCGGAGCGCGCAGCTTGCGGATGTTCGCGGCGACCTGACCAACGGACTGCTTGTCGATGCCCTCGACGACCACGTGGGTCGGGTCGGTCACCTTGAGCGTGATGCCCTCGGGCGGGTTGATGGTGATGGTGTGCGAGTAGCCGAGGAAGAACTCGATGCCCTGGCCCTTGGCGACGGCGCGGTAACCGGTGCCGACGATCTCAAGAGTCTTGGAGTAGCCATCGTGAACGCCCTTGACCATGCCGGCCATGATGGAGCGAGCCAGACCGTGCTTGGCACGGGTCGGACGCAGGTCGTCGCCAGCGGTAACGATGATCTCGTTGCCCTCGACGGTCGCGGTGATGCCCTCAGGCAGGACGTAGGAGTCGGAACCCTTGGCGCCCTTGGCCTCGAAGTTCTGACCGTCGATCTTGACCTCAACGCCAGCGGGGATGGCGATGGGGAGCTTACCAATATGCGATGCCATGTGTCAGCTCTCCTTTCTCACCACACGTAGGCGACGATCTCGCCGCCGATGCCTCGATCGAGGCATTCCTTCTGGGTCAGCAGTCCCGACGAGGTCGAGATGATGGCGATGCCAAGGCCGCCGAGCGGCATCGGCAGAGAGTCGGACTTGGCGTAGCGACGCAGGCCCGGCTTAGAAATGCGCTTGATGCCCTGGATGGAGCGTTCGCCGTTGGGGCCGTACTTGAGGGTGACCTCGAGGGTCTGACCGACCCTGGCCTCCTTCGCGGTGAAGTCCTTGATGTAGCCTTCGCGCTTGAGGATCTCGGCGATGTTCGCCTTGAACTTGGAGTACGGCATATCCACGGTCTCGTGCTTCGCCGCGCTCGCATTACGCAGACGCGTCAGCATGTCTGCGATCGGATCTGTCATTGTCATGTGGGCTAGTGCCCTTTCTCGCCGTGGTTTCCGCCGCCCGCTCCCCTATCGGGAGCTAGGCCGCGGACCTTCAGCGTCGATGTTTACCAACTGGACTTCGTAACGCCGGGGAGCTCGCCGCGGTGGGCCTTCTCACGAAGGCAGATGCGGCACAGGCCGAACTTACGGTACACGGAATGAGGACGACCGCAGACCTGGCAGCGCGTGTAGGCACGCACCTTGAACTTCGGCTTGCCGGCCGCCTTGTTCTTAAGAGCGGTTTTTGCCATATCAGTTCTCCTTGAAGGGGAAGCCAAGGTGCTTCAGCAGAGCGTAAGCTTCCTTGTCATCCTTGGTGCTGGTCACCACGGTGATGTCCATACCGCGCTGGTGATCGATCGAGTCGGGATCGATCTCGTGGAACATGGACTGCTCGGTGAGACCGAAGTTGTAGTTGCCCTGACCATCGAACTGGTGGCCGTTGATACCGCGGAAGTCGCGGATACGCGGCAGAGCCAGCGTCAGAAGACGATCGAGGAACTCCCACATGCGCTCGCCACGCAGGGTGACGTACGCGCCGATGGCCTGGCCCTCACGCAGGTGGAACTGCGCGACGGACTTCTTGGCCTTCGTGATCTTCGGCTTCTGGCCGGTGATCAGGGTGAGGTCCTTGACGGCGCCCTCGATGAGCTTGGAGTCACGCGCTGCAGCGCCGACGCCCATGGAGACGACGACCTTCTGCACACGAGCGACCTGCATCGGGTTGGAGTACTTGAACTCCTTCTCGAGCTCAGGGATGATCTGCTCGTTGTACTGCACCTTCAAGCGCGGGGTGGCCGGCGCTTCGACGGTAGTGGTGTCGGTCATGCCAGCTCCTTTCCGGACTTCTTGGCGACGCGCACGCGCACGGTCTTGACCTTGCCGTCACGCGCCTCTTCCTTCACGACGATGCCCACGCGGGTCGGCTGCTTGGTCTCCGGGTCGATGACCATCACGTTGGAGCGATGAATCGGGGCCTCGGTGGAGACGATGCCGGACTGCTGACCCTGCTGGGTCGCGCGAACGTGCTTCTTGACGATCTGAACGCCTTCGACGATCAGGCGGTCATCGGACAGCACGCGCTTGACGGTGCCTTCCTTGCCGCGGTCCTTACCGCGGATGACCTTCACCTGGTCGCCAGCCTTGATCTTGGCTGCCATTGTCAGATCACCTCCGGGGCGAGGGACACGATGCGCATGAAGCGCTTGTCGCGCAGCTCACGAGCAATCGGTCCGAAAATACGAGTGCCCTTCGGTTCACGGCCGGAGCCGAGAATGACGGCGGCGTTCTCGTCGAACTTGATGTAGGAGCCGTCAACACGACGGTACTCCTTGACGGTACGGACGACGACGGCCTTGACCACGTCGCCCTTCTTGACCGATCCGCCAGGGATCGCGTCCTTGACCGAGGCGACGATCACGTCGCCCAGGCCGGCATAGCGTCGCTTCGAACCACCGAGCACGCGAATGGCAAGGAGTTCCTTGGCACCCGTGTTGTCGGCGACATGAAGCCGCGTTTCCTGCTGAATCATTGATTCTCCTTAGCCGAGCTGGTTCTCCCCGCACACCGGGCGCGGTAGAGGAATAAGCACAGAATACCTATTCATACCGCGCCCGGTGGACGGCGAGCCTTGCCGAACTTGTTTTACTTGGCGCGCTCGATGATGGATTCGAGACGCCAACGCTTGGTCTTGCTCAGAGGCCGAGTTTCCATAATACTCACGAGGTCGCCAATCTGGGCCTCGTTGTGTTCATCATGGACCTTGACCTTCTTGGTGGTGCGGACGACCTTGCCGTACAGCGGGTGGGTCGAACGCTTCTCGAGCTCGACGGTGATGGTCTTGTCCATGGTATCGGACACGACGTAACCGCGACGAACCTTGCGGAAGTTACGCTCTTCAGCCATGATCACTTCTCCTTAGCGGTTTCAGTGGCGGCCGGCTCAACGGTGATGCCGAGCTGACGTTCGCGCAGCACGGTGTACATGCGGGCGATGTCACGCTTGACAGCCTTGAGGCGGGCGGTGTTCTCGAGCTGACCGGTCGCGTGCTGGAAGCGCAGGTTGAACAGCTCTTCCTTGGACTTCTTCAGGAAGCCCTCGATATCCGCGTTGGTCTTCTCATTGAGGTTCTTGATGGAGTACTCTTCGGTTCCGACTGCCATATCAGATGTCACCGCCTTCACGAGCAATCACACGGCACTTCATGGGGAGCTTATCGATGGCGCGGCGAAGAGCCTCGCGTGCGACATCCTCGGACACACCACCGATCTCGAACATGACGCGACCGGGGTGGATGTTGGCGATCCAGAACTCAGGCGTACCCTTACCGGAACCCATTCGGGCACCGAGGGCGTGCTTGGTCAGCGGGCGATCCGGGAAGATCGTGATCCACACGCGGCCACCACGCTTGATGTAGCGGGTCATGGCGATACGCGCGGCCTCGATCTGGCGGTTGGTCACGTAGGCCGGGGCCAGCGCCTGGATGCCGTAATCACCGAAGTTGATCTCGTTGCCGCCCTTGGACATGCCAGAACGGACCGGACGATGCTGCTTGCGGTACTTGGTCCTCTTTGGGATAAGCATTCTTGCTCACTCCTTCGTTTCCGTGGCGGCGGGAGCCTCGGCGGCTTCGGCCTTCGGAGCCTCAGCCTGCTGACGGCCGGCACCAGCGTTACGGTTGCCACGGCGCGGACGACGATCGCCACGACGGCCGGGGCGGTTGTTCTGCTGAGCCTGCTGCTCCTCGAACTCGCTTTCGGTCATATCGCCCTTGTAGATCCACACCTTGACGCCGATGCGGCCGTAGGTGGTCTTGGCCTCGAAGAAGCCGTAGTCGATCAGGGCGCGGAGGGTCTGCAGCGGAACGCGGCCCTCACGGTAGAACTCGGAACGGCTCATTTCCGCACCGCCGAGGCGGCCGGAGAGCTTGATGCGGATACCCTTGGCACCGGCGCGCATGGCGTCCTGCTGGGCCTTGCGCATGGCGCGACGGAAGGTGACGCGGTTGGTCAGCTGCTCCGCGATGCCCTGAGCGACGAGCTGGGCGTCCAGCGCGGCGTTCTTGACCTCGAAGATGTTGAGCTGGACCTGCTTGCCGGTCAGCTTCTCGAGCTTGGCGCGGACCTTCTCGGCCTCGGCGCCACGACGACCGATCACGATGCCCGGACGGGCGGTGTGGATGTCGACGCGGACGCGGTCACGGGTGCGCTCGATGACGATCTTGCTCACACCGGCGCGCTCGAGGTCCTTGTTCATCTCCTTGCGGATCTTGTCGTCCTCAAGCACGAAGTCGGAGTAACGCTCGCCGGCCTTGTTGGAGTCGGAGAACCACTTGGAGCGGTGGTTCTCAGTGATGCCAAGACGGTAGCCAAACGGATTGATCTTCTGACCCATCTTTAGCGGGCTCCTTCCTTGTTGGCGACGACGACCGTGATGTGGCTCGTGCGCTTGTTGATGCGAGCGGCACGGCCCTGGGCGCGGGCGCGGAAACGCTTGAGCGTCACGCCTTCGTCCACGTAGGTCTCCTTGATGTACAGGTCGTTCTCGCGGAACGGCTCGCCGGCCTTATCGGCCTGGAAACGAGCGTTGGCGATCGCGCTCTCGAGGACCTTGCGAACCGGCAGGGACGCGTCCTGAGGGGCGAACTTCAGAATGGTGACGGCTTCGGTCGCCTGCTTGCCTCGGATGAGGTTGACCATGCGACGAGCCTTGCGCGGCGTCACGCGGACGTGACGAGCGATTGCTTTAGCTTCCATAAGTCATGCTCTCCTTTAGCGGCGGGCCTTCTTGTCGTCCTTCACGTGACCCTTGAAGGTCTTCGTGGGGGCGAACTCACCGAGCTTGTGGCCGACCATCGCCTCGGTGACGAACACCGGGACGTGCTTGCGACCATCGTGAACAGCGAACGTGTGGCCGATGAAATCGGGGGTGATCATCGAACGGCGGGACCACGTCTTGATGACGTTCTTGGTGCCCTTCTCGTTCTGCTCGTCGACCTTCTTCTGCAAGTGGGCGTCGACGAAGGGGCCCTTCTTGATGCTACGAGTCATCTCTTCGAATCTTCCTTACTTGCGGTTCTTGCCATTCGGACGACGACGAACAATCATCTTGTTCGAGGCCTTCTTCGGACGACGAGTACGAACCTCGCCCTTGCCCCACGGGGAAACCGGCGGCTTGCCACCGCGGGTACGACCGCCGTGCGGGTGGTCGACCGGGTTCATGGACTCACCACGGGTGATCGGGCGCTTGCCCATCCAACGAGCGCGACCGGCCTTGCCGAGCTGGACGTTGGCGTGGTCCTCGTTGCCGACCTCGCCGACGGTGGCGCGGCAGCGCGCGTCGACGTTGCGGATCTCACCGGACGGCATACGCAGCTGGGCGAACGCACCGTCCTTGGCGACGAGCTGAACGGCGGCACCGGCGGAGCGGGCGATCTTGGCGCCACCCAGCGGGCGGAGCTCGATCGCGTGCACGATGGTACCGGTCGGGATGTTCCTCAGCGGCAGGTTGTTGCCCGGCTTGATATCGGCCTGGGCACCGGTCTCGATGACGTCACCCTGCTTGATACCCTTCGGCGCGATGATGTAGCGCTTCTCGCCATCGGCGTAGTGCAGGAGGGCGATGTTGGCGGTACGGTTCGGGTCGTACTCGATGTGGGCGACCTTGGCGGGCACGCCGTCCTTGTCCCAACGACGGAAGTCGATGAGACGGTACTGGCGCTTGTGGCCACCGCCGCGGTGGCGGGAGGTCATGCGGCCGTAGGAGTTGCGACCACCGGTCTTGGACAGCTTGCGAACCAGCGACTTCTCAGGCGTGGAGCGCGTGATCTCGGCGAAGTCCGAGACGGACGCGTTACGGCGGCCTGCGGTCGTCGGCTTATAAACGCGGATAGCCATAATATAGTTCTTCCTTTAACTTTTCTCGGCTAGCCTTCAGTTACCGAAGATGTCGATCGTCTGGCCCTCGGCGACGGTCACGATCGCGCGCTTCTCGTTGACGCGACGGCCGAAACCGGTGCGGGTGCGCTGCTTCTTGCCAGCGCGGTTGAGGGTGTTGACGCTCGTCACCTTGACATTGAAGATCTCTTCGATAGCCTGCTTGATCTGCACCTTGTTCGCGGACGGGGCCACCACGAAGGTGTACTGGCCGCGATCGGAGTTGGCGTAGCTCTTCTCGGAGACGACGGGCTTAAGGATGACGTCGTGTGCCGGCTTGTGAATAGCGACCATGAAAATCAGGCCTCCTTCGGCTCGGTCTTCGCCGCGACGAAGGCCTCGAGGGCCTCCTTGGTGAAGACGACGTACTGCGCGGTGACCACGTCGTACGTGTTGAGCTGATCGACGAAAATCGGATGAACGGTCGGGATGTTGCGCACGGACAGCCACTCGTTCACGTTGTCGCGGGTGAACACGACGGTGGTGAACTTGTCGTTGGTGACCGGAGTCAGAGCGGCGACGGCGGCCTTGGTGGACGGGGTCTCACCGATGCCGAAGTCGACCACGGCGACGCGACCGGCGTTGAAGCGGTCGGACAGCACGTAGCGCAGAGCGGCGGCCTTCATCTTCTTCGGGGTGCGCTGCGCGTAGTTGCGCGGCTGCGGGCCGAACACGACACCACCGTGGTACCACTGCGGCGCGCGGATGGAGCCCTGACGCGCACGACCGGTGCCCTTCTGCTTCCACGGCTTCTTGCCGCCGCCGGAAACGTTGGCGCGGGTCTTGGTGGCGTGGGTGCCCTGACGGGCAGCGGCCAGCTGGGCCACGACGACCTGGTGGATCAGCGGGACGTGCGCCTGCACGTCCTCGGCGGAGATGCCGAAGAGCTCGGCCGGGGCCTCGACGGTGCCCGCGTTCTGGCCGGCGTTGTCAGTGACGTTCAGAGTAACGTTTGCCATGGTTTATCAGGCTCCCTTCACCGCAGAACGGACGAGAACGATGCCGCCCTTCGGGCCCGGAATGGCGCCCTTGATGGCGAGGATGCCGTTCTCGACATCAGCGGAGACGACGGTGAGGTTCTGCGCGGTGGCGGTCACATGACCCATGCGGCCGGCCATACGCTTGCCCTTGAGGATACGGCCCGGGGTAGCGCACGCGCCGACGGAACCGGGGCGACGCTCGTTCTTGTGAGAGCCGTGGGAACGGCGGTAGGACTTGAAGCCCCAGCGCTTGATGGTGCCAGCGAAGCCCTTGCCCTTGGTGGTGCCGGTCACATCGACCTCGGTACCCTCGGCGAAGAGCTCGGCGGTCAGTTCCTGACCGACCGTGTACTCGGTGGCGTTGTCCTCGCGCACCTCGACGAGGTGACGACGGGGGGTGACACCGGCCTTGGCGAAGTGGCCGGCGAGCGGCTTGGTCACCTTGGTCGGATCGATCTGGCCGTAGCCGATCTGGACGGCGGTGTAGCCGTCGGTCTCATCGGTCTTGATGGCCGTGATCACGTTGGTGGAAACGTCCACCAGCGTGACGGGGACGAAGAAACCGTTCTCGTCCCAGACCTGAGACATGCCGATCTTCTTGCCCAGCAGAGCCTTGCAATCGTTCCTTTGCGACATAGTGGTTCCCTCCTCCCTTACAGCTTGATCTCGATGTTGACGTCCGCAGGCAGATCGATGTGCATCAGGGAATCCACGGCCTTCGGGGTCGGGTCCACGATGTCGATGAGGCGCTTGTGCGTGCGCATCTCGAAGTGCTCGCGAGAATCCTTGTACTTATGAGGAGAACGAATAACACAGAAAACGTTCTTCTCGGTCGGCAGCGGAACGGGGCCAACAACAGTTGCGCCCGCGTTCGTCACCGTTTCGACGATCTTCTTCGCCGATTGGTCGATGACCTCGTGGTCATAGGACTTAAGCCTGATGCGGATTTTCTGTCCCGCCATTGCCGTCCGCCCTTTCTAGCGATTCGTGTACTGTTTACCAGCCTGCTTCTTAAGGGCACCGGCGCGCATGGCCTCCCTTGGACATACGTCCTCTGGCGGTCATCCGACATCAGTGCACGGCCCACCGAAACCAAGTGGATGGTTCCGGCCCCGTGCTCGCTTTGTTATTTCCAAATGTGCGAGCCCAAATCAGGCAACTTGTTTATCTAAGCATCGAGGCCGGACTAAATCATCAGGACGGATGTCTCGGCGTGTCGCGATTCACATGGTCAACGGCAGACCGAGCGTGAGCGACAGGGCGAAGGTCAGCACCGTCGACATCATCTCCGTGACGCCTGCGATCAACGGCTTCAGAGGCCTGAATCGACCGAGAATCGGCAATACAACGGCGCGGGCGAGCAGCCACACGACCAGCACCACCAGCAGCACGCTCGCCGCGTCGAGACGATCCCACCCCCGCGAGACCGAGACGCCAGCGGTGCCACCCGCCCCGAGCAGCATCACGCCGTGCCAGATCCACGACGCCGTCACATATGATCGCTTGCCACGCTCGCGGATCATCGTTTTGACGAACAGGACCGAACCGAACTGAACGACGGCGAACAGCGCCGCCAGCAGCACGCCGACGATCGGCAGCGAATACGCGTTCCACCAATCCCCCGGCACGGGCAGCGAACGGACGGCATCCATGCCCGCGTTGATCGACGTCTCGCATCTGCCAGCCGCCGCCACAACCGTCGACGAGCCATCGCCGAGGAACCGATTGAGGGAGCCGTTGATGACGGCGCAAGCCGCCCCGGCGATGTTGCGCGTACCGAACGACGTCTCGACGGCGGCCATCAGCGACGAGGCGGTGACGGCGACGCCGTTGCCCCACAGCGAACGTTCGCGCCGCGTCCACGCGGCGAGGAGCGACAGCGCGGCCAGCACCATATATATGGGAGCCCATCGCATGATGCCCGGTCGGGTGATGACGAACGGCAGTCCGACGATGGCCAATGCCGTCAGATATCCCAGCATCGGCTTGAGATAACGGCGCGACATCCGCGATTTCAGCCACCGGGATGCGGTGAACTGCACGCAGTAGCACAGGGTCCATGCCACGAACAGCCAGACGGAATCGATGTTCGCGCCACCCACGATGAGTCCGGACAGTGCAGGAGACAAGACCATGGCCCATGCGCCGGGCTGATCGGGGATCCACGTTCTGATGGTCGACGCGCGTCGCGTGCGATAGGTGTGTCTGGTAGTCATAGGCTCCAACCATGCACTACCCCTCAGACCCGCTCCGCGAAATCACAGTGACCTAGTGACGCATGCGGGAGAGGGCGCGGCGGGTGGCTTCGCGGGTGGAGCCGGCGCCGTCGCCTCGCACGCCGACGAGCACGAGGATCACCATGACGAAGCAGATCGCGGCGGAGATGCGCAGCGCCCACTGGATGCCGAAGATGTTGGCGGTGACCGCGTCGACGCCCGCGGCGTGGCGGACTGCGGTGAACGTCTCCATGAGGATGATGAGGATCGGCGCGCCCATCGCGCCGGCGACCTGTCGGACCGTGTTCGTCACGGAGGATCCCGCGGAGATCTCCCCGGGCTCGAGGCAGTTGAGCGACCAGGTGGTGATCGGCATCAGCAGCGATCCCATGCCGATCTGGCGGATGAACTGGCAGATCGATACCCACCAGATCCACGTATCGGAGGAGATCAGGCTCATGCCGATGGTACCGAGGGTGAGCACGATCGCGCCGAACAGGGCGACCGGGCGTGCGCCGAAACGGTCGAGGGCCTTGCCTCCGAACAGCTGGGAAATGCACTGGCCGATCGCACCGGGCAGCATGATCAGTCCGCTCATCGTCGCGGAGAAGCCGCGATCGTTCTGGATGTACAGCGGCATGATGACCAGAATCGAGCTGAACGCGAAGAACGCGAGCGAGGCGGTCACCGTGCCGACGGTGAACGAGCGGTTCTTCAGGACGCCGAGGTCAAGCAGCGGCGGTTCGGGAGTGTTTGCGGAACGTGCGCCGGCGGACGCGGCGGCTTCCCGCGTGACGTGTTCCTTGGCGTACTCCTTGGCGTACTCCTTATATATATGAGCGCGACGGATCTGGCGTACCACGAACCAGATGATGCCGATGACGCCGACGAGCATCGACCCCCACACCATCGGGTTGTTGAACGGATAGTTCTCGATGTTCGTGAAGCCGAACATCAATCCACCGAAACCGAAGATCGACAGGGCCACGGAGAAGAAGTCGGCGCGGGCGGCCGCGTCGTGCTCGCCGAAGTTGTGCAGCCACAGGCACGCCGCGATCAGGGAGATCGCACCGATGGCAGTCAGGGTCAGGAAGATCGAACGCCATCCGTTCGCGTCGGTCTGGAGGCCGCCGAGCGTCGGTCCGATGGCCGGGGCGACGCTCATCGCGATGCCGACCATGCCCATCGCGGCGCCGCGGCGGGACAGCGGATAGATGGAGAAGACCGTGATCTGCAGCACCGGCCACATGACTCCTGTGCCTATCGCCTCGAGCACACGGCCGAGCAGCAGGATCAGGAAGGACGGGGCAAGCCACGCGCATACCGAACCGAGCGTGAACACCGCCATCGACACGATGACGATCTGACGCGTGGAGAAGCGACGGGTCAGAAACGCGGTCAGCGGCACCATCACTCCCATCACGAGCTGGAAGACGGAGGTGAGCCACTGGCCGGTGGTGACGTTGACGCCGAACTCGTCGACGATCGACGGCAGGGCCGCACTCAGCTGCAGCTGGGTGAAGTTGCCGACGAACGTGATGAACGTGAGGATCGCGAGGGAGACGAACGCCGTGTGCGTGAGTTTGCCGTCGACGTACGATTCCTCGCTGGTGAGCACCGTATCGATACCGCGCTTGGTTGCCATATGCCGCATACTTCTTCCCGTGCCGCACCGGGATTGCACCGACGTTCTTGTCGGACACCCCTCAAAAGCACTCGGATACGCTATACCCACCTCTGTACCGTTACAGGGGATTACGCCACGGGCATGAGTGCGGACAAGCATGTGAGACAAGTCACGTCCATTGCGTTGCGCGAGGTCTTGAGGGACGAATCGCGAGACCTTTATATTACGAATTGTGAGCGAACTCAAAGGCAAGGCCATCGAGCCGATCCACGAGCATAGGGCGAACGTCCTCTATCAGCACGGTACACTGGCGCTATTGGTGCCGGGCCTTCTGGAGGGCACCACCACGATGGGCGAACTGCTCACCCATGGCGACACCGGTATCGGCACCGGCGAGGGACTCGACGGCGAGATCATCGTACTTGACGGCAAGGCGTGGAAGGTCGGACGCACCGGCGCGGTCGAAGCGGTTCCCGATGACCTGACGCTGCCGTTCGCGAACATCCATCGCGCGGCGTTCCAATACCAGTGCGAGCGCAGCGATATCGGTCTGGAGGAGCTCAACCGGCGCATCGTGGAGGCGAACGGACGCGCGAACACGTTCTTCTCGGTGATCGTGCGCGGCACGTTCAGCTTCATCAAGACACGCGCGGTCATCAAGCAGCAGGCCCCATACCCCACGCTGGAGGAGGTGGCCGACCGTCAGGCGATCTTCCTGGGCCATGACGTGCGCGGCGTGATGCTCGGCTACTTCTCCCCCGTCATGTTCCATGGCGCCGCGGTGGCCGGATTCCATGAGCATTTCCTCGCCGACGACCATTCGATCGGCGGACATGTGCTCGATGCGGTGCTGGAGCGCGGTGAGATATTGAGTCAGGTGTTCGACACGCTGGTCACGCACCTGCCGGTGGACAATCCCGACTACCGCAATCACGATTTCAGTCAGGACAACATCGGCGAGGCGATCACGCACGCGGAGGGCGACACGCACCGCTAGAAGCACGCGGACTTACGGCAACCATACGGCAACAGGGTCGGCTCCCGATTGATGTTCGGGAACCGACCCTGTTTCGGTGGATGATCAGCTCATCCGATGATCAGCTCATCTCAGCCTGCGATCTGGCAGACTCGACTCAGACGCGCTCGGAGGCTTCCTCCGTGGCGGCTTCGCCTTCGCGCTCGACGCGCAGCTTGTGGCCTTCGGCCTGGCTGACGCCGTAGTAGGCGGCGATGGCGATGTCCTTCATGTCGTTGATCAGCGGGATGCGCGGGTTGGCCGGCGTGCACTGGTCCTCGTAGGCGCGCATGCCGATCTGGTCGAGCACGCTCCAGAAGTAGTCCTCGTCCACGCCGCACTCCTGGAAGCTCTTGTTCATGCCGAGCTTGTTGTCGCGGTAGTCCTCGACCGCGCGCGCCAGGTTCTCCACGGCCTCGGCCGGGGTCTTGCCGGTGTCGACACCCAGGTTGCGGGCGATGTCGCGGTAGCGCTCGTCGGCCACGTACTTGTTGTACTTCGGCCAGCTCGTCGGCTCCTCGGGCACCTGACCGTTGTAGCGGATCACGTACGGCAGCAGGATCGAGTTCGTACGGCCGTGCGCGATGTGGCACAGGGCGCCGATCGTGTGGGCCATGCCGTGGCACATGCCCAGGAACGCGGAGCCGAACGCCATACCGGCCATCGTGGCCGCGTTGTGCATCTTCTCCTGCGCGACCGTCTTGGCCAGACCCGGCTCGCCGTTGACCGACTCGGCCAGGTTCTCCCAGATCAGCTTGGCCGCGTGCAATGCCATGCCGTCGGTGAAGTCGTTCGCGTACACCGACACGTACGCCTCGAAGCTGTGGGTCAGCGCGTCGAAGCCGGCGTCCGAGGCCAGACGGCGCGGCTGGGTGCGCGCAAGCACCGGGTCGACGATCGCGACCGACGGGGTCAGCGCGTAGTCGGTGATCGGGTACTTGTAGCCGGTCTTGTGGTCCGTGATCACCGCGAACGGCGTGACCTCCGAGCCGGTGCCGGACGAGGTCGGGATGCACACGAGCTTGGCCTTGCTGCCCAGCGGCGGGATCTTGAACGCGCGCTTGCGGATGTCGAAGAACTTCTCGCGCACGTCGCCGAAGCTGATCTCCGGGTGCTCGTAGAGCAGCCACATGATCTTGGCCGCGTCCATCGGCGAGCCGCCGCCGACCGCGATGATCGTGTCCGGCTCGAACTCCTCGCGCATCATCTCCGCGCCCTTCTCGACCGTCTCGACCGAGGGCTCCGGCTCGACGTAGTCGATGATGCGGAAGGTCACGTTGTTCGCGCGGGCGCGCAGCTGGTCGATGATCTTGTCGACGACGCCGAGCTGCTCCATGACCTTGTCGCACACGATGACGGCCTTCTCGATGCCGAACATGTCACGCAGGTACTTGATGGCGTTCGGCTCGAAGTACGTCTTCGGCGGGATCTTGAACCACTGCATGTTGTTGTTCCTCCGGGCGATGCGCTTGATGTTGAGCAGGTTCACGGCCTGCACGTTGCCGGACACCGAGTTGCCGCCGTAGGAGCCGCAGCCCAGGGTCAGCGACGGGGCGATCGCGTTGTAGATGTCGCCGATGCCGCCCAGCGAGCTCGGCTGGTTCCAGATGATGCGGCACGCGTGCATCCTCAGGCCGTACTCGCGCACGAGGTCTTGGTTGTTGGTGTGGATAGCGGCGGTGTGGCCGGCGCCCAGCTTGAGCATAGCCTCGCACATCTCGAACGCCTGCTCCTTGTTGTCGGCCTTGAGCACGGCCTGCACCGGGGCGAGCTTCTCGTGGGTCAGCGGCTCGTTATCCGACACCTCCGCGCATTCGGCGGCCAGGATCGTCGCGTCCTCGGGGATTTCGAAGCCGGCGGCCTTGGCGATGTACTGCGGGGACTTGCCCGGCACCACGGAGTTGAGCTTCGGCGTGCCACCGGAGAACGCGGTGCAGCCGAACATGTACTGCTCGAGCTTGGCCTTCTCGTCGGCGTTCACGAAGTAGGCCTTGCGGCGCTTCAATTCCTTGACGAGCGGCGCATACACGTCCTTGCGGGCGATGATGGCCTGCTCGGTGGCGCAGATCATGCCGTAGTCGAAGTGCTTGGACAGGATCAGGTCGTTCGCGGCGCGCACGATGTCCACGTCGGAGTCGACATAGGCCGGCGCGTTGCCTGCGCCCACGCCCAAGGCCGGCTTGCCGGACGAGTACGCGGCCTTGACCATGCCCGGGCCGCCGGTCGCCAGAATCGTGGCCACGCCGTCATGCTTCATCAGCGCGCCGGTTGCCTCGATCGACGGGTGCTCGATCCACTGGATGCAGTCCGCGGGAGCGCCCGCCTCGATCGCGGCGTCACGCACGATGCGCGCGGCCTCGACCGAGCACTTCTGGGCGCCCGGGTGGAAGCCGAAGATGATCGGGCAACGGGTCTTCAACGCCAGCAGCGACTTGAAGATCGCGGTCGACGTCGGGTTCGTCACCGGGGTCACGCCCGCGACCACACCCACCGGCTCGGCGACCTCGTCGATGCCCATCACGTCGTCCTCGCGGATGATGCCGACGGTCTTCTGACCCGCCATGTAGTTCGTGACGTGCTCGCACGCGAAGATGTTCTTCGTGGCCTTGTCCTCGACCAGACCACGGCCGGTCTCCTCGACCGCCATGCGCGCCAGCACCAGATGCTTGTTCAGCGCCGCGACCGACGCCTTCGCGACGATGTGGTCGACCTGCTTCTGATCCAGCTTCTCGAACTCCGCCAGGGCCTTCAGGCCCTTCTTCACCAGCGCATCAACCTCAGCCTCGGCCGCCGCCTGCTTCTCCTCCGGAGTCGGCTTGGTGGGGGTGTCGGCCTTCTTAGCGTCTGCCATGAATCCTCCTCGATCGGTGGTATTTGCACAACATGTCATGTATATGGACATCTCCAGCATGCGGGTCTCGCCCGTCGATTCCGGCGCACGACCATCCGCATGTGGCCTAGGTCACAATATATCGAAGACCACGCAGTGGCGCATACGCACAAAATCGTCGGCGTTTCATGGGAGTTTATGAGAGAATTTTGTTATTTCCTGTTCTAAAAGCCTCACAAAATCAAAAAAACAGCTCCATATTGATGCCTTTTGTTCATTTTTTGATAATTCAACCACAAGAAACAAACATTGCCCACGGCATCTTTTAGAAAAAGGTTTTCTAAATGTATACAGTTCATTCACAATTCAAGAAAGCCAATTGCAAAAAGTTAGGCAGTCAACGACGACTCACAGTCCCCGACTCATCGAAACCTACACCTACCGCCCTGCACCCCGAACATCCCCTTCCAACGAACGAGAACACGCTTTTACAAAGTAATCTTGTATAATGGCTGCACCAACGAAGGATAGAACGACATCACAGCGGAGGTCACCACATGAGGGCGATGCCATCGACGGCGGTCAAAGCGCACAACCGCAAGGCGATGACTCAATACCTGTACGCGCACAATCACGTCACCAAGCAGGAGCTGGAACGCGAGTTGGGACTGAGCCTGCCCACCATCACGCAGAACCTGCGCGCCCTCGAACAGGACGATATCATCCGCAAAGGCGACCTTCGCGAGTCGACAGGTGGTAGAAAGGCGCAGGCGTACGAGTTCAATCCGGACCACCGTACCGCGATCGGCGTGACCATGCGGGCAAACGAGGTACGCATGTGCGCAGTGGACCTCGCCGGCACCGTCGTCGAGCGTTTCAGCCGCACACTCCCCTACCGCAACATGAACGCCTACTACCAGCGCATCGGCGGCATCATCGAGAACTTCGCGGCGGATGTCGAGAAGCGGCACGGCCCCGTGCTTGGCGTATCCTTTGCGATTCAAGGCATCATCTGCCACGACGGAAGCACGATCGTCTTCGGCAATATCATGCACAACACTGGGCTTACGCTCGACACCATCGCACAGTCCATACACCGTCCATGCATGATGATTCACGACTCCGACGCCTCCGCCATGGCGGAACTGTGGTTCGACAAGACGATCACCGACGCCGTGTGCATCTACCTCGAACGACGCCCCGGTGGCGCGGTGATCGTGGACGGCAAGCTGAACCAGGGACCGAACCTGTGCAACGGAGCGATCGAGCACATGACGCTCGTGCCGGGAGGACGCGAATGCTACTGCGGCCAGCGCGGGTGCATGGACCCTTACTGCTCACCGGAATCGCTGCCAGAGGACCACGAATCCATTCCCGGATTCTTCAGCGTGCTCGAACAGGGCGAACGGCATCACCGCGAGCGCATGGACGAATGGCTCGACTATGTGACGCAGGCGATCGTCAACGCGCGGTCGGTCGTCGCCGGGGATGTGATCGTCGGCGGCGAGGCGGCACAGTATCTGGAGGACGATGACATCGACGATCTCAAACGACGGGTCGTCGATCACACACCGTTCGGCACCGAACGGTTCACGTTACGCCGCAGCCACTGCGCGGAGGATCAGAACATCATCGGCGCGGCATTGCGCTATGTCGAGACCTATCTGGACGGAATCTGCAGCGAATAGATTCGATTAGTAATGCAATTACGTTTTTGAAAAACAATTCATATAAGTCGCGGTCAAGCGTTACGCTGTCACCGACGACCGAAGACACCGGCCGATCACATCCTAGGATGCAAACAACGGAAAGGAACCAATCATGTTGAACAAGAAGAAGATCATGGCGGCCGTGCTTCGCGGACTCGAGGTCAGCGGCGTGAACGCCCTCGCCCAGGCAGGCTACAGCGAGTCCACCCTCAACGCCATCGAGGCCATCGAGAAGCGCTGAGTCCCGAAAGACGTCAGAAAACACCATCGATCTGATCGATTCATCATCACACATAACAAGCCGGCATCGGGAGCTGCATCGACCCGACACCACCGCGGCACCACCGCGATCGATCACGATGCACAGCAGAATCGGACAATGGCGTCCGGTCTCACTTTCCACACCACGCGCCACACCCCGAGCTTATCCCGAACACCTATTTCGAACCGTTTCACGCCACTTCACGCGAAACGGCCGGCATGCGTGAGGCGCATACCGGCCGACATGTGCAACCAACAAATCTTTTCATTGCCGAACGGCGGCATCCAATGCTTGATTCCCGGATTGTTCCGCCGATCTGCGCGCTCCCCTGTGGTCCGTTTCGACAGTCTGCGGGGGATTCAGCGCAGCGAAAGCCGATTGTCGCGCTGAGTCCCGCGAATCCGAGGGACTCAGGGCGATTTTCCGCGATTGTCGCGCTGAGTCCCGCGGCCACACCTTCCCACACCGGCACCGGGCCGGAAGCGACACGTCAGCATCGCCTCAAAACGGCGGAATTCCAATGATTCCTCTTCCGCGGCCGACAGGCGGGCGTAGGGCGGGCGTTCAAGCCCGCGGGACTCAGCGACGAAATCGCCCATAATCGCGTTGAGTCCCGCGAATCCGGGGGACTCAGCATGATTCCCCATGGTTTTCGCGTTGAACCCCGCGAGGCGGGCGGGCAAGGCGAACGGGGGGACGCACCAGACGTGACAGGGGACGGCTCTACTGGGCTCGGCAGCTCAGGCAACTCTTGCGCAACCCGCTCGAACACCCCCATCGTGCGGGCCGGGGCCGAGTTGAAGCACTGGATGTTCGGTGTGTCCGGCAACCGGATCAAGGTCATCATCCACATGGCCTACGGCATCCGCCACGTTGGCAACCTTATTGCCCCAGCCACGCTCAGATGCGGCGGCCTCGACATCCGACTACCCCAACCCACCAACCAACCCACGAAAACAGCAGAAGCCTCACAAATCTACTTGACGTCTACTTGACGATCTCGCAGAATTCGATGGTCTCGCCGTTGGGACCGTAGATGTTGAAGTAGCGGATGCCCTTCTTCCAGAACGTGGGGATCGATTGGATCCCGGTCTCCTTGAATCTGAGCCCCAGTTCCTTGGCGTTCTCCCACGCTGCCTCGATGTCCGGGGTGTCGAACGCCCAGTGGTTGATGGCGCCGGCGGCCATCGGGGCCTCCTCACCCTCCCACGTCTCGATGGTCAGGTGGCCGTAGCGCAGGAACGCGCAGCGGTTCCCGCCGTTCAGATAAAGACCGGCAAGTTCGAAGCCGAGCTTCTCACGGTAGAAGGCGATGGTCTCGTCCAGATCCCGGGCGATCATGCCGGAATGCTGGAAATCAGTGGTGAATGCGGTCATAGGCTTGGTCATGATAGTTCTCCTTTGAATTGAATGTGATCGAATCGATAGGTCCAAAATATCGCACCGGTCCCGTGTTCAGACGAGGTCCACCGTGGAACGGCTTGCCGCCACGGTCACCTCGACCGGACGCATATCGGAGACGAGGTCGGCGGATGTCTCCACCGTCTCATCATCGGCCGATTCTTCGTCCGTGGTGCGATGCCCCTTCTCGTCGAAGCCGGGCTGCTTCGGATGCAGAGTGCAGGTGAGCAGGAACGCCACCACGTACAGCGCTGCATACGTCCAGCAGATGCCTTCGATGCCGATCGACGGCAGAAGAACCGTGGCGATGCCGGGACCGACGAACGTGGTCAGGCCTGCGGCCAGATTGTAGGCGGAAAGGGCTGCGCCCTGCTTGCCCGGGGCCTCGAGCGTCATGATGGTCGGCAGGCAGGAGAACGCGCAGGTGCCGATGCCGACGATGATGGATGCGACGATCATCATCGCCGCGTTCGCACCGAACCACTGCGGGATGTAGTAGAAGGCGACGGATCCGACGGCGAGCACGCCGCAGCCGAACCAGCGCATCGGCCACACCCATCCGAAGCGATCCATGAACCAGCCCCAGAATGTGTTGAAGATCAGGGTGACGACGAACACAAAGCCCCAGATGCGCATCCACTCCTCGGTTTTGAAGATGTTGATGCCGCCATACTTCGTGGTGCACAGGTAGAGCGGCATGATGACCGGGAAACCATACAGCAGCAGATTGTTGATGATGCGGATGATGGCGCAGACGGCGATCTTGCGGTTGGTGAACAGGATGGTGGCACCGTCGGTAAGTTCCTTCAATTTTTCCCTGGTGCTCAGCCCCTCTCCTTTGACGATCTTGTTCTTCGGTACGACCAGGAAGCACATGACGGTGCCGACGATGGAGAACGGCAGCGCGAACCAGAAGGTCCGGTATTCGCCGAAGTGCGGCATGATGAAGCTCGGCAGGTAAGCGCCGAACACGCCGATGCCCAACGAGAAGCACGTCCAGAAGAATCCGGTGGCCGAGGCGAGGCGCGAGGGACTGATGTACTGCGCCATGAGTACCACGAAGCTGTAGATAAACAGCGGGTAGCCGATACCACGCACCGCGTAGACGGACAGGATGAACGGGTAGACGCCGCTCGGCAACGCCAAGGCGAGGAACACCAGATGGACGCCGATCCACCAGCAGGCGCCGAACATCATGACGCGACGGGCGCCGAACATCTCGGCAAGCACGCCGGCCGTCCATCCGCCAAGTGCGGCAAACAGGCCGTAAACAGTGACAAGACCGGACGCCTGCGCGGCGGTGAAGCCCTGATCGACCATGTATTTGGACAGGAAGGTGAGCTCGAATCCATCACCTGTCATAAAGATGGCCACGGCGAGGAATCCAAGCAGCAGCGCACGAGGAATTCCGAATTGTTCAAAGAACTGAATCATAGATAACCCTTACAGGAACGTCATTGTCGAATGTGGGTCTCTCACAGGGAGCGATGGCCGCCGGGAAAGGGAAACCGGCGGCCAAGTATGATGGAGCTCAGTCGCCCAGCTTGACGACGGCCTTGGAAACGCCCTTGATCTTCCCGTCGAGGAAGTCCTGGACCTCGCCGAGCCCGAGCTCGTGGCTGATGAGCGGCGCGACGTCCACCTTGCCGGATTCGAGAAGGCTGATGGCGTCCTTGAAGGTGAGCGGGTTGATGAAGGAACCCTGGATGGTCAGCTGCTTCTTGTAGATGTCATAGGTGTTCATCTCGAAGTGCGCCTCCTGCGGCCCGACACCGAACATGAGCACCTGGGCGCCCTTGCGCGCAGCCGCCACAGCCTGCGCCTGCGTGGTCGGCAGGCCCACGGCCTCGATGATCACGTCGTAGGACTCCTCCGGGATGGACTCGCGCGTGGTGTTGTACACGGTCTTCACGCCGAACAGCTCCTGATTGCGCTTGAGCTTATCGTCGAAAATACCCGCGAGGTCAACCTGATGTACGCCGTAGGCCTGCACGATCTGGACGAACAGCTGGCCCATGAACCCGTCTCCGATGACCAGCGCCTTCTGGTAGGGACGCAGCTTGAGCAGATCGACGCCGTGCACGGCGCAGGAGATCGGCTCGATGGCGGCGGCGTCCTTGAGGGAGACGTTGTCCGGCAACCTGTAGACCACGGAAGCCGGGGCAGTGAACTGCTCAGCGAGGCCGCCGTCGCGGGTCACACCGACCGCGGAGAGATGGTCGCACAGTTCGGGGCGCTGGGTAAGGCAGTAGTCACACTGCCCGCAGTAGATATTCGGATCTACGGCGACGCGGTCACCAGGCTTTACGTTCGTCACGTCCGGTCCGACCGCTGCGACGATGCCGGAGTTCTCATGGCCAAGGACGATGGGCGGGACGGCAGCCGCGGAACCGGGACGACCCGCATACAGGTCGTGGTCGGTGCCGCACACGCCGGCGTACGCGGTGTTGACGAGCACTTCGTCCGGGGCGATCTCGGGGGTGGGCAGGTCCTGGATCTCAAACTGCTTGACGCCGGTGAGCACGAGTGCCTTCATGATGGTTCCTTTCTACCGCCTTCCACTACGAAGACGTGTTGTCGAATATGGTGCGACGTTCGGTTGTCATCCCGCTTTCCTTGCGGGGTGTTGATTCATACTATAACTTCCTTAGCACTGTTTTGCAAATCTATTTTCTAAAACAAGTTCACACCGGCGTGTCGTAAGTTCAATGCACCCCGCACTTCACCGTTCGGGCGTGACGTACCACTGACCACGTCACACCAACAACGGCTGCATGAGAAATCCATCACCGCATCGCGTGCATCTTCCGATACGCTGAAGGGGTCATGCCGGTTTCATCACGGAAACGACGGTTGAAATTAGAGGCGTTGTCATAGCCGCTGATCCGCTGGATACGAGAGATCGGCATGTCCGTGCAAATCAGCATGCGACAGGCGCGACCGACCCGCAGACGTCGTACAAAGTCGGCGAACCCGACACCCGCCACACGTTTGAAGAAGCGTGAGAACGTGGACACGCTCATCGATGCGGCGTTGGCGGCACCTTCCAGACTCACATCGTCAAGATGCGCTGAAATATAAGTGATCGCGGCATTGACGCCGCTTTCGGCGCCCACCGCCACTGCCGGGTTGTATTCCGGAGTGACCACGGTTCGGCTCTCACCCGCAGGAGCCTGTTCAAAGACCGAAAGCATGGTGATCAAATCGGCCACACGCCGAGATGGCGAATGATCACCCATCCCCACCAGCACATCAGCGACGTCACGGGCCGATCCCCCGGAAAGGACCAGCGCGTGGGACGCCCGCCGCAGCACCTGCTCGAAACCGGAGGTTTCGGGGAACGCCGACGACAGCATACGAATGGTCTGCGGTCTGACATGGCATAACACATCACGGTTCACCAGCCGCTCCCCTGGCATGAGATCGGAAAGCCAATTATGCGGCAAATTGGAGCCTATCAACGCCACATGCCCCGGCTCGAATGGCAACAGCCCGTCACCGGCCATCAGCTGACCGGTCCCCTCACGAATCAGGTGGATCTCGAATTGGGGATGGTAATGCCATTTCGCCAATGAATTCGGATAGCCATGGCACGCCCATCGAATCGCCGCACCGGCATCAGGAACAATGACCTCCAGGGAACCAGAACCGGCACCCGCACCTGTACCCGACGAGACGAATCCTTCCGAACCAGTCACAGCCAACCTCCTCACTCCGCTGATCCACAGCTTATATATTGTCGGCGTACGCCCTGCATATGACGAAACGGAGTTCGAGCGTCGACCGGCGACGGCGAACACCAACTGGAATCTTTTTGGTGATCACCGTCAACCGAATGGACACTCGGACTCCGTTTCACCCACCGTCAAAGAGACAGCGCCCAAAAGGACGACATTCGACACATCAACGATGATCGACCGTGATCTGCAGCTTGATGTCTCCCGGACGCCCCTCGTCCATGCGATCGAAGGCCGCCTTGGCATCGTCCATCGCGAACGTGTCGGTGATAAAGGGCTTGAGGTTCAACCTGCCGCTGGCGACCAGATCAATGGCCTTCTGATACACGTTCGCATAGCGGAAGATGTTCTCGATACGCACCTCGGTGGCCTGCAACTCGGTGATGTCGATGGACACCGGATTGACTGGAATGCCTACCAAGACGGCACAGCCACCAGGAGCGATGAGCTTCCAGAAGGTCTCATACGCCTTCGGCGCGCCGGAGCATTCGAACGCCACGTCGGCACCCCATCCGGCCGTCTCCTCACGGACCCGTTCGACCAGATCCTCCTTGGTCAGATCGACGGGGATGATGCCGGGAATCTGTCCGATGATGCCGAGTTTGACGGCAGAGACATCGGAGACGAGCACCTTGGACGCGCCACCGGCGAGCGCCGCGGACGCGGTCAGCATACCGACGGTGCCGGAACCGGTGACCACGCACACATCACCAGGCTTGATACGGGCCTTGGTGGCAGCCCACATACCCACGGCGGTCGGCTCGAGCAGGGCGCCTTCGCCGTAGCTCATGGTATCAGGCAGATGGTAGGTGAAGGCGGCGGGGTGGACGACCTCCTCGCACAGGCAACCATCAATCGGCGGAGTGGCGAAGAAACGGACGGCCGGATCGACGTTGTACATGCCCAGACGGCTCGCACGCGAGGTCATATCCGGGATGCCCGGCTCGAGAGCGACACGATCGCCCGGCTTGAATCCAGTGACGCCGGGACCGACCTCCAACACGGTGCCCGCGGCCTCATGTCCAAGGATCATCGGCTTCTCGACAACGTATTTGCCGACTCGGCCATGCGTGTAGTAGTGCAGATCGGATCCGCACACGCCCACGGTATGCGGTGCGATGCGCAGCTCACCGGGGCCGGGCGCCTGCACATCCGGGACCTCGCGAACGTTGATCACGCCCTTCTTCTCCAGAACCACTGCCTTCATGATGTTTCTCCTTGTGTTGTTGGTTTGTTGGTTGTTGGTTTGTCGAGTATTAGCTTCGTTGAGTATCGGCTCGTCGACTTGACCATCCGCGCCTATACGCGAGGTCAGACGGTCTGCGGAGCCGCGACCATGATCATCGGGTCGGCGTCGGCCACAGGCTCCTTGACCGCGACGCGACGGCCGCGTTCATCGAACCCAGGCTGCCGGGGGCGAATCCACAGCGAAATAGCGGATCCTCCGATATAGCAGATCGCATACGCCCAGCACACTCCGGCGAATCCCACGGTTTCCAGCAGCAGCGTGGCGATGAACGGGCCGCAGAAGGTCGTCAGACCCGACGCGAGATTGTGGGCGGAAACGGCGGCACCCTTGTGGTCGGGTTCCAATGCAGGGAATACAGCTCCCATGGGAACGAACGCCGAAATGCCCAGACCAAGTACGACCGCGCATGCGTACATCGCCGGCAGATTATGTCCAAGGAACTGTGGAACGTAGTACATGGCAAGGGTACCGATCGCGGAGAGCCAGCATCCCCACCAACGCATCTGCCGCATCCATCCGAAACGGTCTCCCATACGACCCCAGAACACGTTGCCGAATACGGTGACCACGAACAGCAGTCCCCAGATCGTCGACCATTCGGTGACCTTGAACCATGCGCCACCACCATTGGTGTGAGTGGAGAGATAGAGGGGCATGATGACCGGGAATCCGTACAAAGTCAAGTTGCAAATGACACGTAGCACGGCGGCGAAGGCAATCTGACGATTGTCCTTGAGGATGGTCACACCGCGGGAAAGTTCACGCAGCTTATCGGCCGTGCTCATCGTCTCAAGTTCGACGTTGGCTGTCGTCGGCACGAACATGATGCAGATCAGCATGCCAACGATGGCGAACGGCAGAGACAACCACAGCGAGTAGTACTCACCGATCACCGGTGTGATGAATGCAGGCAGGTAAGCGCCGAATACACCGATGCCGAATGAATAGGCAGTCCAGAACCATCCCATGGCAGACGCGAGTTTGCCTGGATCGACGGTCTGCGCCAACAGCACTACATACGAGTAGATGAACAGCGGATACCCCATGCCGCGCAGCATGTACGTACCCAGCATCAACGGATAGAGGTGGCTCGGGAGGGCGACGCTGATGAACACCAGATGCAGCAGGATCCAGGATCCAGCGCCGACGATCATGATGCGCTTAGCTCCGAACAACTCGGCCAGCACGCCGGACGACCAGCCGGCAAGCGCCGCCACCAGACCGTACAGGGTGAACATCAATGACGCCTGCGCCGATGAGAACCCCTGATCCACCACATATTTCGACAGGAACGTCAATTCGAAACCATCGCCTGTCATGAATACCGCTATCGCCAAGAATCCCGGCAACAGCTTTCGCATAAGCCCCTGTGCCATGCGTTCTCCTTACCTGCAAGAACATATACAACATCACTGTCAACTTCCGCTCGTCTTTGGAGCGTTAGTTATATTTTCCAGCGAATAATCACGGTCTTTCTCCGTGACAATCGGCAACAATTGATACTTTCTTGTAAGCCGGAATCACAGAAAGGAGTATGACTAAACGGCGGACGGCCGACATGCCCAGAGTGTGGGGATGCCGGCCGTCCGCCGTTGTTGGTTGAAGGATCAGTCGATGGGGGAGTGAATCGAAGCTACTTGACGATCTGGCAGAACTCGATGGTCTCGCGGTTCGGGCCGAAGACGTTGAAGTAGCGAATGCCCTTGTCCCAGAAGGTCGGGATCGAGGCGATCTCGTCCTCGCGGGTCTCGAGACCCAGCTCCTTGGCGTTGGCCCACGCGGCCTCGATGTCCGGGGTGTCAAACGCCCAGTGGTTGATGGCACCAGCCTGCATCGGCGCCTCCTCACCCTCCCAGGTCTCGATGGTCAGGTGGCCGTAGCGCAGGAACGCGCAACGGTTCTCGCCGTTCGGATAGACGCCGACCAGTTCGAAGCCGAGCACCTCGGTGTAGAACTTGATGGTCTCGTCCAGATCCTTGGCGATCATGCCGGAGTGCTGGAGGTCGGTGGTGAATTCGGTCATTTTCTTTGCCATATGATTCTCCTTTGCATCGTTGGCCGGTTCCAGTGTAACGCGCGATTCGTGCGCAACGCCGTGCAGACGATGAAACCGAACAACAAAACGATCAACGGCTCAATCTACCAGACATTCATCCGACGACCCCGTATCCCTCATGACGATTTCACGGGGACGACTCCGGGCGGTCCCACCGGATTTTGGGGGAAACGATCGGGAGTAAATGGTCACGTCTACAATGGCTGTATGAGAAATCCATCGCTGCATCGTTTCGCCACCCGCCCTGGCTTCTACTTCACTGAGGACGGCGGCGCGGACGTCATCGTCCGTTCCGAAACCGCCGATCAGGTCTGGTTGAGCGTCATCGAGTCGTTGGATGATCCCTCCGCCTTCTATCAGGATTCGATCCGTCTATTCGACATGCCGGGAGTGTCGTTCGTCGATCAGATCCACGAATTCCCCGTCTGCACGCGTCTGATCGAGGACCAGTACGTACGCGAGACCCTCTTCCGCATGGAGGGGCCGAACTACGGCCTGTGGTACGTGCACATTCCCAAGGCGTGGAGCGGCATGCACTACGGCTTCCGCGTCGACGGCGCGTGGGATCCGCGTCACGGCGTGCGATTCAACCCGTACAAGCTGCTGCTCGACCCGTATGCGAAGGGCATCGACGGGAAGATGGAGCTCTCCCCCGCCGCGTTCTCCTATGAATGCGAGATCAAGGACGATCGCGTCAACGGATCCGCCTTCGGCGCGATGAGCACCGTCGATTCGCTGGGACACATGCCGATCTCCGTGGCCATCGACGACCGCGACGAGCGCAAGCACGACAAGGATCCCGAGCATCCACACATCCCGTGGAGCAAGACCGTCATCTACGAGCTGCACGTCAAGGGCTTCACCGCGCAGGCTCCCTGGTTGCCCGAGGAGCTGCGCGGCACCTACGCCGGACTCGCCCATCCGACCACGCTGGCCTATCTGCAGGGTCTCGGTGTCACCTCGATCGAACTGCTGCCGATCCAGGCCAAGCAGAACGAGGTCTTCCTTCAGGAGCGTGGGCGGGTCAACTACTGGGGCTACAACACGCTCGGATTCTTCGCGCCGGAACCGTCCTACGCCACGAAGGCGGCGCAGGAGAAGGGCGCCGAGGCGGTGCGCGAGGAGGTGCTGCACATGGTGCGCGCACTGCACGAAGCCGGTTTCGAAGTGCTCATGGACGTCGTCTACAACCATTCGTGCGAGGGCGGCATCGAGGGGCCGACCGTGTGCTGGCGCGGCCTCGACGCGATCTCCTACTATCGCCGGCAGAAGAACAACATCGGCCGGCTGGAGGATACGACCGGCTGCGGCAACACGTTCGACTTCACGAACACGCACGTCGTGACCTTCGCCATCGACTCGCTGCGCTATTGGGCCAAGCGCATCGGCATCGACGGATTCCGCTTCGATCTGGGCGTCTCGCTCGCGAGACTCAATGGCGAGTTCACGCAGCATCACCCGTTCCTGTACGCGCTGCGCTCCGACCTGCTGCTCGGCAATCTCAAGCTCATCATGGAGCCGTGGGATTTGGGCAATCTCGGCTGGCGCACCGGACAGTTCTCCCTGCCGTTCGCCGAATGGAACGACCGGTTCCGCGACACCACGCGACAGTTCTGGCTCACCGACGTAGCTGGCGGCGGCCGCGTCGGGCGCATTGGCATGCAGGAGATGGCGACCCGACTGTGCGGATCGGCCGACCTGTTCGCCACTGATCCCGGGCGTGGCGCCGCATCGTCGATCAACTTCGTCTCCTGCCACGACGGATTCACGCTCACCGATCTGACCCGCTACACGAACAAGCACAACGAGGCGAACGGCGAAAACAACAACGACGGTTCGAACGTGAACAACTCCACGAACTTCGGCGTGGAGGGCCGCACGGACGACATGACGATCATCGCCCGGCGCGAACGCGCGGCGATGAACATGCTCGGCACGCTGCTGCTGAGCCTCGGCACGCCGATGATGCTCGCCGGAGACGAATACGGCAATTCGCAGGCCGGCAACAACAACGCGTACTGTCAGGACGGCCCGATCAGCTATCTGAAATGGGACTGGCTGTACACGCCGGAGAAGAACTGGCACATGCATCGCCTCGAGACCGTCTCCAAGCTCATCTCGCTGCGCAAGTCGCTGGATCTCTACCATCAGGAGGGGTTCTTCACGCGTCTGACCCAGCTGGGACTGCTCAAGCCGTCCAGCCGCATCCAATGGTTCCTGCCGGATGGTACGACGCCGATGGAACGCGACTGGTTCGATCTGGGGCAGCGCAGCTTCGCGATGCAGCTGCTCGACGCGAGCGAAACCGATGTGATCATCGTCATCAACGGAGTTCCGGAGGACAGGCAGTTCCGCCTGCCGTCGGACAGTTCGTGGACTCCGGCGTGGTGCTCCGCGGAGAGCACCGGACACCTGCCCGGGCACGGATTGCGCGTGCAGGATTTTCGACTCAGCGAACACCAGTCGACCTGGGCGAGCAACGTGCCGGAGGATAGCAACATTCACGAGCTGGTGGAACGCATGCAGTCCGATCCGTCCACCAAGCAGATGCAAGATCTAACCGACGCGTTCGACGCGGATATGAAGGCGGTGGCGTTGGCCGAAGCGGCGCAGCGGGCCGCAGAGAACGCAAACGCCACGCTTGCGGGCGATGAATCGGACGATGAATCGGGTGAACGTTCCGAGACGGCGGCTCGCGGAGAGGCCGTCGATGCTGGCGGCAATGCCGGCATGACGCCGGTGAAAGCCACGAGTGCAAGTGCCGCTGAAGCCTCGGACGAGACTTCGGTCGAAGCCGACGACACCACTGTGGGCGATCTCAGTGTGCATTCCGCGTCCGAGGAGTCCCTCGAAGAGGTCCCCGAGGAGATTCCCGACGACAATGTCTGGACGTTCCCGGCGTTGAGCATCACCCTGATGAAGCAGCTTCTGAACTAGACGGGTCCGCCCGCCGAATCTCGCGGGCCCTGATACGGCGAAACCCCGCCACCGAACGAACGGTGACGGGGTTTCGTATCGTGTGCAGCGACAAGCGCGAAAATCAACGCTTGGAGAACTGCGGAGCGCGACGGGCCTTGTGCAGACCGGCCTTCTTGCGCTCGACGACGCGAGCGTCACGGGTCAGCATGCCGGCCTTCTTCAGCGCGGCGCGGTTGGCGTCGCGATCGATGGCGTTCAGCGCGCGGGCCACGCCGAGACGGATGGCGCCGGCCTGACCGGTGGTGCCGCCGCCGTCGACGAGGACGATAGCGTCGAACTTGCCCTCAAGCTTGAGGAGGACGATCGGGGAGTTGACCTCACGCTGCAGCAGCTTGGAGGGGAAGTACTCCTCCAGAGTGCGGCCGTTGATGGTCCACTTGCCGGAGCCCGGAACCAGACGGACGCGGGCGACAGCCTCCTTGCGACGACCGGTGCCGTAGCCCGGCTCGATCGCGCAGGTGCCGGTGCCAGCGCCGGCGTTGGTCTCGGTGGTGTAGCTGGTGAGCTCCTCTTCGGTTTCCTGAACCGCGGAGTTGTTGGTGTTTTCAGCCATGTTCTCTATCTCCCTTCGGTTCACTTAGCCTGCTGAGAAACCTGCTGGATCTCGAAGACCTGCGGCTTCTGCGGGGTGTGCGGGTGCTCGGCGCCGGCGAAGACACGCAGGCGGGTGAGCTGCACCTTGGACAGACGGTTCTTCGGCAGCATGCCCTTGACGGCAGCGGTGATGATGCGCTCGGGCTTGTTGGCGAGCAGCTGGGCGTAGGTGTCACGGCGCAGGCCACCGGGGCGACCGGAGTGCGCGTAGAGTTCCTTGCCCATCTTGTTGCCGGTCAGCGCGATCTTGTCAGCGTTGATCACGATAACGTAGTTGCCAGAATCGGCGTGCGGCGCGAAGGTCGGCTTGTTCTTGCCACGCAGCAGGGTAGCAACCTGGGAGGCGAGACGGCCGAGCACCACGTCGGTGGCGTCGACGACGTACCAGTCATGAGTCAGATCGGCTGGTTTCGGAGTGAAAGTCTTCACTGTTCTACCTTTTCTATATTGTGTTCCGGGCTTCGGCTGCTCGGCGTGCGTGTAGGAGACGCGCGGCCCGAGAGGCCTCAGACCTCTTTATCCGTGGGCTCCCTGAAAGTCCTCGATGGCGAGTGGGAAAGCGCTTTGAAGGACCCCTTAGGGAAACACAACAATCCACTAGTATATCGCCGGGCATGACATCGCACCGGGCGTGTCGAGGCGTGCCACACACGCCGAAGCGCGTCCGATCCTGCAGAATCGGACGAAAAGAGGCTCTGCACGTGACATGAAACGTCCGATACCGCAGAATCGGACGCAGGACAGAAGTCCGGACGAACGAAAAACGTCCGACCCTATAGGATCGGACGTTTTCCGTTTCCGTTTTCCTTTGTCCGTCTGGCTCCGGGACGAAGCTGCCCGGACGGCGGGGCAGACGCTAGTCGCGCATGATGTTGGCGATGCGCTGGACCGACACGCGGGCGAACAGGCCCTCGACCGGCACCACGTTGCCGTTGCCGTCGGCGAGCGGGATACGCCAGTTCGGGTACTCGTTGTTGGTGCCCGGCTGGTTCTGCGCACGCTTCTCACCCACCGCGTCGGTGATGGAGGCGGCGAGCAGCTTGCACGGCGAGCCCTTGAGCGCACGGTACTGCGCCTCGATGACCGCGGCCTCATTGGTCTTGACGTCCTCGGCGAGCGCGTCCTCAAGATATCCCTGTTCGACGAGCATGCGGAGCATCGCGTCCTGCTCGGCCTTGGCGGAACGTTCGAAGTCCTCCTTCGGGCCGGTCAGCAGACCGAGGCGTTCGCGGATGTTGACGTGTTCGAACTCCAGATAGCCGGCTGCCGGCGGCAGATCGTGCGTGTTGACCGAGGCGAGCGCGTACGGACGCCAGTCGGCCGGGGCACGGAAGGTGCCGTTGAACTGCTCGAACCATTCGACCGCGCAACCGAGCAGACCGTGCTTCTTGAGCGAATCGGACACGTAATCCGGCACGACGCCCAGATCCTCGCCGACGACCACGCCGTCGGCACGGGACGCTTCGAGCGCGAGGATGCCGAGCATGATGTCGGAGTTGTAGTAGACGTATGCGCCGTCGATCGGCTTCTTGTCGGCCGGGACCCACCACAGGCGGAACAGGCCGAGGATGTGGTCGATGCGCACGGCACCGGCGTGGGAGAACATGTTGTGCACCAGATTGCGGTAGGCGGCGAATCCGGTGTTCTCCAGCACGATCGGGTTGAGCGGAGGCTGGCTCCAGTCCTGGCCCTGCTGGTTGAACATGTCCGGCGGAGCGCCGACGGTGGCACCCTTGGCGAAGCTCTCCGGGTTCCACCACACCTCGGAGCCGAGCGGGTGGACGCCGACGGCCATATCAGCCATGATGCCGATGCGCATGCCGTTCTCGCGGGCGCGCTTCTGGGCGCGGTCAAGCTGCTGGGAGGCGATCCATTCGAGCCAGCGGTAGAAGTTGAGCGTGTCGGGGAACTGCTGGCGCAGCGCGGCCACCTCGGCGGAGTTCTTGTCGAGACGCTGCTCCCAGTTCGTCGATTCACGGCTGGGTGCGCCCCACTTGTCGTAGCACAGGCACCACGTGGCGTAGCCCTCGAGGGTATCGCCGCCCTCGTGCACGAAATCGTCGAACTCCTGCTGACGCACCGGGCTGCGGCCGACCTTGAAGATGATCCACAGGGCGTGCATCTTGGCGCGCCACATCGCATCGCGATCGATCAGCTGGGAATCGCCGTTGAGCGGTTCGACGGTGGCGTGCAGCTGGTTGATCTGGTCAAGGCTCTCCTTGCCGAGCAGCCGGTATTCCTCGATCGCCTCGGGACGGATGTAGGTGAAGTTGACCAGACCGCGGGAGATCGGCAGGTACGGGGACGGGGTGAGCGGAGAGACGGGCTCGGCGGCGTGCACCGGGTTGATGAGCATGAAGTCGCTGCCCGTGTGCTTCTTGGAGTCCACCAGCAGATTCGACAGATCCTCGAAGTCGCCCACGCCCCACGAGTTCGCGGAGCGGATCGAGTACAGCTGGGCCATCCATCCCCACAGGTGGCCGTACTTCATCTGGTCGAGCAGCTCGACTCGCGCCGGGGCGCTGATCAGCGTGGCGTCCTGCTTGCGACCGGCCACGCTGACGTGCAGCGTGTGGTATCCGGCGGGCAGGTCCGCAGGGATGATAAGCGCCGCGGTGGTGATGAACTTGTCGTTGAGCACGTAGGCCTTGGAGCCGTCGCCGGGACCGTAGGCGATCCTGCCGGGGTAGCGCGTGCCGTCTTCCAAGGTGATCTTGGCGGACGGGATGTCGAACACGCCGACATTCACCGGGATGCGGGTCTCCTCACCCACCGTGTGCAGCAGCGTCGGTGCGACCAGTCGGGTGCGACGCGCATCACGGATGCGCTTGCTCGACTGCGCGATCGCCTCGTCGTTGGAGGCGTCGACGCCGAGGGCGGCAAGCACCGCCACGAGGACGTCATCATCGATCTCGTGGTAATCGTTGCTCATGCCGACATAACTGGTGCCGATGCCCACAAGCTTGGCCAGCTGAATGAGCGGGCGCTCAAGACGTTCCGCACTTTCCGTTCTCTCTGTCATGGTTCCAAGTGTAGCGCCCGCACGGAAAAAACGCCCTATGCCACGACCGTGTGCAAGACCGCAGAAACGCCTTCGGAAACGTCTTGGAAACACTCCGCTGGACGGCAGATGAACCGGCGTGAAACACCGCGTGAAACTTGGCGATGCACTATGGCGAGACGGTCACGCGTTACGTCGTTTGGCGACGGCGTGACGCACCTCTGCGGAAGGATCGTCGGCGAGCTTGTTCAGCGTCTCGTCGGTGGTGTTCGGGTTGAGCGCGACCGCCCGGCGCACCATCGAGGAGAGCACCGCGGGCGCCCCCTCCTCGATCTCGGTGCCGAGGGTGGCGAGGAAGGCGAGCGTGGCGGCGTCGACCTCGGGGTTCTGCGCGCCTTCGAGACGCATCTTCCATGAGGTCTTCTTGTTGCGCAGGGCGGTGTCGCGCACTTCGGGCACCGGGTCCTTGGTCAGGCGTCCGACCAGCCAGTTCTTGTCGTCGGCATTGCCCGCCACGGCCTTGCGCACCGCCGGATCGGGGTCCTGCGCCAGTTTGACCAGCACGTTCGGGAACGGCATGGTCTGCGCCAGGAAGACACGGTCCTCGACCGGCGTGTTCGGATTGCCGCCCACGGCCTCCAGCAGTGCGGTAGCGCGGGAGAACGCGGCCTGATCGGCCCGGTCCGGCAGGTCGCGACGTGCGAACTCGGATAGTTCGACGGCATCGGTGGAATGGCGCAGATGCTCGTAGGTGACGGTCAGCGGTTCGAACTGCTGCTCGGTCGATTGGTCGGCTTGTTGATCGGTCATGGGTATCAGCTTAGTTCCTAGTCGAGGGCGACCGCACGGTTCACCACGTCCATCGGCTCCGGGGTCACGGTCGCGTTGAAGGTCTCCGTGACGAGTTCCTCGAAGCGTGCGGCGTTGTCGAGCGGCATCGAGGCGACGAGCGTGACGTCGGCCGCGTATGTCTCGTCGGACTGCGTGCCGTCGACGGCGGCGAGGATCTGTCCGAATCGCTTGAGCTGCGGGTACTCAAGGGAGACGAGATAGCGTCGGCACGGCACGATCGCGGCCTTGCGCGCGGCCTTGACGGCGATCGAGGCGCCGGTCGAGTACGCGCGGATCAGTCCGCCGGAGCCGAGCAAAATGCCGCCGAAATAGCGGGTGACGGTCACGACGCAGTCGGTCAGGTCGTTGGCGCGCAGCACGTCGAGGATCGGCTTTCCGGCGGTGCCGGACGGTTCGCCGTCATCGCTCATGCGCTCGGCCACACGCCCGTCGGCACCGCCGGTGACGGCAGCGTAGGCGACGTGACGGGATTTGGGGTGGCGCTCGCGGATCGACTCGACGAAGGCGAGTGCCTCATCGAGCGTGTCGACGTGCGCGGCGTCGCCGATGAACTCGGACTTCTTCTCGACGAACGCGTCATGTGCGGGTTCGTTCACGGGGTCGAGGATCGTCTGCATCGTCCGGCTCAGTTCCGCCGTGCGCCGGATTCGACGGCGTCATGCTCTGCGTCGCGCTCGGAGACGACGACGTTGACCTCGCCGCCGGTGAGGAAGGCGCGCGTGGCTTCGACCATCTGACGCGTGAGGTCCGAGAACGCGCCGTCGGTGCGCCATGCGACGTGCGGGGTGAGTACGACCCCGGGCATCGCACGCAGCGGGTCGTCGGCCGGCAGCGGCTCCTGATCGTACACGTCGAGCGCCGCGGCCACGTCGCCTTGTGCGAGACGGGCCGCGAGCGCGCCGGGTTCGACGACCTCGGCACGGGCGGTGTTGACGAGCATCGCGCCGGGTTTGAGATGCGCGAGATTGTCGGCGGTGATGAGTCCGCGCGTGGCGCCGTCGATGAGCGGCAGGTGGATGGAGACGACGTCGGCCGCGGCGATGAGCTCGTTCATATCCGCGATCGGGGTGACGCCGAGTTCGGCGAACCGGGCGGAGGGCGTGTGACCGCTGCTCCACGCCGTGACCTCCATGCCGAAGGCCTTCGCGATGCGCGCCACGGTGGAGCCGATGCCGCCGAGTCCGATGATGGCGAGTCTGCGGCCGGCGAGCTGGAGGCCGTCGGCGTGGGGACCTCCCCAACCGCCTCGCTTCATGCGGGCGTCGAGTTCGCCGACGTGGCGTAGCAGTTCGAACAGCAGGGCGAACGTGTGTTCGGCCACCGCGTTGTCGCCGTAGTGTTCGGCGTTGCAGACGCGTACGCCGAGTTCGCGGGCGAGCGCGAGGTTGATGTAGCTGGCGACGCCGGTCCCGGAGAAGACGATGCACCTGACATGGCCGCCCTGCTCGCCGCCTGCGCGGACGCCTGCCGATATGCGGCGCAGCAGATCGTCGGAGATGTGCGGACCGGCGTTGATCATCACGTCGGCGTCGGCCACGCGTCGCGCGATCGTGTCGGCGTCCTCGGTGAACTCCTCGAAGATACGCACCCGGGCGATGTCACGCAGCGCCTCCAGTCTTGCCTTGAACGGTGCGATGATCGAGACGATGGCGGACGGCATGACGACCAGCGGCAGGTCGTCGCGTTCGGGTTGCGTTTCGAATACCCTCGGAGCGGACGCCGTTGCGGTGCCACCGATGCCGTTGCTCCGTATGCCGTTGCTCTGTGTGATCGTGGTTTTCTCGGTCATGGTCTCCACCTTAGTATTTTCATCCGGCCTATTTGGACTACTTGGTCGATGTCGGCGACGTTTCGTCAGTGAGGCGCCATTCGCGTACGACGTTCGGATCGGCGCCCATCGAATAGATCACCTTGGAGATGCGTTGGCGCTGCGCCGTGTCCGCTGCTTCGGAATTGCATACGCCGTCCGGCTTGTCGGAGGATATCGGGCACCATGCATAGGAGCTCTGACGCATGCTCACGCTGGGCACCCAGTCGATGCGATTGACCCGCCATGAGCCTTTCACGCCCTTGCGGCCCGCGAACTGGATGCGTGCGGTGACGCCCTGATTGTTGACGTCATGGCCGGGGATCGTGCTGACGACGCTCACAGCATTGCCCAGTCCGTAGATGATCCAGGTGCCGTTGTAATGCTCGATCGGCTGTGCGCAGTGGCATCCTGCGCCGTAGATGACGTCGAACGCGCCGGTGTCGGCGAGCGCGTGCGCCTCGGACTGCTGGTAGGAGTCCGCATAGTCGAGGTACTCCTGCAGGGAGTGCATGGCGACGGCGACCACGTCGGCGCCCTGTTCGCGCGCCTTGTTCGCCTTGTCGACGAGCCGGCGGATGTCCGAATCGTGGTTGGGGTCGCCGCTCTGACGCAGACGGTCCACGCGCCAATCGGCGTCCGCGGTCATGCCGTTGAGCGAGACGGTGCCGGTGACGAGTCCCAGCTTGCCGCCGCCGGTCGGCGAGTCGATGACCAGAGGTTTGAGGGAGTCCTCCTCGGTCTTGTAGGAGCCGGTCTGGGCGATGCCGTTCGCCGCAAGTGTGTCCCACAACCGGTCGATGCCGGCGGCGCCCTGATCCCAGGAGTGGTTGGTCGCATGCGTGCACGCGTGGTAGCCGACATGCTTCGCCGCGTCGGCCACTTCGGGCGGGATGTTGAACACCGGGTATCCGGTGTAGGGGCCGCCGCGCTGTGCGATCGGCGTCTCGAACTCGCATACGGCGATGTCGGAGGCCTGGATGTACTTGCGCATCGGCTCGAACAGCGGGGTGAAGTCGAACGCCGTACCGTCGGTCGCCGCGGTGTTGGCGGAGGCGAAGTGCTTCCACAGGTTGGGATGGAAGAGCAGATCGCCGTTGACGAGCATCGCGATGCAGTCCTGATCGGGGCAGTCGGGCGAATTGCCGTGATGTTCGACGACGACCGGCTTGGGCGCGGTTTGAGTGCGGTCGAGTGTGCCGGCGGAGGATCCAGCCCCGTTCGCGGCGCTCGGCGCGGATGCGGTTCCGGAGCGTTCGATCATCGCCCTCGCCCCGGCGCCGAGCGCGACCGCAAGCGCGACGGCGAGCACGGCCGCCAATATGGTGATCGCGCGCGATGCCGCTCTGCTCCCGCCTCCGGTGCGGGCGTGACGACCGTATTCACCGGTATGACGACCGGTGTATCTTCCGCTATGGCGACTGTTCCGGACCATTCTGGCTCCCGCTCTCTCTGCCCTCACGGCTCCGCTCCGATATGCGACTGCGTCATGACGATCACAGCGATTCGGGGGGTGTCGTCGGTTGTTTAGGTCTAGAATAGTCCGCGGAGACGGACGGACAATGGCGTACCTCCGGCTCCGCCTACACGTGTTTACACAGGGCGGTGCCGGAGAGCTTCATGGCGCTCGCCGTCAGACGCATGTATTTCTGATTCGTCTGACGGATTTTTTGTTTTTTCTTCGATTTGGCGGGTCGCACCTCGATCATGGTGTATAGTTACATGCTGTTGCGCTTCAGACTGCGACAACACCTGTCTGATGCAACACGGAGTGATGCCTGAGTGGCCGAAAGGGGCACCCTGCTAAGGTGTTAGTTGCGTTAGCGGCTCGGGGGTTCGAATCCCCCTCACTCCGCAATCAAGGGATTCACGGGAAACCGCGAATCCCTTTTTTCATGCCGAAAACGGCGGTATTCCAACGGTTTCAAGGCTTCCGAGCACTCGCCACGGAGCCAAAAGCACCACAAAAGTTCCCATGGCTCAACCTTTCAACCAACCGACACCCGTCAAACCCAACCGACACCGGTTCAATCGATCGTCATAACGCTCCCTTCACACCTCTCTCACTCCTCAGCGTCACATTTTTCCGAAATCACCCCATTGCTCGGGAATATGTGACGCTGGCGATTTCTGAACGTCACTTATTCCCGAGCAATGGACGTATTTCGGAAATAAGTGACGCTCAGGACACCGGGATCCCCTGCTGTCCAGGTTGTCCAGTCCGAGCGGATGGCCGCCCCGTTCCAAGGATGACGACCCTCATTTCAGGGGATGACGACCCTGAAATCTCCCAGGATGTGATCAGTCGCCCGGAGCCGGGGTGTTGTCACCGGAGAAGGTGACGATCACGGCGAGGATGACCAGTCCGACGCCGATCATCTCGGCGACGCCCGGTATCTCGCCGAGGAACAGTCCGACCGCGATCGCGACCGCGGGGTTGATCGACTGCATGACGGAGAACGCGGCCGGAGTCACGCGACGCATCGTGACCTGTTCGATGACGTACGGGAAGAACGAGGCGAGCAGCGAGACGACGAACAGCAGCCCGAACAGCTTCAGCGGACCTGCGGGTTCGAGCGCCCACGTGGCGCTCGCCTTGGGATGTACCAGATGCCGGACTGCTGGAACGCCGAGGAACAGCGACTGCAAAGCCCAGCCGATCGCGATCGCGATGCACAGGTTGTCGAGCGAGTTGCCGCCGGAGGCGATGTGTCGGCCGGTGACGATGTACACGCCCCACATCGATCCGCCGATGAGGATGGCGATCAGGCCGATGAGGAAGTTGCCGTTGCCGTCCGGGTTGGCGAGCGAGATGCCCGCGAGCAGGACGACGCCGACTGCCGCGATGGCGATGCCGACCCGTTCGCGCCAGCTGTGTCCGGTGATCACGGCGACCGACAGAGGACCCACGAATTCGATCGCGACGGCGATGCCCATGTCCATGTTGCTGATCGCGACGTAGAACATCGTGTTCATGAGTACGAGCGACACGCCGAGCAGCACCACCCAGCCCCAGCTGCGCGCATCGCGGTGGAACAGGTGTGCGCGCTTGGCCGCGGACCAGGGCCGCCGCCACAGCAGCAACAGCACCGCCATGAATCCGACGCGATACCACACCGCGTACAGCGGGTCGAGCTGCGTGAACGCGAGTTTGGCGATGGCGGTCGCCGAGTAGATGATGATCGCCTCGCATACGACGATCACGACAACAGGCACACGGTTCAGCACATCGACCACAGCTCTCTTCATACCCGTCAACGCTACACGAGCCACGCTCCCCCGCCTAATACCACCGATCCCCCACGATACGCAGTCATGATACGGACAGAAAAGTGGACGAAGTCCACGATCGAACCACGTAGGAAGGTAGAAAATCCAGACACACGAGCGGTCGGCCGTGCCGTCCTGTTCACGACCGTATGCCTGGCCGAGCGGCCTTGAGCGTGTCGTGAACAGGACGGCATGGCCGACCGCGGTACCGAGATCCGAAGAGAGGAGCCTCAGCATACAGCTACAATCGGCGATATGAGCACCGCACCGAGACTGGCCGCCGCCAAACGCGATTGGGGGCACGACGAGACCGGATGCACCGTGCTGCATATCGATATGGACGCGTTCTACGCCTCGCTCGAGGTGGCGCGTCACCCGGAACTCAAGGGCAGACCGGTGATCATCGGCACGGGCCCGCGCTCGGTGGTGTCCGCCGCCAGCTACGAGGCGAGACGGTACGGCATCAATTCGGCGATGCCTTCGGCCCGCGCCCGTCAGCTGTGCCCGGACGGCGTCTTCCTGCCGGTGGACATGCGCTACTACCGGTCGGTGTCACGCGAGATCATGACCACCGTCTTCCACGCCGTCACCGATCAGGTGGAGCAGGTGTCGGTCGATGAAGGGTATATGGACGTCTCGGGCGCGCTGCTCGCCTGGAAACGGCCGAGCGCGATCGGCGCATGGATCCGCGCCGAGGTGGGGCGCCGGTTCCATGTGACCTGTTCTGTGGGCGTTGCGGCGAACAAGCTCATCGCGAAGATGGCGTCGACGAACGCCAAGCCGAACGGCATGCTGCTGATCCCGAAGGCCCGGTCGGCCGAGTTCGTGCAGCTGATGCCGTTGCGCGGCATTCCCGGCATCGGTCCGTCGCTGGAGAAGCGGCTCAACTCGTGGGGCATCGATTCGGTGGCCGATCTGGCGGCGACGAGCATGGAGACGCTGCAACGGGCGACCGGCTCTCCGGCGGCCGCGCACGGCCTGTGGATGGCGTCGCGCGGTCTTGATGATCGCACGGTGACGCCGGTTCGCGTGGAGAAGTCGATCGGCTCGGAGGAGACGCTGTTGGAGGACACCACCGATCAGCGTGTGGTGTGCCGTCTGCTGCGCGAGGCGTGCGACGAGGTGGCCGGCTCGCTGCGCCGCCGAGGCTTCGTGGCGCGCACGGTCACGGTGAAGCTGCGGTTCGCTGACCTGAGCTATCGCACGCGGTCTCGGACGCTGCAGCGTCCGGTGGATACGGCGAGCGCGCTGTACCCGCAGTGCGTGCGTCTGCTGCATGAGATGCTGGGGATGGATATGGATGCGGGCGACACCCCATTGCCGAAGCTGATCCGGCTGGCGGGGATGAGCGCCAGCGGTCTGTCGGACACGGCTGCGACGGCGGTGCAGCCGTCGTTGGACGACATGATCGAGGAGGCGGAAAGCGCCGATGCGAGCACGACGAGCGATCGAAGACGCCGGGCCGAGGCCGCACTGGATGCGGTGCGGCAGCGGTTCGGCAATCAAGCGGTCAAGTTCGGCGCGTAGCAGACAAGGCAATCACGCGGAACGCAGACGGGCGCAGGCGGCGTCGACCGCCTCGTCGGTGGCGGTGGCGGAGAAACGCAGGTACGCAGGGGCGCCGTAGAACTCGCCGGGGCTGGCGATGATGCCGATCCGGGCGAGGTCTGCCATGTCGGCCCAGCAGTCGCCGGTGATGGCCCTGACCCACACGTACAGCGCGCCGGACGGCATCGTCGCATCGTAGCCGTGCGCGCGCAGGGCGTCGACGAGTCGGATCAGCCGATCATGGTAGCGGCGCCACTGCTCGCGCACCGATTCGACGTCACGCAGGCCGGCGGCCATGGCGGCCTGCACCGGGCCGGGGATGATCTGGCCGATCTGCTTGCGGTATTCGGCCATGTCCGTGACGAGCCGGTAGTCGCCGGCGATGAGCGCGGTGCGATAGCCGGCCATGTTGCTCTGCTTGGACAGCGAATAGAGGACGAGCACGCCGTCGGCGCTGTTCTCGCACACGCGCGGGTTCAGCGCGCAGGGCGTGGCGGAGAGGTTGAACGCGTCGGCCGCAGTGGTTTCGTTCGATTCCGCGGCCGGGGCGATCGAGGCGGTCGTGGCCGACCGCCAGTCCATGAGCGCATAGCATTCGTCGGACAGGACGACCGCGCCGATCGAACGCGCGGCCGCCACGATGTCGGCGAGCCAGTCGGCGCCGAGCACCTCGCCGGTGGGGTTGCACGGCGAGTTGACCCATACGGCCTTCACGTTCGGCACGTGCCGCCACGACTCCACGTCGGCCATGTCGTCGACCTTGAGCACCGTCGCCCCGGCCAGCTGGGTGCCGATCTCGTACGTCGGGTAGGAGACCTTCGGCTGGACGACGACGTCGCCCTCGTCCAGATGCAGCAGCGAGGCCATCAGCGCGACGGCCTCCTTGGAGCCGACGGTGGGGACGACGGCCGCGTTGATCGACTTCAGGTCCACGCCACGCAGGTGGCGGAACCACCAGTCGATCGCCCCCTTGAGGTCGACGGTGCCTGCGGTGACGGGGTATCCGTGGGCGTTCGCCGCGTCGGATCCGCCCGCGAGGGCGTCCCGCACGGAGGCCGGGACCGGATCGACCGGGGAGCCGACGGACAGGTCGATCATGCCGCCTTCGACCGTCTGCGCGGTCTTCTTGTAGCCCGCGATGCGGGACCAGTCATACGGCGATGAATACGCGTGGAAGCCCATGGGCGTGAAGCCTTTCTCTCTGCTTGTCCCGCCTCGCCGGCTTGCCGGGCGTTCGCGATGGAGCGCCGGGACCGGAAAAGCGGGAACGGTTGTGCAACAAGGATAGCCGTCTTACGAAAAATCCTCCCCGTGGTGGGGAGGATTTCGATACGGAAACGCCCGTACCCGCTTGCGATCGGAGGCGATCAGTCCTGATTCTGCGGGGGCAGCGCCGCGACCTGCTCGGGGTCCTTGCCGATCGGGCCGTGTGCGGAGGCGCCGCCGAAATCGCCGACCTCGGCGAAGAAGTTGGCGGCGGCATCCTTGTACCAGGCCCACTCGTCCGGCAGATCATCCTCATAGAAGATGGCCTCGGTCGGGCAGACCGGCTCGCACGCGCCGCAGTCGACGCACTCGTTCGGGTTGATGTACAGCGAGCGGGAGCCCTCGTAGATGCAGTCGACCGGGCACTCGTCCACGCAGGCCTTGTCCTTGACGTCAACGCAAGGCTGGGCGACAACGTATGGCATCGGATCCTCCTTAGATCAAACTGCTCTAAGGATAGTCTCGCGCGCGGACTCGCTGTGCCGCATTCGCCGCGTCCCTTGCCGCGTCAGCCGTTGACTCAGCCGTTGACCGCCTTGTCGGTTTCGGCGGAGAGCTTGTCGGTCAGGTCGCCCTTGCCGAGTCGCGCATGCCAGTAGCCATAGCCGAAGTAGATCGCGAAGCCGACGACGAGCCACACGACGAAACGGATCCAGGTCAGGACCGTGAGGTTGAGCATGAGCCACAGGTTCGCCAGACCGATGAGGATCGGGATCCACGGATTGCCGGGCATCTTGAAGGCGCGCGGCAGGTCGGGGCGCTTGGCTCGCATGATCGGGATGGAGATCGCGACGAGCGTGAACGCGGAAAGCGTGCCGATGTTCACCATGTCGGAGAGGACGCCGATGTCGAAGCATGCGGCGACGAGGGCGACGACCACGCCGACGCCGATCTGCAGGCCGGCCGGGGTGCCGTGCTTGCCGGTCTTGGACAGGCTACGCGGCAGCAGGCCGTCACGGCTCATCGCGAAGACGATGCGGGTCAGGCCCAGCAGCAGCACCATGACGACGGTGGCGAGCCCCAGCACGATGCCGAAGCTGATGATCTTGGCGGCCCAGTTGGCGCCGACCAGCTCGAACGCGGTCGCGAGCGACGGGCTGTCCTGCTTGGCGAGATCCTTGTAGGAGACCATGCCGGTGGTGACGACGGCGACGAGCATGTACATGACGATGATCAACGCCATGCCGACGCCGATGCCGAGCGGCACGTTCCTGTGCGGGTTCTTCGTCTCCTCGGAGGCGGTGGCCACGACGTCGAAGCCGATGAACGCGAAGAACACGAGCGCCGCGCCGGACAGGATGCCGGGCACGCCGTAGATGGACGGGGTCATGCCGGTGGCCCACTGCCACAGCGGCTGGCCCATCACGCCGGCGACGGCCGCGGAGCTCTGCACGCTGGAGGCGGGCTCGCTCGGCGGGATGAACGGCGTGAAGTTGGACGCCTTGACGTAGAAGAAGCCGACGATCACGACGAAGAACACGATCGCGATCTTGAGCACGGTCATCGCGCCGTCGACGCGGGCGCCGATCTTGGTGCCGAACACGAGCAGCGTGGTGAAGAACGCGACGATGATGATCGGGGCGATGTCGAGGTTGAACGAACCGATGGCGATGTTCGTGTTGAAGTCCCAGCCCATCAGGCGCATGAAGTCGTTGAGGTAGACGCCCCAGTACTTCGAGATCACGGAGCCCGCCATGAGCATCTCGAGGATCAGGTCCCAGCCGATGATCCACGCCATGATCTCGCCGACCGTGGTGTACGTGAAGGTGTAGGCGGAGCCCGCCACCGGGATCATCGAGGCGAATTCGGCGTAGCACATGACGGCCGCGCCGCACACGATGCCGGCGATCAGGAAGCTGATGATGACGGCGGGGCCGGCGTGGAACGCGGCGGCCTGCGCGCCGACCGAGAAGATGCCGGCGCCGACGGCGACGGCGACGCCCATGATGGACAGATCCCACCACGTGAGGTTGCGCTTGAGCGTACGACCCTCCTCGCCGGTTTCGGCGATGGTCTGCTCGACGGATTTGGTTCGGAATAGTTGCATGTTGGTTATGGCCTTCTGCTCTCCGGAATTTGTTCGAGAAGAGAGTATAGGCCGAAAACCGTCCATTTCGGAAGACAACGTTACGGGAATGTGTCAAGCCTTCCGGATGCTGGACGCCGTGGATCGTCCATGAGCGTTCACGGGCGATCCACGGACGATCACGATGTCACGGGCGCAGATCGATGCCCACGCACACCGGCTCCGGGACCAGCGCGACGCCGAAACGCTCCCTGACGCCCGCCTGCACGGCCTTGGCGAGGGCGACGATGTCATCCGAGGAGGCGTCACCACGATTGGTCAGCGCCAGCGTGTGCCGCGTGGACAGGCTGGCGGAAACGCCGTCCCTCCCGGATGCACCGGCGAGCGCGAATCCCTTGTGGAATCCGGCGTGATCGATGAGCCACGCGGCGGAGGTCTTGACGCCTTCGCCCCCGTCGGGCAGCGTCGCCGCGAACCGCGGCGCGTCCTCGGGCAGCTTCGCGGCCTCCTCGGGCGTCAGTATCGGATTCATGAAGAACGAGCCGCAGCTGTGGCGGTCGTAGTCGGCCGCAGGCAGTCCGGAGTGGTTCTGGCCGTTCTGACCGTCATGGCCGTCATGGCCGTCTGACGCGGCGCCGTCGGCGAGACGTCTCAGGTCGGCGATGATGTTCTCCTCGCGTTTGGTGCCGATCATGGCCGTCTCGACATAGCGGGTCGGATCCTCGAGCATGCCCTTGGAAGCACGCACGGCGAGCACGGCGTCGCGGATCGCGGTCGTCCTCATCCGCGCCCCCACATCGACGCCGAGCGCCTTGGCGAGCTGTCCGAAACCGACCGTGCCGTTCGCCGAATGCCTGAGCGCGAACGTGACGGACAGCACCACGTAGCGTGGCGTGGGGAAGAACCGGTCGGCGGGCGTCGCCGGAGCGGCATACATGCTCGTCTTGAGCGCCGAGGAGCGGTATCCGAAGTGAAGGTCCTCGGGCGTGAGCTCGCAGGTGGTCTTGGTCTCGCGGTCCCACACCTCGACCGATTCGACGCAGGTCGCGACCTCCTGACCGTATGCGCCGATGTTCTGCACCACGCAGGCGCCGACCGTGCCGGGGATGCCGGACAGGCCCTCGACGCCCTCGAGGCCGAGCGAAACGGTGAACGCCACGAAATCGTCCCAGTTGGCACCGGCTTCCGCGTTGACGTGGACGGTGCGGTCCTCCCCCTCGACGGGCGCGGCCTCGTCAGGCACGGTGATGCGTCGGCGAGCGTCGCGCACGACGACGCCTTCGAACGGTTCATCGGAAACGAGCATGTTGGAGCCGCCGCCGATGACGCACAGCGGCAGTCCCTTGGAATCGGCCTCCTCAACGGCCTCGATGACGCCGACGCGGGTGGTCGGCTCTACGAAACGGGCGATGTGCCCGCCCACTCCGATCGTGGTGATCTCTGCAAAGCTGGTCATAACTGACTATCGTACTTATGGTTTCGTGAACACGCGGGGTGGCTGGGGAATCACGGACCAACCCCGCGGACCGTGGAAGGGGCGGTCCATGCGACTCGACACACTCAAGGCCGTTCGGCCAAGCCTACGGTCGCGCCGCATGGACCGCCCCTTCCACTCGTTGGTTGCGAACGTGAATGAGACGACCGCCCATACAACGCAAGGAACCCGGCCTGTTGGGGCCGGGTTCCTTGGGAAAGTCTTAGCGTGCTCAGCGGGTCTCGCGGTGCACGGTCTGCTTGCCGCAGCGCGGGCAGAACTTCTTCAGCTCGAGGCGATCGGGCGTGTTACGACGGTTCTTCGTCGTAATGTAGTTACGCTCCTTGCACTCGGTGCATGCCAGCGTGATGCCGGGACGGATGTCGGCGCTCTTAGCCATGTTCATTCACCTCTGTAGTCTAAAAGGAACGCCCGTCAGCCGACGGGCGCATTTGTAGCGAGGAAGAGGCTCGAACTCTTGACCTTACGATTATGAGTCGTACGCTCTAGCCAGCTGAGCTACCCCGCCAGAGAGCCCCGAGTGAGAATTGGACTCACGACCTCTTCCTTACCAAGGAAGTGCTCTACCACTGAGCTATCGGGGCGTGGCGGGTATAGGATTCGAACCTATGAAGCACGAAGCGGCTGATTTACAGTCAGCTCCCTTTGACCGCTTGGGAAACCCGCCAGTCGTCACTCTCGGAGGTCTTGTTTGTTTTGACCTCGTCAGGCAACTCGAACATCATGCCATGGGATTTCCCAGCGCGCAAGTCGGTGTCGGCAAATCAGGTTCAAAAACATCATTTTGACATCCTCAAATCGTTGGAATTCCAACGAAAGATGAATTTTCAGCGAAAAGCGTCCATCGGCGTGTCGCGAGGCCTTAAAACAGGATTTCGAGGCCTCATGCGCGCCTCATGAGCAGCTGAAATCGGACCGGGAATCATCGCCCATCGGCGTGTCGCGGTGCCGCGAACAGGCGTCGGAGATCATGCGGGAGCCTCCCGACGTGTTCGGTCTCACCGCCGAAAGCGGCCGCGGCGGCGTTTCGGGATACGCGAAGGACGGTCTTCGGCGTGTCGTCTGAGACACCGGCAGGCACATCGCCGGTCACGCCTGCGGAGGTGCTGCCATTCGCACTGCCATCCGACCGTCGCCCACCGGACTGCTGCCCATACGAATCGGCGATGCGGGCGGCGATCGCCATGTCCGTATCGGACGGGGACCAGCGCACGCCACGGCGCCGCCCCTCGCGTTTGAGCTGCTCCCACGCCGCACGCCACGCGCGGGCGCGCAACACCGCGTCATCCGGTTGCTTAGCGGACGCGCGCGCCAAAGCGATGCACCGCCGGCGACGCCACCAGCGCACGCCACGGGGCGCGAACACGAGTAGCGCGATCAGCGCCACGCCGGCACCTGTGCCGAACAACGCACGCCCCCACATCGGCAGAGAACCGAACCACGCGGACGTCCGCGACCATACGGACCTCTCGGCGGCTGAGGAAGAGGAGGCCTTCTTCTTCCGACCGCTTGCCTGTTCCTCCGCCTGATCACCGGTCTCCTCCGAGGAATCAGACGAGGACGCATCGGAGGACGACTGGGAGGAGGAATCGTTCGCATCACTCTGATCGGACTGCGTGTCGGTGGTGGCCTGATCGGAGGAACCGGTGGACTGAGACTGCTGCGTGGTCGCGGACGCCGCATCGCCGAGCGTGCCGTTCTGCTCGCTGGCTGGCGTCACATCGAACGGAACCCAGCCGACGCCGTCAAGGTAGGCCTCGACCCACGCGTGCAGCTGGCGGGACTTGACCGCAATATAGCCGTCGGCGTCCTTCTCGTCGTCGGAACCGGAGTTGTAGCCGAGGACGATGCGGGTGGGCACGCCCATCGCACGCGCCAGCACCGCAAGCGCGGAGGCGTAGTGCTGGCAGTAGCCGGCATGGCCGGAGTCCGGGTCGAGGAAATCGTTGATGACCTCCATGTTCGACCGGCCGTCGCCGTCGGGCGCGTCGAGCGAGTAGGTGAAGTGGTTGTCGGCGCTGGTGAAGTAGTCGACAAGCCAGCGCATGACGCGAATCTGGTTGTCGTAGCCGGAGCCCTTGATCGGGATTCCGGCGGCCTGCGCCTGAGCGATGATCGCCTTCACATTGGCGGGCAGACTCTTCGGCAACGAAGTGTACTGGGAGGAGTGCGCCCGCTCATCGGACTCTTTGACGGCGTCGCGAATCCACCTGAGCATGCGGTTGGTGGCGTCGGCACGGCCGCTCTCCGAGCGGCCGTTGATGTTGTTCAGACCCATCGACGCCAGCAGCTGGGAGGTCTCCCCCATCCACTGGGACAGCCCGTCCTCGCCCGAGGAATAGTATTCGCTGGTTTCGTCGCTCCATATCGTGCCGATATCGAGCGGCTTGATCGGCATGGCGATGGTCACGCTCCTGCCGTCGTCGGAGAAACCGAGCATGACGCCGTCCTCGCCGATGCCCAGCTGTTCGATGACGGTGGAGTTGAAGGTGATGTCACTGGGACGGCCGGCGCCGCCGATGACGGTGTGGCCGTCGCCGTCCTGACCGTCCTGACCGCTTTGACCGTCCTGACCGTTCGGGCCCGCATCGGCGCCCCAAACTATGTCGTAGGTGCTCACCCTGCCGAGCTCCCAGTCGTTCGGCCCACGCACCACGCCATCGGAGCCGATGGTGGCGTGGATGAGCACGCTGTCCTGCCGGATCTCGCCCAGACCGGCTCCCGGCAGGGCGCTGCGCGCCTGAAGCCACTGCTGCGTATTGGCCTCCTCGTTCGCGTTCTGGCTGTTCAGCTTGGCGACGGTGTCGTCGATGACGTTGAGCTCGCTGAACCCGGAGGACGAGCGGATCGGGTCGATATAGGAGCCGGATGCGGTGTACGCGGTGTCCGAGGAGGTGGATCCGGACCGGTTGTAGACGCTGCCGTCCTGATACTTGAGCCAGTCGGAGCCGAGTCCGTCGACGTCGGTGGTCAATCCCGGCATCGGTAGGAACCGGGATCTGAGCGTGTCGACACGCACCCGCGCATACCCCATGAACCGTTCGAGCGTGTCCTGGCTGACGCCGGCCACGTCGTAGCCGAAGTAGCCGAGCAGCTGCATGTATGCGGCCAGCGGTGAGTTCACCCGGCGCTGCTCGATGCGCAGATCGTCCGACGCGTTCCGCCCGAGCTGGATGCCGGCGCCGTAGAGTCCCGCGTCGAGGGCGAGATCCTTGTTGTAGCCCCACGTGTCGCCGTCGAACTGGTCGAGCGTGGTCATGCGCAGGTACATGCGCCGGTAGGAGCGGTAGCGCAGCACGGTGGTGTCGGAGCCGGCCGCGATATTGCGTTTGAGGTCGATCATCGGGCTGACGGTGTTCGACGTGAACATGCCGCCGCCTTCGCCGATCGACAATGGCACGTCATAGGCGAGCGTCTCGGCGCTCGGTCCGCCGGCCAAGGTGATGGCGACGACCACGATGGATGCGACGATCGCCGCAGGCGGACGCATCCGGCGCGGGCGAAGCGCCCACACGCCCATCGCAAACGCCATGACGAGCACGGCGATCTGCCACCATGGCGTCACGTGTCCGACGATCGCATAGTCGGCGGCGAGCGCCGTGACGGCCAGCAGGCCCATCGCCGGCATGAGGGCTCTGACGGTCAGCAGGCAGCGGATGACGATGGCCGAGATGGCCACGACGAGGATGAGGAATATGTCGCCGAGGATGCTGACCTTGAGCGGCGGCAGCTGCAGGTTCAGTTCGTTGAATCCTCCGAGGACGGAGTATTTGACCATCGCCCAGCTGCCGCCGATACCCTGCTCCCGACTGAACGGCCATTCGCCGGTGAGATCGTGCAGACGGACGACGAGCAGGATCGCGGTGACCAGCGCCGTCAGCAGCGTGTACGCACCTATACGGATCAGCTCGAGACGGAGGCGGCTGCGCCATGTGCGCTGTACCCGCAATGCGCTCCATGGGATGCTCGCCTCGATGGATGCGACGGCCAGCAGCGCGCCCGCGAACCAGATCCATGCTCCGCTCGGCGAGACGAGGCCGCTCAGGCCTTTGAGGGTGAGGGCGAAGACGGTGAGCAGCATCAGCGCGCAGGTCATGATCGGCAGTATCGGGCCGGCCTCCATCGAGCGCACCTTGTCTGCCAGACGCCCGATCCGGGCGAATGCCTGCGCGATCCGAACCGGCGTTTGCACGGTTCGCGGTGCCGTCTGCGCACTCAACGAGGACGCCTGCGCGCCGGGGATGACCGTTTGCGCGAATCGTTCCGGCGCCTGACGTATGGGGGTCAGTATCCGCAGCCGATCGGCGATCGGCGTGGATTCCAGCGCATGCTCAAAACCCTTGGAACCACTGGCATCGCAGATCACGACCGTGACGGGGCCGCTCTGATTCTGGGCGAATCTACTGACCCCTGCCGCACAAGCGGTGTCGGTGGGTGCGCAAGCGGCATCGCCATCTGCGCATACGGCGGCGAGAAACCGTCTTGCCGCGGATTCCCCCTCATGGAAGGTGACGCCGTCGGTGACGACCACGCGCATGCCGGCACCGGACACCGTCCCCGGCACCATACCCGGCCCCATACCTGCAAGGAACGGCATCAATGCCGCGACCTCACTGTCCATGCGCTCGGCGTCCAGACCGTCGGCACCGCGCGTGTTCACGGCCAGCAGCAGCGTGGCACGCTCATCCCGGCCGGTCTCACGGGTCATCAGCTTGCCGCGTCGCGCGGTGTGCTTCCAGGAGATGAGCTTGATCGGATCTCCGGGCGTATAGCCGCGCACGCTACCCATCTGTTCGGATTGCGCCAACCCCGCCACGCGTCTGCCGATCGCCCGTGCCGCGTCCGCGGGAACGGACCGCTCGTCATCGGGCAGGATCAGGGTCTCCCCCGCCGCCTTTTCCACCTTGCTTGCAGCGAACAGGCCGAACGGCGAGTACCAGCGCACGACGACGCTGTGCGTGCGGTAGAGACCGCGCCGGTCGGGAAGCTTGCCGATCACATGAGAGACCACATTGCCGTGATGATCAAGACGCTCGTACTGCGCGGTGACGGTTCGCTCGCCGGTGGGGAATCCCCACAGCCATTGCGCAAGCGCGCCGATCAGGGACACAACGGTCATGGCGCACAGCGCGACGGTCGCCGCCATCAGGGTCCGTTCGTCGAGCAGCATCCCCATGTAGCACAGGACGCCGCCGATCAGGACCAGCCACAGCATGGGCAGGGCAGGACGGATCAGCCCGTGCCTGCGCAATCGGGGTGACGGCGACGCGGCGGCCGACGCCGTCGCGGACGCCGCCGTCGATTGAGACCTCGTTGCCGACGTCTTCGTCGACATCCCCGTTGCGCCGGCCATGCGTCTACACCCTGGGCACGGGAACGGTACGCACGAGTTCGGCGATCAACGCACGGGCCGTGGCAAGCGTCTCGCTGCCATAGCCTGCATCGTCGAGGACGAGACGGTGCGCGAGTACGGGCACGGCAAGCTGCTGCACATCGTCCGGCAGCACGTAGGAGCGCCCGTCGAACATCGCTCGGGCACGCGCCATGGCCCCGAGGAACAGGCTGGCACGCGGGGATGCGCCGTACCTCACGCCGTCATGCTCGCGCGTGGCGCGGGTCAGGGCGACGATATAGTCGGCGACCGGCTCGGCGATGGTGACGTGCCGTGCCGCCCCACGGATGCGGATGGCGATGTCCGGGCTGCAGACCTGTTCGACTCGATCCAACGGGCGCGACCAGTCCGCCGCGGTGAGCATGTGGGACTCGGCCTCGGCACTGGGGTATCCGAAGCTCGTGCACGCCATGAAACGGTCCAGCTGGGCTTCGGGCAGCGGATACGTGCCCTCCAGTTCGATCGGGTTCTGCGTGGCTACGACGAAATACGGGTCGGGCAGGTCGTAGGAGACGCCGTCGACGCTGACACTGCCCTCACCCATCGCCTCCAGCATGGCGGATTGGGTCTTGGGGTTCGCGCGATTGATCTCGTCGGCGATGACGACGTTGGCGAACAGCGGACCGTGATGGAAGACGAATCGGTTCTCGGCCTGAGACCAAACGTTCACGCCGGTCAGGTCGCTGGGCAGCATGTCCGGAGTGAACTGGATGCGGCGCACCTGTCCGCCTACGGCCTGGGCGAGGGCTCGCGCCAGCGTGGTCTTGCCGACTCCGGGCACGTCCTCGAGCAGCAGATGTCCGCCGGCCGCGAACGTGGTGACGGCGAGGTCGACGACCTCACGGGAGCATGACAGCGCCCGTTCCAGTTCATCGGCGATGCGGGCGGGGACGCGCGCGATCTCGTCGATGCCTGCGGACTCGGGTGCGATCGCCATGATGCCTCATTTCAACGAATGTGATGAGTTCCCTCTACGCGCACAGTCTAGCGGAAAAGACGGGAAACCCCGTACGCTGATGGCGTACGGGGTTTCCGATATGTCCGTGAGGTTTGGATTTCAGCCGAGGATGGCGAGGACATCGCGAGCACCGATGATGAGGTAGTCCTCACCCTCGTAGTGCACCTCGGTGCCGCCGTACTTGGAGTACAGCACCTTGTCGCCGACCTTGACGTCGACCGGGATGCGCTCGCCCTTGTCGTCACGACGGCCCGGGCCGACGGCCAGGACTTCGCCCTGCTGCGGCTTCTCCTTGGCGTTGTCCGGGATGTACAGACCGGACGCGGTCTGGGTCTCGGCCTCGGCCTGCTTGACGATGATCTTGTCTTCCAGCGGTGTGAGCTTAATCGACACTGTGGGTCACCTCGTATTTCTCGTAGTTCGATGTCTCTGCGCCAGGACTGCCCAAGAGGCTGACGATCACTTGCGCGATCCCAAGCACTGGTTCACATGGTAGCGCGCTTTTTAGCACTCTGCCAACTCGAGTGCTAACGCTGTGAGAGAAAAGACCGTGACCGGCCCAACCGGTTCACCGACGCCGGCTCACGCCCCACGACGCGCGAGGATGGCGGCGAGGTTGTTACCCAGCGAATCGGAGGTGGCCGCGGGCACCGCGACCTTCGCCTGCTCCTCGGACTCGTGGAACGCCTCGACATCGCTCATGCCGGCATCGGACTCGTTCGCGCCGACGCCGTTCGTCTCGGCGACCGGTTCGGCCGACTGAGTCTCCTCGGCCGGCTGCTGGCCCTCATGCTCAACATGGGCATCAGCCTGACGCGCCGGCGCGGTCTCGACCTTGGCCTCCTCGGCGAGCTCGCGCTCGCGCTCGGCGTCGACCGGCTCAGCCTTGGCGACCTGACGCATCGACTTGATCTCGCGGCTCTCGGGAGCCACCGGCTCGGCCTCGACGTTACGCGCCTCGCCCAGCGAGAAGGAGATGAGGTCCTGACTCGTGGCCATGTCATAGGCGTCCAGCGCACGGGCGGGATGCACCTCGGCGAGTTCGGTGGTGTGATCGGAGGCATCCGGCTGCGCGGCGGCCGCATCCTTCGTCTTCGACGTGTTCTTCGAGACGACCGGGGAACCGGTGGCACCGGAGACCGCCTGCTGCGGTGCCACCATGACGGGGGCACCGACGTTGGGCACGGACTGCGCCTGCGGGGCGGCGGATTCCGCCGATGCAGCCGGAGCGGCAGACGTCTGCTGGTCCTGCACAACATGAGCGGGCTGACCTTGCGCAACAGACTGAGCCTGCGCGGCCGCGCGGGCCTCGGCCTCGGCCTGCGCCGCGGCCAGACGGGCCTGTTCGGCCTCCACACGCGCCTGTGCCTCGGCGATCTTGCGGGCGCGTTCGGCCAGCGCACGCTTCTGCTCGATCTGCGCCTGACGCAACGCCCTGCGGATCTCAAGGCTGGTCATCTCGTCGGTCGGGGCGGCATCGCCCGCGGACTCGCCCTTCGGCGACGACCCGACCTGAGCCGCCTGCGCCTGAGCCGCCTTCCGAGCCTTGGCGCGCGCGGCCTTCGATTTGCGTTCCCGGGCCTTCGCCTCGGCCACCTTGCGCTCCCATGCGCGGGCCTGACTTGCGGCATGCGCGCCCAACGCCAGCACAACGGCGGTCAGGGCGGCGGGAATCAATGCGAACAGCGTGCTGAAATGCAGCGTGACGGCAAGCACCAGCACGACGACGGTGATCACCAGCAACGCGGCTACGATCATCTGACGACGACGGACGGCGGCATGACGCAAGCGCCGCACCTCGGCTATACGTTCCGGGGTGAGCTTGCTCGCGCGCCTCTCACTCGGCTGCATCTGTACCCCTTTCGCAAAGGTCGTGTCGTCACTGAATCGAGTCCCGCTGTGCTCGTCGACCAGATGCAGCGACGTCGAATACCGATCATCACGGTGTTCCTCCACGTGCCGCATGCTGTTGGACGTACGAATGGGCAGCCAGACCACGACTCCTATGAGTACGATGATCAGCACGATGACGGTGCTCAACTGCTCGTAACCCATATGCACATACAATAGGAGACGCCCGTCACATTCACCAGATTGAAATTCGGCGTGTCGGTCGACGCGACGCCGCGACTCGCCTCGCATCGAATCCTCGGCCCCGCCGAACGGACATCACACGATCATCACCAAATCCACCCAAACCTGACCATTATCCGACCACCATCGGACTGTCCACCATCGGACGAATCAGGGACGAATCAGGCCGCTTTGCGGGAGAGGCGAGAGACCAGTCGCGCGGCGAACCCCTCACCCACATCCTCGGCCAGCAGACAGAACGTCTCATGCGTGCGCCACCGTCCGGCCACGTACATGTAGTTCGGCCTCAATCCCTCATGCCGGGCGCCGACCTTGCGCACGACGGCGAGCGACCGTTCGTTCTCCGGCAGGATCGCGATCTCCAGACGGTGCAGACGCGGCCCGGTGGGGTCGGCGAGCGCCCAGTCGGCCAGCATCGCGAGCGCGGTGGGGGCGATCCCGCGGCCCGCGTGATCCTGCGACACCCAGTAGCCGACGACGCCGGTGCGCATCGCCCCGTAGCTGATGGCGCCGAGGGAGATCTGTCCGACGACGCGCATGTTGAGCTCGATGAGGAAGACGATGCCGACGCCTCGCTGCTCGTTGCGCCGCTGGCCCGCTATCCACTGGTTGAATGTGATGCCCGGGCCGTGCATCGGGTCGCCCGATTCCCATGGTCGCAGCCAGCCGTCGTTGCTCCAGCGAACCTCGTTCCATGCGTCCGCATCGTCCAGGCTCATCGTGCGCAGCGTGATCGGCACCGCCCCCATCGGCGCGCTGAGCGTGATCGGGGTGCGGATCGCGTGCGGGTCGTCCGGGGCGAAGACTTCACGGAGCGTTTGGAATACTGACACGGATCCATTGTGCCACCGCACGGGGGTGACGCGCGTTCAGTGACGCGCGTTCCGACATCGATGGGCAACGACGGATGCGTATGCTGTGACGCATGAATGAGGAGAGTAAACGGACGTTGCGTCGCGAGGCGATCGCACGTCGCAAGCTGGTGGATCCCGCCGCACGCATGACGGCGGGCGAACGGCTCGCCGCACTGGCCGACCGGCTGCCGCTGCCGGCACCTGCGGGGCCGGATACACGCGTGACGGTGGCCGCATACGTGTCGATGGGGTCGGAGATCGAGACGAGGCCGCTGCTCGACGCGCTGCTCTCGGCCGGATACCGCGTGCTCGTGCCGCGACTGGGCGCGGGGCTCGACGTAGGCTGGGGCGAGCTCGCCGCAACCGGGCTGCTCGCCCGTATGGACGCGCCGGGTTCGCCGACACATCATCGCCCCGACGAGCCCGAGGGGGAGACGCTGCCGCCGCAGTCGCTGGAAGACGCCTCGCTGGTGCTGGTTCCGGCGCTGGCGGTGGATCGCTGCGGCACCCGGCTGGGCCGCGGCGGAGGCTGGTACGACCGGGCGCTCGGATACCGCTCCCCCGGTTGCCCTGTGCTTGCGGTGTGCTGGGATTGGGAGGTGCGCGCCCTCGACGCGGATCCGCTGCCGAGAGAGGCGCATGATCTGCCGGTGGACGGAGCGCTCACTCCGGGCGGGATCATGCTGTTCGATTGAGGTACTTCAAGACGCTTCAAATGACATGGACGCATTAGTCGAAGAGTGATGTGAAACAGCAGGGCCCGACGCGTCCGGACGGCGATTAGGATATGTACGGTTGCCATCGCACGCGACGGACGCCATCCGCGCCGTCATGCCAGACGCTGCTATTTCAGTTATTCAGGAGGATCACGTTGCCTACCTATCATTACCGTTGCAAGAACTGCGGATACGATTTCACCGAGCACCAGTCGTTCGATGACGCACCGATCACCGTGTGCCCTCAATGCCATGAGGAGCAGGTGCGCAAGATCTTCTCCGCCGTGCCGATCGAATTCAAGGGCAGCGGCTTCTACCGCACCGACTCGGGCAAGAAGTGATCGCCGCCTCGCTTCGCCTGTCGCGAAGCCTTGTGTGAAGACTCCGAGGGGTTTCGTCCACATCGTCCGTTCGGCTTGACGGGGAGTCGACGCCGCTCGGACGATGGCGGGTATGACGAAGAACACCCCGCCTTGGGCGCGGCTTATGCGCCCCACTCTATACGGACGCCGCATTCGCGTGCGTCTGGTGCGGCTCGCCGCGGCGCTGTGCGTCGGGCTTGCCGTGTTCGTCACGCTGTCCGCGTTCAAGGCCGTCACCGTCACCGTCTCCGTGGTCGTGGCGTCCCGATCGATCGAACGCGGCAGCGTCATCGGCCGCAAGGACGTGACCATACTCGAAGTGCCCGCGTCCCAGGCCTTCGCCGATGCGATGACAAGAACCGACGATGCGGTCGGTCTGGTCGCTCAGGTCGATATCGGCACCAATCAGCCGCTGTATGCCCCGCTTGTCCGCGACGCCCCGGTGATTCCCCGAGGCCGCAGCGCCCTCGAGGTGGAGGTCTCCAATGACGTGTCGATGCTGCTGCCGGGAGACGTGGTCTCATTGGTGTCCGCGGTCGGCTGTGCCGCCGGACAGTCGGACATCCTCGATTCGCCCGATGATCAGCCGGAACTGTGCACGCTGACGAATCAGGCGCTGGTGATGGGACGGGCCGTCACCGAGAGTTCCGGCGTCACGACGATCGAGGTGGCGGTGGAACCGGATGCGGCACTGCGCATCATGGAATCGGCCGAGGCCGGTGCCATCGTCGCGGTGGAGCAGTGAAGCGGCGAGAGACGGGCTCCTCACTGCCGCCTCACTGGTTGGTGTTGAACACCGCCCAGTGAGGCGGCAGCTCCCCAAGAATCCGCTTGTCGTCATCGGCGTCACGCTGGCCCTCGGTCATCATGTCCGAGGACTCCAGCTTGACGCCGTCGGCGTCAAAGCGTTCGGTGCCCTCCCGCACGACGCGCCTGTGCTTGCGCGGCGTGCGTCGCTGCGCGGAATATTCGGCCATCACTTGATCTCCCGGTAGATCTCGCCGAGCTTGGCGACGATGCGATCGACTTCCTTCTCCGGGTTGACGAACGCGCCGACGCTCCACACGGTGGTAACCGACCAGCCGAGGGTCATGAGGTCGGCCGCGAGCATGCGGTGACGCTCCCTCGTGGATTGGATGGACATGTATCCGGCGTCGTCGGTCAGCACGGCCAGCGCATACGGCTGGTCCTTCAATCCCACGACCATCGGGATCTTGAGGCCCTTGTCGAAGCCATAGTCGATGGCCACCTTGAGACCACGCGAGCGGATGCGATCGGCCAGATCGTTGAACAGCGTGTTGTTGCCGCTCTGGGTCTCGCTCGGGCGCACGTTGTCGTCGGTGAGCTGCTCGGCCCATTTGAGCATGGTCTTGAGCAGCTGCGGACCGGCCGAGTGGATGCGCTCGTCGAGCATCTCGTCCGAGGTGAACGCGGAGACGATGTCGACGTTGCGATCGGCGAGGGCCAGCGCGTCGAGCAGCAGGTTCCTGCCGCCCGGCTCCTCGATGGCGCCGAACTGCTGCAGCAGCTTGCCGTACGCGGTCTTCGCATAGCACATCGAGAAGATCACATCGGTGGCCTGCGCTCCGGCGACCTCACGGATGCCGACGATGCGCACGTGGCGCAGGAAGCTGCCCATCGACTTGTTCCTGCCGGCCAGGGCCTTCAGCTCGGAGCCGAGACGGACGCGGAATCCCTCCGTCATCGTCACGACGGTGAGCATGTAGCCCGCCGGCACGATCGTGAAGCTGGCGGCACGTTCGGTGATGAGTCGCACCACCTCGTCGATCTCCGTCTGGCTGGATTCGACCAGACCACTGGCGAAGACCGGGGTGCCGCTGGCCTCGACCTTGTGGTAGGCCACGCGTCCGACCGCGCCTTCGGTCGTCACGTCGTAGCGCACGGCGCCGTAGCCCTCGGTCTCGAGGAACGCGGTCAGACGCGGCGCGCGACGCACCGGATGCGAGCCGACCTCGACGGCGGGCAGCATGTCGATGAGCTGCTTCAGGCTCGGGCAGGTGACGGTGCCGCGATGCGCGATGACGACGACCTGCTTGACGCGCACCAGCACGCTCAGCAGCTGGATCGCCGGAATGTGCGCGCAGGCGTCGACGATGGCGACGTCGGCGAGCAGATGCGGATGCGTGAGCGAGGCGAGCGTGTCCGGAGTCGCCATGAGGATCGGCTTGGCGGCCGCCAGAATCGCCGGATGGTCACGACGGATGTGGTCGAGCGTGACGTGTCCGCGGCCGGCGAGCTGCGTGTGCAGCAGATTCGCCTCCTGCGTGCGGGCGAACAGCATGTCGCACAGCCTGCGCATCGACTCCTGGGCGACCATCGGGCCGACGGAGCGCACGTGCTCGACGTCGACCTGCTCGAACCGCTCGGTGGCGTTGGCCAGCACGGAGCCGTCCTGGTTCGAGATGATCGGCGAGGAACGCACGATGTCCTCGAACACGGTGGTCCACCAGGCCAGCTGCAGTTCGGCGCCGACGGCCTCGCCGGAGATGTGGCGGTTCGTGAAGTCGGCGACCAGATCGTTGAGCCCCGCGGACTGGAACTCGTTCTCGAGACGGCAGCGCTCCGGCAGCGTATCCAGCGCCTTGCGATCGTCGAGCAGCGCCTTGAGTCTCGTCTCGACGTCGTTGAAGTTGCGGGTCTCGAGTTCGCCGCCGGCCGGCGTGGTGCTCAGCACGGCGTCGAGCGCGACCATGTCCTGCGCCATGGTCTCCTGCGCGGCGATCATCTGATCGAGCTTGGGCGGCAGCACCGGCCATCCGCCGTGCGGCACCAGGGAATGCCACTGCTCGGCCTGCTTCTTGACGATGACGAGCGCGGCGTGCATGTCCTCGACCTGGGCTCCGACGCGTAGCAGGGACTTGGCCTCGCGCGCATGGCGGCGGCGCTCCCAGAAGCCCATCGTGGTGCCTTCGGCCTTGCGGTCGGCCTTCGACTTGGTGGCCTCGATCATCGAATCGACGTCACGCTCGAAGATCTCCGGCTGGAACACGTCGAGCACACGGCGCAGGTTTTTCAGGACGATGATCTGCAGACCCCAGTCGCGGGCGGTCTCGGGCACCGGGAATCCGCAGGTCTGCACCGTGGAGGCGACATGCTCGCGCACGGCCGGCAGCACCTTCTGCAGCAGATCCATGACACGCTGGTAGGTGGCGACGGCATCCTTCTCGCTGGTGAGGGACGCCTTGTACCAGGCGGTGTCGTCCGGTCCGATCGTGTACTCGCCGACTTCGCCGGCACGCTGCAGCTTGGCGGTCCACTCATCCAGATGGCCGCTGATGCCGCGCGCGGCCGCCTCGGTCAGGCGCACGCGCGTGGCCGGATGGGTCGGTGCGATGGAGATCGCGGCGAGGTTCTGAATGGTCTGGTAGGCGGAGACGCCCCATTTGTCGCTCACGCCGTGCAGGTCGCCCAGATAGCGGGTCAGGCGGGATCGCACGCCGACCAGCTCGTCTGCCAGCTGGTCGAAATGCTGGGTGGCGACGCCCTCCTGGAATCCGACGGCGGTGATGAGCTGACGGTCGATGCTTGCGTTCGCGTTCTCGTCGGCGATGTCGAGCAGCATGCCCTGCATCTCGTTCGATCGGATCACCTGCGTGAAGCGGCGCTTCTGCTCGGCGACGCCCGGCACGTACAGCACGGAGCGTCCGTTCATCACGCAACGGGAGGCGATGGCGGCCGCCTGCTCCGCGGTGTCGCGCCCGAGCGCGCCATCCACGCTGATCGAATGGCCGGATGCGGCCAATTGCGCGGCATAGCGCACGGTGTTGTCGACGTCGCCGATCTCGTATTCGGTGTGCGGATCGGCATCGAACGGACTGTATTCGGGGATGGCGGCATTGCGCAGCGTCTTGGCGGCGTCCTCGTCGCCGGCGATCGCGTCGAGCAGCGTATTGCCGCTGGGGCCGTCGCCGAGATCGTCGATGATGTGCTGGGTCTCGGTGAGGATCTGCGCGGCGGGCTCCATGAAGCAGCCGAGGATGATGTGGCGTTCGATCGAGAAGTCGGCGATACGCGACTTGATCTGGCTCGTGATCGCGGCGAACACGGCCGACGTCTCCGGCGTGCCGGACGCGTAGTGGGAGCCGTCGAACAGATAGTCCTCGTCGAGATCGACGCCGATCGAATGCATGACGGAGACGAACGACGCGTTGAGCGCGACGTTGCCGGTGAAGGTGATCGACGAATGGCCGAGCGTATCGCTGGCCTCGGCGGAGACCGGGTAGAGCAGCACTGGCAGGGCGTTGCCCTTCCACGTGGCCACACCGACGACGAGCGAGAGTTCGGCGACGCCGCTGACGCGCTTCTTCGCGGCGCGATCGTCGAGCACGCGACCGAGACGACGCTCGGCGGCGCGCAGCATGCCGTTGTCGCGGAACAGCGATTCGAGCGTGACATGTCCGGACGCGAACAGCTGCGCGATGCCGGAGGGATGCGCATGGGTCAGGTCGAGCTGCGCCGCGAGCTGGTTGATGTTCTCCAGCGGGGAGGGCACCAGGGAGGCACGGTATTTGTCGTGCCACTCCTGCAGACGGTCAAGCGTCAGCTGTGTGCTCATCGTGCGCTCACTTTCCTACCGCTTCACGGTAATCCTGGTAGCCCGCGTTGTGCGCGAGCGCCTCGTCGATGTCGGCGTTGCCTTGCGCCGCAAGCCATGCGTACAGGTCGTCGTAGAGGGCGGGGTTCATCGCAAGGAACGGCAGCAGTTCACGGTGACGGGCCATCTCGAACTGCTTGGTCATGTCGGTGGTGTGCCGGGCGTCCTCGGAGGTGTATCCGCCTGCCTCGATGATGCGCGGCTGCGGACGGTCGAAGTCGCCGTTGGAGACCTTCTCGAACACGGAGCCCGGCTCCGGCTCGAAGGTGGAGGCGTTGTCGGCGACGACGTTCTGGTTCACCACCTGATTGACCAGCGGCATCGTGTTGTCCTGTGTGGTGAAGGTCTCCGAAGTCTCAGCGGACTGTTCCACGGCATGTTCCACAGTCTGTTCCACGCCGCGGGCATCGGCGAAGAGATCGCGGGGCGCGGATCCGCCGTGTGCGTCGCCCAACCGCAGCGGCATCGAATCGGAGGCATGGTCGTCGTCCTGATCGGACAGGGAAGGCGTCTCGGACGTGGAGACGGACGCGACGCCACTCTCGGCCGTGGGCGCGGCGGCATCGACGTCACCGGCGTCACTGGCGTCGCCGTCACCGGATGCGGGTGCGATCACCGGACCGGACGCGATCGTCGGAAAATCGATATCGATATGGAAATCGGACGCAGGCTCGTCATCGGAGGCTGACGAAGAGGACGCATCGGACGGAGCCTGCTGAACAGGCTCGTCATGCTCCGGGCCGACACCGGCCAACGACTTGAGCGGCGTCAGCGGCGCGGCCGGACGCGCGGACTGCGCATCGAACACCGCGGTCGGCTCGCCGGCACGCAGATCAAGGATGTCCGCAACGGACATATCGGCCGCATCAGGCTCCTGATGCGTGGCCGTCGGCGACGAATAGTCGAACAGATTCGGCACATGCGGCGTGAACGGCTTGACCGCGGGTTCGGGCTTGTCGACGCGCACGAAATCGACCGGCACGTCACCGAACTGCAGACGGATCGGAGACGTCGGCAGCGGGAAGTCGCGCCCCGCGGGAAGACGCATCAGCTCGCCATCGGGGTTGACGACATAGGAGCCGTTCGTGGAATTGAGATCGCGCAGCAGCGCGTCACCCTCGGCGGTGACGGTGAGCAGCGCGTGCCGCTTTGACATGGACTTGGCCGAATCCTCCACCTCAAGGCGTGCGACGCCGGTATCCGGCAACGGACGCAACGGCTTACGGCCGATCTCCAGGCTCTCTCCCGGGCGGACGCCGACCTGGGTGCCGCCACTGACCTTCACCCGCCACTGGCTCGTCGTATGGTCACTCACGGTGTCGGCCTTCCTTTCCTCTTGCATCTTCACGGCACATGCGTTGGCGCACACGCCTAAATCACGTCCACAGGCACGCTCGTGCAGGCACGTACGGGTATGCGCAGGCATGGACTGCATCCACACACTATTTCTTATTGTGTCATGCCGCACCGGCATTTGCCGCATTTGATGCAGTATCCACCCATGAATCAACTAAAAACCCCGCATCGGCACGAAGCGGATGCGGGGTTTCCTGCGCTAGGTAGAGCGATGATGTGCGGCTTCAAGCCGCGACAATCACTTGAGCTCGACGGTGGCGCCAGCCTCTTCCAGCTGGGACTTGGCCTTCTCGGCGTCTTCCTTCTTGGCCTTCTCGAGGATGGTGGTCGGAGCACCGTCAACCATGCCCTTGGCGTCAGCCAGGCCGGCACCGGTGATGGCCTTGACGGCCTTGATAACCTGGATCTTCTTGTCGCCAACGGCGGAGAGGACGACGTCGAACTCGGTCTTCTCCTCTTCCTCGGCAGCAGCGCCAGCGGCCGGGGCGGCGATGACGGCGGCGGCCGGGGCGGCAGCCTCAACGTCGAACTTCTCCTCGAAGGCCTTCACGAACTCGGAGAGCTCGACGAGGGTCATCTCACCGAAGGCTTCCAGCAGCTCATCCTGGGTGAACTTAGCCATAATGGCTTCCTTTCAATCATGGCGACGGGTTGGGGTTGAAGAGGTTGCCCGTCACCTAAAAAATTTTTCTCTTTATGGTTCCGACTGTGCGATCGGGCGCCGGCCACGCGGACCGGCAGGATGATCAGGCAGCCTTCTCCTGCTTCTCGCGCAGCGCATCGATCGTACGCACGGCCTTGGTCGGCAGGGCGTTGAACAGGTACGCGGCCTTGGACATCGTAGCCTTGATGTCGCCGGCGAACTCGGCGAGCAGCTGCGGGCGGGACTTGAGATCCGCCAGCTTGGTAGCGCCCTCGGCATCGTACACGGTGCCGTCGGCGTAACCACCCTTGATGACAAGGGCCTTGTTGGTCTTGGCGAAGTCACGGATGGTCTTCGCAGCCTCGATGAAGTCGCCCTTCACGAAGGTGATGGCGGTCGGGCCGGAAAGGATCTCGTCGAGACCCTCGATGCCCGCTTCCTTGGCGGCGATGCGTGCCAGCGTGTTCTTTGCCACGGTGTAGGAAGTATCGCGGCCTAGCTTTTCGCGCAGATCACTGACCTGCGGAACGGTAAGCCCGCGGTACTCGGTGAGGTAGATCGCGTCAGCAGCACGGAACTGAGCCGTAAGCTGGGCAACCACCGCTTCCTTTTCGGGCCTCTTCATGGCGTTCCTTCCTAGATCGGCCGTTGATCTGTTCCGGTCCGGCACGCCATTCGGGCATGAAAAAAGCCCTGCACGCAGGCAGAGCAACATAAGGCCGTTTCCGGCTGCCCGTAACGGGCTTACATCTCTCAACCTGCGCTGGCTTGGCGAACCAAACTTCGGGAGCGCGTGCACGCTCCAACCAACGGTCTGTGGTTTACGAAGGGATAAATTACGACTTGGCTGCGACAACGGCAAGCTTCGGCGTGTCGCGTCTATAGAGTGGCGGCGTATTGGGAGACGGAGGCGGAGACCTCCTTCAAGTAGTCGAGGGAGCGACGCCAGTGGCCGGGGACCTCGATCGAGTGATTGGCGTCGGGGTATTCGTGGACGTGCGGGGTCAGGGCGTTGGCGCGGGCGCGGTCGTAGAAGGGGTCGGCAGTGCCGGCGCACACCAGCGGAGCGGGGCCCGGGTAGCGCGAATCGGCATTGGATTCGCCGGAAACCAAAGCCCTGGCGACCTCCACGGACGGCGCGTCCGACTCGGACACGATGTCGTCGCCGACGCGCGGGACCGGGATCACCCGGGCGGACGGGTCGAAGTCGGCGTGATGCAGGACCGGGGTCAGCAGCACAAACGGCAGACCATAGCGCGTGGCGACGTGCGGGTAGGTCATCGTCGTCAGCGACTTGCCGATCAGCAGGAGCCTGACATCGGGCGACTCCGCACGCACCGAGGCCACCCACTCGTCGATCGCCTGATTGATGACGGGGATCACGGTGGACAGATCGTCGGACGCATGCGCCACGTTCATACGGTCGATGCGCCACCCGCCCTCGACGAGCGCCTGCGCCGACCAGTACAGCAGCGGGCGATCGCAGTTGTAGCCGGTGCCGGGCATGAGCAGCACGCGACCGCGCTCCTGCCCCGGCTTGACCGTGTTCTTCTTCCACGCGCGAATCGACACCTCGACCGGCTGCTTGGCCATATGCCACTCCCCTCGTCGTGTTTCCGGCATATCCGAGATCCAAGTCTAGTTGTCATGTTGACCATGTTGGTCACCTCTCGACCCGCGGATTTCGCGCAATGGGGCCGCGCTATAATCACCTTCGGTTCCGGCCGAAGACGGTTTGTCAATATGCTTCTCGCATATCGACACGCCGCAAGCAGGGCCGGGGCGAGTCGCAATTCTCGCCGGGATCCCCACCCATCGCGACAGCGCGAACGTGACCGTGGCGGACGGAGATCCCGCACAACCCAAGGAAAAGAAAGAAAACATGGAGAAGTTCTTCCATTTGAAGGAGAGCGGAACGACGGTCTCGACCGAGGTACTGGCCGGTCTGACCACGTTCTTCGCGATGGCGTACATCATCGTCGTCAACCCGCAGATCCTGTCGTCCACCGGCATGCCGTGGGGTGGCGTCTTCCTCGCCACGATCATCGCGGCGATCATCGGCACGCTCATCATGGGCCTGTTCGCCAACGTGCCGTACGCCCAGGCCGCCGGCATGGGTCTCAACGCGTTCTTCACCTACACGGTCTGCTTCGGCCTCGGCTTCCCGTGGCAGCAGACGATGTGCATGGTGTTCCTGTGCGGTCTGATCAACATCGTGATCACCGTCACCAAGATCCGCAAGATGATCATCATGGCCATCCCCGAATCGCTGCAGCAGGCGATCGGCGGCGGTATCGGCCTGTTCGTCGCCTACGTTGGCATGCTCAACGTCGGTCTGATCAAGTTCACGCCGGGCGACCCGAAGGCCGCCGCCAAGGGCGGCGCCGTCGCCGCCACCCCGGGGCTCGCGAACTTCAACGACAAGGTCCTGTGGGTCTTCCTCATCGGTCTCGTGCTCGCGATCGTCTTCACCGTGCTCAAGGTCAAGGGCGGCATGCTGCTGGCCATCGTCATCACCACGATCGTCGGCATCCCGTTCGGCGTGACCAACTTCGGCTCCTCCCAGTCGCTGTCGCAGACCTTCTCCGAGCTGCCGGTCACGTTCGGCGCGATCTTCAGCGCCGAAGGCTTCCCGGCGCTGTTCTCCGATCCGGCCAAGCTGCCGCTCGTGATCGTCACGATCTTCGCGTTCTCGATGTCTGACACGTTCGACACGCTCGGCACGTTCCTCGGCACCGGACGCCGCACCGGCATCTTCTCCCTCGAGGATGAGAAGGCTCTGGAGAACGGCTCCGGCTTCTCCTCCAAGATGGACAAGGCCCTGTTCGCCGACTCGATCGCCACCTCCATCGGCGCGATCTTCGGCACCTCGAACACGACCACGTACGTCGAGTCCTCCGCGGGCATCGCGGCGGGCGGCCGTACCGGTCTGACCTCCGTGGTCGTCTCCATCTGCTTCGCGCTGTCCATCTTCTTCGCGCCGGTCATCTCCGCCGTGCCGTCCGCCGCGACCGCCGGCGTGCTGGTGATCGTCGGCTGCATGATGGCCGCCTCCCTCAAGGAGATCGACTGGGCTGACATCTCCGAGGCGATTCCGGCGTTCTTCGCCACCGCCTTCATGGCGTACTCCTACTCCATCTCCTACGGCATCGCCGGCGGCTTCATCATGTACTGCATCGTGAAGACCTGCAAGGGCAAGGCCAAGGAGGTCCATCCGCTCATCTGGGTCGTCGCCGCGCTGTTCGTCATCGACTTCGTATGCATGGCGGTTCTGTGATAGTCGGTTAGCCCGGCCGACACAGTTTCGAGCCCCCTGTATGGCCATGAGCCATACAGGGGGCTTTTCAGTACGCGCGACGGATCCTCCAGGATCGGAGACAAGCCCGTACGGACATGGGAGCCATCCAGCTGCAACCCACCGGGAACGTACTCTGAATCTGGATAAGCGTACGTTCATGGAGGGTAAGAGACGAACATCACCCGTTTTCGTACGGATAGAGGAAGCCAGTATACGAAAACGGGTGATTGCCTACGTTTGGCCACAGGGAACGTACGGATGGGGGAAGTAAGCGTACGTTACCCGTGGGATAGGAACAGTTAGCCGCGGAGAACGGACTCCGTCAAAGGCCAAGACATAGCCGAGATACAGAAAGAACACCGGGAGAAACCGGGAAGGCCCCGCCACTGGCGAAAACCAGTGACGGGGCCTTCCGTTGAGGGGACGGCTTATTCGCGTCGCGCGATCAGCCGAAGCGGCCGGAGATGTAACGCTCGGCCTCTTCGTTCTGCGGGTTGTTGAACATCGTGGTGGTGTCCGCGAAGTACTCGAGGTGACCCGGCTGGCCGACGGCCTTCAGGTTGAAGAAGGCGGTGTAGTCGGCGATACGGGCGGCCTGCTGCATGTTGTGGGTCACGATCACGATCGTGTAGTCGTTCTTGATCTCGTTGATGAGGTCCTCGACGGCGAGCGTGGAGATCGGGTCCAGAGCGGAGCAGGGCTCGTCCATGAGAATCACCTTCGGGTGGACGGCGACGGCGCGCGCGATGCACAGACGCTGCTGCTGACCACCGGACAAGCCGATGCCCGGGTTGTCGAGACGATCCTTGACCTCGTTCCAGAGGTTGGCGCCACGCAAGGCCCACTCGACGAGATCGTCGGCGTCGGACTTGGAGATGTGGCGGTTGTTCAGGCGAACACCGGCGAGCACGTTCTCACGAATGGACATCGTCGGGAACGGGTTCGGGCGCTGGAAGACCATGCCGACGTCACGACGGATGGCGACCGGGTCCATGTCCTTGTCGTAGATGTTCTTGCCCTCGAGCAGCACCTCGCCCTCGACGTGAGCGCCGTTGATGAGCTCGTGCATGCGGTCGAGCGTGCGGAGCACGGTGGACTTGCCGCAGCCGGACGGGCCGATGAAGGCGGTGACCTTGTTGGCCTCGATGTTGATGTTCACATCCTCGACGGCCAGGAAGTCGCCGTAGTAGATGTTCTCGTGGTTGACGTCAATACGTTGTCCCATGATATTTTCCTTGATTCCTTGAAATTCGAAGCGATTCGAACGGGTTAACCGATCAGCGCTCGGTCTTGACGGCGAACACCTTGGCGACCAGACGGCCGATCAGGTTGAGCAGCAGGACGATCACGATCAGGACGAGGGCGGCGGCCCAGGAGCGTTCCATCGGGATGTCGGCCACGCAGGCGGAGGTGGCGGAAGCCGGGCAGTTGGCGTGCAGCTTGCTGTACTCCTGGTAGACGTACACAGGCAGGGTGGTCATCTGGCCCGAGAACAGGTTGACGTTCGTCGAGGAGATGTAGCCTGCGGTCATGAGCAGAGGCGCGGTCTCGCCGATGACTCGCGCGATGGCGAGAATGCAGCCGGAGACGATGCCCGGCAGTGCGGTGCGCAGCACGATCTTGGTGATCGTGCGCTGCTTGGTGACGCCAAGCGCCAGAGAGGCCTCACGAAGATCGTTCGGAACGATCTTGAGCATTTCCTCACAGGACTTGACGACGGTCGGCAGCATCAGCAGGGACAATGCCACGGAGCCTTCGAAGCCGTTGATCGTACCAGGTCCGAACACGATGGTGAACATCGAGAATGCGAACAAACCGGCGACGATGGACGGGATACCGCTCATGACGTCGACGAGCATGGAGACCGTCATCGCCAGCTTGCTGCCCTTCGCGTATTCGACGAGGTAGACGGCGCACATGATGCCGATCGGGATGGAGATGACCATTGCACCACCGGTGATCTCCAGCGTACCGATGATGGCGTGAAGAACACCACCGTAGCCGCCGGACGGGGTCGGGTTGCCGCCGACCACACCGGTCATGTTGAAGGACAGGAAGTTGAGGTTCAGACGCTTGAGACCGTTGACAATCGTCGTCCACAGGACGGAGACCAGCGGGATGCAGGCGATGACGAAGGCGAGGACGATGAGCCCCGTCATGAAGTAGTCCTTGTACTTGCGGTAGTTGGAGTACGAGGTCTTCGGAGCGAACTTGTCGAAGTCGATGACGGGAGCGGCGTCGAGGTTCTTCTGCTTGGTTTCTTCAGCCATCATGCGCTCGCTTTCTCGGTGATCTTACGCGCGGCGTAGTTGACCACGAAGGTGATGAGGAACAGGATCAAACCGGTTCCGATCAGGACGGAGACGCCCAGATCGTTGGCTTCCGGGTACTGCGCGGCGATGTTGGCGGCGATGGTCTGGTTCTGGGAAGCCTGCAGCAGCTTGATGGAGTAGGTGAGGCCAGGGGACAGGATCATCAAGACGGCCATCGTCTCACCGAGTGCACGGCCGAGGGCCAGCATGGAGGCGGACACGATACCGGACTTGCCGAACGGGATGACGGCGAGCTTGATCATCTCCCACTTGGTGGCACCCAGACCGTAGGCGGCCTCCTGCTGGAGGGTCGGGGTCTGCAGGAAGATATCACGCGACATGGAGGTGATGATCGGCAGGATCATGACGGCCAGCACGACCGCGACAGTGCCGATGGTACGCTGCGGATTCGCCGCAGGGCCCTGGAACAGCGGGATCCATCCAAGGTAGGTGGCCACCCAGTTCCAGAACGGGTAGATGGCCGGGACCAGGATCAGACCGCCCCACAGACCGTAGATAACGGAAGGAATTGCAGCGAGCAGGTCGACCACGTAGCTCAGACCGGTGGCGACCTTCTTGGACGCGTAGTGGGAGATGAACAGAGCGATGCCGATTGCAACGAAGAAGGCGATGATCAGTGCCAGCACGGAGACGAGCACGGTACCGAACAGCAGGGGGAGCACATAGCCCCAGAAGTTGCTGGTGGCACCGCCGGTGAAGTTGGCGACGGTCTCGGAATTCGCCTTCTGGTCGCCGCCGATAAGCGGCCACGCGCGGAAGAACAGGAAGAGGAACACGGCGGCGAGCACGACGAGGATCAGGATGCCACAGGCGTAGGCCACACCCTTGAAGACCTTGTCGGCAGTCTTGCCGGTAACCGGTTCAACAACCGGTTTGTCTTGCGAAGTCACGAAATCTCCTTACGGAAATGGAATTGCGTGTGGAGGAAATGGGATTGAAAAGACGTGTGCAATGAGTTGGGAACCTTCGACCGACCGCAAGCCGCAACCGTTATGAACGACTGCGGCTTGCTTGGTGGTTGCTATTTGATTATGTGGTCTGTCGAAGATTCGTACGTTCCGGCCTTGCGGCCGGAAGTCTCATCACTTGGTCTTGATGGCCTCGATGGACTTCGAGATCTGGGAGGTCAGGCTGGCCGGCAGCGGAGCGGAGCCAGCGGCATCCTGAGCGGTCTTCTGGCCCTCATCGGAGGTGATGTAGGTCAGCCAGGCCTTGACGAACTCGCCCTGCTTGGCGTCCTTGTAGGCCGGGCAGGCGATCGCGTAGGAGACGAGGACGATCGGGTAGGCGCCCTCGGCGGTGGTCTCGTGGTTGATCTTGATCACAACACGGTTGTCGCCCTTGGCGGTGTCGTCCTGCTTGGAGTCCTCGATGACCTTGGAGCCACCCTCAGCGGAGATCTCGTTGTAGGAGTCGCCGACCTTGACGGCGACGGTGCCGAGCTTGCCGACCTGGGAGAAGTCAGCGTAGCCGATGGTGCCATCAGCCTGCTGGACGGTGGAGACGACACCCGAGGTGCCCTTGGCGCCCTGGCCGACGTTGTTCGGCCAGTTCTCGGACAGGTCGTAGGACCAGGCGTCCGGAGCGGCGTCCTTGAAGTAGGAGACGAAGTTCTGGGTGGTGCCGGACTTATCGGAGCGGTGCACGACGGTGATCGCGGTGTCCGGGAGCTTGAGGTCCTTGTTCTGATCGGCGATGGCCGGGTCGTTCCACTTGGTGATCTTGCCGTCGAAGACCTTGGCGATGGTGGCGGCGTCCATGTTGACGTGCTTGCCGGCGTCGGAGATGCCCTTGAGGTTGAAGATGACGGCGATCGGGGAGATGTAGACCGGGACGTCGAAGGCGGCGCCGGAGGCGCACACGGTCTCGGACTTGGTGACCTCGTCGTCGGACAGGGCCTTGTCGGAGCCGGCCCACGCGGTGGCGCCGGTCAGGAAGGTGGAAACACCAGCGCCGGAACCGGTCGGGTTGTAGGCGATCTTGGCGTCCGGGTTGGTGCCCTGGAAGCCGGCGATCCAAACCTCAACGGCGGCCTGCTGGGAGGAGGCGCCAGCACCCTGGAAGTCACCGGAGATCGGCTCGGTCTTGGAGGCGCTGTCAGAAGAGCTGGAGCTGCTGGTGCTGGCGGTCGTGTTGTCGCCGCAGGCGGCAAGACCAGCGAGCATAGCAATGCCGGAAATCGCGGCAATAGTACGCACGAAGATGTTCTTACGCATTTCTTTCCCTCATTCAACTAACTTGACGGCCATGAGAGGGCCGCCCGTCAATTCTTGACATCTACAAGCCTATTGGCGTTGGGAAGTCGTGAGGGCCGAAACCGGTGAACGGATGATGAACAATCCGAGATATGTGCCTACGTCGTTTTCAGGGGCACCGGCGTAGTTTGCGCCCTTAGCGCCGTCTTAGCGCCAAGGGCGCGGTCAGAAGCATCTTTAAGAAGAAGCGCCTCAGGCGACCGGCTGATCGATCTTGTAGCCGAGGCCACGCACGGTGGTCAGGTACTTCGGATGGCTCGGGTCCTCCTCGATCTTGGCGCGCACTCGCTTGACATGCACGTCGAGGGTCTTGGTGTCGCCGACGTAATCGGAGCCCCAGATGCGATCGATGAGCTGGTGACGGGTCATCACGCGCCCCTTGTTCTGCAGCAGGTATTCGAGCAGCTCGAACTCCTTCAGGGGGAAGAACACGTTCTCGCCACGCACGGTGACCTGATGCTGTCCGACCTGCATCGAGATGTCGCCGCAGGTCAGCGGCACGTCGTCGCCGGCGGCGGAGCCGTCCGCGGCACCGCCCGCCTGCTGGTTGCGACGCATGACCGCGCGGATGCGGGCGAGCAGCTCGCGGAAGGAGTACGGTTTCGTGACGTAATCGTCGGCACCGATCTCAAGGCCGACGACCTTATCGATCTCGGCGCTCTTGGCGGTGAGCATGATGATCGGAACCCGGCTCTGCTCGCGGATGCGACGGCACAGCGCGGTGCCATCGATACCGGGAAGCATGAGATCGAGCAGCACGAAGTCGATGCCGCCCTTGGTGAACAGCTCGAGGCCCTCCTCGCCGGTGGCCGCGGCGGACACGTCATACCCCTCGCGTGTGAGCTGATAGACCAGCGGTTCCCTGTAGGATTCCTCGTCTTCCACGATGAGAATGCGCGTCATGATCACCTTTCATTGCCAGTGGTACCAGTGAAAATCCTGTGAGCTTACCTAAGCCATCCTAGCCGTTCGCCGCATGTTCATCCGCTCTTCGTCTTGAGATACGTAACTTCTGAGAGCGTATTGGCAAGCCTCGAACCTTCGGTACAGGAATTTCAGCCGGTTGTGCGCCGTTCTTCGTCGTCGTCCAGAAATGACGACTACGTTCCTTTTGATGCCTATTCGGCCGATTGTGCAGTACCTGATGCAGCATCCAAAGAGACATCCAGGGCTTGGGATGCTCCGGATGCATCGTCCGCGCCATCCGCGTCCTGCGCATCGTCCGCGCCTGTCTGCGCCTGCGCGTCCACGTCCTCGGCCAGCGGCAGTTCGATCGTGAACGTGGATCCCTCGCCCTCACGCGACCACACGGACACCGTGCCGCCGCAATCGGCCACGCAGTGCTTGACGATCGCCAATCCGAGCCCCGTGCCTCCGGTCTGGCGGGAACGGGCCGGATCGACCCGGTAGAAGCGTTCGAAGACACGGTCGATCGATTCGGCCGGAATGCCGATGCCCTGATCGATGACGCGGATCTTGACCTTGCCGTCATGCGCCGAGATGGCGATGCGCACCGTGGTGTGCTCGGGCGAATAGTGGATCGCGTTCTCGATGAGATTCTTCACCGAAGTGGTGATCGACTCCTCATCGCACGAGATCGTCGCATCCGGCTCGCCCTTGGCGTGTTCGAGCGGAACCGGTTCCCCACCGAACGACAGATCGAGCTCGATATGGCTGGCATCGGCCTGCACCTGGTTCTCGGCGATCGCGTGACGCACGACGGAAAGCACGGACAGGCGTTTCGCGTCAAGCACGCCGCCGGCGTCCTGAGCCTTCTGCAGATCGATCAGACGGTGGACGAGTTCGGTCAGTCGCGTCGACTCCTTGGCGATGCGCCCGGAGAAGTAGCGCACGGCGTCCGGATCGTCGGCGGCGTCGCCAATCGTCTCGGCCAGCAGGGAGATCGCGCCCGCCGGGGTCTTGAGCTCGTGTGAGACGTTGGTCATGAAGTCGCGACGCATCGCCTCGAATCGGCGCTGCTCGCTCATGTCGCTGACGAAAATCGCGTACCGGTCGTCACCGATCGCCGCGACGCGAAGCTTCAGATACCGCGTGTTCGAGGGGATACGCTCCCCCGCCTGCACGCCATGCCCGGAATTGCCCGGAACGACCGGCGCGCCGGCGTGCACCGGATCGATCGGCAGTTCGATCTCGCGCTCGCGCGGCTGGCCGTCGGACGCGACCCGGGCGAGGATACCGGCGGCGTCCTCGTCGGAAAGCTTCCCCGATTCGGTCAAGCCGAGACCGGCGCATCGCTTGCCCATATAGACGACGTCGCCCTCACCATCGACGAGAATCACCGCTTCGGGCATCGCATGGACGAACGACTCCTCGGCGACTCGAACGGACGGTACGACGCCGAACAGCACGTCGTTCTCGGAAAGCTCGGTCTGGGAGCGAGAACGGGTCTCGAGCCCCAGACGCTCTCCCCGCTCAAGACCGGTGGAATAGGCGATCGCTGCGGCGATGCCGCCGACGATGACCGCAACGATCAGAATCTGCCACCACACCATGCTCCACCCCACTCGTAGGACGCCCGCAACCCGCTATGTATCTGTTGTGTCCGGGTAACCACGATAGCCGCCGAAGCGTTATGCGATACGGCAAACTACGTAAGTTCAGCAGAAGTTCATGCACTCGTCGCAGGCGGTATACGCAATCGAGGACATGAACGGGAGGTGCCCCTACGACTTGGTTGGCTACAGGCGCTTGAGAATGTCGACCGCCAGCGCGGCCGCCGTGTCGGCGTACTCGCTGATATCGAACTCCTTGAAAACCTCGTAATCGGTATCCGCGTTGTCCGACAGGGCACGGATGACCAGCGCCGGCACCTCGTTGCGCGCCGCGACCTGCGCGACGGCCGCACCCTCCATCTCGACCGCGTCGGCGCCCGTGTCATGCACGACCTTGCGCACCTGCGCATCGGTATCGACGAAATAGTTGCCCGAGGCGATGATGCCGGTGATGTGCGTGATGCCGGCCGCGGTGAGCGCCTCGTCGGCCAGAGCGAGCAGATGGTCGTCGGAATGGAACTCGTCGACCGGAGCGTCGGGCGTGCCGGGCTTCCACTGGCCGACCAGACGCATGTCGGTGTCGAGGAAGCGCAGCGTGCCGCCGAGCACGACGTCGTTGATATGCAGATTCGTGTTGAGATTGCCCGCGATGCCGGAGAAGATCACGGCCTGCGGATGGTAGACGCTGATCAGATGCTGCGTGGTCGCGGCGGCGGCGACCAGACCCATGCCGCCGACGGTGGCGACGACGGTCACGCGCTCGCCCGCGTTCGTGGTGATGGTGCCGCGCGCCACGTCGAGACTGGCGGCCCTGTCATGCTCGACATCGTCGAGGGCGCGCGCGATCAGCGCGACCTCCTCGTCCAGCGCTCCGATGATGGCGATCGTCCTGCCCATGTCGTTTCTCCTGTCGCTCGTTTCGCCTGTCGACCTGTCGACCTGTCGCTTCCGAGCGTACTCAGGATTATGCGTACTGTCACGTTCCGGCGGTGACCGTGAAGGGGCGATATGCCCTGTTCGTGACACGCTCAAGGCCGCTCGGCCAAGCCTACGGTCACGAACAGGACATATCGCCCCCTCACTCGGAACGTTGGGAAGTTACGTCGCATCGCCACGCGACATTGCCACAAAGAGCGGAGGACCGGACTATTTCGTTCTCGACCGTAGGCTTGGCCGAGCGGCCTTGAGCGTGTCGAGAATGAAATATTCCGGTCCCCCGCGGACACCGGCGCTATTTACGAGCACCGGTTACGACTATCGGAAATCACTCCTCGTAGTCCTTGTCCTTGCTTTCCTTGATGAGGAAGAGGGCGATGAGAGCGAGGGCGGCCATGATGGCCATGTACCAGCCGACGGACACCACGGAACCGGTGGACTGCACCAGAGCGGTGGCGATGGTCGGAGCGAAGGCGCCACCGAGAATGGCGGCGAGGTTGTAGCTCAGGCCGGCGCCGGAGTAGCGCACGTTGGTCGGGAACAGCTCGGGCAGGTAGGCGCCGCACGGTCCGAACAGGCCACCCATGAGGGCGAAGCCGACGCACAGGAAGATCATCACGGTGACGACGTTGTGCTGGAGCAGGTGCATCGCGAACAGCGAGAAGACCAGCGTCAGAGCGGTGGTGGTGATGAGGACCTTCTTGCGGCCGATCCTATCGGAGTAGATGCAGGAGATGAGGATGAAGATCGCGAAGAACACGACGGAGGTCATCTGCATGGCGAGGTACTCGTTCTGCGTGAACGCAGGCTTCATGACCTTGACGCCGTAGCTCAGGGACCAGGTGCCGAGCACGTAGAACAGGGTGTAGGTGATACCCATGGCGAAGGTGCCGAGGAGCACTTCCTTCCAGTACGGCACGAGGGCGCGCAGCGGGTGCTTGACGACACGGTCGTTCTCGACGGCCTTGCGGAAGATCGGGGTCTCGGTCATGCGCAGACGCACGTACAGGCCGATGGCGACGAGGACCGCAGAGCACAGGAACGGGATACGCCAGCCCCAGGCCTGCATCTTGTCGGGGCCGAGGGTGGAGTCGAGCAGCAAGTTCAGGCCGTAGGCGCAGAAGAAACCGATCGGGGCGCCGAGGTTCGGGAAGGAACCGTACAGGGCGCGCTTGTTGGCCGGTGCGTTCTCTGTGGCGACAAGGGCTGCGCCGGACCATTCGCCGGCGAGGCCGACGCCCTGGCAGGCGCGGCAGATGCACAGGATGATGATGGCGAGGATGCCGAGCTGGTCGTAGCTCGGCAGGCAGCCGACGAGGAACGTGGAGATGCCCATGGTCATCAGGGCGACGACCAGCGTGGTCTTACGGCCGATCTTGTCACCGAAGTGGCCGAAGAGCATCGAGCCGAACGGGCGGGCCAGGAACGACACGGCGAATGTCAGGAACGCGAGCATCGTGCCGATGGCCGGGTTGGCCTTGGTGGCGGCCGGGAAGAAGATCGCGCCGAAGTAGCTGGCGGATGCGATGGAATAGCAGTAGTTGTCGTAGAACTCGATGGCGGTGCCCACCATCGACGCGGCGATGATCTCGGGAACCGAATCCTTCTTCACGGGTGTGGCCGCTGCGACTGCAGTTGCGGACATGATTGAAATACCCCTTATGTGATAACAGCTTCTCTCACGCGGGGAGCGCACCCGGGGTAACGGGGCGTCCCACGTCAATGGCGGGATGCGGTCCGACCGACTGGAGCTTGTGGCTTGCAGCGGCGTCCGCACACCGCTGTGCTGAGGTATAGGTCTACTCGCACTCCGAGGCCCATGGTGATATCGCTCACATAGTGGAACGCAATCTCATCTTTTCATGCTCGCTATGGAATCGTCCAGCTCGCGAACGCAGGAGAAAACGCGCGATTCAGCGCCAACGGCGCGTGGCGACGGCTTCGGCGAGCGTGCGCAGCAGCTGCTCGGTGACGGGCCAGCTCAGGCACTTGTCGGTGATCGACTTGCCGTAGACGAGCTGGCTTAGGGGTGCCGCGGGCTGGTTGCCACCCTCGAGGAAGCTCTCCATCATCACGCCGGTGATGCCGCGCTCGCCGTCGGCGATGCGGGCGGCGATCTCGCGCACGACCTCGGCCTGACGATGCTCGTCCTTACCGGAGTTGCCATGCGAGCAATCGACGACCAGACCATGCGAGGCGGCGGAATCGGCCGGCATGCGCTCCCGGATCGTCTCAAGTGCGGCGGCGACGTCCTCCTTGGAGTAGTTCGGCCCGGAGCTGGATCCACGCAGCACGACATGGCAGTCGGGATTGCCGAGCGTCTTGACGACGGCGGCACGGCCCCTGTGGTCGATGCCGAAGAACGTGTGCTGCTGCGCGGCGGCGAAACAGGAGTCGGACGCGGCCTTGACCGAACCGTCGGTCGCGTTCTTGAATCCGATCGGCATCGACAGGCCGCTCGCCAGCTGGCGATGCACCTGGCTTTCGGTGTTGCGAGCGCCGATCGCGCCCCAGCTGACGGCATCGGCGATGAACTGCGGGCTGGTCGGCTCGAGGAACTCGGTGGCGGCGGCGAGCCCCTCACCCAGCACGCCAAGCAGCGTGCGGCGGGCGAGCAGCAACCCCTTCTTGATGTTGCACGAGCCGTCGATGTCCGGATCGTTGATCAGGCCCTTCCACCCGACGGTGGTGCGGGGCTTCTCGAAGTAGACTCGCATGACGATGAGCAGCTGCTCGTCGAGCTCATCCTTGAGCTTGGCGAGACGACGCGCGTAGTCGAGCGCGGCGGCGGGATCGTGCACTGAGCACGGGCCGACGATGACGAGCAGTCGATCGTCCTGACCGTAGAGGCAAGCGCGGATCTCGTCACGCGAGTAGGCGACGATCTCCTGCGCGTCATCGGTCAGCGGGAGATCGGCGAGGACCTGCGCCGGGGTGGGCAGTACCTCGAACTCGAGTACGCGGCGGTTGACGATGCGGCTGATGCCAACCTGATCCTCCCAACGAGGCACGTCGGTGGCGATAAGCGGATTCTTGCCCGCGTCCATCGCCTCCTGGATCGCCCTGAGGTCCTCCGGCTTGTTGAGCGGCTGCTGCTGCATGGTCTTCTCTCCCTTTATCCGATATTCCCCTTATAGGATAGTGGATGACTTACAGCGAATCGTTCTCAATTAGAAAAGTGTGAGCCCAACGCACACGATCGCACAAACGAACATCGCCCGAAACGGCGGGAAATGGCCATTCCGGGCGATGTTATGGGCGATTGACGATCTGTCAACCCTCACACTTTTCTTATTGAGAACGATTCGCTGCAACCGTTAGAGGGCGCGCCTGGCCGAAACGGCGTCGGCCAAACAATGCAGCAGCTCCTCGGTGCGATCCCACGGCACGCAGGAGTCGGTCACGGACTGTCCGTAGACCAGCTGGTCGAGCGGAGCCGGCTTCTGATGACCTGCGACGAGGAAGCTCTCCATCATCACACCGAGGATGCCCGGCTCACCCTGAGCGACACGCTCGGCGATCTCCTCGACGACCTCGGCCTCACGCACCTCGTCCTTGCCGCAGTTGCCGTGCGCGGCATCGATGATCAGACCATGCTCGCTCGGTCCCGACGCCTTGGACTTCTTGAGGTCCACCAGCGCCTGCGCGACGGAATCACGGTCATAGTTCGGACCATGGTTGGAACCGCGCAGCACCAGATGGCAATCGGGATTGCCCTTCGTCTCGGCGGAGATCACGCGACCATCCAGATTGATGGACAGGAAATGATGCTCGAACGCGGCAGCATAGCAGGAATCGGCGGCCGGCTTGATCGAACCGTCGGTCGCGTTCTTGAAGCCGACCGGCATCGACAGGCCGCTCGCCAGCTCGCGGTGCACCTGGCTTTCGGTGTTGCGAGCGCCGATCGCGCCCCAGCTGATCAGATCGCAGATGTACTGCGGGGTAATCGGATCGAGCCACTCGGTGGCGGTGGGCAGACCGAGATTCAGCACGTCGGTCAGCACCTTGCGCGCCAGCCACATGCCCTTGCGAATGTTGAAACGCCCATCCAGATCCGGATCGTTGATCAGACCCTTCCAGCCGATCGTCGTACGCGGCTTCTCGAAATAGACGCGCATGACGATGAGCAGCCGGTCATCCAGCTGCCTGGAGACGGCGGCCAGCTTGGTCGCATACTCGTGCGCGGCCTTCGGATCATGGATCGAGCAGGGGCCGACGATGACCAGCAGACGGTCGTCGCGACCATGCAGGATATCGCGGATCTCCTGACGGGAGGTGAGGACCAGATCGCTCATCGACTTGGTGAGCGGCAGTTCCTTCAGAAACGCGCGGGGCGCGGGGATCGGGTCAAGCTGACGGATGTTGACGTCGACGGTCTCGGGAAAGACGGCCTGCTCCCCCAAACGCTGAACGTCCTCGGAACTATCCGGGCCACGAAGTGCTGCCATGCCGACTCTCCTTTCTCATCGGTGTACGTACATCGGCCTGCATCGATACTTGCTATGCAACAAGGACCTTACTGTAGCGATCATGCCACGAAAACGGCATCTGCCGACCGTTCTGTGGAACGATCGGCAGATTAGTGAAGGTTATTGGCAGAAGCTCTCCGCCACACGGCGTGTCGGCTCAGGCCAGCGCTCCCATCGGATCCCATGCGGGCAGGGAGATGGCGGGCTCTTCGAGGGCCTTGAGGTATTCCTCGGGCAGGAGCGCCTTCGGGACGGCGACCTCGTAGACGTACTCGGTGAACCAGTCGTCGCTCATCGTGAAGTAGCCCTTGTCGGCGATCTTGGTGCCCCAGGAGTTCTCGACGCGCCAACGGCGGGTGGAGCCGTCATCGGCGACATCCACGCCGGCGAAGGCCATCGCGTGGTTCATCGCGGAATCGGCGAAGCGCACGCGCGCCTCCTTGTCGAGATCGAAGTCGACGTCGTAGATCGAACCGTACTCGAACAGGTCGGTCGCCCACGCACCGGACTCGCGGTCCATGAACGGACCGCAGTCGGCGCCGAACCACACCGGGATGCCCTGCTCGATGAGGATCTGCTTGACGCAGTCCTTCATGAACTGGTTCGGCACGTTGAGGTACTCGGTCGCGTCGCCGCCGGCGACGTTGCCCAGATGCTCGATGGCGATCTTCTTGCCCTTCGGATGTTCCTGACGCGGATCATCGACCAGGCACACGTAGCTCTCCAGATCGGCGGAGCCGACGTACTTCGCCCAGAACTCCTGCGGGGTGATCTCGCCATCGCGGTGGAACTCGCCGTCCTTGTCCGTCCACTCCCAGTCGAAGGAGACCGGCGGCTCGCCGAGGTGGATGGTCAGCATGCGGTGACCGGCGGCGCGGGCGTCGGCGATGGTCTCGTCGATGCCGGCGTCCTCACCGGCGGCGTGCGCGGCGAACATGTGCGCGACGGCGGTGTGCAGCATGTGACGCAGCTGCGTGTTCATCGGGCCGGTGTTCTTCGAGGACTCGGTCTCCGGGAACAGGTCCTTCGGCACCGCACCGTACTTCTTGTACACGTTCATCGCCATCGTCCACTGGCCGCCGTCGCCCATCACGTCGGCGAGCAGGTGCTGGATCAGACGGGAATCAGCCGGTTCGCCGGCGCGCACGAGGGCCGCGACGTCCTGCAGGAAGTAGTTGATGCGCTCGAGCTTGTCGTAGTACATCGCGTAGTTCTGCGAGAACTCGAACTCCTTGACGTTCAGGTTCTTCTTCGCGACGAAGCGGGCGACGTTCAGCGAGCTGAACAGCCAGCAGCGGCCGGAGTGATCCTGATGCGTGGCCTCGCCGTTGTCGATAACGGTGGAGAAGCGACGCTGCAGCAGGCGGGCGCGATCGTAGTTCTTGGCGACGGTGTTGATGCCGGCGGCGGTCACCGCGTTCATCGCCATGCGGTTGGTGCCGTCCGCGTCGAATTCCTCGCGCAGGGCGGACAGGGCCTCGCTGCTCAACGGCTGCAGGGTGGTCATAGCTTTGTGCTCCTTTTTACTGACCTTGTGGGTTGGTTTCGGGGCACTACCTTACAATCCGGCGACGAAGATTGGGCGATGGAGGCTGGACGTTACTTCTGCGCCTCCGGGGATTCCTGAGTGGCGGCCGGGTTGGTGGGGAGGGCTACCGTTTCGTCGGACTCGGCCTCAGGCTCGGCCTCAGGGCCGGCCTCGGAGGTGGGCCGCTCCGCTTCGGCGACAGCAGCAGGCTCGGCGGAGGCGCCGGGGACCGGGGCGTTGACCGGAACGTCGGGGGCGGGGGTCTCCTCGCCGCCGACGAAGCCGGCGAAGGCGTTGGAGAACATGGCACGCAGCTCACTGACGCGCTGGGTGATCTGCGCCTCGCGCTGCTGCAGGGCGGCGATGTGGTGCTTGAGGCCATCGAGCTCCTGCTGGGCGGCGGTGCGACGCTCCTCGATCTGACGTTCGGCGTCCTCGCTGGCCTTGCGCAGGGTGGCGGTGGCCTGTTCGTCGGCGGCGGCGCGCTTCGCGGCGGCGTAGGCGTCGGCCTCCTCGCGGGCGGTCTTGGCCTGGCCGACCAGCTCGTCGGCCTCCTTCTTGGCGGCGGTGCGACGCTCCTCGAGGTTGTCGAGCAGTTCGGAGACCTTCTTCGTGGCCTCGTCCTGCTGTGCGGCGATGTCGGTGCGGATCTGCTCGACCTCCGCGTTGACCTGGCTCATCGTCTTGGTGCGCTTGACCTCGGCCTCGTCGTTGATCTCCTGTGCCTTGGACTTGGCGTCGTCGACGATCTCGCCGGCGCGGCGCTGCGCGTCGGTCATCATCTTGGAGACCTGCTCGCGCACGTCGGCGAGCTTCTTGTTCGCCTCGGCGAGCGCGGCCTCGATCTGGTCGTTCGCCTCGGACTTGAGACGGGCCAGCTCCTCGTTGGTGCTCTTGCGCTGGGCGGCGATCTGCGCGGTGGCCTCGGCCTTGAGATCGGAGAGCTCGCGCTCCTGCTTGGCCTTCTCGGAGGCGAGCTGCTTGTCGTGCGCCTCGCGGGAGTTGCTCAGCTCCAGTTCGACGGTCTGACGCTGCTCGGTGACGTTCTTCGCGGTTTCCGCGCGCAGCTGGGCGGCGTTGTTCTTCGCGGAGGTGGTGATGGTGTCCGCTTCGGTGTTGGCCTGGGCGAGGATCGTGGACGCCTTCTGGGAGGCGTCGTCGACGATGTGCTTGGCGTCGAGCTTGGCGTTGTTGATCAGGGTCTGGGCCTGCGCCTGCGCGGCCTTGCGGGTTGCCGCGGCGTCGGACTTGGCGCGCTCGAGCAGCTCGGAGCTGGTCTGTTCGGCGGAGGCGAGCATCTGCTGTGCGTTGGCGCCGAGCGAGGCGAAGCTGCTCGACTTCGGCTTGCGCTTCTTCTCCTCCTCGAGCTGCGCCTGCAGCTTGAGGATGCGGGCGTCGCTCGCGGCGATCTGCTCGCGCATGCCCGCGAGGGTCTGCTGCGCCTGACGCACGCTGGCCTGCGCGGTGGCGAACGCTTCGTCGACCTTGTCCTTGTCGTATCCCCTCAACACAATCGGGAACTGATCCATGTCCCTCATTCCTTTCGCCTGATCGGGCTCAGCACATCACTCGTCGTCCCGTCCGAGACGGGCCCCGTACGCTTTCAGCATCGTAGCCCAAACACGCCGGAGACGAGCAGCGATTATCTGCGATTCACACAGCTTCATCCATTTTCGTTCGTGTCTAGTTCGACCGGAGGCGAAAGGCCGAAATCAGGCGATGAGGATGTCGCCCGACGTGGGTCTGCGATAGTAACGCACGCTGTCGCGCACGACGTCGGCGCCGGCGGTCACCAGATGGCGCAGCGGCAGACCGTGCTGCGGGTGGCGCGATTCGTTGATCAGCGGGAAGCTCACGAATCCGGCGAGCACCTTGTCCTGACCCGACGCCCAGTTGAGCAGGTTGTAGAACAGCGAATTGCACACGAAGGTGCCGGCGTCGGAGCTTAACGTGGCGGGAATGCCGTCACGCGTGAAATCGGCGAGGATCGAACGCAGCGGCAGACGCGTCCAGTACGCGGCAGGACCGTTCGGATCGATCGGAGCGCGGCGGGGCGTCATGTTGTCGACGTCCGGCTTGGCGGCGTCCATCAGGTTCGTGGCGCACCGTTCGAGCATCACGCCGCGGGCCGCGTGTTTGAGACCCGTGGCGATGACGATGTTCGGATGCGTGGCCTCGATGGTCTCGCGCAGGGTCGGCCAAGCCTTTGCGAAGCTCACGGGCAGGCTCACCGCGCTGATGGCGAGCTCCACGTCGTCAAGCCCGTCCACACCCTTTTCGGCCAATGCCTTGGGCACCTCGTAGGACGGGTTGACGCGGACGTCATCGTAATGATCGAAGCCGGAGATCACGACACTGAGCTGCTGCATGACACCAAGTCTACCCGTGCCGAGCCGCTACCTGCGTGCCATCTGGGCCGCGGCGCCGCTCAGCAGCGCGTGCATGCGGGCCTTGGCCTCCTCCTTGGTCATGTGGTGCGTCAGATCGGCGGCGATACGCTCGGCGACGGGGATGTCGGCCATCGTCGTGATCTTCAGGTTCGTCTCGGCGCCGGCGACGATGGCGACCGGTTCGTCGGGCAGATAGTCGACGACGACGCGCGTGTCATCGGTCGGATGGAAATCGGGGTCGGCGGACGCCAGTTCGTACGCGTGGCGGATCGTGGCGAAACGGAACGACTGCGGCGTCTGCGCGCGGAACGTGTTCGGACGATCAGGCACGGCCTTGACGACCTTGCGATCGCCCAGATCCTCGGTCAGAAGGATCGTGTCGGTGGACGCGAACGCGACGGTGGCGGCGTTGAACTGGTCGAGCGCGTCGATCGACCCGTCGATCGCGGACGGTGCGACGAACGGGCGGACCGCGTCGTGGATGAGGATCTTCGCGTTGTCGGGAATGCCCGCCTGCGCGAGCATGTCGAGCGCGGCCGCGGTGCTGTCGACGCGTTCGGCGCCGCCGTCGATGACGACGCGGACCTTGCCGTATCCGGCCTCCTCGATCAGCTCCTCGACGGTGGCACGCACCTTCTCATTGACGACCACGACGATGTCGGTGACGCGTTCGCAGCGCTCGAACGCCTCGATGCTCCAGCACACGATCGGCTTGCCGCCCACGGAGACGAGCTGCTTGGGGTTGTCGGGGTCGAATCGCGTGCCGAATCCGGCGGCGAGGACCACGGCGACGACGGGCGCCTGGGCAGACTGGACGGGGGTATTCTGTTCTCTCTCGGTCATAATGACTCCAACCGTAGAACGAGGGGCGGGCGAGTGTGAGCCGGCTCATGGTGTCTGCACGGAATGTGTACGCGCACGGGGGCCTACTGGCGACGGCGGGACGACTCCAGTTCGCCCATGTCGTCGAACAGGCGATTGATCGCGCTGATGCGGGCGGCCGACTCCTCGGCCGGCAGACAGTCGGAGACGGCGTCGACCAGCAGGGCGGCGAGCGCGAAGGCTGCCGTGTAGCTGGAGAGCACGTGCGAACTCAGGTCGGCCTCGAGGACGGTGATCGGCGGGGCGGACGCGGGCAGGGACGAGCGCACGGTGGCGTCGCCGATGACGATCATCGGCACCCGGGCGTCGGCGAGCGCGGCGACGAGGGCGGGGAACGTCGCGGGGCGGCGGCGCACGCCGATGACGATCGCGATGTCGGCGGGTCCGTAGTCGACGATCTCCTCGGCGATGGACTGGCCGGGCTGCGGCAGAATGCACACGTCGGCGCGCAGCTGGATGAGCTGTTCGCGCAGGTGCAGGGCGATCGGATATCCGTTTCTCAGTCCGATGACGCATACGCGACGGGCGTCGACGATCGCCTTGGCCGCCTGGCGTATGGACGTCTCGTCGAGTCTGGAGAAGGTGCGTCGCACGGCGGTGAGTTCGCGGTCCATATGCGAGGCGACGAGCCCGCCGGCTTCGTCGTCCTCGCCGACGTTGGCGAGTTCGGGCGATCCGGGCTGGTGGAAGCGGCGCACGTCACGGCGGAACTCGCCGGCGTTGGCGTAGCCGAGCTTGCGGTACAGGCGGCTCATCGTCGGCTGGGAGACGCCGCTCAGTTCGGCGAGTTCGGCCGAATTGCACACGAGCACGTCGGTCAGGTGGCCGAGGATGAATCGCGCGGCCTCCTGCTCGGTGGCGGTGAGCTCGTCGAAGGTCCGCCGGATGCGGTCGACGGCGGACACGTCGTTCGGTGCGTCGGATGTTGCGCCGGATGTTGCGCCGGACGTGGCATCGGGGTCTGAAAGATGGATTTCAGCGGTCATGAATCACACTGTTTCGGATGATTGTTTCCCCGGGGTAAACGGATGGGGCGGTTTCGAGGCCTGCATCGGGCTTCTTGGGACGGTATGTGTCATGCGGGTTTCCAAATCGGGCATGCGGAAAAGAAAACGAAATTTTCGAATCGGCGGAAGTGAAATATTAATTTCCGTTAATGATGGCAGGTCGAAAACCACAGCCGACCACAGAACGTAAGGAGCACGCGATGACCGCCATCACCATCGGACAAGTCAAGGAGCCGCCGGTACCGGAACCCGTAGAACCGGACGACGCCACCATCATCAAGGACGGATACGATCCGAGGCTGGCCAACGCCGACCTCGCGCCGCTCAAGCACCAGACGTGGTCGTGGTACAACATCTTCGCGTTCTGGATGTCCGACGTGCACTCCGTCGGCGGCTATGTGACCGCCGGCAGCCTGTTCGCGCTCGGCATCGCCAGCTGGCAGGTGTTCATCGCCCTGATCGTCGGCATCGTCATCGTCCAGGCGCTCGTCAACCTGATCGCCAAGCCCAGCCAGCGCGCCGGCGTGCCGTTCCCGGTGACGATGCGCTTCGTGTTCGGCGTCAAGGGCGCGAACATCCCGGCGATCATCCGCGGCATCATCGCGGTCGCCTGGTACGGCGTGCAGACCTACCTGGCCAGCGAGTCGCTCAACATCATCTTCCTCAAGTTCATTCCGGCGGCCCAGCCGCTCGCCACCGACTACTCGTTCCTCGGCCTGTCGGCGCTCGGCTGGATCTCGTACGGCATTCTGTGGGTGGCGCAGGCGTGCGTGTTCTGGACCGGCATGGACACGATCCGCAAGTTCATCGACTGGGCCGGCCCGCTGGTCTACGCGGTCATGTTCATCCTCGCGATCTACCTCGTGGCGCGCGCCGGCGGTCTCGGCGCCATCGATCTGAACCTCTCCAGCGGCAGGCCGATGGGCTTCATGGAGTCCATTCCGGTGATGATCACCGCCATCGCGCTCGTCGTCTCCTACTTCTCCGGCCCGATGCTCAACTTCGGCGACTTCTCCCGCTACGGCAAGACCTACGGCGCGGTCAAGCGCGGCAACTTCTGGGGTCTGCCGGTCAACTTCCTCGTCTTCTCCCTGCTGACCGTGGTGTGCGCCTCCGCGACCGTGCCGGTGTTCGGCGAGCTCATCACCGACCCGATCAAGACCGTCGAGCGCATCGACACCCCGTTCGCGATCCTTCTGGGCGGACTCACGTTCGTGGTGGCGACCGTCGGCATCAACATCGTGGCGAACTTCGTCTCCCCCGCCTTCGACTTCTCGCACGTCAACCCGCGCAAGATCAGCTGGCGCACCGGCGGCATGATCGCCGCGGTCGGCTCCGTGATCATCACCCCGTGGAACTGGTACTCGAACGATCAGGCCATCCACTACACGCTCGATCTGCTCGGATCGCTCATCGGACCGCTGTTCGGCATCCTCGTGGCCGGCTACTTCGTGGTCTCCCACCAGCGCATCGCCGTCGATGACATGTTCACGATGGACCCGCGCGGCCGCTACTGGTACCGCAACGGATTCAACCCGAACGCGGTGCTCGCGATCGTGCTGGCCGGCGTGCCGTCCATCGTCTGCGCCGTGCTGCCCTCGCCTCTGAAGCAGATGGGCGTCATCAACGTGACCTGGCTGTCCAACTTCAGCTGGTTCATCGGCGCCGGTCTCGGATTCCTGTTCTTCGCGCTGCTCGAGGCCAAGCGCCCGCAGATGGTGCCGCTGGCCGCAGACGATCCGAGCGTCAACGACGGCGCGGCGATCAAGGACTGACCGGGGGCATCCCATGAGGATCAAGGTCATCAATCCGAACACCACGTGGTCCATGACCCGCACGATCGAGGCGGCGGCACGAGCATCCGTCTCGTCGGACGTCGAGATCGAGGCGGTCAGCCCCACGATGGGACCGGTGTCGATCGAATCGCACGCGGACGAGGCGTTGGCCGCCGTCGGCGTCATGGACGAGATCCGCAAGGGCGAGGCCGACGGATGCGACGGATACGTGCTCGCCTGCTTCGGCGACCCGGGCCTGCACGCGGCGCGCGAACTCGCCTCGGGCCCGGTGATCGGCATCGCCGAAGGCGCGTTCCATGCGGCAAGCTTCCTCGGACGGTCGTTCGCGATCGTCACCACGCTCGGACGCACGCTCGGGCGGGCGCGCGATCTGGTCGACGAATACGGCTTCACGCGCGCATGCGTCGCCTACCGCGCATGCGAGGTGCCGGTGCTGGGACTCGACGAGGACCCCGAGAGCGCATATGCGGCGCTCAGGGTCGAATGCGAGCGCACGATCGCCGACGCCTCGCCCGATGCGATCGTGCTCGGATGCGCCGGCATGGCCGGCATGTGCGCCCGACTGCAGTCGGAGCTCGGCCTGCCGGTGATCGACGGCGTGGCCGCGGCCACCTCCCTCGTCGAGGCGATGGTCCGCATCAACGCGAAAACCTCCAAACGCGAGGAGTTCGCCGCCCCGCCCGCCAAGGAGGTCGTTGGCCTCCTCTCCCCCTTCACCCGCGACTGAGGTCACCTCCAACATCTCCCAACATCTTCCAACATCACAGAGCCCGCAGAGAGCTCCCCCATACAGCCAAGGAGCGCACAATGACCGCCATCACCATCGGACAAGTCAAGGAATCCGCACCAATCGCACCACGCACCGTATCCGGCGGCCCCGGCGGGTCCGGCAATGGCTCCGGACACCCGCGTGCCTCCATCGGCGCCACGATCAGGGCGATCGCCGGATCCCTGTTCTTCCAGCTCGTCGTCGCGATCGTCGCGGGCATCGTCGTCGGCATGCTCTGGCCGTCATTCGCCGCACAGGTGAAGCTGCTGGGCGACGCGTTCATCGTGCTCATCAAGATGGTGATCTCGCCGCTGATCCTGCTGGTCGTCATCACCGGCATCGCGCGCATGGGCGACATCAAGGCCGTGGGGCGCGTGGGCGGCAAGGCGCTGCTCTACTTCCTCGCCGTCTCCACGTTCGCGATCGTCTTCGGCATGATCACCGGCAACCTCGTTCAGCCGGGAGCCGGACTCAACATCGATCCGAATTCTCTGGACACCTCCGCGCTTGACGCCAAGACCAACGGGGCGAGCGCCACGACGTCGTTCTCCGCATTCGTGCTGAGCGCACTGCCGTCGAGCATCTTCGACGCTCTGGCCAACAACAACATTCTGCAGGTGCTGGTGTTCTCCGTGTTCGCCGGTCTTGCGGTCGTCGCCGTCGGCCAGGAGAAGGTCAGGCCGCTGCTCGACGTCATGGATGCCGGACTTACCGTGATCTTCACCATCATGCGCTGGATCATGCGCGTGGCACCATTGGGCGCGTTCGGTGCGATGGCGTACATCATCGGCCAGTACGGCATCGGCACGCTCGGCCAGTACGCCAAGCTCATCGCCGCCTGCTACGGTGCCGCCGTCTGCTTCGCCGCGATCCTGTTCCTCATCGCATGGGTCTTCGCCCGCGTGCCGCTCGGATCCTTCATCTCCTACGCGCGCTCCGAATTCGGCACGGCGCTCGGCACCGCATCCACCGAGGCGGTGATGCCGCAGATCATCGAGAAGCTCATCGATGCGGGCGCCCCGCGCGGCGTGGCCGGTCTCGTGGTGCCGACCGGATACTCGTTCAACCTCGACGGCGCGGCGATCTACCTGTCCACCTCGCTGCTGTTCCTCGCGCAGGCGTTCGGCGTGCATCTGAGCCTCGGCCAGCAGCTGGTCGCGATCGGCGTGCTGCTGCTCACCTCCAAGGGCATGGCCGGCGTACCCGGTTCGGCGTTCCTCGCCCTGTCCGCCACGGCGACCGCATTGGGCATCTTCCCGGTCTCGGGCGTGGCGCTGCTGATCGGCGCGGATCGCATCATGGATTCGATGCGCGTGTTCATCAACCTGCTCGGCAACTGCGTGGCCACCTTCGTGGTCGCCAACTGGGAGGGCGATCTCGACCACGAGAAGATGGCACGAGTCTTCGCCGCCGACAAGGCCTCCCGCCGCGGGGAGGCCACCACCGAAAACCCGGCATACGAAACCGCGTGAGGCCCGTTCACCCCATCCGCTCCTGATCACACCATAGGCGTCCGATTCCCGCCAACAGCATCCAAGCTCTGGCGGGAAACGGACGCCTATCGGTTTCTTTGCGTCCGTTTCCCACCAGGATCCGACCCAGCCCACGGCAAACGGACTCGAATCCGGCTTTCGGCGTCCGATTGCCTTGAGAACAGCGGCGTTCCCAGCGGGGAACGGACGCTCCATCCGCGCCCCGTCATCCCGCATCGCGAAAACTCACGTTAACATGAATGAAAAATTTCAGAATTGGGGCAATGATGAAATAATTTTCATCACGACGGGGTCCGATGAATGGAAACCATGCACGGACCCGCCCCGAGGAACACGAACCGCATCCTCACCGAGGATTCCCGCCAAGGAGATGAACGATATGTCAGTCACCACCGAAGAGACCATCGACACGTCCAAGATCAAGCCCGTCAACCCGCCGCACCGCCTGCTCATGGCGCCCGGTCCGGTCAACGTGGATCCGCGCGTCCTGACCGCGATGAGCAAGCCCACCGTCGGCCAGTTCGACCCGTACATGTTCAAGGTGATGGGCGAGGTGCAGGCGATGTTCCGCACCATCTTCAAGACCCGCAACCAGCAGACGATGGTCGTCGACGGCACCTCCCGCTCCGCCATCGAGGCGGCGCTGGTCTCCGCGCTCGCGCCCGGCGACCCGGTGCTCGTGTGCTGCGCCGGCCGATTCGGCATGCTGCTCAAGGAGATCGCCGAACGCGCCGGCGCCGACGTGCACGTCATCGAACGCCCGTGGGGCGAGGTGTTCACGCTCGCCGAGATCGAGGAGGCGATCAAGGAGGTCAAGCCGAAGCTCGTCGCCACGGTCCAAGGAGACACCTCCACGACGATGTGCCAGCCGCTCGAAGGTCTGGGCGACATCTGCCACAGGTACGGCGCGCTGCTCTACACCGACGCCACCGCGAGCCTGGTCGGCAACGACATGCAGGCCGACGCGTGGGGACTCGACATCGTCACCACCGGCATGCAGAAGTGCCTCGGCGGCCCGTCCGGCTCCGCGCCGATCACGGTGTCCGACCGCGCGGTCGAGGTGATCAACGAGCGCCGCAGCATCGAGGCGGGCGTCGCCAACGCCGGCGAGATCGCCCCGGACGAGGATCGCATCCACAGCAACTACTTCGACATGGCACAGATCTTCGACTACTGGGGGCCTCGCCACCTGAACCACCACACCGAGGCCACGCATGCGCTGTACGCCGTGCACGAGGCCGCGCGCATCGTGTGCGAGGAGGGCATCGACAACGCGATCGCCCGCCATGCGCTCAACGGCAGGGCGATGTCGGCCGCCATCGAGGGCATGGGCCTGAAGCTGTACGGCGACCAGTCCCATCGCATGAACGACGTGGTCGGCGTGGTCATCCCGGAGGGCGTGGACGATGCGGCCATCCGCGCGCAGCTGCTCAACGACTTCTCCGTCGAGATCGCCTCCTCGTTCGGCCCGCTCAAGGGCACGATCTGGCGCATCGGCGTGATGGGCGTCAACGCGCGCAAGGACGCGGTCCTGACCTGCGCGGCGGCGCTCGGCAACGTGCTCGAACGCAACGGCGTCAAGGTGAGTACCGACAAGGGCATCGAGGCGGCACTCGAAGTCTACGGCGAGTAAGCGGACCGTCGAATCACGCAAACACGTAAACCCTGCAACCACACGCAACTGAACCGAGGCAATCAAATGAGCGCAGCGCAGTGGGCCGAGGACGCGGCCCGGACGATCATGGACCGGTGCGATCAGCTGGCCACACTGACCAGCATGGAGAACGGCATCGAACGCACATATCTGTCACCGCAGATGGCGAAGGCCTTCGAACTGGTCGGCGGCTGGATGAGGGACGCCGGACTCAAGGTGAGCATCGACCCGGCCGGCAACCTGCGCGGCCGCGCCGAAGGCGAGCGCGACGGACTGCCCGCACTGATACTCGGCTCCCACCTCGATTCGGTGCCCGACGCCGGCAAGTACGACGGCATCCTCGGCGTGATCACGGCGCTGTCCGTGGCGGAGCATCTGGTGAAGTCCGGAGCGACCGCGACGCTGCCGTTCGCCCTCGAGGTCGTCGGATTCGGCGACGAGGAGGGCGCACGATTCGGCGCGACGCTGCTCGGCTCCTACGCGCTCGGCGGCGGCTGGAACGACGAGTGGCTCGATCTGACCGACGCGGACGGCGTCACGATGCGTCAGGCGTTCCGCGACTTCGGCCTCGACCCGGAACGCGTCGCCGAGGCGGCGCACACCACCGAAGACGCGATCGGCTATCTCGAGTTCCATATCGAACAGGGGCCGATCCTCGAGCAGAAGGATCGCGCGCTCTCGTCCGTCAGTTCGATCGCCGCCGCATCGCGCTACATGGTGACGATCCACGGCCTGAGCTGCCATATCGCCACCCCATACGATCTGCGTCATGACGCGCTGACCGCGGCGGCCGAGATCATCACCGGCATCGACCGCATCAGCCGCGAGGCGGGCACACGTGCGAACGTCGGCGAGATCAGCGCCGAGCCGGGCGGCGTCAACGTGATCGCCGGCAAGACGACGTTCAGCCTCGACCTCAGAGCCGGTACCGACGAGCTGCGCGACGAGACGTTCGCGAGGATCTGGGATATGGCCGCCGACGTGTGCGAGCGCTATCACGTGACGATGGATCGCGAGTGCATCCACACCGCCGACAGCGCGCAGTGCGACCCGTTCCTGCGATCCTGCATCGAGGAGGGCATCGAACAGTCGGAGGGCAAGAAGGCGTTCGGACTGATCAGCTACCCGGGCCATGACGGCATGGCCGTGGCCGGGCTGCTGCCGATCGCGATGCTGTACGTGCGATGCAAGGGCGGCATCAGCCACAGTCCGCTCGAATCGGTGCGCGAGGACGATGTGGCGTACGGCGCCGACGCGTTCGCGCATGCGATCGAGAACGTCGCGACGCGACTGCGTGCGGCGGCCGATGAGGCCGAAGCCCGGTCCGCGGCGCTGAACGCGGACATCGTGCTGGCGATGGAGGCGTGAGATGAGCGGGATGAACGGAATGAACGACGTCGACCTGAAGATCACCGGCCGGATGCTGGTCGACGGAACCGTAATGAACGGCACCGTGCTGGTGGACGGCGGTCGGATCGTCTCGGTGACGCGCGGCCGTGGGCTGGATGACGAGGATGCGGCGCAATCGGCCGCCCCCGCCGCCGCCCGCGAGACGATCACCCTGCACGACGACGAGGTGCTCATCCCCGGCATCGTGGACACGCACGTGCACATCAACGAGCCGGGTCGCACCGAATGGGAGGGCTTCGACCATGCGACCCGCGCGGCCGCGGCGGGCGGGGTGACGACCGTGCTCGACATGCCGCTCAACTCGAATCCGCCGACGCTGACCGTCGATGCGTTGAACGTGAAGAAGGCCTGCGCCGAGCATAAGGCGCACACGCAGCTCGGCTTCTGGGGCGGCGTCGACGAGACGAATCTCGGCACCGGCATGTTGAAGCGTCTGTGGGATGAGGGCGTGTTCGGATTCAAATGCTTCCTCTCCCCCAGCGGCGTCGACGAGTACGGTTCGCTCCCCTACCCGAAGCTGGAGGCGGCGATGCGCGAGATCGCGTCCTTCGGCGGGCAGCTCATCATCCACGCCGAGGATCCGCGCGAGCTCGCCGCGCACGGCGGACATGTGACCGACTCGTATCGCAGCTTCGCCGACTCGCGTCCCGCCGAGTGCGAGGCGCATGCGGTGGCGCAGGTCGTCGAGGCGGTCGAACGCACCGGGTGCCGCACGCATCTGCTGCACATCTCCTGCGGCGCGTCCCTCGATGTGATCCGCGAGGCCAAGGCCAAGGGCCTGCCGATCACGGCCGAAACCTGTCCGCATTATCTGACGATCGACTGCGATCACATCCCCGACGGGAACACGGCATTCAAATGCTGCCCGCCGATCCGCAGCCTCGACGAGCAGGATGCCCTGTGGGCCGGGCTCGTCGACGGAACGCTCGATTTCATCGCGACCGACCATTCGCCCGCGACCGCCGCGATGAAGGCCGGAGGTCTTGCGAAGGCGTGGGGCGGTGTCTCCAGTCTGCAGGTCGGGTTCCGCGCGGTGCTGACCGAGGCGAAGCGTCGCGGACTGGGACTGACCGACGCGGTGCGTTGGATGAGCGAGAACACGGCCCGTTTCGCCGGATTCCATGATCGCGGTGCGATCGCGCCGGGCATGCGCGCCGATCTGGTCGTCATCAGGCCGGACGAGCGGTTCACCGTGCATGCGGACGAGCTGCTGAGCCGCAATCCGATCAGCGCGTTCGACGGCCGCATGCTCGACGGCGTCATCAGCCGTACGATGATCGGCGGGGTGACCGTGCATGCGGATGACTTCAACGAGGCCGGCGATCCGGCGAATCTGATTCGTCGGCCGTACGCGACGGAGGAACCGGCACCGTCCGGTTCCGAACGGTTCTGAACGGTTCCGAAAAGGCGAGGAGCGATATGACACGCATTCTGCAGACCGGCGTCGACGTGCCGGCGGACGCGAACTATGTGGCGTCGACCCCCGACCACGTGCTGTGGGGACGTCTGCCCGCGAGCGGCGACATGGCATCCTCCGGTCGCGTGGTCGGCGAGGTCGAACCGGGCGGCAGCATCGTCATCGACACGGTGAGTCATGAGGGGCTGCTTCCGGACCAGGGCAGCGATCCGATCGCCTATTTCGGCTCGCACGGCGTGCCGGCCGACGAGGTGCTCGACGACGCGGCGGCGATCGTACGCGAGGTGCCGCGCGATCCTGACGCCGACGGCCCGCATGTGGTCACCGGCCCGATCCGCGTGCCCGGCGCGCATCCCGGCGATCTGCTGGCCGTCTCGATCGTCAAGCTCGAGCCACGCGTGCCCTACGGCGTGATCTCGACCCGCCATGCGCGCGGCGTGCTCGCGAACAGCACGGACTTCGACGGCGATTACGGCCAGTTCTGCCGTGCCGACGAGGAGACGGGCACCGCTTGGTTCCGCGTCTCCCCATCCGCCGCGGACGGCCCGGCCGTGCGGTTCCCGATGCGTCCGTTCCTCGGCATCACGGGCGTGACGACAGCCTGCGAAACGCGGCCAAGCTCGATCCCGCCGGCCGAGTTCGGCGGCAACATCGACCTGAACGACCTGACCGAGGGCGCGACGCTGTTCCTGCCGGTGCAGGTCGAGGGCGCGGGCCTGTACGTCGGCGACCCGCACTTCGCGCAAGGCAACGGCGAGGTGGCGCTGACGGCGCTCGAGGCTTCCCTGAGGGCCACGCTGCATGTCGAGGTCGTGCCGGCCTCGCGCGCGAAGTCGCTGTTCGGCCGCACCGATCTGCCGTTCGCGGTGGCGCACGGCGCGCTCATTCCGCTGGGGCTCGGCGACACGCTCGACGACGCGCTCAAACAGAGCGTCGAACACACGATCGACATGGTTTCGACGCTGTTCGGCCTGCCGCGTCATCAGGCGTATCTGCTGCTGTCGGCGGCGGTCGACTTCGATGTGACGCAGGCGGTCGACATCGTCAAGGGAGCGCACGGACTCGTGGATCTTACGATGTTCCGCGACTGCCCCGGATACGATGAGGCGATCGCCGCGATCGGATCGTTCATGGCTGAATCAGTACGCATCGACATGAGGAGACAGTGATGGCGATTTCGGCTTCCAAGGCCACGAGCGCGCCCGCATTCGACAATGTGGAGACGCTCGACCCGGCGCTGCGCACGGCGATCGAACGCTACGAGCGCGCGCTGATGGCGAACGACACGGATACGCTTTCCGAACTCTTCGCGGACAATCCCGACGACATTCCGGTCGTGCGCTCGGATGGTGCGGGCATGCGCGTGGGACACAATGCGATCACCGCGTTCCGCGCCAAGCGCGGCGGCGCTCCCGCCCGCAGACTGCACCGGCGCGTGGCGCGTCAGCTGGATGCGGACAATGCGGTCGTCGTCTCCGAGTTCGACAAGGTCGCCGGCGGCAAGGTGATCCAGACGCAGGTGTGGATGCGGATCCACGGCGAGGCCGCCGGGACGGCAGGTGCGCAGGGCGCCCATCGCGGCGCGCGCGATGCGTCGGACGTGCCGGGCGCGTGGCGGATCGTCGCCGCGCATCTGACCTACCCCGCTCCCGCGCTGGACCGGCGCGTGTGGCGCGTGGCGGGTACGCCGTTGATGCCCGCGGCCAAGCAGGGGCCGTTGAGCGGCATGGGCGTCGCGGTCAAGGATCTCTACGCCGTCGCCGGGCAGCGCATCGGCGCGGGCAATCCCGATTTCCTCGCCGACTCCCCCGTGTGCGAGACGAACGCCGACGCGGTGGATATGCTGCGCGACGCGGGTGCGTCGATCGTCGGCATCGCGCAGACGGACGAGTTCGCGTATTCGCTGGCCGGAGCGAACGTGCATTACGGCACGCCGCCGAATCCGAAGGCCCCGGACCGCATCAGCGGAGGCTCGTCGTCCGGTCCGGCGTCGGCCGTGGCGCTCGGTCAGGCGCAGATCGGTCTCGGCACGGACACCGCCGGTTCGATCCGCATTCCCGCGTCGTATCAGGGGTTGTGGGGCATTCGCACGACGCATGACCGCATCAGCCGCAAGGGCATCCATCCGCTGTCCGACTCGTTCGACACGGTCGGTTGGATGACGCGCGACGCGCAGACGCTGGGATTCGTGGCCCGCGCGCTGATGCCGGATCGCGAATCGGGAGACGCGATCGACGGGCTCGCGATCGCGACGGACCTCGATCCTCTCGCCGAGCACGATGTGCGCGAGGCGTTCGAGGCGTTCCGCGACACGGCGCTGCGCAAGAGCGGCAAACAGGTGAACAACGCCGGCATCACGCCGAACATGCTCGACGAGCTGCTCGCGATCTTCCAGGTCGTGCGCGGGTTCGAGGCGTGGCGCGCCAACGGCGCGTGGATCTCGAGGCATTGGGATTCGCCGGCTCCGGAGATCGCCGAGCGGTTCCGCCATGATGCGACGATCGGCGAGGACGACTACAGGCGCGGGTGCACGCGTCTCGAACAGGCGCGTACGCTGGTGCGCGGCATCATCGGACGGCATGCGCTGCTCATCCCGTCGGCGTCGTCGGTGGCGCCGTTCCTCGTGAACAACGGGGATGTGACGATGGTCGAGCATGCGCGCGCCCAGACGCTGCGGCTCACGTCGATCGCGGGCGTCGGCGGTCTGCCGGCGGTGAACATCCCGCTGGAGACCGCCGACGGCCTGCCGTGCGGCGCATGCCTCATTGGCCCCGCCGGTTCGGACAAGACGCTGATCGAACTGGCGAAGGAGCTGTACCGGTAGGGGCCGGCCGCGAGGGTGCCTGACTAGTGACGCACGATGAGGGCGAGGAGACGCCCCTCGTGCGTCTTGCCGGCCTTGGAGGCGCGGCGGTGGGAGTACCATAGCGGGTTCTCGAGGGTGCACATCGAGTGGTTGATCGCGCCGATGCGTTCGGCGAGCTCGGCCGGCCCCTCGCCGTCGGTGCGGCACAGTTCGGCGAGCTCCGTATCCTCCTCGAGGTATTCGGTGGCGGCGTGGACGCGCGGCATCGAATCGACGACGTGGCTTACGCCGGCGAAGGCGAGGTCGATCATCGCGGCTTCGGCGATGTCGATGCCGGCGCCGCCGAAGCGGGTCGTGGTCCGGGTCAGCGGGAAGCGCTTCTCGAACGTGTCGGCGATCTCGTCGCCGACCTCGTAGCAGTCGCCGCAGATGCGGGGGCCGAGCGTGGCGACGATGCGGTTCGGATCGGCGCCCTTGAGCTTCATCAGGTCGACGGTCGCGCCGATCACGCCCCGCTCGAGACCGCGGCGGCCGCAGTGGGCGGCGCCGATCACGCCGGCCTCGGGGTCGGCCATGAGCACGGGCAGGCAGTCGGCGGCGAACATGCCCAGGGCGATGCCGGTGCGCGTGGTCACCTGTCCGTCGGCCTCCTTGACCTGCGGCGCGGCGGAGTCGGCGGCATCGCCCGTATGATTCGTGCCGGAAACGTCGAAGCCGAACGGCGTGTTGATCTCGAAGGCGCTGTCCACGTCGACGGCGATGCCGGAGTGGACCTGCGAGACGAGCGAGAGCCGGGCGCCGATCGCCTCGGCGAGGGCCACGCGGTTGGACAGCACGGCCTCCGGGTCGTCGCCGGACTTGCCGCCCAGATTGAGGTTGCCGTAGTCGCCGGCGCTCAGGCCGCCGAGTCGGGTGGTGTAGACGACGGTCACGCCGGGGGCGAGCGCGATCGGGATGGTCACCGGGATCGGACGGCCGTCGCGGTCGGTGGAGCTGATCTTGTTGGAGTCGATGATGGCGTTGTCGTCGTATTCGGTCATGAGATTCTCCTTGCAGTCCTTGAAGTCGTTGAGGTCGTTGCGATCGCGGGGCTATTCGGCCTTGAGGGTCGGATGCTTCGTGCGCGAGCGGATGGCGGCGTTGTCCGGCACCTCGTGCGGGCATGGCAGCGAGAACACGTGCGCCGGGTTGTTGATCGCCGAGACCGGCACGCCGTCGGCGTCCTCGAGTCCGCGGGCCGGCACGGTGTAGACGAGCGGAGGCTCGCCGGGCAGCACGAATTCGACGAGCTGGCCGGGTTCGATCTTGTTGCGGCTCATGATGGTGACTCGTCCGCCGCGCTCCGGGCTCCACGAGAGCACCTCGCCGACGACCATCCACGCGCGGAAGTAGGCGGAGCGGTTGGTGTTCTGCGTGACCTTGTGCTCCGGGTAGTAGAAGCCGGTGGAGTAGTCGCGGTGGGCGACCTTGTCCGGCTCGTCGAGCAGCCAGTCGGGCAGGGTGACGTGTTCGGCAGGGCGGACCTTCGCGTGATGCCAGCCTTCGGGCAGCACCTCCTCGCGCGTGTTCGACTTGCGGCGTGCGGAGCGGGCCTTGTAGCTCAGTTCGTCGAGTTCGACGCCGCCGGCGGAACGGGCCGCGGCGTCCTCGGTCGGCGCGGTCGGCACTGTCGGCGCGGCATCGCCCGCGAACTCCAGCCCGATGTCGCCTCCGGGCACGCCGGAGAACGCCTTGTCGGCGTCGCGTTCGATCCGATCGGGCGTCTCGCCGATCGAGGCGGCGTAGTCGGGATCGCCCTCGCGGATCACGCGATCGCGGAACGGCTGCAGCACCGTGCCGTCGGCGGTTTCGAAGCCGCGCTGGACCATGTACTCGTTGACGGCGGTCTTGTACGCGTTGGTCATCGCCGCGATGTAGTAGGCAGACTTGGAGCGACCCTCGATCTTGAGGCTCGTGGCGCCGGAGTCGATGAGATCGTCGATGTGCTCGAGCATGCACATGTCCTGCGAGTTGAACAGGTACGCCCCCTCCTCGGTCTGCTCGATCGGGAAGTACTGTCCGGGTCGCTTCTCCTCGACGATCGAGTACTTCCAGCGGCAGGGCTGGGCGCATTCGCCGTGATTGCCGTCGCGGCCGGTCAGGTAGTTGGAGAAGAGGCAGCGGCCGGAGAACGCCATGCACATCGCACCGTGGACGAAGCATTCGATGTCCATGTCGTCGGGGATGCGGGCGCGGATGTCGCGCACGGCTTGCAGGTCCATCTCGCGCGCGAGCACGACGCGGCGCGCGCCGAACTCGTACAGGGCCTGCGCGGCGCCGTAGTTGGTGACGCCGGCCTGCGTGGAGACGTGCAGTTCGACATCGGGGGCGATCTGATGGGCCATCATCATCACGCCGATGTCGGTGACGATCATCGCGTCGATGCCGGTGTCCTTCAACTGGCCGATGTAGTCGCGCATCGCCTCGACCTCGGCATTGCGGGGCAATACGTTCAGAGTGACGTAGACGCGTGATCCGCGCTCGTGCGCATAGCGGGCACCCTCCTCGAAGTCCTCCAGGCTCAGGTTCTTCGGGGCGGAGCGCATGCCGAAGGCCTTGCCGCCGCAGTAGACGGCGTCGGCGCCATAGTCGACGGCGGTCTTGAGCCCGCGCAGGTTTCCGGCCGGGGCGAGCACCTCGGGCTTGCGGCGCATATGCAGATTCTTACTCATGTCCTCGTTCATCACCCCAACAGTGTAGCGAGAACGGTGTAGCGGTGTATGCGTCGGCGTTGACATCTCACCGTTATGCACATATAATAGAAATGTGCTCAAAGGAGAACAAAATGCATCGTTATATTTCTTTTTTTGTCACACTTTTTATGCTAGCAACCATCTGCACAGTGCCTACTTCAGCTAACGCTACAGAGTATCGCAACGACCATATTCAGGCACAAGCGATAAGCAGCACTGATGGAATAATTCTACGACAGCAATAATGACTTGGATCTACTCCACGACAGCCGGAGGAGGAGGCATGTTGTATTTGCAATGCGCCGTTGTCGGTTATGACAATATCTGTTCTTCAAGGTATCAATGAGGCATATTATGGGAGCTTTAATAGGAGAAGCTGTTATCGGCATAATGGCATTCAGCGTTATCGGCATAGTAGTTTACGCTTTTATAAGAGCATTTAAGAAGCATTAATAAAAAAAGATCCCTATAAAGGATCGCAAGAAAAAACAACGAAAGAATCTAACTTCACAGAAGATACGCCCTGTACGTGAGCCAGCATCTGCGCCGCCCGGCTGTGTCGTCCGGCTGCGCCGCCTCAGCCATGCCGCCCGGCTGTGCCTCCTGCGGTGCCACTCAACGCATTTTTCACCGATTTTGGCGTTGAGTGGCACGACGATGCGTCATTGCCGCCTCACCGCCTTGTTGACGTGTTGTCAAAAGGTCCATTTTCCAACGATTTTGAAATAGCCGATATCGCAGTGGCCGCCCCTGCCGCCGTCTTGTCTGCCACTCAACGTGGAAAATCACCGAAATCGCGTTGAATGGCACGGTTTTCTGCCACTCAACGAACATCAACCGATTGACCTGCGCTGAGTGGCAGACTCATCACGCATCTCACTCCGATCCGCCCCGATCGCCGTATCGGATCCTACGGGATCGGACGTTTTCGCCGCTTCCCCCGCCCTCTCAACGTCGGATCCTACGGGATCGAACGCGATGAGGCGAGAAATGTGGGCTCTCGTGGTGGACCCTGCAGGATCGGACGCAATGGGCTCGGACCGGACCGGACGCTCGGGCCGGATTTGTTTGGCGGGCGGATGGTTGACGCAGGCCTGATATCGTGCTTTAGAAATTCGTTGGTTCCGTTCTCGGCTCCCCTTGTCGGGACGTTGCCGTGAAGCGAACTGCGGAGCTGTTTGCGGAGCTAGTGCGACACGGATCCGGTTCATATCCTTCACAAGGGCCAGCCCGACAAGGCGCGAACAGACCCCGCGACGCGCGGGGATGCATCACAGGACGGCAAGCACGAAGTCGACGAGCAGCTTGATGCCGTAGAGGGTGATGACGCCGCCGCACACGCGGTTGAGTACGTCGATGACCTTCGGGCTGAACTTGTGCGCGAACGCGTTGACGACGAGGGTGACGCCGAGGAACCACAGCACGGAGGCGGTTTCGACGCCGGTGATGAACGGCGTGGTCTGGCCGGCGTTGAGCGTGGCGGCGAACGCGCCGAGCATCAGCGTGCCATCGATGATCGCCTGCGGGTTGAACCAGGTGACCGCGCAGGCGGTGCCGATGGTGTCGAGCAGGCCGCGCATGCCGAGATGCTTGGACGGAGCCGACTGGTCGGCCGGGGCGGCGGCCGAAACGGGTTCGGCCCCGGCCGCATCGCCCTGCCGCTTCCGCTTCGGCAGCACGAGCCCCATGCCGATGCGGATCACGACCAAGCCGCCAAGGCCGAGCACGATGGTCTCGAGCCACGGGTTCGCCTGCATCAGCGCGCCGATACCGAAGAAGCAGGACAGGCTCAACGCCATATCGAAGAAGATGACGATGAGCGCCGTGATGAGCGCGTTGCGGCGCGTGCGCGTCAGCGCCGAATTGATGACGAACAGATTCTGCATGCCGATCGGCGCGATGTACGCCAATCCCATCGTCAGTCCCTGAATGTACAGGCCCATCGTCTACTCTCCCCACGTCTTCATGTTTGGCTGGACCATACACACCCAGCCAAACCAGCCAAATGAACTTCAGCTGAACTCTTCCTTGCGGATGCCTCGAACGAAAATCCGCCATATTCCAATACCATTGCCATATCCTACGCAACGCATTACACTTGACAACCAGCCAAGAACACCACATGCGACCCAGCCAAAGGAGTATGGATGGCACGCAGCGCACCGCTCGACATCGACTGGGCTCCGGATCGCACGTCCGGCAGGCCCGTCACCGAGCAGATCGTCGACTTCATGTGTGAGCGCATTTCCTCGGGCGCCTGGCCGATCGGCTCGCGCCTGCCCAGTCAGCGCGCGATGGCGGAGCGTTTCGGCGTGAACCGGTCCACGGTCATCGCGGCCGTCGAGGAGCTCGCCGACTACGGCATCGTCGAGGGGCGGCGCGGCGGCGGCACGCGCATCGTGAGCAACACGTGGTCGCTGATGCTGCCGGGCGCGCCCGATTGGGCCGACTACGTCTCCTCCGGCTTCTTCAAGGCGAACAACACGACGATCCAGACTATCAACCGTCTGGAATTCGACCATACGAAGACGCGCCTCGGCACCGGCGAACTCGACCCGCGGCTCTTCCCGCGGGACATGTGGCGGCGCGTGGCACGCGAGGCCGCCGACCGGATCGACTCGCTCGGCTATCCGCCACCGGAGGGGTTGGACGTGCTGCGCGAGGCGATCGCCGCGCACATGCGCGAATGGGGCATCGACTGCCGACCCGAGCGGATACTCGTCTCCTCGGGCGCGCTGCAGGGTCTGCAGATGATCTCGGTGAGCCTGCTGTCGGCAGGATCCACCGTGTACGCGGAGGCGCCGAGCTACATCAAGTCGCTGCAGGTGTTCCAGTCGGCCGGCATGCGGCTGACCGGCGTGCCGATGGACGGGCGAGGACTCGACGTGAACGCGCTGGGGAAGCTACTCGGAGATGACACGGCGACGATCGCGCCGACGCTCAACCCGATCAGGGCCACCGACCACGGCGACGCGGTGCTGTACACGATTCCCACCAATCACAATCCCACGGGGATCACGATGCCCGAGGAACGACGGCGTGCGCTTCTCGCCGCCTGCACGGAGCATCGTCTGCCGATCATCGAGGACTGCGCGTATCAGGACCTCGTCTTCGAGGGGCCGACGCCGCGCTCACTCGCCGCGCTGGACGACAACGGCATGGTGATCACGGTGGGCAGCGCGTCGAAGGCACTGGCGCCGGGGCTGAGAATCGGCTGGGTGTGCGCGGACGAGCGCATCGTGCATCGTCTCGCCGACGTGAAGATGCAGATGGACTACGGCGCGAGCGCACTGAGCCAGTGGGTGTTCGCGCGGTTCCTCGACTCCGGCCTGTACGCGGAGTATCTGGAGTCGCTGCGCACCGAACTGCGCCGGCGCCGCGACGCCGCGTTGGAGACGCTGGATCGTCTCTTCGCCGGGCGCGCCCACTGGAACGTGCCGCGCGGCGGCTTCTACATCTGGCTCACGTTCGATGAGCCGGTGCATATGGGACGCCTGTTCCAGCGGGCGATCGAGCACGGCATACTGCTCAACCCCGGAGACATCTACGACTTCCGGGGCAACAACGCGCTGCGTCTGAGCTACGTCTACACCACCCCGGAGGAGTTCGCCGGGGCGGCGCAGGTGCTGGCCGATCTCGTGTGACGTGGGGGCGCGAGGGAAACGGAAATCAGCCGAGCTTGGCGAGCTCGTCCGGGGAGAGCTCGAGCTGGTCGGCCTTGAGGGAGTCAAGGATCGTTTCGGGGCGGTGGGCGCCGGGGATGACGAACATGTGATCACCCTTGGCGAGCTCCCAGGCGAGCACGACCTGCTGGTAGCTGACGCCGTGGGCGGCCGCGACCTCGCGGAACGGGTCGAACTTCGACTCGTCGTACGGGTGACGGTAGCCGCCGAGCGGGCTCCAGCACACGAACGCGAGACCGAGCTTGGCGCAGTAGTCGAGTGTGTCCTGCGTGTCGAGGTGGATCGGCGAGTACTGGTTCTGCACGGCGACGAGCTTGTCTCCCAGGATCGAACGGGCGATGTCGATCTGCTCGATCGAGGCGTTGGAGACGCCGGCCACGCGCGCCACACCCTCGTCGACGAGCTGCTTGAGCGCCTCGATCGACTCGTTGTACGGCACCTCCGGATCGTGGCGGTGCAGGTAGAGCAGGTCGATCGTGTCGACGCCGAGCGCCAGCGCGGACTGCTTGCCGTACTCGATGAGATGCTCGGGCTTGCCGTCGCGCGGCCACAGCGGCTCGCCGTGCTCGCCCCAGACGCGGCGCAGGCCGATCTTCGTGGCGACGGTGACCTCGCTCTTCGGGCCCTTCCACGTGGCGAGCGCCTCGCGCACCAGCTTCTCGCCGGTCTGCTCCTCCTCGCCCGGCGTGTAGTACGCCCACGCGGTGTCGATGTGACGGCATCCGGCGTCGAGCGAGGCGTGCAGCGTCTCGATGCCGACGTCATGCCCGCGGTTGTTCTCGATGGTCAGCGGCATCTCGCCGTGGCCGATCGCGGTGGTGGAGAACGGTCCCAGATTACGATACAGCGCCATGGCTGCTCCCTTCATTCGTCGAAACGGTGACACCCTCAAGCGTAGGCGCACCGCGCGGCTTTCGCCACACGGACGTCCGATACGCATCCGCTGACGCGTACCGGTGGAAGATGGTACGCAATAGTGTACATTCGTGTACTTTGGTACGCATTCGTGTAACTTGGTACGTATTCGCATATACTGAAGGAAGATGCAACGGCAATACGAAACCGCATCAGCAATGCTTCCAGGAAGGAATGAGACTCCGTCATGCCATCCATCAATCCGTTCAAACCGACTGCCGGCAAGATGCCGCCGATCCTCATCGGACGGCAGCCGATCATCGACGACTTCTCGGAGGCGCTTGACAACGGAGTCGGCGCTCCGGGACGCATCATGCTGATCACCGGGCAACGTGGCTTCGGCAAAACCGTCATGCTGACGGAATTCCGACGCATAGCCAAGGCACGACATTGGGAGGTCATCGCGGAAACCGCGTCCACAGGCCTCGTCGCACGACTTATAGCCACTCTCTCCCCCACCGGCATGCGACTGGATCAGGCCGACATCAGCCCATCAATCGGAATCGCAGGCATCGCAACCGCAAGTCTCGGCCAGGCACGATTCTCCGCGGAATCCAATCCGCTCACCCTGCGCAATGCATTGAACAGACGCCTGAACTCCAGGAAGATCGGCAAAGGCAAAGGCATCCTCATCACCATCGACGAGACGCAGGCCGCCGCACACGAGGATCTGGTCGCGATCGCCACCGCCGTACAGCATGTCATCACCGATGCCGATGAAAGCGACGTCCCCGACGCCGACAAGAAGGGCGTCGCCATCGTATTCGCGGGATTGCCATACATGCTCAACGATCTGCTGGACAACGAAGTGACCACCTTCCTGCGCCGCGCACTGCGACGGGAACTGCAGAACGTGCCGTTGCCGGACGTCAGGAACGCCTTTCTGGAGACCGTTTTGGATTCGGGCAAGACCGTCAGCGAGCCCGACGCACGCGAAGCGGCGAGGCTTTCCGACGGATATCCGTATATGGTGCAGCTTGTCGGCTACTACATGTGGCAGTCCGCGCAGCGACGTCACTCCGACGTCATCACCGCTTCGGACATCGCGACCGGCGCGGCGGATGCCTTGCTCGCCTTCGACGACGCCGTCTGCGCTCCCGCCATGGACGGAACCACCAGTGCGGAGCGACTGTTCCTCAAGGCCATGGCGAAGGATGTCCCCGACCCCACGCAGGTCAGGGACATCGCGGAACGCACCAAACGCAGCCGCAGCTGGGTGAGCAAGTACCGCGCGGCACTCATCAAGGACCGACTCATCCGGTCTGCCGGACACGGGCAGCTTGAATTCGCCGTGCCGCATCTCGGGCAGTATCTCCAATCGCTGTAGCAGTCGACCAGTTGGTCGGCTGACCGGTCAACGGCCACCGGAGGTGCCGCCGCCGGAACCGCCGCCGCCTCCGTCGAAGCCGCCGCCGAAGCTCGAGGAACCGGACGACGACGAGGGGGCCGCGGCGCTGATCGTCGAGGAGATGTCGGCGAAACCGGCGCTGATCTGCGTGCCGAGATCGGATAGACCGGACGCGAACGAGTCGCCGCCGAACGCGAAATCACCCGTCGATCCGTTGCTCGACCGGTCCGAACCGGAATAACCGGCGTTCCAGAGGTACGGACGGTACGTCCAGTACCACAGCGAATCGGAGGCGTGCCCGTCGAGCCATTCGGAATCCCTGACCTGCGGATACGCCTTGGCAAGCTGCGCGATGGCCTCGCGCGAGATGCCAAACGCGGCCGCATACACCATGTACCAGTCCCACAGCGCCAGATCAGGCACGCCACGGTCGGTGAAGTCGGAGAAATCGACCATGTAGCGTCTCAGCCCCAGGCATCGGCCGCCGTACTCCTGACCGGCCGGTGTGGGGACATCCTCCACCCCGGCCAGAGCGCAGAACAGGCCGATCGCGAACGGCGGCAATCCGAAGCACAGGGCGGCCACGGCATTGCCGGCGACGGCGAGGTTGAAGATGAAGCACGCCACCCCGAGCATCGTCTCGAGGACTGCAGGCAGAACGTAATACCCTGAGATCGATCTGGTCGCGCCGAGCTGGGCGAACTCGTTGCGCACGGTGGTGCGGAACCGTTCGAGCGATTGGTAGCCCGTCTTCCAGTCCTCGCATGCGTGCTTCATCTGCACGAAATCAAACACCGGTCCGCCGACCCGCCGCGAGATGTCGACGAGCAGATCGAGGCAGGCGGATTCCGACCTGCTCAGTTCCAGCGTCTTACGTCGCGGATCGTAGGGGACGGCGAGCGCCGCCGGCAGGATCACGACCGTGGTGGTCGATTGCGCGGCCCTGACTCGCCTCGTCTGCCGTCCGATCCGCTGCGCGATGGCTGCTGGATCGGCGTGAGCCATGTCGAAGTCGCGGTACAGGTCGGACGGGCCGGGGTAGAGCGCGATCGCCTTCTTCACGGCGAGGGACATGACGGTGGCGGAGAGCGACCGGTCGTCCAGTTTGCCGGAGTGGTGGATGTTCGAGCCCGCGGCGTCGAACACGTCGACGAGCCGTGCGGCGGAGTCGGGACTGATGCCCGGTTTGTCGCGCCAGTATTCGATGTTTCCCTTGTAGCGGGCGGCGCGAAGCGTGTAGAGCGCGCCAAGCACGCCCCATATGCCGAGCGCAATGGCGAGCACGACGCTGCCCGCCCATACCATGACCGTGACACGTGCGCTGTCGCGCTTGCGATCGGCGGCATAGCGCGCCTTGGCGTCCTCCTCGTCGTTGAGCGATTGCAGACGGCCGCCGGCCGCCGTGCGCGCCACGTCGCCGGCGCGGGCGGAGTCGAAGGCGCCGATCACGTTGATGTACCCGCCGACCTTGAGGTCGTACACGGTGAAGTGCATCGTGCCGTCCGACTCACGCGTGACCTCGTTCGTGTTGGCGGTGTGCAGCCAGGTGTGCGGGACGGTGGGGTCGGAGGCGTCCGGCGCACCGGACGAGCCCGTGCCCTCGGGGAATCGTACGACGCCGGTGACCTTGCCGGCCGGCACCTCGTTCTCCTTGGCGATCGGCTCCCACTGGAAGGTGGTCACGTCGTCGTATTTCGTGGCGACGCCGCGCATCGTGAACGATACGTCGATCTTGAGGCTCTTCGCATTGTCCGTGGCGGGGATGTTCCAGCCGATCTCGATGATCCGCTTCCCGGGCTGCGTGTTCGGCGCGAGATTCGAGCCGGGTTCGTACGGCTGCGGATTGGAGTCGCCGCCGGTGACGTCGACGATGTACCAGCGGTTCGCGTAGTCGCTGTCCCAACTGGTGTCGCCGACCTGGTTCGGGTTGCGGAACTCGGTCTGCGTGAACGCCTGCCCGGTGTCGACGTTGCGCACCCGAATGTCGGTGATGTCGATGAGGTTCGACGGGTCGAGCGTGTACCGCCAGTACAGCTGCTTCCACGGCTTGGTATTGCCGTCCTCGTCGTCGCGGGATCGCAGCTTGTAGTCGAGACGCTGCGTGATCTTGAGGTCGCCGTCCTTCGTCGCCGTCGCCTCATAGTCGATGGAACGGTAGCTCAGGCTGGCGGAATCGTCATCGGCCACCGTGACGATGAAGGCGGCGCCGCCGACGATGAGCGCGATGATAAGCGTGATGAGCACCGACTGGAGAGCGGCGCGGACGATGCGGTTTCTCATGGCTTATGTCCTTTTATGTCCTTCGCTTCATTGCGCACTGGGTCGTGCCCGATGGAACCGTCTTCAGAACCGGACCTGAGGCACGGCGCGACTCGCCTCGTCGGCCTCGAAGTACTGCGCCCATCCGTTCCCGTACCCATGACCATTCCCCTTCTTCGGAGCGTCCCCCTATTGGTCGCCCTTCCATTGTCTCACACAATCGGCGGGATCGGCGATCGCCGAGACCATGTTCGTCAATCCAAACCGTCATCCGGGATGATGTTGGCGGGATCATGCGACGCAGAGAAATACTCACCGACCGCCCACAACGGCACGTTGGTGAGCCAATCCTGCTCACGGAATCCCCTCATCGATGTACGATACCCGTGCAATCCGGTGGCTGAACACAGTAGTCGCAGACTTTTGGCATGTACGTTCTCCTCGGCCTTGACCTCCAGCGGCGCGGGACGACCATCATATTGCAGGACGAAATCCACTTCCGCCGTACCTTTGCCCGACGTCCAATAGTAGGGATCCCGGCCTGCCGCAGCGAGCTGCTGGCAGACATACTGTTCGGTCATGGCACCCTTGTATTCCTCGAATGCCGTATTCGACAGGATCACGTCACGGGCCGTCACGTTCATCGCGGCACCAAGCAATCCGACATCGTGCATATACAATTTGAACGCCGACAGGTCCTCGTAATCCCGTAACGGAAGCTGCGGCTTGTCGACACGATACACACGGTGCGCCAGACCGGAATCCACGATGAACTGTATCGCCGTCTCATACTGCGCGCGCCGGGCGCCCTGCGCGATGTGGCCGAAGACGAATTTGTGGTTCTCCCGTCCCAGATGCGAGGGAATGGAACGGTACGCGAGGCGTACGCGCTCAACGTCGATCTCCGGCACATCACCCTTGTGCTTGGAGAAGTCGTTGTCATAGTCAGACAACAGCGCATTCTGACGTCGACGTGCCGCGATGTAGTCATTGTCTCCGTCCAGAAACTCGTTGACGACCTGCGGCATACCGCCGACGAAATAATATCGACGCAGCATGCGTTCCAACCGGTCGCCGAACGCCTCCGCTCGAACGAAGTCGAGAGAGCATACGATGTCGGCGAGCACATCCTGCCCACACGCCCGCAGAAACTCGATGAACGACAGAGGATACATGTCGATCGAATCGATCTTGCCGACGGGGAATGAGCGACCGGCATGGTATGACAAGCCGAGATACGAGCCCGCCGCGGCAATATGCTGTTCGGGCGTATTCTCGGCGAACGCCTTCATCAGCGTGATGGCGGAGGGCACCTCCTGGATCTCGTCGATGACGACCAGCGTACGACCGGGAACGATCTTCACCCCTGTGAACACCTCGATGTTCTCCAACACCTGACGCGCGTCATACCCCGGAGCGAACACGGCGTGCGTGGATTCATCCATGAGATTGAGATAAGCGCACGAGTCGTATCGAGTAGAACCCAGCTCCTTGAGCACGTAGGTCTTGCCCACCTGTCTCGCTCCGCACAGTATCAGCGGAAGTCTGTGTCTGGACTTGCTCCATGACTCCAGTTGACCCATCACATCACGCTTCATCGCGTCCCCTTCCCTGTCTCCGATCACGTTCCGCGCGGTCTGCACACACACTCCAGTCTACCGTCCATACAAGTGTGATACAAAAATACTGACGAAGTATATGCATATCTATGCAAAAATTCTAAGGATGAAATCACTGTTTCACGCAAAAAGATGAAGGACAATAACCGGAACATCACAGCCAAAGGAGTGGGGAGCCGGACCATCCCGTTCGGGACCGTAGGCTTGGCCGAGCGGCCTTGAGCGTGTCCCGAACGGGATGGCCCGGCTCCCCACGGCCCGAGCACTCGGAGCGAACCCGGCGAACCCGTATTCGTTTCTAACTATGAACGGCTATCAAACGCCGGAATCGCAACGTTTCCGAGCTACCGAGACAAGGTGCGCGTCCGGGCCGCGGCTGGCAGACTTGAATCATGACTTCAGATCTTGTGCATCATGGCGAATCCTTCGACGGCACGCCGCTCGGCTTCGCGACCAAATCCATCCACCTCGGCAACGGGGTCGACGCCGAAACCGGCGCCATCCGCCGCCCGATCACCCTGGCGAATGCCTACGCGCTGCCCTACGACCCGTCCGACATCAACTGGTCGAGCTCCGACGTGAACCTGTACACGCGCAACGGCCACCCGAACCAGCGCTATCTCGAGGCGAAGCTCGCCAACCTCGAGGGCGCCGAGGACGCGGTCGTGCTCGCCTCCGGCGTCGCGGCGCTCGCGGCGACCTTCACCACGGTGCTCAACCGCGGCGACCACGCGATCTTCTCCGACACGACGTACATCGCCGCCTACCGTCTGCTCAACCAGATCCTGCCCGAGAAGTACGGCATCGAGACGTCGATCGTCGACACGTCGGATCCGAGGAACATCGCCGACGCGATCCGTCCGAACACGAAGCTCGTCCACATCGAGACGCCCGCGAACCCGACGCTCAAAGTCACGGACATCGAGGCGGCGGCGAAGCTCGCGCACGATGCGGGTGCGCTGCTGTCGGTCGACAACACGTTCAACTCCCCGTTCAACGTGCGACCGATCGACCTCGGCGCGGACATCGTCATCGAAAGCCTCACCAAGTACATCAACGGCCACGGCGACGCCTTGGGCGGCGCGATCGCCACACGCAAGGAGCTCACCGACCAGATCCGCTTCACGTATCAGGTGAACTACGGCGGCATCATCTCGCCGTTCAACGCGTGGCTCATCAACCGCGGTTCGGTGACGCTCCCCTTACGCATGCGGCAGCACAACACCTCCGCACTGGCCATCGCGAAGCACCTCGAATCGCTGCCGCAGGTGCGGTTCGTCGCCTATCCGGGACTCGAATCGCATCCGCACCATGATGTCGCGGCCCGTCAGCTCGCCCGCCCGGATGCGGGCTTCGGCGGCGTGCTCGCCTTCGGCCTCGACACCGATCACGAGGGCCACAACCGCTTCGTCTCCAAGCTCAACGTGATCACCTCGGCCGTCTCGCTCGGCCATGACGAGAGCCTGATCGTGTTCCTCGGCGAGGACGACGAACGCCAGTACCTCTACCCGCCAGAGTTCCACCGCGGTTTCTTCCGTCTCGCCGTCGGCCTCGAGGACACCGACGACCTGATCCGCGACATCGACCACGCCCTGGCCGAAGCGGAGTTGTAAGGGCGAGTCCGGATCATATCGGTTGTGCATGTCTGCTAGCGGCAACCGGACGCAGAAGGGGTCTGTCACCGGAAATCAACCGGTGACAGACCCCTTTCATCACTCAGCGGCTATGCCGCGAGGGATCCGATCAGTCCTCGAATGCCGAACCGCCAAGCGGAAAGCCCAGCGGGCTTTCCGTAGGTGAGGCGAGCGGCTATGCCGCGAGGGATCCGTGAGAGGACGATCAGTCCTCGAACGGATCAAAGTCGCGACGCACGCGGCGGCGCGGGCGCTCGGTGCGCTCGATGCGGTCGGCGTGGTACTCGTCGTAGTTCTCGTCGGTGGCGTAGCGCGGGTTGCGATCGTAGCCGCCACGGCCGCCACGCGAGGAACGACGGTCGTCGTCACGGTCGGAGGAGCGACGGCGACGCGGACGGTCGTCATCACGATCGGAACGATCGGCGCGGGAGACACGGTCGGCACGGGAGGTGCGACGGTCATCGCGATCGTAGTCGCGGTCGTCATCACGGTCGGCCGAACGGCGGCGACGCGGACGATCATCGTAATCGTCATCGCGCTCGTCGCGATCGTAGCTGCGGGAGGCGCGGCGATCGTCGTCACGGGAGTCGAGATCGTCACGATCGGCGGCACGGCGGCGACGCGGACGATCATCGTAATCGCGATCGTCATCATCGGCCGGACGGCGGCGACGCGGACGATCATCGAAGTCACGATCGTCACGACGGCCACGGCCGGCGGAACGGCGATCGTCACGGCCGGCGCGACGATCGTCGCGATCGCCACGATCCCCACCGCGAGAGCCACGGGCTGCGCCGGATTCCTGATCCTCGAAGCCCGGGATCGCAAGGCTGATCTTGCCGCGATCGTCGACGCCCTGGACGACGACCTCGACGGTGTCGCCCTCCTTGAGCACGTCCTCGACCTGATCGATGCGCTCGCCGTTGGCGAGGTTGCGGATCTGGGAGATGTGCAGCAGGCCGTCGGTGCCCGGCGTGAGGTTCACGAACGCGCCGAAGCTCGTGGTCTTGACGACCTTGCCGTTGTACACCTCGCCGGCCTCCGGCACGTGCGGGTTGGCGATGGAATCGATGATCTGCTTCGCCTTCTCGGCGGCCTCGCCGCCCTCGGAGGAGATGAAGACGGTGCCGTCGTCCTCGATCGCGATCTCGGCGCCGGTGTCCTCCTGGATCTGGTTGATCATCTTGCCCTTCGGGCCGATGACCTCGCCGATCTTCTCGACCGGGATCGTGGTGGTGATGATGCGCGGGGCGAACTCGCTCATCTCGGCCGGGCCATCGATGCACTCGTTGATGACCTCGAGGATCGTCGTACGGGCGTCCTTGGCCTGCTGCAGGGCGGCGGCCAGAATATCGGCGGGGATGCCGTCGAGCTTGGTGTCGAGCTGCAGGGCGGTGATGAACTCGGAGGTGCCGGCGACCTTGAAGTCCATGTCGCCGAACGCGTCCTCGGCGCCCAGGATGTCGGTGAGGGTCTTGTAGACGTGCTTGCCGTCCACGTCACCGGAGACCAGACCCATCGCGATGCCCGCGACCGGAGCCTTCAGCGGCACGCCGGCGGCCAGCAGGGACAGGGTGGAGGCGCACACGGAGCCCATCGACGTCGAGCCGTTGGAGCCGATGGCCTCGGAGACCTGACGGATGGCGTAGGGGAACTCCTCGCGATCCGGCAGCACCGGGACGAGGGCCTTCTCGGCGAGGGCGCCGTGGCCGATCTCGCGGCGCTTCGGGGAGCCGACGCGGCCGGTCTCGCCGGTGGAGTACGGCGGCATCTCGTAGTTGTGCATGTAGCGCTTCGACTGCGGGCCGGACAGGGAGTCGAGCTGCTGCTCCATCTTGAGCATGTTCAGCGTGGTGATGCCCAGGATCTGGGTCTCGCCGCGCTGGAAGAGGGCGGAGCCGTGAACACGCGGCACGATGTCCACCTCGGCGGACAGGGTGCGGATGTCCTTCAGGCCACGGCCGTCGATGCGGTAGTCCTCGGTGAGGATGCGACGACGCACGATCTGGCGCTGCAGCTCCTTGAACGCGTTGGACAGCTCCTTGTCCTTCTCGTCGTCCGCCATGTCGGTGAACTCGTTGGCGAGGATGGCGCGCACGTGTTCCTTGATCTCGTGGATGCGATCCTGACGCGGCAGCTTCTCCGCGATGGTCAGGGCCTCATCGAGATCCTTGTGGGCGATCTCGTCGATGCGGGCGTACAGCTCGTCGGTGTACTCCGGGAAGAGCGGGAACTCCTTGGTCTCCTTGGAGGCCTTCTCCTTGAGCTCGTTCTGCGCCACGCAGATGGTCTTGATGAACGGCTTGGCGGCCTCGAGACCCTCGGCCACGACGGCCTCGTCCGGCTTGGCCTGGCCCTCGTCGTAGATCAGGTGCCAGGCGTTCTTGCCGGCACCCGCCTCGATCATGGCGATGGCGACGTCACCGTTGTCGATCACGCGGCCGGCGACCACGATCTCGAAGACGGCGCGCTCGCGCTCGCTCCACTTCGGGAAGGCGACCCACTGGCCGTCGATCAGAGCCAGACGCACGCCGGAGACCGGGCCGGAGAACGGCAGACCGGAGATCATGGTGGAGGCGGAGGCGGCGTTCAGGGCGAGCACATCGTACGCGTCGTCCGGGTTGACGGCGAGCACGGTCTCGACGACCTGCACCTCGTTGCGCAGCGTGTGCGGGAACAGCGGGCGCAGCGGGCGGTCGATGATGCGGCAGGCCAGGATCGCGTCGTTGGACGGACGGCCTTCGCGGCGGAAGAACGAGCCCGGGATCTTGCCCGCGGCGTACATCTTCTCCTCGACGTCGACGGTCAGCGGGAAGAAGTCGTAGTTCTCCTTCGGGTTGGAGCCGGCGGTGGTGGTGCTCAGCACCATCGTGTCGTCGTCCAGATAGGCGGCGACGGCGCCGTCGGCCTGCTGGGCGAGGCGGCCGGTCTCGAAGCGCAGCGTGCGCTTGCCGAATGAACCATTGTCGATCACGGCCTCGGTGGCCTTGATTTCGGGACCCTCCATAGGGTTCCTCCTTTTTCTGTTATCGTGTGTTCTTTTTCCTACGGACATGTGCCCATCTTCAGCTGGGCGGGCTCTTACATTCGCATGTGTTGCGGGCGTGTGCTTCGGCCTTGCGACCCCGCGGCCTTCTGTCATTGTCGCTTCCGGCAGCCTCTGGTTTCCCCCGTGACGTGCCTCGACCGCGTTTCCCTCGTGTCAACCCCGAGAGGTGAGTCCTCTTGTCGACCCCGACCGGTCCGGACCTTCCGGCCTGCGGAGCCTATCCTCCTGGCTCGTTCCTACTTCGTTCGTGTTGCCATTGTCAGGCGTATGTAAAACGCCCGAGTGCCATTGGCGCCCGGGCGGAAGTCTTCTATCGACGCAGACCAAGCTTCTCGATCAGCGCACGGTAGCGGTTGATGTCGTTGCGCTTGAGGTAGTCAAGCAGGGAACGACGGGAACCGATCATCATCTGCATACCACGACGGGAGTGATGATCGTGCTTGTGCTCCTTCAGGTGCTCGGTCAGATCGGCGATGCGCTTGGACAGCAGAGCGACCTGGACCTCCGGAGAGCCGGTGTCGCCTTCGTGCGTCGCGAACTCGTTGATAATCTGGGACTTCTGTTCAGCCGTCAGTGCCACGGCGTCCTCCTTCAAGGTTGTTTGTTGCGCGGTGCCTCAGGCACGCTACCTGAAGCGCTCTCTATCCGCGGGCGATTTACGCCAAATGGAGAGTATAGGGCACAGTGCGGACCAGCACAATGCGGACCGATCACACCGTGGTGAGCAGGCCGCCGAACATGACGACCAGAAGGGCGATCACCTCGATGACGAAGAAGAGGATGAACGAGGCCCAGCTGCGGGTCAGGACGTTCAGGGGCGAATCCTTTTTGATGATGACGAGCAGCCCTACCCAGACGACGGCGAACACGGCCACGCCGAAGCCGGCGGCGATGATGCCGAGGTTCGTGGCGTTCGCGATCGTGGCGGAATCACCGTAGACGACGTACGTCGAATACCAGAAGTCGAATTTGAGCAGGCAGATGCCGGCCACGAACTGTTCGGCGGCAAGACCTATCGCGAACACGATGCGCCACAGCCAGCGGCCGGAATCGACGACGGCGAGGCCCAGACTGGCGACGGCGACGAGGGTCACGGTCCACGAGACGAACGCGGCGCCCTGCGGCGTGAACATGCTCAGGCGCTCGGTCAGCCACGCGGTGCTGCCGACGGCGAGAGCGCGGCCCAGCCAGTACGGTCCGATGATCGCGGCGAGTACGGCGGTGAAGTACACGGCCCATTGCGCGGGGTGCGAGCGACGGCGTTCGATGTCGGCGAGGGAGAGCTCCGTCACTGGGATGGTGGCGTCGGGGTGCTTGGACACCTCGACCGTCTCGACCTTGCCGTTGACGATCTCGACGGCCTCGTTGTCGGCCTCGTTGTCGGCCTCGCTGTCCCCGCTGGCGTGTGTCATAGCCCTCCCGTCGACACGTCCGTTCCTGCATTGTCGGTTACATGGTACTCGGATGCGCGCACGGCGTCTTTCACGCCCGGGCGGCCCCGGATACGCGAACAGGCCCCGGAATCGCGTGATTCCAAGGCCTGTCAGGTGGAGCGGATGACGGGAATCGAACCCGCGTAATCAGTTTGGAAGACTGAGGCTCTACCATTGAGCTACATCCGCGTGCCGCACCGTTCGCGCCGGGATGCACCCGGACGAACGAAACAACTCGAGCAATTATACACGAGGGGTGGGCAATACGCCGACGTCGGCGGTGCGCACCGTGTGTTCCGCGCCGTCGGCGGTGCGCAGGATCAGCGAGGCGTCGGGGTTCAGGTCCTCGGCCACGCCCTCCAGCTCCGTGCCGTCGACGAAGTGCGCGACGGCGTGTCGTCCGAGCGTGTAGCTGCGTTCGCGCGTCTCGCGCAGCAGCACGGCCGCGCGTCGCCCCGGATCGGACACGAACGCGGCGAGGCGACGGCGCAGGGAGCGCACGACGCCGGCGGCGATCGCGTCGCGCAGACCGTCGGGCGAGGGCAGCGGCGCGTAGTGCAGCTGCAGCGAGGTCGATTCGTCCGTCGGCAGTCGATCGGCCGGCACGTCGAGGTTCAGTCCGATGCCGAAGACGATGGCGACGGACGACGCGTCCGCGTCATCGCCCTGTTGCGGCAGCGGGACCATTTCGGCGAGTATGCCGCCGAGCTTGCGACCGGCGAGGTACACGTCGTTCGGCCATTTGAGCCGCGGAGCGGCGGCCACGCCGACCGTATCGGCCGCCAATGGGCGGGCACCGCTGATGGCGAGCGCGTCGTCGATGGCGTCGAGCGCGGACAGCCCCGCGATCATCTGCAGCCAGCCGTTGACGGATTCGTCGACGGCGACCGCGCGCGGCACGGCGACGACGAAGGTCACGGTAAACGACTCGCCCGGCCGGCTCGTCCACGTGTGGTCGAGGCGACCGCGGCCGGCGGACTGCGTGTCGGCCGCGACGACCGCAATCTTCATGGGATTGGCGGGATTGGACAGCCCGACCAGGTCGATTCGACCGTCCGCCACCATCTGGCGGGCGAGCGTGTTGGTCGAACCGACCTCGTCGAGGAGCGTCACCTGATCGGCGGCGCGGCAGGTCGCCGGCATTCTCACGGACGCGGCCGACGTGCCATCCGAGGACATCGCATTGTTGAGCACCATGCCCTCCACGATAGGACGCGATCGGCGAAGTCCTCGCTGCCGTCTCGTTCCGGCGGCATCAGGATGTCTGGCGCGCGCGTCGGCCGGACGTCACTCGTGGGTGACGATCACCTTGTACTCGTACGGGGCGAGGGCGACCGGCTCTGCGGGCAGCGTCGCGTCGGCGGTGCTGTCCATCACGGCGGTGGCGTCGCGATCGGCGAAGTTGAACAGGCCGACGATCGTGCGCTCGCCCTGCTTGCGGACCACGGCGAGGACGCCGTCGTCGCGCGTGTCCCACGTGGTGACCCACGCGTCGGGCGCGAAGCAGGGGTCGGAGCGCATCTCGCGCAGCCCCTCCATGCCCTCCCACAGGCGGCTCTGCAGCGTGCCCTCGGTGTGGCGCTCATCTGCCTTGTTCCAGTCGAACGGGCTGCGGTGCAGGTTGCGGCTGTCCTCGACGCGATCCGGATCCTCCTTGTACTCCCAGCCGTTGAGCTGGCCGATCTCGTCACCGCAGTTGAGCATCGGGAAGCCGCGCAGGAACGCCATCGCGCGATGCATGAGCAGGTCGCGTCCGATGGCCTTCTCGTAGGCCGGCTTGTCGTGGGTGATGATCGCCTTCTCAACGCCGCACAGGGAGGCGGTGGTGCCGCAGCTGCGCGCGTCCTTGGACGCCTCGTCGTAGTTGTACAGTTCGCCCATCGCCCAGCTGCCGGGCTCCGCGCCCTCGTAGAAGTGGTAGAGGAACTCCTTGTGCTTGAGCGGGTCGATGGCGAGGCGCACCTCCTCGTCCTCGTCGAGGCCCCAGCCGATGTCGTCGTGGCAGCGCAGGTAGTTGACGAACCAGCAGTTCTCGGGCAGGGCGTCGAGCTTGTCGATCTGGGCCTTGAGCAGTCGGGTGTCGCCGTTGGCGAGCGCGCTCCACAGGTTCACCATGATCGAGACGTTGTACAGCATGTGGCATTCGGGGCGCTCGGGCGTGCCGAAGTAGGCTGCGAGCTCCTTGGGCGCCATGACGACCTCGCCCTTGAGGACGACGGCCGGGCAGACGATCTCAAGCATCATGCGCATCATGCGCACGATCGTGTGGACCTGCGGCAGGTTGCGGCAGTTGGTGCCGAGCTGCTTCCAGATGTAGGGCACCGCGTCGAGGCGGAACACCTCGACGCCGAGGTTCGCGAGGTGCATGACGGAGCTCATCATCGCGACGAACACCTTGGGATTGCGGTAGTTGAGGTCCCACTGGAACGGGTAGAACTGGGTCATCACCCACTTGCCCATCTTCTCGTTGTACGTGAAGTTGCCGGGCGCGGTGTTCGGGAAGACCTGCGGCACCTGCGCGTCGTACTGGTCGGGGACGGTGCGGTCGTCGTAGCAGAAGTAGTAGTCCTGATACTTCGGATCGCCGGCCTCGGCGGCCTTGGCCCAGCGATGGGAGGAGGCGGTGTGGTTCATCACGAAGTCGAGGCACAGGCTGATGCCGGCCTCGCGCAGCTTCCTGGTGAGCGCGGCGAGGTCCTCGTTGGTGCCGATGCGCGGGTCGACGGCGTCGAAGTCCTCGATGGCGTAGCCGCCATCGTTGTCCGGGTGGGGCATTTGAAGCAGGGGCATGAGGTGCAGGTAGGTGAGCTTCTGCTCCTTCAAGTAGTCGATTTTTCCTGCGAGCTTCTTCAGGTCGCCGGCGAACAGGTCGGTGTACATGGTCATGCCGAACATGTCTCCGCGCTTGTACCACTGCGGGTCCTGCTCGCGGGTTTCGTCGAGGGCCTTCAAGTCGGCGGGGCGGGCGGCGTATGCGTCGGCCATCGCGCGTTCAAACTCGTTGAGTTCGGCGGACTCGCCGTAGAGCATGCGGAAGAGCGATTCGAGCTCGTCGCGGTGGCGGTCGAATCGGGCGGCGAAGATTCCGTCGTCGGACGCCGTGGCGGCCGGTTCGATCGGCTCGACGGCCTCGACCGGCTTAACGGGCTGCGACGGCTTGACAGACTTGATGGACTTGGACTTCGCGGCGTGGGACTTGGCGGACATCATCGCTCCTTGACTGGTCGTGCTGGACTGCACTCAACTTCACTTCATTGTTCTGTCGTTCGATGCCGTTGTGCTGCATCGGCGTTGACTTCATGGTATACGCGCGCGCACGTAATATCAAACCGGTTCGATATCGGCGTGTCGAAACGGTTCGATACCGACCGTCATCGATGTGTCGTCGATACGGCACGGCAACCGTCCCACGCATGGGGAGACTCGGCTACGTTGACGATCAGTCGCCGTCGATGATCACCATCGCGGAGGCGACAGGGCCGTCATGGCTCAGGGAGACGTGGATGCGCGCCGGCAGGTTGCCGGCGGTGCCCGATGCGGCGCCACGAGGCGATGTACCGGAAGCGCCGCGCATCACGGCGTACGGGCCCATGGAGGGGTCAACCGGTCGGGAGCCGCGCATCACGGCGTACGGGCTCGCCTCCGCTCCGCCGGCGCCCAAACCGGAAGTCGAGCCGATGCCCGACCGGCCGCCGCCTTCGAAGGCCGAGACACTCGCACCGGCGAGCACACCTCCGATCGAGTCACGGAACGCCTCGGCGGGCCGACCGGTCAGGGTCACGTGGGGTACGCCGCGCGAATCGTCGAGGATCTCGACGCCTGACCACGGGAAATCATCCAGCGTGAACGGGTAGTCGCCCTCCCCCAGCGCCTCGCACCACGCCTTGAGGAACGCCTCCTTGCCGGCCCACTTGGCAGCGAGGTGCACGGCCTCGCCGTCGTTCTTCAGACGTGCGCGGGCCGAGGCCTGCCGCACTTCGCGCACCGAGAACAGGTTACGCATGCGAGAGCCGGGCTCGGCCAGCTGCCCGCCGAACGCCACGACGTCCACCACATCATGGCCCAGTCCATATACGCTCATTGAGGCTCCCTTTCACCTTGCGTCAACAGCACGCATGTCAACAGCATGCGTGCGCCACTGCCATGTGCGTCATCGACATGCCCGACGACATCAACTTCATGCGTCACAACAATATCCCCACAGACGCTATCTGCGTTACAAGGGGTACATTTCCTCGACTGCGGACATCTATCTCGCTTACGAGAGGTACCCACGCGAAGTATCAAAGCCCATATGTGGCTTGATTCCGTTGGAGTCAAGCCATTTTGATGCCTCTATACCCGCGGCAGGTACCCCTCGTAAGCGAGATAGATGTCCGCAAGACCGCAGAAGTACCCCTTATAACGAAGAAAGGCTGGGGTAACGGGCACATAGCCCGTTACCCCAGCCTTGCCACGCCGGTTTTTCACACCGGCGCACCGGTCTTCACTCGCCTATCTCACATGACAGGCGCGAATGACCAGTTACCGGCTCACGCCTCGAAGTAACCGGAGGAGCCGAGGCGGGCGTTCGGGTCGAGGAGCATGGCCTTCTCGACCTCGTGCGCGTCGTAGCGGCCGCCGGAGGCGAGACGCGTGCCGTCCTCGCGGAAGCGGCGGTTGTCGATCGGCTCGTAGAGCGCGGCGCGACCCATCATGCCTTCCTCGAGGCGACGCTGACCGGCCGCGAGGCGCGCGTTGGCGCGCTTGCGCCACGACTCCAGCGCCTCCTCGCCGTCGGCCTTCGCGACGGCCGCCTCGAAGGCACCGGGGTGCACGAGCGCCACGAAGCCGGAGACGTGGCCGAAGCCGAGCGAGGTGGCGAGTCCGGCCTTGACCGGCCTGCCGTCCGCGGCGCGTCCGAACGCGTCCTCGCCACCGCCGATGCGCAGCGGCTTCCTCAGCCACACCATGTGGTCGTCGCGTTCGAGCTTCGGGTCGACGCAGTCGAGCGAGGCGTTGGCAGGGATCACTCCGGAGGCGAACAGCTGCGTCAGGCCGTTGACCTGGAAGATGCAGGCGCCGCCCTTCGCGTGGCCGGTGAGGGTCTTCTGCGAGATGACGAACAGCGGGTTGCCGTCGGTACGTCCGATCGCGTGGGCGAGCGTGTTGTGCAGCTCGGACTCGTTCGGATCGTTGGCGTTGGTGGACGTGTCGTGCTTGGAGACCACGGCGATGTCGTCCGGCGTGACGCCGAGCTTCGCAAGATCCTTCACGAGCTTCGCGTCGCGTCCGCCGAGGCCGGCGGCCAGCGCGCCGAGGCCCGGGGCCGGGATCGACGTGTGCGCGCCGTCCGCGTAGGAGTGGATGAAGCCGACGACGCCGGCGACCGGCAGGCCGAGCCTCAGCGCGATGTCGCCTCGGGTCAAGAGGATCGTGCCGCCGCCTTGGGATTCAAGGAAGCCGCCGCGGCGACGATCGTTCGCACGGGAGAAGAAGCGCGCGTCGATGCCCTTGGCGTACATCTCCTCGGAGTTGGCGGTCGCGTTCATGTTGCCGAATCCGATCACCGACTCGACGCCGATGTCGTCGATCGCGCCGGTGACGACGAAGTCGGCCTTGCCGAGCGCGATCTTGTCGGCGCCCTCCTCGAGCGACACCGCGGCGGTGGCGCAGGCGGAGACCGGCTGGACCATGTTGCCGTAGCCGCCGATGTAGCTCTGCATCACGTGCGCGGCGACGACGTTCGGCAGTGCCTCCTGCAGGATGTCGGTCGGGATCTCGTGGTTCAGGAAGCGGTCGAGGTAGAGCTTGCGCATCGACATCATGCCGCCGAAGCCGGTGCCCTGCGTGGACGCGACCATCGACGGATGGATCGCCTCGAGGATCTCGGCCGGGTTGAAGCCGGCGGACAGGTACGCGTCGACCGTGGTGACGATGTTCCACAGCGCGATCTCGTCGACGTCGCCGACCATCGAGGCGGGGATGCCCCACTTGATCGGGTCGAAGCCCTTCGGGAACTGGCCGCCGACCGTGCGCGTCATGGTGGCGCGGCGCGGCACGCGGATCATCGAGCCGGCGTGACGGGTCACGTTCCATTCGCCGGACTCGTCGTCCTTCGCGTAGGAGGTGTGGGCCTCGTCAAGCTTGACGTATTCGCGGGCGACGTCCTCGCTGGGCACGGAGAAGGTGACGTCGTGGTCGAGGTAGACTTCGCTCTCCTCCTCGTCGGAGCCATCCTTGTAGTCGTTGCCCATGCCCTCCTCGAATGGGCGGATGCCGGAGCGGGCCACGACCTCGTCGTGGTAGCGCTCGGCGATGTCCTCCTCGGGCACGAGGTTGCCGTCGGTGTCGTACCAGCCCGGCTTGGGGCTGTCGGCCCACGTGAGCAGACCCATGTTCCACGCGAGCTCCAGCACGGCCCCGGCGTTGAGGTCGACGGAACCGTCGGAATGGATGCCAAGTTCGGCCTGGGCGCGCGTGCGCCCGGAGCCCCAAGGTCCGAGCTCGCCGATGGAGACGATGACGATCTCGTCCTCGGGGCGGGCGGTCACGTTCGCCCAGTCGGCGAGGTCGACGTGCGGCTGGTGCGGGGTGTGCGGGGTGGGCAGCGCCTTGATTCGCTGTCCGACGACGGAGCCATCCGCTTCCCGCACCTGCTCTCCCTCATCGGAGGGAGCCGACGCCTTTGCCACATCGGCTTCGGCCTCGGCGCGCAGCGCCTTGATGTCGATCGGCTCGGAGCCGAGTCCGCCGGTCAGGTCCACGTCGAGCGGCTTGACGGCCGCGGCGACACGCGATTCGGCGGTGCACAGGTCGAGCAGCTTGGCGGCGATCTGCGCGGTCGAGTACGTGTGGATGCCATGGCGTTCGACGACGGCGACCAGCGGGTCGTTGCCGCCCATGAGTCCGGTGCCGCGCACCCAGCCGATCTTCGGGTGGGCGAAGGTCACGCGGTCGGACCACACGCGCTCGGCGTGGGCACGGTTGACGATCGCGTCGAAGGCCGACTTGACCTCGCCGTACGCACCGTCTCCGCCGAACACGCCGCGGTTCGGGGAACCGGGCAGGACCACGTGCAGACGATGCTGCACATCGGTGTCGGCGCCGATCCTCGACAGGCCGGCGATCGCACGCTCGACGCCCCAGAGCATGAGGCGCGCCTGCGATTCGAACAGTTCGCCGGAATCGGCGAGCGTGCCGTGCACCGGCGGGGCCGCGAACGGGAAGAACAGGGTCGGCTCGTACGCGGGCTTGAGGATCGTGGTGGTCGCGCCGGTCGTCTTCTTCTGGACGTTGCCGACCCAGTCGACGAGCGCGTCCACGTCACGGAAGCTGGACAGGTTCGCGGGCACGAGCCACAGCCTGGCGCCTTCGGCCGCGTGGGTGCGGTAGGCGCGCTTGGCCCATTCCTTGATGGACGGCCTGAAGCTGTGCGACGTGGCGATCACGGTCGCTCCTCCCGCGAGCAGTCCCTCGACCACCTGCGCGGCGATCGAGTTCGGGCTCACGCCGGTGACCACGGCGATGTCACGCGCGAAGCGGGAGGCGGCCGGGTCCTCGCTGACGGGCTCCAGCGCCTCGGAGGCGATGCGCGCGAAGGCGCCCTTGAGCGCGGCATCGGCCGGATCGGTCTTCACGGCGAACCACTGCGCCTCGTCGGCGATCGCCTTGCCGAGGCCGACGAACCCGCCGGAGAGCAGGTCCGCGTCCTTCTCGTAGAAGGCGCGGGCGAGGTCCTCGCGGGCGGACGCCCAACGATCGTCGAAGAGGATCGCCTTGTTCGCGTCGAAGCGCGGCTCGACCTGCTTGGGCCAGTCGGAGCCGAGCTCGGCTTCGACGGCCGCGACCACGGCCGAGTTCTCATCCTCGCCAGCCTCGGGGGCGGGGGCGGCCACGCCGAGCTCGTTCAGGACGAATCGGGCGGTGGCGGCGAGCACGCCGTTGGAGCCGGTGACCTTCTCGGCGAACGCGTCGAGCGCGGCGGAGTCGACCACCGCTCCGCCCGCGGCACCTCCCGCGGACGGCTTGGAGACCGGCACGCCCTTGGTCTGGCCGACCAGCGCCACGGCGTCGTCGATGAGCTGATCGGCGGCGGCCTGGTTGGCGGCGGCGCCGGTGGGCAGCTTGGCGAGATCGCCGCCACGCGAGCTCGAGCCCTCGCGAGTGTCGAGCAGGAGCGCGGCGGTCGTGGCCGCGACCCAGCCTTCGCCGAGGCCCCACACGCCGGTGACGCGCTCGCGGATATGTGTGGGCTTGACGCCGGCCGCACCGAACAGGGCGCGCAGACGGTCGCGGATCGCCTCGGAGAGGACCGGTCCGAACGGCTTGTAGTTCGGTGCCACCTTGTTGACGATCTTGGCGAGCTGGTCGAGGGTCGCCTCGGCGGCGCCGTCGACGCTGGCCACGCCCAGCTCGGAGCTGATGTCCATGAGCAGCTGGTTGCGGCGCGAGGAGACGCCGTTGGTCAGGGTGTCGGTGGTGTCGGAGGTGCCGATCTGGTCGATGCGGATCTTGGTCGAGTAGGCCATGAGCACGCCGATCGCGTCGGACGCCTTGAAGGGGATGTCGGGCACGTCGGCGCCGGACGGACCGGCGGCCTGCCCTGATTGCAGGCCGCGCGAGGAGTCGGACAGTCCAGTGGACTGTCCGACGACGGAGCCATCCGCTTGACCAGCTGCGGCAGCCGCGGCGGGCTTGGCGGCGGGCTTCTCTCCCCCGTCGGCAGGGGCCGAGCCGAGCTTGGCGACGGCGGATCCGCCGGCGGGGGCGGCTTCGACGGGCGCCGGGGCCGACTCAGCCGACTCGTCCGCCTCGTCGGGCACGAGCGAATCGGTGTCGGTCATGTACACGCGTCCCTCGTCGCGGCCGACGTTGTACACGGTCACGTCGGTGCCGGAGAACTCAGGCAGACGCAGGGTCTTGGATCCGAGATTCGCGAGGGTCGGGGCGTTGCCGAGACCGACCTCGACGTACTCCTCGACGCCCAGACCGCCCTGCGCCGCGTGGCGGAAGAGCAGCGACTGGGTTTCGATCCAGCGCACCGGGGAGGCGAACTGCCAGGAGAGCAGTTCGGTCAGCAGCAGGCGGCCGAGCTTCTGGTCGTCGGCGGCGTAGGAGTCCCACACGGCCGGGTCCTCGAGCGCCTTGCGAATGCGCTCGGAGGGCACGACCTGAAGGATCTTCGCGGCGAACTCCTTGGTCATTTCGAACGGGCAGGCCACAAGGTTCGGAATGTAGCGGCCTACCAGTCGTCCGCGGTAGTCGATGTACTGCGGCAGCAGCGCGTCGAGCTTGTCGCGGAACTCCGGCACGCCCTTCCTGAGCAGCGTGGAGTGGAACGGCACGTCGATGCCCGGCACGAGCATGAACGCCGGCTTGCCGCCCGCCTCCCTGGCGCGGCGGTTCGCATCCTCCTTGAGGAACTTCAATCCCGCGATGGTGCCGGCGACCGCGTACTGCGCGCCCGCGAGGTTGTAGTTGACGATCTGCAGGAACTCGCCGCTCTTCTCGGCCACGGATTCGATGTACGCCTTGACGTGCGCGTCGTCGACGCCGAACTGGTTCGGACGCAGGGCTCCCATGCGGTAGTTGGAGCGGCCCTGCGCGTCGCGCGGGATCAGGTGGTGCATCGTCGAGCCGCGGTGGAAGACCAGCTCGAGCACGGTCTCCAGCGGGATCACGCCGGCGAACGCGGACAGCGCGTTGTATTCGCCGAGCGAGTGTCCGGCGAAGTAGGCGGGCCAGATGTCGGCGCCGGCCTCGCGCAGTCGCGCGGTCTGGGCGAACGCGACGGTGGCGAGCGCGACCTGCGTGAACTGCGTCAGGTTGAGCAGTCCCTCCGGGTGGCGGTAGGTGACGCCGTTGGCGGTGAGCTCCTTCGGGTTATCGCGCACGAGGGCGATGATCGAGAAGCCGAGCTTGGCGCGGGTGAGCTTGTCGGCGCGCTCCCACACGTCGCGGGCGGCGGGCGACTTGGCGCGCTCGTCGAGGACCATGCCCTGCTTCTGGATGCCCTGTCCGGGGTAGACGAACGCCGCACGCGGGGCGCGCACGAGCGCGGTGCCGCGGGAGACGAGCTGGCCGTCGATGCGGCAGGTGACCTCGAGGGCCATGCCGCCGTGTTCGACGCGGCCGACGCGTTCGATGGAGATCTCGACCTGGTCGTTCAGCTGGACCATGCCGTACATGTTGTACGTCCATCCGGCGATCTCGTAGTGGGCGCCCTTGTCGTCGAGCGCCTGCACCGCGTGCTGGGCGGTGGCGGACAGCCACATGCCGTGCACGAGCGGGGCGGCCAGTCCGGAGATCGCGGCGCCGCGCTTCGAGGTGTGGATCGGGTTGAAGTCGCCGGACGTGCGCGCGAACGCGGTCATATCGCCGGGCGCGGTGACCTTGACGCGACGCAGGAGGCGCCTCTGCGTGGGCAGGATCCGGGTCTGCTCCTCGCCACGCTCGTCCGATTCGCTCGGATGCGCGGCGAGCCAGTCGCCGTATTCGGGCGCGTCGGCCGGCAGCACGTCGGAGTAGACGCGACCGCGGATCGCGAAGCGTTCGGTCTCGCGCGCAAGCAGCGTGCCATCGGCGGCGGTGTGCGTCACGTGGATCGTGACGACGCGGCCGGAGGCGGATTCGAAGTAGTCCTCGGCCCACGACTTCAAGGTGACGGTCTCGCCGACGTGCTTCAGCAGCTCGTCCTCGGTCTGTTCAAGTTCGATGAGGTGGTCGAGGTGGACGGCGTTGAGCAGACCCTCGATGACCGGATAGCCGTGGACGGACACCGAGCCGAGCGCCGCGTAGATCGCCGGCCAGGCCGGGCCGACCAGCGCGTCGGGCGCGATGCGCGAGGCCCTGAGAGTGGACGGCAGTGCGCCGCCGGTCGCGGCCTCGTGGTCGTAGCCGAGGTTCGCGGAGAACGTGTAGGCGGCGGTGGCGACGCCGAACACATGCTCCTTGTCACCGTCTGTCTTCTCGATCTCGGGCATGGCGGCGAGCACGTCGCCGGTGATGGCGGTGTTGCCGATGCCGGCCGTGGCGGCGAGCATCGCATACACGTCCGGGATCAGACGCTCACGGTTGACGATCGGCATGCCGCCGGTCGCGTCGGCCGGCACGGTGAGCGGGATGACGATGTCGCGCACGGCGTGCTTCGAGGTGCCGCCGTCCGGATCGTTGTCCCAATAGGTGTCGAGATGGATGTCGAGATCGTACTCGCCCTTCGCCTCGTCGACGGCGCGGATCTCGTAGTTCTTGTCGCCGAGCGGCGTGCCGTAGGCCGGATTGTCGGTCACGTGGCCGACCCAGGAGATGTTCGGGGACTTGCGGATGAAGTCCTCGGCGCTCACGGCCTCGCCGAGCGTCGCGTACAGCGGCGCGGCGGTCTCCGCCTCCGTCAGTTCCTTGGCGCGTTCGATCGCGGCCGTCTCGAAGCGGCCGAGGATGTCGGCCACCGGCTCGTCGACGGTCGTGATGCCGGCCACGGAGATCGGGCCCGGAATCACACGCACGGAATCGGCAGAATAACGCGGATCCTCGGACTGCCACAGCTGATCCTGACCCCACCAGCGCAGCAGATCGTTGTCGATCACCGGCACGAACGGCATCGGCTTGGGATACTCGCGCACCAGCACCGGGAACCACGCCTCGTCGGCGGGCGTCACCGTGATGCTGGCGGCCTGCGGATACTCGCGCTCCAACGCGGCGAGCGCCGGAGCCGGATCCTTGATCACGTCCTCGCGCGTCACGTCGAGCTTCGAGACGAACTCGCCGGAGTCAACGTCGGCGACACGCGCCTCGATGCGATGCAGCAGGTCGAGGAAACGGTCGGCGTACGTGTCGTCCACCCACGGGTAGGCGAGTTCGGCGAAACGCTGCGCCCACTGCAAGTAGGTCATGGTCTTCAGGTCGCCGAAGTACGGCTTGGCGGTCTTGTCGAGCGCCTCGATGATCTCGGCGCGACGAGACTCCAGCTCCTCCGGATGCTTCATCACGCGCACCAGCAGTCGACCGCACTCGGCGGACGAGTTCTCCACCTCGTAGATGTCGGCGTGCAGGTGGGACAGACCGGAGGCGACGCCGCCGATCGACTTGCCGGACGGCACCCAGCGCTCGCCGGCGGGGGCGAACGGGTCGGTGTCGGAGTCGGCCGCGGTGTCGGCGGTGATGCCGGGGGTCGCGACGAGCAGCTTCTTGACCTCGGGGCTGGTGTGCGCCTCCTTGGCGGTCATCACGGCGGTGCCGACGAGCACGCCGTCGACCGGCATATCGGGCAGGCCATAGGCGCGCGACCACTGGCCGGACAGGTAGTCGGCCGCACGGTCGGGCGTACCGATGCCGCCGCCGGCGACGAGCACGAGGTTGTCGCAGGCGCGCACCTCGGCGTAGGTGGAGGTCAGCAGGTCGTCGAGCGACTCCCAGCTGTGGTGGCCGCCCGCGGCGCCGCCTTCGACCTGCATGAGGATGACGGTCGGGGCCACGGCCTTGGCGATGCGGATCACCTGACGGATCTGGTCGACGGTGCCGGGCTTGAAGCTCACGTACGGCAGGCCGTCCTTCCGCAGCTTGGCGATGAGTTCGACGGCCTCGTCGAGTTCGGGCACGCCGGCGGAGATGACGACGCCGTCGATCGGGGCTCCGGACGCGCGCTTCTTCGGCACGATGCGGGTCGAGCCGAACTGGAGGTTCCACAGGTAGCGGTCCATGAACATCGCGTTGAATTCGACGGTGCGACCCTCGTCGAGCAGCTCCTCGAGACGCGCGACGTGGCGGTCGAACACCTCTGCGGTGACCTGGCCGCCGCCGGCGAGCTCGGCCCAGTAGCCGGCGTTCGCGGCGGCCGCGACGATCTCCGGATCGACGGTGGTGGGGGTCATGCCGGGCAGCAGCACCGGCGGCTTGCCGGTGAGCTCGGAGAACCTGGTGACGAGCCTGTCGCCGGCGGGCGTATGCGCCAGACGCGGGGCGAACACCTTCCAGTTCTGGGTGCGCGCGGGCTCGTCGGTCGCGGTGGACAGGGCGGCGCGCTCGGCGAGCGTGGTCGCCTCGACGATGCCGACGCCGGTGCCTTCCGCGACGTGGCCGATGAGCTTGCCGAGCGTCGTGCCCGGGCCCAGGTCGACGATCCACAGCTTGGCCGGATCGGTGTCCTCGAGCGTGGCGCGCACGCGGGCGGCCCAGTCGACGTGGTTCAGGAGCACTTCCTCGGCGAGCGCGCGGGCGCGATCCTCGTCGAAGCCGCAGGCGCGCGCCCATTCGACGGTCCGCTCGACGGCAGGCTGCATAAGCGGCGAGTGGAACGGCAGGGTGACGTCGAGGTATTCGAGGACGGGGGCGAACACGGCGCCGCCGCGCACCTTCTCCTCGCGCAGACGCGCCTGCTTCCTGTGCTCCTTGGCGGTTTCGACGCCGAATGCGGCCAGATCGTCCGGGAATCCGGAGAGCACGTGATGGTTGGCGGAGTTGGTCACGGCGATGGAGATGGGGCCGCGCGGGTTGTTGACGCGGGCGGCGAGCGCCTCGACCTGCGCGCGGGTGGCGCCGCGCACGGACAGCATCGGCGTGGACTCGCCGGCGCGCGGGCTCAGCGCGAGTTCGCGGGCGGCGCGGGTGCCGGCGGCGCCGATCAGCGCGGCGGTGGCGAGGATCTCGTCGATCTGGTCGCGCGCGGCGCCGATCGATCCGGCCTCGCGGATGGCCTTGACCATATGCACGGCGAGCACGCCCTGCGAGTGGCCAAGCACGGCGGTCGGGTTGGCGCGGGTGACGTCGTAGCCCAGGTGGTTCAGGTCGATGAGCGCGCCGAGCTGGGTCAGGGCGATGCCCTCGACCGAGGCGGTGGCGTCGGCCGCGGCGCCGAGTCGGGCCGGGTTCGGGGTGAAGCCGAACAGGTCGACAGGGCGTCCGGTGGTGGCCAGCAGTTCGGCGTTGACGGGGGTGAGCTTGGCATAGGCGGCGTCCACGTGGGCGTGGAGCGCGTCGGCCAGCTCGGGGTCGGCGGTCTGGTCGGCGAGCGCGACCGGCCACGGCGTGGACTGGCCGGCGAAGGCGAGCGCGTGCGGTTCGCCTTCGGCCAGGCGGTTGAGGAAGAAGGTGGTCATGTGTGTTCCTATCTGTGTGTTTTTCTTACGTGCTGTTATGCGATGAGTCTGTTATGCGATGAGTCGATGAGTCAGAGCGGCTGGTTGCCGTGGTGCTTGGTCGTGTGCCTCACGCGCCGCTTGGTGGCGAGCGTCGCGAGCGATTCGACGATCGCCTCGCGTGTCTGCTCGGGGTCGATCATCGCGTCGATCTGCCCGAGTTCGAGCGAGAGGTTCGCGTTGACGGTGGTCTCCTCGTAGTCGGCGATGTACTGCGCACGCAACGCCTCCACGTCCTTGCCGGCGGCCTTGGCCTTGGCGAGGTCGTGACGGTGGATGATGTTGACCGCGCCGGCCGCGCCGAGCACGGCGATCTGCGAGGACGGCCACGCGAAGTTCATGTCGGCGCCGATCGCCTTGGATCCCATCACGATGTACGCGCCGCCGAACGCCTTGCGCAGCACGACGGTGACGAGCGGCACCTGCGCGTTGGCGTAGGCGTAGATCACCTTGGCGCCGCGGCGGATGATGCCGGCGTGCTCCTGTTCGGCACCGGGCTTGTATCCGGGGGTGTCCACGAGGGTGATGACCGGCAGGTTGAACGCGTCGCACAGACGCACGAACCGGGCGATCTTCTCGGAGGCGTCGACGTCGAGGATGCCGGCGTTGACGTTCGGCTGGTTGGCGACCACGCCGACCGGATGCCCGTCGATGCAGGCGAAGCCGACAAGCGCGGACGCGGCGAAGCGTTCGTGCACCTGCACGAACTCGCCGTAGTCGACGATGCAGCGGATCACGTCGAGCATGTCGTAGGGCTGACGATCATTGTCCGGCACGATCTCGGCGAGACGCTTGGCGGTGTCGCGTTCGGCGCGTGTGGCGGCGTAGGCGTAGACCGGCGGCCGCTCGTCCGAATTGGACGGCAGGTAGGCGAGCACGGTGCGCGCGTAGTCGATCGCGTCGGACTCGTCCTCGCCGAGGTAGTGCGCGACGCCGGATTTGCGGCTGTGCACGTCGCCGCCGCCCAGATCGGCCATCGAGATGGTCTCGCCGGTCGCGGCCTTGACCACGTCCGGTCCGGTGACGAACATGTTCGAGTTCTCGCGCGTCATGATGATGAGGTCCGTCAGGGCCGGGCAGTAGACGGCGCCGCCGGCGCAGGGGCCGAGGATCAGGGAGATCTGGGGGATGAAGCCGCTCGCCTCGCACGTCTTGCGGAAGATGCGCCCGTACTGGGTGAGCGCGGCGACGCCCTCCTGGATGCGCGCGCCGCCGGAGTCGACGATCGCGACGACCGGCACCTTGAGGCTGATCGCCATGTCCATCAGATGGCAGATCTTCTCGCCCTCAGCGGTGCCGAGCGTGCCGCCGCGCACGGAGAAGTCCTGCGCGTAGACGGCGACCTTGCGCCCGTAGACGAGTCCGAAGCCGCAGATCACGGCCGATCCGGCGTTGCCCGCGTTGATGTTGCCGCCCTGGAAGCGGCCGATCTCCTCGAAGCTGCCGGTGTCGAACAGCAGGTCAAGGCGCTCGCGCGCGGTCTTCTTGTGCTTGGCGTGCTGCTTGTCGCGGGCGCGGCTTTCGGCGTCGCGGGCGAGCTGCGCCGCGCGGATCACGGCGGCGCGCAGCGGCTGGCCGCTCTGTTCCACGGGTTGTTTCACGGCGTCACGCACGGCGGGGCTGTTCACGATGTCGGTCATTTCGCGGCCTCCTCACCCTTGGCCGGATCCTTGGCCGAGCCGGACGCCCCAACCACGTCCAGCGTGACCAACGTGTCGCCGGCCTCCACGCCATCGGCGGGGCCGACGAAGATCTTCGTGACCGTGCCGGCGGCCGGCGCGTACACGTAGTTCTCCATCTTCATGGATTCGAGCACGACGAGCAGATCGCCCTTCGCGACCTGCTGGCCTTCGGCGACGTTGATGCGCGTGACGACCGCCTGCATCGGGGAGGCGATGATGCCGGACTTGGCGCCGTCGTCGACCGCGCCGCGGGCGGGGCCGGCGCTGTGCGAGCCGGAGCCGCGCAACGGCTGCGTCGGGCGCTTCGCTCCGCGCGCACGCACGCCGCCGGTCAGGTTCTCGACGATGTCGATCGGCACGGTGAGCTTGACCCGCTTGTCGTTCATCTCGATGACGAACGTCTCGGTGGTCTCCTTCTTCTCGCCATTCGCATCCGCTCCCGCCGTCGCTCCGGCGAGGGATGCGGGCTGGCCCGCGTGCACCGTGTCCGGCTCGCGGTTGAGATACGTGCGTTCCAGCCACTTCGTGCTCACGTCGAAGGCGTGGCCGTGTTCGGCGGTGAACGCGTCGTCGCGGAAGATCCTCTTGAACAGCGGGATCGGCGTGGGCACGCCCTCGATCGTCATCTCGTCGAGCACGCGGCGCACGCGCGCGACCGCGTCGAGGCGGTTCTGCGCGGTGACGACGACCTTGCCCATCATCGAATCGAACTTCGGGGAGACGGTGTCGCCCTCGACCACGCCGGTGTCGATGCGCACGCCCGGGCCGGACGGCCAGACGATGCGCTCCAGCGTGCCGGCCGACGGGGTCAGGTTCGTGGCCGGATCCTCGGAGGTGATGCGCAGCTCGAAGCTGTGGCCGCGAGGCTCGGGAGCGGGGGTCAGTTCGCCGCCGGAGGCGATGACGAGCTGCTCGCGCACGAGATCGAGGCCGGAGACCTCCTCGGAGACGGTGTGCTCGACCTGAAGCCGCGGATTGACCTCGAGGAAGTAGACCTTGCCGTACGGCGTCACCATGAACTCGCAGGTGCCGAGCCCGGTGTAGCCGACCGTCTCGAACAGGCGGCGCGAGTACTCCTTGAGGGTCGCGACGACCTTCTCGGACAGGAACGGTGCGGGCGCCTCCTCGACGAGCTTCTGATTGCGACGCTGCAGCGAGCAGTCACGCGTCGAATAGACGGTGAAGTTGCCGTGGGAGTCGCGTCCGGACTGGGTTTCGACGTGACGCGCCTTGTCGATGAACTTCTCGATGAAGTACTCGTCGAGGTCGCCGCCCTCGAGCGCGTCGTGATTGGTGTAGAAGCGGCGCAGCTCCTCGTCGTCGCGCACGACGGTGATGCCGTGTCCGCCGCCGCCGTCCGTGCGCTTCATCATGATCGGATAGCCGTGCGTGTGCGCGAAGTCGAGCAGCGTGCGGATGTCCTTGACCGATTCGGACAGGCCCGGCACCGGCGGCACCTTGGCGCGCAGGGCGACCCTGCGGGCGGTGATCTTGTCGCCGAGATCGACGAGCGCGGTGTGATGCGGACCGACCCAGATCGCGCCGGCCGCCTCGACCTTCTGCGCGAAGCTCGGCACTTCGGAGAGGAACCCGTAGCCCGGGTGCACCGCGTCGGCACCGGAACGGTGGATGATGTCGATCAGCAGATCCTCGTTGAGATACGTGTCCTGATAGGTGTCGCCGGGCAGGAGGTACGCCTCGTCCGCGAGACTGACGTATTGCGATCCGCGGTCCTGTTCGGCGTACACGGCCACCGTGGCGATGCCCATCTCGCGCGCGGTCCTCACCACGCGCAGGGCGATCTCACCACGATTGGCGATCAGCAGTTTCTTGACAATATGCCCCATAGCGTCAGATTCTTCTCCTGATTACTGACGCTTTCAATCGAAATGTCTACAAAACGACCGTGGAACTTTTGTCACGTTCCACAAACGTCACCGTAGCTTAACGGGATTATCGTCGGGGTCAATCACTCAACAGAAGGGGAACACCATGTCCAATACGCCTGAAACCACCGCCCGGACCGCCGAGGCGACCGAATCCAAGACCGTCTCCACCGCGCGCCGTGTGGCCGCCGTTTCGTGGAAGCCGGTGCTGTTCGCCGTGCTCATGTGGGTCTCCGCCGCGGCCGGCCAGATCCCGGTTCCGGGGACCCCGGTGCCGATCACGCTGCAGACCTTCGTCGTCATGCTCGCGGGCCTCATGCTCACGTGGCGTCAGGCCGGTGCGGCCGTCGCCGCCTACCTCGCCGCGGGCGCGGCGGGCCTGCCGGTGTTCGCCGGCGGCGCCTCGACGATGGCGCTGGTCGGCCCGAGCGCCGGCTTCCTGCTCGGCTTCCTGCCGGGCATCGTCGTGATCGCGCTGCTCAAGGGCTCCAAGGACTCCAAGGGCGAGTCCGCCTCTATCCTGACCGCGCTGCGCTACTTCGCCGCGGCGTTCGTCGGCGGCGTCGTGGTCGTCTACACGTTCGGCATCCTCATCCAGTCGACGCTGACCGGCCTGCCGGTCGCCGCCGTGACCGCCGCCTCGATGGCCTTCATCATCGGCGACATCGTCAAGGCGTTCGTCGCCTCCCTCGCCGCCGCCGGCCTCGCGCGTCTGCGCTGAATCGGCCGGCAGGCCCCTGTCCTTCCGGCTCCCCTTGTCAGGGGAGCTGGCCCGCAAAGCGGGACTGAGGGGTTACCAGCTGATGCTTTGTTGGTTTGATTTGCCTTGTTCTGGCGTGTTATGATTTATTCATGCGTGCGAAGGAATGGGCGACTCGTGAGGGGTTGAACGAGCAGACGGTGTGGAAGTGGTGTCGTGAGAACCGTATGCCGGTCCCGTTCGAACGGTCGGGGAGCGTGTGGCTCATCCACGATCCGAAGTATGAGAGGCCATCCGCTCCCAATGCGGGTTCGCGTACGGTCTGCTATGCGCGCGTCTCCTCATCCGATCAGAAGGCGGATCTGACGCGGCAGGCGGACCGGTTGAAGGCGTTCGCCATCGGCATGGGGGTCGAATCCCCCGAAGTGGTGTGCGAGACCGGCAGCGGCATGAACGACAAGCGCCGCAAATTGAACCGCATCCTCGCCGATCCCACGGTCGGCATCATCATCGTGGAGCATCGTGACCGGCTGGCGCGTATGAATGCGGGACTCGTCGAGTCCGCGTTGAAGGCGGCGGGGCGCAGGCTGATCGTCGTGGACGATTCGGAGCTGGATGATGATCTGGTGCGTGATATGACCGAGGTGCTGACCTCGTTCTGCGCGCGCCTGTATGGCCGTCGTGCCGCCGGGAACAAGGTGGAGGCCGCGTTGAAGGCGGCGCGTGATGCTTGAGGCGGTCAGGGTCGCGTTGGACCCCACGCCGGCGCAGGAGCGTTTGCTGTCCTCGCATGCGGGGGCGGCGCGGTTCTCGTTCAACGCCGGGCTTGCCCACGTCAAGGCGATGATCGACGCACAGGAAAGACCGGAGTGGTCGCTGTACGCGCTGCGACGCTGGTGGAACGCCAACAAGGACACGCTGGCCGTGGACAAGGACGGTGTGCCGTGGTGGCGGGAGAACAGCAAGGAAGCCTACAACAGTGGTTTGGAAGCCCTGTCGAACGCCCTGAGGAACTGGTCGGAAAGCCGCAAGGGGCAGCGCAAAGGACGTCGCGTCGGCTTCCCCGGGTTCCGGTCGAAGGATCGTGCGACGCCCCGGTTCGCGTACACGACCGGCTCGTACGGTCTCATCCCCGGTGATCCCAGGGCGTTGAGACTGCCTCGGATCGGCCGCGTGCACTGCATGGAGAACGTGGCGAAGCGGGTCGGCGATGGTCGGGTGCTGCGCATGACCGTCAGCCGGCATGCGGGACGCTGGCACGCCTCGTTGACCGTGGAACGCGCCGATCCCGCGCCCGCGACCCCGTCGAGGGGCGGTGCGGTCGGCATCGATCTGGGGGTCAGGACGCTGGCGACGCTTTCCGACGGGACTGTCATCGCCAACCCGCACGCGTTGGAGGGCAGTGAACATCGGTTGAGACGCGTGCAGAAGGCATTGTCACGCAGGACGAGGGGATCGAACCGTCGGCGCAGGACGCGCGAACGCGTGGCCCGTCTGCACGCGCGAGTCGCCAACCAGCGCCGCGACCTGCTGCACAAGCTGACCACACGGCTCGCCTCCATCTACTCGGACATCTCGATCGAGGACCTGAACGTGGCCGGCATGGTCAGGAACCATCGGCTCGCCAAGGCGGTCGAGGACGCGTCCTTCCATGAGCTGCGACGTCAATTGGAGTACAAGACCGCGCGCACCGGCGCACGGCTGCACGTCGTCGACCGCTGGTATCCGTCAAGCAAACGATGCTCGGACTGCGGGAGGGTGAAAGCCAAGCTCTCCCTCGACGAGCGCGTCTACCGGTGCGACGGGTGCGGCCTCATCATGGACCGCGACCTGAACGCCGCGATCAACATCATGGTCGCCGGGAGTGCCCCGGAGACCCTAAACGCGCATGGAGCGGACGTAAGACCCGGCGTCCCGTGGGATGCCGGGCAAACCGCGGTGAAGTGCGAACCAAGCAGCCACCACGGTGGCATGAGCCTTGGAGCGGACGGCCGCAAGACCGTCCTGCAAGCCAAAACAAACTAGCTTGCAACGGTAGTCCAGACCGCGGGATGGCTACTGCAGCAACCCCACCTCGCTCGCCAACAGCGCTCGCGTCACGCCATCGGGCGTCTCGACGTTGATCGACGCGTCGTCGTTCAACGCGACGACCACGCCGCGCACGGCCGACCCGTCGATCAGCTGCGCTTCGATCTCGCGTCCCATCATCCAGCAGACGTGACGCATCTCCGAACGCAGCCGCCCGGCCTCGACCATCGGCGAGTCCGCGAACGTCTCCAGCCGCCTGCGCAGCGACTCGACGAACCGGGAGAGCACGCCGTCGCGCAGCTCCTCGATGCCGGGCAGGGGCCCCACGTTCATCTGCAGCGACGTGGCCTGCGGCGTGGGCAGGTGGTCGGCGGGCACCAGCAGATTCGCGCCGAAGCTGAACGCCACCACGCGCCACGCGCCGGACGCGGGGCCACCGGACGGCGACGGCATCACCTCGGTGACGGTGCCGCCGATCTTGAGCCCGTGGCAGTAGATGTCGTTGGGCCATTTCAGCTTGAACCCGCAGTCCTCGTCGTACGGGCGGGCGCCGCACGCGTCGATCTCGCCCTCGAGCGCGTCCAGCGCGGCGAGCTCGCCGATCATCGCCAGCCAGCCGTTGAACAACTCGTCGTCCGCCACCCGCGCCGGCACCGGCACGACCGCCGTCGCCGTGAGCGATTTGCCCGGCACCGTGATCCACGGCCTGCCGAACCGCACCAGCGCGTTGCTCAGGTAGTCGGCGGCAATCACGGTGATCGGCAAATGGTCCGAGGCCAGTTCCCCGGACTCGCCCACGTTCACGACGATCTCGCCACGCTCGACCATGCGTCGCGCCTCCGCATGAGTCGAATCCATGTCGGCCACCGAGACAACCATGTCCGCGACCGATCTCGTTCTTTCCAGTCGCGGCGCTGCGACCTTCAGCAATGACATCATGGTCTTCACCATACGCCCACATGTCCGATGAGTCAAAGTCGCTGGACGTAATCGGCCAGAAAACAACCCGTCAACAGGGCAAGAGCGCGGTCATGGACCAGTTACCAGCGTCCTCCTCAATGGTAAGCGAGCCACCGCGGCGTTCCGCGAAGTCACGGTAGTAGGCGAGTCCTCGGCCGGTGGAAGCCCCCTCGGCCGGACGATCACGGTCGACGCCGTGCGCGCCAGCCCGCTTCGGCGTATCCGCCAGTGACACGACGATGCCTTCCGCGCGCCCCGAAACGCCCAACGCATAGCCCCGTTCGGGATCGGCGTGCTTGGCGATGTTCGCGAAACACTCCTTGAGGAAGGACGCCGCCATCGTCAGATCCGCGCGCCCCAGACCGGTCGGCACACTCTGCGGCATCACCACGGTGCCGGTGAAACCGATCCGCTCGAGCCGCGCGGATTCGGCCGTCACCAAGGCGCGCAACGCATCCCACGACGTTTCGTCACAGACGGATCCGCCAGACTCGCCAGACGGATCGGCCGGATCACCGACGCCGGCGCCCGCCGCATCCGCGCCCTCATTTCCCGAGAGCACATGCACCGCCCGCCGCGTACTGTCCAGCGCGCCACGCACGTCCTGAACCATCTCCTGATCGCGATCAGGCCGACCGCCATCACGGCCGCCCCGATCATCGCGTTCGTCGCGCTGAAGCCGGAGCAGCACGTAGCTCAACCGGTTCGCCACGTCGTCGTGCAGCTGATGAACGACCTGGTCGCGACGCAACCGCTGATCGCGCTCCCACTGGTCACGCTCACGGCGACGGAGCGCGGACGCCGCCACGATCACCGCCATCACGGCGTTGAGGCACACCATGATGAAGGCACACAACACCACCATCAGGTAGTCGGGATGCACCACGTCCGCGATTGACCCGGTGACCAGCGGCGTCAGCACACACAGATCGAACGCGATCTGTCCCGCCAGCACGTTCCCGTGCGCGGTCACGACGATGGCGAGCAGCACGTTGAGCATCAGCGTCCACGACGACGTGAGCAGCGACGCGGGAACGCAGCACATGACGAGCCATATCCCGCACACGACATGCGCCGCACGGTATGGCGTGCGGCCGATGAACGGCGTCGCGACCACAAGGCACGCCGTGCCCGCAAGGGAACAGACACCCATGAGCGCGTATCGGGGATCGTCGAGCGAAAACCACCCGTTCATGAGGAGGTTGCCCGTATCGACTAGATTGGCGACCGCGATCAGCGCGGCCACCACCGTCAGCAACGGATGCGGACGGCCATCGGCCAGCCCACCCTCCGCCGCGGTTCTCGGCCGGAACAGCCTCATTAGCCCCGTCAACGATGTCATGAACGTCATATGCGATGCTGTACCTGACATATCCGTATTACCTCCTGTCGCGTGGCGACTCCCAGTTTCCTCATGGCGTGGTGCATGTGCACGTGGACGGTGGATTCGCTGATGCCGAGTGCCCGCGCGATCTCCCCGGTCGTCAGATGCCTGCCGTACAGTCTCGCGATCGTCAGCTCGCGTTCGCTGAGACGGCCGAAACGATCGGCGCCTGAGGCTGGTTGACCGTGGCCGTCGGACGACTCCGGTCGACTCCAGCCCTGTGCCGCCTTGACTATCGCGGGACCAAGCATCCGCGGGATGTTCTCCTTGGCGACGAGTGCCTGGCCGCCGGCCCGCACCAGACTGTCGGCGAACGACTCCGGGTCGAGGGCCGTGATGCCGACGACACCGATCGTCGATCCGCCCCGGCGCAGGGCGGCGCACACCTCCGGCCCGGTCATGTCGGTGAGTGACATGTCGCTCACCAGCACGTCCGGCGGTTTCGGCGCGTGCAGGCATCGGTGGATCGCCGCTGCTCCGGTGGAGACCGCCCAGATCATATGGAACCTCGGGTCGAGCCGTTCGATGGCCACGCGAAGGTACGCCAGGGCGTACGGATCGTTATCCACCAGCCCGATGGCGACGGCATGCGCGGACCTCGCGGGCCCCGAGGACCCGTCGCGGGGGAATCCCGATGATTCCGGTGCACGGCTGTTGTTGTTCATGAGGCCCATGCTAGGGAGCCGGCCGATGATCCCCTAATCGAAGTAAACGATCCCTTTACCGCGTCTTGGCGGGCGGGATCGGCCGGTTCACAATGGTGGTGACAGCACGGAATCGCGGCCACTCGCGAACGACGACGGGAGACGGCATCATGAACGCACGACACATGGCCAAGATCGCGGGATTCATCGTCCTGCTCATCGGCGGTCTCGCCGCCATGCCGGTGCTCGACGGAATCCAGTACCTGCATTGGGAGATGCCCGTCTTCGCCACGCACAGCAGCCGCACCGAAGCGGGAACGACTGTAGAGCGGGCGATCGGACCGGGGTACGAGGTCACCGGACTGCGCACCGAGCACGACCGATACATGGACATCTCGCCGATATGGAAGAACGATACGGACTGCACCAAGCGCCCGGAGCCCATTCTCCGGGCGACGAGGAAGGCCGTATTCCACCGCCACAGCGCCGAGGTGACGGGTTACGACGACGGCATCGAAGGCGTCTGGGTAGCCAACTGCATGCCGCAGGAGGATGGCACGGTGGTCGTCTACGCCATAGCGGCCGAACGCAATGAATACGGATTGTCCCCGGACACCGTCAGCGCCGAATGTGTCACCCTGTCGCCGCAGGATGACGGATATGTGGTCACCGACTACGCCGACGCCACCGACCCCGGACGGAACTTCCATTTCTCGCCGGAGAACGGCGGCTACCCGTTCCCCCAGTACATCTACGAGATGTGGGCGGGGATGTCGGACCAATTCAACGACGCGGAAGGACGCCCGCGGGATCCGATGTTCTGATTCATCGATCCCTCACCGATCCGCCGGCGCGTGGACGGGCGCGTCCGCGAAGGTGCGGCGCAGCCAGTCTTCCGCCAGACGCGGCCAGCATTGCACGCAAGGGACGATATTGGCGTATTTGCCGGCGCCCGTGGTCTCCTCGTCGCCCAATGACAACCCGTGGCTGCCTTCGGGGAAGAGGTGCGCCTCGACGCTCACGCCGGCGGCATGGCAGGCCTGGACGAGCATGAGCGTGTTCTCCACCGGCACGGTGGCGTCGGTCATCGTGTGCCAGACGAACACTGGTGGGGTCTTCGCGTCGATGTGCCGTTCGATCGAGAGTCGATCCAGCATCGCCGTGTCACCTGCGCCATCCGCTGAGTCGCCCAATAGGCAGCGGAAACTGCCGCGATGGGCCAGCGGGCCGGAGGTGATGACCGGATAGGCCAGCATCAGCGCGTCCGGACGGACCTCGTCCGGGTCCAGACCGTGCGCGCGAAGGTCGTCGTCGCCGGCCGTGGTGGCGAGGTTCGCCGCCAGATGGCCGCCGGCCGAGAAGCCCAGCACCGCCACGCGCCGTGGGTCCACATGCCAGTCGTCGGCATGATCGCGAATGAGGCGCATCGCCTCACCCGCCTCGACCAACGCCACCGGATACCGGCTCGGACGGACCGAATACCGCAGGATGAACACATTGAATCCGCGGCCGAGGAACCTGAGCGCCACCGGCTCGGCCTCACGGTCCGAGGTCATTGCGTACCCGCCACCGGGCAGAATCAGGATGGACGTGCGGCGCCGCGCCGGGTCCATCTCCCGACTGTTGTCCGCCACGTATCCGATGAACCGTGACTCACTGCCGTCGATGCCCTCGATCGTCCGCTCGATGTACTGCATATATGCCTCCTCACTCTCCATCGTAACCACCACTGGCCGGATCGCCCCAACGCGCGCCCGCCGAAATGCGGACCCCGCGCGTATACTGTTCGCGGCCTTTTCGCGGACACCCGCCGTTTCCGTTCCGGACAGCCCCAGGCAACCCCGGACGGCGGCCGCATATGAGGAAGCAGCACATGACAACGACCATCATCGATCGAGAGAGAGCATGATCAAGACCGACACCGACATGAGGAAACGACCCGAACCCGCACCCCCGTCCGACGACGACGCGACGACCGCACATACGACGGCCGGCGGCAGCGAGGCCACCGACCGCAACAGCGACAACACCAACCACGACAAGCACGCGCTGCACACCAACCTCAAGCGCGGCATGGAATCGCGACACCTGCAGATGATCTCGCTCGGCGGCGTGATCGGCACCGGCCTGTTCCTGAGCTCCGGCTACACGATCCAGCAGGCGGGCCCGATCGGCACGATCCTCGCGTACGGCATCGGCGCCGTCATCGTGTATCTGGTGATGCTCACGCTCGGCGAACTGTCCGTGGCGATGCCGGTGACCGGCTCGTTCCACGTCTACGCCGAGAAGTTCATCGGACCGGGCACCGGATTCGTCATCGCGATCCAGTACTGGCTCACCTGGACGGTGGCCTTGGGATCGGAGTTCACGGCCGCGGGTCTGCTCATGCAGCGATGGTTCCCGCACACGCCCACCTGGATATGGTCGGCGGCGTGCATCGTATTGATCTTCGTCGCCAACGCCCTGTCGGTGCGATTCTTCGCCGAGGCGGAGTTCCTGTTCGCCTCGATCAAGGTGTTCGCGATCTGCGCGTTCATCCTCATAGGCCTATTGGCGATCTTCGGCGCGGTGCCGATCTCCGGCTACGACCACGCTCCCCTGTTCGGCAACCTCGTCAAGGATGGCATCTTCCCCAACGGCTTCATGCCGGTGTTCGCAACGATCCTCACCGTCAACTTCGCGTTCTCCGGCACCGAGCTGATCGGCGTGACCGCCGGCGAGACGCGCGATCCGGAGACCGCCGTGCCGAAGGCGATCCACACGACATTGTGGCGCCTCGTCCTGTTCTTCATCGGATCGATCACCGTGATGTGCGCGCTGATCCCGTGGCGCGAGGCCGGCGTGGGTGAAAGCCCGTTCGTGCTCGTGTTCAATTCGATCGGCATCCCGTACGCGGCCGACATCATGAACTTCGTGGTGTTGACGGCCGTGCTGTCCGCGTCGAACTCGGGCCTGTACGCCTCCACGCGCATGGTGTGGTCGATGGGCAACGAGGGCATGATCCCCCGCTGGTTCGCCAAGACGAACCGCCACGGCGTGCCGATGCTGGCCCTGTGCGCGGCGATGGCCGGCGGACTCCTTGCCCTGCTGAGTTCGGTGATCGCCGCCTCGACCGTGTACCTGGTATTGGTGGCGCTCTCCGGCCTGTCCGCGGTGGTGGTGTGGATCGCGATCGCGTACTGCCAGATCGTGTTCCGCAAGCGATGGATCGCCTCGGGACACACGGTTAAGGAGCTCAAGTACGCGACGCCAGGCTACCCGTACACCTCGTGGGGCGCGTTCATCCTGTGCACCGCCTCGTTCCTGCTGGTCTTCTTCGACAAGGAGCAGCGGTTCGCCCTCGGCGCCGAGATCGTCTTCATCATCGTGTGCTACGCCGCCTACTTCGTCCAGCAGTGGTGGCGCAAGCGTCATCCGGCCCCCGAGCTCGACCTGCACTGATCCGGAACCAGCCCCAATCCACCCACCTACAGTACGTTCCTCCGGAGTATTCCGCATGGTTTCCGGAGGAACGTACTGTAGGGGACCGTCACAGTACGGTTCCCCGGAAAGGTGACGAAAAGGTCCGGAAGAACGTACCGTGAGGATCAGTCGGCGTACGAATGGCCGGGGCCGATAAGCCCGGATACAACAAAACCCCGCCTGAATAAAGGCGGAGTTTATGTTCAGGTGGGCGATGTAGGAATCGAACCTACGACCCCTTCGGTGTGAACGAAGTGCGCTAGCCGCTGCGCCAATCGCCCGAATCTTCGATTATTGGCTTACGAAAAACAAAACCGGCAGTCACCTGCCGGCCGTTTTCGAGTGGGCGATACAAGATTCGAACTTGTGACCCCTTCCGTGTCAGGGAAGTGCGCTACCACTGCGCCAACCGCCCGGGTCATTCATCCAGCCGAAACCGGCTTTCCGAGAGCGGACAACGGGACTCGAACCCGCGGTCTCAACCTTGGCAAGGTTGCGCTTTACCAACTAAGCTATGTCCGCAGTGCAACGCTCGAAGCGAAGCAACAGGGGGATAATATACACGACATTCCGCCATCGCGCATCCTCGGCGTGTCGCGCCGATGTACAACCCATTTCCCAACCGCACGATTCCCCGATATCCGCCGAATATCACACGAAATCATCAGGTTTATCCAGCGGATACAACACCCCTCCCCGACTACTATTGAGGCGAAGCCCGAAAGGAGGCGCGTCCATGACCAACGTGTTCGATTACGTCATGACGGAACGGCGGCCTCTCACCGACCCTGACGCGCCGTTCAACGAGATCGACGCCCTCGTCTTCTCCTCGCTCTCCTACGAGGACGTGACCGCCTTCTCCCCCACGATCACCCTCGACGAGGATCGCGAGGTCTCCTTCCCGGCCCGACTGCGCGCCTTCGAGCCGGAACACCCGTGGTCGTGGCTCAAGGGCCTCGTGCGCGAGCCGTTCGATTCGGTGACGCTCGCCGAGGCGAAGGCGTCGCTGCATGACGGCGAAGGCACAGAGGCCGGGGATTTCGACACGCAGATGGTCGGACTGGTCGATCCGAACAAGACGCATGACTTCTTCGACGCCGTGGCCGATTCCCCGCGATTCGCCGAGGCCCGTCTCGGCGCGGTGGTCGAGCATGTGAATCCCGGCGAGCAGACGCAGTTCGCCGCGATGACGTTCATGCTCCCCGACGGCCGCGGCTGGAACGGCAAGCCGCGCGTCAAGGACCCGACGCGCGGCGGCACGCTGGTCCTCGCCTTCCGAGGCACCGATGATTCACTCATCGGCTGGAAGGAGGACTTCAACATGGCCTTCCAGTACCCGGTGCCGGCGCAGCGGGCGGCGAGCGCGTACCTCGACATGGTGGCCCGTCTGTGGCGCGGACCGATCGTGTTGACCGGCCATTCGAAGGGCGGCAATCTGGCCGTGTATGCGGCGATGAACGCGACCGAGGCCGTGCAGAAGCGCATACGCCACGTCTATTCGCTGGACGGCCCGGGATTCCCGCCGAACGTGGTCACGTCCCGTCAGTACATCGATATCCAGCCGAAGGTGACGAAGATCGTGCCGAGTTCGTCGATCGTCGGACAGATCTTCGAGACGCCGGAGCCGTGCCGCGTGGTGACGTCCGATTCGGACGGCATCATGCAGCATTTCACGTTCTCCTGGCAGGTGGAGGGCGATCATTTCGTCTCCGAGCCCGATCTGGCACCGAGTTCGCAGTTGTTCAACGAGTCGCTGAACAACTGGATGCAGGGGCTGACGGTCGAGCAGCGCGAGCGTGCGGTGGACGCCCTGTTCGCGGTGCTGCACGCGAACGGCGCGACGACGTTCTCCGAGGTGATCGCCGGATTCCCCGGTTCGATTCCGGCGATGATCGGGTCGATGCTGGGCCTGTCCGCGCAGGATCGCAAGCACCTTCTGGAGGCGGTGGCGATTCTGGTCAAGGCCACGATCGCCCGCAATAGCAAGCGATAGACGCACACTCTGACTCGGCCCCGCTTTCTCGGCTCCCCTTGTCAGGGGAGCTGTCCCGCGAAGCGGGACTGAGGGGTAGTCAGTGAGATAGGCGCAAGTCCTTCCGCCATGTCGCATTATTGGTTATACTGTCTAGACAAATCGTCTCAACAGGTCGCCCAATAACGAATCAAACGAAGCAGAAGAGGTCGTCATCATGCCACGTCCACGCAGGGATTCGAACGTTCCACCCGCCAAGCAGCGCATGGAGGACGCCTTCTGGGAGCTGCTCGCGGATCGCGAGTACCGGCGCATCACTGTCACCGACGTCGTGCGCAAGGCACAGGTGAACCGCAACTCGTTCTACTACCACTTCTCCGGACTGCCCGAACTGGCCGACGCGGCGATCCTCTCGGAGATCAAGACCTCCCCGCTGATGCAGGAGGTGCCGCCCAGCCCGGAGGAGCAGGAGCATCTCAAGGAGCAGTGGCGCAAGCACGTCACCCAGCTCATCAGCACGCCGCGCGAGCGCGAACGCCTCAATCGCCTCGCCATGCTCGCCGGCCCCCACAGCTCCCCCGAACTGGTCGAATCACTGCGCGACTTCGAACGTCTGTCGCTCATGGAGATGCTCGAGCTCGACCCGGAGCGCATCGATCTCAAAACCGACCTGATGCTCGACTTCACCGTCGGTGGCCTGCTCACGGTGCTTCGCCGCTGGCCCGAACTGCGACAGTCGGCCTCGATCAAGGACCTGCTCAACGAGGACGTCGCCGTGCTCGCCCTTGGCATCTACCTGTCGATGTCCAAGGAGAACATGCTCGACTACTGGAATCGCATCTTCAACAAGCAGCAGTAACATGTCGGTCGCGCGAGGTGGGATCCGTCGTTCCGGACCGTAGGCTTGGCTGCTGAGCCGTGAAATGGACAGTCCGGCGAACTGTCCATAGGCGAAGCGAGTAGCTATGCTACGAGGCCGGCGTCAGCCGGTGCCTTGAGTGTGTCCGGAACGACGGATCCCACCTCGCGCGACCGCCCCGGTGACCTTTCTCACAGAGCCGAATCACACGATCATCATGGCGTTTCGCGCGGCCGCACGGGATGATGGGAAGTATGACGAACAACGATTCGAACATCGATTCCAAGGCCAAGGCGTCCGCGCCCTACACCGCGCAGCTGGCCGACAAGGCGGCCGGCATCGTCCGCGGCAACGAACATCACACCCGCATCGAACACGACTGCATCGGTGAGCTGCCGGTGCCCGACGACGTGTACTGGGGCATCCACACGCAGCGTGCGATCAGCAACTTCCCGGTCTCCGGCATCGCCGACTCGTCGCACCCGGAGCTGATCCGCGCGTTCGCGACGGTCAAGCGCGCCTGCGCGAGCGCCAACGAGGAGCTGGGCATCCTCGACAAGGACAAGGCGCGATTCATCCGCGAGGCGTGCCTCGAGATCGAAGCCGGCAAGCTCGCCGACCAGTTCCCGGTGGACGTGATGCAGGGCGGCGCCGGCACCTCGTCGAACATGAACATGAACGAGGTGATCGCCAACCGCGCGCTCGAACTCGCCGGTCACAGGCGCGGCGACTACGCGTACATCCACCCGAACGACGACGTCAACGAGTCGCAGTCGACCAACGACACGTACCCGGCGGCCTGCAAACTCGCCCTGATCGACGCGATCCACCCGCTCGCCGAGTCGACGAAACGTCTCGCGCAAGCGTTCCACGACCTCGCTGACAAGCACATCAATGACGTGACGATCGGCCGCACGCAGCTGCAGGACGCCGTGCCGATGACCTTCGGCCAGGAGTTCCACGCGTTCGCCACGCTCCTCAAGTCCGATCTGGCCGGCTTCGAACGACTCGTGCCGCAGCTCGCGCAGCTGAATCTCGGCGCCACCGCCATCGGCACCGGCATCTGCGCCGATCTGCGATTCCGCAAGTCCGCCACCGAGCATCTCGCGCGCATCACCGGACTGCCGATCACGGCCGCCCCCGATCCGGTGGCCGCGATGACCGACATGGGCGCGTACGTGGCCACCTCCGCAGCCCTCAAGAACCTCGCCGTGCACTTGAAGAAGGCGGCCGACGATCTGCGACTGCTCAACTCCGGACCGCGCGCCGGCTTCAACGACCTCGATGTGCCGGCCCGTCAGGCGGGTTCCAGCATCATGCCGGCGAAGGTCAACCCGGTGATTCCCGAGTGCGTCAACCAGTGCTGCTTCATGGTGTTCGGCATGGACGTGACCGTCAACTGGGCCGTCGCCGAAGGCCAGCTGCAGTTGAACGCGTTCGACCCGGTGATGGTGCACGAGATCCTCTCCGGCATGGCTCTGCTCACCAACGCGATGGACACGTTCCGCGTCAACTGCGTCGAGGGCATCGTCGTGCACACCGAGATCGGACGCGCGCATGCGGAGACGTCACCGTCGATCGCGGCCGCGCTCAACCACTACATCGGCTACGAGAAGGGTTCGGCGATTGCGGCCGAGGCGGTGCGCACCGGCCGCACGGTGCGCGAAATCGCCGGCGAACAGACCGATCTGCCCGCCGATCAGCTCGACGAGATCCTCGATCCGATCCGTCTGGCCCGTGGCCTCGGCCAGACCTGCCGCGAGCATCAGGAAGCGTAATCGTCTGGATTATCCTGTGACCGCATGGGACGGGATTTCCTGTTCGTGACACGCTCAAGGCCGCTCGGCCAAGCCTACGGTCCCGAACAGGAAATCCCGTCCCATGCTCCGTTTTCTGTATAACTCGCCGTGTTCTTCACAGCATTTCTTCGGGTGATGCGCGGCTGTCGCCGGTTTGCCCGGTTATGGTGGGCGTATGACTGATTTCAATGAGATGGTGGTGGCCTGGTTCCATGCGAACGCGAGCAAGCTGATCTGGCTGCTGATCGTGCTGATCGTCGCGGCGATCGCGGATCGCGTGCTGCGTCGGCTGGTGCGCAAGGTGCTCGATAATTCGCAGGTGCCGATCCCGAGCGCGTCGATCTTCATCAATCTGATGCGCGTGTTGCTGTGGTGCCTCGCGGCGGGTATGGTGCTCAAGCCGGTGTTCGGCATCGACCCGACGACGCTGGTCACCGCACTCGGCGTCGGCGGCGTCGCGATCTCCTTCGGTTTGAAGGACACGATCGCGAACGTGATCGGCGGATTCGGTCTGATGGTCGGACGCGTGATCCAGCCGGGCGATCCAGTCACCATTCAAAGCGTGACCGGCACGGTCGTGGACATCACATGGCGCCACACGGTGATCGAGACCCGTTCGGGTGATCGCATGGTGATCCCGAACTCGGTGCTCAACACGGCGTCGCTGACCAAGCTCACGGCCGCGTCCGAAGGATCCGTCTCCGTGCCGTTCACAGTCAAGGGCGGCAGCGATCCGGAGGCCGTGAGCCGCGACATGCTCAAGCGCGTGACCGAGGCCACCGCGGACATGACCCAGCCGGACAATCCCCCGCTGGTCAAGTTCACCGGGTTCTCCCCCTACGGCACCGAAGGCCAGATCCTCCTGTTCGCTCGAGAAGGCGTGTTCCTCTCGACCGTCAAGGACCGTGCCGCACGCGCCCTCGCCTCCGCCGACTACCTCGTCACCGACGGCGGCATCTCCGAGTGACGCACGATTGCAGTTGCAGGACAAGCCGGCCCACAACGCTGGTCTGAGGGACGGTCAATCAATGAAAGCGCCGGGATATCCTCCCGGCATTTTTCATCGCTAACCGCATATCGTGATGGATATACTTATGTCGCATTACAGGTTTCCCCCTGAAAGGAACTGCCATGGAATCCGTAACTGTCCGCAAGATTCTCGTTGGCGTCCTGCAGTTAGCCGCCGCTCTCATCACGCTGCTCGCCGTCGCCGTGATCCATGAGATGGTCGTCGAAGGATTCCGCAACTGGCCGGAGATCGCGTTCATCCAGCCGTTCATCACCGCCTCGATCATCATCGGAACTGTCCTGCTCCTCGTCGTCGAGGTCGAGACCGTCGCCATCTGCTGCGCATCCGTCACCCGCATGAGCGATAAGGCTCTGACAACGCGCCTGCGCATCACCCGAGCCACCCTGCTCGCCCTGACCGCCTATATGCTGGTCGCATTCGTCATCTTCTGGGTCACAACCGGCCTCATGCACTTCACCATCCTCAGCTCCACCGCTCTCCTGACCGCCCTCGGCCTAGCCGCATCCGGCCTCTTCACCGCCCGCATCCACGACCTGCGTCCGATCCCATAGGATCCACCACGATAACCCCCATTTCTCGCCCCAATAGCGTTCGATCCCATAGGATCCGATACGGCGACCGGGGGCGGATCGGGGATGGATGCGTGATGAGTTTGCCACTCAGCGCATGTCAATCGATTGATGTTCGTTGAGTGGCAGAAAACCGTGCCGCTCAACGCGATTTCGGTGATTTTTCGCGTTGAGCGGCAGACAAGACGACCGCAGAGACAGTTCTTGAAATACTGGCTGTTGCAGAATCGTTGGAAAGTAGCCTTTTTGACAACATGTCAAAAAGGTGATGGGGCGGCAATGACGCATCGTCGTGCCGCTCAACGCCAAAAACACTGAAAAATGCGTTGAGCGGCACAGCCGGGGGCACAGCCGGGGGCACAGCCGGGCAGCATGGTTGAAGCGGCACGGCCGAGCGGCGCATCGGACGCAACATCCCCAACAAAACGGAGCGGGGGACGGCGATCACCGCTGGAACCGGAATCAACCGGAACCAGCGGAATGATCAGACGGAATCAGACGGAACCAGGCGGAAAGAAGGCCCGTCAGCAGGCCAGCGCCGCCACCGGGCGAGGCGCGACGACGACCTCGTCTCCGGTCGCGAGCCCGGCCGGCAGTTCGTTCGCCGGCAGCTGCACGGTGACCTTGAGCTGCTCGCCCTTGTTCCAGTGCTGGTATTCGCCAGTGGAGATCTCGCAGTCCACGCGCGCGACGGCGCCGAGGAAGTGGATCACCTCGACGCGGGCATGCTCGCCCACCTTGGAGGTGGCTTCACCTGCGCGCACGAGCGTCAGATTCTCCGGACGCACAAGCACCGTGACCAGATCGCCCTTGCGGGAGTTCGGCAGCAGCGGGACGCGCTGGCCGAAGACGACCGCCTCCTCGCCGTTGGAGACGCCGGGCAGACGGTTGGTCAGGCCGATGAACGTCGCCACGTATTCAGTAGCCGGACGCTGGTAGAGGTCCTGCGGAGCGGCGATCTGCTCGATGCGGCCGTGGTTCATGACGCCGATGCGGTCGGCGACGGCAAGCGCCTCCTCCTGATCGTGGGTGACGAACACGGTGGTGGTACCAGTGTTGAGCTGGATGCGGCGGATCTCGTCGCGCAGCTGGACACGCACCTTCGCGTCGAGGGCGGAGAGCGGCTCGTCGAGCAGGAGCACGCGCGGCTTGATTGCGAGGGCGCGGGCCAGGGCCACGCGCTGCTGCTGACCGCCGGACATCTGCTGCGTATACTTGGTGGCCTGATCGGCGAGGCCGACGAGTTCGAGCTGCTCCATCGCGATCTTGCGGCGCTGGTCCCTGCCGACGCCACGCACTTCGAGGCCGAATTCGACGTTTTCGACAGCGGTCATGTGCGGGAAGAGCGAGTAGGCCTGAAACACCATGGCCATTTCACGCTTGTTGACCGGCACGCCGGTGACGTCCTGACCGCCGACGAGGATGCGGCCGCCCTGAATGTCCTCGAGACCGGCGAGGGAGCGCAGTGCGGTGGACTTGCCGCAGCCGGAACCACCGAGCAGCACGACCATCTCTCCGGGCTTGATGTCGAGGTTGAAGTCGTCGAGCGCGCGGGTGGTGGCACCCGGGTAGATCTTGACGACGTCCTGCATCTGGATGCCACCGCCGCGGGTGGTGGAGTCCTTGAGCAGGGCCTTGGCGGCCTTGGTCACGTCCTTGCCGCGCACGCCTTCGAGCGTGGCGGTCGGATCGTTCTTGAAGGCGTCCTCAGCCTGATCGGCCGAGGCTGCGCTGACGTTCTGTTCTGCGAGTGACATGGGAGTTACTTGCCTTCCTTGGTTTTGGCCACACGCTCGGAAATCAGGTCGAGGGCGACCAACAGCACCACGCCGAACAGCAGAGCAAGCAGCGACATGGCGGTGGAGATCTGGGAGTTGGACTGGCCGAGCTGGTAGAGCGCGACCTGCAGGTTCATACGGCCGAGCAGCGAGGCCACGGTGTATTCGCCGAGCACGACGGCGATGGAGATGAAGCTGGCGGACAGGATCGACTGCCACAGGTTCGGGATGATCACGCGGAAGAACACCTTGGGCCAAGAGGCGCCGAGCGAGCGGGATGCCTCGACGAGGGTCTTCACGTCAATCGAGTTGAGTCCGACGGCGATCGCGCGGAAGGCGAACGGCATGACGAGCACGACGTACGCGAAGCACAGCCAGATCGGGTTGGTGTCGAACACCTGGGAGCTCAGCCAGCGGTAGATCGGGCCAAGGCCGACGACGAGCACGATCGCGGGGATGGTCAGCGGCAGGGTCGCGACCCATTCGATCGCGCGTTCGAGCGCCTTGGATCGGATGTGCACGATCACCATGGTCGGCACCATGAGCAGCAGCATGAGCACAACGGTCACAAGGCACAGGCCGAGCGAGGCGCCGAGGCCCTGCCACAGCACGGTCAGGTCGGCGCCGAGCGATTCGCCGTTGCCGGTGAAAATCGCGATCCACGGCGCCGCGGACCAGCGTCCGGACAGCGGGTGACGCAGGGTGAAGACGAGCATCGAGATCAGCGGCACGAACAGGAACGCAAGCGTGATGAACAGGACCACGAACTTGATGATGCTCTGCTTGCGGATGCGCGCAGCGCGCAGCTGCGGCGGCTTGGGTCCGGTCGGCTCAAGTGTTTCGTTTGATTTCACTGCCAACGTCCGGCCCTCTTTTCCACGGCGTGGCTCAACAGCATGACGATGGCCACGACGATGATCATCGCGAATGCCAGCACCTGGGCGAAGCCCTGCTGGTTGGGGTCCATCTCGTTGCGCATCGCACCCTGAATCATCAGCGGCACGAGGATCGAGCGCTGGGAGAACAGGGCGGCGGCCGTCGCGTACGCGGAGAATGCGGAGGCAAACAGCAGCAGGAACGCGGAGATGAATCGGGGGGCGAGGATCGGCAGTGCTACGCGCGTCCAGTACTGGAACGTGTTGCCGCCGAGCGACTCGCAGGCCTCACGCCACTGCGGACGGATCGAATCGACCGCGGGCAGGAAGATGATGATCATCAGCGGGATCTGGAAGTAGCAGTACACGGTCACGAGGCCCGGCAGGGAGCTCAGCCAGTTCGGGTTGACGGTCAGGCCGGTCACGGTCTTGATGAGCATCGTGCCGATGCCGTTGATGCCGATGGTCGCGATGAACGCGAACGCGAGCATGACGCCGCCGAACTGGGCGAGCACGGACGAGATCGCGGAGACCATGCGGCGCAGCAGGCCGTTCGGCTTGGAGCCGATGACGAGCGCGTAGGAGGCGAGTCCGCCGACCACGGCACCGATCACCGACGAGGCGATGGACACGAGGATCGACGTGACGAACGCGGAAACGGTGTTCGCCTCGAACAGCTTGTTGAAGTTGGCGAGCGTGAAGCCACCATCACGCGTCTGGAACGCGCCGATGATGACGATCACGGTGGGGGCGAGCAGGAAGCACGCCGTGTACGCGAAGAACGGGATGGTCACCGCGAAGGTGCCCAGTTCCTTGCGATGCCGCGCGATGGCGGACGATGAGGAAGTAGCGGAAGGGCCCGCCGGCTTGGCGGCGGACCCGTTCTGTGCGATTGCTGCAGTCATGGTGATTGCGTCTCGCGTGTGATCAGTGATGATCGGTGATCTGCGATTTGCCGCGGATCAGTTGCCGATCGTCTTGTCCCAGTTGTTCTGGAGCCACTCGGTGATGCGGGTGGCGTCATCGTTGGTGTAGGAGACCGGCTCGCCTTCGATGGTGATGGCGTCCTTCAGGGTATCCTGATCGACGGTGCCATCTTCCTTCATGGAGGAGAGCAGGACCGGGTTGGCGCCGCCCTTGAACCACAGGTTCTGGGCTTCGGCGGAGTACAGGTACTCCTCCCACAGGCGGGCGGCCGCCGGGTGCGGGGCGTCCACGTTGATGGCCTGGTTGTAGTAGCTGACGACCTGAGCCTTCGGGAAGGTCTTGTACTCCCAGTTGACGCCCTTGGACTTCAGCTCCTTCTTGTAGGAGGCCTGGTTGTAGGTCCAGTCCATGACGACGCCGGTCTGGCCGGAGTCGATGGTGCCGTTGGTCACGTCGACGGTGGTGAGGTTGCCGGCGTCCTTGAGCTTCTTGAAGAAGTCGAGGCCGGGCTGGAGGTTGTTGATGTCGCCGCCGGCCAGCTGGTTGATCATCAGGTAGCCGTTGAAGGCGGCGCCGGCCTCGGCGGGCTTGCCGTTGAGGGCGACGGTGCCGGCGAACTTCGGGTCGAGCAGGTCCTCGAGCTTGTTGATGTCGCCGTACTTGTCCTTGTTCCAGCCGATCGACATGATGCCGGTGTAGTCGGCATAGTAGGCGCCGTTGGCGTCCTTGTTCTCATCCGGGATCTTGTCCCAGGCCTGCACCTTGTACGGAGCGAAGGCGTCGGTGGAGGTGGCGGCGATCTGCTGGCCGACGTCGAAGACGTCCGGCGCGGCGTCGGTGCCCTTGTTGGTCTTGGCGGCGTCGAGCTCCTCCTTGGAGGAGGCGTTCGGGTTGAGCTCGGTGACCTTGATCTTCGGGTACTTCTTCTTGAAGGTGGAGATGACCTCACCGTAGTTGGACCAGTCGTGCGGCAGGGCGATGACGTTCAGAGCGCCCTCCTTCTCGGCTGCGGCGACGAGGTCGTCCATGGTGCCGAAGTCGGACAGGGAGGTGGCCTTGGCGGACTTCTGGTCAACGGTGACGGACTTGCCGGCGGACTGCTGGGAGTCGCCGTTGGAGGAGGCGCTGCTCGAGCCGCAGGCGGCCATCGAGAACGCGAGCACGGTGGCGATGGCGCCAGCCGCAAGCTTACGCAGGTTCTTCATTCGATTTTCCTCTTTACTCAACTAACCTCTAGGGAGTCGGGGCTTTCATTCGCGCTGTATTCACGCGGCCCATAATTCCAAGGCAACAAGCTACGGCCGCTATCTGTCGCGACACCGGCCTGCCGGTGAACATCGCGCGACCTTGCGCGACACTTCGATGAATTTCAGGAAACTACAAGTGAAATATGACACCTACGTCGTTTTCGTCACTTTTCCGTGAGGACTCTCTCTTCCTACTGTTGTCTTTCAGTCCCAGCGGAGCAATCAGTCCCAGCGGAGCAATCAGTTCCAGCGTTGGCTGCGGGGGATGGCGATTCCCTGTTCGTGACACACTCAAGGCCGTTCGGCCAAGCCTACGGTCCCGAACAGGGAATCGCCATCCCCCGCTCCGTTACGCACAAACGTTACGTGACATTCCCGCCGCTCCCGCTCCCCCGCTACGTTTCGCGACGTCCCCACTCAACGGAGCGAGGGGCGGCGATATTCTGTTTTGGACCGTAAAGACTTGGCCAGAGCGGCCTAGAGCGTGTCCAGAATAGAATATCGCCGCCCCTCGCGGCCCCACGATTATTAAGAGAGAAAACAGGCGCGAAACGCTAGCGCAGCACCCCTTCGATGAGACGCGTGATCAGCTCCGTGTAGCTCACGCCGGTGGCGTCCCACGCCTTGGGGTACATGGAGATCGGCGTGAATCCGGGCATCGTGTTGATCTCGTTGACCATCACGGAGCCGTCGGGCTGCACGAACGTGTCGACGCGGCTCAGTCCGGCGCCGTCGACCGCGACGAACGCGCGGCGGGCCACGTCGCGCACGTCCTCGAGGACGCTGACGGGCAGGTTGGCCGGCACTTCGACGTGGCTGGCGGTGGCGTCCATGTACTTGGAGTCGAAGTCGTAGAACTGGTCGTCGTCGTTGTGATCGAGGACGATCTCGCCCGGCCAGCTGGCTTCGGGTTCGTCGCCCGGATGCGCGCACAGTACGGCGCATTCGATCTCGCGGCCGTCGATGCCCTGTTCGATGAGGACCTTCCAGTCGTGCTTGCCGGCTTCGGCGATGGCCGACCCCAGCTTCTCGATCTGCTCCTCACGGGTGCGCGCCTGCTCGACCTTGGTCACGCCGAAGCTGGATCCGGCGCGAGACGGCTTGACGAACAGCGGGTAGGTGAGTTCCGCCTGCTCGATCTGCTCCAGCGCGACCGAGGGCTTGACGGTACGCGCGTCAACCATGACGCCGGGGGCGGTGGGGATGCCGGCGGCAGCGAGCACGACCTTCGTGTAGTGCTTGTCCATGCAAGCGGCGGAGGCGAACACGCCGCAGCCGACGTACGGCACGTTCATCATCTCAAGCAGGCCCTGGACGGTGCCGTCCTCACCGTACGGCCCGTGCAGCACGGGGAACACGGCGTCGACGTGACCGAGCGATTCGAGCGTGCCGTCGGCATTGCGCGCGAAGAAACCGTCCTGCCCCAGAGCCACGTCGAGCACGGCGTCGCGCGCGCCCGCGGTCTTCTCGACGACCGGCAGCGTGCCGCCGTCGAGGTTCCAGCCGCGCGGGTCCTCGCCGTCGACGATCCACTTGCCGTCCTTGGTGATGCCGATCGGGATCGCCTCGAACCTGTCGGTGTCGAGCGCGCCCAGCACGCCGGCCGTGGAGATGCAGGAGATCGAATGTTCGTCGGCCCTGCCGCCGTACAGCACCACGATGCGCTTCTTGGCCATGTTCCTTGTCGTTCCTTTCGTCGCCTTCCGGCCTCGTGCCGGATCGGCCGGTCGGTGTCGCCCGCCAGTTGTCGATTACGGTTGCCCGGTTGCCCGGCCCGTTTCTGTCCGTCGTCGATTATCGTCCGTCATGGGACGACGGTCCAGCGGACGCGGGGTTTCTCCACAGATTACCCGGCGACGGTTTCGCGTCGATGGCGCGCGGGCCTCACTCGGCGGTGATCTCGCGTCCGAACAGCTGGGAGAGCATGTCGGCGCAGGAGATGCCCTCGTCGAGCACACGACTCATCGCGTAAGCGAGCGGCGTGGGCACGCCGAGCTCGTCGCCGAGTGCGACGACCGCTCCGGTGGTGGGCACGCCTTCGGCGACGCCGTTGCTCACGCGGGTCGCCTCCTCCTTACTCAATCCCTTGCCAAGGTTCGAGCCGAACGTGTAGTTGCGGCTCAGAGGCGAACCGCACGTGGCGATGAGATCGCCCACGCCGGCGAGTCCGGCGAAGGTCTTCGGGTCGGCGCCGGCGGCCTGGCCAAGCGCGGTCAGTTCGGCCAGTCCTCGCGTCTCGATCATCGCGGCCGTGTTCTCGCCGTATCCGGCGCCGCGGGCCATGCCGACGGCGAGCGCGACGACGTTCTTAAGCGAGCCGCACATCTCCAGGCCAATGACGTCGGTGGTGACGAACGCCTTGAAGTAGTCGGTGGTGCAGGCCTGGGCGACCTTGGTCGCGTTGTCGATGTTCTCGCAGCCGACGACGGTGGCGGACGGCTGGCGCAGCGCGATCTCCTTGCTCAGGTTCGGACCGGAGATGGCGGCGAAGCGTTCGGCGGGCAGGTCGAGCGTTTCGCGCACGACTTCGTCCATGCGCTTGTTGGTGCCGCGTTCGATGCCCTTCATGAGGCTCACGACGATGGCGTCATCGGGGATGAGCCCCTTGAAGTCCTCGAGTGCAACGCGGGCGAACTGCGCGGCGATGGCGACGACGACGATTTCGGCGTCCTTGACGGCTGCGGCCTTGTCCCCGGTGGCGTCGATCGCGTCGGGCAGATGTTCGATGAACGGCAGTCGCACTTCGTTGCAGTGGCGTTCGTGGATGCCTTCGACGATTTCGGGCTCGCGCGCCCACATCATGACCTCGTTGCCGGCGTCGGCCAGCACCTGGCCGAAGGCGGTACCCCATGCTCCTGCGCCCAGTACCGTGATTCTCATACGTGTTCTCCTTACTTCTTACGCGCTATTTCTCCGCTGGCAGCGGCTTGCGGCTCATCGTGCGATAGTCCCAGTATCCGGCTTCGGGGAACCGCTCGCCGCGGATCTCCTCGAGCTGCCTGTTGAGCTGGCGGAAGATGCGCCAGTTGAGCGCGTCCACCGCCTCGGCCGGCGGCTCGTTGCCCCACGAGTCCATGTCGGCGAGCAGGTCGGAGTAGTCGAGCTGCGGCCCGTAGTACATGACGACGTTCTTGCGCGGCCATGGCCACCAGTGGTTGATCGACGCCGCGCCCCAGGTCGCCGCGCAGAACAGCGGCACCTGAGCCCCAAGCCTGCGGGACGCTTCGAGCGCGATGAACGCGGCGCCTTCCTTGGTGCTCATCACCCATTTCTTCGGGTCACGCGTAACCGTGCCTTCCGGCCAGACGGTCAGCGGGCGGCCGGAGGTGAGGATGTCGATCGACGTCTCCTCGATCTGCTTGGCCTTGCCGGAGTGGCGCTGGACCGGCTGCATGCCGACCAGCTGGAACCATTTGCCAATGACCGGCCATTTGGCCATTTCGGCCTTGGCCATGTAGCGCGGGCGGCGGCCCATGTGGAACAGGCTCGCCATCGGCACGAACACGTCGAACATCGTCACATGCGAGGCCGCGGTGATGAACGGGCCGTCCTCGGGCACGTGTTCGAGCCCCCATGCGCGCGTTTTGCAGCTGGCGCGGAAGACCACGTCTACGCCGGTGAGCAGGCGCTTGGTCGCTTTCGGGTTCTGCGCGTTGATCTCGGCGACGTTGGCCTTGCGGTCGCGCCCGGTCGGGAAGTCGTGCATCGGATCGACGAGATGATGCCGCTCGGCGAGCTCGGCGACCCTCGCATTGCTTAAGGGTGCGACCGCGGAGCGCGGCGACGGTTTTCCTTTGGATGCCATGCGCCTTATTCTACAGTCCCTTACAGCGACTTGTTCTCATTAACGAAAGTGTGAGGATTGACGATCCGTCAATCGCACATCAATACTCCGTTTTCCGCGTGATTCCGCGGTTTTGACCCGATGTGCGATTGTGCGGAAACGTGCATTTGGCTCACACGTTTCCTATTGAGAATGATTCGCTGCAAAACGCCCAGTATACATACCGACCGTCGGTATGTATACTAGATGGTCAAGGAGGCACGCATGGCACGCAACAAGCACCCGGAACGCACCCGCGCACGCATCCTCGACGTCGCGAAGCGGCTATTCCTCACCAAGGGGTATGACGGCACCACGATGCAGGACATCGTCGACAGCCTCGGCGACCTGTCGAAAGGCGCGGTCTACTACCACTTCAAGTCGAAGGAGGCAATCCTCGACGCGCTCGGCGAGGAGGACCAATCCCGCCATGACCCCACGGCGATCAACGACACGGGGCTGACCGGATTGGACAAGCTGCGTGAGGCCTTCCGCCGTTCCGCGGCCGACAACGAGCATATGCGTCTGATGAACATGGCCTATCCCGCGATGCACGATCCGAAGCTCCTAGCCGCCAATCTCAAGGTCTGGCGCACCCAGGTCGCCGATATGTTCGAGGCGATGATCCGCGAAGGCGTCGCCGACGGCTCGATCGACACCGCATACCCACGCGAGGCGGCGGAACTGCTCGCCCTGTTGACCAACTACTGGCTCGTCCCCACGTTCTACCCGGCGACGGCCGACGAACTGCATCACCGCGTCGAGGCTCTGGCCGCGGTATGCACCGGGTTGGGCGTACCGATCCTCGACAAGGATCTCATCGAAACCGTTTCCCGCGGATACACCGCCCTGATCTGATCGGACCCCCTCATGAACCCGAATACCCATCTTATTTCACGCGATTTCATCCTACTGGTCGCCGGTCAGGGCATCTCCCTGTTCGGCAATCTCATGCTCCGGTTCGCGATGTCGATGTGGGTGCTCGACGAGACCGGTTCCGCAACGGTCTTCGCGTCGATCCTCGCGGTCTCGATCGTCCCGACCATCATCCTCTCGCCATTCGGCGGCGTGCTCGCCGACCGCATGAACCGCCGCACGATCATGGTGGCACTCGACGCACTCTCCGGCGTGCTGGTGCTCGCGTGCGCGCTGCTCTTCGCCACGATCGGCTTCAATATGATCGCGATCGCGGCGATGCAGGTGGCCCTCGCCGTGCTCGGCGCGTTCGAGACGCCGACCGTGCAGGCCGCGCTCCCCCAGATGTACCGCAAGTACGGCCAGTCGACGCTGCGCCGGGCGATGGCGGTCGTCAATCAGACGCAGCAGCTCGGCTCCCTGCTGCCGAGCTTCCTCGGCGGCGTGCTGTACGCGATGTTCGGCATCCATCTGATGATGGCGATCACGATCGCGAGCTTCGCCGCGGCCGCCCTGCTCGAATGCTTCATCCGTCTCGGCGCGCCCGACCGCGGCGACGAGGAACTGCCGACGCCACTCGAGGACCTGAAGGCCGGCGTCCGCTTCCTCACCCATGACCGCCCGAACGTGTTCCGGCTGGCGTTGTTCGTGGCTGGACTGAACTTCATCGTGATCGGGTATTCCTCAGTCGGATTCCCGTATACGATCCGCACGGTGCTCGGGTTCGACTCGACCGTCTATGGTGTGGCCGACGGGCTGGTGGGTGTGGCCGGAGTCGCGGGCGCCTTCATCGCCGGACTATTCGCGGCGAAGCTCACGATGCGGCATATGCCGGTGGCGTTGGCCGCGTTCGTGCTGCTGCTCGTCCCGCAGGGAGTCGCTTTCCTGCTGCCGATCGGCGCGTGGACGCAGCTCATCGTGCTGGTGGCGTTCACCTGCGGCACGATGGTCGCGACCTGTTTCACGAACCTCATCACGATTCCGGCGATCCAGCTGAGCACGCCGGAGGCGATGACCGGCAAGGTCATGGCAATGCTCTCCGCGCTGGCCATGTGCGCCCAGCCGCTCGGACAGATGGTGTACGGCTGGGCCTACGACCGGTTCCCCGTCGCCGTGGTGCTGTTCGCCAGTGCCGCTGCGATGGCCGTGCTCACCGCGGCGATGGTGCCGCTCGCCCGCAGATTCGACGAATAACGCCTCCGATCAGTCGATGTCGGCGCCGAGCTGGTGCAGCTTGCCGCGGAAGTCGGCGTAGCCGCGGTCGATCAGCGAGATGCCCTGCACGTTGGACGGGCCCTTCGCCGCAAGCGCCGCGATGAGGTGTGAGAATCCGCCGCGTAGATCCGGCACGTCGATGTCGCGGCCGGTCAGCGGGGTCGGTCCGAAGATCACGGCTGAATGCTTGTAGTTGCGCTGCTGGAAGCGGCACGGCAGGGAGCCGAGGCACTCGCGGTACAGCTGGATCGTCGCACCCATCTGCACGAGCGGCTTGGTGAAGCCGAAACGGTTCTCATAGACGGTCTCGTGCACGATCGACAGGCCGTTGGCCTGCGTCAGGGCGACGACCAGCGGCTGCTGCCAGTCGGTCATGAAACCGGGGTGCACGTCGGTCTCGATGGCGACCGGGTGCAGGTCCCCACCCGGGTGCCAGAAACGGATGCCCTTGTCCGTCACGTCGAACTGGCCACCGACCTTGCGGAACACGTTGAGGAAGGTGATCATCTCGGGCTGCGTGGCGCCCTTGACGAAGATGTCGCCGTGCGTGGCGAGCGCCGCGGAGGCCCAGGATGCGGCCTCGATGCGATCGGTGAGCGAGGTGTGCGTGTAGCCCTTGAGCTCCTTGACGCCCTCGATGCGGAACGTGCGGTCCACGTCCACGGAGATGATCGCACCCATCTTCTGCAGGACGCACACGAGATCCATGATCTCGGGCTCGGTGGCCGCGCCGGACAGCTCGGTCTTGCCTTCGGCGAGCACGGCGGCGAGCAGCGTCTGCTCGGTGGCGCCGACGGACGGGTACGGCAGGTGGATCTTCGCGCCGTGCAGACCGTTCGGCGCGGTGATGTGGATGCCGTCCTTGTGCTCCTTGTCGACGTTCGCGCCGAGCTTGCGCAGGGTCTCCAGATGGAAGTCGATCGGACGGCCGCCGATGTTGCATCCGCCAAGCGCGGGGATGAACGCCTCGCCGAGACGGTGCACGAGGGGGCCGGAGAACAGGATCGGGATGCGCGAGGAGCCGGAAAGCGTGTCCACGTCGGCCACGTCGGCCAGCTGCACGTGCGAGGCATCGATGGTGACGATGCCGCCCGCGCCGTCCACGTCCACGTCCACGCCGTGCAGGCGCAGCAGGTCGGAGACCACGTGAACGTCGCGGATCTCGGGCACGTTCTTCAGCACCGACTTGCCCGGTGCGAGCAGTGCGGCGACCATCGCCTTGCTCACGAAGTTCTTCGCGCCACGCACCTTGATCGTGCCGTTGAGGGGCTTACCGCCCTCGACATGCAGCACATCGTTCTCGTTTTCGCCCACGACTACCTCTTTCGTCTTCTTCCTGGACCGCGGAAACACTATATGACAGTGTGCCATACGGCATGTGCGTACGTCGTGAAATAAAGGCGGTGGTACGTTCGCAGCGAAACCGGATCCTGCCACCACAATGTGACCCGTATCACATTATTGGCCTGCGATACGCGCCAATCGCAACGCCCGATCGCGGCTTTGCTAATGTGGTGAACAGCTGGTGAACGTTCACAGGCGGAGGCAACGAAAGACTCCGCACGTTCCCGACCAACCTGCAAAGGAGCTGTACCTATGACCACCGTCGCCATCGTCGGATGCACGCACGCCGGCACCTTCGCCGCCACCTCCATCCTCGCCGAGCATCCCGATTGGACCGTCCACGTCTTCGAACGCAACGGCACCCTGTCGTTCCTGTCCTGCGGCATCGCCCTGTGGGTGGGCGATCACGTGTCCGACCCGAAGAAGATGTTCTACTCCTCGCCGGAACAGCTCGCGCAGGCCGGCGCGACCATGCACATGCGCACCGACGTCACCTCGATCGACGTCGCCGGCAAGACGCTCGCCTACCGTCCGGTCGACGATCCGGACGCCGAACCCGAGATCCTTCACTTCGACAAGCTGGTCGTCACCACCGGCTCACGCCCGGTGATCCCGCCGATTCCGGGCATCGACAGCCCGCACGTGCTGCTGTGCAAGAACTGGGACCACGCGATCGCGATCAAGTCCAAGGCCAAGGAGGCCAAGTCCGCGGTCGTGATCGGCTCGGGCTACATCGGCGCCGAGATCGCCGAGCAGTTCAGCCTCACCGGCGTCAAGACCACGCTGGTCGACGGACTCGACCGACCGCTCGCGAACAACTTCGACAAGCAGATCACCGATCAGGTGGCCGCCGCGTTCGAGGAGCACGGCGTCACGCTCGCGCTCGGACAGAAGGTCACCGCCTTCCGCGACAACGACGACGACACCGTCACCGTCGTCACCGAGAAGGGTGAGTACACGGCCGAGATGGCGATCCTCGCGGTCGGCTTCCTGCCGAACACGGACCTCGTCAAGGGCCAGGTCGACATGCTGGCGAACGGCGCGATCGTCATCGACGAGTACATGCGCGCCTCCGTGCCGGACGTGTACGCGTGCGGCGACTCGGCGACCGTCTTCTACAACCCGACCGGCAAGCACGACTACATTCCGCTGGCCACGAACGCCGTACGCCAGGGTCTGCTGGTCGGCCGCAACATCGACAAGCCGACCGTCAAGTACCTCGGCACGCAGGCGACCAGCGCCGTGCAGCTGTACGACCTGTCGCTCGCCGCGTCGGGTCTGACGAAGGCGGGTGCGGAGCGCCGGGGACTTACGGTCCACGAGACCGAGCTGACCGAGGACTACCGCCCCGACTTCATGCTCACCACCACGCCGGTCACGTCGATCCTCACGTGGGATCCGGTCACGCGCGAGGTCAAGGGCGGCCAGTTCTGCTCGAAGGCCGACATCTCCGGCGCCGCGAATGTCATCTCGATGGCGATCCAGGCGAAGTTCACCATCGACGAGCTCGCCAACGTCGACTTCCTGTTCCAGCCGAACTTCGACAAGCCGGTCTACTACGTCGGCGCCGTAGCCATGAAGGCCGCCGCCGAAGCAGCGGAATAAATAGGTTGCCGTGGGGTGGCCCCTCTGACGGGACGTTGCCGTAAAGCAAACAGCAGAGCTGTTTGTAGGCAACGTGCGAGCCGACAGGCGAGCTAGCCATCTGCGCGCGCAGCGCGTCCACAATTGCAGGACGGGCTGGCAGCCGCAGGCTGACTGGAGGAGAGAAGGCGAGCAGCACAGCATCGGCCTACGGCCGATCCCGTCTCACTCCGCCTTGATCTCGCGGGCGAGTTCCGCGTCCCACATCGCGCCGGTGGCGGACATCACACTGTCCGCGCCGGCGCTCTTGTATGCCCGGTAGTCGTCCGGGGTGATCACGCCGCCGACGCCGTTGATCGCGAAGTCGAGGCCGAGCTTCTCACGCAGGGCGGCGAGGCGGCGGACCATGTCGAGCCCCGCGCCGCGGATCGCGTTGCCGCACACGCCGGAACGGTCGCGGCCGGCGCCGGGCAGCGCCTGACGGCCCTCGGCGTCGACGAGCTTCGCGGAGATCGTGTTGATCGTGCTGAATCCCTGCACGGTGCCGCGTTCCACGGTGGAGCGGATCATCAGCTCGAGCGAAGAGTCGTCGGGGAAGTACGCGAGCTTGACCATGAGCGGGGTGTCGCCGATCTCGTTCTTCACCGCCTCGGTGATGCGCCCGACCAGTTGCGGATTGTGGCACAGCAGGCGGTTGTGCCCCTCGTTCGGACAGCTGGTGTTCATGACCATGACCTTCGCGCCGGTCTCCTTGACCAGTCGCGCGGTGGTGGCGTGGTCGGCGATGTAGTCCTCCTCGCTCATGCCCTCGACGCGCGATCCCTGGAAGCTCGGCACGAGCAGCTGACCGGGGCCGGCCGCCTCGATCGCGCGGAACATGTCCGGCTGCCAGCGGTCGGGGTCCTGCGAGGGCACGCCGAAGCTGTTGGAGATGGAGATCGGCAGCTCGTAGTTCGTGTCGGCGAGCACGCCCTCGTCGAGTTCGTCGCTGCCGGGGGTCAGGGAGCCGTCGGCCGACTTCGGATGCACGGCCAGCACGTTCGGGAACGGGTTGCAGCCCCACGCCCGCGAGCGCACGGTCTTGTACGTCGCGAGGTCGAAGCCCATGCGGAACGCGGCCGTCGTGAAGCGGCTGTTGAGTAGCGGCCCCGCGGGGATGCCGAACGCGAGGTTCACCGGCACGCCGAGGAACGACTCGGCGGGCTGGGCCGGTTCGGCGGCGGCCGCGCCCTCCTCGGCACCCGGCTCCCCCTTCAGCGCCTCGGCGAACAGCCCGAACGGCCCCTGTTCGTAATTGTCCTCATACGTGCGATTGACGTCGTAAAACGGTTCGAACTGCTCGCTCATATATCCTCCTTGGTACCGCTATACGTTCCAGCATAGGGCAAGGGACAAGCCGAACCGCTGACAGCGCAACGTCAGCCCATCAGCGCTCCGATGAAGGAGACGATGGCCGTCAGAGCGTTGCCGGCGACGAACACGATGAACGTCCACGACGTCCAGCCGAGGTACGTGCCCGGCGCGCTGCGATTGGCGCGCACGTAGGCCTTCAATCCCCTGCCGTAGACGACGAACGCGAGGATCGTGCCGGCGACCCCGATCAGGCTCAGGATGAGCGAGTACGCCAGATACCCGTTGTCGTCCAGATAGTGCGAGGCGAGGCCGTCGACCACGCCGCTCAGGATCGCGTTGTTGAAGATGTGCAGCGCGATCGCCCATACCAGCGAGTATTCCATCGCGACGAAACCGAGCAGCAGCCCCATCAGGAAGGCGAACGCGCCCTGCACCACATCGCCGTGGAAGAGACCGAAGAGGAGCGCCGAGGTGACGATCGCGAAGTTGCGCCCGAATGGCTTCAGTTCCTTCAGCAGGACGCCGCGGAACAGCACCTCCTCGCAGATCGGACCGATCAGGCCGATGTACAGCCACATGCTCATGGTGACGGCCGATTCGGTGATGCTCTCCGACGTGGGCGACGGCAGGGACAGACCGATGGCGGAGAAGCCGAGCTGCACCAGTGTGACCACGCCTTGAATACCGAGGCACAGGGTGAGAAACACCAGGAGCCACAACGGTTTCATGTGCGCGCCACCGTACCGGCTGACGCGCCCGATCTGCCACGGCTCGCCATAGTTGTCCCTGTGCGGCCCGCCGAGCCAGAACTCGCGGGTGAGGATGTCCTTGCGGCGCATGAACAGCAGGAACACGATCGCGCATGTCACCGCGACCAGCATCACGATGCCGGTGTGACGAATAACCATGAGGTTGGTCAACTCGGAACGCTCCGCCATTGTCACGATCACGATGGTCAGCGCGGCCATGGCAGCGCCGATGTTCATCACCACCTCATACGCCAGCGTCAGGCCGACCGGCCGGTTGACCATCCTGCGCCGCATCCGCTGCTGGACCTTGCGCGGGTCCTGCGGCAGGGTCTGCGGCACCGGCTGGACGGGCGGCATCGGCCGTACCGGCGGAACCGACTGATTAGGCATGGGGGCGGGAGCCGGAGCGGGGACGAACCGCACCGGCTGCGACTGAGACTGATAATACGTCTGCGTCGGTTGCCCCGTCGGGGCGGGATAGCTCGGAGGAACCTGGTACGGCGGATACCCCTGCGGAGCCTGCGGCGATTGCGATTGGGATTGTGATTGCGACGATTGCGGCTGCGACGGTGCCGCCGGCCGCTGCGGCTCTTGGTTTGTGTTCATGATTCATACGCTAATCGCTCAGACTGTGGAACGCATGACAGTTGTACACACGCGTCGACCCTGGTACACAGATGATTACCAGCCTTTGCCCAGCTTTGCCCAGCTTGTCGGTCACGAACCGCGCCGAAACCGTCACGCATCTCCCGACCTTCCCACGCATCAAAAGCGCCGTCAGTGGCGAATAATCCACTGACGGCGCTTTCTTGAAACGGATCGGAGTATCGGCAATGTCATTTCGGTGTCAGATCATCGCCTCTCAGCCCATCACCGCGCTGACGTAGGAGAAGATGGCGGATGCCAGGGTGATCGCGACGAACACGATGAACGTCCACGAGGCCCAGCCGGAGTAGGTGCCCTTCACACTGCGGTTGGCGCGTTGGTACTCCGTAAGTCCCTTGCCATACTTCGCAAACACGATGATCAGGCCGATCAAACCGATCGCAATGATGGCCCACATGAATGCCGCGTCCCCGGTCTCGCCGAAGTAATGCGTGATGCCAGCACTCAGTCCGCCGAGGACCGCGTTGTTGAATACGTGGAGCGCGATCGCCCATATCAGCGAGTACTCCATCGCGATGAAGCCGAGCACCAGGCCCATGGCGAACGCGTAGGTGCTCTGCACGAGATCCTGATGGAACAGGGCGAATATCAGCGCGGACGTGACGATCGCGAAGTTCTTGCCCAGCGGCTTCAGCTCCTTCATCAGCACACCGCGGAACAGCACCTCCTCGCAGATCGGCCCGATCAGACCGGCGTACAGCCACATGCTCACGGTGACGGACGCCTCACTGATGCTCTCAAGCGCCGGTGAGACGAGATCGACGCCGACCTGGCTCAGTCCCCAGGTGATGGCCATCCGCACTCCCTGCACGCCGAACGCAAGGGCCAAGAATACGAGGGCCCACCTCGGGGTCATGCGCGCGCCGCCGTATTGGCTGATGTGTCCCAACTGGTTCGGTTCGCCGTAGGTGTCGGTATGCGCGCCTCCCAGCCAGAACTCGCGTGTGAGGATGTCGCGCCGACGCACGATCGTCAGGAATCCGACGGCGACGAGCACTACGGCGAGGCTTGCCACACCTTGCCCCCGGAAATACTCGTCACGACTGGAGGACGTGAAAGCGAGGAAGGCGAGGGCGGCACTGCCGAGGATGATCAGGATCATCTGGTAGATGAGCGTCACCCCCATCGCCCGGTTGATGACGCGGCGACGCCATCCACGCCACCACTTGCGCTGTTCGGGGGATTCGGGGGATTCGGAGGCGGAAACGGAGACGGGCTGCTGCGGCTGCAGCGGCTGAGCGGTGAGTACCGACTGGGACTGAAGCGGCTCAAGTGCCGGCCGCTGCGGCTTCGTGGTTGTAATGTTCATGATTCCAAGGTATCCGTTGGAAACAGGGCGATTCCGGCGGTGTACACACGCGTCCACCCTTGTACACACACGTCTACAGACGGTTGTCGAGGACACCCATCGCGCCTGAAAACCCACCTTTTGGCTCCCCTTGTCAGGGGAGCTGGCTCGCGAAGCGGGACTGAGGGGTAGTCAGAGGACCAGAATCCCCCTAACTGCACAGACCGACCACTAGAATGGCGCGTATGAGTGCTGAGAAGGGACAATCCGCACAGTCCGTGCCGACGCTGGTGGCCATGGTGGACAACGACCGCATGGCACTGCTGGCGTTGAAGGGGATTCTGCCGCAATTGCTGCCGTCGGCCCGTTGGATCTGGGACGCACAATCGGCCGACGAGGCGGTGCGCAAGGCGCTGGACCCCGAGACCCGCCCGAAACTGCTGCTGGTGGACATGTCGTTGGGCGACGCCACCGGCGTGAGCGTGTGCCGCAAAATCCGCATGCGCACCGATCGCGTGGCCTTGCTTGGCATCACCGCGTTCTCGGTGTCCGACTATGCGACGCGAATCGCCGAGGCGGGTGCACAGGGCATCGTTTCGAAGGCGGATATCCCGCAACTCGCGCAGGCGCTGCGCATGGTGTCGTCGGGCGAGGTCTACACGCCTCCCGCCTTGCGTTCGATGGTCACGTTCCGTACCGCATCCGAAGCGCATCGACTGCTCGTCGACACCGTCGATGACGCCAATGAGGGCAACGACGGCAACGCCCCCGAACGCCCCAAACTGGGTTCCAAGGAGGCGGAGACGCTGCATCTGCTCTCGCGAGGGCTCACCTACGACCAGATCGCCGCGCAATGGGGTGTCGCGGCCTCCACGGTTCGCACGCACGCCCATCGCGCGGTCGACAAGCTCGGCGCGAATTCGCTCGCGCACGCGATCGCGATCTGGCTCAGTCAGTGAGTTCCGAGCGGGATGTCGGCGCTGATCATCCAGGTGTCGTCCAGATTGCTGGTGGTGAGGGTGCCGCCGACCATCTCAATCGCCGCGCGATGCAACGCCAGTCCGCTGCCGTGGCGCCTCCCGTGCACCAGGGTCTTCGATTCGTCCGCGATCGCGTTGACCTCGCTGATGCGGATATGCTCCGCGGTGATCTCCACGAACAGGCTGTACGCGGGCTCGTCGATCCGGCGCGAGCTCGCCGCGGCGTTGGCACCGGCACCGGCGTTGGCATCGCCAGTCTCGTCGACATCGTCCATCGCGCAATGCCGCACGATGTTCGCATAGATCTCCTCGGTCAGCCCCATGACCACGCGTCGCACGGGTTTGGGCACAACGACGTCCGGCGCGCTGTTGAATCGGGTGACGCCGGCGAGTCCCAGCATGGTCATCGCCCGATTCTGATCCTCAATGTACTTCTCAAGTTGGGCGTCGAAGGACAGATTGCCCGCATGCGCTCCGACGGCGCCGCCAGCGTCATACCCCTCCTCCGCGGTCAGCTCGGTGATGTCCCGCTTGCCGTTGAGCACGTCGATGACCTCGTGCACGCGGTCGAGCGCGTGATGCGATCTGGCGTAGATCGCGTCGAGCACCTCATCGTCATCGTCCATCGCCTTGGCGCGCCAGGCGAGCATCGCGATGGTGGACATGTCGTTGGCCACGGAATCATGGATCATGTGTGCAAGCTCCTGCTCGCGCGTGATCCGGTCGAGCATGCGTTCGACGCGCGCCACCCGCTCGCCCGCCGCGGATGCGCGACGGAACGCGGCGCCGAAGACGACGAAGAATCCGAGGATCATCAGATCGAGTATGAACGTACCGACGACGATGAGGATCGTGTAGAGCGGCGAGACCTCCATCGAGCGCACGGGAATCGTACCGTCCGCGCCGATCCTGTTGAACTCCTCGACCATGCCGCGGATCACACCGCCGCCGATCGACGCCGTGTCGAACAGAGCGAAGCAGACGGCATCGGCCAGCGAGTACGCGAGCAGCACCCCGATCATCGCTCGATTGGACAGCGCATACCCGATCGCCAGGAAAACGGTGATGATGGCCGTCCCGCCGCTCGCCCACCACACGTCGACCGGCAGGAACGGTACGACCAGCAGCAGCACCGGCGCGAGCAGGCATATCAGTCTGGTTCGGAACGGCACGGCGACGACGACAACGAGCCATCCCAACGCCAGCAGCATCTGCGTAGGACTCGCCGGCGGGACGAGGATCATCTCGATCACCAGAAGAACCGCGCCGACGATCGCGTTCTTCTCCAGAAAATGCGGCTCGCGCAGCCACGCGCGGACGCGCCGTGTCAGATCACGCAGTTCATTTACCGCCATTGCGCTGCCCCATCCCCGTTATGTGCCGGATTATGGATCGGATCGGCACCGGCCGCCGGAACAGTGCGATCCGACGCACCGTACCCGCGCAGCACCGGCTTGTCGAATCGCACGCCCCTGGGATTGCTGGGCAGAATCATCATCACGACGGAGATCAGATTCGACAGCAGGAACGCGCCGAGAATACCCATCACCGATGCGGTGAGACCCATGATGCTGATGGCCGTGTCGTCGGACCCGACGACGAGGAAGAAGCCGACGGCTCCCGCAATGAGTCCGCCGAACATCACGCCCAACGGCGCCAGATACCACCATCCGCGCAGATTCACGTCATGCAGACGACGAATGGACAGCGACAGCTGGGGCAGGAAACACACCAGCTGAGCAGCGATCATGGCCAGCGTCATGATGTCCGACAACGGCGTCTCGGGCGATTCCTCCCCGTTCCATCCGGCCGAGAAACCGGCGGAGAACGCTCCCGACAATGATGACGGCGAGTCGATGGCGGCATCCTTCACTCCGAACGCCGACGCTATGCTATACGCGGCAAACCCCACCACGATCTCGACGATCACCATGAAGAGAACCGCCCACCAGTATTCGCCGCGGGAGGCGCGTCCGCTGTAGATGAACGTCTTGCGGAAGAACCGCACGATCGCGTCGCCGAATCCGATGCCATACCACGGCGCGTCGAGCGGCGGTTTGGCGTTCGGCATGTACGCGTACTGCGTATACGGGTTGACGGGGGATTGTGGAGCGTACGGTGCCGGAGTGAACGGGCCGTCATTCCCCTTGACGGATCGGTCGTCGCCGGCGAATCGGTTGCTGCCATCGCTGCCGTTACTGTTGTCCTCACGCATCAGCGGATCCTTTCCTCGTTATGCTCCACTCAACCGCATCGAACGTCGTTCGTCCAGCCGGGCGGTATCAGGTCGACATCTGTGTACAGTGCCGCCGTGGAGACGGCTCGCTCGGATACAGTGGGCCGTATGAACGAACTTGGGGAAGGCTCCGGCACTGACGGCTGCGACGACAACTGGCGATCGCTGCCCGGCCGCACGCGAACGGCGTGGCTCGTGAACGAGGCGATCAGCTGTGTGATCGCACTGGCGGTATGCGGCGTGGTGGTCGCGGTCTGTGTGGCGAACGGCTGGTGGGGATTCTGGCAACGGCTCATCGTGGGCCTGTTCGCCGCGTACGCCGTGCTGGATCTGGCGTTCCAGCCGTTGCAGACGAAGTACGCGTACACGTTCTACCGGTTCCGTATCGGCGAGCGCGATCTGCGCACGCGCAGGGGATGGCTGCTGCGCAAGTCGACCGCCGTGCCGTACAACCGCGTGCAGCATGTGGATACGAAGCAGAATCCGGTGCTGCGTCACTTCAATCTGACCACGGTGGTCGTGCATACAGCCGCCGACGAGGTGGAGATCGAGGCGTTGGATACGGCCGAGGCCGAACGCGTGGTGGCGTTGATCACTGAGCGTGTGGCGAGCGCGAAGGATGACCTGTGATGGGTGCGTTCGGGACTCCTGCCGAAGCACGCTCCGGCGCACATGCCAACGGATGGCGGATGTTGCATCCGCTGGGGTTGCTCGTCGCGCTGGTTCAGTCGATCCGTGCGATCATCAGCACGTTCATCTCGCTGCTGGTGGTGTTCCGTCTGCTGATGGAGGGGCAATTCCCCTCTTGGGTCACATGGGCGATCATCGTGGCGGGCGTCGGACTGACGATCGTCGAGCCGATCATCCGATGGGCGTCGACGAGATATCGGCTTGGCGTGGACTCGCTGCAGTTCCGCTCGGGACTGTTCTTCCGCAAGAACCGCACGATCGGCTATGGCAGCATCCATGCGATCAGCAGTTCGTCGCCGGTGTACATGCAGCCGTTCGGCATCGTGCAGCTGACCGTGTCCGCCGCGGGTGCGACTGATACCGACATCACGCTTGATGCGGTGCCCGCGGCGTTGCAGCTGGAGTTGGAGCGTCTGCGGGCTCAGGCGCGCACGGGCGAGGCGATCACCGCCGGGACCACATCAACCGCAGTCACACAGGGTTCACCGTCGATTGCGGCCGCCGTCCCATCCACTTCGTCACTCGTCACGCCATCCCCATCCCAGTCATCCCCAGTTCTGCCATCCGACGCGCGCCCGGAAAGCAACGCCCCCGTCTTCCGCGCCTCGGTGCGCGACATCACGCTGTTCGCGGTCACCGATCTGGGATTCATCGCGGCCGCGTTCGTCGTGTTCGGGTTCGTGCAGAATCTGCAGGACATGCTGCCGCGTGACTGGGTGCGCACCGCGGAGCGGTCGGTCGGCGACTACGTGGCGCGGGGTGTGATCTCGATCGTCATGCTGGTGCTGGTCTGCGTGATCGTGCTGATGGTCGTCAGCGTCGTCACGTCGCTGCTGCGGTTCTATGGGTTCGAGGTGTGGCGTCGCGGCGACGATCTGGTCGTCGTGCGCGGTCTGTTCACCCGCCGTACGACGACGATCCCGGTCTCGCGCATCCAGTCGATCGTCGTACGCCAGTCGCTGCTGCGTCGCCCGTTCCACCTGTGTTCGGTGGGATTGGGGCTTTCCTCGTCGGTCAGCGGCGAGAGCGAGGAGAGCGGCATCTCCGCGGCCCGCATTCTGCCGGTGATCGGCACCGGGCGCGTGTACGACGTCCTCACCGCGATGCTGCCCGAGTGGGACCCGCGCGAACCCGGCGACGCCACGGAGCCCATCCATCGCACCGGCCGCGGACTGCTGCGCTACTACGTGACGACGCCGATCGTCGTCGCCCTCGTCGCGGCCGTGGCGGTGGGCACCGGCGTGATAGTGACGGTAAGCGGCGCACCGTCCCGATGGCTGTTCATCGTGCCGCTGGCGATCGGCGCGTACTGGACGGCCTGCCGCGCACTGAAGTCGCGCACCGAGGGGTACGCGATCCTGCCCGATCGACCCGATGCGTTCTGCTCGTCCGATTCATCCGATCCGTCCGAGCCGCTGCCCCATCGCATCCTCGTGACGGGCGCCAAGGGACTGACCACGTTCGCGATGACAACCCGACGATCGCGCGTCCAGTCGATCACCCGGTCGACGACGCCGTGGCGTGAACCGCGCGGCATCGAAAAGGCGGAGATGCCGCTGTTCGTGATGGACGGCATCTCCGCCCTACGGTTCACATTCCTTCACCGAAGCGACGCCGAAACCCTCGACGCCTGGCTCACCCGGCCTGCGGCTAGATGATGCCGCGATCGGCCAACGGGCCGGCCCATTCCTGGTCCTTGGGCTCGCGGGCGGAGGCGATGGGCTGCTCGGGCAGGTGCTTGGCGGGGATCGTCTTGGGCTTGAACGGGAACTTCTCGGCGCGCATCTTCTCGTAGGCGGCGATGTCGTCCTCGTGCTGGAGCGTCAGGTCGATGTCGTCGTAGCCGTTCATCAGACGCCAGCGCGTGTAGTCGTTCACCTCGAACGGGAGGGTCACGTCGCCGCAGGTCACGGTGCGATCCTCGAGCGAGACAGTCATCTCACGTCCGGGCTCCTCCTCGAGGAGCTTCCACAGCAGTTCGACGCTCTCCTGCGGCATGATCGCAGCGAGCACACCGTTCTTGGCGGTGTTGCCGTAGAAGATGTCGGCGAAGCTCGGGGCGATGACCACGCGGAAGCCGTAGTCGTGCAGCGCCCACACGGCGTGCTCGCGGGAGGAGCCGATGCCGAACTCCGGGCCGGCCACGAGGATCTGGCCCTTGCCCGCGTATTCGGGCTTGTTGAGCACGAACTCGGGGTCGCGGCGCCACGCGTAGAACAGCGCGTCATCGAAGCCGGTCTTGGTGACGCGCTTCAAAAACACGGCCGGGATGATCTGGTCGGTGTCGACGTTGGAGCGGCGAAGCGGCACGCCCACGCCGGTCAAAGTGGTGAGTTTTTCCATGAATTGTCCTTTCGGGGTCTCCCCCACCCGGCTCTGCCGGGAGCCCCCTCGTCGGAGTGGACCGCGGAGGGGGCCGATGCGAAGTTTGCGAAGTCGGAGTCGATGGTCGATGGATCAGCGGGTCACAGGTCGGCGGGCGACGAGATCGTGCCGCGGATGGCGGTCGCGGCGGCGACGGCCGGCGACGCCAGATGCGTGCGCGAACCCTTGCCCTGACGTCCCTCGAAGTTGCGGTTCGACGTCGAGATCGAACGCTCGCCCGGCACCAGCTTGTCCGGGTTCATGCCCAGGCACATCGAGCAGCCGGCGTTGCGCCATTCGGCGCCGAAGTCCTCGAACACCTTGTCGAGTCCCTCGCGCTCGGCCTCGAGGCGCACACGCGAGGAGGCGGGCACGACGAGCACGCGGTGGATGTTCTTCGCCTTGTGATGGCCCTTCATGATCGCGGCGGCCTGACGCAAATCGTCGATGCGGCCGTTGGTGCACGATCCGATGAACACGGTGTCCACGGCGATGTCCTTGATCGGCATGCCGGGCTTCAAACCCATGTAGTTGATCGCGCGTTCGGCGGCGGCGCGCTTGGTGGCGTCGGCGATCTTGTCCGGCTCCGGCACGCTCGCGGTGATCGGCAGGCCCTGACCGGGGTTGGTGCCCCACGTCACGTAGGGGCCGAGCTTGGTCGCGTCGATGTCCACGACCTTGTCGAACACGGCGTCGTCATCGGTCTTGAGCGTCTTCCAGTACGCGACCGCCTTATCCCACATCTCGCCCTCCGGCGCGTGCGGACGGCCCTTCAAGTATTCGAACGTGGTCTCGTCCGGGGCGATCATGCCCGCGCGGGCACCGGCCTCGATGGACATGTTGCACACGGTCATGCGCTCGTCCATCGTCAGGTCGCGGATCGCCTCGCCGCGGTATTCGATGACGTAGCCCTGGCCGCCGCCGGTGCCGATCTTCGCGATGATCGCGAGGATGATATCCTTGGCGGTCGCGTCGGCCGGCAGCTTGCCGTTGACGTTGATCGCCATCGTCTTGAATGGCTTCAAGGACAGGGTCTGCGTGGCCATCACGTGCTCGACCTCGGAGGTGCCGATGCCGAACGCGAGCGCGCCGAACGCGCCGTGCGTGGAGGTGTGCGAGTCACCGCACACGATGGTCATGCCCGGCTGGGTGAGGCCCAGGATCGGGGCGAACGCGTGCACGATGCCCTGATCGGCGTCGCCCAGCGGGTGCAGACGCACGCCGAACTCCTTGCAGTTCTTCTCGAGCGTCGACAGCTGCAGGGCGCTCGTCTTGTCCGGGTTCGGACGGTCGATGTCGACCGTCGGCGTGTTGTGGTCCTCAGTCGCGATGAGCTGATCGACGTGGCGCGGCTTGCGTCCCGCCAGCCGAAGACCCTCGAACGCCTGCGGGCTGGTGACCTCGTGCATGAGCATCAGGTCGATGTACAGCAGGTCGGGCGCTCCATCGCTGCCCTTCCGTACCAGATGATCGGCCCAGACCTTCTCGGCCAGTGTCGTTCCCATGAGGATTCCTCCTAATTTTCTTCGCGCTAGGTATTGCTTTTGCGCTTTGTTCGTGGTAATAGACTATGCGGCGGCTCTGAGGGCGATCACATTCCGGCCGGATTATGAGATACATGATGTGGCCACGCATTCGCACACGTGCGACGGATTGCGTCGATGAGACATCGCACACGGACATCCTTCCGCAATTCGATCAAATGCTTGATTCCAGGCCCGAATCGCCTATCATGCCTCGCCATATCCGCACTTTTCCGCTGTGCGTTTTCACTGACGAGTCGTCGTTTTCCCCTTCTCCATACCCCCGCAATGCAAAGCTCACCTCGTGAGACACCTCCTCGATTTGGCATTTCACTATGTGAGATGGTATAAACGGCAATTATGACTTCAACAAGCGCAGACCCCACCGTGGCCGAAACGCCGCTCGCGGAACAGATCCCCGCCGAAGAACCGACCTCGGAGACCGCCGAGCAGAACGACGGCGAGGTACACTCCGGCGTCGGCGTACTTGACAAAACCGTAAAGATTCTCGACGCCCTCGAAACCGGCCCCTCCACGCTCGGCCAGCTCGTCGCCGCCACCGGACTGGCGCGACCGACCGCCCACCGCCTCGCCATCGCACTGGAACGCCACCGCTTCGTGCTGCGCGACCAGCACGGACGCTTCGTGCTCGGCTCCCGCTTCGCCGAACTGGCCGCGGCCGCCGGCGAGGACCGTCTCCTGACCGCCGCAGGCCCGATCCTGCAGACCCTGCTCGACCGCACCGGCGAATCCGCGCAGATCTACCGCCGTCAGGGCGATCAGCGCGTCTGCATCGCAGCCGTGGAACGCGCCTCCGGCCTGCGCGATTCGATCCCCGTCGGCGCGATGCTGTCGATGGAGGCCGGATCCGCAGCCCAGATCCTGCTCGCCTGGGAGGATTCCGAGCGCATGCATCAGGGCCTTCGCCACGCCAAGTTCAACGCGACCAAGCTCGCCGCCGTGCGCAAGCGCGGCTGGTCCGAGTCGGTCAACGAACGCGAGGAGGGCGTGTGCTCGATCTCCGCGCCGATCCGCAACGCCTCCGGCCAGGTGATCGCCGCGATCTCGATCTCCGGCCCGTCCGGACGCATGGGCAACGCCCCCGGCCGCCGCTACGCGCCGCTGGTCATGGCCGCCGGCAAGTACCTGACCGAGGCTCTGATCAAGGCCTCCTCCGGCCGCTGAGCCGATTCCTTTCTCTCGGCCCCCTCTGACGAGGGGGCTGTCGCCGACCGCCCACGCGACGGTCATGCCCCACGGCTCGGCCCCCTCTGACGAGGGGGCTGTCAGCGAAGCTGACTGGGGGAGAGAAAGTCCGGGACAAAACCAGAGAAGGCCTAGCTAAACAGCCCCTTGATCTGCGCCCACAGCGACGGCTTGCGCAGCAGATCGTCGCCCTCCCCCTCCTGCGGGGGCTTGGCGTTGAGCGCGTACGTGTACGCCTTCTTCGAGCTCGGCTTGCCGACAAGCTCGCCGAACTCCAGCAGCTGCGTGCGCGGCTCGTACGGGTGACGAATATCGAACTCGATGAGTCGCGTCGCCCGCTTGGCCGGCGCCGGGCCGTAGGTGTCGAATCCGCAAGTCGGCGTCGCGGTCATCAGCACGCCATCCAGTTCACCGACGAACCCGTTGCGATGGTCGTGTCCGGTCGCCACACCTATATACAAAGGCGCATCCGTGGCATCCCGCTCGGACAGGATCGCGAATTCGTCCGACTCGTCCGGGCAGCTGATGCCCTCGCCCAGATACCCGCCGGGGCGCACCTTCTCCTCGTCCAGCACGTAGTACTGCGAAGCGTGACCACGGTATCCCTGCATCGCGTACGCCGTGGTCGACGAGACCGGCTTGAGCAGGCCGTAGTACTCGGGCAACGGCAGATGCTGGAACACCCCCGATTTCGCCCCGATCAGCCTCGGCACCTCACGCAGGAAACCGAGCGTGTCCTCGGACGGACCGGAGAACCCGCCGCCGTGCACGTAATCGCCCGAATCGAGAATGACCAGCCCCAGCACCGTACGCTTGTTGTCCGGGTCAGCGACCGGCAGCGCGAACGTGCCCACCGCATGCGGATACACCACCTGATCATGCAGCAGGCTATCCACGGGCAACACGTCGGCCTCGACCCCGGGAGTCGGGTTCACACAGCCGGGGAACCCGCGGTAGATCGCGTCGAGCTCCGCGTTGTCGAGCCCGCACTGGAAATCGTGATTGCCGTACGTGACCGCGAACGGCACCTTGCGGTCGATCAGCGGCTGCAGGAACTGGCCGATCGCGCTTTGCACGAGGTCGCGCGTGCGTGACATCGCCTCAGCCGCGGCTTCGGCGTCGTCGAACTCGTTCGCGGGGCTCCAGCGACGCTTGCGGAACGTCGGCGCGAACGCCGGGTCATATCCGGCGATCTGATTGCCGGTGAAGACGACCAGATCCGGACGCACCGCATCGAGACTCGCCCCGATCAGGCGGATGGTGTCCTTCGCGACCTTCGCGCCGGCCTGGATGTCCGCGACCTGCAGGACGCGGAACTTGCCGGAGGTGTGGAACTGCAAGCGCCCAAGACGCGCCGATATGGACAGAGGTCGGGTCTCCCCCGCCTCCGCCGGCCTGATCCTCGGCTTTGAAGACAACCCTTCGGGCGCACGCTGTGTTTCCGTCATATCCCCCACTGTAGCGATGATTCGGCTAACCGTATATTTCCCACGACGCATTTTCCATCGCACTGTATGTATTTCATGTATTTCTACTGCATATCCTGTTACGATGCATTCCCATTGCGAACGCACGCCGCGCACACCGCACACTCGCACTGAAAACAAAAAACCCTCGCTTTCCGCGAGGGTCATTGGCTGGGATGCCTGGACTCGAACCAAGAATGGCTGAACCAGAATCAGCTGTGTTGCCAATTACACCACATCCCAATTTGGCAGGCGTACAACCTTGTGAGCTGTGCGTCTTCGTACCCCCGACCGGATTTGAACCGGTGTTGGCGCCGTGAGAGGGCGTAGTCCTAGACCGCTAGACGACGGGGGCATATTCAGTTTTTCACTGGCTGCTCGGCGAACCGCGCAACAGGTGATTAATATACGCGGCATACCCAGATGACGCAAGTCACGGCGTGTCGCCAGCATTTCCAACGTTTCGCACCGCCACCGGTCACCACATCACCCACTGACGGCCGCCGACCACCCACTAACCACCCACTGCCCCACCGATCACCCCACTACTCCACCCCAGCGGGAGAGACCACAACCAGTCTGACGGAAACCTCTCACCGAGGAGGTCAACAGCGAGACAAAGCGGACACATGCCACCGGAAACCTCTCACCAAGAACAGTTCCGCAAGAGTTCTCCGACACGGCATGGCCACAACCTCTCGCCAAGGAGCCTCCCCGCGAGACAAAACGGTCACAAGCCACCGGAAACCTCTCACCAAGAACAGTTCCGCGAGAGTCCCCCAACGCAGCATGACCCCAATCTCTCGCCAAGGGGCACCCTGGCGAGAGATCAGTGACACAACCAGACAGACAGCTCTTGCCGCAGGCGTCAATGCCCAAGAAAAGCGACCAGGTACGGTCAGACCAGATACAGAAAAACCCTCGCATCTGGCGAGGGTTCCTTCGCTGGGATGCCTGGACTCGAACCAAGAATGGCTGAACCAGAATCAGCTGTGTTGCCAATTACACCACATCCCAATTTGGCAAGCATCTACAGGTAACTGTAAGTGCCAAGTACCCCCAACCGGATTTGAACCGGTGTTGGCGCCGTGAGAGGGCGTAGTCCTAGACCGCTAGACGATGGGGGCATATTCAGTTTTCACCGGCTGCGAGGCGAACCCGCCGCGCAACGAAAAGTTAATTTACGGGAAAGTCAAGCATCAAGCAAATCACGGCGTGTCGCACACGGACGCGTGCGGTCGCACATGGTCGCGTACACATCCAAAGACGTCACCGCAATCCCTGAACCCTAAGCCGCAGGACACCTCAAGGCAGCACATCAAAAACACCAGTCAGCAGAAGGCCTTACGCGGCCCTACTGATGAATCATCAACGACTCTACTGATGAATTATCACAAGTCCTACTGATGAATTATCATGAGTTCTACTAATGAATTATCATGAGTTCTACTAATGAATTATCATGAGTTCTACTAATGAATTATCAATAACTCTACTGACGAATCTGCAATCGAGGCACCGATGATCCCACGGACGATCACCAACGAACTCTCCGCCATGCTGTCCTGGTTTCCGGTCGTTTCGATAACCGGACCACGGCAAAGCGGTAAGTCGACGCTCATCAGGAACGTTTTACCCGATTACGAATACGTCAATCTCGAAGACAAGACCACCCGCGCCAGCGCCACGGATGACCCTGTTGGTTTCATCCGATCACGCGGCGATAAACTCATCATCGACGAAGCACAGTACGCTCCGGACCTGTTCTCCCAGATTCAGGTCGAAGCCGACGCGCGCGGCACCATGGGGCAATACGTACTGTCCGGATCACAGAACTTCCTGATGGAGAAGCGTATCGGCCAATCGCTTGCCGGCCGCGTAGGCATGCTACGTCTACTGCCGCTGTCCTACACGGAGGCCAGACAATCAGACCCCGACCTCACCGTGGATGAATTCATGTTTCGGGGAGGATACCCTCACCTGTACGACGTGCCGATGCCCACCGGCATCTACTTCCGCGACTACACGGCCACCTACATCAGCCGGGATGTGGCGGAATATCTTGATGTGCGCAACGTCACCGACTTCAATGTCTTCCTGCGCCTGTGCGCGGAGAACGCGGGGAGCCTGCTCAATCTCAGCGGGTTGGCCCGTGATGCGGGTATCGCATTCAACACCGCCAAGGAATGGCTCTCCATTCTGGAGAAAAGCTTCATCGTCTTTCGTCTGCAGCCGTATTCGACGAATACGCGCAAACGACTCGTCAAAACGCCGAAGCTGTACTTCCATGACAGCGGACTACTTAACTATCTGCTGGGATTCCGCTCATCCGATGAATTGCTTGATTCTCCCAAACGCGGTGACGTATTCGAAAACCTTGTTGTGGTTGAGACTGCGAAACGCTATCTCAACCACAACAAGGAGGGCAATCTGCGCTTCTACCGGGATACGGCTCAAGCGGAGATCGATCTGATGGACGTCACCCAGCGAAGCGCTCCCCGACTCATCGAGATCAAGTCGGGGATGACTCCACGATCGGATTTCTTCAAACACCTCACCAAAGTCGGAGAAGAACTTAACGTGCCCGTCGACCGCAGAACGATCATCTACCGAGGCACGGAAAGTTTTAACTCCGCGAACGGCCGGTACATATCCATCGAAGATTATCTCCGAGACGAACCGGAAATCGTCATACCATAAGAAAGGCGATAGAGCCGCACCCTGAGTACACATAGCAAAGGCGCCCGCCGACCAGTACAGCAGTACATGACGGCGGGCGCCCTCTTATTGTTATTGCGCGCGATTGAGCAGGATCAGACGTGACCAGCCGACGGCAAGGCACCGGTGGCCACGCGACGATCACGGCAGAACCGCATACCGCGATCACAGGTGCGCGCGAAGGCCCTTCAAACGAGCGATCGTCAGGTCGCGGCCGATGATCTCCATCGACTCGAAGAGCGGCGGGGAGACGCGGCGACCGGACATGGCCACGCGCACCGGGCCGAAGGCGAGACGCGGCTTGTAGCCGCCGTCCTCCACGAGGGCCTTGTTGAGCGTCTCGTGCAGGGTGTCGGTCTTCCAATCGGCCTCGGAGACGCCCTCCAGCGCGGCGATCGCAAGATCGAGCACCACACCGGCGGAGTCCTTGAGCTGCTTACGTGCATCGTCGGTCGGCTCGAGATACTCGTCAGTGGACAGCAGGGAGCCGACCATGCCGGCGACCTCACCAAGCAGGCGCACGCCCAACCGGTCGTATGGCCGGCCATGCCCGCCGCACCTCGCGCACCGGTCCATATCATGCGCGTGCGGGCGCACCGGCACGATGACGACGCTCCCGTCACGCGGGTCGTCCTCGACGCGGGGCGTGGAGACCACGACGTTGGCGGGCAGGTGCAGCATGCGCTTGAGCGCGCCGGCTGATATGGTTGGCACAGGCGTTCCCTTGTTCCGGTTCTACTTTCTTGGCGGAAACAAACCATACAGGAGAACGCCCCTCTCATATCCCACACGAAAAAGCCCCGGCAAAGACGCCGAGGCACAACACCCCACCACACAAACTGGCGAAGACTCATTTTCGTTGTGGTCGTGTTCTTCTTGTACTACGTGTTGTCGTCCGAGGGAGGGCCGTGTGATGTCGCGTAGGGTCAGGGTCGTGCTGAGCGACGGCGATCGTCGCTTCCTGGAATCGATGGTGCGCCGTGGCGAGCACAAGGCCCGCGCGATAGCGCGCGCCCGCGTGCTGCTGGCGCTGGACGAGTCGGACGGCTCCCGCGTCCCGTCGCGCGCCGAGGCCGCGCGGCGCTGCCTGGTCAGCGAGCAGACCGTGAGCCGCGTCGCCGACAAATGGGAGGCGACGCGCGACGCGGCCGCCACGGTGAGCCGCAAGGAGCGCTCCTCGCCGCCCCGCGAGCCGAAGGTCACCGGGGACGTGGAGGTCAGGATCATCGCCATGGCGTGCTCGACGCCGCCCGAGGGGCGCGCGAGGTGGACGCTGCGCCTGCTGGAACGGCACGTCAAGCTGGACGACGGCCGGCCCGACCTGGACCATTCCACGATCGGCGTCGTGCTCAAGGGGGGGGGGGTGGTGGGAAGTGGCGAAAACGTTTGATTCCGTAGGGGCCGATACGTCGATTGGGGTGAATCGAGACTGAATGCGCGATGAGTCGCGATGGGGCTGCCACTCAGTGCATGTCAATCGGTTGATGTTCGTTGAGCGGCAGAAAACCGTGCCGCTCAACGCGATTTCGGTGGTTTTTCGCGTTGAACGGCAGACCAATCGGCGACAGGGGCGGTCCTTGCGATACCGGCCATTGCGGAATCGTTGGAAAACAGCCATTTTGACAACATGCCAAAAAGTCGGCGAGGCAGCAATGACGTATCGTCGTGCCGCTCAACGCCAAAAACACTGAAAAATGCGTTGAACGGCACAGCCAGAGCACAGCCGGACGGCACAGCTGCAGCACAGCTGGACAGTATGGCCGGACGGCACAGCCGAGGCGTGGCCGGACGGCATGACTGAGGTGGCGCGGCCCGGCGACACACACAATTGAGTCAGTCTGCGATGGCGCGGCCGAGTGTCTAGCACCTCCACCGGAAATTCGTTGGTCTCATCCCATCTCCCCTTGTCGGGGCGTCGCCGTTGGCCAAAACGTCACCGTGAAAAAACAGTTTCACCGTTTGCAGGCAACGTCGGGGCCGACAGGCGAGCCAGCATGACGCGCGCAGCGCGTCCGTAATCTCAGGACAAGCCAGACCGCGAAGCAGGCCTGAAGCAGGCCTGAGGAGCGGTCAATTCAACAATGAACTTACGGCGCAGGATACTAGCGTTCCGCGCAGCCCAAGCCCTCGTTCTGAATCAGCCGCAGCCACATGGCTAGATGCCAATCCTGATCGTTGGCAAGCGGATCAGCCACGTTCGCCGCTCGGCCATCCACACTGGAGGGGAACACGAACGCGCAGGTGGCGCTGCCATCAGCGTTGTAGTTGGCCATATTTTCTCGCAGAATCGCATCTGCAAGCCGATTGGTTTCCGGCGTATGCAGTTCGGCGGGCAGCCGAACCAGCGCCGTGGCCGTCAATGCGCTCCAGTAGTGCGGGAACACGTCGCCGAACATGCGGTTGATGCCGAACCAGTGGCCATCCCAGTGCCGAATGCTGATGCCGTACAGTCGGCAATCAGGCTGCGGCCCGCCAAAGGAGAGCAGCCAATCCAATCGTCCCTCGACCGCCGCCAGATAATCCGCATTGCCGGTGAAACGGTATGCAGAAAGCATCAGATTGACCAGCGGCGCCACCACAGACTGCTCGTAGGCCACTTCGTGCGCAGGCAAATCCTCTCCCACGCTGATGAAGTGGTTGGCGCTAGCCACCACGCGCTTGCGGAACTGGTCGGCTTCATTGGCACGTCCTGCCTTATCCAGCAATCGCGACAGATATTCCACGGTCTCGCCGTAGCTGATGGACAGGAACCGTTCTCCGCCAAGCTCGTTGAGCCGTTCGAGCAGATCGACGGCCAAATTCAGATCCGCCGCATCGCCAGTGGCGCGATAATGGTCGCAACAGAATTCCACCATCCACGGCACATCATAAAGACGTCCACCGAAGGTCGATTTCGGCTGGGATGAGCCACGCCGCATCTCGTAACGATCGTTGATCAGCCAATCCTTGGCGAAAGCGAACCAGCGGTCCACAATGTCTTGATAATCCGCACCAAGCCATTCTTGGTTGATGGCCTTTTGCAGCATTACGGCCATACCGATGCGCTCGGAGCCATCAGTCCAGTCCGGCCAACCGCCATCATCGGCGCGCAAACCGGTTCGGGCATCAACCGGCACAAAAGCGCCAGACATTGATCCTGGGCGGTCGGCGGCAATCTGATGAGAGGCGATGTAAGCCGCGCGAGAAACCACTGTGTCTTGCAAAGACCGATGGAACAGCACTTCGGTTTTCGCCGCGTCCGGCCCCGTGCCGATACGCACGTAATACGTGCCCGGCTCGCTGGCGGTCAGATAGTAGCCGCCGTTACTCGCCTCGATATCCAACCCATCCGTGATTGCGCTGACCGGCAGCGGTGTGGCGACATGGATGTGCCGCCCAACCGTTTCCGCGAATGAGGAGAAATGCGCAGGCTCCGGGTAGTGGGCCAGGAAAGCATCACGGTCGGCGTACCAGTCGAGCTCCCAGCTCAACACGTATGATGCCCCCGGCTCAAGCGCAATGGTCGGCTGACCGCCGAAAGCCTGCGGGTTGCGTGCGTAATCGGTGACCTGCAGCACGATATGACCGCGCACGTCCGAACCGGTGTTCTGATTGCGCGACTCAATCGAGTATCCCGCAAGCGCCCCCTCGGTGAGCTTCAGGCACAGGCAACGGTTAAACACGTCAGTGCCGCACATCGGTTCGGCAATCACCCATGACCAGCCGCCACCGGTGAACACATGCGCATTGACGCATTCGGCGAGCGCCTGCTTGGCGGAGGGGTACCTGTCGTTGAACGGAGTTTGGATGCCGAGCTCGGTGATGATCAGCGGACGATCGGTGATGTTCGTCCATTCGTAGCGCTCGGCGTATTTGGCGCCTCCGGTTCGCGTGACGTTCAGGCGCAATCCGGCCGGGGCCAAATCGTAGGTCTGGATCAGAGCGGCACCCCCATCGCCCGCTTGGGTGCGCTCTGCCGCATCCCAATGCGCAGACCCTGCCCCGGTGACTACGAACCCGGCACCCCAATAGTGTTCGACAGTATGCCAATCCACAGCTGAATCGATCAGATATTTGCGCGTAGGGTCGGCACTGACAAACCGCATGGGCAGTCCGGTGCAGGGATCGAATTCCACACGCCCGTTGTCGGTGTCGATCACGGGCGCGTCCACGGCTTCGGCGGCGACGTCGGTCTCGTTGACCTCGATGGCAAGAACGGTCATAACATCAACCTTTCACAGAGCCGGCCACCAGGCCGGAGACGATCCACTTCTGGCAGAACACGAAGAAGATGAACACGGGGAACAGCGCAATCACGGTGATGGCCATGAACAGCGGCCAGTTGGTGGAGAACTGTTGCACGGCGTTGAACACCTGCAATACCACGGTCTGGTTGTCCTGCGAGGAGAGGAATACGCTCGGGTAGAGGAAGTCGTTCCACGTGCCCATGACTTGGAACACCACCACGGTGGTCAGAATCGGTTTGATGAGCGGCAGCACGATCTTGAAGTAGATGGTGAACGGGCCGGCACCATCGATTCTGGCGGCTTCAAACAGCTCCTGCGGCAGGGATTTCATGTAGCCCACGATCAGGAAGTAGCAGAACACCGTGCTGCCGAGGTACAGCAGTATCAGGCCGAGCAGTGAGTCGACGAGTTCCCACGAGGATTCCATTTTGAACAGTGGCAGCAGGGTGGCTTGGGCGGGCACAGCGAAGGCGATCATGAGCACGGAACCGACCGCGGCCGTGAACCGCGACTTCTTCTGGATGATGCCGTAGGCGGCCATCGAGCCGAAGAACACCTGCAGGAAGACCGCCGCCACGGTGACGATCACGGTGTTGACGAACGCCCGGATAATCGTTCCGTCGGCGAATGCCTCGACGTAGTTGCCGCCCACCCATGGGTTCGGCAGACTGAACGGGTTCTTCGTCATGTCGATCGGGTCTTTGAACGAGCTGACGATGATGTAGTACAGCGGGAACGCGCACAGCAACGCCAATGCCAGAACCACGACGGTCCTGATGATTTTGGCAATCAGGTTCTTTTTTGACTGGATCATGCGAATCTCTTTTCAACGACACCGGAAATGGTCAGCTGCAGGAAGATCACGAGGATGCAGGCCACGGTGAACAGCGTGGCCAGAGCGGAGCCGAGGCCGTACTGGGACTGGCCGATGCCCCTGAGCAGCAGCGATTGGGTGATGGTATAGGTGGCATAGCCTGGGCCGCCGCCGGTTAACGTGTACGGCAGGTCGTAGATCTTGAGGCCGCCGGTCATGAGCAGGAACATGGAGGTCACGATGCCGGGCGTCAGCTGCGGCAGGGTGATATGGACGAACTGCTGGAAGGCGCCGGCGCCGTCCACGGTGGCTTGCTCGTACAGGTCTTTGGGGATGTTCTGCAGGAAGGCGATGTACAGGGTGGCGTGCCAGCCGACGCCCATCCACACGGCCACGAAGATCACGCAGAACCGCGCCAAGTTGTCTTGGGACAGCCAGCCTATGGGGCCGAGACCGAAGATGGCAAGGAACTTGTTGGCCACACCCGAACCGAGCGGGGAGAAGATGTACTGCCAGATCAGGCCGATGATGGCCTGCGCGGGCACGGACAGGAAGAAAAACAGCGAGCGCGCGAAGCCTTGGAACCACATCGCCTTGTTGAGCGTGACAGCTAGCGGGATGGCAAGAACAGTCACGAAGAAGGTGACGCCGAAGGCGTACAGCAGGGTGAAGCCCACGCTGCTCAGGAGGGTTGGATCGGAGAATATGGTGGCGTAGTTCTCAAGCCCCACGAAGTTGAAATCGGTGGAGTAGCCGTCGAAGTCGGTGAAGGAGTAGGCGAACGATTGCAGCAGCGGAATCAGCGTCAGGATGACGAAGATCGCGATAATCGGCAGTAGGAACCAGAACGACGCCATGTTGTCTTTGAACGACGCCGAGGTCCACCACTTCTTCTGCTTACTCGCCGTTCGGGGCGTTGCGGTAGCAGCGGTCATGAGTAAAGCCTTTGTCTTGGAGTTAGTTGCACAGGAGTATTGCAGTGTTTGGGACATGGCAAGAGCCCCGAACCGGCGGCGAGGAGGAGAATGCCGCCTGTTCGAGGCTCGTGCAGAGTCATCGGTCGCGAGCCTCGCGCAGGCCGATGGGAATCGCGGGCGTGCGGGAGTAGTCGCACGCCCGGAGTCGATGACGCCGGCCGTTCAGCCGGCGGTTCGAGCCGATGTCACTTGACGGAATTCCAAGTGTCGTCGAGCTTCGCGGCGGCCGCGGCAGGGGTCAGCTTGCCTTGGATGAGCTGCTGCTGGGCGGCGACATCCGCGGAGACCATCGTGGTGGCGGCCTTGCCCCAGTTGACCCAGTAGAACTTGCTCTTCTGCAGGTAGTCGGTGACGATTTCCTTGAATTCGTCCGGGACTTCGGCGGTGTACTTGCTGGAGATCGACTGCGTGCCGGCACCGGAGGTGAAGTCCTTCAGGCCCTGCTCGCTGTTGAGGAATGCCAGGAACTTCTTGGCGGCTTCCTGCTTTTCCTTGGAAGCCTTGGCGGCGATGGCGAAGCCCTGATCCGGGCCACCGTTAATCCATTGTTCGCTGCTCGGATAGGCCGGGAACGCGGCCACGCCGAAATTGATGCCGGACTTACGCAGCGTGTCGAGGTCCCACGGGCCGGAGCGGTAGAGGGCGGTGTTGCCGTTCATGAATTCGGATTTCTCCTGATCACCGTCGATGCCGAGGGTCTCCTGACCCAGGATGCCGTCCTCGACCATGCGGTAGTACTGCTTGAACACCGGGGTCCATTCCTTGGAGAACGTGGTTTTGCCGTTCCAAATGTCCTCATCCATCTGGGTGCTGCCCTCACCTGCGTAGTAGCTGGCAAGCAGTCCGACGAAGATGCCGGAAGGCTGGGTGTTGACGTTGGAGTCGAGCAACGGCGTGACGCCCATGGACTTCAGCTTCTTGCCCATGTCCAGAAATTCGTCCCAGGTCTTCGGGAATTCGTCGTAACCGGCCTTCTTGAGCAGGTCCTTGTTGTACACGATGCCGCCGTACCAAGCGGTGACCGGCATGCCGTAGGTCTTGCCGTCCTTCTGGAAGAGGGTGAAGTTGGAGTCGTCAATGCCGTCAAAGAAGTCGGAGCCGGTCAGGTCGAGGGCTGCGCCAGACTCCATCACGTCAGTGCGGTTATCCATTGTCAGGTTGAAGATGGTCGGCGGTTCGCCGCCAGCCAGACGGGTCTGCAGGGTCTGCACGTAATTCTTCGAGGTCTGCATTTCGATCTGGATGTTCGGGTTGGCCTTCTCGAAATCATCGATGACCTTGCCGATCTGGGTCTTGTTGAAGTATGACAGGAACGTCAGTTTCACCTTGCCGGCGGAGTTCCCGCCACACGCGGCCAGCGGAGCCACCAGCAGCGCCGACGCCACCGCAGCGCCGACGATCTTAACAATACGTTGTGAGGAAACCTTCATCGGTTTCTCCTTTCCTCGTTGATTTAATACGTATTGAAAACGTATCTTTACGATAGCACCGGTAGCCCAAAAACGCAAAACGAGACCTGCGAGATTGAGGATGGCCGATATCAGAAGAAGGTACTTTAGGTAACCGGTAAATCACTTGCAAATACAGCATTGGAGATATCCACATCAGACCCGACACGCCGAATCAATACGTATGAACCCTGTTGCCACAACCCAGTCCGCACACCACCCGAAAGACCCTTCCGAACCCAACCGCCAATCACTCATAGATAAATCGTATTAATATTAACTGCAAGCAGCTCGGCGGCCACGGCCGCCCGCACCGACTAATCTTATTCATGCGGCCCGCACACCGCCGCCGGCCACGCGACAGCAAAGGAACATCATGCCCAGGAAATCAACCACCATGACCAAGCCGCCCACCAGCAAGGACGTTGCCGCCCTGGCAGGGGTATCGCAAAGCACGGTGTCGTTCGTCGTCAACGGCAAGGACGTGGTGGCCGAGGCCACTCGCAAGCGCGTCGAAGAGGCGATGCGCAAACTCAACTACCAGCCCAACGCCGGCGCACGCACGCTGCGTACCTCAAAGACCAATATCATCGCCCTGTTCGTGGAGATGAACGAAGCTTCCGACGCCAACGAGACCACGCCGTACATCGACGCCATCGTCAAGGCCGCCCGCCAGCGTGATTACGACGTGATTCTGAACACCACGCATGACGGCGTGGCCGCACTCAAGCGCATGGCGGGCAAATCCATCTGCGACGGATTCATTCTGATGGATGTGCGTAGTGAAGATCCCCGAGTGCCGATCGCCACCGAACTCAATCTGCCGGTAGTGCTTGAAGGCCGCACCAACAATCCTATGGGCTTGGACTCGGTAGACGCCGACGGCCGCGTGGCCGCACGACTGGCGGTCGACGAGCTGGCGCAGACCGGACACCATCATGTGGCCATGGTCGGGCCTCAGCTCGGCACCGACGTGCACGAGTACAGCTTCGTTGAGGATTACTACACCGCCGCACATGATCGCGCCATGAAACACGGCATGGAATTCTCCATCGTGCAACGCCTCGGCGACGGCTGGGACGGCATTGAAAGCACCGCCAACCAGCTGTTGGCGCACGTCGATGACCGACTGGGCATCATTGTGCGCCAGCCGCGCCCGACCGAATGGTTGCTGCGCACGTTGCGCCGGCATGACGCGATTCCGGGGCAGGACGTTTCCGTGGTGTCCTATTGTTCCGACTTCGCGGCGGCCTCATTCGAATGGCCAGTCACCAATGTCTCGACCTTGCCGGAACAGCTCTCAGAGCGTGCGGCCGACATCCTCTTCGACCGATTGAACGGCGACACCGGCGACGCCCATTTCGAGCTGCTGGCCCCCACCACCATCACCCGCCGAAACACCATTATCGATTGGAATGCCCGGTAGGCAAAACCTTGCATTGCAACGATTTCCGCTCGCTACTGATGCATTATCAGACAATCTGCCGATGGATTTGCATACAACCTATTAATGAATTTGCAGGCAAGACCCGATTCCTCTGAGTGAATGCACAAAGGCGGGCATCCGTGTGAATAGATGCCCGCCTTCGACTCCCCTCAGTCACGCTTCGCGTGACAGCTCAGCCGCAACTCAGGACGGGGCATGCCCGCAGTCCCACTGGTTCGACTATCGTCTCATCCTCAGCTACAGACAGCCCACCGGGCTGTTTGCTTAACGCCTCAGCCTCACCCGAGGGGAGCCGACAATGGGGTTCACAGGTGCTCGGCCAGGCCCTTGAGGCGGGCGAGCGTGACGTCCTTGCCGATGATCTCCATCGACTCGAACAGCGGCGGGGAGACGCGGCGGCCGGACATGGCCACGCGCACCGGGCCGAAGGCGAGACGCGGCTTGTAGCCGCCGTCCTCCACGAGGGCCTTATTGAGCGTCTCGTGCAGGGTGTCGGTCTTCCAATCGGCCTCGTCAACACCCTCCAGCGCGGCGATCGCAAGATCGAGCACCACACCGGCGGAGTCCTTGAGCTGCTTACGTGCATCGTCGGTCGGCTCGAGATACTCGTCAGTGGACAGCAGGGAGCCGACCATGCCGGCGACCTCGCCAAGCAGTCGCACGCGGGTCTGGACGAGCGGCGCGGCGGCGGTGAGGATCGTCTTCTCACGGTCCGTGAGCGCATCCCAGTTGTCCGCGGAGACGACGCCGTCACGGTTGAGGTACGGCACGGAACGGTTGAGGAAGTCCTGCGGCTCGAGCATGCGCACATGCTCGGCGTTGATCGAGATAGCCTTGTCGAGGTCGAAGCGGGCCGGGTTGGCCTTGACGTCACGCACGTCGAACTTCTCGATCATCTCGTCCATCGAGAACACGTCACGGTCCGGGGCGATGGACCAGCCGAGCAGGGCGAGGTAGTTGAGCAGGCCCTCACGGATGAAGCCGGCGTCACGGTGGTTGAACAGGTTCGACTCCGGATCGCGCTTGGAGAGCTTCTTGTTGCCCTGGCCCATCACGTACGGCATGTGGCCGAACAGCGGGGTCTGCTTGGCGATGCCCAGCTCCTTCAGGTAACGGTAAAGCACGATCTGACGCGGGGTGGAGCTCAGCAGATCCTCGCCGCGCAGGACGACGTTGATGTTCATCATCGCGTCGTCGACCGGGTTGGTCAGCGTGTACAGGGCGTCGCCGTTCGGGCGGACGATCACGTAGTCCGGCACGGAACCGGCCTTGAACTCGATGGTGCCGCGGATGAGGTCGTCGAAGGCGATGTCCTCGTCGGGCATGCGGATGCGCAGCGCGGGCTTGCGACCCTCGGCGCGGAAGGCGGCCTTCTGCTCCTCGGTGAGGTCACGGTCGTAGCCGTCGTAGCCGAACTCGGCCGGACGGCCTGCGGCGATGTTGCGTTCCTTGATCTCCTCTGGCGTGGAGAAGGACTCGTAGGCGTAGCCGGCCTCGAGCAGCCTGGCGGCGACGTCCTTGTAGATCTCGGTGCGCTCGGACTGACGGTACGGGCCGTCCGGGCCGCCGACCTCGATGCCCTCGTCCCAGTCGATGCCCAGCCAGCGCAGGGATTCGAGGATCTGGTTGTAGCTCTCCTCGCTATCGCGCGCGGCGTCGGTGTCCTCGATGCGGAACACGAGCTTGCCGCCGGTGGCGCGCGCCTCGGCCCAGTTGAACAGGGCGGTGCGGATCATGCCGACGTGGGGGGTGCCGGTCGGGGACGGGCAGAAACGGACACGAACGTCCTTCGGAAGTTCGGGCTTATGGTTTTTCGCATTTTCAGCTTCAGTCATAGGTTCCATTCTGCCGCGCAAGCGGGACGTGGAACGGGAACGTTCACGGGGATCGCGGCGTTCGCTCATCCACCGGATTATCCACCGGTTCCACATGGCAGACAGCGCCGATTGCCCGGCGCCGATCAGGCTGGAACAATGGCGAGCGCGGAAGGTCGTGCCGGGCACAGCGTGGTGACCGGCACGGCTGAAGCATCTCCATCGACCATCGATCCAATCACAGGTAAGGAAGCTTCCATGACCAACCCATTCACCCACGATCCCGCAAGGTTCCCCGACCCGGACAACAACACGGACGGCAACACGGACGGCAATGCGACCGGCAGTGCGAACGGCATGCCGCCGTCGTATCCTCCCCACGGCACGCAGACGAATCCATATGGCATTCCCAACTACAGCAATCCCAACGATTCCGGCGGATTCAACACCGATCGGACGTACCAAGATTGGTCGAGAGGGGAATCGCGAACCGGCTACAGCACAAACGGCACCAGAGCCGGCACCGGTACCGGCACCGGCGCTCCCCCGCTGCACCAGCCGTATTACGGCTGCCCGCCGCAGGAGGCGTTCGTGCGATTCTTCAAGAAGTACGTGACGGTCTCGGGCCGCGCCTCGCGCAGCGAGTACTGGTGGTGGATGCTGATCGCGTTCGGCATCGCCCTCGCGCTGCGATTCCTCGCCAATGCGACCGATGGCGCTCTCGGATTCCTCGGCACGATCTGGGCGCTGGGCACGCTGGTTCCCGGGTTCGCGATCGCGATACGTCGACTGCATGACTCCAATCGTCCGGGATGGCTGGTCGTCACGCCATACGCACTGGGGTTCGGCGGCGCGATCATCATCCTCATCGGTGCCGCGAGCGCGCTGTCCGGAGCGATCGGCGCACTCGGTTCCGGCAGCTCCGGCGGGCATGTGGCGGCCGGCGTGGGAGGCGGCATCGCGTTCCTCGTCGGCATCGTCGTGGCTCTCGCCGGAGTCGTCGTCAACATCGTGCTGATGCTGGCGCCGAGCAGGCCGGAGGGCGCGCGGTTCGACGCCGTATGACGCGATGTCCGACGTCGCGCCTGCCACACAACGCGATATCTCACGGAAATCGCATTGTGTGGCAGTAATTCGTACCGTTCCTCAGCCGCCGACGCTCAGCGAGCAATCGCGCCGATCAAGCCCAGCGCGTCGAGCGCGAAGCCGGTCGGACCGACGGCGGCGGTGCGGAAGACGACCGTGTGCTCGCCGTATGCGAGGTCACGCAGGCGGAACTGGCAGCGCAGCGAACCGTTCGTCGCATGGACCGGCGCGGCCGCACGCACCTGGACGCCGTCGACGAAGACGTCCAGTCGAGCCGAGCCGTCGGACGGGCCGAACAGGTCGATTCCGGTGCCGGTGAACGTCAGCGCGACCGACGCCCCGGCCACGGCGGCGCGGGAGATCGTGCGCATGTAGGTGAACATGCCCTGACCGTTGTCGTGCGTCCACGGACCGCTGTAGCGCAGGATCTCGGAACCGTCGTCCCACGAACGCATGTGCATGTCGTCGATGAGCTGGTCGTAGTACGGCGCGAATCCTGTCACGCGTTCGACGCGCAGGTTGGAGAAGCGCACGTGATCGAAGCTGGTGCCGAGGTTGACGCGGCCCGCCGACTGCAGCGAGGCGTCGGACCACGTGGCGATCTGCGCGCCGTTGACGAACACGGTGGCGGTGTCGCCGGCGACGCGCAGCGTGATCGTGTTCCACGAGCCGGCGCCCGGCGCGAACGGCGTGGTGCCGGCCTCCGCCGCGCGCTTGCGCAGATCCTCGAGGTGACCGCGGCGCACCTCGTTGCCGAAGTTGCGCAGCAGCCAGATGCCGTCGGCGCGGATCTTGAAGTCGACGCCGCAGATGTCGGTGGTGAACTTGTTGCCACCCATCTCGCGCGCTCCGACGACCACGTACGGCGAACGGCCCGGATAGTCCTCGAACTTCACATCGACGGACACCTGGTAGTCGGTCCAGCGCATGTCGCCGAGCGCGGTGCGCGGCTCGCCTTCGATCCACGCGTTGCCGGCGTGGTTCCAGTCGATCTGCTGACGCAGCACATGGCCGCGTTCCGGATCGGGGACGATCTCGAACGCGCCGTTGGTGTCGGTGGTATAGCGCGCGGTCGCACCGGCCTGCCCGCCGCGCGACTCGAGATAGTCCTCACGGGCGAGCGCGTCGAACTTGTATACGTCGACCGGCTGTTCGCCCTCGTAGCGGAAGTCGTCGGCGTAGAGAACACCGTGTTCGGGATCGACGTCGAGGACCGGGCGCGCGTTCTCGGCGGTGTGCGGCAGGTCGTACTCGTAGCCGGGCTTCGGCGTGTAGCGGCCTTCGTCGGTCCGGCCGGAGCGGTCGGCGGTGTCGTCGGGCGCGGGGCCGAAGGTGTCGAGCGTGGTCGCGGTGATGATGCTCCACGGTTCGACGGTCAGCGTGTAGGAGACGGTGGAGTCGGCGGAACCGGAAGCCCCCGCCGCGGGAACCTCGGAGGTCTCGTCGGGGTAGGTCGGCGGCACGATGGTGAGCGGACGGCGGTAGTTCGCGTCGTACGCCTCGCCGGACTCGGGATCGCAGGCCTTGGTGACCCAGATCTGCAGCGGCTTGCCGAACGCCTTGAGCGCGGAATCGGCGGTGATGACGTAGGTCTTCGGGCGCGCGGAGTCGTTGACGATGATGGTGCTGAAGTCCTTGCCGTCCGGCGAGGCGAGCGTCAGGTAGGAGGGTTCGCCGTGGCGGGCGCCGGCGACGGGGTTGTTGCCGCCGACCTCGCTGCCGGATGCGGACGGGATGGCACGCCAGATGCCGTCGACCTCGGTGCCGTCGTGCAGACGGGTGAAGCCGAGCTTGGCGAACTTGGTGAAGTGCTCCAGGACGGCGCAGCCGGCGTCGTAGTAGATCCAGCCGCTCCACGGGTCGCGTGCGGAGATGAGCTCCTTGGAGGCGTATTCCATGTTCTCGTAGCACGAGCCGATGGCCGGCTGGTAGATCGCGTGCGTGCGGCGCGATTCGACGAAGCCCTTGATCAGGGTGTTGGCCATTTCGAGGGCGCTGCCGGATCCGCCGATGCCGGTGCCGGTGCGCTCGCCGAGGCCGTCGTCCATCGTGTTGTTCGGGCGATCGGCGGAGTTCGAGAACGTGGCCTGTGCCTCCGAGTTCCAGACCTCCTTGTCGAATTCGTCGGCGAGACGCGTGAAGTTGCCGTCCTGATCGTCCTCGACGGAGTAGTGGTAGGAGGCCACGTCCATCGCGTCCATGTATGTGGGGTTGGCGATCACGTCGCCGCCGAAGGTGCCGGTGACCTCCTCGTCGGAGGTGATGACCTTGATCGCGTGGAACAGGCTGCGTTCCTCGTCGCTCGCGAAGCCGGCGTTCGGATCGTCGGGACCGTTGCCGATGAAGCCCTCCTCGTCGGTGCGGACGCGGTGCGCGAAGTCAGCGACCCATTCGAGGTCGGCGGTGCGCTCGTTGACGTCCGGGTTGACCGAGTCGATCATGAAGCCGTATTCGCGGTAGGCGGCGAGGATCGTGTTCTTGTACCACCTGTAGACGTCCTCGTTGGAGTGGACCCAGGTGGGGACCATCCAGCGCAGGATGCTCACGTGCACGTCCGGCTGGTAGCGCCGGGCATCGGCGGCGAGCTGGAAGCCCGGCTCGCGGCGCACCTGCGGGTATTCGTCCCGATCGCGCATCGTGGCGACGTTCGGGCCGGTGGAGTTGTTGCGGTCGTTGCCCATCTCGACCTTGACGGTGTTCATGAGCGGGTGATCGCCGGCGAACAGGGTCTCCAACAGCGTCCAGTAGGATTCGAGGCTTTCGGCCTTGTAGTCCATGAGGAGGCTGGAGGTGGCGTTGCCGGACAGAAGTCCGAAGCCCTTGTAGGTCAGACCGTTGCGGTTCTTCGCGGCCCGCTCGACGTCGGCGGCGTTGAGGGCGATGCGGACGGTCTGCGGCCATGCGCCGCTTCCGGTGTCGTTGCCGGCGTCGGTCTTGGCGTCCGTTGCAGTGCGACCTGCGGTCGTGTCAACCATGATGTTCTCTTTTCTGATCAATGATCACAGACAACTTTGTGCATGATCAATCATAAATGATTATGAATGCTCACACTACCCAAACGCCGAAAAACCGATCCCGGATTGACCGTCGCCCGAAATGTCAGGCGCCGGTCAATCCGGGATGGACCCGCGGACGGGAACTCCGTTCGCAACGACTCCGCTCAGAACAGCTCAGAACAGGGTCTCGTCGTGGTCGTCGGCGGGGTGAGGCGTGTAGGTGATCTCGAACTCGTCGTCGGCCGGGGCGTCGGTGGTGTTGAATGCGCCGGCGTTGGACTTGTGCAGGCTCACGGTGCCGTAGGCGGGGACGGTGACCTTCTGCCAGCGCGCGCCCTCGCCGTTGATCTCGACGGCTGCCTCGATGTCCTTAGCGGTCGGGTTGTAGAGGATGGCGGCCAGATCGCCGTTGTCGGCGACGAAGGCGACGGAGCCGAGTCCGCCGTGACGGCCGTCGCGCGTGTAGTTGGACGAGGCGACGCGGTGGGAGCCGACCTTCACGTCCTGGCCGAAGTTGCGCAGCATGAAGTATTCGAGGTTGCGCTTGACCTTGCCGGTGGACGAGTCGATGGTGATGACGCCGCGGCGGCCGGAGGTGCCGGCGTAGCTCGGGAAGCCCTGCTCGTCGAGCGCCATGTTCCACAGGTTGATCAGGCCCATGCCGTTGCGCACGAGCCAGGTGCCGATCTCGCCGAACATGACGTGGCTGGCCTCGTCGACGGTCTCGTCGAGCATGCAGCGGCGTTCGGTCATCGCGACCTTCCAGTTCGGGAACTGGCGGGCGCCGTTGTGGATCCACTCGGGCAGGCCGGAGTAGGTATGGAAGGCGACGCCAGCGAAGGCGGACGCCTGGGCCGGGGTCATGTACTCGCTCACCGGACGCTGGTAGAAGCGCAGGGAGTCGTCGCCGAAGTAGATCTCAACGTCCGGGAACGAGCGGTCGAGGGCCGGGCGCAGGTATTCGGAGCCCCACTTGGCGAGCTCCTCGGGGGTCCACACGGTGATCGGCCACGGGCAGCCGTTGCTCGGCTCGTTCTGCATGGTCACGGAGGTGATGTGGATGCCGTACTTGGCGTACGCGGCGATGAACTTGACGAAGTACTGCGCGTACACGTAGTCGATGGTGTCCTGGTAGCGGTAGCCGTTGCCGACGTATTCGCCAAGGCGCAGGCGGCCGGCGCCGGAGAGCACGCCGGAGGTCTTCATCCACGCCGGGGCGGACCACGGGGAGGCCATGATCTTGACGGCCGGGTTGATCCTTACGATCTCCTGCAGGACCGGGATCACGTTCTTGAGGTCGCGGGTGGCGTCCGGAGCGCCCGGCTCGCCCTCGCCGATGGAGAAGTACTGCAGGGAGGCGTCGGCGGCGACGCCTTCGGGCAGGTCGTCGTAGGAGTAGTACTTCTGGCTGGAGAAGTCGCACGAGCCGATGGAGATGCGCACGGAGGAGAAGCCGCCCTGCTCGGGGCTGAACATCTCCTCGAGGATGGCGTGGCGCTGCTCGGGGCTCATCGAGTTCATAAACAGGGAGGCGGAGGAGTCGGTGATCGCGGCGCCGACGCCCTCCCACATCTGATAGCGGCGGGTCGGGTCGATGATGACCGGAACGGCGTCGCCGTGATCACTTTCGATCACCGGCGTGTCGATTTCGGCGCGACGATCGGCGAGATCACCCGTCGTGCGGGTCCAGCGCTCATGCGCAAACGGATTGAGAAACTCGGTCATACTGACCACTCCTTCGTGCTACCGGCGGGCTACTGGCGCAAGCGATTCCGCCTGTCCAATCGACCTCGCCACGTGGCTTCCTTGTATTTTCCGTACATGCTCAGTATATACGCGACACGCACGTCATAACTTTTTCAATCTTTTTTTGTCAGTTTTGATCATGTCGTGATTATTTGTGCTATAGTCATGCACGTAACAACCCGACGGAGCAAGGAAGTTCGAGACGCACCGAAGCCGTCGGGCCGAACGGAGCGCGGAAGAACACCACGCGCCGCGAGCATTAGGGAATATGAAAGGAACATCATGACGGCTGCAACCGCTGATGCCGCGACCGGCAAGGTCGTGGAAAACCCGCCGTTCAAGAAGACCGAGCCTATGGCCTACGCCATGGGCGACATCGGCAACGGCTTCTACTTCCAGCTGGTCACCAACTACGCGATGATCTACATGACCGACGCCCTGGGCATCAACCCGCTCATCGCCGGCTGGATCATCTTCGCAGGCAAGCTCATCTCCGCCTTCACCGATTTCGGCACCGGCGTGTGGGCCGATAACGCCCCGCTTCGCAAGGACGGCCGCTACCACTGGTTCGTGCGCACCCTGCGCTACCCGCTGATGGCAGTCATCATCCTGACCTTCCTGCCGTTCGTCTCCAGCTGGGCCCTGCCGGCGCGTATCACGTACATCACCGTGATCTACATCCTCGGCGTCGCCTTCTACTCCTCCACCTCCGCCCCGTACGGCTCCTTCGCCTCCGTCTCGACCCCGGTCGTCAAGCACCGTGACGAGATGGCCGCAGGCCGTGGCTTCGGTTCGACCGCCGGCGGCATCATCGTGACCTTCATCCTGCCGCTCGTGATGTACACCACCGTCGACGGCAAGAAGATCCTCAATGGCCCGGTCCTGATCTGGGTCGCCATCGTCTTCGCCGCCCTGCTGTGGATCTGCTACGAGATCACCCTGCGCGGCACCGTCGAGCGCATCCGCGTCGAGAAGGGCACCAACGAGCACGTCCCGCTGTTCAAGTCCATCAAGTACATGTTCTCCAACCGCGCCATGGTGGCCCTGATGCTTGCCGCCCTGCTGCTCATCTTCGCCCAGATGTTCGCCGGCGCCGTGAACTCCTACCTGTACAAGGACTACTTCAACAACACCGCCGCCCTGGCCATCCTCGCCGTGCAGAACGTGCCGGTCCTGATCGTCGCCCCGTTCGTCCCGGCCATCTGCGACAAGTACGGCAAGAAGCTCGTCTGCGGCATCCTGCTGGTCTTCACCACCGTGGTCTATGTCGTGATGTTCTTCCTGCACATCACCAACCCGTACGTGTTCGTCGCCTTCTCCATCGTCGCGATCTTCGGCAACGGCGTCTTCGGCCTGATGGTCTGGAGCTTCATCACCGACATCATCGACGACATCCAGGTCAAGACCCACACCCGTGAGGACGGCACCGTGTACACCGGCTACATGTTCGCCCGCAAGATCGGCCAGGCCCTCTCCGGCCTGCTGCCGGGCATCGTGCTCGCCGCCACCGGCTACGTGACCGCCACCTCCGGCCAGGCGATCACCCAGTCCGCCGACACCCTGAACAACATCTACGCGGTCGCCACGCTGGCCCCGGCCATCGGCAACGGTCTGATCGCCATCATCCTGCTCTTCTTCTACCCGCTGTCCGGCGAGATCTCCAAGAAGAACGCCGCCGAGCTCGCCGCCCGCCGCGCCGCAGGTGAGATGTGATCTGATCCCCGGTCGCTGACCGATCCGCGGATTCCGTCCCGATAGCAGAGCTCCCGGCCACAGACTGCAAGCTGTGGCCGGGAGCTTTTATATATGATATGATCGTTAATGATCAGTATTGCTCATTGTTACTTCAAGGAAGTCGTCATGCTTGATTTCACCGCACTGATGCCCGCCGCTTTCACCAACGATCCGAAGCACCTCATCACCATCGTCGTCGTGGCTCTCGTCGTCACCATCGCCAGCTTCGTCGTCAACCAGTTCACCAAGCGCCGCTGACGAGGTCAGCGTAGACCCCACTGCCCCAGAAACCACTTCCATGCCGGAATCTGATGGATGACACGGCCATCCCGTTTCCAATCGATCTCCTTGCCATCAGCGACGATGATGGTGCCTGTCTCGATATCCCGCTCCGACATCAGCTCCCATAACGCACGGGTCTCACGTTCGGCCGTGGCCGGATCATCCATGTTCATGGTGACCTGATACAGGTCGTATCCATCATGCTCAAGCATGTCGCCCACCACGAAATCCACTTCGTATCCATGGGTTTCGGTACGGCACGACGATATGCCGTCCCTGCGGAACCCGAGACTGCGCCGCCTGAGTTCGAGGTACACGGCGTTCTCCAGCCGCTGCCCGTCATCACGCATGCCGGCCGCGCTCGCCGCCACGACCAAGCCGGGATCTATCGCGTATATCTTCGGCATCGAGGTGGTCCTCTCGCTCAGCGACAGGGAGAACTCCCTCACACGGAAAAACAGGTAGGCGTCCTCGAAGTATTCCAGAAGATCACCCAGCATCGCCCGACTGGTCATCAGCCCCGCCGATCTCAGCTCGTTCTCGATCTTGCGGACGGACAACTGTCTGCCGACAACCCCCATCACACGGCGGGCCATCATGGACGCCACGCGCGGCCGACCGATGTCATGGCGCTCGACCACGTCTCGTGACACCACCCGCTGCACATATGACTGCAACAGGGCAATCCGCTGCGGCGCGGGAAGATCCAACGTCGCAGGAAACCCGCCATGTTCCAGATACGTCCGGAATTCGTTCGACAACACCACACGCTCCGCGGTGGAATACCCTTCCCGCGGGTCACGGGACAACACGTCCCCATCCACACCGCCCCCAGCGAGGAGAACCTCGCGGAACGAATACGGCAGCAGTTCGAAATCCAAGGCACGCCCACGAAACTCCGTCGAGATCTCCTTGGACAGCATCTTCGAGGACGAACCGGTGACGTATATCGTGGCCCTGACGGTGTCGACCACACGCCGCAGCCACTTGCCCCAGTCGGACATCTCCTGCAGCTCGTCGAAGAACAGATACATGCCGTCCTTCATCGCCTCCGGGTGCATTGAATAGAACGTCTCCAGTACTTCGTCACCGGTTTCCGGAGTGACGTTCCCCAGACGGTCGTCCTCGAAGTTGATGTAGCATATGCGATTCCAGCCGATGCCCATATCGCGCAGCGTCTCGATCTCTTGGAACAGGCGGTAGCTCTTGCCACTCCGACGCATGCCCACGATCACCTTGACCAGGTTGCCCACCTTAGGCGGCAACGGCCTGCCCAGATCCAGATCGCGCGGTGTGATGGGTTGATAATCCTCGATGCGGAAGTTCCTCAGCTTCTCCTCGATGACGGGGTTCCCGGCCATTGCACATGCCCCCTTTGCCAGACTGATGCATTATTGGCAACTTCATCATACCAATAACATGAAAACTGGTAAAGGGAAATTACCAATTTAACGTTCGACCCGCTCGGGTTCCTCATGGAGACGCATCCCACGACAGTGCAGAGAGCGGCACCGATATGGGGCGCGTGCCGGAGAGGATCCGGCACGCGCCCCATATGTGCAATTCGAACTTGCCGACAGCCGCCGATTGGAGGCTATCGAAGGTCACCTGAGGCTGCGGCCGGCGCACCAGACTCGTTCGACGGCCCAGGAGGCGGGGTCGAGCAGGTTGAAGTCGGCGGCGAAGCCGGGGGCGACGAAGCCCAGAGGCGCTCCGGTGACCGGGTTCGGCCGCTCGAAGCCGAACGCGCGGGCCGGGGTCAGCGTGGCCGCCTCGACCGCGTCAGCCGGGTCGAAACCGAGTTCCAGAACGGCCCGTTGTACTGCGACCTCGAGCGTCAGCGTGGAGCCGGCGATCGCGCCGTTGGAGACCAGTCGCGCATGTCCGTCGACGACGTTCACATCCAGCTCGCCGAGCTTGTACGCACCGTCCGGGCACCCGGTGGCGGCCATCGAGTCGGTGACGAACGCGATGCGATGCGGCGCGAACCCGAAGCTCAGACGCACCATCGGATCCTGCACGTGGAAGCCGTCGTTGATCAGCTCGATCGTGACGCGCGGATCCTCCACGGCCGCCGGGATCGGCCCCGGCTCGCGGTGATGCAGGCCGTTCATCGCGTTGAACATGTGCGTCATGATGCCGGCACCCGCGTCGAATCCGGCCTTCGCGGTCTCGTAATCGGCGTCGCAATGGCCGACGGCCGGCACGACGCCCGCGGCGCGGAACCGGCGGATCGCGTCGAGCCCGTGCTCGTATTCCGGCGCGATCGTGATCTGACGGATGCAGCCGAGACGGCCGACGCCCGCGTGACGGCCGGCACGGGTGGCAGCGGCACCGGACACCCCCGACGCCTCGAGCATCTCGTCGACCAGATCCGGCGTCGGATCCTTCAGACAGTTCGGATCGTGCGCGCCCTTGCGCTTCAGCGCGAGGAACGGCCCCTCCAAATGGCACCCGAGGATGTCCGGGCGACCGGACGCCATCTTCTCGCGCACGTTACGGATGTTGCGGCAGATCACGTCCATCGGATTGGTGATCAGCGAGAGCACCTGACGCGTCGTGCCGTGCACCGCATGGCCCGCACGCGCCACGTCGATCCCCTCCGGACCGTCGTCGAAGCTCTTCTCCCATGCGCCGTGCGCGTGGATGTCCACGTATCCGGGCGTGAGGATCCGCCCGTCCGCGTCGATGACCGATTCACGCGATGCCGGATCGATGTCGACCGTACGGCAGGCGTGCTCGAACTCCTCCTCACCGGATCCGTTCGCTCCGGCCTGCCCGGCGGCGACGATCACGCCGCGCGCGTCGGAGACGACCCAGTAGTTGTCACGCACGCCGCCGGCGTCGACCTTGCGCGCACCCCGGATCGCGACCGGACGTGCCTCGCCTTCCAACGCGGCGGTCACCTGCGCGACGATCTCCTGCCTGCTCCCAGACTTGGCTGTCATGGACTTGGCTGTCATGGCGATCAGATCCCCTGCCAGGCGGGCTTGTGTGCGAAGGCGTAGCGGTAGTAGTCCTTATGACGCAGACGCGAGGCGGCCTCCTCGTCCACGATGATCGTCGCATGCGGGTGCAGCTGCAGCGCGGACGCCGGGCAGAACGCGGAGACGCCGCCCTCGACGGTCTCCTCGATCGCCTCGGCCTTGCCGGAGCCGAACGCGAGCAGCACGAGGTGACGGGCCTTGAGCACCGTGCCGATGCCCTGCGTGACGCAGTGGGTCGGCACCTTATTGATGTCGTCGTCGAAGAAGCGCGCGTTGTCGATGCGCGTCTGCTCGGCGAGCGTCTTGACGCGCGTGCCGGAGGCGAGCGATGAGCCCGGCTCGTTGAAGCCGATGTGCCCGTCGGTGCCGATGCCGAGGATCTGCACGTCGATGCCGCCCGCGGCCTCGATCGCCGCGTCGTAGGCCGGGCCGGCCGCGGCGATCCTCTCGCCGTCCTCGAGCGGGGCGCCGTCCAGCACGTCGCCGGGCACGTGCACCTTGGCCGGGTCGAGGCCCAAGGGCTCGACGACCGTGCGATGGATGGTCGAGTGGTAGGACTGCGGGTGATCGAGCGGCAGGCCGAGGTACTCGTCGAGCGCGAAGCCGCGCACCTGCGATACGTCGATCGACTCGTCATGCACGATTGTGGCGAGCGCCTGATAGGCGGCCAGCGGGCTCGATCCGGTGGCGAGTCCCAGCACCGCGTCGGGCTTGGCCTTGATGAGGTCCGCGACCGCGCGGCCGTAGATCTGGCCGGCCTCCTCCTCGTTCCTCACGATGATCACTTCAGCCATGATGTCTATCTCCTTAGCACTTTGATGTCCGGTGGTTTTCGTCATATGGTTCGTCATTGAATAGGGCGACAACACCCATTCTAGGTGTCATCGCCCTATTTATGCAAACTATCTTAACTTTATGAGCGCCGGGTTTCGCGCCGAATCCCCCTCGCAACCTCATCGACGGGCGAACACGGCTACAGCACGGCGTTGGCGACGGCCATGGCGGCCACACCGGCAAGGCCCATCGCGGTCAGGCAGAAGCCGGACAGGCGCGCGTTGCCAAGGACCTTGTCAGTGAAGATCGCGGAGAAGATGCCGGCCGGGGCGAAGCAGATGAACACGACGGCCTTGCGGGTCATCGCGTCAAACGGCAACAGATGCCACGCGGCGAACGCGAACAGCAGCCCGAAACCGAACCGGCAGACGAGGATCATCAGCGCGTCGGCCACGTCGCGGCGGGAGCCGGGCAGATCCATCATCATGCCGATCATCAGCATCGAGCACAGGGTGTTGCCGCTGGAGATCGGGGCGAGGAAGTCGGCCACCGGCATCGGCGGCTTCACGCCGGCGATCATGAGGACCGTCATCACCATGTAGACGTCGAACGGCACGGATGTGACGAAGTTGCGCACGATGGTGCGCGCGAAGGCGCGACGCTCGAGCCGACGCGCGTCGGGGTCGTCTGAGCGCGGGGTCGCACGCGGCACGACGGTCGCGCGCGGATCGGAACCGACCTGCTTGGCGAGCGGGCGGGACGAGTCGATGTTGAGCAGGGCGGCGGTGGTCACGTAGTTGCCGGCGGACATCATGATGGAGTTGCCGACGTCGAACATGATGGCAGGCAGCGCGGCGGCCGGGCCGATGAAGGTGGTGAGGATCGGCAGCGTGAAGTTGCCGACGTTGAACCCGGCTCCGTTGAGCATCAGGAACGCGCGGCGCGCGACCGGCATGCGACGGGAGACGACGAACATCGTCACGAGCGGGATCGTGGCGCAGATCAGGCCGAACACGGAGATCCACAGCAGCCCCAGATCGTGGCGCCCGGTGGCGAACGAGGAGACGATGGCGGCAGGCAGGGTGATGTTGAGCACCACCTTCTGCAGCACCTTGTAGTTGTCGGGCCCGAACAGCCCGATGCGCTTCAACGCGTATCCGATGAGAATGATGGCCAGAATCTTGGCGACGGCGAGCATGACGGCCCCTTCGGCTCGGAAATCGGACGACGATACGGCTCGATATGACTGGAGAGAACGGCGACTGGAGAACATGACAAGGGGCGATCCCCGCCGGATCAGCAGCGGGAGTCGCCCCTTGTCATGCAAACATGTGAGAAGTGGAGAAGTAGGTCAGATACGTCCGATCACTCGTCGTGGCCCCAGACACGGACCTTGCCCGGAGCGACGTCGCCGAGCAGGTGGGTCGGCGCCGGGTTGAGCTCGAACTCGCCGTCGGCCGGGACCTCGGACTTGTTGAGCTCGCCGTTGCCCTTGTGGACGGTGACCGTGCCCCAAGCCGGGACGGTGACCTTCTGCCACTTGTTGCCCTCGCCGGAGATGGTGAAGGCGGCCTCGAGCGGCTCGCCGGTCGGGTTGTAGATGTGGGCCGCGACGTCGCCGTTCGGGGCGAGGAAGGCCACGGAGCCCAGACCGCCGGACCAGCCGTCGGGGGTGTAGTTGGAGGAGCGGACGACCACGGAGCCGGGCTCGACATCCTGGCCGAAGGCGCGCAGCATGAAGTACTCGAGGTTGCGGATGACCTCACCGGTCTCGTGCTGGATGGTCACGACACCACGGCGGCCGGTCGCGCCGACCTGGTTCGGAAGGCCGCGCTCGTCGAGCGCGAGGTTCCACAGGGCGATGAAGGACTCGCCGGTGCGCACCAACCAGTTGCCGATGATGCCGGACATGATGTGGGCGGCGTCCTCCGGGGTCTCCTCGATCATGCAACGACGCTCGGTCATGCCGAACAGCCAGTGGCTGTAGGAGCGGTTGGCGTTGAAGACGTTGGAGTACGGGCCCTCGTAGGTGTGGAAGGTCAGACCGTCGACGGAGGCGGCCTCCTCCGGGGTGACGATGTCACGCACCGGCCACTGCAGGTTGTGCATGGAGTCGTCGTTGATGAAGATGCGCATCTCCGGGTAGAACTCGTTGAACGCCGGGCGCAGGAAGTTGTGGGCGAACTCGGCCTGCTGCTTGAGGGTCCACATCATGGCCGGCCACTTCGGGGCGTTGGACGGCTCGTTCTGGACGCTGACGCCCCAGATCGGGATGCCGAGCTTCTCCATCTCCTGGACGTACTTGACGAAGTAGCGGGCGTAGGTGCCCTCGAAGGAATCGTGCATCGGGTCGAAGCCGTTGCCGGTCCACTCGTTGAAGCGCAGGTGGCCGCCCTGGCACAGGTGGCCGGTGTTCTTCATCCACGCCGGGGCGGACCACGGGGAGGCGATGATCTTGATGGACGGGTTGATCTTCAGGATCTCGAGCAGCACCGGGATGATGTACTTGAAGTCCTTGGTGGCGTCCGGGGCGCCCGGCTCGCCGGTGCCGAGGGAGAACTTGGAGAGCACGTTGTCGTGCTCGCCGAAGGGCAGGTCATCGTAGGTGTAGTACGGCTGCGCGGCCGGCTCGCAGGAACCCAGCGGGATGCGCAGGACGGAGAATCCGCCCTTGTCCGGGTTGAAGCAGTCGTCCAGGAAGGCGTGACGCTGCTCGGCGTTCATCGAACCCCAGATCAGGGAGGCGGCCGCGTCGGTCAGGGCGGCGCCGGCGCCGAGCCACGGCTGCTTGCGGTCGGCCAGATCGACGACGATCTTGGCGGCGTCGCCCGGGTCGGTGACGACCTCGGGGGCGGCGAGGGTTTCGCGACGCTGCTTGAGATCGCCGGAGGTGACGGTCCAGAATTCGTTGCTGTACTTGCTCATGTTGGTCCTTAGCTGTGTGTGCCTGTACACCATTCGGTTCCCGATCACGTCTCCGTGACCGGTTCCCGTTGACAAGTCACACTATAGCACTTTCAATCCGTTTTGATCAAATGCAATCATGCTTGTTCAGCGTGTCGCGGAGGAAATTGCCTGTTTCGCCGTTTTCTCATGGGTTTCGCGTACGATGAGAACATTAATGATCACGAATGTGCATTGAGGCATATGCGGTACATATGGCATCATCGTCACCATCGCACATTCCGTCCACACCATAGGAAGCGAAGAAGTCAGAGAGCAGATCATGGCAGACATCATCAGCACCAGCGACATCACCGCCGTCAACGGCGCCGACGCATCAACCACGGGTACCGGCACGGCCACGAGTACAGGAACGGGCGCAGCGAAGCGCGACTACCTGCCCGCCGAACGCCAGAACATGATCCTCAATCTGCTCACTCGCCAGAGCGTGGCCACCGTCGCCGAACTCGCCAAGATGCTCGACACCACCGAGATCACCGTGCGTCGCGACCTGACCGTGCTCAGCAAGGCCGGACTGCTCAAACGCATCCGCGGCGGCGCGATGTCCGTCAGCAGCTCCGCCAGCGCCAATGGCAAGCCCTCCATCACCGACATCGCCACAAGCGCGCTCTCCGAACGCACTCCCTCCGGCGGCATCGCCATCAAGCCGGTTGATCACAGCCTCGAACTCGGCAACGACCAGCCGGCCATCGGCGTGATGCTGCCCGAGCCGAGCTTCTTCTGGCCCGGCGTCATCGAACAGATGCGCACAATCGCCTCACGTCTGGGACTGCGCATCATCACGCGCGAAACCGCGTACGACGTCGACGCGCATGAGGACGAGATCCTCGCCGACATGATCCAGGACCCCACCATCTGCGGCCTGATCGTGGCCCCCAGCGTCCACTCATACGGCAAGCGCACATGGGACTGGCTCGCCACCTGCGAGATGCCGACCGTCGTGATCGAACGCGATCTGCCGCTGCTGTGCGAGCATTTCGTCGATTCCGTACGCACCAACCACCCCTACGGCGTGCGCAAGGCCGCAGTCCACTTCCTCAGGCATGGACACCGATCCATCGGGGCCGCCTTCACCGACACCCCGACCTCCGCGATGATCCAGGAAGGCTGGCGTGACGTCATCGAGTCCACCGACGAGATCCAGTGCCCGTTCGCCTTCGAAGGCATCCAGCCATACGACACCAAGGGCGTCAACGGCATCGTCGACAAGATCCTGCTGTCAGGGGTCACGGCGATGCTCGTCCACTCCGATTATCTGGCGATCGCCATCGCGCAGACATTGGAGCGCCGAGGCAAGCGCGTGCCCGACGACCTGTCGATGATCTCGGTCGACGGCTTCGCGACGCCGAGCTCCCGACCGCTGACCGTCCTGCGCTCCTCGGACAAGGATCTCGCCGAGGCCGCGATCCGCACGCTGCTCGAGCGCATCCAGGACCCGGATCGTGCTACCAGGCACGTCCTCGTCGACCCGAACCTCATCGACCGAGGCTCCGTCATCGACGTGAGGTAGGCCACCCCAGAAGGCACAAGGGGGATCAACGGGGAACCGGGAAACCACGGGAAACCGGGAAACCCAGAAGGACACCCACGGATTACCCACAACGGGGTACCCAGAGGAACATCACGGGCACTCACACGAGTACCCCACACGTCCATAAGCATCCACAGTAGACGTCAGCGTACGTTCCCCCGTACACTCCCCACCAACCCCCGGGGAACGTACGGCCAACCATCACCACCGTACGTTCCTCCGGGTATTTCCCATGAGCTTCCGGAGGAACGTACGCCTATCAAGGCCTAACGTACGGTCATCCGGAAAGTCAACGAAAAGGTCCGGAGGAACGTACACTTATCAGGTCCCAACGTACGGTTGTCCGGAAAGTCATGGGAAATACCCGGAGGAACGTACGCTCAGGTTGGCAACCGGCGTACGGGCCACACGGGGCACGACCCACACAGGGGTGCAACCACACGGGACGAACGGCCACGACGTACGGTCACACGGGTGATAGGCCTACAGCTCGACCTCTTCCTTGGTGGGATCGTCCTTGATGTGCGCGAACTTGGCGGCCAGAGCCTCCTTGTTGCGCTTCTCGTCCTCCTCCTTGGCCTTCTTCTTGGCGGCGGCCGGGTCCCACAGGACGTCCTCGCGGTGCTTGGCCCATTCGCCGGCGGCCAACGGGGAAACAAGACCGGCAACGGCGTCGACGGAGGTCCGGACGCCAACTGGGGCCTCATCCCCATCGCCGACGATGACCTTGGCACGGGTCTCCAGCAGCTCACGGATCTGATCGTCGTTCAAGGCGATGCGCGGCACGGCGAGCTGCTCGTTGAGCTCGTTGATCACCAACATCAGGGGCAGGAATGCCTTGACGACATCAACATTCGCATCGGGACCAACACCAGTACCAACACCGCCCTCAGTGACAGACTCCTCCTCGCCCACGGTCACATCGCCAACAACCGCGCCGATCAGCGCGTCAAACACCGTGAGCCCGGCCGCGAAGCGATGGGCCACCGCGTCGACCAGAGCCACGGACGGCTGGAAGTCGTCGTCCGTCGGTGCAGCATCGGAGGCCCCGACCGTACCGACGACACCATCGGACTCCCCCGAGCCAGAGGACTCCCCCGCCTCGGAGTCCGAACCGGCCGCATACACCCCGGAATCAAACTCCCCCGCATCCATCGCGGTCTCGAGGGACTCCAGTACCTCGTGCACGCGCACGGACACCTCGTCCGGCCACTCGACCCCGAGCGCCTCGACCGCATCGTCGATCAAAGAGGCGTCACCGGTCTCGGAGAAGTCGGCCATCGCGTCGTAGGCGTCGTTGGCGTCGAGCAGAGCGTCGACGATCGACTGCGGACGGCCCGGAATCGCGTCGGCGCCCTCGTAGACGAACTCGGCGTCCGGCACGGTCACATTCTCGCCGGTGAGGATCCGAGCGAACGCGCGCGTGACGCGCACCTGCAGGTTCTCCGCGTACTTCGCGTCGTTGTCCATATGCATGGCGGCGGTCAGCGGCCACAGAGTCACCAGCCTTGCACCAGCGGTCGCGGCCTCGCGCACGGCGGGCAGCGCGGCGATGCGCTCCACGTCATCGACGTTCAATTCGTAGGTCATAAGCAGGGCTCCTTCGCGTGACTGTTCACCGGGGCCACCTTCAGCCCCGTGACGCCCGCCGCCGTTCCCGGTGCATCCGACAACCGACATCCGACACGGCATCGGACCACCGTATCGGCCGGTCTGCCGACGCACCGGGACAACCGGCGAAGGCAGGGCGCATATCCATATCCGATTCTAGTGTGCCTTCACTCGATGCCGGCGGCCGGGTCGACATACGTGATGGACATCACACGCCCGGTCTCGCTGTCGAACGTGATCGACGTGATCGAGGCGAGCGCGGTGTGGCGCAGGAACATCCAGTGCTCGGCGTGACCGGTCTCCAGCAGGTGGCGGAACGACCAGATCGGCGATTCGTGGCTGACGACGATGATCTGCTCGCCGGCGTGCTCCCTCACCTTCTCGCGGGCGAAATCACCCACGCGCTTGGCGATGTGCGCATACGACTCGCCCCAGCTCGGACGCCACAGGTTGCGCACGAGCTTCCAGTTACCGTTCCGCCACAGCGCACCCTCGCCATGGCCGATACGCTTGCCCCGGAACTCGTTGCCGGCTTCGATCACCCGTTCGTCGGTCACGAGCTCCAGCGGCGCCTCCCCGCGCGACCGCCTGACCGGATTCAACGCGTCGAGGATCGCGCCGGCGGTCTCGCGCGTGCGATCGAGCGGCGACGAGTAGACGGCCGCGACCGTGTTCATCTGAGGGCTTTCGGCGATGTACCGGGCCGTCGCCTCGGCCATACGCCGGCCCACATCGGACAGGTGGAAGTCGGGAAGACGCTCGTAGAGCAAATGATCGGGGTTGTACACCTTGCCGTGTCGGACGAAATGGATGGTGGTGGCGCTCACCGGTCGATCTCCTTGATCTCGCATGGAATCTGACTCAAAATCTGACTCAGGACAATGGTCCCAATCTACCGCTCCCCCCTGCGGAATCACGGCGGAATGACTGCGGAATCACCATGGAAGCCCGCAGGAACCCGCGCCGAGTCGTCCGCGTGTCGTGATCGACTCACGCGTAGAGTGGCCGCGACGCAAACGTGCGAACGACCGCACACCGACGACGGCGACAGAACAGTCGACCGGAGACGGTCATGGATGACAGGTCAGGAACGCACCCCTTTGCGCGACCAGAAGGACAGCACATCAATAACGATGAGGGCTCTGACGTCCAACGCCACGGACGATCGGGGGACATCCAATCGGGAGCGGAAAGGAGCAGGTGCAGTATGTCCGAAACCACCAATCAGACGAACCAGACGAACCAGACGAACCAGGTACCGGACGGCGGCCCACGCAAGAATTCGTCGTCGGCTTTGAAGGAGCTCGGCCACCGCGTGTTCGGAGGCTACGCGGAGCTGCTGCGCATGCCGCACACCGCACGGTATTCGATCGGCGGCGTCATCGCGTGCATGCCGTTCCCGATGATCGGCATGACGATCACGATCTCCGTGCAGCACTACTACGGCAACTACTCGCTGGCCGGCATGCTCACCGCCATCCAGGCGATCGCGCTGGCCATTTCGACGCCGCTGCTCGGCAAGCTCACCGACAAGTTCGGCCAGCGCCAGGTCTCGATTCCGACGATCATCGTGTGGATCATCGCCGCGATCGCGCTGACCACGTCGATCACGAACCGCGCTCCCGAATGGGTGCTGTACTGTCTGACGCCGCTGCTGGCCGCGATTCCGCCGTGGGGCGCGATGAGCCGCGCCCGCTGGACGCGACTGCTCAAGGGTGACCGCGAGCGCACGGATCGCGCGCTGAGCCTGTGCGGCGTGCTCGACGAGTGCATGTGGATGGTCGGCAATCCGCTCGCCTCGACGCTCGCGGTGATCTCCGGCCTGCTCGCGTTCTCGTTCACCGGCGTGTGCGTGATCGTCGGCGCGCTGATGTTCCTCACGGAGCTGACGACCGAGCCGCCGTCGCAGTCCGATCTGGCGCGCGCGGAGGGCATCACCCGCAAGGAGTATCGCGCCCGCGAGGCTGCGAAGGCCCAGGCGTTGAAGGAGCAGACGGCGGCCGAGGAGACGCGTCGCCGGCTGGAGTGCGAGGGCGTGACCGACCCGGAGGCGATCTCGCGCGAGGTCGCCCGCACGGTGGACGAGGTGCGCAGCGGCAAGGTCAAGAAGGCGTCGATCTGGGGTCCGGGCCTCGTTGCCGTGTGCGTGACGTGGTTCGGTCTCGGCGCGTTCCAGTCGGCGGCCGGCATCTCGATCATCGCGTTCGCGACCGAATCGAACATGAAGCAGTACACCGGCTTCGTGTTCGCATGCTTCTCGATCAGCTCGCTGTGCGGCGCGATCGTGTACGGCGCGAAGAACTGGGTGATCCCGCTGTGGAAGCGCTTCTACTTCTGTCTGGCGGTGGTGAACATCGGCATCGGCTCGTTCATGTTCGCGCGTCACCTGTGGGTGATCATGATCATCTATCTGCTGATCGGCGTGTGCCAGGCGCCCACGTGGATCAACGGCAACCAGCTGATGCTGCATCTGGTGCCGCCGTCGCGTCTCACCGAGGGCATGGCGTGGATGGGTGCGATGAACTCTATCGGCGCGTCCGCCGGTTCGGCGATCGCCGGCCAGTTCATCGACCGCATGGGCTCGCACGGCGGCTTCCTCGTCGTGACCGCGCTCGCCATGGGCTCGCTCGCGATCGCGCTGATCGGCTTCAGGCAGATCAAGTCCTCCACCGAACAGCCGACCCTGACCGAAGTCGCGGTCTGAAACAACGAAGCCCCGCCATCAAGGTGGGGCCTTGACTCCCCTTGTCAGAGGAGACGGCCCATAAAGCTGGTCTGAGGAGTAAGTCAGGGTAAGTCAGGATACTGCCAGCCCTTGGGCGTGTGCTCGAGCGACCACACGCCGAGGCGATGCGAGAAGCTGTTCTCCCACTTGGCCTCGAGCTCCTCGGCCGTGAGCTTGTTCTCCGCCGAGCGCAGGCGGTTCATCGCGTGCGTGTGCGTGTCGTCGAGCAGCCACTTGCGGATCGCGAAGTTCCACACCATGACCACGGCGGTGGCGACGAGCTTGCCGACGTTGGTGCGCAGCAGGTACTCCGCGTGCTGCGTGTTGAACGCGTCGTGGTTCATGCCGTACGTGGAGATCCAGATGATCGCGTCGTTCATGAACAGGCCGACCACGGCACCGGCCACGAAGATGACGACCTCCATCCAACGGGCCATGTCCTCGCGATGCTTGAACACGAACTTCATGCTCGCCAAGTAGTTGAAGATCAGGGAGATGACGAAGGAGATGGTGGCGGCCAGCACGTTGTGCATGTGGAACATGCCAACGAGGATGTTGAGGATGCCCCAGTCGATGATAAAGGCGATGACACCGACGATGCCGAATTTCATAAGCTGCGCGATCAGTTTTCTCACAGTCAGGTATTCAACACTACGTGCCTGACCGTCGGCTGGCCGTTGCCTGCATCCATCCCGCAATCTCCGCATTTGCGCCGAACCGGACCGGGCCGAACCGAACCGGACCGAACTAGACTGGAAGACGGCCATCCCCGCATCTCAGGGGTTTTCATTCCACCAAGGAGGAACCATGCCCGTCATTCACACCCATGTCTCCGTCAAGACCACGCCCGAGCAGCGCGAGGCCCTGAAGACCGCCTATGGCAAGGCCATCACCGCCGTGCCGGGCAAGTCCGAGGGCTGGCTGATGTGCCCGTTCGAGGATGAGATGCCGATCTACTTCGCCGGTTCCGACGACCAGCCGGCCGCCTACGTCGAGGTGAACGTGTTCGGCCGTTCCGTGCCGGGTTCCGCATGGGAGAAGCTCACCGAGCAGATCATGGCCGCGCTGAACTCCACGCTCGGCATCCCCGAGGACCGCACGTACATCCGCTACACCGCCACCACCGACTGGGGCTGGAACGGCGGCAACTTCTAGTACCCGGTCGAAAGGGAGGCTATCTGCGTTACGAGGGTTGCTTTTCGGTATTTGCAAACATCCAACTGCGTTACGAGGGGTGCCTCCGCAAGTAGACAAGGCCCGAAAACGGCTTGACCGCATTGCGGCTGAGCCGTTTTCGGGCCTTTGTACTCGGGCTATGTACCCCTCGTAACGCAGTTGGATGTCCGCAACGGAGGAAAAAAGTACATCATGTAAGCGAGATGCCCCCGAGAATAACCTCGGGGGCATCTCCCAAACCGGACGATAGCCGGACGATGATCAGACGATCTTCGGCATCGGGGTGGTCAGCGAGGTCGTCAGGTTGACGTGGACCAGACCGGCGCCGGCGTGCACCTCGACCTTCTTCAGGGTCACGGTGCGCTCGTCCTCCGGGGCGCGATCGTTGTCGGTCATCGTGGCCGGGGACTTGACCGCGACCAGCGCAAGGTCGGCCAGCGAGATGCCGGCGGACTCGCACAGCTTCACGGCCTCGTCGCGGGAGGCGATGAAACCGTCCTTGAGCAGCACGCGCTCGGCCGGCACGCCGTAGGCGTTCTCGGCCACCCACTTCACGTTCTCGATGACGGACATGCCCTTGTGGCTGTGCGGCTGGGCCGGCATCGAGCCATGCTCCAGCACGTCAACGAACGCATCGAGCTGCGGGGCGAGCGCCTCGCCGCCGTCGCGGTACAGGTTGCCGATGATCGGGTCGCGGAACTCGAGCTTCGCGGCCGTCTCCTTGAGGGACGGGATCTGATCGTCCTCGCCATCCCACAGGTTGACGAGCGGGAAGGTCGGGATGTCGAGCTTCTCAAGACGCTCGACGTGGAACGGGTAGCGCCATGCGAGCTCCGGATCGTCACGCCACGTGGAGGCGCGGGTCACGACGACCGCGGCGGACGGCCACTGCGCGCCGAACTCGCGGCAGGCGATGTCGAGCCACTTCTGCGCGCCGGCGTCGGTGCCGTAGCCGGCCTCGACGATGACGACGTCGTGCAGCGCGCACGCCATCTCAACGGAGACGAGCGTCGGGATGCCGATCGACACGTTGGCGAACGGGCCGCCGTGCACGTAGACCGGGGATCCGTTGATGGTCTCGGTCTTGGCGGGCTTGACCGCGTCGGCGAGGATGCCGGTGATGCGCCACAGGTCGACGAACTCGCCGAAGGTGACGGCCTTGCCGTCCTTCGTGCCGGCGATCATCTTGGAGACGCGCTCGGCGATCTCGTCCATCGAACGGGACAGCACGACGATCTGCATGAGCTCGCAGGTCGGGGTGAGCACGACCTTCTCCTTGACGTCGCCCTTGCCGTAGTCGACGGCGATGGAACGCAGGGAGCGGCTCGGCACCTCGGAGACGCGCGGCACGAGGATGTCGTCGAGGCGACCCTCGTCGACGGCCTTCTCGGCGAAGGAGACGAGCAGGTTCTGCGCCGCCTCGATCGCGCCCATCTCTCCACACAGGCCCCAGTCGATGAGCTCGGGGTGGGTCAGGGATGCCTTGCCGCCGCCGGAGGCGCCGCCCTTGGAGCCGGCGGCCGTGATGCCCATGCTCGGCTGGCGCAGCACGGCGGCCGCGTCGATGCCGCGCTTGTTGAGCGCGTCGATCAGGGCGATGGTGGTGGTGGTCTTGCCCTCGCCGCGCGACGCCTTGAGCGGGGTGTCGGCGGTGACGAGCACGACCTTGCCGTGCTTGCGCGGGGCGTCGGGATTGTTCTTGAGGTAGTCGAGATAGCCGAACGCGTCGATCTTCTCGACCAGGCCGTACTGGCTGGTGAAGTCTTCGATGGTGGTCATGGATAAACCTTTCTCAATATCAACTGGCTCTTCTTGCCGGAGGAACCGGCTCGTGTAACGAGACTGAGGGGTAGTCAAATCATAAGGAGCCGACTACCCCGCAGCCAGTCATCACTGGCAGTGAATCAGAAGTCGGACATGTGGAAGCCGTTCTTCATGGCCATGGACCGCGTGTACAGCACGGAGTCGAGCAGCTTCTCGGTCTCGACCTTGAGCTGGTCGGCCATGGTCTGGTTGGCCGCGGCGAGAATGCCGCGCACCTCCTCGTTGCGCACAGCCTCGATGATCTCCTCCGGCTCGAGCGGCTGCACGTCGCCGTCCACGTTGTCGGCCTCGAACTCGGCCTCGGCGGCGGACTCGGCCTCCTCCTCGGCGGCCGTGAGTCCCAGACGCGCGACCTGCTCGTCGGTGGCGGCGACGAGGCGGTGGCCCAGGGCGCCGGTCTTCTGCTGGTATCGTTCGACCGCGTTGGACGTGTCGGCGAACGCGCCGTCGCACAGGGCGGCGATCACGCGGTTGGCCCAATAGAAGTTCTCGGTGGTCACACGCGTGGTGGTGTCGGCGAGGTAGGCCGGCGTCTCATCGACGTTCGGGTAGAACGGCACGAGCGTGTTGAACGGGTTGGAGCCGTACGCCATCCACTGGATCGCGCGGTTGGCCTGCGGGCGGTACGGGCGGATCTGCATGACCGCGAGCTGGCTCTGGCGGTTGATGCCGATCGGACGGTACATGTGACGGGTGTGCTCGTCGCCGAGCTTGCCGTACGGATCGTACGGGGTGCCCTGGTAGTGGCCGGAGAGGACGTACTTGATGTCCTCGATGGTCACCTTGCGCTCGGGCTGGCGAGCCCACGGGATGTCGTTGTTCTCTGGGGAGTGGTCGGCGTCCGGGCCGTCCCACACCTCATCGTACGGGTTGAGGAAGCGCTGCATCCACCACGCGCGCGGCGTGTTGTACACGTGGTCGGAGTCGGAGTGGGAGCCGAAGGCGTCGCGCGGGTTGAACGGCGAGGTCGATTCGACGGCGAGGTCGAGGTGATTCTCCTCGATGAACTCGGCGAGATCCTCGGAGCACATGTGGCTCTCCTGATCGCCCAGCGCGTCGTCGAGATCGAACTCGTCGATGCCGAGCTGGTTCGGCATCGTCACGTACGCCTCGTCCGGCACGCGCTTGGCGATCCAGTGGTGGCCGCCGACGGTCTCGAGCCACCAGATCTCGTCCGCATCACAGAACGCGACGCCGTTCATCTCGTAGGTGCCGTACTCCTCGAGCAGCGCGCCCAGTCGGGCCACGCCCTCGCGCGCGGTCTTCACGTACGGCAGGACGATGGTGAGGAAGTCCTCCTCGCCGATGCCGCCGGGGACCTCCGGCTCGTAGCCGTCCTCGCCGGGCTTGCCCTTGGCGGGCACGAGTTCGACGAACGGGTCGGCGCCGAGCACGCGCTCGTTGGTGGTGAGCGTCTCGGTGGCGCTCATCGCGACGTTGGCCTCGTTGACGCCGGCCTCGCCCCAGATGCCCTCCTTGCGGTCGGCGTTCGGCACGGACGTGTACTGCAGCGGGTCGTCCGGCAGTTCGATGGTCAGGTGGGAGATGACCGACGTGTACGTGCGCGGCTGCTCCTCGGGCTTGATGACGAGGAACTGCTTGGGGTTGAACTCGCCGTTGGCGGAGTCCTCATTGCGGGCGATGATGGTCGAGCCGTCGTAGCTCGCGTCCTTGCCGACCAGAATCGTGGTGCAGGCCATGGTTGGATAGGTGTCCTTTCTTGTTGTCTTCGATGATGCTCAATGATGCTTACAGCGATCGGTGCGTCGTCACGCCCTGCCGGTCAGGAAGATGCCGGCCTGATCGGCCTGCTCCCCCGACTCGCGCAGGCGATGCAGCAGCTCGTTCATCCAGAAGCCCTGATTCAAGCCGGGCAGCGGGTTCTTGGTGGCCCAGACATGCAGGTAGTAGTCATGGTCCTTGTCCGGCGGCTGCGGTCCGTTGTAACGCATGATGACCGCCGGGTCGTTGTCACGGCCGAGGAACTTCGAGGCCGAGGAGTTGCGGCCCTGCACCGCCTCGGGGATCATCGCGGGCATCTGACGGGAGAAGTCCGGCGGGATCGACAACGCGTGCGAGTCGTTGAAGTCGAACATCAGCGCGTCGATCGGCAGATTCGCCACAGTCCAGTGGATCCATTCGAAGCCGCACACCGGAATCGAATCGGGGTCGGTGAACGTCCAATGCAGGTACTTCGCATCGGGGTCCACCTCGTCGATGTAGAAGGGGAAGGAGATGACGGGCACGCCGCCCGCGCGGTATTCGGGCGCGGCCGCCTTGGCGAAATCGTCGGGGATGACGGTGAAATCAGCGGAAATCTTCATACGTTCCAGTGTATCGCGCGCCACGTTGCGCGCGTGAAAAACGGATATCGCATCGAAAACGAAAAAGCCCGGCCTGTGCCGATGGGGAGTGCTCATTCCCATCGGCACGGGCCGGGCTGACAGCGGTGATCCGGACGAAGGGAAACCGGATCACGATTAGTGGTTCATCGCCTGATGGCGCACCGCATTAGGGGGCACTGCACCGTCAGGCGGGAAATCGGGCGTGGGATCAGTCGCCCCACGCAGGCTTGTAGAAGTCGCCGTTCAGGGCGGCCGCGGCCTTGGCCTTGGCCTCCTCGAAGGTGACTTCGGCGAGCTGGGCGCGCACGTCATCCAGCGCCACCGGGGTCATCGACAGGGAGTTGACGCCGAGACCGGTCAGCACGACGGCCAGATCCGGATCGGCCGCGGCCTCGCCGCACACGCCGACCGGCATGCCATGGGCGTTGCCCGCGTCGGCGATCAGCTTGATCGCGCGCAGGACCGCCGGGTGCCATGCGGTCTGGTAGTTGGAGACGGAGCCGAGGATGCGATCGGCGGCCATCGTGTACTGGGTCAGATCGTTGGTGCCGATGGAGACGAAGTCGGTGACCTCGGCCACCTTGTCGGCCATCAGGGCGATGGACGGGACCTCGGCCATGACGCCGACCTTCTTGAGGCCGAAGCTCTTGCCGAGCTTGACGAAGTAGGCGGCCTCATGCTCGTCGGCGACCATCGGAGCCATGACCCACAGGTCGGCGTCGGTCTGCGCGTCGGCGGCGGCGAGGGCCTTGAGCTGGCCCTCGAGGACCTCCTTGTGCACGCGCAGCGTACGCAGACCACGCAGGCCGAGGGCCGGGTTCGGCTCGTCCTCCGGGGTCAGGAACGGCAGCGGCTTGTCGGCGCCGGCGTCCAGCATGCGGATGACGACCTTCTTGCCCGGGAACTGGGCGAGCAGCTCGGTGTAGGCCTTGGTCTGCTCCTCGACGCTCGGCGGCTCGGCGTTGCCGATGAACAGGAACTCGGAGCGGAACAGGCCCACGCCCTCCGCGCCGTACTCGATGGCGGTCTTGCCGTCGGCCGGCTTGCCGAGGTTGGCAAGCAGCGGCACGAGGTGACCGTCCTTGGTGCCGCCGGCCTGACCGCGCAGCTCCTTGGCCTTGGCGGCCCTCGCCTTGGCGTGCTCGGCCTCAGCGATCTCATCCTCGGTCGGCTCGGTGACGACCTCGCCCTTGGCGGCGTTGACGATCACGGTCTCGCCGTTGTGAAGGTCCTCGGCGCCGGCCGCGGAGACGACCGCGACGATGCCGCGGGCACGCGCCAGAATCGCGGTGTGGGAGGTCGGACCGCCCTGCGAGGTGACGATCGCAAGGGTCTTCTCGAGGTCCAGCGAAGAGGTGTCGGCGGGGGAAAGATCGTCGGCGACGAGCACGAACGGCTCATCGGAGTCCGGCACGCCCGGTGCGGGCACGCCGCGCAGCTCGGCGATGACGCGCTGACCGACATCGTGCAGGTCGGCCGCACGCTCGGCCTGGTATCCGCCGATCATCCTGAACATCTCCTCGACCTGGCCGAAGCCCTCCAGCACGGCGCGCTCGCCGGTCTTGCCGCCGTTGACGAGATTCTGGATGGAGGTGGCGAGCGAGGGATCGGAGGCGAACATGGCGATGGCCTCGAGGATCGGAGCGGCCTTCTTGGCGCCTTCATCGCCGTGCTTGGCCTCTTCGGCGCGACGGTTCAGCTCCGCGTTGACGGTGGCCAGAGCCTTGGTGACGCGTTCGTTCTCCACGACGGAGCTGATGGACGCATCGCGACGCACGTCCGCCGGCTCCTCCAGCGGCGGCGCCATGCGGATGACCTTGCCGACGGCGACTCCACGTCCGATTCCGTTTCCGGTGATAACCATGATCGAGCACTCCTTTATGTCTTATGTCCTGTTGCGACCGGTACCGTGCGGTTCTTTCCGCGCTGGCCGGTCTTCTGCGGCGCAATGGCGTGTAATCCATTTACCGACAGTGTCAGTATACACAGAAAAAAGATTGAAGCAACACCGGTAATCGTTTTCTGCGTGTCGTGAAAATCTGTGCTATAGTTTCTTTCAGCGCTCAAACCCGTCACCGATTGACGAGCACGCGCGGCATATAACATACAGACATAAAGGAGTGCTCCCTATGGCAACTGCAACCCGTTCCACCGTGATCAACGATCCCGTCGGCATCCACGCCCGTCCGGCCGCCGAATTCGCCCAGGCCGTCACCGCCTCCGGCTGCACGGTCACCATTGCCAAGGAGGGCGGCGCCGCCGTTCCGGCCGGCTCCATCCTGTCCATCATGGGCCTGGGCATCAAGCAGGGCGACACCGTGAACCTGACCGTCGAGGGCGACAACGCCGAGACCGTCGCCGACTCCCTGGTCGCCACCCTGACCAAGGCCGAGTGACCATCCGGCACATCTAGTTCTCGGGGCGCCGCAGCGCATGGCGACGTTCCCGTTCCTTCCCTATTCCACGTGTTCGCCGCCCGCGCGCTATGATGCTGTGCCGGGCGGCGAATTCGTTTTTCACGAGGTTCCACCGGGTTCGCCCAGACCGGCGATACGACGTCGGTCCCATCAACCCAACCCAGCGGTATCCGGCAAGCAAGCGAAAGAGCAGCAACATGGCCAATCGGGCATCGAAGTCCCAAGCCTCCATCGTGGAAGTCGCCACACTGGCGGACGTCTCGACCGCCACGGTGTCGCGCGTGCTCTCCGGCAGACGAACCAAGGACGACGAAATCGCCGCCCGCGTGCGCAAGGCCGCCGCCGAACTCAACTACTCCGTCAACTACGCCGCCAGCGCACTGCGCTCCGACGTGACCAACACGATCGGACTGGTCATCCCCACCGCCTCCGACAACTTCTCCGCCGGCCTCCTCGACGCGCTCGAACCGATCGTCGACGACGACAGCCGTCAGCTTCTGCTCGGCATCGGCGCCGACGAGGCCACGCAGATCGACCGCATCGACGCCCTGTGCTCACGCAAGGTGGACGGACTCATCACCGTCACCTCCGCCGGCGCCGATCTCTCCCGGGTCTTCGACAAATACGCCGACTCCATCCCGATCGTGCAGGTCGGCGGCCGTCAGCGCTCCTTCCGCACCAACATGGTCTCCATCGACGAGAACACCGCGATGGAGGCGATCATCCGGCATCTGGCCGAGCAGGGCGTGCATTCCGTCGCCTACCTCGCCGGCAAGGAGGTCTCGTTCGAGTCCGCCGAGCTGTTCGCGATGTTCCACACGCAGGTGCGCGCCGCAGGGCTCACCACCGACAGCGACTGGAACCGCTTCGGCGATCGCACGGTCTCGCGCGGATTCGACTGCACGATCCGCCTGTTCGGCGAGCGCGGCCACCCCGATGCGGTCGTCTGCGCCGACGACACGATCGCGTTCGGCGTGATGATGGCGCTGCACGCGCTCGGCATGAACGTGCCGGAGGACATCAAGGTCGTCGGCTATAACGACTCCCCCATCGCCTCGGCGTCCCTGCCGACGATGACCTCGGTGCGCCCGCCCTACGCGCAGATCGTCTCCGAGTCTCTCCGCCTCATCGAATCGGGCCCCGGACACCCCTCGCACGTCTCCCTGCCCCCGCAGCTCGTCGTGCGCGTCTCCTCCACCAGGCGGTAGGCACAATCTCGGCTCCCCTTGTCAGGGGAGCTGGCCCGCGAAGCGGGACTGAGGGGTAGTCACGGCGACGACACGCCTTCAGTCCGTTCCGGTAACCGGTGTGGTGGCCGCGGGACGATGCGCGACACGCTCAAGGCCGCTCGGCCAAGCCTACGGTCGCGCATCGCCCCGCGGCCACCACACCTCCTTCTGTGCATATGTTTCCGATTCATTCGTTATCCGTTATTCCTACACACCCGGCCGGGTGCGGGTGGCTACGTCCTGGAAGCGGAAATAGTCGGGACGATGGCGTGACTGGGTCCATTCGAACTGCACGCCGTGGTCGTCGTAGGTCTGGCCGGTGATGACGGCAAGGCAGTTGTAGCCCTTGAGATCCAAATAGCGTCGATCCTGGGCGGTGACCTTCTCCACGGTCATCGTGCGTTTGCTGGTGGTGATGACGATGCCCAGCTCACCTTCCAGATAGTCGTAGACCGACGCCCGCGCGATATTCTCGGTCAGCCCCTTGGCGATGTCCGAACGGAAGTAGTTGTGGTCGAGGATGAGCGGTTCTCCGTCGAGCATTCGCAGACGCAGGATGTAGGTCAGTGCAGCGCCCTCCTCGAATCCGGTCCTGGCGGCGAGCTTGGCGTCGGCGATGACGTGACGGAACTCCAACACCTCGGTCGAGGCCACGCGATGGTTGCGCGCGACGGATTCCTTGAACGATTCGATCCCGCCGACGGTGAACGCGGCCTGTTCGACCGGCTGGTAGATGGTGCGCACGCCGCGGCCGTGCATCGACTGCACGTACCCGTCCGAGGCCAGTTGGGCGATGGCGCGGCGCACGGTGTTGCGCGAGCAGTCGTACCGCGCGGCCAGCTCGTTCTCACTGGGCAGCAGCGACTGGTAGGCGTACTCCTCCTGTTCGATCCGCTCCTTCAGATCGCGATAGATGTCGTCGTACTTCGCCTTCGGCATGCGTCGTTCGCCTCCTCCCAGCATCTTCCGATTCGCTATCACTTGTTTGAACGTCTCTGTCGATTCTAGTGACACGCCGGCCCGCGGCATATCCGACACGCGGGTTGACTTGTTCAAACAAGTTTCTTATACTTGTTCAAACAAGTTAAAGGGGCGATTCGCGAGAATCACCCCGACCCACAACCGACAACGGCAAGCAACGAAGCACCCCGCACTTCACGCGGGGGTCAGGTCAAGGAGAGACATATGGGCAAGTACGAGGGCGACGCCAGGCGCCTGCTCGATCTGGTGGGAGGAACCGCCAACATCAAGGCTGTCACGCACTGCATGACCCGCATGAGGTTCGTGCTCGTCGATCCGAAGCAGACCGACGAACCCGCCATCGAGGAGATCGCCTCGGTCAAGGGCATCTTCACCCAGGCCGGCCAGTTCCAGGTCATCATCGGCAACGACGTGGCCGAGTTCTACAAGGACTTCACCGCCATCTCCGGTATCGAGGGCGTGAGCAAGGACGAAGCCAAGGCCGCCGCCAAGTCGAACCAGAACGTCGCGCAGAAGATCATGGGCACGCTCGGCGAGATCTTCGCCCCGATCATCCCCGCCCTGATCTGCGGCGGTCTGATCCTCGGCTTCCGCAACGTGATCGGCGAGATCAACTTCTTCACCGACTCCGGCGCGTTCGATCTTGCGAACGGCACCAAGTCCCTCGCGGACATCTCCCAGTTCTGGGCCGGCACCTACAGCTTCCTGTGGCTCATCGGCGAGGCCGTGTTCCACATGCTCCCGGTCGGCATCTGCTGGTCCATCACCCGCAAGATGGGCACCACGCAGATCCTCGGCATCGTGCTGGGTCTGACGCTCGTCTCCCCGCAGCTGCTCAACGGCTTCTCCGTGGCCTCCACCCCCGCCAAGGACATTCCGGTGTGGGACTTCGGCTTCGCCAAGGTGCAGATGATCGGCTATCAGGGCCAGGTCATCGCCGCGATGATGGCCGCATTCGTGCTCGTCTACCTCGAACGCTTCTTCCGCAAGCACTGCCCCGAGGTCGTCAGCATGATCGTCGTGCCGCTGTGCTCGCTGCTGCCGGCCGTCGTCATCGCGCACACCATCGTCGGCCCGATCGGATGGAAGATCGGCGACTGGATCGCCTCCGCCGTCTACGCCGGTCTCTTCTCCCCCGTTCGAGTCCTGTTCGCCGCCGTCTTCGGCCTGCTCTACGCACCCGTCGTCATGACCGGCCTGCACCACATGACCAACGCCATCGACACCCAGCTCGTCACCCAGTACGGCGGCACCGCACTGTGGCCGATGATCGCCCTGTCCAACATCGCGCAGGGTTCCGCCGTCGTCGGCATGGCCTTCCTGCAGAAGAAGAACGAGCGCGCCCAGCAGGTCAACGTCCCCGCCCTCATCTCCTGCTACCTCGGCGTCACCGAGCCGGCCCTGTTCGGCGTGAACCTGAAGTACCGCTTCCCGCTCATCTGCGGCATGATCGGCTCCGCCTCCGCCGCGATGATCTCCGTCGGACTCGGCGTCGAGGCCACGTCGATCGGCGTCGGCGGCCTGCCGGGCATCCTGTCCATCAAGCCGCAGTTCTGGGGCGTCTTCCTGCTCGCGATGCTCACCGCCGTGGTCGTGCCGTTCGTGCTCACCGTTGCCGTGGGCCGCAGGAAGCTCACCGCCGTCGACCGCTTCGGCAAGGAGCCCGCGGTTGCCGCCGTGGCCGAGCCGGTCGCCGTCTCCGGCACCGCCGTCGCGCCCGTCGCCGCCCCGGCTCCGGCTTCCGAGCCGACCGCCGACCAGAGCGCCGCCCCGACCGAACTCACCGCGATCCTCGACGGCACCGTCATCCCGATCGATCAGGTACCGGACGACGTCTTCTCGAAGAGGATCGTCGGCGACGGCGTGGCCTTCGAACCCACCGGCACCACCGTGCTCGCCCCGGCCGACGCCACCGTCTCCGTCGTCATGGCCGACACCGGCCACGCCTGCGGCCTGAAGCTCGCCAACGGTCTCGAACTGCTCATCCACGTGGGCATCGACACCGTCTCGATGGGCGGCGACGGCTTCCAGCTGCACGTCAAGGCCGGTGATACGGTCCGCCGCGGCGACCCGCTGATCACCTTCGATCCGACTAAGATCAAGGCCGCAGGCCACCCGACCACCACGATGCTCATCGTCACCGGCGAAGGCACCGCCGAGAACGTGACCATGCACTCCGGATTCACGGCCATCGCCGGCGAAACCCCGGTCATCACCTGGAAGTGAGACACACCATGACGTTCACCACCGATTTCCACAAGGCCACCGTCTACCAGATCTACCCGAAGTCGTTCGCCGACTCGAACGGCGACGGACTGGGCGATCTCAGGGGCGTGATCGGCAAGCTCGACTACATCGCCGGCCTCGGCGCGGACTACATCTGGTCGACCCCGTTCTTCGTCTCCCCGCAGAACGACAACGGCTACGACGTCGCCGACTACTACGACGTCGACCCGGCGTACGGCACGATGGCCGACGTCGAGGAGCTCATCGCCGAAGCCGGCGAGCGCGGCATCGGCCTCATGTTCGACATGGTCTTCAACCACGTGTCCACCGAGCACGAGTGGTTCCGCAAGGCGATGGCCGGCGACCCGTACTACAAGCAGTTCTTCTACTTCCGCAAGGGCAAGGGCCCGGGTGTGCCGCCGACGAACTGGGAGAGCAAGTTCGGCGGCTCTGCGTGGGCGTACGTGCCCGAGTTCGACGAATGGTACCTGCACCTGTTCGACCCCACGCAGGCCGACCTCGACTGGGAGAACCCGGACGTGCGCCACGAGATCCAGAAGATCGTGCGATTCTGGATGGGCAAGGGCGTGCGCGGATTCCGTTTCGACGTCATCAACCTGATCAGCAAGGCCGCCTTCGAGGACGATCCGGACGGCGACGGCCGCCGCTTCTACACCGACGGCCCGCGCGTCCACGAATACCTGCGCGATCTCAACGAGGCGACGTTCGGCACCGATCCGGGCATCATCACCGTCGGCGAGATGTCCTCCACGTCGATGGAGCAGTGCTACCGCTATGCCGGAGCCGACACCCACGAACTGAACATGGTGTTCAGCTTCCACCATCTCAAAGTCGACTTCATGGGCAATGAGAAGTGGGTGCTGGTACCGCCGGACTTCGCCAGGCTCAAGCGCATCGTCTTCGACTGGCAGACCAACATGGCCGCGCATAACGCATGGAACGCGGTGTTCTGGTGCAACCACGACCAGCCGCGCGTGGTCTCGCGCTTCGGCGATGAGGGCCGCTATTGGAAGGAGTCGGCCAAGATGCTCGCCACGGTGATGCACTGCCTGCGCGGCACGCCGTACGTCTATCAGGGCGAGGAGCTGGGCATGACGAACGCCGACTACACGTCGATCGGCCAGTTCCGCGACGTGGAGAGTCTCAACCACTACGAGATCCTCCAGCGCAAGGGTCTGAAGGCCGATGACGCGTTGCGCATCATCCAGGTGCACTCGCGCGACAACTCCCGCACGCCGATGCAGTGGGACGACTCGCAGTACGCCGGCTTCATGCCGTCGTCACCGGCTTCGGCCTCGGCTTCGAGCCATGCCGCGGCCGAACCGTGGCTGGCCGTGAACGCGAATCGCGATCACATCAACGCCGCCGCGGAGATTGCCGACCCGGATTCGATCTACCACTACTACCGGCGGCTCATCGCCCTGCGCAAGGAGCTGGACGTGATCGCCTTCGGCGACGTCGAACCGCTGGCCGTGGATCACCCGGACGTGTTCGCCTACCGCCGGCGCTGGCAGGGTCACGAGCTGATCATGGTCGCCAACTTCCACGGCCACGACACCGAATGGACCGGCGCCGAAGTCCCCGATCTCGAAGGCTTCGAACGCATCCTCGGCAACTACGCGGACACCCCTCGCACCGGCGCCGCGGACGACGCCGCCACGATCACCGCCTCCCCCGTCTCGAGCCTGCGCCCCTACGAGGCATCCGTCTGGTACCGCTGAGTCGGTCCCTTCCGCCGTTCAGTGCTCGTCAACCGTTTGCCGCGCACTGAACGGCGCAATCATGCGGTCTTCAACACAGGAACCGTGTGATTGCGCGCTTAATCCCGCACCCATCCCGCTCCAACTTGTCACAACGCGCGCGTCAACCGCTTGCCGTGCGCGTTGTGACAAAAATCCGTGTCACAACGCGCGAAAAACGCCCCGATTCTCGTCTTGTGACACGGATCTTCGGGCACGAACCCACGAACACAAGAGCCACACAACCACAAAAGCCCGGAATTCCGCCATTCCTGAGATCTTGCGCCAGTCCCAGACAGATTCATTACCCCCGAGATTTGTCGCAACGCGCGAAAACCTTTCAAATCCTCGCGTTGTGACAATCGCGTTGTGACAACTCGCCGGGCCAACATCGTACACGAATAGAGTACGGCCCCGGCCACCGACAGAGGCAACCGGGACCCTATCCACATCACGTCACAGCCATACACAAGCTCTCGTTGTCAAAAGTGTGCTGATCGAACACTTTTAACATGTTAAAAGTGTTCGATCAGCACACTTTTGACAACAACACACGGGCGGGCTGCCCCGCACTCAGTACATCAGCGCGCAGAACAGGGCCTCGAACACCAGCAACGGGTTACCGTTGCCCATGAGGCGGCGGCGCGCGACCGCGACCTCGTCGAGCCGCTCCACGGCGGCGGCGCGCGGCATGCGCGAGGCCAGTTCGGTGATCGCCGTGCGGTTCTCAAGGTTGATCAGTCCGACCGAGCCCTCCGCACCGTTCTGGATCACGGCCACGTCGCGGTAGATCGAGGCGATCGAGTTCAGCGCGCGGTCGAGCACGTCGCGGCTGCGGCGGGTGGCCCGGCGCTTCAGCTCGTCTTTCTTGGAGATCGCGTTGTATGCGCCGCGCAGTTTCGGCGGGATGCGGTCATCGGGGCCGAGTCCGTTGATGCGCCGGAAATCGGCCTCCTCGCGTGCGGCCTGACGCGCCGCATCCACTTCGGCCTGCGCCTTGGCGTTCGCGTTGAGCGATCCGGCGAGCAGCACGGCCTGCGACGCCCTGCGCAATCCGAGCACGCCGACGATGAGCTCGTCGCGGTCGGTCATGACCCGCTCGTCGGTGGCGTACAGTTTCGCGATGCCGATATGCCCTTCGGCAAGCCGTGCCGCGCGCCGCGCGATCTTCGGCTCCACGCCGACGCTCTCCTCAAGATATTTCGCAACCGCCGCCGCACCCGGTACGGCGAGGTTCACGATGCGCGTGCGCGAGCGGATGGTCGGCAGCACGTCCTGCGCGCTGGGGGCGCACAGCAGCCAGATGCAGTGCTCGGCCGGCTCCTCGATCTCCTTCAACAGCACGTTGGTGGTGCGTTCGAGCATGCGGTCGACGTCCTCGATGATGATGATCCGCCATGGCGCGGTGCTCGGCATCTGCTCGGACATGCCGATCAGGTCGCGCACCTCGTCGATGCCGATCGTCACCTTGTCGGTGGCGAGCACGCTCACATCCGGGTGCGTGCCGGCGAGCACCTGCTGCGTCACCTTGGTCGGCTCGTCGCCCAGACCGTGATCGGGGCTTTCCAACGCGGCCGCGAACGCGCGCGCCATGTTCGATCGGCCCGATCCGGGAGGCCCGCAGATCAACCACGATTGCGCGATCTGCTTCGGATCGCCGGCCGCGATGGCCTTCAGCTGTTCGACAACCTGCTGCTGTCCGACGAGAGAATCCCACACGCTCATGCCGACTCCTCGCCATTCTCGCCGTCGCGCCGTTCGCGCAGCAGCAGTCCGTCAACATCCGTCCGGATGGACGCCCACACCTCGTCGATGGATCGCGATGCGTCGATCACGCGGAATCGCTCCGGCTCGCCGGCCGCCAGATCGAGGAACGCCTGTCGTGTGCGATTCTGGAACTCGTTTCCGGCCGATTCCATGCGATCGGCGGCGTGGGTCAGTCGCGCATGCGACAGCGACGGGTCCATGTCGAGCAGGTACGTGCGCACCGGCAGCAGTCCGTTCGTGGCCCACATGCTCAACTCTCGGATTTCCTCGGCCGTCAGCTCTCGTCCGCCCGCCTGATAGGCCAGCGACGAGTCGAGATACCGGTCGGTAATCACCACCTCGCCGCGATCGAGCGCAGGCCGAATGGTCTCTGCGACGTGCTGCGCGCGGTCGGCGGCGAACAGTAGCGCCTCGGCGCGCGGCGCGATGTCGACGACGCTGCCGTCGTGCTCATCAACTACACCGTTCCCAGCATCCATGCCGTACAACAGCAGCCGTCGGATGGCCCGGCCCAGCGTAGTACCACCCGGCTCGCGAGTTGTCACGACGGTGCGACCTCGCGATTCCAGATACGCGCGAAGCCGCTCGACCTGCGTGGTCTTGCCCACGCCGTCGACGCCTTCGAATGAGATGAACAGTCCAGCCATGGTTTCCACCATAACCGTTGCCTGCGATTCCTTGGCGTCCGTTTCCCCGCAGGGTCCACGCCGCCCCGTCGGCCCTTACCTACTTCGCGGCGCGCTTCGGCTTGGCGGCCACCACTGCGGGGCGTTCGTATCCCTCGTTGGCGGTGAGCCAGTCGATGTCGCTTTTCACGGTGGCGGCGGTGGAGCCGATCTTCTCGGCGATGCGCGTGTTGGCCCAGCCCTGGTCGGCGAGCTTCTTCACCTCGGCGCGGCGTTCGGCGCGCTTCGCCTCGACGGCGCTCACCTTCGGCGCGGCCTTGCCCTTCGCGCCGGAGCCCGATCGACCGCCACGACCACGCTTGGGGGCCGGTCCCATCGCACGCTTCTCGGCGAGGATGCGGTAGGCGTCCGCCGGTTCGATGGTGGCCGGATCGTACTGGCGCGGCAGCGTGCGGTTGGTTTCGCCGTCGGTCAGGTACAGGCCGAATCGGCCCTCCTTGATGACCACCGGCTTGCCGGATTCCGGATCGTTGCCGAGCGAGCGGATCGGCGGCTTGGCGGCGCCGCGACCGCGACCGCGGTACTTCGGCTGCGCGAACAGATCCTTCGCCTGATCGATGGTGACGGTGAAGATCTCGTCCTCGGAGCCGAGCGAACGGGTATCGGTGGAGCCGTCCGCCTTCGTCTTGGTCAGGTACGGGCCGTAACGGCCGTTGTTCGCGATGACGTGCGATTCACTGATCTCACCGGTTTCGGCGTTCGTCTCCTCGTAGGAGCCGACCTCGCGCGGCAGACGCAGCAGTTTCAGCGCGTCATCGAGCGTGATCGACTCGGGACTCATCGTCTTGAACAGGCTTGCCATCTTCGGCTTCGGCGCGGCAGGCTGCTTCTTCGAGCCGCGCTTGGAGCCGGTCTCGGCAGGAGCCGCGGCACCGGCGGCGGCGCCCTCGGCTCCGGCCGGCGGGATCAGCGCCACGTACGGTCCGAAGCGTCCGTTGCGCACCTCGACCGTGCCGCCCGTGACCGGGTCCGTGCCCAGTTCGCGCGGGCCGCCGGAATGGTTGTCGATCAGATCGTGCGCCACGGCGACGGTCAGCTCGTCCGGCGCGATCGTGTCGGGCAGGGAGGCGCGCTTCGGGTTGCCTTCCGCATCGAGGTGCTGCGTGTCCTCCAGATATGGGCCGTAGCGGCCGACGCGCACGTGCAGACCGTCGCCGATCTCGATGGTGTTGATGGCGCGCGCGTCGATGTCGCCGAGCTGCGCGACCTGCTGCTGCAGGCCCTCGTGCGCCTCGTCGGCCGACTGCGCGGCACCGTGCCCGGAACCGAAGTAGAAGCGGGTGAGCCAGTCGCGGCCGGTCTCCTTGCCGTGCGCGATCTGGTCGAGGCCGTTCTCCATGTCGGCGGTGAACTGGTAGTCGACGAGCTTCGGGAAGTTCTTCTCCAGCAGCTTGATCACGGCGAACGCCAGCCACGAGGGGATCAGCGCGCGGCCGCGCTCGTACACGTATCCGCGGTCGATGATCGTGGAGATGATCGACGCGTAGGTCGACGGGCGGCCGATCTCCTTGGCCTCCAGCGTCTTGACGAGCGATGCCTCGGTGTAGCGCGCCGGCGGCTGGGTCTCGTGCCCGTCGGCCTCGACCTCGGATGCGCCGAGCCGCTGGCCCTCGCTCATCGGAGGCAGGGACGCGTTCTCGTCGGCCGACTTCGCCTTGCCGTCATCGTCCTTCGTCTTATCCGTCGAAGTCGCGCGACGCCCCTCGCCGGTCGCCTTCATGAAGCCCGGGAACTCGATCACCGTGCCGGACGCCTGGAACGCGGCCTCGCCGTGATCACCGGCCGGAGCGGTGAGCTTGACGGTCGCGGTCGAACCGGTGGCATCGGCCATCTGCGAGGCGAGCGTGCGCTGCCAGATCAGCGTGTACAGCTTCAGCTGGTCGCTCGGCACCTTCGTGGCCAGTTCGTCCGGATCATGGAAGTGCGCGCCGGCCGGACGGATGCACTCGTGGGCCTCCTGCGCGCCGGCGGTCTTGGTCGCGTACTGCTTGGGCGCGTCGGAGAGGTATCGCTCGCCGAAGTGGGCCGTGACGCTTTCGCGCGCGGCCGCGATGGCCTCCTGCGAGAGCGTCACCGAATCGGTACGCATATACGTGATGTAGCCGTTCTCGTACAGGCCCTGAGCGGCGCGCATCGTGGCGCGCGAGCTCATGCCGAGGCGATTGCCGGCGGTCTGCTGCAGCGTGGACGTGGTGAACGGCGGCAGCGGGCGGCGACGATACGGCTTCGATTCCATCGACGTGACGGTGAACGGCGCGTCGCGCAGTGCCGTGGCGAGCGAGCGAGCGGTCGCCTCGTCGAGCTGACGGACGCCGGCGGACACACTGTCCGCGATGAGTCGGCCGTCATCGCCGAAATCCCTGGATCCGGCCAGACGATGCCCGTCCAGCCCGGTCATGCGCGCCTCGAACGACACGGGCGCGCCCTCCGCACCCGGCGCGGACAGCGTCGCGGTCACATCCCAGTAGGGTGCGCGAACGAACGCCATGCGCTCGCGCTCGCGCTCGACGATCAGACGCGTGGCGACCGACTGCACGCGGCCCGCGGACAGGCCCGGGCCGACCTTGCGCCACAGCACCGGAGACAGCTCGTAGCCGTAGAGGCGATCGAGGATGCGTCGGGTCTCCTGCGCGTCGACCATGTCGGCGTCGACGTCGCGCGTCTGGGTGAGCGACTGGCGGATCGCGTTCTTGGTGATCTCGTGGAAGACCATGCGCTTGACCGGCACCTTGGGCTTCAACGTTTCGACCAGATGCCACGCGATGGCCTCGCCCTCGCGATCCTCATCGGTGGCGAGGTAGAGCTCGTCGGCCTTCTTCAGCGCTGATTTGAGCTCGGAGACCGTCTTCTTCTTGTTCGCGTCGACGATGTAGTAGGGCTTGAAGCCGTCGTCGACATCGACGCCGAACTTGCCGAACTTCGCCTTCTCGTCGGCGGGCACCTGACTCGGCTGCGCGAGATCCCGGATATGACCCACCGACGCCATCACCGTGTATCCGTCTCCCAGATAGCCGCCGATCTTGTGCGCCTTGGTGGGAGACTCCACGATCACCAGCTTGGTGCCATTTGCCATGATCTCTCCTTATTTCTTCTTCCGCTGTGCAGTCATCATACTCACGACGCGTGGCCAGAGGGTTCCCGGCGGCGCTTCGGCGGGGCCGGAGGCGCCCCCACCAGGCCGAGACGGCTCAGCGGCGAGGCGGTGATCTGGCGCATCATCAGCGTGCATCCGAAGACCAGCAGGACGATCGCGACGGCGAGAATCGCGCTGGCCGCCATCGAGCTCGACCGCGCCCACTGCGCGCTCATCGTCAGTCCGGGCACGATCTGCCACACTACGTACGCGCCGTACAACGTCGCCATGATCCCGGCGGTCAGGGACACGCTCGCGACGATCTGCGCGCCTGCGGAGGAGCGGCGCGTGCCCATGCGGTCCATGCCGGACGCGCGCGTGAACGCGAGGATGATCAGGGCGATGCCGCCGACCAGCAGCATGGCCATCGCCGCGTCGGACGGGCGATGCCAGCGTCCGTAGACGACGGACAGGCCGACGAACGCGCTCCACGTCATGCCGACGAGCGAGACGACCCATCGCCATCCGCGCGATACGACGAGCAGCAGCGCGATCGCGGACGCGACGGCGAGCGTGACGTGCCCGGAGGGCGCGGACGGACCGTCGACGATCTCGGTGTGGATGATGAACGGGCGCGGCAGCACGGGCTTCATCAGCGTGGCGGCGAAGCACAGCAGACCGAAGACGACGATCTGCCCCAACAGCCACCAGCGTCTGCGGATGGCGGCGATGACGACGGCGATGACGGCGAGCGCCGTCGAGACGATCACCACGTTCAGGTGCGTGCCGAGCGCAAGCAGACCGCCCAGCCATGCGGGGGCCGTGTCGGCGAAGGCGACTTCGGTCATGTCGTCGAACGCCTGACCGGCCTCGGTGTGCGTGCCGAGCCACCATACGCCGAACGCGGCGGCGATGAACATGAGGCCAAGCAGCACGCACAGCACGCGGCTGGAGGCGCGCGGGCTGCGGGAGAGGGGATCGTTCTCGCCGGATGAGGATGCCTTGGCGCCTGCCGGGGCTCCCATGCCGGCGCCCGCACCGGCGCCCGTGGCCGCGTCCATCACCGCGGTCAGATCCATCGTGTTCGTGCTTTCCACGTCGGCGACGTCGGCCAGCGACGTCGGCCGGTTCGACGACGGATACGCCGGCTTGGACGAGGATCGCACGGGAATGTCCAGCGGTTCGAAGTCGCGTACCAGATCCGAGGATGCACGCGAGGACGTGCCGGAGGGTGATTGCGGCATGAGACGAGGCTCGCGGGGATCACGAATCACGGGACCTGAGGGATCGGAAGGCTTCTGTTCGTCGGTCATGCCATACAGAGTAGCCCACAAGCATAGAAAAACCTCCACGCACCCGTCAGAGGCCGCTTACCCTTGCTGCATTCCTGCCCTGGGGGGATTGGGCGACGTAACGCCGCGTGGAGGCTTTGTCCACTATACACCATGTTCCGACATATCCCGACATCCCCGCCCTCCCCGACGTCCAGCTTCCTTCCAGACACCTTCATCATTGTGAGGATTTCACGGAAAAAAGCCGCCTTGCGCAGCCTGAACAAGCAAAACCCTAGCGGCTTGTTCAAGGCATGTGGTTACGGTGGAGGGTATGGTTTCACACTCTAGTAACGGTCGGAAGCATGCCCGGAGGGCGGCGCAGGGTACGTCGGAGCGCAGATCGACGCGCAATCCGGCAGCCCGTCACTACCGCGGCGGCAACCATCGTGCCAGGGGCGGGAAGGGCCCGAAGGCAAGGGGCCGCAGCCGGCATCTCATCCTCAAGTGGATACTCGGACTGATCGCGCTGTGTCTGGCAGCCGGCATCGGTCTGTTCGCGTACCTGTACGCCACCACGGAGGTCCCCGCGCCAGAGAAGGTCGCGATGGCCTCGAACACCACCGTCTACTTCAGCGACGGCACCACCGAGATGGGCACGTTCTCCGAGCAGAACCGCGAGATCATCGACTGCGCCGTACTCCCCGACTACGTAGGCAATGCGATCGTCGCGTCGGAGAACCGCAGCTTCTACACCGACCGCGGCATCGATCTGCAGGGCATCGCCCGCGCACTGGTGAACAACGTCACCAAGGGCACGCGCCAGGGCGGATCGACGATCACCCAGCAGTATGCGGAACGCTATTACCTCGGAGAAACGACCTCGTACACCGGCAAGCTGCACGAGGCGATCCTCGCGCTGAAGATCGCGCAGAGCCAGGACAAGTCCCAGGTGCTGTGCAACTACATGAACACGATCTATCTGGGTCGCGGCGCGTACGGCATCCAGGCGGCCGCACAGGCGTACTTCAACAAGGACGCCAAGGATCTAACCGTCTCCGAGGCGGCGATGATCGCCGGCATCATCCCGGCCCCCTCCACGTGGGATCCGGCGCAGAACCCGAAGATGGCTCAGCAGCGTTTCCACCGCGTGATCTCGATCATGAAGGAGGACGGCTACATCACCGCCAAGGAGGCCTCCGACGCCTCGACGATGCCTACCACCGTCGAGAACACGCAACAGGACATGTACAAGGGTCCGAACGGCTACCTGCTGCAGATGGTGCGCGATGAGCTCGTCAACAGCAAGGCGTTCACGAAGGACGATCTCGACACCGGCGGCTACAGGATCGTCACCACGATCGACAAGTCGAAGCAGGACCTCATGCAGCAGGTCGTCAGCCCCGCCAGCAACGGCATGCAGGGCGTGGTGCCCGAGGGCATGCAGTTCGGCGCGATGAGCGTCAATCCGAAGGACGGTTCGATCATCTCGCTGTACGCTGGCGACGACTACCTCACCAAGCAGCTCAACAACGCCACGCAGGCGCAGTACGAGGTCGGCTCCACGATGAAGGCGTTCGCGCTCATGGGCGCGGTGCAGGACAAGGTCAGCCTCAACACGATCTTCAACGGCAACTCGAAACGCACGTATCCGGGCATCGCGGGCACGGTGAGCAACGTGGGCGGCGCCAACCTTGGGTACATCAACCTGTACAAGGCCACGGCGCAGTCGTCGAACACGGTGTTCATGGATCTGCAGACCAAGCTCGGCACCAAGAAGATCGCCGAACTCGCGCGCGAGGCTGGCGTGCAGAGCACCTCATTGGACGGCTCCGAGCCGTACACGGTGCTCGGCAACAACGCGCTGACCGTCAGGGACATGACGTGGGCATACTCCACGATCGCCAATCAGGGCAACAAGCCGACGCTGCATATCGTCGCGAGCGTGAAGGACGTGCACAACAAGGATCTCTACCAGGCGCCGACATCCACCACGAAGGTGTTCGAGGCCAACGACGCGAACCTCGTGACCAAGGCCCTGACCGGCGTGGTCCAGTCCGGCACCGCCACCGAGGCGCGTTCGATCGGGCACACGATCGCCGGCAAGACCGGAACCTCGAACAACATGTACGCGGCGAGCTTCGTCGGCTACACGCCGTCCGTGGTCTCCACGTTCGCGATGTGGTATCCGGACGCGAACGGCAATCCGCAGGAGATCCCCTCGTTCGGCCGTTGGACCGGACACTCCGACTACCCGGTGCACCTGTTCACCCAGTACATGACGCAGGCGCTGGCCGGCACGGCGAACGAGTCCTTCCCGACCGCCAAGGACAACGGCAAGGTCGGCGGCTCCGACGGCACGTGGGGCACCGGTTCGAAGTCGTCGAGCAAGCGGTACTATTCGTCCTCCGGCTCGCAGGACGCCTATACGCAGGATCAGTCCACCGACTCCGCGCAGTCCGGCCAGAGTAGCGAATCCGGCGCGGGTACGGGCGGCACCGGCAGTGGTTCAGGCACGGGCACCGGATCGGGCTCGACAGGTGAATGCACGACCAATCCGTCCGCAGCGGGCTGCACGTCCTCCGGCTCCGGCTCCGGATCGAACGGCACAGGCAGCGGTTCCAACGATACCGGCGGAACCGGCTCCTCCGGCTCGGGATCGAACGGCACACAGGGCGATGTCCCCGAGAACACCCCTTCAGATCCATCTACCAACCCCGAACAGACCCCGGGCGTGATGGAGTAGCTGAAAGGAGGGCCTCGCACGGATCCAATCCATGCGAGGCCCTCCTACATAGTCAGCGCCTATCAGTGCCTATCAGTGCTCAGCCGAGCGGTTCACCCTGTTGATGCCGGAGATGATCGCCTTGAGCGCGGAAGTCGTGATCGACGAGTCGATGCCGACGCCCCAGATGATCTCGGAGTCCGCATCGGAGCCGACCTGGCACTCCACATAGGAGGCGGCCATCGCGTCGGTGCCGACGGACATCGTGTGCTCGACGTAGTCCATGACCGACGCCTCGATGCCGAGGTTCGCGATCGCGTTGAGGAACGCGGCGATCGGGCCGTTGCCCACGCCGGAGATCTCACGCTCGTGAGGCTCGTCGACGCCCACGTTGACGCCACGGTCAAGCACACGCGCCTTGAGCACGGTGTCGGAGCCATCCTCACCGGAGGAAACCGCCACCTTGAGCAGCTTCAGACGGCCCCACGGGGCGAGCGACGCATCGTGCGTGTCGCCGACGACCACGCCGGCGGCGGTCATGCCCGACTGCTCGACCGGCAGGTACTCGTCCTTGAACAGGCGCCAGATGTCCTCGTCCTTGACTTCCTTCTTCGTGTCGTCGGCGTACTTCTGCACGACCTTGTCGAACTCCACCTGCAGACGCTTCGGCAGGTCAAGGTTGTGGTTGGTCTTGAGCAGGTAGGCCATGCCACCCTTGCCGGACTGGGAGTTGACGCGGATGATCGCCTCGTACGTACGGCCGATGTCCTTCGGATCGATCGGCAGATAGGGCACGAGCCAGACGAACTTGTCGAGATCGGCGCCGGCGCGGTCCGCGGCCACCTGACGGGCCTCGAGACCCTTCTTGATGGCGTCCTGATGCGAACCGGAGAACGCGGTGAACACGAAGTTGCCCGCGTACGGGTGACGCTCGGAGATCTTGATCTGGTTGCAGTACTCGACGGTCTTGCGGATCTCCGGCACATCGGACAGGTCGAGCTGCGGGTCGACGCCCTGCGTGAGCAGGTTCAGGCCCAGCGTGACGAGGTCGACGTTGCCGGTGCGCTCGCCGTTGCCGAGCAGGCAGCCCTCGACGCGGTCGGCGCCGGCCAGTACGGCCAGCTCGGTGGCGGCCACGCCCATGCCCTCGTCGTTGTGCGGGTGCAGGGAGAGCACCACGGAGTCGCGGTCGTCGAGGTTGTTGGAGACGTACTCCACCTCGTCGGCGAATACGTTCGGCGTGGTCATCTCGACCGTTGCCGGCAGGTTGATGATCATCGGGTGCTCGGGGGTCGGCTTGATGACGCCGATCACCGCGTTGCACACCTCGACGGCGTACTCCGGCTCGGTGCCGGTGAAGGACTCCGGCGAGTACTCGTAGTACAGGTCGATGCCCTCGGCCTCGCCCTCCAGATGCTTGCACAGTTCGGCGGCGTCGGTGGCGAGCTTCTTGATCTCCTCCTTGTTCTTGCGGAACACGACCTCGCGCTGCAGCACGGAGACGGAGTTGTAGAAGTGCACGATCGCGCGCTTGGCGCCCTTGAGCGCCTCGTAGGTGCGGCGGATCAGGTGCTCGCGGCACTGGGTGAGCACGACGATGGTCACGTCGTCCGGAATGAGCTCACGTTCGATGAGCATGCGGATGAAGTCGAAATCGGTCTCCGAAGCGGACGGGAAGCCCACCTCGATCTCCTTGAAGCCCATGGAGACCAAGAGGTTCCAGAAGCGCAGCTTGCGCTCGGAGTCCATCGGGTTGACGAGCGCCTGGTTGCCGTCACGCAGATCGACGGAGCACCAGCGCGGCGCGCGCTGCAGCTTCTTGCCCGGCCACGTGCGCTGCGGGTAGTCGAACGGCACCTGCTTGTCGTAGGCGACGTACTTGGTGTACGGCATCTTGCTCGGTTTCTGCGGGTCGCCGATGAATCGTGCGGGAGGCAGCAGCGGGTCGTTGTTCCCTCCGTTGGATGCCGCGGCGACCGCGGCGAGATCGAATACCGATGATTGATCCTGACCCATCGTTCCTCCTTTGCTTGGTACACGGCGTTTGGTGCATGACCGTCTCTGCCGGCCATATGACAGTGATCAGACGTCTGTGGTTCGTTTACGCATACGTAACATGCGCAATCCCCCATCCTACCTACCGCGCGTCCCAACGCCTCGCCGGGTCCACAATGTTGCGCGATTCGTCGGTTTTCCCCCGATAGTGTCTCGCATATCACACCGCGCGATTTCACCGTGCGCGCGCCGCGCCCCGCCCCGACACAGCCGCCATCACGCGCCACACCTCGCGCTACATTGGAGTCATGACACTGCGATTCCGCGAGGACGGCACCTTCCGCGTGCTGCAGATGGCCGATATCCAGGACAAGCCCGAGGTCGATCCCGACACGATCCGTCTGATCCGCGAGGCGATCCGCAAGGCGGATCCCGATCTGGTGGTGCTGACCGGCGACCAGATCCGCGGTTACGATCCCGCATACATCGACACGTTCCTACGCCGCCGCGGCGAGCAGCCGGGCGCGCGCGTGCGCGTCGTCACCGAGATCGAGGCGAAGCTGCGGGGCGTCAAGCGCCGTATCGCCGAACGCCGCAACCCCGACGTGCCGCCGGTCGACGACGTCATCACGGCCGCCGATCTGATGGACGAGACGCGCGCCAAGGTGCGCCGCACGTTCGCCGCGTTCCTCGGACCGGTTATCGACGCCGGCGTGCCGTTCGCCGCGACCTACGGCAACCACGACTTCCAGTGCGGCATCCTCGCCGAGGAGCAGGACGACATCTACCGAGAATTCCCCGGCTGCCTCAACCCGCCGGCGCCCGCCTCCGACGAGCCCGACGCGCCGCGCCCCGATCCGCTCGCCTTCGAGCCGGGCACGTTCGCGATGCCGGTCGAATCCTCCGACGGTTCCGGTCATATCGCGATGAGCGTGATGATGGTCAATTCGGGCGATTACGCGGACAAGGACACCCCCGCCGAACGCGACGCGCAGTATCCGCTGTACGCGACGAACCCCCGCGGCCTCGACCTGGCCGACTCCGACGGCTACGGCACGCCCTCCCCCGAGGCGATCGCCTGGCTGGCGGACGTGCAGCACGAGCTGGCCGCGCGCAACGGCGACGGCAAGCCGGTGCCAGCCATCGCCTTCCAGCACATTCCGCCGCAGGAGTTCTACGACGTGCTGAAGGAGGTTCCGGCGTGGACGCCGAACGCCGTGGAGGGATCGCGCACCTTCTCCGGGCGATGCTTCGTGCTTGATGAATCGAAGTGTCGTCCGGGCTCCCGCCTCGGCGAGGGCATCGGATGCGCCGACGAGAACGTGGGCGAGGTCGACGCGATGCGCGATGCCGGCGGCTACTTCGCCCTGTTCTGCGGCCATGATCACAAGAACTCGTTCGTCGGGCACGACGACGGCATCGATCTGGGATACGCGCCCACCTGCGGATTCGAATGCTACGGCCCGAAGTCGCGACTGCGCGGCATCCGCCTGTTCGAGTTCCACGAGGATCACCCGGCCACGTACACCACGCGCATGCTCACGTGGGGCGAACTGGTCGGCCGCTATTCGCATAACGAACTGCGCGTCTGGTTCGAGGACCACTGCATCACCGACGGCGTCAGCGCCCGCGACCAGCTGCGCCGCCCCGCCGTCTTCGCCACCACCGCAGCCCTCGCCGGCGCCCTGCTCTACGCCATCACTCTCCCCCTGCGTCACCTCCTGCGGCGTCGCTGACCCATATCCGCCCCCGACCCCCGATAAGGGGCCAGATGGCTGGGGGGGGGTGAAAGACCGAGCCGCAGCTATCTATCGAAACAGACTCACTCCTCGGCGGGCGATGCAGTAGGCGTTGCCAAGCCATGTGTGACGCGAGTTCGGCCATACGGCGCCGAGCCTCGGCGCGTTCTGGCTCATCCAGATGCTCGGCACGCGCCCATCGGCCGAACGCGATCCGAGCAGGTTGAAGCCGTTCTTCTCCAGCAGCCATTCGGGGTGCTGCGTGGCGATCGCCAGACCCTCCTCCAGCGTGAGCGGCATGCGCTCGTCGGAGTCGATGAGCTTGCGCGCCACGTCAGGCTCACGATTGATGTAGCAGGTGCCGGTATGAGGTTCGACGACGAGGTAGAACGGTCCCTCCGGCGGCTCGAAGCCGTCCTGCGGCAGGAAACTGGCGATGTCGCGCGGCGGCATCGTCGTGAATCCCGCCATGCGGTTGATCGAGGTTCGGGCGATCAGCGATTCGGGCGAAACCAGCTCACGCGTCGGCACCAGCAGGATGTCCGCGCCGAGATCGGACTGCTCGAGCGCCTCGATCAGCGGGCGCGCGAGGGAACGGAACGCCGCCGCGCTCATATCCGCCACATCCGGGTATCCCAACGCTACGATCCGATCGAGCTGGTTCTTCGCTTCTTCCGATGCAATCGACATGCTTACAGCCTACCGCCGTGCCGGGAACCAGCGAACCAGTCACCATGCGGGCAAACGGGGGCGGACGCGCCGGCCGTTCCGTAGACTTGACGGTTACGTCACGTTGTATCCACCCATCTATTCCAAGAGGTTGTTATGTCCGAGAAACTCAAGGTCGGCGTCCTCGGCGCCACCGGTATGGTCGGCCAGCGCTTCATCACGCTGCTTGAGAACCACCCGTGGTTCGAGGTGACCACGCTCGCCGCATCCGCGCACAGCGCCGGCAAGACGTACGAGGAGGCGGTCGGCGACCGTTGGAAGATGGAAGCGCCGATGCCCGAGTACGTCAAGCACATGCCGGTGGTCGACAGCGATGACGCCGAGAAGGTCGCTGCCGGAGTGGACTTCATGTTCTCCGCCGTGAACATGCCGAAGGATCAGATCCGCGCGATCGAGGAACGCTACGCGAAGACCGAGACCCCGGTCGTCTCCAACAACAGCGCCCACCGCTGGACTGCGGACGTGCCGATGGTCGTGCCGGAGATCAACCCGGAGCATTTCGCCGTGATCGAGCACCAGCGCAAGCGTCTCGGCACCACGCGCGGCTTCATCGCCGTCAAGCCGAACTGCTCGATCCAGGCGTACACGCCGGCGCTGGCCGCGTGGAAGGAGTTCGAGCCGCACGAGGTGGTCGTGAGCACCTATCAGGCGATCTCCGGCGCGGGCAAGACGTTCAAGGACTGGCCCGAGATGGTGGGCAACATCATCCCGTTCATCTCCGGCGAGGAGGCCAAGAGCGAGAAGGAGCCGCTCAAGGTCTTCGGTCACGTGGATGACGAGAAGGGCGAGATCGTGCCGTTCGACGGCCCGCTGCGCATCACCTCGCAGTGCATCCGCGTGCCCGTACTCGACGGTCACACCGCCACCGTGTTCATCAACTTCGGCAAGAAGGCCACGAAGGAGGAGCTGATCGACCGTCTGGTCAACTACACCTCCCGTGCCGCGGAACTGGGGCTGCCTCACGCGCCGAAGCACTTCATCCAGTACCTGACCGAGGACGACCGCCCGCAGGTCAAGCTGGACGTCGACTACGAGGGCGGCATGGGCGTGTCGATCGGCCGTCTGCGTGAGGATTCGATCTTCGACTGGAAGTTCGTCGGACTCGCCCACAACACGCTGCGCGGCGCCGCCGGCGGCGCCCTCGAATGCGCCGAGATGCTCAAGGCGCTCGGCTACATCACCAAGAAGTAACAGCCAATCAACACTAGCCCCAGCCGGGTATCGCGGTTCCCACGTGGTTCCGCGATACCCGGCTTTTCATACCACATATTGAATTGGCAATAGACTTGCCACCGGCTGGTTTGCTTGCCCCGGCAGTATCCTGCGGTGTGAATTCATTGTTGAATTGACTGCCCCTCAGACCCGCTTCGTGGGCCGCCTCGTCCTGCAATTATGGACACGCTACGCGCGCGTCTTGTCAGCCCGTCTGTCGGCCGATCCCATAGGGTCCGACGTTATGGGAGCTCGTGGGATCGCGAAGACGTTCGATTACGTGGGGTCCAATACGGCGATCGGGGGGCGGATCGGGGGATGGATGCGTGACGAGTCTGCCACTCAGCGCAGGTCAATCGGTTGATGTTCGTTGAGTGGCAGAAAACCGTGCCCGCCCCATTATCCTATCGGCGTGATCGCTCAGCGACCGGTGCCGCCGTAGACGACGGCCTCCACCTGCGTGGCGTCGAGACCGTAGGCGGTGTGCAGGGCGCGCACGGCATCGTTGAGCTGGTCGAGCGGCACGAGCGCGGCGATGCGGATCTCGGAGGTGGAGATCATCAGCACGTTGATGCCGTGATCGCTCAGCGCCTGGAAGAACTTGGCGGCGAGGCCGGAGTGGGTCTTCATGCCCACGCCGACGACGGCGACCTTGCCGACCTTGGTATCCACGTCGAAGGCACGGTAGCCCAGTTCCTCGTGCTTGTCGATCAGGGCGTTCTCCACCGCCTTGACGGACGACTCCGGCACGGTGAAGGAGATGTCGGCGAGGCCCGCGGAGGAGCCGGCCTGCACGATCATGTCCACGTTGATGCCGGCGGCCGCCAGCTCGGTGAACACCTTCGCTGCCATGCCCGGCTCGTTCGGCACGCCACGCACGGTGGCCAGCGCCTCGCTGCGGTCATGCGCCACGCCGGAGATGACCGGAGCCTCGGGGCCGAGGTCCGGGAACAGATCGCCCATCGATTTTTCGTTGTTGTTGTCGCTCATTGTCTTGCCTTGTCTTGCTTCGTAAACGTGTTGTCAATACCGTCGGCGCGATGCCGTCGACGTGATCTCGACCGATCAGTCGATGTTCGGCAGCGTGCGCGGGTCGACTCCCTCGGGAACGACCAGCGTGCCAGGGCGGTGGGAGAAGGAGCTGCGCACATGCAGAGGCATGTTGAATCGCTGCGCGTATTCGACGCAGCGCAGCGCGAGCACCTTCGAACCGCAGGATGCCATTTCGAGGATCGCGTCGTAGCCGACGTAGGGGATGCGGCGTGCGGTCGGCACGATGCGCGGATCGGCGGTGAAGATGCCGTCCACGTCGGTGTAGATCTCGCAGATGTCGGCGCCGAGTGCAACGGCGAGCGCAACGGCGGAGGTGTCGGAGCCGCCGCGGCCGAGCGTGGTGGCATCGCCCTTCGCGTTGATGCCCTGGAATCCGGCGACGATCGCGACGTCTCCCAGCGACAGCGCGTTCTTCACGCGGTCGGGCTTGACGGCCTTGATGTGGGCCGCGCCATAGCGTGCGTCGGTAAAGAAGCCGGCCTGCTGTCCGGTGAAGGAGTGGGCGCGACTGCCTTCCGCATGAATGGCCATGGCAAGCAGACTCATCGAGATGCGTTCGCCGGCGGTCATGAGCATGTCCATCTCGCGCTCGGGCGGGTTCGAGTCGATGCTCAGCGCCTGATCGATGAGATCATCGGTGGTGTCTCCCATTGCGGATACCACCACGGCGACCTTGTTGCCTTTCTTCTTGGTCTCGACGACGCGCTTGGCCACACGTTTGATCGATTCCGTATCGGCGACCGACGAGCCGCCGTACTTCTGTACGATGAGAGCCACTGCTGTCCATTTCTCTCTTGGGGGTTTCGGGGCATGCGCCCCTCGATATTCCGTCCGCTTATTCTACGTAAGCGGCACGATTATAAGGATTTCGCGGCCCGAACCCCATCCGCTCACCCAACATGCGGACGGCGGGAGATGTCAAGGAGACAGCGGAGGGAACGGAGGCGGATTCCTCCTATGCCTCGCGGCGGCCGGCGAGCGCACGGCCGAGCGTGATCTCGTCGGCGTATTCGAGGTCCGAGCCGACCGGCAGTCCGCTGGCGAGGCGCGTGACCTTGATGCCGAGCGGGCTGATCAGGCGGCTCAGGTACGTGGTGGTCGCCTCTCCTTCGATGTTCGGGTCGAGCGCGAGGATGATCTCCTTGACGCTGTCGTCCTTGAGCCGTTCGAGCAGTCCTGCGATGTGCAGATCACTCGGTCCGACGTTGGCCATCGGGTTGATGGCCCCACCGAGCACGTGGTACATGCCGCGGTATTCGCGCGTGCGCTCGATGCTCATCACGTCCTTTGGCTCCTCGACGACGCAGATCAGCGTGTGGTCGCGTCGCGGATCGGAGCAGATCGGACACGGGCTGGTCTCGCACACGTTGCCGCATATGTCGCAGAAGCGCACCTTCGCCTTGACTTCGGTGATGGCGTCGGCGAGCGCCGCCGCCTCCTGCTCGTCGGCGCTCAGCAGGTAGAATGCGATGCGCTGTGCGCCTTTCGGCCCGATGCCGGGCAGTTTGTTGAATGCGTCGATGAGCCGTTGGATCGCGCCGTCATAGGCCAATGCCATGCCCGTTCCTCCTTGTCACGTGTTCATTCCGTGTCTTCATGCGCGCGCTCGAGTGCCGTTCCGCACCATTCGCGCCGCCCCCGTCACTCGTCGTCATGCTTGGGTGCCGGATGGGCGTTGCGCGGGTTGTGCGGATCGTCGGCGGCGAACTGTTCGACCTTCTTCACTTCGAACATCCGCAGCAGCTCGTTCCGATCCATTGCGGTGGCCTCGCCGAGCGACTGGTCGTCCATCGAGTACTCGTCCTCATCCGCGGAGACCTGCGGCCTTGCGGACGCGGGCGACTGCGACCGGGCGACGTTCCAAGGATCAGCCGGAGATCCCGCGCCAACGACCGCCCCGCCGCCAACGCCTACACCTGCGGTGCCGGCGGGCTTCGCCGGTGTTTCACGTGAAACATCCGAGGGTGTATTCCACGGATCGTCCGGCTCGCTGGGCGGTGGCACGTCCTTCCATGGGTCGTCCGGCTCGTTTGGAACCGGACGCTGCGACCCGGGGCCGGGCGTCCCGGAAGGGCGATTCGGCTGTGTCGGGGCACTACCGGCCGACGGCGCCAACCACGCATCGGGAGCTCCGGCTCCCGGCCCTGCCGGTCGAGCGGGCTGGTTCCATGGATCGCCGTAGGCGCTCCGTCCATTCTGACCGGCCGGAGCAGATGAGGCGACAGTCGGGCGTCCGATCATCCGATCGTCGCCGCCGGCACCGGTTCCCGACGGTTCCGGCTGTCCGTGCTGTCCGGATTGTCCCGGCTGCCCAGAAGTGGATGAATGATCACCGACGCCGTGCCCGGCTCCGATGTTTCCGGGCTTCGGCATGGCCGCGGGCTGCGCCCACGGGTCGATGCCATCGCTCAGATCGGGGACCGCCACGTGCTTGTGATGGTGCTCGTCCGCCCCGGATTCACCGGCATTGTCTCGTGGACCATTGCCGCCGATTCCAACCGCCGATGCAGCGGGCTTCGTCAGCGTCGGATGCGCCCACGGGTCGTCGTCATCCAACGCCGACAGCGCGGCGGACCGAGCTCGGTGAGCTTCGTCATCGTCCGACGAGGCACTGGCCGTGTGCGCGCTCTGGGCTGCGTGCTCACGGCTCGACTCCTGACCGCCGTTCCCCGACGAGGCAGCGGACTCGGCCGTGGCGGACAGGCTTGCCGCCGCCTTGAGGTTCTCCTGCAGCAGCTGCGCCTTGATGCGCTGCTGCTCACCCATCGGCAGTTTGCTGAAGGCCGGCGTCTTCTGACCGTCGTCGGTGGTGGGGGTCGGAGCGATCTCGGTCTGCTCGCCGAACACCTTGCGCACTTCGGAGCGCAGGATGGACACGACCTTGTTGCTGCCGTCGACCTCTTCGGATGCCACGGCCAGCGCGAAGGCGTACTTGCTGAGGGGCTTGTCGAACTTCAGCCACAGCCTCATCCGACCGGTCTGCTTGTACGGACGCAGGCTGATGCGCAGCACCTTGTCGCGGGTGACGTATCGGCGTACGTCGTCGGGCAACGACGCGACCAGAGCATCCCACTTCTGGTCGGGCGTGCGATTGTCGGAAGCAGCGGGGGCGGCAGTGCCACCAGTGACCTGCGAGGTGTTATCGCCGGCTGCCGTCGACGCGGCCGCGGACCCAGCGGCGGATGCTCCGGCCCCTGAGGTAGAGGCCGCCGCCGCAACGGAAACCGCAGCGTTCACGAAGCCGTCACCATGCGAGATTCCCGCTCCCGAGACGCCGGCATTGCCTGCATCGCCCGCAGCAGCGGATGAAACAGCGAAACCGGCACCGGCAACAGCCTGCTGATTGCGCGCGGCACCGGCGAAACCACCACCGACGCCGCCGGCATTGCCGCGAGCGCCTCCGGCGTTACGCGCCGCACCGGCGAAGCTGCCATGACCCGAGCCGACCGCGTTCCCGGCTCCGGAATTGCCGGCGAATCCGCCGGTAGTCCCGGCACCGGCTGTTCCGGCACCAGCCGACGCCTGCGCACCTCCCATGCCGTTGCCCGCGCCGCTGCCGATCGCGGCGGGGGCCGGAGCCGCGAATCCGGTCTCCGCTCCGGCGAGCAGTCTCGCCGCCAGCAGCTCCAGACGCATGCGCGGCGATATCGCACCGGTCATCGCACCCAGCGTGTCGTTGATGATGTCGGCCATGGCGGTGAGCGCGCCGAGCCCCAGCGCGGCCGCCTGACGATGCAGATCGCCCATCTCCTCAGCCTCGGCGGTGTCGGACAGCACGCTTTCCGCCCGATCCCCCGCCAACGTGAGCACCAGCAGGTCCCGCACGCGGGCGAGCAGGTCCTCGACGAATCGGCGCGGATCGAAGCCGCCGACCACGACCTTCTGGATGACGCCGTACAGGTCCTTGCCGTTCCTGTCGATCACCGCGTCGATCGCCTCGCCGATGAGCGCCTCGGGCGTGAAGCCGAGCAGCGCCACGGAGGCGTCGTGCGTGATCACGCCGTCGACCGAGCCGACCATGAGCTGATCCAATACGGACAGTGTGTCTCGCACCGATCCGCCGCCGGCGCGCATCGCAAGCCGAAGCACACCCGGTTCGGGCTTGATGTGCTCCTCATCGCAGATCTTCTCAAGGTACGGCCCCATGATCTCAGCCGGAACGAGCCTGAACGGATAGTGGTGGGTGCGCGAGCGGATGGTGCCGATCACCTTGTCGGGCTCGGTGGTGGCGAAAATGAACATCACATGCTCGGGCGGCTCCTCGACGATCTTGAGCAGCGCGTTGAATCCCTGCGGCGTGACCATATGGGCCTCGTCGAGGATGAAGATCTTGTACCGGTCGCGTGCGGGGGCGAATCCTGCGCGTTCACGCAGTTCGCGCGCATCGTCGACACCGTTGTGCGACGCCGCGTCGATCTCGACCACATCGATCGACCCCGGGCCGCCGGTGGCGAGATCCTTGCAGGACTCGCACTCGCCGCACGGATGCGAGGTCGGTCCCTTCTCGCAGTTCACGCATCGGGCGAGAATACGGGCGGAGCTGGTCTTGCCGCAACCTCGCGGACCGGAGAACAGGTACGCGTGAGTGAGCTTGCCCTCGTCCAGCGCCCGCATCAGCGGTACGGTGACCTGATCCTGCCCGATTACTCCCTCGAACGTGTCCGGGCGATAACGTCGATACAGTGCAAGTGCCATATGTTCCAACCTACCTCAAACCGACTACCCATCGATGGCGATGGATGTTGACGAAACGCGCACAACCGTCGTGCGCACCACCGCAATCACCTACACTGTTGCCATGAGCAGTATTGACACGACGTCAACAGCGACGATGACGGCGACGGGCAAAGGAGACGCCAGGCGCGCGGCGATCGTGCGCGCAGCGAGAGAGATCTGTCTGGAGAAGGGCTTCTCCAGGATCACCGTGAGCGACATCGCCTCGCGGGTGCACATGACCAGATCATTGTTCTACCACTACTTCCCCGATAAGGACGCGGTCGCCGACGCCGTGCTCGACGACGTGGTGGGCGAGATCCTCTCCAAGCTCGAGGCGTGGAACGCATCCCGCGAGACCGGCAACATCGACAAGGCGCTCGACGACATGGTACGGCTGATCCGCGCCCTCATCGCGAATGAGGGTCCGTTCTCGGCCCGCATGATCCATGAGGGCAATGCGGAGCTGTACATCCGGTTCATCGACCGCATCGCCGATCGTATCGCCGACCTGCTGGAACGCACCGTCGTGCGCGATTTCGCGCTCCTGCACGGCATGCCGATCACGAACGTGCACGAGACGTTCTTCACGCTCATCGTCGGGCTGATCTCCCTGATCCGATCGCATGCGAACGTCACCGACGCGACGCTGAAGTCGCTGATCGCACAGACGCTGCATCTGACCGACTACCTCCGTTCATCGCCGGCGGCAACGGCTACGGCCAGCTGAACCGGGCGACCGTCGAACCGAACCACCAGTCGAATCAGACGAATGCGCCGGTGATCGGATCGCGTCCGTCGCGGCGTATGGCGTCCAGCACCGCCTGTTCGCCTCGCGCTCGTTCATGCCAGCCGACCACGGCCGGCGGCACCAGCACGCGCAGCGAACGATCGCACGCCCGTACGACCACCGGCAGTCGACCGATGTACTCGCCGTCCGCCATCAGCACCGGCGGCTCGTCACCCACCGCAGCCCGGGTGATCTCGACGGCACGCACCCGTTTCCACCCGAAGATGCGGGAGGCGAGCAGTTTACCGTTGTAGGCCTTGGAGATCGCATCGGCGATCTCCAACGGACCAGGCATGTGATCGATCCAGATCAGGTCGAGCAGCCCGTCATCGAACCGCGAGTACGGAGACACCTCCAGCCCGCCACCGATGTGCCGCGAATTGGCGACGGTCACCATCGGCGTGATGAGATCATGCTCCTCGATCGTGCCATCCGCAAGCGTGGCCCTGATGTGGTACCCGTACCGTTTGAGATGCGCCACCTCGACGAGCACCGCCGCGAAGTATCGCAGCGATCCTCCCGGCAATCGCGAATGGTTGGCCCGGTCGTTGATGCTCGCATCCAATCCACAGGACAACATGCCCGCGTAGTACCGGTCGCCGTTGATCCCACCATCGGCAAGCTCCTTGCCGGTGGTGGGATCAACGGCGACAAATCCCGGCAACGCCGTGACCCGGCCCATGTCGACGTCGATATACGATCCGCGTACGATCGCTCCGACGATGCCCTCGACCGCCGTGGGGATCTTGTTGACCGGCAGTGAGAGACCGCGGGCGAAGTCGTTGCCCGATCCGGTCGCCACGATGCCCAGCGGCTTGCCGCTGGAACCGACAGCATTCGCGCCGAGGGCGATCATGCCGTCACCGCCCACCACGACCAGATGGTCGTAGTCGTTCATGCGACCGCGCACCTTGGCAAGGGAGTCGTCGAAACTGTTTCCGGTCAGATCGAGCACATCGAATCCATGATGGCGGCCGGCTTCGGTCAGCATGTCGAATACCTGCGTTCCGATCCTGGCGCCTCTGCCCTTGTCGGATACGGGATTGCCGACCATGGCGACGGTCGTATGCTTCTGGCTCTCGGTCATACGCAACACGATAACCGGGAGGCCGGCTGACGCGCCAGCAGTCTATTCGCAGACCGTCGGCCCTGCCCGAGCGGACTGGATCATATCGGGCAGGAACGGCATCCCGACGTCCACGCCCACCTGAACCAGCACGTCCTCGCCGGTGTCACCGCCGACGTCGCAGGAGATCAGATGCGCGCCCTGGCCTTCGGCGGCCCTGGCTGCCACCTCGCATGGCTCACCGCCGGACCACAGGGCGTTGGCCGCGGAAAGCGCCGACATATCCGCGGCCGTTGCCGCACGGGAACGGCCAACCAGTATCTGGCCGACGCCCACCGCCACGACGATCATGACCGTGGCGACGGTGATCATGATGATGCCGAGTATGGTGCCGGCGCCTTCATCGCATGCGGTTGCGGTGGCGGCGAATCGGTCGAATCGCCCGCGGCGGCCGAGGCGCCTGTCGTTTTGCTTACTCATGTCCCTCATGTCAGCACTCCCACCGCTTTGCCCGATGCCAGTGACGGCAACACGCCCATCGGATCGGGAACCACCGGGCAATGTGTGATGACGGTGACAGTCCCGGCTTCGGCGTCGACATCGATGTCGACGTCGACATCCTTCCCGGCGACCGCCTGAGCGGCGGCCTCGGAATCCGCGTCCCCTCCGGAGGAGACGACGGCGCGGGCGGCGGCGGATGCGGCGTCCTGACAGGTCATGGACACCACCACTCCGCGGGCGAGCGCAGCCAGCAGGATGATCATCACCATCACGGAAGGCAGTACGCTGGCGAATTCGGCGGTGACCGCGCCGGCGTCGGAACGGGACATCCATGTGAGTACTGCGGGCAACCGTCCCCGAAGGTTGAAGACACGATTATCGCGGCTGCGTTTATGGATCGGGGGCGTCGGCCCTGAACGGGCCGACGAGGGAAGAGATGGCGATTGGTTCGGCGACTGATGCCGTCCGCCGGCAACGGCGGAGATCGTTGCCGGCGGACGACGTGCACGACGCTTTACGTACGGTTTCATCGGTGGCGTCCGATTGCGATCAGGCTCGACTCACGGGGAATCAAGCGGCGAACGTTCCCGTGGTGACCGCCTCGAAAATGGTGGTGAAGACCTTATGGACCAAGGCCTTGAATTCCTTGGACTTCAGGATCGTCCAAAGGATACCGCCGAGGCTTACGGCCGCAACGGTGACGGCCGCATACTCGACGGTCGCCGCGCCCTCTTCGGGCTCGGCGGTCAGGGTGCGGATCCTGGCGTCAAGCATGTAGAGACGAGCCTTGGCGCTGGTCAGCATGTTGTTGATCTTGGTGTTCATCATGACTCCTTCATCATGTCGTTATTGGTTTCCTGGTTTCCCCGTTTCGGCCGGCGGCTCCGACGTTGGAACCCTGTCGAACCGGGTGTGACCACTGTGCCGCCGATCGATCCGACGAACACGGAAAATCCGGGGCATGTGGACGAAACCCCCGGGTTATCCACATCGCCGGCGTGTCATCCACAGCCATTGTGGATGGGGAGCCCCATTGTGGATAACCGATCGCATCACCGACCGCGATCGATCGCGACACGCCGATCGGATACCCAAAGAGAACACAACAGCACAGTCAAACGTTTTGAATCGCACAGGTCGATTCATTTCTACGTTGTCGGCACGCACATATGACCATTTGCGCAAAGAATCGAACAAGGGGCCGTTGCAGGTTGCGCGAGGGCGGCGGCGCGCCTAGATTATGAACTACAAGAACAACTGAACAGAGCAGAGCCCACAAAAAGTAATGGTCAAAGGACTAATACGTTGGACGGGCATTGGAAAGACTTACCGTTGCAACGATGATGTTGTGTTGAGATTCTGCTCGCAGTTGGACTTGTTACGAAAGGGCCCGCTTCGGCGGGCCCTTTCTGTTGCGCAGGAAGCCGCGAACTGGGAGCCAACGGACAGACTGACGGGGCACTCACTCGAGGTACTCGAGCCCTCAACGGAAGCAATGAAGCAATCACACGAAGACAAGTCGAGGGGTTTCGTCCACATTGGCCGGGATCGGTTGCCTCTGCCGGACATCACCCGGTTCAATCGGCCGCATGATCACATCGACGAAACAACCGAGAATCCCGTCCTTCGGCAGACAACGCGGCAACGTTCCTCTCCCCGCCGAGCCGGCACCGATGCCGGGGACCTGCACACCGGCCGCGCCAGCTCCCGCCCCACCGGTACGGCATGCCCCGACACCGCCCTACCCGACACCGCCAGTGCCGTCTCCGAGCGCACCACCACCAGCTCCCCCGCCGATGCCTCCGTCAGCACCACCGGCAATGACGCCGCCAGCTGCCCCGACCCCACAGAGCGCCTCCCCATCAGGCGTTCCCTTCGGCGGCATCGACGCCGCCGCAACCGTCAGAAGCCGCGGCAATCTCGTCGCGTTCACCTCCCCCGGCGGCGGCGTCGGACTGACCACCCTGATGGCAATGTGCGGGCTGACCGCAAGCAAGCGTGGGATCTCCTGCGCACTGATGGATGCCGATCTGCGCGGCGGCGGGCTCGGCGTGATGCTCGGCATCGAACACGAGCCCGGATTGACGCTGCAGGATCTCAACGCCCCGCTGGGGCATATCGAAGGCAATGCGCTCAATCATGAACTGCCTCAGTGGGAGGATATGCGGGTTCTTGCGCACGCGCCCTGGCTCGGCGAGGATCCCGACGAGTGGGAGCTGCAGGCGGCCGTCAAGGCCCTGTGCGAATCGAACGATCTGGTGCTGGTCGACGCGGGACGCGGCGATGCGTTGCGCACCATCCCCGAACTGGCCATGGCTCGTCAGGTCGTCGCCGTCGAACTGTCCGCGCTGGGGATGGCCCGGGCGAGATCGCATCTTGCGCTGCTCTCGCAGGCGCGGAATCGGGCGCTGAATCCTCAATCGGCCTCAGACGGCGATCACGCAGGCACCGGGATCGCCGGCGACGATCCGCCGTTGGTCGTCGGCGTGGAGCCACGCGGCGCGACGAAGCGGTCCGCGTCGTCATCCGTGGCTCTGCGGGAGGCGATCGAACGGTTCGGCGACGAGGCGTTGGGGCCTTTGCGCTGCGATCCCGCCCTGTGCGCGGACATCATGAACGGACTGGGCATCCGCTCGGTGCCGAAATCGGCCAGACAGGTGGTCGACGAACTGGCCGATCGGATCGTCGCCCCGGCCCCTCAGCCGCGCGCGGCACGTCATCGCGCGCCGAAGACCAAGACGCGTAGATCCCGCTCATGACAGCACAACGTAAGGAGGCACAACACCCATGACCGATCTGATTTTCGGCCCTCTCGAGGAGATCGTCCGCAATCCGCGCGTGACCGATGTGGCGGTCACCTGCGACGGCAAGGTGTGGGCGGATCAGGGCGAGGGCATGTGCGAATACAGTGCACGCATCCCGTTCCGTTCCCCGCAGGTGGTACGCGACTACGCGGTCCAGCTGTGCGCGCAGCTCGGACGCCGACTCGACGACGCCCAGCCGATCGCCGACGCGTCGAGCGAGGAGGGCGTGCGCATCCACGCGGTGATCGCGCCGCTGGTGCCGCAGGGCGCATCCATCTCGATCCGACTGCCCGACCGCATGTTCTCGCCGCTGTCGGCATTAGGCGCCAAAGGGCTGTTTCCCCTCGCCTGGCTGCCGTTGATGCGCGGATTCGTCGCGAACCATGCCACGGTGCTCATCACGGGAGGCACCGGCGCGGGCAAGACCACGCTGCTCAAGGCGCTGCTCGGCGAATGCGGACCGACCGAACGGGTCATCACCGTGGAGGAGGTGCGCGAGCTGGGTGCGCTGCCGCTGACCAATCGCGTCTCGCTCGCCACGAGGGAGTCGAACGTGGAGGGGTCGGGCGCGATCGGACTGCCGGATCTCGTCAAGGCGACGCTGCGCATGCGCCCCGATCGCGTGGTGTTGGGCGAATGCCGAGGCGAGGAGATCGCCGATCTGCTGCGCGCCTACAATTCCGGCCATCACGGCGGCATGACCACACTGCACGCGGACAGCGTCGCCCGCGTGCCCTCGCGACTGATCTCGCTGGGGCTGCTCGCGGGGCTGGAACCGCAGGCGATGACGATGCTCTCGCACGACGCCTTCGATGTCGTGATCCACGTGGAACGCACCACGAACGGACGACATATCGCGCAGATCGGCCGGCTCGTCGACCGGCACGGCGATCTGGACGGCCAGCCGCTGTGCATATGGGACGGGGTCTCCCCGCCGAAGCTGGATGCCGGATGGGAGGCATTCGTCGAGCGGTGGAGCGTCGCTTCAGATGACAGGAGCGACGGCGGAAGCACCGACGCCTCCACGTCAACGGCCACGGTGGAAGGCAGACGAACGCATGACACCAACAGCAGCAGGGGCACTGCGGACACCGCGGAATCGACCCCGACCGGCGGCATGATGTCCGTGGCGCTGCCGCCGCGGCCAACGCCGCAACGAACCAGAGCGAGGCATGCGGCACCGGCGAAGCCGTACGAGGATACGCACGAGAACGCCGGGGCAACGGCTGCGACCGTGGCCATGACACGTCACGAGAGGAAACATGAATGGAAAGGAGCATCGCCATGCCTGCCTCCGCGACCGTCCTCATCGCACTGATGGCGATACTCGGCGTCGGCGCGCTCTTCCTGTGGCATGAGCCGACCGCCGCTCCGTACGGCTGGGGAGTCAACGGCATCGCGGCCAGTCCGGACGGCGATGCGGACGGCCCGGCGAAGACCGGCATCGATGCGACGATCGCCGCCATCGTGGCGCGCACGAAGGGCGGCGGCAACGTGGTCGAGGCCTTCGAGGATCAGGGGGGCATACGGTTCGCGACGCCCCAGGTCAGCGCCGCGCGTGCCGCAGCCGTATTGCGGGCGCGCGCCGGCAAACGCGATCCGGAAGAGGACATCGAACGCACCGCACGGCATCTGGCGGCCGCCTGCCGATTGAGCGAACGGCTCGGATGCGCGGTGTCGCTGTGCCTTGAGGCGGTAGGGATCGACCATCGCCGCGAAAGCAGGGCATACGACCTGAAACAGCAGGCGTTCGCCGGCCCCAAGGCCACCATCAGGCTGCTGTCGTTCCTGCCGCTGCTCACCATCCTCGCGGGAGAGCTGATGGGCATGCACTCGTTCCGGTTCCTGTTCACCAGCGTGGCGGGATGGGTGTGTCTCGCCATCGGCATGGTCTGGTACGGCGCCGGCATGCTGTGGACGAACCGTATGCTCCGCGCCTTCGGCCGCCGCGAAGGCATCGACGACAATCTGCCGATCGCGTTGGAGATGCTGCGCGCGGCGCTCGGTCAGGGCTCATCGATACCGAGCGCCATGATCGCCGTGGGAACGGTGCTGACCGAGGCGGACACAGCGGACGGGCGAGTGCGCTCGAGACGATTCGGCGGTTCCGGAAAATCCGGCCGCAACGGCACGAGCGAATGGAAGCCGTTGGCACGCAGTCTCGTCGAGGCAGGGCGGGCCCTCACCCGTGGCGCCGGCTGGAAGGAGGCGTGGCTGAGCGCCAACGCCGCCGTACTGACCGAACGAGGAGATACGGACGACGACGAGGAGGATGCCGAGCGCGTCATCGGACTGGCCGCGCTGCACCCGTCCATGATGGTGGTCTGCGAGTGTCTCGGCGAGGCGTGGAATCACGGCGCATCCCCCACCGAACGGCTTGCGCTCGCGGCGCGCGAATACGATCGCGAGGAATTGTCGGCGATCGAGCAGGAGGCGGCGAAACTGTCCGTGAAGCTGCTGCTGCCATCGGCGCTGTGCTTCCTGCCGGCGTTCGTGATGATCGGCATCGTGCCGGGGATCGCGTCGATGATGGCGGCGATGGGCGCGTGATAAAGCGACCCGCACGAACACGTAACGACGTAGTCAAAACGGGAGAACAATGTGAACTCGCGTTGAACTTTGGCGAGTTCACTGCATGAGAACCGTTCCAACGCCTAGGATGAGAAGTATGGCACAGATATTTGACGCACCATCGAAAGCGATCCTGCGAAGCCAAATCGCAGAGCACATCGCCGAAACCGATAAGACCGACCGGCGCGAAACTCTGGAAGGTGAGGCTCCGCTGCCCACCGACCGCTTTTTCGACCGTGAGCTGAGCTGGCTGAAGTTCAACAAGCGCGTTCTCGAGCTGGCCGAGGATGAGGACATCCCGCTGCTCGAGCGCGCGAGCTTCGCGGCTATCTTCGCCAACAACCTCGACGAGTTCTTCATGGTCCGCGTGGCCGGCCTGAAGCGCCGCATCGACTCCGGCATCGCCGTGCCGTCCGCGGCCGGTCTGAGCCCGCGCCAGCTGCTGCGCGCGATCGGCGAGCAGGCACACGCGCTGCAGAACGAGCACGCCCACTACGTGATCGACCACATCTTCCCGGCGCTGGCCGAGCAGCGTATCGTGCTGCTGAGCTGGGACAAGCTCACCACCGCCGAGCAGGAGCGCCTGTCGCGCTACTACCGTCAGCAGGTCTTCCCGGTTCTGACGCCGCTCGCCGTGGATCCGGCCCACCCGTTCCCGTACATCTCCGGCGGCTCCATCAACCTTGCCGTGATCGTCGAGAACCCGGCCTCCGGTAAGTCGCACTTCGCCCGCGTGAAGATCCCGGGCAACCTGAACCGTCTGGTTCCGGTCGACGACATGACCGATGAGGAGTCCAAGGAGGAGCGTTACGGCTTCATCACGATGGAGAACCTCATCATCGCCCACCTGGAATCCCTGTTCCCGGGCATGATCATCAAGGAGGCCCGCTCCTTCCGCGTCACGCGTAACGAGGACATCGACGTCGAAGAGGATGACGCCGAGAACCTGCTCAACGCGATGGAGAAGGAACTGCTGCGTCGTCGCTTCGGACCGCCGATCCGCCTCGAGATCTCCGATCAGACCAGCCCGTTCCTCTCCCAGCTGCTCGCCGACCAGCTCGGCGTCAGCCCGGACGAGGTCTACCGTCTGCCGGCCCCGCTGGACATGACCGTGCTCTTCGAGCTCGGCGGCATCGACCGTCCGGACCTGAAGAACCGCCCGTTCATTCCGACGACGAACCGTCAGATCGCCGAGGTCGAGTCGAGCCGTGCGCAGGACATCTTCGCCGCCATCCGCGAGCGCGACATCCTGCTGCACCACCCCTACGACTCCTTCTCCACCTCCGTGCAGGCCTTCCTGGCGCAGGCCGCCGCCGATCCGAAGGTGCTGGCCATCAAGCAGACGCTGTACCGCACCAGCTCCAACTCGCCGATCATCGACGCGCTGATCGATGCGGCTCACGCCGGCAAGCAGGTGCTGGCGCTGGTCGAGATCAAGGCTCGTTTCGACGAGGACGCCAACATCGCGTGGGCCCGCAAGCTCGAACGCGCCGGCGTGCACGTCGTCTACGGCATCGTGGGCCTCAAGACCCACTGCAAGCTCATCGAAGTGGTGCGTCAGGAGGCCGACGGCCTTCGCCGCTACTGCCACGTGGGCACCGGTAACTACAACCCGAAGACCGCCCGCATCTACACCGATCTCGGCCTGCTGACCTGCGACCCGGTGGTCGGACAGGATCTCACCCGCCTGTTCAACCAGCTGTCCGGTTACGCACCGAAGTCGAGCTTCCACCGTCTGCTCGTCGCGCCGCGCACCATCCGCTCCGGTCTCATCCAGCGCATCCGCCGTGAGGAGGACGCCGCCCGCGCCGGCAAGGAGGCCTGGATCAAGATCAAGGTCAACTCCGTGGTGGACGAGAAGACGATCGACGCCCTGTACCGCGCCTCGCAGGCCGGTGTGAAGATCGACATCGTCGAGCGCGGCATCTGCTCGCTCAAGCCGGGCGTTCCGGGCCTGTCCGAGAACATCCGCGTGCGTTCGATCCTCGGCCGCTTCCTGGAGCACAGCCGCATCTACGCGTTCTGCAACTCCGACGGCCCGCAGATCGGCGAGGGCCCGATGTCCGGGCCGGAGGTGTGGATCGGTTCGGCCGATCTGATGCACCGCAACCTCGATCGTCGAGTCGAGGCGCTCGTGCGCATCACTGCCCCGGAGCAGATCCAGTCCCTGCTCGACTACATCGACCTGCAGATGGCCGACTCCACCTCCAGCTGGCACATGCTGCCGGACGGCTCCTACGAGCGTCATTCGAAGGACGAGGAGGGTCGCCCGCTGGTCGATTGCCAGGAGTACCTGATCCGCAAGCACACGCGTCGTCGCGGCGCGCACAGCTGAACACCTGGCCGGAGCCGGTTACGTGACTGGTTCCGGTCGGCGTGCGGACGGATAGCCACCGCCTTACGGCGTATAATCGTCCGTAGCACAACACGATAACTGCATGTCGTTCGAAGGCCGGCCCAGCAATGGGCCGGCCTTCGCGTATTCAGGCGCAAAACTACGTAGAGCGCACACATGCGGCACGTATCATTGAAGGGTGGGTAGCAGAGTGAGAAAGATCGTCGAGGCCGCCGGAGGCATCCTGTACCGACGACGTCAACCGCAGGAAGACACCGTGCACGGGATTGGAATCGATGCAGTCGCCACGGCCGGCCCGCTCGATGACGGCATCGTGGCGGGTACCACCCCAGATCCCCCCGCCCGCGACGTTGCGGATACCAATGCGGAGGGCGAATCCGACATGAACGGCGGCGTCGCACCGCATCGCACGCCACTGTTCAACGACATCGAACTGTGTCTCGTGCATCGCCCGAAATACGATGACTGGAGCTGGCCGAAGGGCAAGCTGGATCCGAACGAATCGCATCGCCACGCAGCCGTGCGCGAGATCGGCGAGGAGACGGGTCTGCCGGTGGCATTGGGGCCATATCTGGGCGAAATCGAATACCCGCAGTCGGAGGAGGGCAGCAAGCTGCGCCACACCAAGGATCGCACCGTGGATACGAAGCACATCCTGTTCTGGATGGCGACGCAGATCTCACCGATCGAAAGCCTCAAACGCACCGGCGCGTTGGGACCGGTGCATCGCGCCGACAAGGACGAGATCGACGAGATCATCTGGCTCACCCCGGATCAGGCGCGCAAGAAGCTCAGCCACTCGACCGACAAGGAGATCCTCGCCCTGTTCATCGATCGCCTCGAGGAGGGCGCGGCCGACGCGGTGCCGTTCCTCATCGTGCGTCACGGCAAGGCGGAGGCGCGCAAATCATGGCGCGGCACCGACGCCAATCGTCCGATTACGCCTCTGGGCGCGGCGGCCGCGTTCGCATTGAGCTACGAACTGGCATGCTTCAACCCGATTCGACTGTCCACCTCGCCGTGGATCCGCTGTCAGGAGACCATCGAGATGTTCGCGTGGCAGACGCACCGTGACATGGTCAACCTGCCTGCACTCACCGAGGACGCATTCGCACGCGATCCGGAGGGGGCATGGGAGTGCATGCTCAGCGAGATCCAGTACGCGCTCGACCACAAGCTACCCACGGCCGTATGCATGCACCGGCCGGTCATCGGTGGTATATTCGAGCATCTGCGCACCTTGTGCGTCTCGCCGCTGCTCGCCAAGCGCCTGATCGCCAAGTCGCCCTACATGCCCACAGGCAACGCGATGGCGCTGTTCATCACGCCCACGCCCGACGGTCCACGCATCATCGACATTCAGAAGGTCACACCGCTTGTCTACTAGCTATTCCCTCACCGACGGCTTCACCAACTCCGGATCCGGGTCGGTCCGCTCCTCCCACTCGGGATTCGTGCCGACCCCGGGACGCGGCACGCGCCCGTCCCGCCCGGGTCAGCTCGCTCCCGCATTGCTCGACCAGATGGCCGGCGGCTCCGATCCCGGCATGGTCAACGAGATCGCGCACTCCTCCGCCGCATCGCTGCTCGACCGCGTGCGCCACAGCGAGGATCCGAGCGTGGTCGCCCGCGTGCTGACCGTCGTCGAACGCGACGGCGTGGACGACATCGCGGAACTGTGGAGCTCGTCGCCGTCCGACTCGCTGCCGGGCGTGCTGTGGCGACTGTACATGCTGCGCACATGGATGCGTTCGCGGCGCGACGACATCGCGCGCCTGTGGCGCGTCGGCGAGCCGGTCGCGACCAGCGCGTCGGCCATCGCGGGCGTCGATCAGGCGCCGACCGAGGACGACATCGCGCGTCTCGCCGACTCGATCCTCTCCGGCGCGTTCACCGGCGATTTCGCGGTGGCGATGGAGCGAGCGGCGGCGTTCACCGACGTGGTGGCGCTCGGATTGCGCGTGGAGGCGGGAAAGCTGAACGCTGCTGCCGCGCATCGGGAGGATGCCGCGGATGCCAAGACGATTCGGACCAAGGCGGCGCAGATGCTGCACAACGGGGCGAATCTCATGGCGACCGCGAAGGACTTCCACCACGCGGCGAACCTGTGGAGGCGCGGCAAGCTCGAATAGTCGGGAGTAAACGGGGCCAAAAATATGGATTCGCCGGGCCGGCGTGGCACGGGTTTTCGCACAGGTATACTGTTAGGCGCGTCGGGCCGTGCTTAAGCCCCGGGCTCCATTTTTTGCCGCTGCGAGCGGCCTTTGCGCCGACAGGCGCTTTCACGGTTCGGCGCTTCACTCTTTGTTGTTCTTTATTGCTCTTTGTTGGTCTCTGGCCTCTAACCACTGGTCACTCCTGATGCGCCGACGCGGGCGAGCTCCTATACCCCCGATAACGAGGTAGTCTAGAAACCATGGAACTGCATGTTTTGAATCACCCGCTCGTCGAGCACAAGCTGACCGTGCTCCGAGACAAGAACACCCCGTCCTCCACCTTCCGTGAGCTCGTCTCCGAGCTGGTCATGCTCGAAGCGTACGAGGCGACCCGAGACCTGTCCGTCGTGGCCACGCCGATCGAGACGCCGGTCGCCCCGATGACCGGCAAGAAGCTGGCCGAACCCCGCCCGATCATCGTGCCGGTGCTGCGCGCCGGCCTGGGCATGCTCGACGGCATGACCCGCCTGCTGCCGACCGCCGAAGTCGGATTCCTCGGCATGAAGCGCGACGAGGAGCATCCCACCCAGCAGATCACCTACGCGAACCGCCTGCCCGATGACCTCTCCGGCCGTCAGTGCTTCCTCATCGACCCGATGCTCGCCACCGGCGGCACGCTCGTCGCCGCCACGCACTATCTGGCCGAGCGCGGCGCGAAGGACGTCACCGCGATCAACATCATCGCCGCCCCCGAAGGCATCAAGTACGTCGAGGAGCACATCGACCCGTCCATCGACTTCAAGGTCGTGGTGTGCGCGGTCGACGAGAAGCTCAACGACAAGTGCTACATCGTGCCGGGCCTCGGCGACGCCGGCGACCGCCTCTACGGCGTGATCGACTGATCCTCCCGTACCAACATCCGTACGTTCCCGGTGACTATCGGGGACCTAGCCTTGTTGTCCGTACACTGCGCGCCGGTCAGTGTACGGACAACGAGGCTATCGCCGATCAATCCCCCGTTTTCGTATGCTGAAGACAGGTCAGCGCACGAAAGCGGGGGATGTTGTTGATCAGGCCCCAATCGCCGTACGCTGACTGCATCTCATCGTACGATTTGCGGGGCTAGGAGTCTGATCGCCACCATGAACGTACGAACCGAATCAGACCGAATCGGAATGAGGACCACATGCAGATCGACATCATCGCGCCGGGGCGCGTGAAGGAACGCTACCTGCGTGACGCGATCGACGAGTACTCGAAACGACTGTCGCGCTACTGCCGGCTGAACATCATCGAAGTCGCGGACGAGAAGACGCCGGAGCATGCCTCCGAAGGCGCCGAGCGGCAGATCAAGGAGAAGGAGGGCGAACGCATCGCGAAGCATCTGCGCGACAATGCGTTCGTCATCGCTCTGGCGATCGACGGCAAGCAGCTATCCAGCGAGGAGCTGGCGGCGAGGATCTCGGACTGGGGACTGCACGGCGTCAGTCACATCCAGCTCGTCATCGGCGGGTCGATCGGACTGGATGATGCGATCCTGCGCCGCGCCGACTTCCGTCTGAGTTTTTCGAAGATGACGTTCCCGCATCAGCTCATGCGCGTGATTCTGCTCGAGCAGATCTACCGCGCCTACAAGATCAACGCCGGGGAGCCGTATCACAAGTAGGTGATGGAGGACCGGGGCTGGAAACGCCCCGGGAATCGCCGGTATCCCGGGAATCTTTGAGGTCTTGGAACATACCCGGAATCCCGCGAACCATATGGCGACGAGGTCGGTTGTCCGATACCTGACATCGTCTGCCGGACCGTCATCTCTCGGCAATCCGGCAGACGATGCGGCGGCCCCGCGATCAGCGGATGTCGTCGGGGACGAACGCCTCGAAGATGTGGTGATCGAAGAACTGGTCACAGTCGGCCAGTTCGGCGCTGGAGCGCACCGTCCACGACACCGTGATCGCGCCCATCGCACGGGCGAGACGCACCTGCGGCGAGGAACCGCCCGTCCAGTCGTAGGCGATGAAGTCGGGGCGGGACAGCCAGTCGAAGGCCAGCAGACCGGCAGCCCATTCGGCCGGACCGTTCTTGCCAAGCTTGGCGGGCCAGCTCAGCTGTCCGCGGCAGACGTCCGGGTGATGCTCCTTGTACCAGTTGACGGCACCCGGGTGGAAGGATTCGATCACATACGGGCCGCTGTACGCCTCGAGCAGGGCGTGGCCCTTCTCCATCAACTCCACCTCGCGCTCACCCCACGCCTGATTGTTGGAGAACTTGTACTCGACGATGAGCGGCGCGCGGCCGGCGACGACCTTGAGCACGTCGGAGAACAGCGGCACATGCTGGTAGTAGCCCGTGGGCGCGGTGGGCGGCGTGACCACCAGAGGCACCTTCTCCTCGGCGCCCGGCAGCGGGGCGGCCTTGAGATCGCCCGGCTTGGAGCCGTTGGCCGCGGGGAACAGCGGGATGCGCGTGAGCTCGTCATAGGTGAGATCCTCGATGCGGCGAGGATCGCCGGCCACACGCAGCAGGTCGGCATCGTGGACGACGACGACCTGTCCATCGAGCGTCAGCTGCAGGTCGAGTTCGATGCCGTAGCCGGCCTCGCAGGCGGCGGCGAAGGCGGCGAGCGAGTTCTCCGGGGCGAGCGGACCGGTCACATCGGGCGTGCCGTAGCCGGCCTTCAGTGCCATGCGCCGGGCGAGCGCCACATAATCGGCGTTCTCGGCGATGGACGCATCGGCCGTGTCCGCCTGGGCGCTGACCGGGTTATCGCCGCCGTAATCGGGAATGTCGGTGACACCGACCAGACCCGATCCGGCGTCGTGCAGGCCGCGATGCGCATACCAAACGTCGGGGATGACGGGCACGAAGTTACGACGCTTGTCGTTGAACGAACGCGGGGCGAGCGCCCATGCTGCCGCGCCGGCGAGCGCTGCGCCTCCGATCAGTGCGTTCCTGAGGTATTTCGACATGACGGTCCTTGATCCTTCCGTGACGCGGGGTCGCGGTCAGTCGCCGGCCCCCGCAATGTTGGTTATCAGATTACCGCCGAGGGCCTATACGGGGAAACGGGGTCTTACAATTGGTTGCTTGAAGAGTAGTATTTTCTACTCCTTTATGGTATGCTGGTGGGTATGAAGTTGTCCGAGTATGCGCGTCTGCATGGGATTCAGTATCGGGCGGCTTGGAATCGTTTCAAGGCCGGCCGGATTCCGGGCGCGTATCGGGACGAGGTGGGGGCGATCATCGTGCCCGACGAGTCGAAGGGGTTCTCGCTCAACGACGCGGCCGTCTACGCGCGCGTGTCCGACCCCTCCAAGAGGAAAACCCAGTTGCCGGCGCAACGAAAGCGCGTCGAGGACTGGGCCGTGGCCAATGGCTACCATATCGTCGCCTCCGTCGCGGAGGTCGGCTCCGGCGTGAACGACACGCGGCGCAGGCTCACGACCCTGCTCAAACGAACCGACTGGGGCACGCTCATCGTCGAGCACAGGGATCGCCTCACCCGTTTCGGCTTCAACTGGTTCACCCTGTTCCTCGAATCGCAGGGTCGGCGCATCATCGTCATCAACGAGACCGGCGACGACCGTGCGGACCTCGTGCAGGATCTCGTATCCATCATCCACTCGTTCAGCGCGCGACTCTACGGACAGCGCCGGTCCAAGCGCGCCATGGCCATGACACGCGTCCTCCTGGAGGGAGAGGAGGCGGATCATGCCGGCCAAACCAGGTAAGGCGTACCGCTCGTACGCGGTGTCCATGCCCCTGAACCGGGGCAAGGCCATGCGTCTGCGCGTCATGCTGCGGCCGTGGAGACTGGGATTGCGGCGCACGCTGCTTCTGCTCGAGGACAGGCTCATCCGAGGCGAGAGGCTCCCCCGGTACGTGGACGCCAAACAGTGGGAGGGATTCAGCCAAAGGCAGTGGGACTCCATCACCCGGCAGGCCCGGGCCATGATGGACTCGTGGATCGAATTGCGCGTCATCGACTTCCGGTCGATCGTATCCCATTCCAGTCTCGATGACGACATGAAACGCGAACTGTGGCGCATCAACCTGCGCCACGCATGGTGGGAGCCGGTCGATGACGAGGCCCATAGGATGGCGCGCCGCATCATGAAGCATCTGCGCAAACGCCACCGGTTCCCCAATCCCATGCGATGCCGCACGCTGAGCATGGACGGCAAGATCGCCGAAATCCAACCCTCCGCCATGGGCGGCACGTTCCCCTACTGGGCGCGCATCTCCACCCTCGACAAGGGTCGTCCGATCCACGCGCCCCTCGACATCCACTCCGATCTCAACCCGCATCTCGACCCCCGGGATCCGGAGACGCTCGCCAACCACCTTCAGATCCGGTTCGACGAGGACGGCGGCATGACCGTCCGTCTCATGACCACGCAGGACAAGGCCGAGCCACGCGTCCAGGGCGATGTCATCGGACTGGACTGGGGCCTGTCCAGCCTGTTCGCCACCTCCGAGGGGCGCCTCTACGGTCTGCGCCTGTTCGCATGGCTCCAACAACGTGACGAGGAGCTTCTCGCGCTGACCCGCGACCTCGCCCGCTCCAACGTCGGATACCGTGATTCGAAGCGCTTCCGCCGCCTCAACAAACGCATCCACGACCATGTGACCAACGAGGTCAACCGCGTCCTCGACCTGATCGCGGACGATCGGGTCAGGGAGCTCGTCGTCGAGGACCTCGACTTCCGCCACGGCGGACTGTCGAAACGGCTCAACCGCATCGTCACCCGCGCCGGCCGCAACGCGGTACGCGCCAAGCTCGAACGGCTTCACGCGCTCAAAGGCATCACCATCACCCGGGTCAACCCCGCGTACACCAGCCAGGAATGCCCCCGATGCGGGTGGACCTCTCCCCGGAACAGGCCCGACCGGGAACACTTCCGCTGCGAATGCTGCGGATACGCATGCAACGCCGACATCGTCGCCGCCACCAACATCAAGGCGAGACGTTCCCGCCCCGAAGACTGGCGATGGATCGGCAGACACACCATCCTGAGCAGACTCCGCAAAGAGCACGCCCAGCGATGCCCGGACAGATCACACTGCCCGTCACGCCGCCCGGAGTACGGCTCCCCGACGTCGGCCAAAGCGAAAGCCAAAACCGATACGCGGGTCAAGAAAACAACAACATCATAAAATACCAGTTGTTCTCATACTCTTACGAACGGCAGGTGAATTCGCGCGTATTACGCTAGAGGGCATGACAGGACGATTCGCGCCGACTCCCTCCGGGCGCATGCACATCGGCAATATCACCGCGATGCTCGCGGCGTGGCTTGATGCCCGCGCCGGCGGCATCCGGAACGGAACCGACGGAACCAACGGGAATGGCCGCATGCTGCTGCGCATCGAGGACATCGACACCCCACGCGTGCTGCCGGACGCGGACCGCTGGATCATGGATGATCTGGCCTGGCTTGGGCTTGATTGGGACGGAGAACCCGTGTACCAGTCGCGACGGCTCGACATATATGAGGAGGCTCTTGCGGCGCTGCGGGATTTTCGACCCGCCTTGATCTATCCGTGTTTCTGCTCGCGTGCGGACATCCGCGCCGCCTCCGCGCCGCAGGAAGGCGATGGTTTCCAGATCTACCCGGGCACCTGCCGGCGTCTGATACGCGATCACCCCGAGACCGTTGCGGCGAGGCTCGCACATGGGGATCGGCATTCCCTGCGCATTGCGATGCCTGAGACCGGGCATGGCGCTGCCGGCGGTACTGTCCGCTTTGTGGATGAGATCTTCGGGCCGCAGACCTATGATCTTGCGCGCGAGATCGGTGACTCGGTGATTCGCCGGTCCGATGGGCTGTTCGCCTATCAGTTCGTCGTCACCGTAGATGATCTGCTGATGGGCGTCGACTCCATCGTGCGCGGGCGCGACCTGCTGCGGTCCACTGCGTTGCAGATCTATATTCGCGAGTGTCTGGTCGAGGCGCCTGCGCATATGCGCTACACGCATATCCCGCTGATCGACAACGCTGCCGGACGCCGTCTCGCCAAGCGCGAGCGGTCGCTCGATATGGGGGCGCTGCGCGCCCGCGGGGTGGAAGCCGAGGAGGTCATCGGCTGCTGCGCGTGGCTGCTGCGCCTCATCGACCGGCCGGAGCCGTGCGCAGCGGCCGATCTGCTGCCGCTGTTCGCCGAGCACGGGTGGGGCGTGTTGCGGGTGGATCCGGCCGATCGGGCGCTCAAGCCGGATGATCCGGCGATGCCGAGGTGGCTGGCTGAGGCGCTGGAGGCGTAAAGACTACCCCTCAGACCCGCTTCGCGGGCCAGCTCCCCTGACAAGGGGAGCCGACATAGGAGAACGACAAAAGCCCGGTGCGCGGGAATGCGCATCGGGCTTTGCGAGTGACGATCATGGGTTAGGTTCAGGGCAGCGCGGTTGCTGCGCGCTGATCCATGATCGCCACGAATCGTGATACCGCGTGAGATGGACTATCTCACTCGTCGGTCTTGACGTCTTCGACGTTGACGTCGGGGTCATCGGACGGAGTGCCGTGGTCACCGGCGAGCGGGTCCTCCGGCATGTCGGTGAGCTCCAGGTGCTCTCCACCGGTCTGGTCGACGAGCACGGTGTCGCCATCGTGGACCTTACCCGCCAGCAGCATGCGGGCCAGCTGATCGCCGACCTCGGTCTGGACCAGACGACGCAGCGGACGCGCACCGTAGGCCGGATCGTAACCCATGTTGGCGAGCCATTCGCGTGCGGCGCTAGTCACGTCGAGCGTAATGCGGCGATCGGTGAGGCGCTGGGCGACCGAGTGGACCTGAATGTCGACGATGCCGCCGAGCTCCTCGCGGGTGAGCGGGTGGAACATCACGATGTCGTCGAGACGGTTGAGGAACTCCGGCTTGAAGTTCATGTGCACGGCGTTCATCACGGCGTTCTTCTTGGCGTCGGCGTCCATGTCCTCGTTGACGAGGAACTGGGAGCCGAGGTTGGAGGTCATGATGAGGATCGTGTTCTTGAAGTCCACGGTCCTGCCCTGGCCGTCGGTCAGACGGCCGTCGTCGAGCACCTGCAGCAGCACGTCGAAGATCTCCGGGTTCGCCTTCTCGACCTCGTCGAACAGGACGACGGAGTACGGGCGACGACGCACGGCCTCGGTGAGCTGGCCGCCCTGCTCGTAGCCGACGTAGCCGGGGGCCGCGCCGATCAGGCGGGACACGGAGGCCTTCTCCATGTACTCGGACATGTCGATGCGGACCATCGCCTTCTCGTCGTCGAACAGGAAGTCGGCGAGCGCCTTCGCGAGTTCGGTCTTGCCCACACCGGTGGGGCCGAGGAACAGGAACGAGCCGGTCGGGCGGTTCGGGTCGGAGATGCCGGCACGCGAGCGGCGCACGGCGTCGGACACGGCGGTGATGGCCTCCTTCTGGCCGATCACGCGCTTGCCGAGGTAGTCCTCCATGTGCAGGAGCTTCTCGTTCTCGCCCTGCATCAGGCGGCCGACGGGGATGCCGGTCCAGTCGGAGACGATCTCGGCGACGGAATCGGCGTCGACATGGTCCGGGACCATCGGCTCGGGCTTGTTCTGGCCTTCCTCGGCGGACTCGGCGTCGGCCTTCTCGGCGGCGGCGAGCTGCTTCTGGATGGCCGGCATCTCGCCGTACAGGATGCGGCTGGCCTCGGCGAGGTTGCCCTCGCGGGTGAACTTGTCGGCCTGGACGCGCAGGGCGTCGAGCTTGGCGCGCAGATCGCCGACCTTGTTGTGGCCGGCCTTCTCCGCATCCCAGCGGGCCTTCAATCCCGAGAGCTTCTCGCGGGCGTCGGCCATTTCGGCCTGCAGCTTCTCCAAGCGCTCCTTGGAGGCCGGGTCCTCGGCCTTCTTGAGCTGCATCTCCTCCATCTCGTAGCGCGTGACCTTGCGCTGGAGCTCATCGATCTCCTCCGGGGAGGAATCGAGCTCCATACGCAGGTGCGCGGCGGCCTCGTCGACCAGATCGATGGCCTTGTCCGGCAGCTGGCGGCCGGAGATGTACCGGTTGGACAGGGTCGCGGCGGCGACGAGCGCGTCATCGCCGATCGTGACCTTGTGGTGCGCCTCGTAACGCTGCTTCAAGCCACGCAGAATCGCGATGGTGTCCTCCACGCTCGGCTCGCCGACGAACACCTGCTGGAAACGACGCTCCAGCGCCGGGTCCTTCTCGATGTTCTCGCGGTACTCGTCCAGCGTGGTCGCGCCGATCAGACGCAGTTCGCCGCGGGCGAGCATAGGCTTCAACATGTTGCCGGCGTCCATCGAGCCTTCGGCCGCACCGGCGCCGACGATCGTGTGGATCTCGTCGATGAACGTGATGATCTGGCCGTTCGCGCTCTTGATCTCGTTGAGGACGCTCTTCAGGCGTTCCTCGAACTCGCCACGGTACTTCGAACCGGCCACCATCGAACCCAGATCAAGGCTGATGAGCTTCTTGCCCTGCAGCGTGGTCGGCACGTCGCCGGCGACGATGCGCTGGGCGAGACCTTCGACGACGGCGGTCTTGCCGACGCCGGGCTCGCCGATCAGCACCGGGTTGTTCTTGGTACGACGCGAGAGGATCTGGATGACGCGGCGGATCTCCTGATCACGGCCGATCACCGGGTCGAGCTTGCCTTCCTTCGCGGCGGCGGTCAGGTCGGTGGAGTACTTCTCCAACGCCTTGTAGCTGCCCTCCGCGTCCGGGCTGGTGACCTTCGCGCCGCCACGCACGCTCGGCACGGCCTTGCGCAGTGCCTCCGGGGTGACTCCGTACTTCTTGAGGATGTCGGCCGACTGGTTCGGCGTGCTTGCGGCGATGCCGATGAGCAGATGCTCGGTGGAGACGTATTCGTCTCCCATCTGCTGCATCTCCTTCTCGGCTTGCGCGAGCGCGGCGGTCAGCTGACGGCTGGCCTGCGGCTGCGAGGTGGTCGAGCCGGACGCGCTCGGCAGTCCGACCAGCGCGTTGCGCACGGCCGCGCCGATGGCCTGCGGATCGCCGCCGGCCGCCTGGATGAGGCCGCGCACGACTCCCTGTTCCTGGCGCAGCAGCGCATCAATGACGTGCAGGGTCTCGACCTGCGCGTTGCCCGCGGCGGACGCACTCTGGATGGCGTCGCCGATGGCCTCCTGGGCCATGGTGGTGAACTTCTGTTCCATAATGAATGTCCTCCAAGTCTGTCATTCGCCTTGGGCGGGCTGGCCGATCCGTCGATCCGTTTCGTTCGACGTATCGGCCGGCCAGTCCAAGGCATTGCTGTCATGTTCTGACAGGCTCAACAGACCTAGAAGCCATTCTATTCCCAAAACTTGAGCTTCATCGACTCAAGTTTTGCATTTCAGGCGCGCACGATCACGTTGCGCAGGTCGCCGATGCCTTCGACGTGGACGATGGTCTCGTCGCCGGGATCGAGGTGACCGGAGGCGTTCGGCGTGCCGGTCATGATGACATCGCCCGGCAGCAGCGTCGAGAACGAGGAGATCGCGGCGATCTGCTCGGGGATGCCATGCACGAGGTTGGCGGTGGTGCCGGACGCCATCGGCACGTCCTCGCCGTTGAGCGTGAATGAGATCTTCGCGTCGCGCCAGTTGAGGTCGTCGCGGCCGACGATCCACGGGCCGAGCGGGCAGGAGGTGTCGAAGCCCTTGGCACGGGTCCACGTCGGATCGATGCCCTGCAGATCGCGCAGAGTGACGTCGTTGACGCAGGTGAAGCCGAGCACGTAGTCCATCGCCTTCTCGACGGGCACGTTCTTGGCGACGCGACCCATCACGACGGCGACCTCGGGCTCGAAGTTCATGTCCTTCGAGCACTCCGGGTACACGATCGGATCGTCGGGGCCGATCACCGAGGTGGACGGCTTGGTGAAGATGACCATGTCCTCCGGCGCGTGGCTGATCTCGGAGTGGCCGGCCTCGTGCATGAACTGGGCGTGGGCCTCGTAGTTCTTGGCCAGACCGTAGACCTTGGACGGGATGACCGGGGAGAGCAATCGCAGACCGTCCATATCGAGCGGGTAGCGATTGCCGGTGGGGGTGACCTGGCCGCCCAGCAGCGGGTGGCCGTCGAGTTCGACGAGATAGTCCTTGCCGTCCGATTCGTCCGTCTGGACGAAGGCGTAGCGCGGCGAGTCATTCAAAGAAAAGCGTGCGATTCTCATAGGTCCAGTCTAGACCCGTCGGAGGCGTAGACGGCGGCGATTATGGGAGAACCCGCCGCCGGGCGATGCGCGGCGGCGGGTTCTCTTATGGAAGAGGTTTGGGTTACAGGGCGGCGTAGGTGTCGGCGATGATCGCGTCGATCGATGCGGTGTGGGCCGCCTCGGAACCGGGCACGGCCGCACGGGCTCGATCGGCCGCGGAGGTCGAGGTCGCCGAGGCATCGTCGTAATAGCCGTAATCGGTGTCGTAGTAGTCGTGATCGCCGTTGCCGCTGTGGTAGGTGACGTCGAACGCGCCCGCGGCGGCGCCGATCACGACGAGAATGATGACGAGGACCACAAGCACCATCTGCACGGCGCTGATGATGATGCCGGCGATCGCGAGACCGCGGCCCTTCTCGCCGGTGCGCTTGATCTGCCTAAGGCCGATGATACTCAGGATCAGACCGGCGATCGCGATGAAGAACGAGCAGATGAAGCCCGCGACGGCCATCACGTTCCAGCTCTGATTCTGCGGCGGCACCGGGTAGCCATATGCAGGCTGGGCGTAGGGGTTCTGGCCGTATGGCTGCTGACCGTACTGACCCGGCTGACCCGGCTGCGGCGCGTATCCGGCGGCGGGCTGCCCGTACGGATTCTGGCCGTACGAAGCCTGGTCGTTCGGATTCTGGCCATAGCCGTAGGGTTCGCCGTATCCCTGAGTCGGCTGCTCCCCCGGCAGCGGGACGTATCCGGGCTGAGTCGGCGGCACGGACTGCGCGGGCTGGCCGTATTGTCCGGAATCACCCTGCGGCTCATATGCCGGGTTGACCGGGTTGGCGGACGCCTCCGGATTGGAATTGGGGTTGAACGGATTCGGAGCCTGCTCCGGCTGGGAGGCCTGAATGGGCTGCGCCGGCGGCTCGTTCAGACCGCTCTGATCGCCCTGATCATGCTGCCGTGCGTTCGGATCCTCGGGATTGGTGGAAAACGGATTGGTCATGGCGCCCTCCTCGTCGTCATGTCGCTGATGAACTCATCTCCAGCTTACCGCGAGAACGCGTGTGGATGGAAGAGCACGGCGCATAATGGGGTGGGAAGCATCGCCCACCGAACGACGTGGGCGAGCGTCCGCAGACAAGCCGTCAACAGGCAATGCCGACCGATCCGATCGAGGAGGAACCATGGCAGTCAACGCATCGAAGGTGCTGATCATCGTCAACAACTGGGGCATCGAGGAGACGGAGCTGACGCGTCCGCTCAACGATCTCAAGGCCGCGGGCGCCGACGTGACGCTCGCCGCGACGACGCTCGACAAGTGCGAGACCGTCGAGCACGACCGCTACGAGGGCGAGACGCTTACGCCCGACGCGAAACTGTCCGACGTGCAGGCGTCCGACTACGACCTGCTGGTCGTGCCCGGCGGCACCTGCAACGTCGATCGCATCCGCGTGAACGAGGACGCGATCACGCTGGCGCAGGAGTTCGCGCACGAGGGCAAGCCGATCGCGGCAATCTGCCATGGCGCCTGGCTGCTGGTCAACGCGGGCCTGATCGAAGGCAAGACCGCGTCGCCGTGCCGCTACATCGCCGCGGACATCGAGAACGCGGGCGGCCGCTACGTCGACAGCCAGCTCACGGTCGACGACGCGAACGGCTGGAAGCTCATCACCTCGCGCAAGCCCGACGATCTGGACTACTTCGTCGGCGCGATCAAGGACGCACTCGGCAACTGATTTCCGGACGACGTCAGTTCCCGACGTCAGTTCTCGACGTGGAAGTCGGGTTCGTGGGGATATACGTCGATCTCGTCGACGACGACCCGGTCGACGTGTCCCCATCGCGGCCCGACCTTCAACTGTGAGATGAACGCGGCGACGGCCGATCGAGAGCCTTGCGCCTCGACCTCGACGTCGCCGCTCCACAAGTTGCGAACCCAGCCGGTGACGCCGGCCTTGCGTGCGGCACGATACGCAAAGTAGCGGTATCCGACGCCCTGCACGAGCCCGGAGATGGTGGCGTGAATGCGGATGATGTCCTTGCCTCTGTGCGCGACCATGATTCCCCGATCGACCCCGTCAGATGAACGCGCGAGGCCCGAAGATCGCGGTGCCGACGCGCACGATCGTGGACCCCTCCTCGATGGCGAGCGTCATGTCGTTCGTCATGCCCATCGACAGTTCCGTGCAGTGTTCGACGCCTTCGGCACCCGAGGCGAGGATCTGGTCGCGCGTGCGGCGCAGATGCGCGAAGCCGGCGCGGATCGTGCGTTCGTCGTCGACGTGCGCGCCAATCGTCATGAGACCCTGCAGTTCGAGACCGCCCATCGCGCCGATGCGCTTGGCGAGGTCGATCGCGTGGCTCGGCGGGCAGCCGGACTTCGACTCCTCGCCCGACTCGTTGACCTCGAGCAGGACGCCGACCGTCATGTCGCGCATGACCGCGCGGCGGGCGATCTTCTCGGCAAGTTCGATCGAGTCGACCGATTCGATGGTGTTGACGACCGGCAGCACCTTGCCGATCTTGTTGGACTGCAACTGGCCGATCAGGTGGAACGGCACGTCCTTGCCGAGCGTAAGACCGCGTTCGAGGAGCCGTTTCGCCAATCCCCCGGCCTTGGCCTGCACCTCCTGAGGGCGGTTCTCGCCGATCAGGCGGATGCCGGCGTCGATCGCGGTGATGATCTCGCCGACGTCGCGGGTCTTCGTCGCGGCGAGCAGCTTGACCGAGCCGATCTCACGTCCGGATGAGACCTCGGCTGAGGCGACGGCGTCCATCGTTCGCCTGACGCCGTCCGCGATCTGACGCGCGCGTTCCTCGTCGATGATGTCGTTCGTCAGATCCTTGTGATCCATGTACGCGGTCATGCTTGCGCTCCCCCGTTATCGGCCCTGTTGACGTGTTTGCTCCCATCGTAGTCGGGTCACGCGCCCCCGAGCGAGAGGTTTGAGTCAGAACATGGCAGCGGCCTCTCGCTGGCGGCTGCCTAGCGAGAGGCCGTGGTTGTCGTGTGACCGATTTGTCTCGCGGAGGACCTCCTTGGCGAGAGGTTTCCGTCATGATGCGGCGGACATGGCCCGCTGGGACGCTGACGGCGAGAGGTTTCCGTCAGCGTGTGACGGGGACCTCTCGGCTAGCGGCGCTGGAAGACGCGCATCTGGCCGAGGCTGCGGTTGGCCCAGGCGTAGTACGGGATGAGCTTCAGCGTGGCGGGGTCTGCGGAACGCGGTTCATCGGCGTCGAGGTAGAGCGGCGCGTCGTCCGGGTCGGCGGTCTCACGCACGGCCGGCAGACTGACCGTGTCGATGCCGCCCAGCAGGTCCGGCTCGAAGGCGACGGTCGCGTCGGCGCCGGTCACGCCGTCGGCGAGACGGTAATCCCACAGATCGCCCGCATTGTCGGCCTGCTCGGCGCAGTAGACGAGCGGGCCGCGCGTGACGGCGACCTGCCCGGCGTCGGAGCGCACATGCGAGTTGGCGCGCACGAATCGAACGGACATGTCGAGGTCGAGCGCGATCTCGACGGTTTCGCCGGGGGCGACATCGACGTACGCGAAACCGTACTCGAGATCGCCGGCGAACGGCTGGCCGTTGACCGTGAGCGCGTACGATCCGCGCGACCACGCGGGGATGCGCACGCCGAAGCGGACGGGCTCGGCCGAGGCACCGGAATCACCCGCAACGCCCGGCAGCGAGACCGTGTACTCGACATGGCCATCCCACGGGAAGTTCGAACGCTGCTCGACGCGAAGCCCGCGCGAGGAGACCGCGGTGTTCGCGATGAACTGGTGGCTCAAGACCGTGCGACCGCCGTCGCGCTCGGTGTAGATGTAGCGGTCCACCGAGGCGATGAGTCGGGCGATGTTGGCCGGGCAGCAAGCGCAGCCGAACCAGTCGACGCGGTGCGAGAGCACATGGTGGCGATCCGGGTTGTCAAGGCCGTCGGGCGTGGTCTCCAGAGCGTTGACGTAGTAGTACTGCTTGCCGTCGAGGGAGATGCCGGCGATCGAGCCGTTGAACAGCTCCTTCTCGAGCACGTCGGCGTATTCGGCCTTCGGTTCGGCGAGCAGCATCTGCTGGGCGAACATGCTCATCGACACGGACGCGCAGGTCTCGCCGTACATCGTGTCGTTCGGCAGATCGTAGTCGTAGGTGAACGATTCGCCGACATGCGTGGAACCGATGCCGCCGGTCACGTACATGCGCTTGGTGACGATGTTGCGCCAGAATCGCCTGGCGGTGTCCATCAGCTCTTCGTCGCCGGTCAGACGCGCGACGTGGGCGATGCCGGTGCACAGGTAGCCGACGCGCACGGCGTGGCCGTTGGCGGTCTGCTGCTGACGGACCGGCTCGGCGGCCTGGAAATACGTGGGCTTGTAGAAGCCGAGGTCCGGGAAGATGTTGTCGTTGTCGATCGCCTTGAGCTGCTTGGTGTAGAACTGCGGGTCCTGACCGCGCACGTCGATCAGGTACTGGGCGAGCGCAAGATAGCGCCGTTCACCGGTCACGTCGTACAGCTTGGCGAGAGCCAGCTCGATCTCGGGGTGGCCGTCGGCGCCATGGATCTTGCCCTCCTCCGGCCCGAAGTTGGCATCGAGGCAATCGGCCATCTTGCGAGCCACGTCGAGGGCCTGCTCGTTGCCGGTCACGTCGTGATAGGCGACGGCAGCCTCGATGTAGTGGCCCATCACGTACATCTCGTGGCTCTGCTGGATCAGGCTGAACCGCTCACGGTGCGCCCACACGCCGGACTTGATCTGGTAGGGGGTGTCGAGATAGCCGTCGGGCTGCTGGGCGCGGGCGATCAGGTCGACCGTGCGGTCGCACAGGGCCTTGAGCTCCGGATCCGGGTGGTAGGCGAGCGCGTAGGCGGCCTCCTCAAGCCACTTGTAGACGTCGGAATCCTGGAAGACCATGCCGTGGAACTCGTCGTCGAGCTCGCCCGCGGCGACCTTCAGGTTGGCGACCGCGTGGCTTTTGTTGTCGGACAGCTGGTTACCCGCCGGATCGTCGGGGACGACGGTGTCGATCTCGTCGTTCATCACTCCCCACTGATAGGGGATCACCGACTCGACGATCTGGTCGCGACGCTGCTTCCAGAACGGGGAGGTAATCGTTACCTTCATGATGTACCTTTCGGATGCGTCCGCTTGGGGCGACTGCGCACGCCAAGCGGACTTTGGGGGACTGCGACTGATTATGCAGTCGGTTTCTTCTGCTCTTCTGTTTGTGGAGCGGAGGCGCCGGGCTGATTGCTCTACGACTCAGCCGGTAGATAAGGACTTCGCTGACGCGAAGACTGTCATTGCTTCGGGCTATTCAGCCCTCAGCCCTTGACCGCTCCGCCTCCGGCCCTGCAATTAAGGACTCGCCTTCGGCGAGACTCAATCTGGCTTCGACACTGTCGTGTCTCAGCCTGGAGCGGCCGGGGAGCCCACCGGGCTCCCCTAAAGGGCGTCAGCCCTTTACCGCTCCAGCCATAAAGCCCTTGACGTAGTACTTCTGGAGGGCGAGGAAGAGGATGGCGCAGGGGATGAGCAGGACGACGACGCCGGCTTCGGTGGCACCGTAGTCGATGACGCCCATGGTCTGCTGGCGCATGTTCACCATCGCGAGCGGCAGGGTGGACTTGGCCGAGGAGCTCAAGTACAGCGGGATCATGAAGTTGTTCCACGCCTCGAGGAAGGCGAGCAGGCCGACGGTGACCATCGAGGGCTTGACGACCGGCACGAGGATCCTCAACAGGGCCTGGAAGGAGTTGCAGCCGTCGACCATGGCAGCCTCCTCCATGTCCTTCGGGATTGCGTCGAACGCGTTGCGCATGATGAACGTCGACATCGGCAGCTGGAACAGCGTGATGACGAGGCCGACGCCGAGCAGGGTGTCGTTGAGGCCGATGTCCTTGAACCACACCATCAGCGGGATCAGCAGCGAGGCGTACGGAACCATGAGGATGGACAGGGTGACCATGAAGCCGAGGTTGCGGCCCGGGTAGTCGAAGCGGGAGAACGAGTAGCCGGCCAGCGTGCAGACGACCACGGAGAAGACCACGGCTACCAGCGAGACGATGATCGAGTTGAACAGGTACTTGGGCAGGCCCTCCTGATACCCCCACAGGGTCAGGTAGTTGGCCACGCCCCAGCCCTCGGACTGGGCGGAACCCTTCTGCGGGCTGAAGGAGCTGATCACGACCCAGATCAGCGGGGAGACGAAGATGATAGCCAGAAGGGCTTCCAGGACTCGCGCGATGACGCGCTTCCACAGCGGGGTAGTCATGATGTGTTACCTCCCCTTTCTCACTTGGTGTTGTCGCGCATGCCGCGCATCTGGATGGAGTTGATGATCACGAGGGCGATCAGCACGATCAGCGACAGCGCCGCGGCCATGCCGAGGTCCTTCTTGGAGTCGAACGCGAAGTTGTAGATGAGCTGGACGACGGTCATCGTGGAGTTGTTCGGGCCGCCCTTGGTCAGGATGAAGAACTGATCGAAGGCGAGGATCGAACCGGTGACGCAGTAGACGAGGCACATCACGATGGTCGGCTTCATCAGCGGCAGGGTGATGGAGCGGAAGATGCGCCAGGTGCCGGCGCCGTCCATGCGGGCCGCCTCGTAGAGGTCGCCCGGGATGGCCTGAAGGCCGATCATCATGAGCAGCATGTAGTAGCCGGAGAATCGCCAGACGATGACGATGATCGTGGCCCACAGCGCGGATTGGCCGGTGGCGAGCACCGAGCCGCCCTCCTGCACGAGTCCGAGCGTACTCAGGATCTTGGTGAGCGGGCCGACCTGCGGGGAGTACAGGGCGTAGAACAGCAGGGACGCGGAGGCGAGACCGGTGGCGGAGGGCAGCAGGAAGCAGGTCCTCAGCACGTTGTTCCACTTGGTCGACTCCTGCACGATCAGGGCCATGCCGAGGCCGAGAATCAGCAGGAAGATCGTGACGATCACAGTGTATTCCAGCGTGAACCAGATTGAGGGCCAGAACAGCTTGTGCTCAAACACCTTGACGAAGTTGTCCGGGAAGTTGACGCCGCGGTTGCCGCCCAGCAGGCTCCAACGGGAGAAGGCCATGTAGACGAGCAGCACGATCGGCACGAAGAACAGGACAACGATCATGACCCAATCGGGCAGGGCGTACAGGATGCCCCGCTTGAACGCCTGAGCCTTGGCCGTGGACTTGTGCTCGGGCACAGCCGCGGCGGACTTGGAAACACTTGACATGCTTCACTCCTTTGTGGGGATTTGTGAATGGTGATCGAACGATGATCGCTTGTTCGGATTGAATGCAATCCGTTATCAGGGCCGATTCCTCGGGTTTCGGAAGAAGGAGAAAGGAAGGAGATGAACCAGGAGGTTGCAGAATCGGCCCCGGCAACGGAACACAGTCAGGGATGCGCGAGGATACGCGCGGATATGTTCGGTTGGTGGGGCCGGCGGCCGCCGCCCGTGAAGGACGGGGCGGCCGCCGGTTGTTCAGTTATGTGCGTTCAGTTATTCGGTTGATTTATTCGGTTGACTCAGGCGATCAGTGCGATCAGTTGCCGGCGAGGACGTCGGTGACGGCCTGGTTGTCGGCCTTGAGGTCGGACTTACCCCAGACGGCGTTCTGGACGAGCAGCTGCCACGGGGAGCCGGCGGCGTTGAAGGCCTCGTTGAAGGCGGCGGACTTCGGGGTCTTGCCGTTGCCGTCGATGATCGTGGAGTTGATGGTCTGAATGCGCGGATCGGCGTCGTCGTAGGCGGTCTTCAGGGTCTCGATGTTGGAGGCGGTGTAGCCGTTGTCGGCGAAGACTTCCTTCTGGGTGTCGGACTGCATCAGCCAGTAGAGGAAGTTCCAGGCCTGGGCGACGTGCTTGGAGTCCTTCGAGATGCCCATGGCGTCACCGCCGAGGAACGTGGAGGTCTTGCCTTCCTTGGTGCCCGGGATCGGGGTCACGCCGACCTCGAAGCCGCCGGACTTCTCAGCGTCGAAGATGTCGTTGAGGGAGGTGTTCGGGTAGGGCATGACGCCGATCTTGCCGTTGGCGAACGGGGCGGTCCACGTCGCGCCGGTCTCCTCCTTGGAGCCCGCGCCGAGGCCGTTCTTGGTGTTGGCCAGCTCCTTGTAGGCGTCAAGGACGGCCTTCATGGAGTCGTTGTCCAGCGTGGCTTCGGTGCCGTCGTCGTTCATGACGTTCTCACCGTCGGCCCACACGGACGGGAAGAGGTCGAAGACCAGGGCGCCACCGGACTGGCCGGCGAGGTAGGAGCCCGCGACGCCGTCCTTGTTGAGGGCGGCGACCTTCTTGGCCTGCTCGGTGAAGTCGGCGATGGACTTCGGGCCCTGCTCAGGGTCAAGTCCGGCCTCCTTGTAGAGGTTCTTGTTCCAGACCATCACGGAGACGTCGGTGATGAACGGCAGGGTGTGCTTGGCGCCGTCCACGGTGCCGGCCTCGATGTGGCCCTGCTGCAGATCCTTCAAGTTGTCGAGTCCATCGATCTGCTTGGTGATGTCGGCGAAGATGCCCTCGGAAGCCCAGTACGGGATGCGCACGACGTCTCCGGCGAGGATGTCGGGCAGGGAGTCGGTCTGCGTGGCGCCACCGACCTTGCCCTCCATGTCGTCGTTCGGGATGATCTCGAGCTTGACCTGGTTCTTGTGGCTCTTGTTGTACGCCTCGACGACGCCCTTGGCCTGACGCTCCAGCGGGGAGCGGGTCCACATGGTGATCGTGGTGCCGTCGTCGGTGCCCTTCGCCGGGATGTCGGAGGTGTCAGCGGCACCGGTGCTGCCGGAACCGCCGCCACAGGCGGCCAGCGGAATGAGCATTGCGGCGGCGGCGATGCCGGCCAGTGCACGGGTGACCTTGTTGAAAGCCATAATCGCTTCTTTCTCTAAAATGTTCCGCTCATCTCTGAGAGGCGGTGGCGGACTTTCCGCCTCCGGTCCCTCGCGGCGTTCCGCCCGATCCTCCTTCGGCCGAACGAAACTCTGCGAAAGCCTTTTCACAATATAGCGCCATTCGCCCGTGATTGCAAAACCGCTTTCGCACTTTTCTCGAAGCATGTCGCCAAGCTATGCGAATCCTTGGAAAATGGCGAAAAACAGCTTTCAATACATGCCTTCATGTGTTACGTCAATCGTTTTGACCGTCGAAAATCGCCGGAAATTGCGGCGTGTCTACAAATGATTACGCAACCATCTGCGAAAACTCACAGATTAAAAACTTTCGCACGTCATTTCACACAGAATCGAACACCATTATCGCACCCCAGTGACACGAAAAACTGATTTGCGAAAACTTTCGCATCGTGACTATACTGAAGTACAGTTCCGACGCAGCAGTCGGAACGGGCACGACAACAGTTTCACCGACTCTCATAAAGGAACGGCCATGGTTGAGGACAGGCGCCAGAACGCACGGCTCGAGGACGTGGCGGCCGCCGCGGGCGTATCGCTCGCAACCGCGTCGAAGGCGCTGCACAACAAGCCACGCATCAGCGAGGAGACCCGCCAGCGGGTGCTCGAGGCGGCCCGACAGCTCAACTACGTGCCGAACAAGCTCGCCCAGTCGCTCGCCCGCGGCACATCCGGACTGATCGGACTGGTGACCTCCGACCTGCAAGGCCGCTTCTCCACCCCGATCCTCATCGGCGCCGAGAACGAGCTGCGCGCGCAGTCGATCTCCGTCCTGCTGGCCAACGCGCGCGGCGACGCCGCGATGGAACGCACGCACGTCGAGAAACTGCTTGATCTGAAGGTTGACGGACTGCTCATCGTGCAGCGCGAGACCAACCCGCGCCCCTCGCTCGGCAACGACTGGGGTGTGCCGCTCGTCTATGCGTACGGCCCCTCGACCGACCCGAACGACTGCTCGGTGACCTGCGACAACGTGGAGGCCGGACGCACCGCCGTCAACCACCTCATCTCCTGCGGACGGCACAGGATCGCGATCATCGGCGGCGACGAGACGTACACCGCGGCCACCGACCGCACCAAAGGCGCACTCGAGGCACTGGCCGAATTCGGCCTCGAGCCGGCCGGGCCGATCCGCTACGGCCGATGGGACGAGAACTGGGGTCGCGCCGCCACCCGCCTGCTACTCGATCAGGGCGTCGACTTCGACGCGGTCGTCTGCCAGTCCGACCAGCTCGCGCGCGGATGCATCGACGCGCTGAAACAGCAGGGCATGAAGATCCCGGACGACGTTGCGGTCATCGGCCACGACAACTGGGACGTGCTCACCAAGAGCTCCAGGCCCGCACTGACCTCGATCGACAACGAGACCGAGCTCATCGGCCGCCGAGCCGCGCACTACCTGATGGACGCGATCAACGGCCGCCCGCATCACGGCGTCGACTACGTCCCCTGCCGACTCGTCCAGCGCGAGTCGACGCTGCCGCTCGACTGAGGCACGCACCCAATTTCTTCCACGGAAGAAGTTCAGTCCAAAATCGCCCTCAATTTCTTGTATGGAAGAAATTGGCCACGTTTTTGCTATTCTTTCTTGCATGGAAGAAACCCGACCACAACTGGTCAACCGCCCGCAATACCTTGATCGCATCGCACCGTTCATCAACGAAGACGTCGTCAAGGTGCTGGTGGGGCTTCGTCGAAGCGGCAAATCGGGCATGCTGCGGCTCATCCAACGCAGACTCGTCGAGGAAGGTCGCAAGCCGGAGCAGTTCATCTCGCTGAACTTCGAGGACTACTCACTCACTCCCCTGCACGACCCGGACAAACTGTACCCGTATCTGATGAAGCGTCTGGAAGGCATTGACGGCAAACCCTACGTTTTTCTCGACGAGGTTCAGGAGGTACGGAACTTCGAGAAGACCGTCAACTCGCTGCGCGCCACCACGCCGGCGGACGTGTACATCACCGGGTCCAACTCGACGCTGCTCTCCGGCGAACTTGCCACGTATCTCGGCGGCAGATACGTGCAATTCGAGGTATATCCGTTCGGCTACTCCGAGTTCGTCGAAGCACGGACGCTCCTCGGGACGGGCCATTATTCGTTCGAGGACTTCCTGCGCATCGGCGGCATGCCGTTCGCAGCCACCCACGACTGGGACGAGGACAGCCAGCGCACCTATCTGACGGACATCTACCGGTCCGTCGTGCTGAGGGACATCGTCCGGCGGCATCGCATCCGCGACGTCTCCCTGCTGGAGAGGGTCGCCCTGTTCGCCATGCAAAACATCGGCAACACGTTCTCCGCCAGCGCCATCGCGGCGTATCTCAAATCGGAGCGATTGGACATCGGCGTGCAGACCGTCATCAACTACCTCGACTACTTCTGCGACGCGTTCCTGCTGGAGAAGATGCCGCGATACGACATCGCCGGCAAGCAGGTGCTTAAGACGATGCAGAAATACTACGTCGCCGACCATGGTCTGCGTGGAGCGGTCGTCGGCGACGGCATGGACCAGCTGCAGGGGCTGCTGGAGAACATCGTCGCAATGGAGGGGCTGCGCCGCGGATATCGTGTATCGGTCGGTGCGACGGCTGGCAAGGAAGTCGACTTCGTCTTCGCCAAGGGCGACACCCGACGCTACGTGCAGGTCACCTACCTGATGCAGTCCCAGAAGACCATCGACCGCGAGTTCGGAGCGTTCGACTCCATCGCGGACAACTACCCGAAGACCGTGGTGTCAATGGACCCGATCCTCCGCCCGCGAAACGGCATCGAGCACCGCCGCATCGACGAATTCCTGCTCGCCGAGGACTGGTGAGGCTATCCAACCTCCATTGCCGACTTCTGGCGACCTCTGCCGACCTCTGGCGTACGAAGAACGAGGCATAATCGATGGAAACCCCGTTCTCCGTATGCTCAGGTCGGATCAGTGTACGTGGAACGGGGCTTGGCCGACGATGTCACCCGTATTCGTACGCCTCCAATCGGTCAGAGTACGAATACGGGTGATAGAGATCGGGTAGCCACGGGGGACGTACGCTGAGCAAGGGCCAGCGTACGGGGACCGGGAGTCGGGTCGAAATGACCTCGGGGAGCGTACAGGAAGCTTGGGCTGAGATGTCCCCGGGAACGTACACGACCAGACAGGGATCCCGGGATCACCACGGGCGGCCGATCCACGGGACTCCGGCGTCGGACAGTTTGCGCAATAATGGTTTCTGGGCCGCCACATCGTCGTAATCGCAATGAACGATCGTCGTGACGCCGAGCGAACGCAGCGACTGATCACGGGTCAGCTGGTCGCTGACCACCTGTTTCACCGATCGACGGCCGGCCATGGACGGATCGGAGTATTTACGCATGCCGTCGTATTCCAACACGATGATGCGCCCGTCATGGAGTCGCCAGAGGAAATCGACTCGATACATCCGATCGGCCGTGCGGAACTCCACCTGGAATTCGGGAACGGCGTACCCGCCGGACACGATCACCCCGTAGACCATCGACTCACCGCCGTTTTCGCACTTGCCATTGGCGTATTGCAGCACCCGTAGCACCGAGGTGAGATCGGACCGGGCCCCACGGCATGCGGCATGCACATCATCCATGGCGATTCCCTTGCGGATGGCCGAATCGAACATCGGCAGGGCCTGGATGAAAGAGACCCGCCTGGCACATTCCACCAGTGTCCGACCGGCATCGGTGACTGGAATCCCGGCGATCATGGACGACCGGATCGTCGGAACGAACACGCGTCGCAGTGTGTAGGAGCCCTGATTCGCCATCACTCTGTCGCCACGTCCACGATTGTCCGCGATCATCACCGTCTCGCCGTGCAATCGCCATGTGTGATCGAAGCCGTAAGCGTCAAGAGCCGTCAGACCGGTGAACACCCATTTCGGATGCATCAGGTGCAATGCTCTCGCCACAGACAGGGAGCGTTGACACGCATTCAGTCCCTTCCAGTATTCAGGACGAGAGTAGATGTTCGGATATGGGGAGACCAATTCCCCGATCGAATACCGTCGACGCAGGGCGCGCCGTACCGCGTCATCACCACCGTACAGACATCGCCGCTGTTCCTCGGACTCACGGATCAGCGTATTCACTACCTTGTGCTGTTTCATGTCTTCACGGTAGGAGGTCCGACGTGAGACCGCCACACCGATTGATGGCCATGGGGATAGTGTGCATAACACGGTGGATGATCTGTCCCGAATGTGAGTACGCATATCGGGACTAGCAACAAGGGAACCCCGTTCTCCGTACGCTCAGGTCGACTCAGCGTACGAGGAACGGGGCTTGGGCGATGGAATCACCCGTATTCGTACGCTCCCAGTCAGTCAGCATACGAATACGGGTGATAGAGACTCGATAGTCACGAGGAACGTATGCTGAGGCGACCGCAGCGTACGCCCATTGTGGTATGCACCGTTACAACCACGGAGAACGTAACCAACTACATCCTGCAACCAAGGACAAGCCGGGAATGGCGTACGACCATTGGGAGATGGGTCCGGTTAGCCACGAGGAACGTACGTACATGATGATGGCAACGTACGTCCCTTGACCACGGGGCGACCGAACGTTGGTCCGGCACTACGGGCTGGCCGATGGAGGGGCTATACACTACCGCTTTTTGGACTTGCGGCCTTTGAGGTAGATGTCGAGGACGATCCAGCAGCCGAGGACGAAGGCGACGACGTAGCCCATGAAGCCGACGATCGGGATGCCGAAGATGATCGGCTTCATGCCGGCGTAGTAGACGATGGACGAGCCGATGAACAGGCCGACCACGATCAGCGCCATCGTCAGGCGGTTGACCATATCGGAGAGCAGCTGGAACGGCTCCTGCGAGCCGACGAGCTCCATGTTCATGCGCAGTTGGCCGCGCGTGAGCATGCGGGCGGCCACGTTGAGCTCGCTCATCGCGCCGAGCGCGCTGTGCAGAGCCTCGTGCCCCTCAAGACCCAGCGATTTCAGTTCGTCCTTGACCATCTGGTCGGGCGTGCGCGAGGTGGCGATGTGCTGGGAGATGATCTCGATCATGTTCACGTCCGGGATGAACTCGTCGAGCAGTCCCTCCAATGTGACCAGCGCACGGCCGACCGTCGTGATCGTGCTCGGCACCTCGATGCCGTGCCTTTGCGCAAGCGAGGTCAATGCGGCCAGGAACGCGGCGATGTCGAGATCGGCCAGATCGACCGTACCGTACTCCTTGACGATCACGTCGAGATCGGCGAGCAGGGCCGGATAGTCAGCGGGATCAGCCTCGCCGCCGGCGAATCGCAGTAGGCCGTCGGCGAGCGCGGGCGAGTCCTGCTTGGCGACGGCGAAGATCATGTCCTTCATGACCGCGCGCGTCTTGGCGTCGAGCCGGCCGGTCATGCCGAGGTCGATCAGGACGATCTGCCCGCCGCGGATGATGATGTTGCCCGGGTGCGGGTCGGCATGGAAGAAGCCGTCGTCGAGGATCTGCGTGGAGTAGTTGTCGACGAGTTTGGTGCCGATGTCCTTCAGGTCGTAGCCGGCGGCGACCAGTTCGCCGGCGTGCGAGACGGAGATGCCCTCCACGTACTCCATGACGACCACGTGCTCGGTGCACAGGTCCGGGTAGGGCTTGGGGCAGTCCATGTATTTGAACGGTGCGGCGAATCGCTTGAATTCGGCGAGGTTGCGCGCTTCGACGAGGAAGTCGGTCTCCGATTCGAACGTGTCCCACAGCTCCTCGACGACTCCCTTGAGGTCGACGATCTGCGAGGTGCTGATCACCTTGGTGGCTACCTTGGCGATCGATCGCATGATGGAGACGTCCTGTGCCATCGTCTCACGCACGCCGGGTCGCTGGACCTTGACGGCAACGTCCTCGCCGGTGGTCAGCGTCGCGCGATGCACCTGTGCGAGGGATGCGGAGCCGAGCGGATGCGGGTCGATGTGCTCGAAGATCGTGTCGATCGGCCGGCCGTATTCGGCGGCGAGCGTGTCGATGACGGTCTGGTAGGGCATCGGATCGGCGTCGGCGCGCAGCTTGGCGAGTTCGTCGCAGAAGCTCTGCGGCAGGATCTCGGAACGCATCGACAGGATCTGACCGACCTTGACGAAGGTGGGGCCGAGCGCTTCGAACATCAGGCGCATCTTGACCGGGGTGAGGCCCTTCAGCGCATCGAACTGGTTGACGATGCGCGTGATGTGGGCAAGTCGCTTGGCCTTGCCCCAACGGGTCAGGTGGTAGCGCTGGGAGAAGTCGTCGCGATGCGGGCCGAACAGGCCGATGGTTTCGGCGTAGACCGGGTAGGCGCCCGACGGGTACATCGGGTCGGAGGAACGCGATGCCGGGGAAGACGGCGTGCCTGTGGCGGAACGTGCGGCAGATCCCGACTCAGCGGACCGTGACGAGACGTCCTCGGTGGTGGCCTTCGCGGACTTTCCGCGCGCACTGTTCTGCTCCATACTCGCCTCCTATGTACCTTTGCCTTCCGTAATCGCAAACGAACCCCGGGACGACGAGTGAACGCCGTGACGGGGTTCGGTGCAGGACAATGACCGATGGGTCAGGTCCCGTGAATCAGACCTCGGAAGGCTTGTCCTCGGCGTCCTCCGCAGTCGCCTCGGTCTCGCCCTCCGCCTTGGCGGCGGCGCGCTTCTCGTCGTCCTTGTTCGCGTCGTTGACCAGGGACTCCCCCACCTTGCGCTTGAGCTCGGTGTTGAGGCTCTTGCCCTGCTCGACGGTCAGCTCGCCCTTCTTGACGAGATCGTCAACGAGCTCGCTGCCCTTCTCGTAGCCGGTGGCGAGGGCGCCGATGCCCGCCAGCACGACCTTGCGCAGGCCGTCACCCAAATCGAAATCTGCCATGATACCCCTCCTTATCGGATGTCCTTCTCGGATGTCGAGGCCGGTGCGCGGCGTATGATGCCGCGCGCTCGTACTTCCCAGCGTACTCCATCGGGCTGCACGCGATTATTGGTCGACACTCCGCGCATCGCACGGTTGGCTACCGCGGGCGCGCCGCCGCCACCTTGCGCGCCTGTTCGGCGACCGTATCGATGCGGTCCAGTTCGGCGGCCTGCTCGGTGGTCTGATCATCCGTGGCGAGTCGCCCGTCGTTGAGCGCGCCGTATCGGCGCTCGACGGCGTTGCGGATGAGGAAGTCGGCGATCAGCGGGTTCTTCGGCAGCAGCGAGCCGTGCATGTACGTGCCGATCACGTTGAACACGCGAGCGCCCTCCGTGTAGTCCTTGCCGTTGTTGCCGCGTCCCTCCGCGTCGACCGTGCCGAGCGGGGTCGTGCTTTCACGCAGGAACGTCTGGCCGGAGTGGTTCTCGTAGCCGATGATGTCGCCGAAATCGTCGGAATGCTCGACGAGGTTGCCGATCATGCGCACGTTGCGGCCGACCGTGTACGCGCCGATCACGCCGATGCCCTCGAGTCGCGATCCTTCGGCGGTTTCGAAGTACTCGCCGAACAGCTGGTACATGCCGCAGATCATCAGCATCGGGGTGCCGTGGAACGCGAGTCCGCGGATGAGATCGGCGCGGCGGAAGAAGTCGTCGATGATCTTGCCCTGCCCGCTGTCCTGACCGCCGCCGCCGAGGATCAGGTCGACGTGGTCGGGCCAGTCGTCGCCCTGATTGTACTGGTGGATGACCGGCTCGTAGCCGTACAGTTCGAGGCGACGACGGATCGTCAGCACGTTGCCGGAGTCGCCGTAGATGTTCATGTCCTTCGGGTAGAGGGACATCACGTCGATTGTCTTGCCCATCGTTCCTTCCTTACCTGCCCGCTTATTTGCCCGTGCCCACGCCGGCGTCGGCGACGTTGGCGATGCGGCCCAGCGCGGCGCGCACCTTGAGCATCGCGGTGTACGTGCAGTAGATGTGCTTGGGATGCCCCGGATTGCGCTTGACGAACGCGGCGAGCGCGGCGTCGATATCGGGGTCGACCGCCTCGACCTTCACCTGGTCGTAGCCGAGTCGCAGGGCCATGTCCCATGCGCGCACGCCAGAGACCTGCGCGACGCCGGTCTCCTTGAGCGACGTGAAGTCGACGTCCCACAGCCAGCTCATATCGCGGCCGTCGGCGTATTCGTCGTTGATGACGATCATCGTGTCGGCGCCCTCGGGCGGGAAGCTCGCGAGCGAGAGGCGGAAGCCCATCGGGTTCTTGACGAGCAGCAGTTCGGTCGGCGAACCGTTCACGTCGATGACCTCACCGCGTCCGAACGCCGGGGTGACGCGGGAGACGGCGGCGATCAGATCGTCGGACTTCGCGTTGGCGAAACGCTGCAGACGGGTGCGGAAGGCTTGGAATTTCGGCGATGTCATCGATTTGAGCATGGCGGAGCCCGCCGCCTTGTTCGCGTCCCTGATCACCGCGCGCACGACGGCGAGCGCTGCGGCGGCGTTGAAGAGGTTGTAGACGCCTTCGAGCCTGACCTTGGTGTGGCGTTCGATGGCAGTGTTGTCGGACGCGCCGGGCCTGACCGGTTTGCCCGGTTCCCCGGACAGACGGAACGTGGCGGCGTGGTCGCCGACCTCGGTCAGGGTGACGTCGGCCGGCAGCGTGGCGATGGCCAGGGCCTCCGGGTTCACGGGAGGCAGGGTGAGCGTGTCGGACAGGTCGGCTGCCGGGGCCTGCTTGGCCGCGGCGTCGGTTCCATCCGCCGCACCGGACTTGGATGCGACCGTCTTCGGCTTATCGGACGCCGGCGCATCGGCCTTGCCCTTGTCCTTGGCTGCTCCCTCGACGGACACGGTCGTCGCCATGTCGTCGTCGGAGGGGAAGAACCGCTTCAAGTCGTCGGACAGGCCGAAGTACTTGACCGTCGTGCTGACCGGCGCAAGCCCCGCAAGGCGGGCGATGCGCGGGTCCTCGCGGTTGAGCACCACCGTGCCGGTGGTGGCCTGCGCCACATGGCCCAGCAGTCGGGCGGTGTTGTCGATCTCGCCGAACCGGTCGAGCTGATCGCGCATCACGTTGAGCAGCAATGCGTACCGCGGCTTGACCTGGCGCACGAAATGCACGGCGTACGCCTCGTCAAGCTCGAGCACGGCGATGTCGGCGTCGAGCCGGCCGGTGAGCGGCACGGTCTGCAGCAGCGCGGAGACGACGCCGCGCGTGAAGTTCGATCCGGTCGGATTGGTGAACACCTTCAGGCCAAGATCGGAGAGCATCGAGGCGACCATGCGCGTGGTCGTGGTCTTGCCGTTCGTGCCGGACACGAGCACGACACCGAGCGGCAGCTGCGCGAGCGTGCGCGCGAGGAACGTCGGGTCGATCGTCTCGACGATCTTGCCGGGCAACGCGGATCCACCGTGATGCGTGATGCGCGACGCCCAGCGCACGCCCTTGCCGATCAGCGGCGTCGCGAAGGAGTACCACAGGCCGCTCGGGGCGTTTGAGCCACCCCACGAACCGCCCATGACATTATGATTCGTCATCTCACACTCCCTGATTGCTGTAGTCCTGCGGCATGTCCTGGAACTTCGACATCGCTCCGAGGAACGCCAGATGGAACGTCTCGGTCGGACCGTTACGGTGCTTGGCCATGATGATGTCGGCCTCGCCCGGCCTGTCCTCCTTATCATAGAAGTCCGGGCGATGCACGAGGAATACCACGTCGGCGTCCTGCTCGATCGAACCGGATTCACGCAGATCGGACAGCTGCGGCTTCTTGTCGTTGCGCATCTCCGGTCCACGGTTGAGCTGCGAAAGGGCCACGACCGGCACCTCAAGCTCCTTGGCGAGCAGCTTCAACGCACGCGAGAACTCGGAGACCTCCTGCTGACGGCTTTCGACCTGCTTGCCCGAGGTCATGAGCTGCAGGTAGTCGATGACCACGAGCTTGAGATCGTTCGTCTGCTTGAGACGGCGGCATTTCGCGCGGATCTCCATCAGGCTCATGTTCGGGCTGTCGTCGATGAACAACGGCGCGCTCTCCAGCTTCGTCCAGAACGAATTGAGCGTGTTCCACCGCTCCGGCGTGATCTCGTCGGCGCGGCGCAGCGCTCCGAGCGGGATATCGGTTTCGGCGGAGATGATGCGCTGGGCTAGCTCCACCTTGCTCATCTCGAGGCTGAACACGATCGTCGTGAGGTTGTGGTGCAGGGCGGCGGCACGCGCGAAGTCGATGCCGAGCGTCGACTTGCCCATGGCCGGGCGTCCCGCGACGACGACCATCTGGCCGGGCTGCAGGCCCTGCGTCACGTCGTCGATGTCGTGGAATCCGGTCGGCACGCCCTTGTTGACCAGGCCCTGCTGGAGCTTGTCGATCTGATCGAGGGTGTCTCGAACCACCGGATAGATCGCGGAATAGTCCTGACGCACCTTGCCAACGGACATCTCGTACACCTCGGCCTGCGCGAGGTTGACGACGTCCTCGGCCTGCGAGCCCTCCGCGGAGTAGCCGAGCTGGGCGATCTTCGTGCCGGCGGCGATCACGTTGCGCAGGATCGCGCGCTGATGCACGATTTCGGCGTAGTACGTGGCGTTCGCGGCGGTCGGCACGGCCGCGACAAGCGAATGGAGGTAGTCGGCGCCGCCGACCTTGTCGAGGTCGCCGTGCTTCAGCAGTTCGTTGGCGACGAGCACCGCGTCGACCGGCTGGCTCGCGGAGAACAGGTTGATGATCGCCTCGTAGATGGTCTGGTGCTTCGGCTGGTAGAAGTCGGTGACCTCGATCATCTGCGAGACCTCGCCGATGGCGTCCTTGCTCATGAGCATGCCGCCGAGCACGGCCATCTCCGCGTCGTCGTCGTGCGGGGGCACGCGGTCGAAGAGCGCGTCGCGCACGGGGGTGCCGGTCGCACCGGGTACGTAGCCGCCGTTGCGGTTGCCGCGGGCGCCGCCGTTGCGGCTACCGCCGTTCTGCGACCCGCCGCCGGCGTAGTCGTCTCCGCCTCCCGCGACCGCGACGAACGCGTCGTCGGCCCGCGCATCTTCCCAAGGTTCCTCAGCCATAGCCCCTAAGTATAGGTTCATCGTGCAACTGCGGTAGATGGTGGACGCTATGCGCGCATCCACTGGTCGCCGCGAGCGCGCAGGCCGTTGGCGAGGCCGCGGCCGCCCATGAGGATCACGTTGAATACGGTCCACAGGATGATCGTGCGGGCGAAGTCGCCGGGGATGCGCGGCAGGGCGAGATCGGCGAGCGCCATGACCACGGCGATGTAGACGCCGGCCGTCGCAAGGCAGGTCGCGGCGAGGTAACGGTAGTCGCGCGCGCCGATGAGGATGCCGTCGAGGGCCATCATCCAGCCCTGCAACGGGAAGAACACGCCCATCGTGACCATGCCGGCGGCGACCAGTAGCTGGATCTGCGGGCTCGGCGAGAAGAAGCGGCCGGCGAACAGGCCGACTACGGCGAATCCGAATCCGATGATCGCGCCGACCGCAAGGCCCATACGCCCGGTGGCGCCGGTGAGGCGACGGGCCCGGCCGACCGCACCGGCACCGAGGGCCGCGCCGACCAGGGTCTGGCCTGCGATGCCGACCGAGTCGAGCATGTTCATCGCGAAGTTCCATGACGAGTTGACCGCCTGGAATCCGGCGAGCACCTGCGTGCCCATGCGCGCCGCGCAGGCCACGGTCACGACCATCGCCGCGCGGATCGCGAGCGTGCGGACGAACAGCGGCAGTGCGTCGCCGCCGGCCCGGGCGAGACCGGAGAGCTGGGGTTTGAGGCTCGCACCGTCGGCCTTCGCCCACAGAATCGCCGGAATCGCAAGGAACAATCCCATGAACCATTGCGCGATCAGCGTGGCCGTGCCGGAGCCGACGATGCCCCAGCCGAGCACGATCACGAACAGGACGTCGAGCACGGTGTTGAGTATCGCGCCGCCGACCGCGGCGATCAGGGTGATGCGCACCTTCTGCAGGCCGCGGAACACGCCGTTGGCGGCGTAGACGAGCAGCATGCCGGGCGCGCCGAGGACGATCGCCCGCGTGTAGGCGACCGCCTGATCGAGCACCTCGCTCTGGCCGCCGAGCGCGCGGCACAGCGGTTCGGCGCCCACGAACAGGCCGATGGCGAGGATCACGCCGATGCCGAGCGCCAGCCACAGGCCGTCGATGCCCGCCTGCATGCCTTCGCGGCGACGGCCCGCGCCGAGAAGATGCGCGACCTGCGCGGTGGTCGAGTACGCGAGGAAGATGCACAGGCCGACGGCGGTGAGGATGATCGTCGATCCGATCGACAGGCCGGCGAGCGCCGCATCGCCGATATGCCCGACGATGGCGGTGTCGATGAGGATGAACGTCGGTTCGGCGATGAGCTGGCCGAAGGTCGGCAGCGCCAGGGCGAGGATGCGTCTGGATGCCGAAGGGGCCGAGGATGCCGAGGATTCCCGCGCGTTCGTTTCCTTCATCCCTGTCTCCTCGATTCGATCATGGCGTCCAGTTCACCGTGTGTTCAGATTCGATTACCACGGCGTTTCGGATTGCGCAAGCGGCCTGTGCACTGTGGATAAGTTATCCCCAAGTTATCCACTAAGTTATCCCCATATTGTGGATAACTTAGTGGATTATCCCCAAGGTTATCCCCGAAATGTGGATAACTATTTTCTCTATCCACATTCCTCCCCGCGCGTGTCGCGATGCCAGTCACATCTGCGCGCGGGCCGCCATGACCATCTGGCGCGCGAGGGTCTCCCTCCACTTGCTCCAGCCGTATCGCTTGGTGATCGTCTCCTCGGGGGTCGCGCCGAGCGACGAGCCGTCGGCGCGCGTCAGATCGTAGAGCATGTCGAGCAGGACCGGATCGTGATCCACGCGATCGGCGAGCTCGCGACCGACCGCCGGATCGTTGGGATCGCGGCCGGTCGCGAATTCGCTCAGCGTCAGGTGTTCGCGCACGAGGAACGTGACCATGCGCACGGTGTCGTCGTCGAAGCCCATGCGTCGGGCGATGACCGGCGCGTGGCGTGCGCCTTCGGCCGCGTGGTCGGCGATGCCGGAACGCTTGCCGATGTCGTGCAGGAGCCCCGCGAGCAGCAGCGCGGCGTAGTGGCGGTCGTCGTAGCGGACCGTGCCATCGGCGGAGAGGATTTCGCCGGAGTTCGTCCCCTCGCCCGACCGCGCGGCGGCCGACGGGAATCCGACCTCGCGCCCCAGTCGCGTCACGACCTCGATCGTATGGCGGTCGATCGTGTATCGGTGCGCGGCCGACACGGACGGGCGATTGCGGATGCCGAGCCATTCGGGCATCCATTTGCCCGGAATGTCCGCGAAATCGATCTCCTCCCACACGTCGAGCAGCGCGGGGCCGCAGGCGAGCAGGTCGATGAACAGCGCACGCGAGGCATCATCCCACCGGTTCGAGTGGATCGGGCAGCGGCGCAGGTTGGTGAGCGTTCCCGGGTTGATCGGCAGGCCGTGGCGTCCGGCCGCGACCGCGACGCGCAGGGCGAGCGACGCGTCGGCGGACGGGTCGACGCCGGGCGCGAGCACGACCTCATGCTCGTGTTCGGCGACGCCGGGCGCGAGGATGTCGAACTTCGGCGCCTCGCGGTGGCCGCCGGCACGCTGGGAGAACATCTGGAAGAACGCGAATCGCGGCTTCTCGTGCGTGAGCGAATGCTCGGCGCGGGAGGCGGTGGAGTCGAGCGAGAACGCGATGCGGCGACCGATGCGTGCGAGCATCGTCTGCATGTCGTCGATCGACTTGGCCTCACGTTCGCCGCCGGCCGGCAGGGTCGGGTCGGCGAGGCCGAGCATCGCGGCGACCTTGTCCTGATAGGGGGTGAGCAGCAGGTTCGTGTCCTTGTTGGCGACCAGATGGATGCAGTCGCGCACGTCGAGCAGACGGTCGACGGCCTCGTCGTAGACGCCGTGCGGGCGATCGGCCAGCCAGGAGACGGCGAGCGCGGAGACGAGGACCGAGTCGCGCAGGCCGCCGCGCGCCTCCTTGACGTCGGGCTGGTTCAGGTATTGGAGTCGACCGAACTCGTCGAGACGCGACTTCGCGGAGTCGAGCAGTTCGGGCAGGCGTTTGCGCGCAGCCTTGCGCCAGCGTTCGAGGATCGAATCGGAGGTTTCGCGGATGAGCACGGTGTCACCGGCGATCGGGTCGACGTCGAGCCAGCCCATCGCGGCGGGCAGATCATGATCGGTGACCGATTCGCACTGCTGACGCGTGCGGATCGAATGGTCGAGGTCGAGTCCGGAATCCCACAGCGGATACCACAGTTTGTTGGCGAGCTCGTTGAGCTGCTGGTCGTTGATCGCATGCGGATCGTAGATGATGACGAGATCGAGGTCGGAGGACGGGCCGATCTGGCCGCGGGCGAGCGAGCCGACCGCGGCGAATCCGATGCCGTGATCGGGGACGGGGAAGCTTGTGGCGGCCGTCGCCTCGGCCCACAGGGCCTTGAGGCTCGTCATCGCGAGTTCGGTGCGGGCCTTGCGTTTGGCCGCGCCGTTACGGTACACGCCGTCGTCGTCCGGACGGCTTATTTCCATGAATCGTTGCTTGAGACCATCCACCGCTGAGGTCATTGCCAGCTCTTTTCCTGTGTATCAAAAGAGTCCCCGCACGGCTCCGATAGCAGCGTGCGGGGACTCCCTGTCTATTGATGGCCCGAACCCGTGGACGAAGTCACGCAAAAGTCCGGACGACTGTCAATCGTCAGATCGCGGCGGAACCGGACTCGCCGGTACGCACGCGGGTGACGGAATCGAGGGGCGCGACCCAGACCTTGCCGTCACCGATGGTGCCGGTGCCGGCGGCCTTGACGATCACGCCGACGAGGGTCTCGGCGTCCGCATCGTCGGACAGGACCTCGATGCGGATCTTCGGAATCAGGTCGACGGTGTACTCGGCGCCACGGTAGACCTCGGTGTGTCCGCGCTGACGGCCGTAGCCGTTGGCCTCGGAGACGGTCAGACCGTGCACGCCGGCGGCCGCGAGGGCCTCCTTGACGTCGTCGAGCTTATGGGGCTGAATGATTGCGGTGATGAGCTTCATCTCACCTCACCTCCTTGAGGACGGAGCTGGCGGTACCAGCAAAATCGTAAGCACGCTCGCCCTGATCGGCAAGATCGATGCCGCCGACCTCCTGAGCCTCGGTGACGCGCCAGCCGATCGTCTTCTCCAGAGCGAAGGCGATGATCGCGGTGATGACGGCGGAGTAGACGATCGCGCACAGGGCGATGACGATCTGGACGACCAGCTGCTTCCAGTCGCCGCCGGCCAGCAGGCCGGTGCCCTCGCCGAAGAAGCCGATGAGGACGGTGCCGGTCAGACCGCCGACGCCGTGGACGCCGACGACATCGAGGGAGTCATCGTAGCCGAGCTTGAACTTGAGTCCGCAGGCCAGGCACGTCAGGATGCCGACGATCGCGCCGAGGACGATCGCCCACAGCGGGGAGACCACATCGGCGGCCGGGGTGATGCCGACCAGGCCGGCGACCATACCGGAGCCCGCACCCATCGCGGTGTAGTGGCCGGTACGGATCTTCTCGGTGAAGCCCCAGGAGAGCATGGCGGCGGCCGCGGCGGCGGAGGTGGAGACCCACGCGTAGCCGGCGGTGCCGTTCGCGGCGAACGCGGAACCGGCGTTGAAGCCGAACCAGCCGAACCACAGCAGGAACGCGCCGAGCATCACGAACGGAACGTTGTGAGGACGGAACGGCTGCACGGCGAAGCCCTTGCGCTTGCCGATGATCAGGACGATCACGAGCGCGGCGACTGCGGCGTTGATGTGGACGACCGTACCACCTGCGAAATCGTGGGCGGCGGCGCCGATGGCGGTGGAGATCGCGCCGGTGCCGGACAGCAGGCCCTTGTTCCAGACCATGTGCGCCAGCGGAGCGTAGTCGAACGTGATCCACAGGGCCACGAAGATCATCCACGTGCTGTACTTGACACGCTCGGCGATGGCGCCGCAGATCAGGCCCACGGTGATCATCGCGAACGCGGCCTGGAAGGCCACGTCGACGGACACCGGGTACTTGTTCGCGTTCAGGCCGGTCGTGGTGAACACGCCGTCCTGGGCGACCATCGAATCCTTCAGCAGGAAGCCGGAGGCCGGATCGCCGAAGATGCCGCCGATGTCACTGCCGGCGTAGGCGATCGACCAGCCCCACAGGGTCCAGATGACCATGGTGACCGACAGTGCCGCCGCCTCGAGCATCAGCATGTTCAGCACGGCCTTCGCACGGACCATGCCACCGTAGAAGAACGCCACACCCGGCGTCATGAGGAAAACCAGGGACGCGGAAGTCAAAATCCATGCGGTGTTTCCGGAATCCATGTCTACCTCCCTCTCTTGTCCTTCCCGGTCTGGCCGCGCGCGCCGCGCCCTGACTTGATGTCACGGCCTGCCGCACGACGGATCGGGTCTCTGTTCGTTATTGCCGTCCCCTGTAACGGGGCTAACAGTTCGGTAGTGAACGCCCGGTTGGTTTTGAGTTCGTTACGGCAGGTTACGCGATTGTTAATCGAGTCAGATCATCGGGTCAGGCGAGGATGCCGTCGACGAAGGATTCGGGGGTGAAGGGGGCGAGGTCGTCGGGGCCTTCTCCGAGGCCGACGAGCTTGACGGGGACGCCGAGCTCCTTCTGTACGGAGATCACGATGCCGCCCTTGGCGGAGCCGTCGAGCTTCGAGAGGACCACGCCGGTGATGCCGATCGCCTCGGCAAACACCTTGGCCTGGGTCATGCCGTTCTGGCCGGTGGTGGCGTCGAGGACAAGCAGGACCTCGTCGACGGGCAGGTTCTTCTCGGTGACGCGGCGGATCTTGCCGAGCTCGTCCATCAGGTTGGACTTGTTCTGCAGACGTCCGGCGGTGTCGATGATGAGCACGTCGGCGTTCATCTCCTTGGCCTTCGCGCTGGCCTCGAAGGCGACCGACGCCGGATCGGCGCCGTCCTTGTCGGAGCGCACGACCGGCACGTTCACACGGGCGCCCCACGTCTCGAGCTGATCGGCGGCGGCGGCGCGGAACGTGTCGGCCGCACCCATGACGACCTTCTTGTCCTCGGAGACGAACAGTCGGGCGAGCTTGCCGGCGGTCGTGGTCTTGCCGGTGCCGTTGACGCCGACCATGATGATGACGCTTGGCCTGTTCGCGCCGGGCTTGTCGGCGTTCAGTCGACGATCCATGTCACGGCCGACCAGATCGAGGAGCTTCTCCTTCAGGGCCGCGCGCACCTCGTCGGGAGTCGCCTTGCCGGTGACGCGGGCGTCGGTGCGCAGATCGTCGACAAGCTGGCCGGAGGCCTCGGCGCCGACGTCGGCGAGCAGCAGCGTGTCCTCGACGTCCTCCCAGTCGGATTCGGAGAGGTTGTCCTTGGTGAGGATGTTGAACAGGGCCTTGCCGAACGGGTTGCTCGACTTGGCAAGCTTCTCCTTGAGGCGGGTCAGTCGGGAGACGACCTTCTCCGGGGCTTCGGACTTGGGGGCTGTGGGTTCGGGGGTTGGTTGTGCGGGCTGGGGAGTTACGGGCTGGGGGGCAGGAACCGGCTGTGCGGGCTGCTCAGTCTTGGATTCGGGCTGGGCGGACGGTGCCGGACGAGGCGTGGATTCGGGCTGGGTTTCCGGAGCCGATTCATCGGCCTTGGATTCTTCGGCGGCGGGCTGGGGGGCCGCGACTTCGGAGTCCTCGGAAACGGTGGATCCCTCGGTCTCCTCGAATTGATCGGCCGACGCAGTCGACGGGCCCGTTCCGGCCGGTTCCCCATCGAAGGTGGATACTTCGGCGGTCTTGTCCGAACCGGCCGATTCGGACGTATCGGAACGTTCCTCTGCCGGTCGCTTCGACGATGTCTCCGTCGGCTCGACGGTCGTCGACTCCTTCACGGCCTTTGCGGCCTCATCGGCCCTGCGCCGTTCCTCGTCCTGCTCTTCCCGTTCGCGGAGCTGCTCGCGCTCCTCGAAGACCTTGTCAAGATCGCGCTTACGCGACTTGGAGAACCACACGGCGAGCAGGATCAGAACGATCGCGACTACGCCGACGCCAATCATGGCCAAAGTATTGCTATCCATGATCCCCAGTCTAATGAAGGGCGTCTATTGGCTGGTCGGCAGGACCCGGTCAGTCCCGGCCAGTCCCGGTCCAGCCCCGGCTGACCCCACCAGGCCCGACGACATTCGTACGTTGATCGGGGGTATCTCGGCGCCAGCCACGACTTACGTACGCCAGACACAGCTCAACATACGCAGATCGTGGCTTTAGCCTCCCTATCACCCGAAAACGTACGCCAAGCCGACGGCAGCGTACGAACACGGGTGATAGGGCCAATATCGCCACGAGGAACGTATGCTGATCCGGGCTCAACGTACGCATTCCGGGATCAGGCCGTAATCAACCACAGAGAACGTACGCCGCAAGGCATCCCGGCCCCCGACCAAGCCGCCGACTAGACTGCGCTCATATGGTCACTTCCTCACGTATGACGTCGTATCAGCGACGGGAGCAACTCATCCGCATCGGACGGTCGCTGTTCGCGGCCAAGGGATTCGAGGCGGTGAGCGTCGAGGAGATCGCCAGTCACGCGAAGGTCTCCAAGCCGATCGTCTACGAGCATTTCGGCGGCAAGGAGGGCCTGTACGCCGTCATCGTCGATCGCGAGATGCAGGCGCTGACCTCCACGCTCACCGCCGCGCTCGACGATCCGACGATGCACCCGCGGCGGATCGTCGAACGCACCGCGCTGGCGCTGCTCACCTACATCGAGGAGAACGCGGAGGGGTTCCAGGTGCTCTCGCGCGATTCGCCGAGCACCGACCCGTCCGGATCGTTCAGCTCGCTGCTGGGCGACATCTCCCTGCGCGTCGAGGACCTGCTCACGGCGGCGTTCAAACGGCAGAAGCTCTCGCCGAAGGGCGTGCCGTACTACGCGCAGATGCTCGTCGGCATGACCGTGTTCACCGGACAGTACTGGGCGGATCGGCCGAAGGTGAGCAAGGAGCAGCTGGCCGCGTACATCGTGGATCTGGCGTGGCACGGGTTGAGTCGCCTCGATTCCAAGCCGAAACTGCTGTTCGAGGGCGAGCGCGCGCGGCGGGCGGCGGAGAAGGCCGCGGCGACGACGAGGGGCACGGCGACGACCGCAACCGCGGATCCCGATGAAACCACGGAGACCACGGACGCGAATGGTGACGTAGGCGGAGAGGCGGATGCACTGGATACGACGGGTATGACAGATGCGGCGAATGCCACAACGTGATTCCTGATCGCCTTTCGGCACGTCGTGGCAATTATCGTTGTCACAACTTGCCTATATCGGCGGGATGAAGAGGCCCCCGATTCCCCGATGATCAATCTCCCGACGGGCCGCATACTGTGCTGCGCGATGTGCAGAATATGTATCCTAATGCCCGCCTAGTCGAATGAGTGCTAGTCTGTGGCGTTGAAAGTACCACCCGATTTGTGACGTTGAGGACCGAAACCATATGACACTACCGGCGACGACGACGGCCAACAGGACGCCCAAGACACTCACCTTCGTGGTTCCGGCCTACAACATGGAAACGTATCTGGAGCGTTGCGTGCTCTCGCTCACGGCGGCGAAACGCATCGACGATATCGAGGTGCTCGTCGTCGACGACGGATCGAAGGACTCGACGCTGGAGGTGGCGCGCGCATTCGAACGGCGATTCCCCGGAGTCGTCAAGGCGATCCATCAAGAGAACAAGGGGCACGGCGGCGCGGTCAACACCGGCATCGCCGCCGCCCGCGGCATGTACGTGAAGGTCGTCGACGCCGACGACTGGGTCGGACCGGAATCGCTCGAACAGGTGATGAGCGTGCTGCGCGACGAGGTCGAGAAGGGCGGCATCGACGCGGACGCCCCGATCGACATGCTCGTGACCAACTACGTGTACGACAAGGTCGGCAAGCGGCACAAGCACGAAGTCAACTTCCGCCACGCGATGAAGGCCGGCGAGCGCCTCACCTGGGACGATCTCGGACATTTCGGACTCGCCGAATACATCCTGATGCATGCGCTGATCTTCCGCACGGCCGTCGTGCGCGAGTCGGGGATGCAGCTGCCGGAGCACACGTTCTACGTCGATTTCATCTACGCGTACCAGCCGTTCCCGTGGGTGAAGTCGCTGCGATATCTGGATACGCCGTTCTACCACTACTTCACCGGACGCGACGGGCAGAGCGTGCAGACCGACGTGATGATCCGCCGCGTCGACCAGCTGATTCTGGTCAATCATCGCATGGTCGAGGCGACGCCGGAGCGTGGGACCGTGCCGGACGGCCTGTACCGGTACATGATCCACTTCCTCGCGATCGAGAGCTCGGTGGCGAGCGTGTTCCTGATTCTCTCGCGCGACTCGGAGAACTACGCGAAGAAGAAGCAGCTGTGGTCCGACATCCGCGATCATTCGTCGTCGATCTATCGGGATGTGCGACGCAAGCCGATGTCTCGGGCACTGAACCTGCACGGCTCGGCCGGGCGATTCGTGATCCGCTGGGGGTATCGCGTGGCCGAGCGCGTGGTCGGGTTCAACTAAACCTCTTACCCGATAGTAATCCCCCGATCACTCGGCGGTGCCGGTCAGTGCCTCGTTGGAGGCGATCGCGGCCTTGGCGGCGGCGTCGAGGCTGCTCGTGGCGCCACGCAGGTTGTCGGCGTAGTCGCGGATGGTCTGAGTGGCGTCGTCGACCTCCTGCTGGGAGCCGTCGGCCGGGCAGGTGGGGGCGTCGCCGAGCTTGTCGACCTCGGCCTGCGCGGTCTTGAGGTCGTCCAGCAGGGAGGCGTCCTCGACGTCCTTCGCGGTGAGCTTGGCGGCTTCGTCGGCCGATTCCTGCGTGGTCTTCAGCGCCTCCTGATGCGCCTTCAGGGCCTCGACCTGCAGCTGGCAGTTCTCGACGGATTCGGCGCTCGCCTTGTCGCCGCCGTTGATCAGCATGAACGTGACGACCGCAATCACGACCACCACGATCGCGACGATGATGCCGATGATCGGGTCCTTCTTTGACTGCTTGGCGGCGGGGGTGGCGGTTTCGGCGTTCTTCGCATTCTCGGCGACGCCGGTAGTTTCGGTAATGTTCTCGTTCTTCTGCTCGCTCTGCTCGCTCGTCATAGCGTATGCACTCCTTCGTTTCTTTTATCACCCTTCGCACAGGGAAACCCGCAATAGACTACTCATTCCGGATAGCACCGCAACCATCGCTCACCACGCGGAACAAAACCGTCCGCAAATTCAGGACCGCGCCCCGCCAAGCCCCGCCAAGATGGTTTGCCGAGATGATTGCCGCATATTCCATTCAGACACCGCGGCACCGAACATGCGGGGGCGCCTAGGACTAATAGCCCGCAGAGGGCACTGCACGAACACGACCGAGGGGGGCAAAATCGAACAAATCGTGAAGTTCGTATGAAGGCGTCATGGAGTTATTGGGATGGATTCGAACATTTTGGGGTGGCGGGGCTGCGGGGAGGATAGGTTATGAGTCGCTGTAGTTGGAATCATTGCTGGAATCTGGAATCGTCGTAGTCGGAAGTCACCGTCGGGAAGGAAGTCTGAGGGAATATATGCCGCAAGAGCCTCTGCAACCGTACGCATCGCCGAGTCCTGAGTCGCCGCTTTCGGCGGAGGCGGGGGTTCAGAGTGGACCGTCGGGCGACGCGATTCCGACCACACCGCCGCAGGCCACGGCCGACGCGGCGGAGGCACCGGCCGTCTCGGCCACTCCGGGCACGCCGGTTGCGTCCGCCACGCCGACTGTGCCCGTTACTTCGGCTGCGTCTGTCACTCCGACCACACCGGCCGCGATCGAGCCGTCGTATGCGCCGACGGGCGAGGAACGCGCCGCGCGCCGGGCGGATCGCGCCAATCGAGCGCACCGGGTGATGCCGAAGTTCGTGGCCGCGGGCGATGAGTCCCAATCCCCCGTCTCGCCGCTGGTGTCGGTGATCGTGACGGTGCACGACGCGGCGGAGACCGTGCGATACTGCGTCGATTCGATCCTGCGCCAGTCGTACGCGAATCTCGAGGTGATTCTGGTCGACGACGGGTCGAACGACGACGGTCCGGCGATTCTCGACGAGTACGCGCGTCGCGACGACCGTGTGAAGACGATCATGCTGAGCGATCTCAATGCATCGAACGGCGGCGGGGAGCGGGGCGATAAGCCTGATAAGTCGGGCACGGACCCTGAGAGCGAAGTCATGGGTCCCGAAAGCGAGACAGAGCCCAGCACGCATGACGCGGCGATCCCCGTCGACGATACAGTTCCCGTCGACGATGTCGATCACGACGCCCCCGACCACGTAGACGACAATGCCTCCGCGATCGGCGTCGTCGATAGTGCGATCGATGCGATCGACGACGCTGCGGCTGAGAACGGCGACGTCGCGGCGCGGGCGAGGAACGCCGGACTGGATGCGACGCACGGCGAGTACGTGGCGTTCGTGGGCAGCGACGGAGTGCTGGATCGCCGCGCCATCGAACTGCTGCTGCACGCGCTGATCAAGACCGGTGCGGATATGGCCAAGTCGCACTGGGAGCGGTTCACGCCCGACCAGCTGTATGCGGTGTCCGAGGTGTCGGCCGAGGGCGCGCGCGAGCCGGAGTCGGTGACGGTGTTCACCGACGCGCTCGAGGCGTATCAGAGCGTGTTCCTGAAGAGCGTGCGCGTGCTCGGCGACGAGTTCGGGCACAACACGGAGGCGCGGTATCTGAACGACGAGGACTGGGGACGACTGTATCGCGCGTCGGTGTGGGACGACGTGCGACTGCCGGAGGGCATCTACTCGCCGGAGCTGCTGGCCGCGGGAGAGCTGTATTCGCGGATGAGCAAGGTCGCGGACATGGATGTCGTGCTGTACCGGGTGCTGGATGGCGATGCGGATGAGCGTCGGCGATTCCGCTACTATCACGACCGGTTCACGGCGGGGACGGCGAACTTCCGGTTCGCGTTCGACAAGGGGATCCTGCCCGCCCGCAGCTACTACACGATGGTGACCGCGTACGAACAGGCGAAATCCGCGCCCGACTTCGACGTGCCGGAGCATCAGGAGCAGTTCGCGCTCGACACGGCCGAACTGGAGGAGCTGCGCGGCAAGCTGACGTTCGCGCAGCGCATGCAGTGCATGGGCGTGCGAAGAATGCGACTGTTCGAGGAGAGTGTCAAGCGGATCCTGCCCGCGTCGCTGGCCAAACCGACGTACTCGCCGGATGGTGAGGAGCTGGCGTGACAAACGCAAAGCGGGACTGAGAGGTAGTCTAATCGAGGATGGATGTCACGTGCATGCGGCGCAAGTGCGTCCACATGCACCTGAGCAGTAAGGAATATTGATGGCGGAAAACACGCAATACCCGGATCTGGTGATCGTAGGCGCGGGCCTGTTCGGCCTGACCATCGCCCAGCAGGCGGTGGAGCACGCGGGCGCGCGGGTGCACATCATCGACGTGCGCGATCACATCGGCGGCAACGCGTACTCGTACTTCGACAAGGAGACGGGCGCGGAGATCCACAAGTACGGCGCGCACCTGTTCCACACGTCGAACGAACGCGTGTGGAAGTACGTGAATCGCTTCACCGAGTTCACGAACTACGTGCATCGCGTGTACGCCACGCACGACGGCGAGGTCTACCCGCTGCCGATCAACCTGGGCACGATCAACCAGTTCTTCCGCGCGCACTACACGCCCGCCGAGGCTCGCGCGCTGGTCGAGGAGCAGGCGGGCGAGCTGGCCGGGTCCGATCCGCAGAACCTCAACGACAAGGGCATCCAGCTGATCGGTCGCCCGCTGTACGAGGCGTTCATCAAGAACTACACGGCCAAGCAGTGGCAGACCGATCCGGCCGAACTGCCGGCGTCGATCATCAAGCGACTGCCGGTGCGATTCAACTACGACAACCGCTACTTCAAGGACACGTGGGAGGGCCTGCCGAAGGACGGCTACACCGCGTGGTTCGAGAAGATGATCGACGATCCGCGCATCACGGTGGAGCTCGGGGTCGACTTCTTCGACGAAACGCAGCCGTACAACAAGAAGGCGCTGCGCGAGGCAGGCGTGCCGGTCGTGTACACCGGTCCGGTCGACCGCTACTTCGACTACGAGCTCGGCGACCTCAAGTGGCGCACGGTCGACTTCAAGGAGGTCCGCTACGACGAGGACGACCACTTCGGCTGCCCGGTCATGAACTTCTCCGATGCGGACGTGCCGTACACCCGCGCGATCGAGTTCAAGAACTTCAACCCGGAGCGCGCCGCGTCGTACACGCCCGGCAAGACCGTGGTGTGGGAGGAGTACTCGCGATTCGCTGAGCGCGGCGACGAGCCGTACTACCCGATCAACACCGACGAGGACAAGGCCCTGTACGCGCAGTACGCTGCGAAGGCCGCCGCCGAGCCGAAGACCGTGTTCGGCGGCCGTCTCGGCACGTACAAGTACTACGACATGCACAACGTCATCGACACGGCGCTGACCGCGTACGAGGAGCAGGTGGCTCCGCTGCTGGCGAAGTGAGGGCCCGCAGGCTCGGTCGGAGTCGATTCGACGCATCTGATTCGACCGTGTGATTCAGCTGTGTGATGGCCGGTTCGATTGGTCTTCCCGAGGTGATCGAACCGGCCATCCTCATTCAGATCATTCAGATCGACCGTATCGGGCATCCCGTACCGGGAACAGACCGAGAACAAACAGACCGATGGAACAGACCGAGAATCAGGGAGGAAGGGGACCCATCATGCGCGGAGCCAATCGCGGCACTCACAAGGCACGCAAGGCGACCCGGCAGACCCGTCGGAGGCGGCAATGGATTGTCGCCGTGCTGATTCCGGTCATCATCGTGACGATCGTCATAGCAGGCTTTGTGGCAAGCCCCCCCCCCGAAGCAAAATCTGAATAAAAACGATGATTCCTCCACGATCACGGGGACGCGAACCAGCCTGCTCGCCAATGCCACCGCAGTGGACCGGTACGCCCTGACCTTCAGCTGGGTGAATCCGGGAACGTCACCGCAACAGGCGTATCGCATCACGGTGTATTCCCACGCGGACGGCGAGCGCCCGGTCTTCCGCGGCGAATGGGTGAAGTCCTCCCGGCAGACGGCGGTCACCGTCGAGGGGCTACGGGAGAAGACGGAGGACAATCAGCTCTACTACTGGACCGTCGACGTGAAATACCAGGACGGTAGTCAGGAGTCCTCATCCAAAACGCCTTTCGTCACCGCGGTCGGACGCGCGTGGGAGTCCACGGATCTGATGTGGGCCGGCGGCCATTCGGGGTTGTTCCGGGCGAGCGTGAGATCCAGCGCGAAGGTAGCCAAGGCTGTTCTCACCGTCACGGGGTTGAATACGGAGGCAGCCAGACGCAACGTGTACGACCTGTACGTCAATGGCGAGGAGATCGGCGTGGGGCCGAATCGGAGCTCCGGCGGCACGGTGCACTACAACGCCTACGACATCACCAAGCATCTGCGTCGCACGTCTTCCAACATGATCGGCGCGTACGCCTATTCATCGTCGGATGGGAACGCCGCGGGACTGCTGATGCAGTTGACCTATTTCTATGATGATGGCACCAGCGCCGTCGTCTACAATTCCGCGCGAGATCACGCGATCACGCAGGCTATGCAGACTGACGACATCGTCTACAGTGACCCGACGCAGAGCATCGGCACCATGTATTACGCCGAACTCGCACAGAACGTGGATGTGACGCGATGGCCGGCCGACTGGCAGAAGCAGGGCACACTGTCATCGACGATACAGACAACCACATCCTGGCGCCAGCCCACGTACGCCACATTCCCACAGGACAGGACCCTGCGCCCCGCCATCACCAGCAACACCAGCCGCACAATCGTCGATCCCGCGTCGATCACCCATAACGCGGACGGCTCCTGGACGGTGGACTTCGGCAGGGAGATCGAGGGGGACGTCCAACTGTCCGTCACCGATGCGCCCGCCACAGATATCACCATCGATCTCGGCGAGGAGTTGGAGAACGGCAAGGCGAGGAGCGCGCTGCGCACCGGCAACCATTACCACGAGACGTGGCATATGCAGGGCACCATGTCTTGGCGCGGCATGAGCCTCAAGGGGTTCCGTTATGCGACGATCACGAATTACCCGGGAACGCTCGATGCTCGCGGCATCAAGGGGTTGCAGGTCGTTATGGACGGCGGCGCGGGAACATCGTCATTCCAGTCGAATGTCACGGCGTTGAACACCCTGTGGGAGTTCGGGTGGCGCACTGCGGACGCGACCACCATCGACACGATCCCCGACAGCGTCACCCGCGAACGAGGCATCTACGAGGGAGACGCGCTGATCATCGCCGACCTCTCCTACGCCATGGAAGACGATCCGCTGCCCATCCGCAACACATGGAACTATCTGCTGGATTCGCCGACGCAGTACACCGAATACCGGCTCATGACCGCGATCGGCGTGTACGAGGATTGGCTGCACACCGGCGACGACACGTACGTGCGCAGCGTCTACGAGCGGCTGAAGCCTCTGCTCGACACGGTGACCTACGACGAGGCGATCGGGCTGGTGCGGACGACCGCGGACACCACCGATCTGGTGGATTGGCCGCGCAGCGAAACCGTCGGATACGACTTCGATAACACACGGTACAAGACCGCCGTCAACGCCGTCGCGTATCGCGCGTATACGTCGATGGCGCATCTCGCCGAAATCGTGGGGTCGCAGACCGATGCGGAGCTGTACAACAACATGGCCAAGTCCATCAAAACGACCGTGCTCGCGAAACTCTACGACTCCACCACCGCGTCGTTCCACGACGGGCTGAACGCCAATGGCGGTCTCGTGGAACATCACATCGCGCAGAACGACTACTACGCGCTGTGGGCGGGCGTATACGCCGACGACGCACAGGCGGACAGCATCGCCAAGGCAGTCACCGACAGCGGACATCAGACCGAAGGCAGCATCTATGCCGCCTACTTCCTGTACATGGGACTGTATCGGACCGGCAACGGACAGTTGGCGCAACGTCTGTTAACCGACGATTCGGGCGACACCCGATCCTATCTGACTATCATCAAGGCGTTGGGCGCGACCATCGCGCCGGAGGCGTGGAATCCGCAACTCAAGCCCAACATGACCTTCAGTCACCCGTGGGGCGCCGGCGGACCGACCGCCCTGGCACAGGGCACAGCCGGAGTCATACCGACCGCCGCAGGATGGTCGAAGGCCGAGATACGGCTGCAACTGGGCGATGGGCAGACCGTCACGACGGAGACCGCAACGCCGTTGGGGCCGGTTCGGATCAAGGCGTCGCAGGCCACCAACGGGCGGATCACGGCGACCGTCAGCGTCCCCAATGGCATGCGAGCTACGTTGCTGGAGCCGGCGGATGGAGGGGAGATCGTCGTCGATGGGAAGACGGTTGGCGGAGAGTCGGCTAAGAGCGAGGTGTCACCGGTCATCTTGTCCGCGGGCAAACACGAGATACGCATCGGGTAGGGTGGGCAACCAACTCTGGACGGTCTTCCCGCTCGCGCTACCGCCGGGACCGCGGAAGGCCCGCCTGTACACTTGTAAGGTATGGCTGAAGAAGTGTTTACCCCCCATAACATCATTGTGACCGGTGGCTGTGGGTTCATCGGTTCGAACTTCGTGCACTACGTGTACAACAACCATCCGGACGTGCATGTCACGGTCCTGGATGCGCTGACCTATGCGGGCAACCTTGAAAACATCCGTTCGATTCTGGGTGATCGTGTGGAGTTCGTGCATGGCAACATCTGCGACGCGGAGCTGCTCGACAAGCTGGTGCCGGGTCATGACGCGATCGTGCACTACGCGGCCGAGTCGCACAACGACAACTCGATCGCGAACCCGGAGCCGTTCCTGAAGACGAACGTGGAGGGCACGTTCCGCCTCTTGGAGGCCGTGCGCAAGTACGGGATCCGCTATCATCACGTGAGCACGGACGAGGTGTACGGCGATCTCGCGCTGGATGATCCGGCGAAGTTCACCGAGCAGACCCCGTATCATCCGTCGTCCCCGTATTCGAGCACGAAGGCGAGTTCGGATCTGCTGGTGCGTGCGTGGCATCGCACGTTCGGGATCCGCGCGACGATCTCGAACTGCTCGAACAACTACGGTCCGTACCAGCATGTGGAGAAGTTCATCCCGCGTCAGATCACGAACATCCTGGACGGCCTTAGGCCGAAGCTGTACGGTAACGGGTCGAACGTGCGCGACTGGATCCACACGGACGACCATTCGACGGGCGCGTGGACGATCCTGACGAAGGGGCGCATCGGCGAGACGTATCTGATCGGCGCGAACGGCGAGAGGAACAACCTGACCGTGCTGCGCGACATCCTGACCGTCATGGGCAAGGATCCGGACGACTTCGACTGGGTGAAGGACCGTCCGGGTCATGACCGCCGGTATGCGATCGACTCGACGAAGCTGCGCACGGAGCTCGGCTGGCGGCCCGTGCACACGGACTTCCAGAAGGGTCTCGAGCAGACGATCCAGTGGTACACGGACAACCGCGCCTGGTGGGAGCCCGCCAAGGCCGCCACCGAAGCCAAGTACAAGCAGCAGGGACAGTGAGTCCGCCCTCGGCCCCCTCTGACGAGGGGGCTGTCAGCGGAGCTGACTGGGGGAGAGATACAGGCACGCCACTGTAGGCGGTCACGAACAACGTAGAAATTCGACGATAGGAACGAAGATCATGTCTTTTGAGTTCGAGAAGGAACTGAGGGTCACGGAGACGAATATTCCGGGCCTGTTGGTGTTTGATCTGCCGGTGCACGGGGACAATCGCGGCTGGTTCAAGGAGAACTGGCAGCGTGCGAAGATGACCGCGCTGGGGTTGCCGGATTTCGGTCCGGTGCAGAACAACATCTCGTTCAACGCGACGAAGGGCGTGACGCGTGGCATCCATGCGGAGCCGTGGGACAAGTACATCAGCATTGCGGCCGGTGAGATCTTCGGCGCGTGGGTGGATCTGCGTCCGGGCGAGAGCTTCGGTCAGGTGTATACGACGCGGTTGGATCCGTCGCGTGCGATCTATGTGCCGCGTGGCGTGGGCAACAGCTTCCAGGCTTTGCAGGATGGGACGGTGTACACGTATCTGGTGAACGCGCACTGGAGTCTGGAGCAGAAGAAGACGTACACGTTCGTGAACCTCGCCGACCCGACCCTCAACATCCAGTGGCCGATCCCGCTCGAGGAGTCGGAGCGGTCTGAGGCGGACCTGCATCACCCGATGCTCGCCGATGCGAAGCCGATGGCGCCGAAGCGCACGTTGGTGACGGGCTGCAACGGGCAGTTGGGTCATGCGATCCGCGCCTACGCCGAGGCGCACCACTTGGAGGGGTTCGAGTACACGGATATCGACACGTTCGACTTCTCCGATCCGACGGCGTACGAGCGGTTCGACTGGTCGCTGTACGGGACGATCATCAACGCGGGCGCGTACACGGCCGTCGACCGGGCCGAGACCGCGGAGGGCCGCCCGGTGGCGTGGAAGGCGAACGCGGCCGGCCCGGCCCTGCTGGCGCGCGTGGCCGCGGAGCATCACATCACGCTGGTGCACGTCAGTTCGGATTACGTGTTCGATGGGACGTGTGAGGAGCATACGGAGTCGGAGGCGTTTGCGCCGTTGGGCGTGTACGGGCAGTCGAAGGCCGCGGGCGACATCGCGGTGGCGAATGCGCCGGAGCATTACATCCTGCGTTCCAGCTGGGTGATCGGCGAGGGTCACAACTTCGTCAAGACCATGATGATGTTGTCGAACCGTGTGGCCGACCCGGCGGATGCGTTGGATCACGTGACCGTGGTGGACGATCAGTATGGTCGTCTGACGTTCACGAAGGACATGGCCGAGGCGATCTTCCACCTGCTCGACACGCACGCGCCGTATGGCACGTACAACCTCACCGGAAGCGGTGCGGTCAGGAACTGGGCCGAGATCGCCGCGGCCGTGTTCGAACAGACCAACGGCAATGGCGACAAGGTCAAGCCCATCTCGACCGCCGAGTACTTCGCCAACGCGAAGAACCCCGTGAGCCCAAGGCCGGTCCATTCCGCGCTCGACCTGAGCAAGATCGAACAGGCCGGATACACACCCGCCGACTGGGAGAACAGCCTCAAGGAATACGTCGCCCGGGAACTCGGGAAGTAAACACCAACTTTCACAAGAGAAGGCGCCGTTTTGGTTGCTTCCCGCGTTACAAGAGATACTTTTCCTTCGTTGCGGACATCTATCTTGCTTATGAGGGGTACATACCTCAGGTATACAGGCTCGGGAACCGCATAATGGTCACACAGTCAAGCGGTTTTCGAGCCTTTGTACTTGGTACACGTACCCCTCGTAACGCAGATAGATGTCCGCAAGCGGGCGAAAGTACCCCTCATAACAGAGTTAGAACCCGCGGAACAAGCATTACGTCAGAACAAACGAAAGCACGGTCTCGAATATCTCAAACCGCGTCGAATGACATCGTTGTCTCCAGCACTCACGTGCTACCTGCCCAATGCCCTGAGCTGGTTCACGGTGATGACCTTGGCGGCGAAGAGCACCACCAAGTAGGCGACGTAGATGAACGCATACGCCGCGGCGAGCGCGAGCAGCTCGAAGCCCTTGCCGGCGGCTCCTGTTCCAAGAGCACCGCCAAAATATGTGAAACCAAGCCGCACGACCAGCCACAAGGCCACATTCGCCCCGAATACGATCCATGTGCGGCGCAGCATCACGTGGCCGACCTTCTGCCGCACGCGCAGGAACGTGACCAACATCGCGAGCCCTGTGCAGGTCACGCTGGCCACGGCGATGCCCGTGATGCCGAACATCCGCGCGGCGATGATGAACACCGGGATCACGACCACGAGAGACACGATGGACAGCACGTCGGAGAACCGGCTGGAACCGAACGAGTTCAGCACCATGTTGAGGATCACCGTGATGCCCATGAAGAAGTTCGAGAACGCGAGACATGACAGGGCGGGCGCGGCCACATCGAACGACGGGCCGTAGAAGGCCGCCAGCAGGTCCGAGCTGCTCGCCGAGACGACCGCGCAGATCGGCAGGATGAACACGAACGCCACGAGCAGCAGGTCCGCAGTGCGCGAGACGGCCTCGTCTCGCCGCCCCTCCCCCACCAGCTTCGCGACCACGGGCAGGATGATCGTGGAGAACGCCTGCAGCAGGTAGTAGGCGATCTTGCCGAAGTTCATCGCGCCGGTGTAGTAGCCGGCCATCGAGGCGGGTTCGACGACCGCCTTGACGATCAGGGTGTCAACGCTCAGCACGAGCGAGACCATGATGAAGAAGAACGAGAAGCTCAGCGTGTGCGTGGCGACGTAGCGGAACGGGATGCGCTCCGATGCCCGTCGGTCTCCATCAAGCGCCTGTAATTCCCGCAGCTCCCCGCGCCGTGCGAACAGCAGCGCGCAGCCGAGCAGGATCGTCAGGACCACGGCGAGCAGGAAGCCGATTTCGACGCCGATGACCGGGTCGCTGCGGAACACGAAGATGATGAGCGGGATCACGCCGAGTTTGGAGATCGGGTAGAACGTGCTCAGCAGCGCGCTCGTGCCGAATCGCTGCAGTCCGTCGTTGACGCCGAGCAGGACGGTCTGCAGGCCGTTGACGACGACGAGGAACGCGGCGATGCGGAAGTATCGATCAAGTAAGGCATCGTTGAGCACGATGCCGAACAGGGGCGCGCCGAGGAAGTTCACGCAGAAGAAGAACGCGACGACGATCATCTGGAAGGCGAGCGTCTTGCCGACGACGTCACGGAAGGCGTATCGGCGGCGGGAGATCTCGCTGGCGACGGACTGGCGGGCGCCGTTGGAGACGAACATGTATTCGAAGTCGAGAACCGTGATGATCGTGCCGACCACGCCGTAGGCGGCCGGCGGCATCGTGTTGCCGAGGAAGAAGTGCAGCGCGTATCCGCTGACGAAGAACACGATGTTGCTGATCAGGTTCAGCAGGAGACCTCGGCGCATATGCCCTCCGAATACGAGTGATGGTGGCGTATCGCGGATACGATACGCCACCATCGGAACAACCGGGGCTCTGCGCCAGATTTTTGGGATCCCTTGTCAGGGGCGCTGTCCGGGACCCCGGCGACTTGGAGTCGGACGCGTTCATGCCGGCGAAGGCGCGTTCGTCGGCATGAACGAACATCAGGCCCGCGGGGATCGGTCTCGCGTATGGGGGAATGCCGTGACGGAACGGCCGTCGCGAATGGCTTTGCCGGTTCCTTCGTCGGTACGGTGTCAGCGGTCCGGATTGTCGATGAGGGGCGCGTCCCCGTTGTCGTAGGCCTTGAGGAGGCGTTGCAGGAGGAACGCGGTGAAATAGGGAGTGGTGAACAGGTGGTTGCTGGATCCGATGTTGCCGGCGGAGAACTTGACGCCGAACCGGATGTCGGGATACGCGTCGGACGAGACGAGCGTGCGCAATGATTTCGCGGTCCCGTTCCTTGCCTTGACCTCGACGGGCACCAGCGAGTCGCGCGTGCGCACGAAGAAGTCCTGCTCCAGTGTTGAGTCCTCCTTAGAGTAGTAGTAGAGGTCGTATCCGCTCTTGCTCAGCGCCTCGCCGACGATGCTCTCGTACAGGGCACCTTTGTAGACGCCGAGGTTGCGGTTGGCGCGCAGGTCATCGCTAGCCTCGTTGTCGAGCATGGCCACCAGGAGCCCGGTGTCGCCGAAGTAGATCTTGAACTTGTTGTCGTCGTAGTTGCCCTTCAGCGGCAGTTCCGGGTAGTGCAGGCACCGGCAGATGTTGACCATGCCCGAGATCTCCAGCCACTCCACGCAGCCCCGGTAGTCGCGGAACCTGGCGCCGCGGGCGACCTTGCTGATCTGGAACTTCTTGTTCTCCCTAGCCAGCTGCACGGGGATGTGATCGAACACGTTCAGGATGCGCGCCTGGTCCATGCCCTGGGCGTACTTGCGGATGTCCTCCCGGTAGTCGAGCACGAGCTGGCGCTGCATGTCCAGCGTCCCCTCGAACGTGCCCCTGTCGACGTAGGAGCTCACCACCTCGGGCATGCCGCCGAGCGTGCAGTAGTCCAGGAACATTGAGGAGAACACGTCCATTTCGACCCGAGAGAACGGGGACGCCGACACGAGGCGCTCCAGCATACGGTCCGCCACGCCGTGGTCGTGGCCCTTGGCCCACATGAACTCCTCGAAGTCCATGGACCGCATCTCGTAGTCGGTCTTGTAGCCTACGCTGTTGCTCTCGATGCGCTTGTAGCTGATGCCGAGCATCGACCCGCTGCAGATCACGTCGAACCGGCCGTCGATCCTGAGGAACTTGAGCGCCGTGGCGATGTCGGGATGTTCCTGCATCTCGTCGAAGAAGATCAGCGTGTCCCCAAGGACGAACCGTTTGGACGGGTCGATCAGCGAGATGCTGCGCACGATCGCGTCGGCCCCGTACCCGTCGGCCGTGATGGCCTTGTAGCGCGGATCCTCCACGAAGTTGATCTCGATGACGCTGCCGTAGTTGCGTGAGGCGAAGCGGCGGATCGCCTCGGTCTTGCCGACCTGACGCGGCCCTCTGACGATCAGGGGCTTGCGGTCCGGGTCCGATTTCCACTCCTCGAGGAACCAGTCCACCTTGCGTTCGAGATACGTCATGTCCACGCCTCCTTGGATCCGCTTGTCTCCGCAAGGTCAGACTACCATTGGATCCACATTTCATGAGCGAGTTTTCCTCATGTCTGCACATTTCATGAGCCATTTTTGAGGTGATTCCCACATTTCATGAGCGAATTTTCACTGTGCCGGTCACGTGAGCAGTACTCACAACCATCGCCGAGACCCACATCCGCCGCGCATCGTGGCTGCCGGTCGCGCGTGACGCGAATAGGATTGTCCGGTAAGGGATTCCGATAGTGGAGGAGATGCGTCATGTCCGTCGTAGTGCCGGCCGCGAAGGCGCGTCGTATCGGCGAACCGATGATGCTCACCCGTGAGGACATCGATCGTGAACGCCGCCGGATCGAGCGGGAGTGCGGCACCGCCGGAAAGTAGTCGCGGTAGACGACCACATCGTGCAACAACGCGTCCCCGATGTCCCTGCGCAGCGCGTCGGTACCGTTCCAGCATCGGCGCGATGTCCAACGACTGGCCATGGAACACCAGCGTGATCAGGTAGCACTCGGACCGTTTGCCCCATTCACCGCTCTCGTCCGCGAACACGCTCAAGGTGGATGACGGCATCGTTCCTCCCGCCCGGAAAATAAGGATAGGCGGGACTGAGAGGTAGTTGCGGCGCGCGGAATACTCTATTCCGTCAGATTCCGTCAGTCGCGGCGGAACAGGTCGCGCGTGAACACCTTTTCGTCGACGTCCTTGAGGTCGTCGTTCCAGCGGTTCGCGACGATCACGGTGGATTCGGCCTTGAACGCGGCCAGATCGTGGGTGACCTTGGAGCCGAAGAAGTCAGGCGCGTCGAGTGTGGGCTCGTAGACGACGACGGTAAGGCCCTTGGCCTTGAGTCGCTTCATCACGCCCTGAATGGCGGACTGGCGGAAGTTGTCGGATCCGGACTTCATGGTGAGGCGGTAGATGCCGATGACCGGGTTCGTGGCGCCGGATTCCTCGACGCGTTCGAGGATCTCGTCGGCGATGAAGTCCTTGCGCGTGCGGTTGGCGTCGACGATCGCCTCGATGAGGTTCTGCGGCACCTTGTCGTAGTTGGCGAGCAGCTGCTTGGTGTCCTTGGGAAGGCAGTAGCCGCCGTAGCCGAAGCTCGGGTTGTTGTAGTCGTTGCGGATGCGCGGGTCGAGGCACACGCCGCTGATGATCGACTTCGTATCGAGGTCGCGCGATTCGGCGTACGTGTCGAGCTCGTTGAAGTAGGCGACGCGCAGGGCCAGGTACGTGTTGGCGAACAGTTTGATCGCCTCGGCCTCGGTCAGTCCGACGACGAGCTCGGGGATGCCGGTCGATCCGTCCGGGTTGACGCGGGTCGCCTCCTCGGGCGCGGCACCGGCCGCGAGGAGCCCGACGAAGGTGTGCGCGGCGGCGACGGCCTCGGGATCGTCCTGCGGAGCGCCGGCGACGATGCGGCTCGGGTGCAGGTTGTCGTAGAGGGCGTGGCCCTCGCGCAGGAACTCCGGGGAGAAGAGGATGCGGTTGTCGTTCAAGCGCTCGTGGAGTTTCTTCGTGTAGCCGACCGGGATCGTGGACTTGATGACGATCCACGCGTCCGGCGCGTATGTACGCACGGCCTTGATCGCGGCCTCGACGCTGGAGGTGTCGAAGTAGTTCTTCTTCGGATCGTAGTTGGTCGGCGTGGCGATGATCGCGTATTCGGCGCCCGTGTACGCCTGCTCGGGGTCGAGCGTGGCGTGGAAGTCGAGCGGGCGTTCGCCGGACGCGTTCTCGTCGAGGAAGTCGGTGATCTCCCTGTCGACGATCGGGCTCTTGGCGTTGTTGAGCAGCTCCACCTTCTCCGGGATGATGTCGAGCGCGTGGACCTCGTTGTGCTGCGAGAGCAGCAGCGCCACGGACAGTCCTACGTAACCGGTACCTGCAACCGCGATTTTCATATGGCTCCTTAGTCTCCTCAGTTTTGGGACTCGTCTGGCTCGGCTCGTTGGGGCGGGGCTCGCAGGACTCATTGAATTCACGAAGCCCGCCGGAGTCGTTAGGGCCTAAGTGTAGTCGGGAAGGGATCGATGCACATCAGGCCGATGCCGACGATGGCGATCCGGCGCTACATATGCGTAGGTGGCGATACATGGTGAAGCTTTATCGACATCTATCGGACATGGCCGATAAGTGTCCGATAGATGTCCGATAAAGCGAACGGCGTCAGCGGTCCTCTGACCTAGATAACTGCATGACCATTTTTCTTGAAGAAAAGTGTCATCATGGCCCACTTTTTTACAGAAAAACGTGCTTGGGCAATCGGGCGAGGATGTCGTCGAAGATGGGCAGCACCTTCGCGGTGTTGCGGTCCGCGAACTTGGTCAGCATCGCCGTGGGTTTATTTCACAAAGCACGAATCCGCAGCGAACAACCAGCCTTTTTCACACGAAACCCAAATGAAACTAACCATGAAACCACACGATTCCAAGAGAATCGGTGCCCTGATAGACCCGCCGCCCCCAAGGGGGTTGTCCCATCTGGCGACACGGTGCCTAAAGGCCGTCCGATGATCATTCCGCCAAGGATCCCCGGTTTATGGGTGGTATTGTCGTTGTTTTTCGCAAGAATGACCCCCATAAGACGGGTTCTTGGAAAGATGGGTGTCGCGGACAAGCCGGAGGCGTGCCATCGAGGAACGTTACCTGCCCCGGCCGCGGCCGTTCTACGAAGCGGATGGTCATCGGATCAAGATGGTGACCAAGATCAGGCGGTACACCGTACGGTCATGTTACGATTCCGCAGGCGTGAACGCGTCCGGCTCCCAGAGCGCGGTGACGGGCAGGGCCCAGAATCCTCCGGGCCACTGCATGACGCGGGATCCGGTGTAGACGAGGTAGCCTCGGTGGAACCGCGGGTCCTTGGCGAGCTCGGCGAGCCCGCGGAAGTCCTCGCGCGTGACCCGGGACGAGGACTTGACCTCCACGCCCACGAGCCGGTCGCGTCGGCTCATGACCAGATCCACCTCCTTGGGACTCGAGCCCGGCTCCCTCCAGTAGAAGCAGTCCGGATGCGTCCGCGACCATTGAACGGCGGGCAGGATCTGGTTGACGACGAACGATTCGAGCAGGTTGCCGTAGTCGACCGGCGACGTCATCGGATCCCTGCCTTTAGCGAGCATGGTCTGCGCGGACAGGGACGTGTCCACGGGATGGATCTTCGCCCGGGTGAAGACCTGACGGTTCGGCGCGGTGCGCAGGTTCGACAGGGCGCGCACGAGGAACCGGCGCAGGAACACGCCCACGTAGCGCTCCACGGTCCGCCGGTCCAAAGCGAGCAGGTCGCCGAGCGCGCTGGCGTTCATGATGCCGCCCGGCATGCACAAAAGCCGGTCGAGCACGTTCTCGGCGATGAGCACGTCAAGACGCTCGCCGGGCAGGATCGTATCGCCCAGCACCGCGCGGACGTCGTCGGCCACGAGCCGCTCGCGCTCCCAGTCCTCGTACATCGGATACTGCATCGCATACTCCGGGAACCCGCCCGCCGCCATCAGGTCGTACAGCCCCGCGCGCGATATGCCGTGGTCGAACCCGGTATTCGGCTCGCCGTCCCACAGGTCGTCCACGACACTGTCTGGCACGCCATGCAGCTCGCGCTGGGTCAGCGGCCCCATCTCGAAGTGCTGCGCCCTGCGGGCGAGCGGGTCCTGCCCGTCCAGGCCGCCCCGGTTGATGATCGCGCTTCCCGTCAGCAGGAACCGGATGCCCCCGTCCGACGGCAACGAGTCGGCGATCTCCTTGACCTCCAACGGCAGTCCCGCGACCCGCTGCGCCTCGTCGATGATCACCGGCAGCTGCAGGCCCTCCAGCCAACCACGCAGGTCCGAACGCGCCAACTCGTACGTGTTCGGGTCCGCCAACGTCTCATACGAGAACCCCGCCGGCGCCAATTGCCGTCGGGCCATCAGCGTCTTGCCCACGGCGCGCGCCCCCTCCAGTACCACGACCTTGCGCCGCGAACGCAGCAACGCGTCCGCCAACGGCCTCGAGATGTAATCACCCATGAGTGATAGCATACATTAAATGTACAAAAAATACAACACTGAATGTACAAAGATTCCATCAAATGATGTTCACAACCATCTTTTTCAGTGACGCTGGGACATGGTGCCATCGTTCATGATGCAGGTTCCTCGGATAGGGCGCACAGCACGCGCCGAGCTCGTTGAATCTGCTGATGCGGTGCTCTGGACCTCGACGGCCGCGCGGCTCACGACCCGACTGATCACGAGTTGGCGGGTTGGGGTAGTCGGTCACATCCGAGCACGACGAGACCGATAAAGCTAACGATAAAAGCTGGTGACGTGATGAAGGGCGTCAGCTATGACGAATAGTGGCCCTGATTAGTTGTTTCAATGCCTCGTGCCTTGCGTTGGAGTAGCCGAGTTCAACGGTTCTGAGGATGTCGTGCTGGCGTCCACAGATCTTCCCGGTCACCTCGGCGATCTCGGGGACGCATGAGAGAGGCATGAACAACTTCATCATGCACCTCCTTATCGTGGTCAAGACCTTCGTCCAGTTCGATTCGGCCGTTTATGACGTCCTGCACGAAGCCGACTCGTTCCTGTCAGCTCCCAGCGTTCACACCTTCATCGTTTTCGCCGTAGCCGTTTACTGTCTGATCGCCACGGTCCGAGAACTGCTACAGGAAGCCCGTCGGACGTTCGATAAATTCGTCGCCTCGCCGCCGGGCGAACAGGAAAAGACCAGGGAGACAGAAGACTGACTGATTCACTGCATCTTCCCTACGGATCGGGCCACACTCCTCAGAGTTGACCGCGCCTCGTGGATGGCGTTCATCGCAGTGATCACCTCAGTCGTGTATCTGTGACGATCCAAGAACAACGTCTTAGGAACAGCGACAGCGAGCAAGTCACTCGGTTTGACCTGAGGGTTGATGCTGCCTTGCAGGCAATCCTCGAGCAGGTTCTGTGTTTGTTCCAATTGGAGGAACGGCACAAGAAACGCCAATGGCTCTCCCGAACATGCTCCGATGCCCCGCAACACATGAACCGCGTCACCGGCCCATAACCCATACTTGCCCTCAATCGCCTGCTCGTCTACAACAGCGAATTGCTGCAACCGAGGACGAGTCCGCATAATGACGAGATCACCAGCCCGGAGTTTGATCAGCGGTTCATTCGGACGTGTTTTTACCGGCCTGTCCAGATATCCGGACTGCAGATCGGCGGCATGCACAATACGTAGGATGCGTCTCTGCGGCAGATCCTTTACCGACACGCGTGTTTCGACCACTTCGGCGAAATCGCCAATACGTATCCCCACGGACTGCGCATGCCGTTCCTGTACACCGTAATGCCGCGGAGAAAATACGAGACCGGGGTCCAGATCAGCGATGCCTTTGATAACTATCAAGCTCATCTTGCTGTGCTCTTCCGATTCACCATTCCAGCGTCTCATCACTGACAAAACGCTGAAACGCGTCACGGATGTCATTAAGGTCATGTCTGACCGATTCGGTACTGCGACGCTGATTCTTCCGGTACAGAAGATTGCCACGTCCATCTTTGCCTGATTGCTGGCATATGGCCATCATGACCTTTTCGTGCGTTTCAGCGCTGGCCCCAGCAGATAATGGCCTCGACCGCTTACGCGCAAAGATGATGTCAGTCTGTATCTCTGTATACGGCTGGAACATCGTGTTTGGTAGGCTAACAATTCCGTACACACGGAATCGGTCATACAACCATTCTCGAATGTAACGGTCCCGTACTGAACTCAGCACGCGACTCGGAAGAATGATCGCCAGTTTGCCGCTCGGTTTCAACAACCGCTCGCACCGTTCCAAAAACAGGACCTCTCTTAAAACGCGCCCTCGACGTTTCGAGAGAACATATTCATCCGGCAAAGAGCCACTGTCAACGAGCACCGAGAACGGCGGATTCGTTGCGATCATATCGACTTGCGATTCACCCAATCGTCTACGCAACACATACTCCGCTGGACTGCCGCCGATTTCAGGAAACCGATCAGAGATAGAGGGTGGCTTCAGAGCATCCAAAGCCTCGAAACAGCAATGCTGTCGCCCCTCGACGTACATCAACAATCGCGCCACGCGAATAGCCTTGTCATCATAATCAAAACCGACGCAGTTCTCCTCTCTCAAATTCGGACACTGCCTCAAAGCACTGAGCAACAGCATCCCAGAACCGCACGCCGGATCGAGCAAGATCTCTTTTGGCCGAGGTGAAAGCATCCGTATGATGAAATCCGCCACGTGTCTGAGCGTGAAGAACTGGCCTTTCGCCGCCTGATCGGATTCAGAGACGATGCACTCCAACAGATGATCGAGAAATTCCGTCCGCTTCCGGCTCAAACCCGACTCCTGCACTCGTTTCAAACATGATCTGAGTTCCTCATCATTCAGCACCGTCTCAGTCCGGCAAAGCACATCAGGCCAGTCAGCCCCAACTCGGCCAAGCAGCTCCCCGAATCTCGACCTGCCGACAACAGTATGAGCGGCTGGGCAAGTACCATCCTTCCACAGTTTATACGAGACCAAGGCGAGCAGCTCCCCGAACAGATCGCATCCCGGGTATGCCATCAACACGTTTACAAGATACCGATACAACGCTGTCATACTGCAACTAGTCCAAACCGCGTTCAGTATCGCCAGCGCCATCACCAACAGAGACTGGATGTCACTCATTTCGGCCATCGCCGGGGCCGCATTGTCCATCCTTTGTCTTTTGGCCCGCATTATCAGGCATCATGACGACTCTACCCAGCATAGAAGCGGACGCCACTCTCGAACCGGACGCGACCGACATCGCCCCGAGCGCCCCTGACGCGATGGCCGGGCCAGCGAAAGGCCGTAAGTCACAGCATCCTTCTGCAGCCGACTATCTTGCCTTGCTCAGGGACACTCGCATGTGACAATGGGTTGTTCTAATTGTTGAAATTCAACAATTAGAACAACCCATTCATTAATCCCACGACATGACGTTACCGCCGCCAGCGAAGACGTCCGGCGTTGTCCCTCTTGCAGGTGTAGGTGACGCCGTTCTTCTTGCCGATGCCCTTTGCACCTTCGGGTGAGCAGAACGCACCGGGGGTGATGCCGTTCTGGACGTTGGGCTTCGGACTGGGGGCAAGATTCGGCGAGGGAGACGGCGAGGGCGAGGGGTTGGGCGACGGCGCCGGCAAGGGCGACGGCTTGGAGACCGGAGGAATCGCGGTGTCCGACTCTGCGGGCACGGTCTGCGCCGGGCAGGAGGCCAGCATCTGGCTCATCGCGGCACGCTCGGCGTTGGTCACGTTGAGCGAGTACTTCGCCTTGATACCGATCTGACGGGCCACGTAGTTACAGCGGTAACCCGTGTTCGCAGGCAGCCACTTGTCGGTCGCATAGTCGCGCTTGTCCTGATTGGCTTGATCGTCGACCGCGAGCAGCACGTACGGGTCATTCGCGTACTTGATCCGCTGTTCGCTGGACCACGCGTTCGCGCCGGTCTTCCACGCGTTCGACAGGGCGACCACATGGTCGATCTGCACGCCGCCATCATTGTCATCATCCGAACCGCGCGTGAACGAGATGGTGCTGCCGGTGTACGGATCGTGCAGCACGCCCGAACCGATGCGGCAGGTGTCCAGCTTGGTGGGGTTGGTCAGGTCGCGGGAGAGGATATCGTCGCGAGTGCCGCACCCGTTACCGTCCACGTCGACCCATCCGTCGCCGAATGCCGTGCGGACGTAACCCGGCGCGAGCGTGTCATTGGTTTTCAGACCGGCCAGCACATTCGCGGCCTTGGCTCTGTTAGCCGGATCGGATGCAGTGCCGCCAAGCACCTGATATTCCAGCGGATTGGTTGTCCACAGATGTTCACCATTGGCAGTGTTATATAAGCGGTATACGGGTATGTTCGACGAATCGCTCACATGCCACGCCACCCCTTCGTATTGCCACTGATGAACGGTCACCAAGGCGTCTCTTTCACTTGCGCTAGCCGTGTAATGATGCTGTCCGTTGTATGGGTTGTACAGACGATATACAACGAATGAAACTAGCGATGCCGGGGTGACTCACTGCAGGCGGCGAACCGCCACGATGACGCCATATGGCTCGAGTTCCAGGTCCTCATCCAGTACAGTCTCGTCGAACAGCGACTTCGCTCCTCGGACCGGGGCGTCCGCCCAAGTAACCGGAGTGTTCGCATGGTTGAGGATGAAGACGAGCTCCTCGTCGCGATCGGGATAGTACCGAGATGTCACCTCCACCGATTCCGGAGAAGCGATAGCCGTGACTCCAGCTTGTTGGATCACGGATTCGACCACCTTGTCCGTACCGATCTCATCCAGCACGGCACCGGCGAAATACGCCGTACCGGCACCGAAATCGTTGACGGTCACGACCGGCGTACCACGGTAGAACGCATCTCCGCCGTATACGGCCAGCGCACGGGCTCCTCCATCAAGCTTGAGTATGCCGCCCGTCAGGGAGATCGCCGATTCGATAGCATGTCCCGTCTCGTCGCCCTCTAGCGCTCCGGATTCCACTCCCGCCGCAAACACCGCTCGTACATCACGTCCCACCTGATACATGTCCAGCTCCTCGACACGCATGCCGCATACGTCACGGAATGCACCCGGATATCCGCCGAGAATGACGTTGTCATGCTCGTCATGCATGCCGGACATGATCGTGGTCAGGAACGTGCCGCCAGCCCGCACGAATTCCTCGATCCTCTCCGCCACCCCGGGCTTCACCATCACCATCGCGGGAGCCACCAGCACCTTATAGCGCGCCAGTTCCTCCGGAGCGATGTCTTCGGACACCACATCCACCATGATGTTGCGCCTATGGAACGGCGCATACCAGCGCCGTACCTGATCCGGATAGTCGAATCCTTCAGGCAGCAGGGAGATGTTCTCCGTCGACCAGTAGGAATCCCAATCGAACATCAACGCCACCGGCGCATTGATCAGGCCTCCCATGAACGACCGTCCATACGCGCTCAGCTCACGGCCAAGCTCCCGAACCTCGTTGTAGACGCGTTCATCCTCGCGTCCGCCATGACTGATCACAGCGCCGTGATACTTCTCGAATCCGCCTCGAGACTGACGAAGCTGGAAATACTGTATGGTGTCGGCGCCATGAGCGATCGCCTGATAGCTCTCCGAACGCATTTTGCCGGGTTCGCGCAGAACATTGCATTCCTGCCAGTTGGTCTGATTGGGGGTTGATTCCATAAGCATGAACGGCTTGCCCTCACCGACTCCGCGCATCAGATCGTGCTTGAACGCATTGTCGGATACGGTGGTGTGCGGGAACGGGTAGTCGTCCCAGCTGATCACGTCCATCTGCCTACCCCAGCGGAAGTAGTCCGCTCCCTCGTAGGTGTCCATGAGATTGGTGGTGATGGGATGGACGGAGTCGAACTCGCGGATGGCGTCCCGCTCGTTGGTATAGGTGGCGAGGAGGGAATCCGACTGGAATCGGCGATAGTCGATATCGCATCCGGACAGCGTAGCCTTGCCTCCGGCGATCCCGTCGCTGATGGCGTTAGGCGGCAGGATCTGGTCGAAGTCGGTGTAGGTGTGACTCCAGAAATTCGCATTCCACGCGCGGTCTACGGCTTCGATCGTGCCATACCGACGCCGGAGCCATGCGCGAAAGCCCTCAGCGCAGTTGTCGCAGTAGCAAGCACCTCCCAGTTCGTTGGAGACGTGCCATGCGATGAGATGGTCGTTCGACCCGTAGCGTCTGGCCAAATTGCCCGCCAGCGATGCCGACAATCGCAGGAAATTTGGGGAGTTCGGGCATGCGTTGTGGCGCACTCCGAATAGGTGATGACGTCCCTCGTAATCGGTACGGGTGGTATCGGGATATTGCCGGGCGATCCACGCGGGAAGCGCACCTGTGGAGGTGGCAAGCACGAAACCGAAGTTGTGTTCGATCAGCAGGTTGACGATGCGGTCGAGCATGGAGAAGTCGTAATGATGTTCATCAGGTTGGATCAGCGCCCATGAGAACACATTGATCGTGGCCTCGTTGATGCCGGCACGCTCAAGCTTGACGATATCCGATTCCCACTCGGATTCGTCCCATTGCTCAGGATTCCAGTCGCCGCCAAAGACGAAGCGATCGCCCGGAGCAGCGATTCGGACCGGAGAGGGGGACGGGAATGGGGACCGACGGTCGGACATGCTTGGAATAGCCACGATATGCTCCTTCGACATAGGTTCGGAAAGCCGGCTACCTCGCCGGCTCCCTCTAGTGGACATTAGTCATTAAACCGATTTAACTGTTGGTTGCAGTATGCCATGCTAGACTTAGCTTGTCAAAACGGGCGTTTACCAAGAAAAACACGCCCGCCCCAGCTTCAGCCTAACGCAGCTACCGCAAACAACCAACGGGAAGGAGACCGGTGATGAAAGTGACCATGCGCGATGTCGCGAAGGCAGCCGGCGTCTCCCCCGCATCCGTATCGTTTGCACTGCGCGGGGACCCGAGAATCAAGCCCGAAACGGCACAGCGGATCAGGGATATCGCCAACCGCATGAACTATTCGGTCAACGCCACTGCCAAGAGCCTGCGGTCAGGGCGCACCGGCGTCATCGAGGCTGCGGTGTTTCAGCTGGATAGGCCGTTCTATTCGCAACTGCTTGCCGGCATCTCGAATGCCGCGCTGGAGCACGGAGTACAGGCTGTGGCCCAGCAGATCTCCACAGGCAAGATCGGTCACGAGAAGAGCATTCTCGAAAAGGTGGCCAATCAGTTCTGCGATGGCGTGATCTTAAGCGCCGGTGGCCTCAGCAACGCCGAGATCATGGAGCTCAGCAAAGGCAAGCCGGTGGTGCTGCTCGACGATCAGTCGTATCAGGGGCCGTTCGACTCCGTGTTCACTCCTTGCGAGGACGGCGCCGAAGCTGCCGTAACCCATCTGTTCGACATAGGATGCCAAAACATCGGTCTGGTTGGCGCGGAATTCCGCCCATTCGACCAGGCGCTGCGGTCCATGCGCGTCGTTGATCGTCGCCTGATCGGATGTCTGCGCGCGTTTGAACGTCATGGCCTCAAACTGGCCGAATCGGCGGTCGTTCCCTTGGATGACTGGGATACGGACGATGCGTACGAGGCGGTTTCCAAAACAATCAGCGGGGGACGGTTCACATTCGACGGCCTGTTCTGCATGACCGACGCCGTGGCATTCGGAGTGCTGCGCGCTCTGCGTGAGCACGGCATCCGAGTTCCCGATGATGTGGCGGTGATCGGGTTCGACGGCGTGCACGCGGGAGAATACGTGACCCCGTCACTCAGCACCATTGCGGTGAATATCGACGAGATCGCGCGGCAATCCGTAAGCATCCTGTGCCGACGCATCAATGAAGGCCGGCATGGCGCGCCTGCGATGCCGAAGCACGTCACCGTCGGCTACGAGGTGGTCGTGCGTGAGTCTTCGGCACGAATCCATTAAACGCGTTTAACTCTTTTTGCTCAAGTATCCACCAAAAGACGGCCATAAACTCTTCATATTCCAATCATTCCAAGCGATTTGACTCGTTTTACAGAACGTGCTATAAAAGTAATCGCATGAATCAAATCGGTTTAACGAATTGATCCTGCAGGAGACAGGGTGGTCGCTGATGCATCCACCCGCATGACACCAAACGAAGGAGATTGTGATGTCAAAGAAGACTTGGGCTGCGAGGGCGCTGGCTCTGACCTGTTCGGCGGCGATGCTGGTTCCGCTCGCGGCATGTGGCGGCGGCACGAACGACGCCGGCAAGATCACGCTCAGTTACCTGAGCTGGGACAACGAGCAGACGTCGAAGCCGTACATCGACGAGTTCGAGAAGGAGAACCCGGATATCAAGATCGATTTCAGCTACTCGCCGCCCACCAGTGAGTATCTGTCCACTCTGCAGACCCGTCTGGTCGGCAATCAGGCACCGGACGTGTTCATCATCACCTCCGAGAACCGTGACGACCTCATCGACAACGGCTATGCCAAGGACCTCACCGACGAGCCGTTCATGAAGAACATCTCGCAGGCCAACAAGGACTTCCTCGCCCGCGACGGCAAGGTCTACGGCATGTCCATCATCTCCTGGGCCTCGGGAGTCTCCTACAACAAGGACCTGCTCAAGCAGGTCGGATACGACGAGCCTCCGGCGAACTGGGACGATTTCCTCACGCTGTGCAAGAAGCTCAAGGCAGCCGGCATCGAGCCGCTGCTCGAACCGAACGCGGACGAACCGAGCCGCTTCATCGACGCCTTCCAAGGTTCCATTCTCACCAAGAAGAACATCGACCCGACCACGCTGATCAACGAGAACCCTCAGAAGCCCGGTACGGATGAGCTGGATGCCGTCAAGGCGTACGCGCGCCTATATGACGAGGGCGGAGTAACCCGCGATACGGTCGGCATCGGCGGTGATGATATGCGTACTCAGTTCACCACCGGACAGGTTGCGATGATCGTCGACGGCGCATGGGCGTTCTCCACATACGAGCAGTCCGGCATGAACTGGGGATTCGCTCCGATGCCGAAGCTCGGCGACGACTATGAGCAGTGGGTGCAGGGCTCCGCCTCACCGGGTTGGGCCATCTACTCCAAGCTCGATGGCGACAAGCTCAAGGCCGCCGAGAAGTTCCTGACCTTCATGTCCAGCAAGTGGGCACTCGATGCGCACAACAAGGCCGGAGACGCGGTCACCGTCACCGATTATCAGGGCACGGTCATGGATCAGTACAAGCAGGTGTTCGAGCAGAACATCCAGACCGGCAAGTACTACCTGCACACCAACTACTACTCCAAGCCCGACGTGCTCAAGAGCGAGCTGAAGGCGCAGAATCAGCAGCTGGTGCAGGGCCAGATCACCCCTGCACAGTACGCCAAGAACCTCGACGAGAAGATGTCCTCGGCTCAGTAACCATCAATGATGGGCCGGCCCGGTAGCTCAACGCAGATGTCCATAAGACCGGCCCATCTCTTTTTCTTTTCTCTTTCTTTCCGGACAATAATCCGGGGATCTTCGATATCGACACGAATTCATATGGACTTGATTGAGCAAGGAGGATGTTCATGAGTGAGTCGATCGCGGTGGTGAAGAACCTGCCGCCGCTTGATGAACGGGCGTATCGCAAGCGCCGCAGGATGAAGGGCCTGCGTGACGATCTGACGTCGTTCTGGTTCCTGCTGCCGATTCTGGCCGTGTTCGTGGTGCTGTTCCTGGTGCCGCTGGTGCAGACGCTGATGTTCTCGTTCACTGATTTCAACGGCTACAGCATGGATATGAACTGGGTCGGTCTGGACAACTACAGGAAGGTGTTCTCCGACTCGTCGACCCTGCAGGGCCTCGGCTTCACGATCCTGTACGCGATCGTGGTGATGGTCGGCGTGACCGTGATCGCGATCCCGCTGGCCGTGGTGTTGAACCGCAAGTTCATCGGACGCAATTTCGTGCGCTCGCTGTTCTTCTTCTTCTCGGTGCCGTCGCTGGCGATCATGGGCATGGTGTGGAAGTACATCTTCTCCCCGATGAAGACCGGCGTGGTCAACAGCGTGCTGTCGATCTTCGGCGTGGATCCGGTCCCGTGGCTGAGCAACTCGAAGCTCGCCCAGTTCTGCGTGATCTTCATCGCGATCTGGGCCCAGATCGGCTGGCACGCGACCCTGTATCTCGCGTTCCTACAGGCGATCCCGGCGGACCTGTACGAGCAGGCCACCGTGGATGGCGCCAACAAGTTCCAGCAGTTCGTGCACATCACCCTGCCCCAATTGATGCCCGGCATCGTGACCTCCACGTTCCTGCTGATGAGCGGCGGTCTGAAGGTGTATGATCTGCCGTTCACGATGACCAAGGGCGGTCCGGGCTACTCGACGTACACGGTGACCCAGTCGATCATCCAGCAGGGCATCGGCCAGTCCCAGTACGGCATCGGATCCGCGCTGGCCGTATTGTTCTTCATCGCCACGGGCGTGGTGGTGTTCCTGCAGATGGGCATTTCGAACCTGATCTCGAGGAGGTTCCAGTGATGAGCAACGCAACCGACAAGACGACCAAGAAATCGGGCGGCATGAACTTCACCACCCGCAGGCGCATCGGCTCGGCGGTCACCAGTGTGGTGATGATCGTGGTCGCGCTGATCTGCGCGGTGCCGCTGTGGTACATCCTGATCAACACGTTCAAGACGATCCCTGACATGGCCGCGAACCCGCTGGGTCTGCCGAAGGAGTGGACGTTCGCGAACTACGCCAAGGCGTTCGAGACCGTACCGATCGTGCGCTCCCTGATCAACACGCTGATCGTCACGTTCTTCGGCGTCGCGATCCAGGTAATCGTGGGCGCCCTGGCCGCGTACGGCATGATCCTGCGCAAGTCGGTGTTCACCGCCGGCGTGGGCGCGATCCTGATGGTCGCGTTCGTGGTGCCGGCCCAGTCCACGCTGATTCCCCTGTACCGCATGGAGGCGCAGGCCGGTCTGGTCAACACGCTCGCCGGTCTGGTGATCATCTACCTGGGCGGCGCCGTGTTCTGCTACTTCCTGACCGTGGGCTACATGAGGAGCCTGCCGTTCGAGTTGATCGAGGCGGCGCGCATCGACGGCGCGGGTCCTCTGCGGATCTTCTGGAGCATCGTGATGCCACTGATCCGTCCGATCCTCACGACCGTGGTCGTGTTCCAGACGATGGGTACGTGGAACGACTTCATGAACGCGAACGTGTTCCTGTCCTCCTCGGACCTGAGGACGATCGTCTTGCAGGTGTACAACGCGGTGGGCCAGTTCTCGACCGATTGGCCGAGCTTCATGACCATCACCGTGCTCGCTCTCCTGCCCGTGCTCATCTTCTTCGTGTTCTGCCAGAAATGGATCGTCTCCGGTCTCGTCGCCGGATCCGTCAAAGGCTGACAGGAAGGATTCTCCTCAATCAAGCGCCGGAAGTTCGCTCACACCCATCGCCTTGGGAATTCCGCAAAAGCGATCTGGGTGCAATGAACTTCCGGCGCTTGATGGCGTTCTCTGACACGTACAGAAACGCGTCGCAGAGGTCAGGTCATCACAGACCAGAGACCGATCCAATCAGCTTGAGTACAGCCTCGATAATGCTTACGATACGCCACACCTCGATGACATTGACACGCTGATCACAGCCTTTACCAGCGCGGCGACCATGCTTGTTGGCGGTATGACGACCAGTCCGACGGTTACCCATAGCATCCCTCCTTGTTCAGACAGCCGGCAGATGCTTGCCGGATTGCAAGAAGGGAATGCGTCAAGTACAGCGCAATAAATTGAAATGTCGGGCAACACGCCGCGCGCAACCACTCGCTCCGAGGGCAAGGTGAGGCTCACAAGTCGATCTGGTTCGCGACGGCCATCAGTCACGCGCATTCAGCCACTCGCCGGTGCCCACTGCACGTCAGCAACGACCACGCCGCACCCGTGCACTTCATCCCAAGCATCCTAGTCCCCGGGAACAGCCACAACCCTGATAACGACTCAACTATCCGCTGAAGCTCAACATGTCAGCATGACACACTTTTTTGAGCCTTCGCCAGTTTGTGTGGTGATTGATCGAGTCTCGTCGTCGGGGCTTTTGTGTATGCGGGTATGGAAGGGGTGGCGTTCGCCTGTTAGGTTTGTTTCCGCCAAGAAATAGAACCGAAGAACAGGGGAACGCCTGTGCCCACCATATCAGCCGGCGCGCTCAAGCGCATGCTGCACCTGCCCGCCAACGTCGTGATCGGCACGCCCCGCATCGAACGGGATCACGCCGGCCGTGAGATCGTCGTCGTCCCGGTCCGCCCGTATGCGAGGGACACGCGGGCCGGTGTGCCGAATGCGGCGGGCATGGCCGGCCGTATGACCGTCTGCCCACGCGACGATGGCGGCATCTCGACATCGGCTGCGCGAGGCTTTTCCTGGAGTACGCGCCACGGCGCGTGACGGTCGCGATGGTGTCGCGGGCGAGACACAAGAGCGCGTACACGTATGACTTCGAACAGCAGGCCGCGTGGCCGAACGTGCATGCGCCCAGAAGCGCCGTGTCGGCCCTGACGCGCGTCGACTGGAAGAGCGTGGGGCCGATCTTCCGGCGCATGGCCGACGACCTGCGGGTCGAACAGGGCGCGGGCCTGTTCGACCATCTGCGTACCATCGGCGTGGACGAGACCAGATACCGCAAGGGCCACAGGTCATGACCGTGGCCGTCGACCACGACCGCGGCAGGGTCGTATGAATGCACGAGGACCACGGCGAGAAGGCGTTCGACTGTTCTTCCCGTCCCATGGACCCGCACCCGTGGCAGTACCGGGAAGTGCCGTCCACGATCTCGCGGCCGGTCAGCCATATGCCCTCTGCGAGATGAAATTGAGACACGGCATGCCTCCAAATCGAGCAGGATCTGACCAGCGAGCGCGTTAAACTCGTTACCAAGCCGTACAACTTCCTTCGCTTTTCAATCACGCGGTGAATGAAGCCGTGCTCGGCTGCAACACGACAAAATCGGAAGACCTGATTTAACAGGATGAGCCGGAGGTGCTGATGACGAAGTCAACTGATGAGGTACGGAAAAGGTTGATTCAGACTGAGATTGTGTGGTATATACCTCATTAATGAAGTTTGTCAAATAGACGGTGTGATTTATTTACCAGTCAATGAGAAAGAACAATTCTAATCTCCTATCTTGATAATGTAAAAAGATCGACAGAATCGCAACCTGAGGATACTTTAAAGGAGTATATGCTAAAAATTATCTCATATTACCTGAACAGTTTTGGGTCAAACAGTTTTGGGTCATATGATAGCAAAAAGAGGCAACAAGAGTAGACGTTCAAATATTGTTTTTAAATTATTGTATATTGTTGGAATCTTATAAATTATTCTATTATAGAAAGAAATAAAGATGATAAAAAAAATAATTGCTAAAGGTGTATTAAATGAATTTGATTATGAAATCGATTATTGGACACCTATTGACAGCAAAACTGAAACTGAAGATTCAGTAGTTAAAGTAATTTATGCCGAGAATGGGTGCGGCAAGACTAATCTTCTAAAATCGATTAGCATTTTATTAAACTGTCCTATTCCAGAAAACCGATCTATGATTATGTATGCGAGAGCACTTCTCCAGATACCTATCCGTATTTTGCAGATCGAGTTTGATGAGGGAGATAAGGTCGTTTATAACAAGGAAGATGCCTTTGATGATCATTGTTCTTTTGGAATCGGGTCGACGATTGTTCAACTTGAGGCGGAATCTTTGCGCGCAATTAGATTTTCTAAGCGAAAAGCAGAACTGTTAACTGTTTGTGAGCAGTTAAAGGAAAGAACATCGGGAATTGTATATCTCGGTGCTGATAGGTTAAGCGGTGGAAAAGATTTTGATGGTGCATATGATGATGATGTAATGGTAACGCATGGGATGCGCGGAAGAGTAGATTATCACGATGCGGTTGAAGAGAGGCTGAACGAGTTGGGCTATATTCTCGCCCGCGAAACTGCTGCTGTTTTGTCTAATGAAACTGACGATGTTTACTTAAAGATAATCAAGAATTCCGTAAAAAATGGTCTTGGAAAAAATGATGCACGAGATAAAATTATTGAAGATATTGATGAAGTACTTAAAAAGGGGTCCCCTCTTGAGAAATATGGCTTAATTAAACTTGACCAAGTGAATAAGATTAAAGAGGAAATAACTGGCGAGCTATCTGAGTCACTTCCCCTTGAATTTCTATATCCAATCCTCGATCCTTATTTTGCTCGACTAATAAAACAGATTAATGCAATGGATGTGACTTATCAGTCAATTAGTAGCTTTGTTAACTCAATTAATCAGCTATTCTCTCGTAAAATGATAAACTACAGCACTAAGCGCGGTTTTAGCATAGCCGGCAGCAAGATGGCACCCCTTAAAGCGTCAGATCTGTCGAGTGGAGAGCGTCAGCTTTTATTGATTTTAGTTACATCACTTTTGGCCAGTCGTAGAGAAAGATTTGTCATTATTGATGAGCCTGAGCTGTCCTTGGGGCTTGAGTGGCAAAGAAGATTAATTGATGTATTAAGAGGCTGCACTAGAGGAAGTGGCACGCAGTTCCTTCTAGCTTCTCATTCGCTTTCTATCATCACGAGAATTAACGAAACGGATCTCGTGGAGGTGGTTGACACAAATCTTACGGTGGTGTCTCGATAGTGCATAGACCAAAATATCATTTTAAAGAATTGTCCATGGAGATCTCTCTTAATATCAAAGATAATCCTCACAGAGGATATTTAATTGTTGAAGGAGAATCTGATCGTAGATTATTTGAAACATACTTCAGGAAAAGGGGGATTGAGGTCAATAATGATCTTAATATTATTGCGGCAAGCAATATTGAAGTAGATGAGACAGTTTTACGCCGTAATAATTTGAGACCTCACTGCAATAAGGATCTTATTATCGCCTTTGCATTATTTTGCAATTCCGAGAATCCTGTTATTGCCGATAATATTCGTTGTATTGTAGATAAGGATTGCTGGGAGTCAAATCCTTACGACAACGATGCCCTTATTGTGGTTACTGATTATCCTGCAATCGAGAGCTATGCTTTTGATGCTAGTATTTTTGATGATTTAAGGATTTTATTCGATAATAAAATTCCCTCAGGAGATGTCATTGTTGAACAGATGAAGAATAAGCTGTGTTATCTTTTTTCTTTGAGGAAAAAATATTCTGGCCCTGCTGATACTTTGCCTCCCATTTCGTACAAAAATGTTGGTAAAGAAGGAGATTTTATAAGAAACTGCACGAACAATCTTTGTTCAAATTCGGATGTAAAAGAGATATTTGATTCACTTATTAATAAGAATCCCAAGTCATTTGCTTACGGTCATGATATCGCTCAAGTTTTCAAACATTTATACAAATCTAAAGCCCCTAATAAAAATATTCATTTTTCGGATTTGGAGCTTCATATGTTGAGGCAGTTAGTTTTTTCTCAAACTCTTGATAGTGAGCGCATGTTTCTTTGTCTTAATAGTTGGCTCAAATCGATTGGGTGTTTTATTTGATTAATTTGATGCTATTGATGTTTACGTGGGTGATGGTTCGTGGTGAGTCGTTGGAGGATTAAGAGAAAAGCGTTTTTTGGGGGCAAATAAGAGTCTTTGCCAGTTTGTGTGGTGGGGTGTTGGATCTCGGTGTCTTCGCCGGGGCTTTTTCGTGTGTGGGATACGAGAGGGGCGTTCTCCTGTATGGTTTGTTTCCGCCAAGAAATAGAACCGGAACAAGGGAACGCCTGTGCCAACCATATCAGCCGGCGCGCTCAAGCGCATGCTGCACCTGCCCGCCAACGTCGTGGTCTCCACGCCCCGCGTCGAGGACTGGCCGGGACGGCCCGCTACAAGAAGGGCACGCCAACCGCGGAACCGCTCTCCGAGGAGAAGACCCGGATGCAGCCCCTGCCCTCCAAACCCTTCGACGCGGTCAGATGGGAGACCAGGAAGGCCGACGGGGACGGGCGCGCGCAGGTTGATGGTAATTAAGCTTTCGCCAGTTTGTGTGGTGCGTACTTGGGTCTTGGTATTGGGTCTTGGTATCTTCGCCGGGGCTTTTTCATGTGAGGTATGAGGAGAGCGGAGTTCTCCTGTACCGAAAACCGATAAACCGGTAAACTGAACCGAAATCACCGAAAAATACGTCACCACAAGGCATGCACGGAGCTGCTCGCGCAGATGACACCTGCGCCGCCATCCTCGCCGCTATCACCCTCGAACGGCACACCGTTCTCATCATGCATCTCAAGGGGCATCGCATACAAGAACAGGGTGTCGGAACTCCCATCCAGAAAGCTACGAACTGGTCCCAACACTAACCAGTCGGGATGCAGGAACGTGGATCCGAAAACGACATGGTAGCTATCCGGTTCATCACCGGTAAAGTCCACATGACCGTCAACAGGCACACCGCGCCCATCGACACTGATCCCCGGATTCGTTGGAATGGAATGCGACTCGGACGATATAGAGAAATCAAGGGGAATGACGATCCACGCACCGTCCGAAGCACGTTCGATCTTGACTGAATCCCTCTCATCGGCCCAAGGCTTCTGTCCATAACCAATCACCCTCAAAGCAGATTCGAAAGCCTCGTCACGATTACTGCAACGCATGACATGCTGCTCATCAACAACTACACTCAACATACCGATCTCCAAACGACGGGTACTGCTAACTATAAATCCAACCAGTGAAAACTTTGCGAAACACCGCCGTAGATCACTATGGTGACACACGGGCAGCGTACAAGTCCCAGATTCGCCGGTGCGCCAACATCGTCCTCGATCGAGGGTGTCATCGCCGCCTAGACTTATCAACCGTTCACCGCAAACGATAAAAGGTCTACTTCGGATTTGCCTGCATAGCCGCCCGAATACATCCGCACTCGCCGCTCATTGGCGCTGTAATTTACGATGCAGATAGTCCAGTAAAATCCCTACATACTCAGTCTTCTTCTGTTGGGACTCGTACCGCTGCGCATAATAGCGGCACATGTCGATAAATTTCTTGCTTCCATGCGACAGTAATTGCTTTTTCAATGTATCTAACGCCGCAGCTCTATCGTTCTTTAGCTGACGCATGTTCAGGTTCAATGTCACATTCAAATCCTTGTTGATGTCGCTATTGAGTGAGCTTATGGTTCCATCGGATTTATAGGTGATGGAACGGATGTGGTCCTCCCTACGTGGATCGACGGTCAAGGGCTCATTCCCACGGTGTTTGTCACAGGTTTGCTGTGGTCGAGGATTACCTTCTCCACCGCTGCATACGGCCAGCATGTTGTCATATCGGACTGACAGCTCATCGTCGTCGTCCGCTCCGGCATGCTGTGCATGATAATGCTCGATGTGCATGGTCTCGCTGGAGATACGGCTCATGCAATATGCGCATAACCCGCCCTGTTCGATGATCAGAGCGGCATCGATGTCATGTTTCACATCTGGGTCGAGATTTCGGTATTGAACTTGACGGGAACCGGAGTTCGTCTTCTCGCCTGCCCTGAGCCGTTTAACGTTGCTTATCAGTGAATTCGGGGCGCCGTGTTTGTTAATCAGCAACATAATCCGAGTCCATTCGTTCCAGATCAAGAGCAACATGACCGCTGACCACAGCGTGGTCGCGGGGGCCGACCGTCCTCTCCAAGTCCGCGAGCTTGTTCGCAGCTAAATCAAGTTTGCCGTCGTCCAACGCATGATGGAACTCTTCGATCTGACGTTTTACCTGAATGGGACGCTCGTTCGCGTTCATCACATCTTCAAGGACGTCTCCGGCGTCATGACCGTACGACTCATCCGATGGGGCATAGGTAGTATACGCATCATCGAATATTCCGGACAATTCAGCCAAACCGTCGATGTTCTCTACACCTTCATTCTCATGAAGGGGCCGAATTCCACGCAGATTAGCCGCCTTCACTGAAGCGACGACCGAGGGGGCATGGCTGCTGACGATGAACTGTACTCGCGGGAAAATGGAGGTCAGATCTTGAATGATGCGTTCCTGCCAACGCGGATGCAGGTGCAGGTCAATCTCATCGATGAGCACCACACCCGGAGACGACAGTATATCCTCGGCATTTGGGTTCAACACCGCCATGCGGTATGCTATATCGGCTATCAGACTCAGCGTATTGCGGTAGCCGTCGCTGAGATTCTCGAATGGCAGCATGCTGGAACCGGTCTCATCATATTCGACTAGCATCAGCGAATTGGATTTAAGATCAAATATGACGGTCATTTTATCAGCGCCAGTTAAATCCCGGAAGCATAGCGACAAGGCTTTGCGAACCGCATCCAACTCAGGAAGTCTTTCTCCCGTGCCGAACTGTTGCCCTTGGATTTCCAAGGAAGTCATACGCTCGAACCAGTTCAGCATCAGTTTCTCATTATTAGCGGAATCCAGGCAATCGATATACCCGTTCGATCGTGAATAGCCGCGAGAGAACACCATCTCCGAGTATTTCTTCTCACGCTTGTGAAACCACAAACGTCCTGTACCGTAATAAGCCAGCAACGGCAGCACGCTCTGTCTGCCTTGCGTGATCTCATCCTGCAAGGTCTGCGACACCGCGGTCGCCTCTTTCAACGTGCCACCTAAACGTTGACGCTCATTCATCGTTCTGGACCAACGAATCTCCCGAGTGCGGAACATCGCATCAGCCTGTATATCCACCGGCTGCGGTTGATTCGAAATCGTGCTGCCTGTCTTGACCGGTAGCAGACGCATGTCAGAAGGTTGAATATTGCGGCCGTCGATTGCGCTATACGGGCTGGTCACTCGAATCAGCAATGCTCCCAAAGAAATGGCTGCGGCATCAAGTATGGCAGTCTTGCCGGAACCGTTGTCCCCAATCAGCACGGTAAGATGCTCATCGAAGTCGACATGGAGATGCCCGAATTTTCGGAAATTCGTCAACTCCAAGCGCTTGAGATAAAATTCTTTATTAGGCAACGAAAACCTCCTGATAGTTTAGCTGCACTCTATCATGTCATGATGTCACACGCATGCGGGGTCCGGCGACGTGACTCACGTTTTTTGAGCGCGTAATGGTTAGTGGTGCCTCATCGGGAATGAGCGAGAACGGTACCGGTCCTGTTTGGCTTGTCGTATGGAAGGCAAGATCAGCATGGCGACGAAGCGGCAGGTCGCCCTGAGGTTCAGGGACGAGTACATGAAGGCCTCGAAGAAGGACAAGGGACGCATCCTCGACGAGATGTGCTCCGTGCTGAAGATCGGCAGAAGCACCACGCGGCGCACGCCGAGGCCGGCAGGAAGCCGAGCGGACTGCCGGAAGGCGGGCGACGCCGAGGCCGTCTCGTTCCTCAGGAAGATCGACGCGGAGGTTCCCGACGGGCTCGACGTGCACGTGGTGTGCGACAACTACGGGACTCACAATGTGTGTGTTCAATTGAAAGTGGGCCGCATGGACGTGTGGACAGTCTCCAAGTGAGCGGCAGGTTCTGGTCCACTTCAGCGTGTGGTGAGAGATGAACACCGGCCCGTCCTGCCCGGACTAGTTTCCCGAGTTGAAAGCAAACCATCCGGTTTCTCGGGAAAGGAAAGGAATGACGGTACCGGTGTCCGTGCAACAACGTATCAGGGTGCTTGACGCGCGCGGCGTGTCACGGAGAAGCATCGCGAAGGAGGTGGGCGTGGCCCGCGACACGGTCGCGAAATACGCCAAGGAAGAGGATTGCTCGCCCGGGCCGGAGCGTCCGGCCCCGAGGCCGTCGAAGCTCGACCCGTTCAAAACGACGGTCGACGGGTGGCTGGAGGCTGACCGGTTCATGCCGCGCAAGCAGCGGCACACCGCCAAACGCGTGTACGACCGGCTCGTGGCGGAGAAAGGATACAAAGGCTCGTACTCGCTGGTGCAGGATACGTGAAGCGGTGACGCGAGTGTGGCGACAGGTCGGCCGATACGAATTGCTGGAACACGTGATTCTCGCACAGCGCACCGCGGGACATGGCAGCATTGCCGTCGGCGGGCTCCCGATCGGCGAGGATCGCATCGTAGGCGCAGAACGGCGGGCCAGTGTAGGTCTATGCAGACCTTGACCGGCACCAGCGAGTCACAGCTCAACCACGAACCACCACCACGACAATAGTGTAATATCCCCATTGCTCTCAGAAACCATCACCTGAGCTGAAAGGTAGATGGCGCCCTGTCACTCCACAGGCGCGAACCAGACTTTGCCGTTGGCGTCGCAGGTTTGGAAGTATGTGCCTTGCTCGGATTCCTCGATCGGCTGTCCCGCAGAGTTGTAGCGCGCAGGCCTCCACTGACCAAGGTTGTGAGTGACTCCGTTTATGGTCACGGTGCTCTTACCCCACGTGGATGAGCCGCCATGGTCGTTGTGGATCTCGTAATACGTGGATCCCTTTGGCGTATGCAGTGCATGCAACTGATTACGCCCGGCGACATCGATGCTCGCTTGGCATTCGGCGGCCGTGTAACAGTCACCCGCCAGCGTGTACCCCTCGGCAGTCCGAGTGGAGGCGGATTGGCCGGATTGCAGCTTCGACAACGATGAGGATTCACCGGCAGGGTTCCGATCACCCGCTGCGGAAGCGGCAGCCGCATTAGACGCAGCATCGTATGTGGCGATCGCTTCGGTCAACGCTCTCATATCATTCGTCAGAGCAGTAGTCACCTGTTGCATCGCCGCCGGATCATGACGATCGACAGCACCGGCGGCATTCACTGCCTCGGACAGTGCATCGAGCGCTGCCTTCACTTGTCCGTCGCCGGTTCGCCAGTTGGGGGCATCGATCGCTGCCTGAGCAGCGGACAAAGCGGAATCGAGCGCTTTGCGAGCGTCACTCGTCTGCTTAAGATCGCGATACAGCCCGAGATCATTCACGATCTGCACGATCGTCTGCGCGGTACCGTTCTGGTCGCGCGACTCCCGATCAAGAGCCGTAACCGTCCGGGACAGCCCTTCATTACCATCAACCGACGGATTGCTCAATTCCCCAGCATCCCTGTTTTCGATCGCGTCAGCCTTGGCGAGTTGGGACTGCAGAGAGCTGACCATGATGGCCATGCTCGCAGGAAGATCTCCCGTGGAGTAGGAGACGGATGCCGCATACCCCGTAGCGTGCGCCAATGTCGCCCGCGAATCCTGAGCTTCGACAAGCGCACGATCATACTGTTGCCGCAGCGACTGCCCCTCGTACGCCTGCGCAGCGACGGGAACCGCGCATACAGCGATCGCAGCCAGCGCCGAAGTCACGATCACAACGGGCTTTGTACGTCCTCTGACATACTGCAGAGACAGTGACATAGGCGTCGAAGACGCCTGCCAGCCGAAGCCGGCTGAAGCGCGCGCCGCATGACGACCTCGCACGGAGAGAATCCCGCTTCCCCTCGCCTTGCTGGAATGCCTCCCGCGATACCCGATCATAGTCTTCTTCCCTCTCCGAGCATCCGCCGCACACACCCCAACGACGGAACAAGACTTCAATCCTTATAACTCCTAGTGTACCCGGACGGCCCCATCAGCTAAACCTGCCTGTCACGTATAAGCAACAAGAATTGGACCACGATCTACATCGCAATCATCACATTCGTGGCCAGAACCAAGATGCGCATCACATAATTGTCGTTATGTGATGCGCATCTTGGTTCTGGCCACACTCTTCTACCAGTTATCAGTCATCTTCACTGGCATTAGCGCGATACTGAGAGCTGATCAACAGCATAAGCATGAAATGCAATACCTTCATCACGCCAACCGTGTGCAATCAACCCTCGCTTTTCCGTGTCATTGCTGACCAGCATGTGGCGGTTCGTGCGTACATCATACAGACGATGAATGGAGATTCCGCCAGTAGCAATAGTGCGGAACACTGATTCCTCCACCCATCCATTGCGCCTCAGCACATTAATCTCATCCGTATTCCCTGTGTAGATGTAGTCATCAGTACTCGTATTATGCATACGACTGATGGTCACAGTCGAAGGCTGAGCGGCAGAGACGCCCGTCTCGTCTGCGGAGATCCCATTCGCCGAAGAAATCCCCGATGAAACAGCATCCTTGTTTGAGTTATTCGAAGTCTCACCCGAATCCTGAGCCGGACCAGATTCCGCATCAGGCAGCACTCGAAATACGATTCCCTCTTTAAGCCAGCCGGTCCAATCCTGACCGAGCACCGTGGTCTCATTGGCCTGTGCAGAAAACAGGTGAGTGCGATGCGAAGACTGATAGAAACGGTATACGGGAACCGTTTCAATAGTGTGCGTACTGTCAGTGCTTCCCTGCTGCGACTGTGGGAACACCTTTGAGAGGAAATCGAGGTAGCGCTGCTGAGCCGTGACGTTCTCGCAGAACACATCGGTAAAGCCATGCGGCCCATACTCCGGATACCACGTAGACACGTTCTTGGCGCCAGCCTGCTTAAGAGCCTGTTCCATCATCACCGTCTGACGGTAGGACACGGTCCTATCGTTCTGTCCGTGAACCAGCAGCATCGGGGCTGCCTTGGCACTCACGTAGGTCAGAGGACTTGCCTCCTTGGCCTGCGCTTCGGTGTACTGCTTCCCCTCCGTCACTCCGAACAGCAGATTCTTCGCATATACGGCAGTGGAGACATCGTCCCCCGAGAGCTTGCCCCAGTCGTCGACCTCGGAGATGCCGAAGCCGCTGATGACCGCCTGAACGTCACTGGAGACGGCTGCCTTGTTGCCATCCTGAGTGTTGACGAACTGGCGACTCCCGTTAGTCACGCCCATCATCATCGCCAGATGCGCGCCGGCAGATTCTCCGAATACGGCGATACGATCTGGATCGATGCCGTATTCTGCAGCGTGCTCACGCAGGAAGCGCACGGCGGAATTGCAATCATTGATCTGAGCCGGCCAAGGGGATTCCGCGGCAAGTCGATAGTTGATGGATGCGACGACATAGCCGCTCTGCAACAGCGTATTCACCAGCGGCATGCGTTCGGAAAGGAACGACTTATCGCCGTGGATCCATGCGCCGCCGTGGATGAAGACGACAACCGGCTGCCCCTTGCCGTCTGCAGCCGTCGCAGCACTCGCCGCATTGTAGACATCCAGTTTCTGTGTCTGTTCCGCGCTCCACGGAGCCATATAGGGAACGTCCGCGTGAGTAACGATGTTCCCATTGACTACCGTGGTGCCGGTCGACGGAGTGACCGGTGCCGCGTCAGATTTATCGGAATCTGCGTTTCCATCCGAAGTCGTCGAATCACTGTTATCGTCGCTTGTGCCGGCGCTGGCTTCAGTACCTGTGTTCGTAGCACCTGTCGTGCTATCGACAGAGTTTCCATCATTGGCACTAGCATTCTTGTCTGATTCCGAGTTCAGCTCATTAGCGGATGGAACATCCTCGTCATCCGTTTCAGCAGACTTGTCTTCCTCGGCCTCGGTACTCGATTCCTGATCATTCGAGGCAGCTCCGGTGTTGCGATCGGTCTCCTGAAGAGACGCAGCAGCGCTTTCCGGCACCACGGAATCAGCCAGTGCCCGCACCGGCATTACGGCAGCAGCAAACATTGCCATCACGGCCAGTACCGCGCATACGACATGCGTCATTCGAGAGGATGCACGTCCACCCATATAGCCATCACCTACAGTCTCGGCTCTCAACAAATACTTGAGCCACTATAGTCGATGGACGTACATCGCATTATTCGAATGCTCTCATACAACCAATAAAGGTGGGTGCCGGGGAATTCGCCTCCGGCACCCACCTATCTGACTAAGTTATCCAATTATCGCCTCAGACAGCGGCTGATAGTCACTCGGCAGGATCATATGCCTTGAAGGCAACACCCTCACCAATCCAGCCGTTGTTCTGCAGAACCTTGTACTCATTCTCGTCGGACGTGTAGAGGAAGTTGCCATCCTTGCGCAGACGGTATACAGACAGGGTACCGTCAGCCGGCAGAGCAAAGGCAACATCTTCACCAGTCCAGCCATGGCTCTGCTGGAACTTGTACTCATTCTCATCAGCCGTGTACAGGAACACCGTGCCCTTGCGCAGACGGTAGACCTTGGTCGCATCCTTCGTGTCGGTCGGAACACCATCGAAGACAGCGCCCTCACCAATCCAGCCGTTGGCCTGCAGAACCTTGTACTCGTTTTCGTCGGCAGTGAGCAGACGCTGGCTGCCCTTGTGCAGACGGTAGACCGGAACCTTGCCCTCAGTCGGCTGCTCCGGCTGGCCCGGGGTCTGGCCGCCCTTGCCGAGGGTCACGGTCACGGTCTTGCCGGACTGACGGCCGGTGACGGTGAGCTTGTAGCCTTCCTTCGCGTTCTTCAGCGCGATCTCGGTGATGCCGGCGGTCTGGACGCGCACGCCGGAGAGCGGGGTGCTGGAGGCGGACTGGTCGACGACCTTGCCGGAGGCGTCGGTCAGCTGGTAGGCGAGAACCGCGTCACCGTTGAAGCCGGTGGCCTTGGCGGTGTAGGCGCCGTCCTTGCCTTCGACGCTCACCTGGGCGCCGTCGGACAGCTTCTTCTGGGCGTCGGTGCTGGTGGCGAGGCCGAGCGCGTTGCCGATGGTGTAGAAGTTGTCGGTCTGGTCGGTCAGGCCGTCGACACGGGAGGCGTTCGGGCCGGAGGCGGCGATGCGCAGCTGGGTGCCGGTGTGGCTCATGTTGCCCTGAGTCTTGCTCGGATCGGCCTTGCCTTCGACGTCGTTGGAAGTGTCCTTGCCGTTGCCGTAGAGGTCGTCCTCGGAGGTGCCGTAGGAGATGACGGTCTTGGAGCCGTCACGGTTCTTGAGCACGGTGCTGAGGGCGTAGATCGGCTGGGACTCGACGATCTGGGAGGTGTGGGCGTGGTCGGCGGTGACGATGACGAGCGTGTTGCTCAGGTCGACCTTGCTCAGAGCCGCGGAGATGGCCTTGTCGAGGTCGTCGGTCTCACCGATCTGGCCGCAGGCGTTGGCGTTGTGGTCCTGCTTGTCGATCGAGGCGCCCTCGACCTGCAGGAAGTAGCCGTTCTTCTGGCCGTTCGGGTTCTTCTGCAGCAGGTCGATCGACTTGCTGGTGAAGTCGGCGAGGGACGCGCCCTGGTTGCCGAGCCACTTCTGGTTGACGGTGCAGACGGTCGGGTTCTCGTCCTTCTTCGGGTCCTGCTTGGTGGCGACGGACGGGTTGAACTCGGTCGGCAGGTTGCCGTCGCCGAGCAGGGCGAGGACCGGCTTGGTCTGGTCGGCGGAGGAGAGGTTCTTGAAGCCGTTCACGTCACCGGACTTGACGGTCTGGAAGCCACGGGCCGCGGCCTGATCCCACAGGGTCTTGCCGTCGAGACCGAACTGGTTGAAGTACTTGGCGCCACCGCCGATGGTCACGTCGGCGCGGGTGTCGAGCAGCTGCTCGGAGATGGAGCCGATGCCGCCGTTGGCCTTGAGCTGGTCGGCGAGGCAGCGCTTGGCGGCTTCGGCGGCACCGTCGGAGGCGTCGATCTTGCCGTCCTTGTTGGTGTCGGTCTTGCCGTCCCACTTGCCCTGCGGGCCGTAGCAGGCGCGCTCGGAGGAGTGGGATTCGAGGACGGCCGGGGTGGCGTCCTGGATCTCGGCGGTGGTCACGTTGCCCGTGGCCTTGCCGGCAGCCTTGGCGAGCTCGATGAGGTTGAGCTGCGGGTTGCCCTTGACGTCGATGTCGACGGCGTTGTTGTAGGTCTTGGTGCCGGTGGCCCAGCCGGAGCCGGAGGCGGAGGAGTCGGTGACCGGGGTCAGGACGCCTGCGGTCTTGGAGCCGGCAAGCGTACCGTCGGACTTCTTGGCCAGCAGGCCATCGTTGGAGCTGTTGCCCAGCGAGAAGGTGGTGTACTGGCCGACACCGGTCTCGACGCCCTGCGTGGGCTGGCCGAGGCGATCGATGCCCTCGAACTTGCCGTTGAGGCCGTGCAGGTAGTTGCGGGCGACGGTGATCTCGGAATCACCCATGCCGTCGCCGATGAACAGGATCACGTTCTTCGCGTTCTTCGAGCCGACGGCGGCGATGCGCTGCGCACCTCCGTGGACGGACAGAGCCGCGACGTCCTTACCGTCGGCGGCGTTCGCCGTGCCCGCGACACCCGCGAGCGTGGCCACCGCGGCGAAGGCGGCCACTGCCGCCTTCAGACCATTGTGCTTCCCCATGATTGGTCCTTTCGTACCTCTGATTTCAGTACGAGGCTCACGTTAGGAATCGTATCCGTCGCCTGAACGACACCTATGGGGCACCTTGGGGATATTTTGGTGAATTCTTGGAATACTCTGAGAATGATAATCAATACCGGGGAATGCCAGCAACCTTCTCATCAGAAGAACAAGAATGCCGCCCACATCTGCCGGTCAAGTCAAGCATTCGTCCAATGCACTTATCCGCCATCGGCTTAAAATAATGACACAGGGGAACCTCGATAACCATCAGCAAGATCACATGTATGGCAATATATAAGGCATTATCCCCTATATTAAATCGGTAAAGAATCGGTTCAATAATGAAGTACCCTATAAGAAGATACTCATGTGTCACCATAATAAATAATGAATTACGAGAAGACCAATTCAGAATATCACTAATCAATGGAATATTATAAACAATTGCACCAATGCCAAATACAGCCATGGCGCCAGTAATAGCCAGCAATAAAGAAAGTGGCGGGAAGCTCGCTCTGAGCATATGATAATCCACTGCACCAAAAGCAAAACACCATATTACATTGGGCACAATCAACAATGGCAACAAGAACTTAAAACGATCTATGACCGCAGGCAGGTATACATGAGCCACGTATCCCAAAAGTACAAACGGAGTCATAGTAAGTATTTCAATACAGGCAGTCAGTGGATAATAAATTACCTTCATCACACTGAATGGCTGCACTCTTGCAGTTACATAGTTACCCACAAACGCAAAAACCATATACATAAGTATGGCAATGCCAACTAGATACAGCTCTGATTGAACATATGAAGCCAGTATAGAAGTCACTGCTTTTGCAACTACCAGCGTGACCAAAAACCACAGTACGTTGATACCATACAGAACAAGAGTTTGATAAACATCCCATACAAGATCGCGCTTCCCCATCTGCCGCAAGTAGAAATAACGCACTATTAGGTCATAGACCAAGAAGCACAATGAATAAAAAATATAATTTGCAGACAGCTTTCTCTCACTATGCAGAGACGCACAAATCCTATCCCACAATGAGCCAGTAAGCCGTTCTCGTCTCATAACAGCGCCACTAATAATGAAAAAGAGCGGCATATGAAAAGAGTATATGAGAGCTCTACCATAAGTGTCCATTGGCAAAGTATGGCCGATGACCACAAATATAATTCCCATGCCTCGCGCCATATCATATGCCGCGACACGATGCAGCGATGCTGTCTTCTGCCCCGCAACCATATTGCCAAAGCTCTTATGCTCAGCGTCAAATACCACGAATCACTTCTTCCCCTGCAGCTTCCGAGCCACCACCTTGAGCAGTTCCCTCTGCTTCGACCCGCTCGGTGCGATCGCATCCGCGTATTTCCTGATCGGGCTGTCCTCGGCGATCGCGCGCTCGTGATGCACGGCGGGCTTCGGACGCTTCACGTCCGCAAGCACGGCCATCGTCTGCAACGAGAACGGGGTCTTGCGCGCGTAGCTCCAGTACAGCGGGCCGAAATCGCACCACGGGTTCTTCCACGGCTTGTCGAAGCCCGCATAATGCACGATCTTCGGATGCTTGCGAGACTCCAGATACGCCTGATACACCGCGGCCGGCGCGAAGTCGAACACGCCGTGCACGCGGCCGGCGCAGTCGTGCATGACGTTCCAGTCGTACGGCAGATACGTCACGTCACCCTCGCACTCCATGTTGAGGATGTCCTGATCGTTGTAGATGAATCCGGGCTGCGAGGCAATATCCAGCCATTCCTGCACCGTGTGGATGTCACGCATGCGATCGAGGTTCATCACCAGCACGCCCGCCTGGAAGTAGTCGAACGGCTGCTTCATGTGCAGCTTGGCATCCACGTATTCCAAGCGCTTGCCGTCCTTCATGTTGAGGTTGCCAAGGAAGTCGAGATCACGCACCGCGCCGAGCGCGCAGTCGCCGAGCGGGGTGTCGTACAGCTCGGCGATGTCCGCGTTGACCACGAGATCGGAGTCGAGGTACAGGATCTTCGAGTAGAACGGCAGCGCGTCCTGGATAATGAACCGATAGTAGGTCTCCACGCTGATGTGCGCGTTGCTCGTGGTCAGCTCGTATCCGGCCATCGCCCGGCTCACGTCGTAGAAGCGAATCTCCGCATTGGGGAACTCGGCGAGGAACTGCGTGATGTTCTGCTTGTTCTGCTCGGAGATGTCACGCTCCAGCACGATCACGTCGTAGAAGCGCTCCGGGTTCGCATTCGCGAGCATCGAGTAGATCGTGGTGGTGAGCATCGGCACGTAGTTATCGTCCGCCGCGAAGATCACCGGCACGACGTCACGCGGATTGCGGTCCAGCGGCTCCAGAGAGCCGACCGGCTCCGGGTACGTGAAGTGGACGCACTGCAGCTGCTTGATCCTCCAGCCATGCTCCGGACCGGAGACACGCTGGTGATGCGCGATGAAGATGTTGAGCAGTCGCTCCGCGAGATGCCCCGGCGTGCGCAGCGTCTGCACGTCCGCGAGCGAATGATCCCACTCCTCCGTGAACTCGTCGAGCAGCGGGAACAGCCACTCGCAGTACTCGTTGAAGATCGCCTTCCTCATGATGAACATGTTGCAGAAGCACGCCTTGTGGCCATTCAGCACCGTATCCGCATCCTCACGGTACTCCGGGTGGCGCGCGCACAGGATGTCGTACATGTGGCGCAGATCCTTGAGGCGCAGGTGCGCATCGCCATCCCAATGATCCTTGAGATTGGCGAATCCACCGAACGCGCGCACGTCGTTGAGAGGCGAGGTGATCACGTCCCAGCCATTCACCTCGCGGGCGATGCTGTAGTCGTCCAGACCATACTCGGCGATCGCCAGATCGTCGATGTACCTGTCCATGATCTCGCCGTAATCGTTCTGCTGGTGCTCGAGCTCGGTGAAGTCGAAGTAGCGGCGGTAGTGGCAGAAGCCGTAGTAGTCGGCGTCGGCGTTCTTCCACGCCCAGTACTGGGCGGTGAGCTCGCAGTACATCGGGTTCTTCTCGGAGATATTCTCGCCGTCATCGTCGTGCAGCATATCCTCGAACAGCCTCGGCGCGTTGGCCGCTCCCACCTGGATCGGCACGATGCTCGCACCGTCCGGCACGGCCGCCGGCTTGTGCGCCGACACGAACAGCTTGATGCGGGCCGGCTGCTGCGGCTTGGAAGACTGCGCTGTAAGAGCCATGTGTAGTACTCCGTCTTACTTCGACAAATACGACTAACACTTTAGAATATATGGGAGTGCCGAGCGACCGGCGGCGGATCCGTCCCCGAAAGTTTCGCATGAGATACGCATGAGATAGGATAGGACGCTTGTGAAGAACCTAGTCAAGAGTCTCCAGCAGAGGTACCACTACGCGCTGATCGTGTTCAAGGAGCTGGTGAAGACCAACTTCAAGCTGCGCTACCAGGGCTCCTTCCTTGGAGTCCTGTGGTCGGTGCTGCAGCCGCTGATGCTGTTCGCCGTCATGTACGTGGTGTTCGTCAAGTTCCTCAAGTTCTCCGACGGTACGCCCACGTTCCCGATCTCCCTGCTGTGCGGCACCTGCCTGTGGCAGTTCTTCTCCGAATCGACGAGCATGGGCATGCGCGCGATCGTCGACCGCGGCGATCTGCTGCGCAAGATCCACTTCCCGAACTACATCATCGTCGCGTCGACGACGATGGGTTCGATGATTTCGCTGGCGATCAACCTGTGCGTCGTGATCCTCTTCGGCACGTTCGCGCACGCCCACTACACGTGGCGCGTGCTGCTGGTCATCCCCAGCATCATCCAGCTGTACGCGATCTCCCTTGGTGTGGCGCTGCTGCTCGGCTCCCTGTACGTGTACTTCCGTGATATCGGGCACATCTGGGAGGTTGTCCTGCAGGCGATGTTCTACGCGACCCCTATCATCTACCCGATCTCGATGGTCCAGAAGAACCCCAAGTTCAGCTGGGCCGCCGATCTGCTCATGCTTTCGCCCACCACGCAGACGATCATGGACATCCGCCACAACCTGCTCTCGCCGGAGTACGTGCCGACGATCTGGACGATGATCGACAACCGCTGGCTGTGCCTGCTGCCGTACGTGCTGTCCGTGATCGTGCTGTGGGCCGGCATCCACGTGTTCCGCAAGTACAGCGCGAAGTTCGCGGAGGTGCTGTGATATGGGTGATTCCGCAATCGAGAAGAAGGAGACCTCGAACGTGACGGATAAGACCAGCGTGACCGAAGTCGAGAACACCAACGACTCCAATGACGACCGTCCGGTCGTGCTCAAGGTCGAGCACGTCGCCAAGTCGTTCCGCCTGCCCACCGAACAGGCCACGGGTCTCAAGATGGCGTTCCTCAACTGGACTCGCGGCATCAAGGGCTACACCGAGCAGCAGGTGCTGCGCGACATCAACTTCGAGGTGCATCAGGGCGACTTCTTCGGCATCGTCGGACGCAACGGTTCCGGCAAGTCCACGCTGCTCAAGATCATCTCCCAGATCTACATGCCCGAGAAGGGCCACGTGACGGTCAAGGGCAAGCTCGTGCCGTTCATCGAGTTGGGCGTTGGCTTCAACCCGGAGCTCACCGGCCGTGAGAACGTGTACCTGAACGGCGCGCTCCTCGGCTTCAGCCGCGAGGAGATCGACGCGATGTACGACGACATCGTCGACTTCGCGGAACTTGGCGACTTCATGGACCAGAAGCTCAAGAACTACTCCTCCGGCATGCAGGTGCGACTCGCGTTCTCCGTGGCCATCAAGGCGCAGGGCGACATTCTGGTCCTCGACGAGGTGCTCGCCGTGGGCGATGAGGCGTTCCAGCGCAAGTGCGACAACTTCTTCGCCGAGATCCGCAAGGACCCCACCAAGACCGTCATCCTGGTCACCCACTCGATGGACGCGGTCAAGAAATACTGCAACAAGGCCATCCTCATCAAGGACGGTGAGATCATCGTCAGCGGCAACAAGAACGACGTGGCGGATCGGTACACGCTGGAGAATCTCAAGCGCGAAGGGAAGGCCGCGGATTCCGGTCAGCGTTCCGACGGCTCGTACCCGACCGGTCTGAACGAGACGGTTCCGCTGTTGGCCGTGCGGCCCAGCAAGGAACCGGTGTGCACGATGGACGGTTTCGACTTCGAAGTCGAATACGACTACCGCGGAGACAAGGATTTCTACGTGGCACTGGCTCTGCACGACATCCGCCGAGGAGGCGTCTCGTACGGAGACAGCTTCGATCTCGCGAAGCGCGGGCGCCACACAGCGCACTTCCATCTGCCGATGAACCTCTTCAACAACGGGGAGTTCAGACTCATGGCATCAATGCACGAATACCTGAACAGCACGGACGACCATGAGCATGTACAGATGGTGGCTTTCACCAACGAAGGCAATTCGTGCGACTTCTCGCTGCGCGATCCGAAGGGTGCAGATAACTTCGCGCTGATCAACAAGTCAGTATTGCAGTACCAGTCTCTTGATGCCGATCTCGCAGTACGGCAGACAGTCATCAAGCAGCGATAACGTTTACTGAGCATACGCAATTGCAATGCAAATAGCTGCTAAGAGGGGCAACAGATGCGAAAGATCGTCATATTAGGCGGAAACGGTTTTCTTGGGAAAAAGTTGACTGAACAACTCAGCCAAATTCCCACTAATGCCGTAGTCGTCTACGATCGCAAGCTGCCCTCAAGCAATCAGAGATTAGCCAACGTCAAGTACATTTCGGGCGAATTCGTCACTGGGTACGACTTCGCCAGCCTAGTTCGGGGCGCTTACCTTGTTATTCACTTGATCAGCACATCAGTTCCCGGAACGGAAAAAGGACCATTGGATGAGATCCACGCCAATGTCATTCCTTCCGTGGAGCTTTTTGACGCTTGCGTTGCCGAAGGCGTCGCAAGGCTGCTGTTCCTTTCCAGCGGTGGCACGATCTATGGCGGTTCGGCATATCGCGCCAATCGCGAGACGGATCCGCCCTCACCATATAACACATACGGTTTGCAAAAGGTGATGATCGAACAGGCGCTGCAACTGACTTCGCATTACAGCTCCATGCAGTACCAGATCATCCGGCTTTCCAACCCCTATGGCCCCGGGCAGAACCCGCACGGTCCACTAGGGCTGATTACGAAACTGGTCTACCAGGCGACCAACCACGACACCATTCATATCTTTGGCGACGGATCGGTAGTACGCGATTTCATTTACATCGATGATGCCATTCAGGGAATCATCGATGTCATCGAACACGGCGAAATGAACTCCATATACAATCTCGGACGCGGAACCGGAGTCTCCGTTGCCGATGTGATCACGACAATAGAAGCTGCACTGCCGGAATCGCTTAACATAATGTACGAGCCAGCGCGTAAAGTTGACGCGCCATATTCAGTCTTGGATATCTCGAAATATCGCGCTATATCTACCATCGACGAATTCATTCCCTTGGCAGAAGGCATTAAGCATACTCATAACTTCTTCGTCACTCACTCCGAATAAGAATTAACCGGCGGTTACCATGTCATCTAACGAGGACCAAGAAACAAATGGCACGGCGTTCATGAACGCAGAGTGGTCGCACAAAGTCATTGCTATTATCAGCGCGATGCTTGTTGTGATCATCACCATCGGTTCGGTATATCTATTTTTCGATCAGCGCTCATTCGCCAGAGAACCAATGACGCCATTTACCCAAGCCAACAAGGTCATCCTTCCAAACTACTATAAGGAAAACATGGTTTTCCAACAAGGAAAGACCATCACCATTCAGGGAAAGACATCGCCCAATGGCACTCTTACCGCAACTCTACAGTCAAAAACGGAGCAGAGTTCGCAGACATCGTCTGCCGATGACAAAGGGCGATTTGAAATCGCATTACCGGCCCCACCTGCCCAGCTCAAAGCATACACATTTACCATTTCAAGCGGAAACAAAGTCCTGCGGCAAATCAAACATGCGTATGTAGGCAATGTTTTTCTTGCTGCAGGACAGTCTAATATGGAAGTCAACTACTACGACTACTACAATACAGAATCTGAGGAACGTGCGAATCTCGGCAACGCAGCAGATGTCACTGATTTGCCAGCTCCCATCAACGACACGCATGTGTATTTTCTGGTGACCGATCATCAATCCTCGGAGCAGACACAAGACAATCTTCCACTCCGAGAGTATAATTCGGATTCCTGGCTACCTGCGAATACCGTCAATGCTGACTACCTTGGCTATCTACCGCAGTATTTTGCAGAGCAACTACGGTCCAACAGCCCGAAAATCCCCATAGGCATTATCCAAACGGCGTGGGGCGGCACTGAAATCGCACGACATATGGCCGGAGGTGATATCTACAACAACCATGTCGCCCCGCTCAAAATGTTCAATATCGCTGGAATTCTCTGGTATCAGGGCGAACAAGACGGTATGTCAGACGACATGGCGCTTGCCTACCAGTACAACTTCTCCACACTTATCCAGCAGTATCGGAAACTATTCGATAATTCACAGCTACCGTTCCTATACGTGCAACTCGCTCGATTCCCCGGCAACGACGATTGGGCCAAAGTGCGCCAAGCACAGTTCGTTGTCGCAACAAACGTCGATGGCAAGGATGGTACAGCGATGACCGTGAGCCTCGACACCGATAAGGGAACCAACGGCATCATCCATCCGCTTGGAAAGGAAATACTGGCCCAGCGCATGGCAAGCCAGTGGAAGGCGATCAACAATAACCGTACCGTTCCTAGCGGTCCACTGGCGCAAAAAGCGGTCTCTCGTCATCGTGGTCAGGTAGCGGAGATCACCTTCCGTGAAGATACCGCTAACGGTCTGAATGTTCGCAGGCCGAACTATTCCAAAAACGCGACCTCAAAGAATCTGTCGCGTGCAACTGATGAGTCTCTCACCGGCTTTGAGGTGGCGGGGAGCGATAGTGTCTACCATTCAGCCGAAGCTGTCATTCAGGATGACACCATCTCCGTTTTTTCAGATGCAGTAGACGACATACGTCAAGTGCGTTATCTATGGTCCGCAAATCCTGAATGCGACACGCTCTTATACAATTCCTATCATCTTCCAGCAAGTCCGTTTACTCTCAGTGTTCTGAATGATGAATCATGACATTGCTTAAACCGCGGTCAAGGGTATGAACCCGAGTATCTTTACACGGTGAGAAGACGTATTCGGCCCATCAAACAGAAAGGTGTTTCGGTGGAACAGTCATCGACGACAAGCAATCAGTATGTCCACAACGTTTCCGCGGTCATCCCGGTATACGGAGGAGAGAAGACCCTTGAGAAGGTGGTCACAGAGCTGGCTGACTTCCATACCGTTCGGCGATCCTCCCAAGGACACCTGTACCGAGTGAGCGAAATCCTGCCGGTATTCGATCATGGCCGAGATCGCTCCGATATCGTCATCCGAGAGCTTGAACGGCGGTATCCCTTCGTCCATGGAGTTTGGCTGAGCCGCAATTACGGCCAGCACCCGGCCACTCTCGCCGGCATCTCGCAAAGCACGGGAGACTGGGTGGTGACCATGGATGAGGATGGTCAGCACGATCCTCATGCCATCGGGGACATGTTGGATGTCGCCATGCGCGAGCAGGCGGACATCATCTATGCGAAGCCGACCAATGCGGCCCCGCATTCGCTGTTCCGCAACCTCACCTCATGGGGCGCCAAGTTCGTCGCGAAGCACCTGCTCGGCTCGAACGATGCACCGAAGTACCAGAGTTTCCGTCTTATCCTTGGCGATGTGGCACGTGCCCTGGCCGTTCATGCCGGCAATGACACGTATCTCGACGTTGCTTTGGGATGGGTTGGCAATCGCATCGCCACCTGCCCTGTTGCGCTGCGATCCGAGGGCGATCATCAGTCGTCGTACAATCTGATTCGTCTCTTGGGCCATTTCTGGCGCATGGTCATCACCGGAGGCACGCGTCCTCTGCGTTTCGTCAGTGCCATCGGCGGACTGACATCCTTCGCCGGCATCGTGTGGGCCATCGTACTGTTCTTCATGCAGCTGTTCAGCCATGCGATCAAGGTACCGGGATGGACCTCGCTGATGATCGTATTCCTGGTGTTCAGCGGTCTGATTCTGCTGTCCATCGGTATCGTGGCCGAATACATCGGCATCAGCGTCCGCTCCTCGATGGGCATGCCGTTGTATCTCATCGCCAAGGACCCCAAGCAGGGGCCCTTGGGAGAGTACATTCCGGATTTCAATGATTCAGATGATTCAGACGATGCGGCTCAGCGCACCGCCGGCAGGTAGTACGCCACGAACGAAACGATCACCAGACAGCACTCGACGCCGATCACACCTCCGCACAGAAGATATATGAGCTCCTTGCGCCTAGTGACGACACCAACGGCGTTGAGTGCATAGGACCAGCCTCGCGTGACGAAATACATGAAGGACAACACCATCGGCAGAATGTAGCGTCCCTGCGCCTGATAATCCGTGGCATAGCTGTACTGCAGGGCAAGGGCGATCACGATCACCATATTGCACAGCATCACCGCATCGAAGCACCAGCGCTTCCCGTACGCCCCATGTACGGCATCGAATATGGTTCCGGCAATGCAACCCACCACGCCAACCGAGAATATCAGTCCGAACAGTATGTACATGATCTGCGGCAGGAACACCTTCATGGGGCCGAATACGCCGATGAAGCTCCGATAGGTGAAGAGCAGCCAGCTATTCGTACCACCCAGATAATGGTTCGTGGTCAGCATGCCCCAAAGGCTCATGCCGAGGTGTTGTGGCGTAGGGCGTCCCGACGGCTTGTAACTGCTTTCGCCGTACTGCTCGCTCATACGGGAGACCGTGGAAAATCCCAGAAAATCTCCATGGTTGATGATCGCAGCGCGAATGAAGAACGGAAGTATCAGCACCAATACGATGCCGATGATCATGAACGTCATGCGATAGAATCGTCGATTCTGGAATAATGAAACAAAGCTATCCGAAGAGCGATGCCATACCAGAAAGTACACGAATATGCTCATCAGGATCCACGAATAGGCGTTGTAATACGACAACGCGATGACAGCAACTCCCAATGTCAGTAGGATGCCGCTTCGTATGGACCAGCCGTTTTTGAATCCCAATAGCCATGAATACAGAATCATGGAACTGCCGCAAAGGGCAATGATGTCGTTGTTGAAATACAGGGAACAGAATACGATCTGCGGCAGGAAAATCACCGTAGATGCGAATAGGTAACTGATGGGTGCATCGAACAGCAATTCCGAGATACGTATCACGAAATATGCGAATACGACTCCGGCGCCGATACACACCAATCGCCCGGCGAAGACGATCCAATTGATATTGGACGTCATCAATCCCATGATCTTCATGAGTATTCCACCAAGGACGGTGCTCAGCATCAGGGGATAACTCGCATAGGAGAATCCCCATGGAGTCATGCGTGTGCTTTCCTCGTAGCCCGTCGGCAATGATCCATGTTCATAGAAGTACAGAGGAAGCGTCAGACGCCACTTCTCATCGGGGAAGAAATCCTTGTCAATAGGAGCTCTCACCGAAAGCGCGCACAGTATGACAAAATATGCCACCAGAAAAGCAGCAAGCAGCAATCGTTGCGGCATAGCATCATGACTCATTAACTTATGACGGACTCTCCTGATGGTATTCATCTTATTTTATCCTCTAATGTCAATGGTCAACCAAACTGCTCAAGATTCATACCATCGTCAATGGCTTCTCCTGTTCAGGAGGACCTTCTCCTCCGCGACCTGCTGCAGATGCTTGCCGTAATTGGACTTGCCGTAGGCGTGGGCCGCCTCGACCAGCGCCTCCTTGCTGATCCAGTCATGCTCGTAGGCGATCTCCTCCGGCACGGAGATGGGCAGGCTCTGCGAGCGTTCGACGGAACGCACGAATTCGGCGGCCTCGTACAGCGATTCCATCGTGCCGGTGTCCAGCCACGCGTAGCCGCGGCCGAGCGTGGTGACACGCAGGGTACCGTCCTCCAGATACATGCGGTTGAGGTCGGTGATCTCAAGTTCGCCTCGTGCGGACGGCCTCACCTGCTTGGCGAAGTCGACGACGCGATTGTCGTAGAAGTACAGTCCGGTGACCGCATAGTTCGACTTCGGCTCAGCGGGCTTCTCCTCGATGGAGATCGCGCGCCCGTCACGGTCGAACTCGATGACGCCGAAACGCTCCGGATCGTCCACGTAGTAGCCGAATACACTGGATTCGCCCTGCTCGGCGTAGCGGACTGCCTCCTTGAGCTGCTTGGACAGCCCGTTGCCGTAGAAGATGTTGTCACCGAGCACGAGCGCACACGCGTCGCCGGCGATGAACTCCTCGCCCAAGAGGAAGGCCTGTGCGAGGCCGTCCGGCGAGGGCTGGACCTTGTAGCTCAGACTCAGGCCGAAGCGCGAGCCGTCGCCGAGCAGACGCTCGAAGTTCGGCAGATCGTGCGGTGTGGAGATGATGAGGATGTCACGGATCCCGGCCAGCATGAGCGTGGACAGCGGGTAGTAGATCATCGGCTTGTCATAGACGGGAAGCAGCTGCTTGGAGGTCACCGAGGTGAGCGGGTACAGCCTCGTGCCCGAGCCTCCGGCCAGAATGATGCCTTTCAATTGTCTTCCTTTCCACATAAGGCGAATACGGCAATCATACAGCCGTACAGCTTTTGTCACTTCAGTTCGTGCTAACGATCGGTTCCGTCCCCAATGCTAGAGTCTGTACAGCTATACGGAAACGGAGAACAACGATGAGCATCAAGATGCTGGGCCTTTGCCGTGGTAGCGGCAAGGGATACATCAAAATCGCAACCGACTGCGAACCTGAGTCTTTGGAGGCCTATGCACCGACACCCTCAGGAGTGCAAGTGACATGTCCGATCTATCGGATCGGTTTCCCGGGGGAAGATGCCATTGCCAGCCGAGCCGCCGGCGACAATCCGGAACCTGGTTCCTACATCGCGATCGTCGTGGTGCCATTGCTCGACCAGATCACACTTGATATCCAGATCCGCGAGCGTAACAGCGGCAAGATGCTGCTCATAATGCCATTCAAGACGTTTGACACCAAAGTCAGGTCACGACTCACCTATAAATACCAGCCGGATTTCGCGGCACAGATTCGCGACATCGATCAAAGACGGCTTTCAGGCGGGACCTATGTATACTTCACCGGCATCTTCCCCATGGAAGACCACGAAGTATCTTGCCGATTCCGTGTGAGGCACCCTTATACAGGAGTTTCGGAAAAGTGCAGCATTACCGTGCTGGACAAAGCCGGCAATCGTGTGGATGTACAGCCGATTGTACTGGAGAGCGATGCGATCACCGATCCGAACGACTCGACTCAGCGTATTCAGGACACCACATACTCCGTTATCCTTTCCGATGAGCCGAAAACCGTGTGTGTCCATGTGAAGCCGGAGAACCACGATGGTAATTTCGTGTGCATCAGTGAGCCTATGTATTCGGGATTCATCAGCGGTGCCTTCGATCTGACGAAAAAACCTTGGGATGATGAAGGATATGCCGCATGGTTCGAGCGGCATCGCGCCACATGGGCGGACGTCGCCAACCAGCGCCGGACCGTTACCACATGGGACCACACGCCCCTGATCAGCATCGTCACAGCGGTGTTCCGACCGCCGGTCGAGTACCTGAAGGCATTCGTCGATTCCGTTCTCGCTCAATCCTATGAGCACTTCGAGCTGATTCTGGTGAACGTCAGCGGCGATGCCCCTGATATTACGGCGACACTTGACGATATCAAGGATCCACGAGTCAAGGTGCTTACTGCAGAGAACAAAACCATTCCAGAGAACACGAACATTGGCATCGAGCATGCTCAGGGACAGTACATCGCCTTCATGGATCATGATGATGTCGTCGAGCCGGACATCCTGTACCGATACATGAGTGAGATTCGTCGGTACCCTGACGCCGATCTGCTGTACTGTGATGAGGACCTGCTCGATAACGGCAGATACAGGCATCCCGCTTTCAAACCGCAATATAATGCAGATCTGCTGTACTGCGGCAACTACATTACGCATATGCTCATGGTCAGCCGTCATGTACTGGATCAAGTCGAATTATCTGGCGCAGATGTCGCCGGCGCGCAGGATTTCGATCTGACGCTCAAATGCGCTGAGAAGGCACGCAGTATCCGAGGCATTCAGCAGGTGCTGTATCACTGGCGTATGCATCAGAACTCCACAAGCGCCAATAGCGGCAGCAAGCCCTATGCCGAAGAGGCCGGACGCCTGTCCGTGGCCCGACATTTCGAACGCATGGGAGTCAAGGCCGAAGTGACGGATTCCGAACTGATTTTCCGTCATCGAATCAAGTACTACCCCGATCACACGCCGAAGGTCAGCATCATCATACCAACAAAGGATCATGTATCGATGCTGACCAGATGCGTGGAATCTGTGCTGAGTAAGACCACTTATGACAACTTCGACATCACGTTGGTGGAGAACAACAGCACAGAACAGGAGACCTTCGCTTATTACGAGGATATTCAAAGGCGCGATGCACGCGTCCATGTGGTGACGTGGCCCGGCACGGGATTCAATTATTCCGCCATCTGCAATTATGGTGCCGCACACAGTGATGGCGAGCTACTGCTGTTCCTGAACAATGACACCGAAGTGATCAATGACGACTGGCTCGATGCCATGGCCGGATTGTTCACTCGCCCCGAAGTCGGCATGGTGGGCGCGAAGCTGCTCTTCCGCGACAAGCTTGTGCAACATGGCGGCATCTTCGTCACCCGCGATCATGTGGGACACTACGGTGAATTCATGTCCCACAAGGATGGCGGCTACATGGAGACTCTGCGATATCCCGTCGACGTGGCGGCCGTCACCGGAGCCTGCCAGATGGTTCGCCGCAACCTGTTCAACAAAGTCGGAGGACTGGACGAGGAATTGGCCGTGGTGCTCAATGACGTTGACCTCAGTCTAAAGGTCGGCGAGCTAGGATATCTGGTCGTGTTCAATCCCGACGCCAGGCTTTATCACGCGGAGCATGTCAGCCGTGGTAGGGATGAAGTCGATCCTGAGCGCGAAAAGCGAGCCATTGATGAACAGGCAAAGTTCTACGCCAGATGGGACAGCCGCATCGAGATCGGCAAGTATATCAATGCCAATCTCGATCAGGCCAACGGCCATTACAAAATCACTTGGTAACCAAAACCAAAGAGGATGCATGCCTGTTTTTTCTGTGATTATCCCTGCGTACAACAACAGCCGGTATCTGCCGGAGTGTGTGCATAGCATCACCGGGCAGTCGTTCGGTGATCTGGAGATCGTCATCGTCGACGATGCGAGCACGGACGACACGTATGCGGTCATGCAGGAGCTCGCCAAGGAGGATCCGCGGGTCAAAGTTCTACGTCATGCCGCCAACGCGGGAACGTTGGCGGCTCGACGGACCGGCGTACAGGTGTCCCGTGGAGCATACGTGCTGCTCGTCGATCAGGATGATGCGCTGGAGGTGAACACCCTCGCCGATCTCCACGAATATGCCGTGGCTCATCCCTCGGACATCTACCATTACGGCGTACGCGTGGAGGCGGCGACTGAATCCGCTCGCGAAGCCGCCCAAGGCATGACCGGCTTCCTCACGCCAAAACCGCGGGCTCTGCACGGCGACGAGATACTCGCCACGCAGTTCGCCCAGCACGATGGATTTGACTGGCATGTACACCATAAGATGTTCCGCGGCGATCTGGCACGACGTGCCTACAGCATGGCAGCCAATACCCGTCTGTTGCTTTCGGACGATCTGTATATGTGCTTCATCATCGATTCCCTAGCACACACATACGAGGCGATTCCCGATTCGCCATGGTACGTCTACCATTTGGGTCGCGGAGAGACACTGGGCAGTCAGCTGACAGTCAAAGCCTTCTCCACACTTGCCGAACGCGATGCCAAGGCACTGAAACTGATCCGAGATTTCGTAAATGAACACCGCAAGGACATCTCACGAGATGACTGGGAAGCTCGGATTGCGGACGTCCGGGATCGACTCATCGAACACACAATGAACGAATGGCAGGATAACCTGCCGGAAGCGGACAAGGCCGAAGGGCTGGAGGCCGCGTTGCGTTGCTGGTCGCCGGACACCGTCTGCGGCGAACTGTACCGATACGTGCGTGACTATGCGTACGCCTTCCTCGTCGCCGAAGATCGAGACAGTGAAATGGCGCAGAAGAACAAGACGAACGCACTGCGGTATCTTCAGATGGTGGAGAATATCGAGGCCATGGACACTATAGACGAACGTAACGAGCATTATCTCGAACTCAGGTCGATTGCCCGGCGGCATCTTATCGATTCCGGGCTTATAGCTATAACGAGTCAGACCTCGAACAAGGGTCAATCAGGGCTTCTGCAAAAACTGACGCGACGAATCAAACAAATCCTGCCGAAGATGTGAGACAGGAGAAGGCGAGTATAGGTTCTCTCCGGCTTGTTCGCTACACTGTCGGCATACTAGGAATTGGAATCGAGGAAACGCACCATGCCCAAGATCTCAGTCATCATCGCGGCGTACAACGTCGAACCGTACATCAAGGCATGCCTTGACAGCGTGCGCGCGCAAACCTTGAAGAACATCGACATCGTCGTGGTCGACGATGCGAGCACCGACGGCACGCCTGCGATCCTCGCCCAAGCCGCGGCGGAGGACGATCGCGTTCGGGTCATCACCCACGATCACAATCAGGGACTGCATCTGGCACGCAAGACCGGCGTCGAGGAGGCGAACGGTCAATACGCCTTCTTCCTCGACGGCGACGACGATCTCGAACCGACCATGTGCGCCGACCTGTACGCAAGCCTCACCTCCGCCCCCGCGGACATCCTGCACTTCGGCCTGACCGTGATCGGCGAGAACGGCATCCTCGACGAGGAGTGTCAGGCGTTCGAACAGTTCAACAACACGCCGACGCCGGACAGCAAGTACGACGACATCGTTCAGAGTATCTACCTCGAATCGCGTGGATATCAGGTCGACTGGCGTGTCACCCAACGCGCGTTCCGCACGTCGCTGCTTAAACGCGCGTTCAATCAGATGACCGCGGACCGTCTGGAGCGCGCCGAGGACGGTTATGAGTGCTTCGTGCTTTCGTCGCTGGCAACCTCCTATCGCAGCGCCAAGCGATGCCGCGGATACCGCTATCATTACGGTCGAGGTGTGACCGGGACCAACGAGATCACCGCCGAGAAGTTCGGACAGTTCTGCGAGCAGTTCGCGGCATGCCTCGACGCCACCGACGACTTCACGGCGGTCCATCCCGAACTGAAGCTGGCCGACTGCCTCATCGGATTCCGGCACAAGGCCGTCGAACTCCTTTCCAACGACTGGCGCGTGCGCGTACCCGAGGAGGGCAAGGCCGAGGCCGCCCGGGCCATGGCCGACGTGTTCGGCAACGCGGTGGCCGCCCGCGAAATCTGGCGTCATGTGCGCGATCTGGCGTGGACGCTGATCACGTCCAAGGAGCAGGAGCCGTTCAAGGTCGCGCAGCTGCGCAACTGGCGGTTCATCGCGGAATCCCTGACCCCGGAGGACGGCGATCACACGGATCTGTACCGTTACGCGCTGGTGCGTACGCGCGCCGAGGAGCTGCTGGCCGATCTGGATCGCGCCAAGGAGAAGGAGCGGTACGAGAACCAGCCGATTCGCATCTTCGTCACCACGCATAAGAACGTGGACAAGCCGTCGAGCGCCATCCTCCAGCCGGTGCAGGTGGGCCTGAAGCCCGGTTCGTACCGTTTCCCGTGGGCGTTCCACGATGACGACGGCGAGAACATCTCCGAGAAGAACCCGATGTACTGCGAGCTGACCACGCAGTACTGGGCGTGGAAGAACGTGGACGCCGAATACTACGGCTTCTGCCATTACCGCCGCTACTTCGACTTCTCCGACACCGAGCATGAGGAGAACCCGTACGGTGAGGTGATGGACGACTACATCGACACGAAGGCCATCAAGGAGTATGGTCTCGACGACAAGACCATCGCCCGCGCGGTCAAGGGCTATGACGTGATCACCACACGTTGGCAGGACCTGACCGAGATGATCGACGAGCACGGCACGCCTAAGGCGCTGTGGGCGGCCGCCCCCGCGTTGATCGACGACGACCTGCGCCGCTGCTACCAGATCCTGTGCCGCATGCACCCCGATTACCATGATGATGCGGTCGCGTTCCTCAACGGGCACAAGTCGTGCTTCTGCAACATGTTCATCATGAGGAAGCAGGTGTTCTTCGACTACTGCGAGTGGCTGTTCCCGATCCTCGCCGAGTTCGAGCGCGAGACCGACATGACGAACTACAGTCGTGAGGCCGTACGCACTCCGGGACATCTGTCGGAGCGACTGCTCAACATCTACCTGATGCACCAGCAGCGCGTCGGCGCGAAGCTGAAGACACGAGAGCTGCAGTGCGTGCACTTCACGAACCCGGAGCCGTCCGAACCGCTCAAGCCCCTGTGGACGCCCACCGCGGGTCTTCCCCAGCCGGTGCCGGTGGTGTTCGCCGCGGACAACAACTACGTCTCCCAGTTGGCGACGACGATGTTCTCGGCGATGACGAACGCCTCGAAGGAACGCTACTACGACGTGGTCGTGCTGGAGCGCAACATCGAATGGGATCGTCAGGAGCGTCTGCGTGAGTTCTTCACGTCGCGGTTCCCGAACATGTCGCTACGATTCAAGAACGTGGATCGCGAGATCGCCGGATACAACCTCACGACCTCGAACGCGCACATCAGCGTGGAGACGTACTACCGGTTCCTCATCCAGGAGCTGATGCCGTTCTACGACAAGGTGCTGTACCTCGATTCGGACATCGTGATCAACGGCGACATCGCCGAACTGTACGACACGGAACTGGGCGACAACCTGCTGGCCGCCGTGCACGACATCGACTATCTCGGCAACCTCAACATGCCCGACGGCATCCGCATGAGGTATTCGAAGTCCACGCTGCACATGAAGGACCCGTACCGGTACTTCCAGGCGGGTGTGCTGGTGCTCAACACGAAGGCGATGCGTGCGCGCTACACGATCCGCCAGTGGCTCGGCTACGCCTCGAACCCGGACCTGATCTATAACGATCAGGACGTGCTCAACATGCACTGCGAGGGCAAGGTGCTGTACCTGCCGTGGGAGTGGAACGTGGTGCACAACCTCGAGGATCGCGTGGGCCGCATCTTCAGCTGCGCACCGAGCGGCATGTACGACGCGTACCTGAAGTCGCGCGAGCACCCGAAGATCATTCACTACGCGGGATTCATCAAGCCTTGGACCGACCCGGAGTGCGATTTCGCGAGCGTGTACTGGCGGTACGCGAGGCAGACGCCGTTCTACGAGCGGTTGATGAAGAAGGTGGCACAGAAGACGGCGGAGATGACGACGCCCGCCGCGACGCGGAAGCCTCTCCATGAGCGTGCCATCGGCGACAAGAACCCGATTCGCAAGGTGGTTGATCCGATCATGCCGATCGGGTCGAAGCGACGCGAAATGCTGAAAACAGTCGCACGTACGTTGCGGAATCGAAAGTGAACTGTGGTGATGTGGTGGTCAATCCAGGAAACCGGATTGACCACCACATTTACTTGTTGTCAATAACTTGGTCGCTTAGACCGCTCACAACCGTTTGATCTTCGCAGCCTCTATCGTAAAGACCTGAGACCGTAAGTAGAGGCAGTAACGGCAATATGTATCTTCCCTGCACCCCCTCTAAATGTCCGTATGCGCCAATTGACGGAAGATCATTCCAAGTCAGAGCCTCAAAAGCATACACCAGAAACCACGCCAAAAGTACTCCGACTACCGAAACAATCAGATAACGATGATTCAGCACAACAGTGAAAACAGATTTGGAGTGAAACACAGAATCTATATATCTCATATCAAGCAAAGGCCTCATACTCATCACAACAAGTATCGCAATGATTATAATCGTTGAGGGGTCATTTGGAATGAGATCCCGCCAATCCGCAACAACGTTAATAATAATACAGACAATGAAACGCAATGGATTTTGAAGCACATACGAAACATTGTCAGAATAATTTGCAAGATACCCCATTGAGCTATATTTCTGGCTCCATAGAATATAACTCAAAAACGCTATAGCAAGAGATAGAGACGCACACATTTTTCTTTTAATAGAAAGAACATGTTCAGGTAGAACAAATACAAGCAGCAGAGGCACTAAATATATTGCTTTGATATAACACAGTAAAGCAGCAATAATAATAACACCGATAAACATACCTGTCGTCATTGAACGATCTGAATTTGCGGCATGCAACGCAAAAGAAGTAATGACCGCAGACAATGCAACCATCAATCCATCAAGCATGACGCTGGATGATATGAAACATACTGTCGGCGTAGCAGCAATAACAACCATGACCATCTTCGCGCGCGGAAGGAGGAGAATGGAAATAACAAACAATGTCAAACAAACCAAATAGTTACTTAATCGCGCAAGCTGCATGGACACATAAGGCGAAAGCCTTAGCATGAGACCTATCTTGAGCCCTATGGCTTGAGGAATATATCCGAATAGAGGATATTGAGTTGCCCGAGGCGTATCAGTTATCCACCCCCCCCCCGTTAGAAGAAACGAATTTCTGCCGCGCTAGAGAATCGTCTTGAAACGGAGTACCGATGATATTCGAAACGAGATCATTTCTCGCCCCGCCATTTCTTAAATAACGAGAATCTCCTGATATAATTGGCCGCTTCGTATCGTTGCCAAAATCATCCGTAGATACTGTCATTTCAGGAAAAACCTGTCCAGTAGCAAGCGCATATGTGGACGCCACATGCATATCGTAATCAGGAATTGTCCAAGGACCAATATTGGCAATAAAACCAATCGCCTGCGGAACTGACAAACAAAAAATCAACAGTACCGGAATTATATTCTTTAAAAAGAACCTAGATCTCTTGTGAAGAGCACGCCTGATGCTCTTCTCACCCTTAGCACCCATCTCACTCCAGACTGTTCCAAATAATATAATATGAATTATATCCATACGAGAGACATAAGCATACCTAAATCATACTGTAGCTGTCAGGACGGATTGAGCCCAGTTTATTCTCCCCCCATATGGACCATCATTCGTGTCACGCAAAAGCCCCTGCCGACCACCTCGAAGCTCCTCCCGCCACACGCTGAGCACACAGGCAGCAGTCTAAGCCGCCAATCCAGCCGGAGCCGTCACATGCAGCACGCTGAACGTCTCCCTGCGAGATGCTGAGTGTTTCGTGAGAGTCATTCGCCTATAGTAGGGGGTATGAGGAAGGCGAAGCGTCCCCCGACACCCGATTCCCCCGTTCTAGGGGCGGGGGTTCGCTGATCGTTCTCCTGTTGAAATGCTTGATTTTCTAATGCTCCTTGATGTTGGAAACCATCTGTTTGTTCCCCAGACACGGTTGGACACGACCGCGACGGCGCTCGCGGGCTCCGCACCTTCTCAATCGCGGAATTCGATTCCCTCCGCCCGATCGTGTCTGGGCCCGTTTCGGACACGACCCAGACACGATACCGACGAGCCGTTTCACCGTGCTCAGGACCGCGCTCCACTCTGCTTCCTGCCGCGCCTCCCACCGTTCAGCACGGCATCCCGCTCCGTATCTACGGCATCCGCCACCTGTTCCAGCCTCTCGGGGAACAGGAACCCATACACGTCCAGGGTCAGGCTGGCCGAGGCGTGACCCATCTGGCGTTGCAGGATCTTCACGTCCGCTCCGGCCTTGATCGCGATCGCCGCGTACGAATGCCGCAGACTGTGCGGGGTCAGCCCCTGCACGTCGCCCAGTTTCGCCAGTTTCACGGCCTTGTGCCACACCTTGCGCCGCCAGTTGTGATCGTTGATGTGTCCGCCGCGCATCGCACGGAACACGTACGCGGTCTCCGGCTGCCCCTTGACCTGCTCCTTCAACGGCTTGATCAGGAACTTCGGGATCGCCACCGTGCGTGGTTTGCCCGATTTCGGCGGCCCCAGCCGCTGCGCCTTCGCGCTGTTCTTCCACGTGCGCCGGATACGGGCCTTGCGATGCTCCAGATCCAGATCGCCCACCTGCAACGCGAACGACTCGTTGATGCGCGTGCCCACGTAGCTTTGGAACCGGATGATCAGCCCGTCCACGGGCCTCCCCACGCTCGCCGCCGCATCGGCCAGCGCCTCGATCTCGTGGATGTCGAGGAAGATCAGATCGCGATACTCGGATTTCGGTATCTCCACGTCTCGCGCCGGATTGCTCATCAGATACCGCGACTTCACCGCGTAATCCAGCACCCCGGCGAACACCACCTTGACGATGCTCTTGACAGATCTTGGTGCCAGCGGCTTCGCCTTGCGTTCCGTGGACGACAGACTCACCGGGTAGTCGCCCGTCGTCAGATCGCTCACCCATCGCGCCACGTCGTCGATGGTGATCGACCCGATCGGCGTGTTCTCCCAGCGCGGTTTCACATACACGCGCAGCTCGCACTCGTAGCGGGCGCGTACGCCCTCGCTCACGTGGTTCTTCGATCGCAGCCACATGTCGGCGATGTCACCGAACGGTTTGCGTGCGTCATTCGGATCCGCGTAGCGCCCGCGACGCACGTCGTCCTCCATACCGGCCTGAAACGCCTCCGCGTCGGCGAGCTTGGCGAACGATTTCGAATGCTGCCGGCGACTCTCGCCTTCGATCGTGTACCAGCGGCATCGCCATCGTTTGCCCTTGCCGTAACGGGAGGAGCGCCATCGCTCCGGAACCTGCGCGGTCATCGGATCGCTCACCGCGGCCAGCGAACGCTTCGCGGTGGAGGACGGCGGGACGCCGTTGTCATGTTTCAGCCAGAGATCATCAATCCATACCCTTGCCATTCATTCACAGTAGTGCGGCGGGACGTTGGACTGCCCGCATATCGCGTTGATTCCAAGGCGAACGGTACAGTTGCTCACAGTCCGGGAGAATGCGATAGAGGCCAGCGGGCCTGTGAGGGTGGCAGAGACGATGCGCAACATACTGAACAACATCAAAGGCAATCCGAATATGATTGCCTCCCTGCTGGCCGTCATCGCGCTGCTCTGCGCGATCGTGGTGCCTTTGCCTCCGATGAACCAGATGGTGACCGTCGTCTTCGACCGCGATGTGCCGTCCAACGCGTCCGGCACGGTGTCCGCCTCCTTCGACCAATCGGAGCAAGCGGTCGGAGTCAAGCCTCAGCAGCTCACCGTTTCAGGCCATAACCTGTCCTACAAGCCCGATCCGCTGACGTATGGCGCATCAACACTGCACTTTGATCTCTCAGACGTCGGTGATGCGCAGGTTGTGCGCGTGGATGGCGAGGTCAACGTCAACAATCGGCACTGGTGGACCGCGCATCGCATCGCCTCCGATGGGTTGACGGTGAACCGGAACGGCGATTCCGTGTCATTCGATCTCTCCCGCAGTCAGATACGTTCCATGGTCTCCGGATGGAAGCTGTTCAACCCCGGCCGACTGGCATTGCTGATACTGGTGTTCGTCGGCATCGCCGTCGTGCTGTTGCGTCGTCTGGCGTTCGCCGCCGTTCCGATGTCATGGTTCGCGTCCGCGGTGATGGTCGTCACACTGACGGCGATGGGTGCATGGCGCGTGTGGGCATTGGACGCCCCCGGACGCAGCCGTCTGACGATCATTGCCATACTTCTGGGATTCCTGCTGCTCACGGGCTTCAATGCGATCGCCGGTTCCGGCGGTACGGCCAGAACCGCATGGCGCAAGCCGGTCATCATCCTCGATTACGTGGTCATGCTCGTGGCGGCCTTTGGACAAGGACTTCTCTACATCCTCAGGTGGTCGCATTCGCCCGATGAGATCGCGCACCTGTCCTACCTCGCATGGGAGAAGGCACATCTCCAACTGATCCCCGATTTCGCCGGCATGCACGTATACGAGACCGTGTTCAGCGGGCGTGCGGATCTTGCCGATCCCCTCGCGTTCAATCAGCTCGGGCATCCTCCGCTGTACTACATCCTCATGCTGCTGGTTCCGGGAACGCACGTATCCGGTACGGTGGTGACGTTCCATGTGGCGTGGCTGCGCATGGCCAGCCTGCTGATGCTGCTCGCCGGTCTTGCCGTCTGTGCGTATCTGCTGTATTCGCGACTGCCGCGCGTCCCGCTGCTGCATTTGGTGGCCGCGCTCGCGTTGATCGCATCGCCCAACATGGTGCAGGTATCGGCCGGCGTGAACAACGATGCCCTGTGCCTGCTGACCGTGACCCTGACCGTATGGGGAGTCGTCAGGTTCAGGGAGCGCCGTTACGACTGGCGAACCTACCTGCTCATCATGGGCGGACTATCCACTACGTTGCTGACAAAACTGACCGCGGGTATGATCGCCGCGCTGCTGTGCCTGTTCGTGGTGATCGCGGCGATGGGGGAGCGTGAGGCCCGCTCCGCGCTCACGAAACGGGAATTCTGGTTCACCACACCGCTCCTGATTCCAGCCATCGCCTACTATGCGGTCGTATTCGCGCGGTACCACAGCATCCAGCCGAGCTATCAGAAGCTGGACCCGGCCGGGTATATGTCATCCACGTTCTATAAGGCCATGTCCGAGCGGTCGGACATGAGCATCATGCAGTATGTGGACTACTACATCAGCCAGTTCCTGCGCACGTGGTGGAGCATGCCGTGGCAGGCCGATATCCCCCGCTCCGGTGTCACCTCGTTCGACGCTCGCACCATTGCACTGACGCTGCTACTGGTGGTGCCGTTCGCGGTGTTCGCGATCGGTCGCGGCAGTCGCGGTCGCACCGGTAACCTCTTGGCGATGGGCATGGGAGCCATTGCGCTGACTATGCTGTATCAGTTCAATAACGCGCTGAACGGCTTCTATGTCAACGGGTACACCGGGGGCCTGCAAAGCAGATACTATCTGTGCGCCATGGTCATCATCGTGTACGCGCTGTGCTGGTTGCTGTGGCGTTGGTTCGGCGTTGACACTGACACTGCTGATAACGAATCGGCTGGCTTGTCCGGAATCGGCACTCTGGTGTGCGCCGGATTCGCGCTGATGCTGGTGTGGGACGGGCTGCTGCAGCCGTTCCTGCTGCAGCCGGTTGGACTCGCGGCGATCGCGTAGTCTTTTTCTTCTGAGACTACCCCCTCGACCCTTACGGGCCAGCCCCTGACAAGGGAGCCGAGTTATGCGAAGGGGGTGGTCGGCACGTTTGTGTCGACCACCCCCTTCGGGTTAGTCAGACTATCGCCTTAGTGGGAGGTCACAGACCCTTCCAGGCGACGCCTTCCTGAGTCCAGCCACGAGTCGCGTTGAACGTGTACTCGTTAAGGTCGGTCGTGTACAGGTGCTCGGCCTTAGATTCAGAGTACATGCGGTAAACCGGGACTGTGCCAGCGCTGGTCTGGTACCAGGCCACGCCTTCGTCCGTCCAGCCGCGCTCGGTGGACAGCACCTTGCGCTCATTCTCATCCAGAGTTAGCAGGTGACGGCCAGTGTCCTTGTTGGTCAGACGGTAGACGGGCTTGGCTCCGGAGGCGTTCTTGTCGGTAGTAGCGTAGAACACCACACCTTCATCGTTCCAGCCATGCTGAGTGGACAGCACCTTGCGCTCGTTCTCATCGGCCGTGTACAGATGCAGTCCCGAAGCGGGATCGTACAGACGATACACCGGAACCTTCTTTACCGACGGGGTGCTCGGGGTGCTGGGCGTGCTCGGCACGTCCGGCTGGTTGGGGCCGACCGGAGGCTTCGGCCATGCGTTGTTGCACCAATAGCCAACGTAGACCGTATCGGCCGTGACAGCATCGTTCAGGTTAAGCCTGTGGCCGCTGCGGTCGAACCAGCCATAGAACGTGTGGTGACGGAACGCGGACGGAACCGGGACCTCACTCTTGGTGAGCTTGCCGTTCTTCACGACATTCACCGAGGAGACGTGGTGGCCGTTGTTGTCGCGCCAGTAGAAGGTCACCTTGTAGTAGCCCTTCGGGGCGTCCTTCTTCGCGAGCACCGCTCTGAAGGTTGTATCGGCCTTGATGGCGGTACCGACCTTGAAGCCGTCGACGGAGCTCCAGAACGTGTTGTTGTTGTCGCGCCAGCCGATCAGCTGGTAGCCGGACGGGATGTTCAGCTTCGAGGTTTCAGGGGCCTTAACGGACTGGCCGTTGAGATACTCGAAGGTGCTGTCATACAGAACGGTCCTGTTGTCTGTCGGATCGATCACACCGAAGGTGACCTTGTACGTCTTCTGCGGCGTGGTCTTCTTCGCCAAGGCGGCGACGAAGACCAGATCGGAGTCGACCTTGACGGCCTTGACCTGATCGGCGGTGTAGAGCTGCGAGTGGTCACCGTTGTACCAGCCGAAGATGTAGTAGCCCGGCGTATTCAGGGACGGGATCTCGCCCACGGTCTGGCCGGCCTCGCGTTCAAGGGACTTGTCGTCGAGCTTGATGCTCGGGTCCTCAGGGTCGACGGCACCAAAGTACACGGTGAAGGTCTGGGGCTTGGGGGCTTCGCCCTTCGTCCACTGGGCGAACAGGTTGAGGTCCGAGGTCACCGGGGTGGCGAAGTCGAACTTGTTCTTGCCTTCCTTGTCGGTGGTCCAGCCGGCGAACGTGTAGCCCTCACGCTGCGGAACCGACTGCTGCGGCACGGTCTTGCCTGAACCGACCTTGACCTCGTAGGATCCCCACGACGGCTCGAAGTTCGCGTTGAACGTCACGGTGAAGGTCTGGGGCTTGGGGGCTTCGCCCTTCGTCCACTGGGCGAACAGGTTGAGGTCCGAGGTCACCGGGGTGG